>NZ_JAERJR010000003.1:88089-305242 GCF_018257515.1 Tatumella sp. JGM118
AGACAGGTCATCAGGCAACAAACCGACCTTCTGAGTAACAGCATTGAGCCTGAGATATTACTGATCACGGGGCTGATGACCGGTAGCATTGTCATCGGTATGTATCTGCCGATGTTTAATCCGGGTGAGGCGATATTTTAACCGGCACACCTCGCCTGTTTTATATACCCATAGACAGGTCATCAGGCAACAAACCGACCTTCTGAGTAACAGCATTGAGCCTGAGATATTACTGATCACGGGGCTGATTACCGGTAGCATTGTCATCGGTATGTATCTGCCGATGTTTAATCCGGGTGAGGCGATATTTTAATCAGCCCGCGATGCCTGTTTTCATACCCGAAGCCAGGTCATCAGGCAACAAACCGACCTTCTGAGTAACAGCATTGAGCCTGAGGTATTACTGATCACGGGGCTGACTACCGGCAGTATTGTCAGCGGTATGTATCTGCCAATGTTTAATCCGGGTGAGGCGATATTTTAACCGGCACACCTCGCCTGATTTATATCCCCGTAGACAGGTCATTCACTCCCCCGACGGTTATCCCTGTAATCACCTGCTGATATTATTTCTCAGTGGAAATATCTGATGAGCTTGTTCAGAGCGAATATTTTCGATGATCAGATACCGGGGCAGCATTCAATTTCTTCACGGCAACCGATGGAAAGTAATCATCAAAAAGTGACGGGATTTAATACTGTGTTGTAATCAACTGGCGTCACTTTCCATAATTTATTGCCCGTATTCTGTAAGATAAATATTTGTTTAGTGCTCCAGGTCCCCCCTGGCACTCCTGCACCAATACTGACAATCTTAATCTTAAGCCCGTCTTTAGTCTTAAAAGTTTTTTGGTCCATTAAACGCATATTTCTCGCACCTTTAACAGTTGAGGCTGTGTCATCTGTTACCTTAATGTCAGGAAAAGCCTGCTCAATGCTTTTATGGATGTTTTGATGATAATCCGCAGGATTCGGGCTGGGTAATAAATTAGCCGGAAAATGACGTACAATCTCCTTTAATGTCAGTGCTGAATCCTTCACAGGATGAGCATTTATCAGTCTGAGCTGGTTTTCGAACTGGCAGGCAGTCATGCTATCCATCAACCAGTTCCACCCCATGTTGGGAAGATTTACCTGAACTTCGGCTATTTTCCCCAAATGCTGTCTGACATTTATCAGATCCTGACATGTGTTTATGCTGACCTTTTTGCCG
Organism: Tatumella sp. JGM118; assembly: GCF_018257515.1. Classification (GTDB taxonomy): domain Bacteria; phylum Pseudomonadota; class Gammaproteobacteria; order Enterobacterales; family Enterobacteriaceae; genus Tatumella; species Tatumella terrea. The sequence continues at coordinate 89,303 of NZ_JAERJR010000003.1, forward strand.
TTTGCAACGACATCAAATGGTTGCCCGAGCAGAGAGTCATTAAGTGGTAAAGTCGCTGATGCATTTAATGAAATCATTACCAGGCCAATGGTTAAGGCTATTGTTTTTAATGCCATAGACAATTCTCTTTTAATTGAATTTTCATTAGGTTACTGCTTATTCTCCAAATTGTCCCGCAGAGTGATTAAGCTTTTTCTGAACGCTTAAACACAAATGCACTGACGCTGATATCTGACTCCTGAACTTCACCAGAGGACTCTTGCCTGACCGGACACCAACGAACTCACCACCTATCCACGCTTCCGGTTGATCACCCACTAGCAGGACTGCGGCCATAGTGCCTTTTTCATTCAGATGATTTAAAGCGGTCAGCGTATGCTCTTTGGCTCCGTCTTCAGAATATGGCGGGTTCATTGCGAGCTTGTCCAATCCAGGCGCAGCGATAAATGCTTATTTCCCCCGGCTCGCATAGTGCATAACTCCTGCCTAATCACTGTAAACACCCTTTACATTCAGATATAAAAGCACGATACATACCCCGGGGAATATCACGCTTAACGTGTCGTTACGCCGTAAAATACACTGCGGTCATCGTTTTCTTTTTCTCCGGTTGCCCGTGACCTGTTACGTTGCCCGGGCAAAGATCTTTGTCACCCATGTTCAGACGGCCGCAGACCGCAGCCGGAAAATAATAACGTCATAACAGAACTGCGTTTTTATTTTTTATTGGGCTACAATTCGTCTAATCTGCCTGAGATAATTCGTCACTCTGCGGCATTTTTCAGCGGATAGTTTTTTTATTAGTCAGGATACTTATGTTATGACCTATGTTGTCGCACTTACCGGCGGGATCGGCAGCGGTAAAACAACGGTGGCTAACCGGTTTTCTGAACGGGGAGTCCCGGTGATTGATGCCGATAAGATTGCCCGGGAAGTCGTTGCGCCAGGCTCAGCAGCCCTTCAGCAGATTGTGGCACATTTCGGGGATCAGGCATTACTGCCTGAAGGTTCACTGGATCGCCGCTGGTTACGTCAGCAGATTTTTGCCGATCCACAACAGAAGACCTGGCTGAACAACCTCCTTCATCCGTTGATCCAGCAACGGACACAGGAAATGATCGCTGCCGTGACCACCGACTGGTGCCTTTGGGTCGTCCCCTTACTGGTCGAAAATAATCTGCACCTGAAAGCTGATCGTGTACTGGTGATCGATGTGGATGAAGAAACCCAGATCAGTCGTACCATGGCAAGAGACCGGATCACTCGTCAGCAGGCGGAAGCTATACTGATTGCACAAGCGAGCAGGCAATCACGGTTAGCGGTTGCCGATGATATCATCGATAACACCGGAGGACCTGCCGAACAAGAGCAGGATATCAATAGGTTACTCCGTCTCTATCCGAGGCTGGCGTCAGTGAAAAAAGGATCTGTATCATGAGCACCGTAATCCTGTTTGAGTACCCGCTTAACGAAAAAATGCGCACCTGGCTGCGGATCGAATACCTCCTGAATAATCTCAGTAGCAGTCAGCCGGTGAATGATCCTGCCAGTGCATTAAGTTTCTTCCGCGGGATCGGTGACTTACTGGATATTTTTGATCGCGGAGACTTCCGGGCAGACCTGGTCAAAGAACTGGATCGTCAGCAACAAAAGCTTTGCGGCTGGTTATCCGTCAGTGGCGTAGATACCGTCAGAGTCAGTGAACTGCAACAGGAACTCAAACAGCAGGGGATCAGAATGATGGCGGTCCCGCGGATGGGGCAACAACTACGGGAAGACCGGTTTATCAGCCAGGTTCGTCAGCGGCTGGGCATACCCGGCGGATGTTGCAGCTTTGACCTGCCCTCACTGCATATCTGGCTCAATAGTCCGGAGACTGAGCGTCAGGCACAGGTCGACGAATGGTGTTCGACTCTGCAACCCTTAAAAGAAAGTTTATCTCTGGTGTTGGATCTCATCCGTCAGTCTGGTAGTTTCCACACACAAACCAGTCTCAATGGTTTTTTTCAGGATAATGCGGAAGATGCTGATTTGCTTCGTCTGAAGCTTAACGCTGATGACGATCTTTACCCGCAGATTTCAGGGCACAAGAATCGTTACGCTATCCGCTTTATGCCAGCAGACAGTGAACAGGGTGAAATTCCCGCACGTCTGCAGTTTGAACTCGCATGTTGTTAAGAAGGTACTATGCAGGAAGACGTTGTCACAGTGAAATGCCCTCAATGCCAGGCGGATGTGATCTGGGACAGTCTCAGTCCCTGGCGCCCGTTTTGTTCTAAGCGCTGTCAGCTGATTGATTTAGGGGAATGGGCGGCCGAAGAAAAGCGTATCCCGCTGGATGATAAACTTTCTGATGAAGATGAATGGAGCGGAGAGTAACGCTTTCCGTCAGACAGAGGGCACATCCCTGAGGGTTGCGCCCTTTATTTTCATTACAGCTCACCGGCCACCAGTCGGCTGACCAGTTGATGATTGGCCGGCGGGAATTCTTCGGCAATCAATGCCTCCTGCCTGACCCAACGATGCGGCTGTCCCTCTTTCCCCCAGGGCTCGCCCTGCCATTGTTCCACCAGGAAAAAGTGCAATGTGACGTGAACATCCTCGTAGGTATGATCTGCCTGGCCGATAGCCTGTGCGCTGAGCACCTCAATGCCGGTCTCTTCCATCAGTTCACGTTTCAGTGCCTGATCAGCGGTTTCATCTTTTTCAATTTTGCCGCCAGGGAATTCCCATTTATTGGCCATATGCGAAGAGGATGAACGACGTGTCAGAAAAATACCCCGTTGCGGATCCCGGATAATCCCGACCGCTACCTGCAGATGTTTCATAGTTATCCTTATATATAGCAAACAGCAGACCTGTCAGCGGTTTACTTTATGACAGACGATAAAAAGGTCCATGTCGCCATGAACCTCAGACAAAAACAGTCAGAAAGCGCCCTGGCCGTAGGCCAGGGACGGGGCATTATGCAATACGCCCATGGCACTGTTTGTATTTTTTACCGGAACCACACGGACAAAGATCATTACGTCCGACTTTGCGCTCGCCACCCTGCGCAGCCAGTTCGGCAGCCGCTTCAGTTTCTGAATCCACATGGCTCAGTTGTTGCTGGGCCGCCAGACGTTCGGCTTCCTCACGGCGCTGCTGCTCCATGGCTTCGACTTCTTCAGGCATGCGCACCTGAACTTTGCTCAGCGTGCTGACCACTTCATATTTTAGTGATTCCAGCATCGCAGAGAACATGGCGAAAGACTCACGCTTATATTCCTGCTTAGGATCTTTCTGCGCATAACCCCGTAAGTGGATCCCCTGACGCAGGTAGTCCATGGATGCCAGGTGCTCTTTCCACAGCGTATCCAGAGTCTGCAACATCACGCCTTTTTCGAAGTTACGCATCATTTCAGTACCGACGACAGTCTCTTTCTCTCTGTAGTTCTCATCGGCACGTTCCATGATACGTTCGCGCAGTGTTTCTTCATGCAGTTCAGGTTCTTTATCCAGCCATTCTGAAATCGGCAGGTTCAGGTCGAAGTCGGTGCGTAAGCGCTCTTCCAGTCCCTGAACATCCCACATCTCTTCCAGTGATTGTGGCGGAATATAGTTATCGATAGTGGCCGACAGTACATCACCGCGAATACCGTTAATGGTCTCGCTCACATCGGAGACATCCAGCAGTTCGTTACGCTGTGTATAGATAGCGCGACGCTGATCACTGGCAACATCATCATATTCCAGTAACTGTTTACGGATATCGAAGTTACGGCTTTCCACCTTACGCTGTGCATTAGCAATCGCTTTGGTCACCCATGGGTGCTCGATAGCTTCGCCTGGCTTCATACCCAGTTTACGCATCATGCCAGAGACACGGTCAGAGGCGAAAATACGCATCAGGGCATCTTCCATTGACAGGTAGAAGCGTGAAGAACCTTTATCCCCCTGACGACCGGCACGACCACGTAACTGGTTATCGATACGACGGGATTCATGTCGTTCAGTACCGATAATGTGCAGCCCTCCGGCTTCCAGAACCGCGTCATGACGTTTCTGCCATTCGGCTTTGATCGCCTCGATCTCTTCCGGGGTCGGATTTTCTTTTGCTTCAACTTCCGCATGCCAGCTTCCGCCCAGCATAATATCGGTACCACGACCGGCCATGTTAGTGGCAATGGTAACGGCACCCGGCTGGCCCGCTTGCGCGATAATATCGGCTTCGCTGGCGTGGAATTTAGCATTCAGAACATTATGTTTGATACCGGCTTTTGTCAGCTCGTGAGAGACGACTTCCGATTTTTCGATAGAAATGGTCCCGACCAGAATAGGCTGACCATTCGCCGTACGTTCACGGATGTCTTCGATAATCGCCCCAATTTTTTCCTGTTCGGTCATATACACCAGATCAGGCATATCTTTACGAACCATCGGACGGTTGGTTGGCAGAACAATGGTATCCAGCTTGTAAATTGAGCTGAATTCAAAGGCTTCCGTATCCGCGGTACCGGTCATCCCCGCCAGTTTGTCATATAAGCGGAAATAGTTCTGGAAGGTAATGGATGCCAGTGTCTGGTTCTCATTCTGGATTTCAACCCCTTCTTTCGCTTCCACTGCCTGATGGAGGCCATCTGACCAGCGACGTCCCTGCATGGTACGGCCGGTATGCTCATCGACAATAACGACTTCGCCATCTTTAACGATGTAATCCACATCACGGGTGAACAGAGCGTGCGCCCGTAAGGCCGCGGTTACATGATGCATCAGCATAATATTGGTCGGAGAATAGAGGGACTCTCCTTCTTCCATAATGCCCTGGCTGACCAGCAGTTGTTCGATTTTTACCAGACCACGTTCGGTGAGGTGAACCTGACGGGATTTTTCGTCCACCGAAAAGTCACCTTCCCCCTGGAAGGTATCAGAATCTTCTTTGTCCTGACGAACCAGATGAGGGATGATCTTGTTCACTTTGATGTAGAGCTCTGAGCTGTCTTCCGCCGGCCCCGAGATGATCAGAGGTGTACGGGCTTCATCGATCAGGATGGAGTCGACTTCATCCACCAGCGCATAGTTCAGTTTACGCTGTACACGCTCTTCCGGGCTGAAGGCCATGTTATCGCGCAGATAGTCAAACCCGTATTCGTTATTGGTACCGTAGGTGATATCCGCATTGTAAGCTTCACGCTTGGCAGGGGCTGGCATCCCTGGCAGGTTGATCCCGACGGTCAGCCCCAGGAACTCGAACAGCGGACGGTTATTTTCGGCATCACGCTGTGCCAGATAATCGTTGACGGTCACCACGTGTACGCCTTTACCGGTCAGTGCATTCAGATAGGCCGGTAAGGTGGCGGTCAGCGTTTTACCTTCACCGGTACGCATCTCTGCAATGCAACGCTCATTCAGAACCATACCGCCCATTAACTGAACGTCGAAGTGACGCATATTGAAAATACGACGACTGGCTTCACGGACCGTGGCAAATGCTTCGGGGATCAGGCTTTCTAATGCTTCACCTTTTTCCAGGCGGGCACGGAATTCGATGGTTTTGGCTTTCAGTTGCTCATCGGTCAGCGCCGTGAACTCAGGTTCCATTTTATTAATAACATCAACCGACTTACGCATACGACGTAAGGTACGATCATTACTGCTGCCAAAAATTTTAGTTAATAATTTCATGACCATAGTTTTTATAATCTCAGTTCAGCTCATTGGCTTCAAAATTCGGGGAAAGTGTACGTCCGGGACTCTCAGATCTCAGAGGAAGCGGGCCCGGCTCGGATACCCTGAACCCCGGAAAGCCATAACCCGCTATTAAAACCAGCGGGTTGAACGGAAACGAATACATCCTCTGCAGAGGCCGGCTGGCTGACCGGGTGATGTGTCGTCAGCAGCGCATGCAGTGACTGTAAAACAGCAATTTTCTGCGCAGTCAGAGGAAGAAGCTGATGCCGCACCTGCGGTTGCATTTGCGGTAAAGAGAATGAGAGATGGCGGATAACCACTCTGATAGCATGCTGATGCCAGTAATCGGCGCTGATCCCCGGCCTGCGGGCCGTATCACGCAAGCGGATAAGGTTTTCAAAACGAACCGCATTACCGACGAAGAGTGTATTGGCAGATTTTCCGGAGACCGTGCCGGATTCCGGCGGTTGCGCATTCGCGACAGGCAGGCCAAGACTAGCCGCGACCATCCCCAAAAGGAGATGCGGCCAGAAGTACCGTCTGCCAAGTTGTCGCCAACGCGAAAAAATTCCGATCACACTCTATCCATTGAAAACTGATTTATGCGTTCCGGGAGACTCTCAGCAATCCCTGCGTTCACTGACCAGATACGCCAATATAATAGTAATGAGATAGTATCACTAATGTCGGATTTCAACATCAGAGAATCAGGAAGCGATGAATAAATTCGGTGTTTTTGGGGGATTTTTAGACAGCGGACGAAAAGCATAAAAAAACAGCAGGGTTACTGACCGGAGAGAGTATCAGTAACACCTGCTGCATTAAGCGATTTTACGCCAGTACCAGATTCGGTGCTTTGAATGCCTGTGGCAGTTCAGCATCATCTTCGAAGGTCGCCCATTCCCAGGCTTCCTGTTTAGCCAGTACGGCTTGCAGTAATTTGTTATTCAATGCATGCCCTGATTTAAAGGCACTGAACGCACCGATAACGTTATGACCACACATGAACAAATCACCGATAGCATCCAGCATTTTATGACGAACGAACTCGTCATCAAAACGCAGACCTTCTTCGTTTAATACACGGAAATCATCTAAACCGATGGCACAGTCAAGACTACCACCCAGGCACAGGCCACGAGACTGTAAATACTCAATTTCACGCATAAAACCGAAGGTACGTGCGCGACTGATCTGGCGAACAAACGCATCCGCTGAGAAGTTCAGCTGATAACGCTGTGAGCTGGAATCGATCGCCGGATGCCTGAAGTCGATAGTAAAGTCCAGAGAAAAGCCATTGTAAGGCGTTAACTCTGCCCACTTATCACCGTCTTCAACACGTACGGCTTGTTTAATACGAACGAATTTCTTAGCACTGTTCAGTTCGTCGATCCCTGCATCCAGCAGCAGATAAACGAAAGGTGCAGCACTACCATCCATAATCGGGATTTCAGGCGCATCGACTTCAACAATAATGTTGTCGATACCTAAACCGGCCAGTGCTGAGTTAAGGTGCTCAACAGTAGAAATACGCACGCCTTCGTCGTTTACCAGGCAAGTACTGAGCATGGTATCGCGCACGTATTTTGCATCAGCCGGGAAATCAACCGGTGGATTCAAGTCTGTGCGACGATAGATGACCCCAGTATTCGCTGGCGCAGGGCGCAGTGTCAGGCTGACTTTTTTACCGGTATGCAAACCGATACCTGTCGCCTGAACAATACGTTTTAATGTCCTTTGTTTGATCATCGTATTAATCTCGCAATATTACTCTTCGTTCGTCACTATACATGACTGACTGACCGCCAGTTTAGCACAAAGAGCGAACCAGTCCAAATATCGGTATATTCTTAGTCCGCCTGCTTACGCAGGAACGCAGGAATATCCAGATAATCAGGTTCTTTGTTCGCCTGGCCGGCAGGGTCGTTCACCACTTTCGCGGCAGGTTTCTGCTCCTGAGGTAACGGAGTCAGGCCATGCTGCTGATAGCGGTGATCCATGACAGGCTGGCTGGTGGTTTTGTTAGTGACCAGAGTGATCTCAGGGCGCTTATCCATGCCGATACCGGTAGCGACAACAGTTACGCGCAGTTCGTCGTTCATTTCCGGATCCAGCGAGGTACCGATAACGACGGTGGCATTGTCGGAAGCAAATGCACGGATGGTGTTACCCACCGTTTCAAACTCGTCCAGACGCAGATCGAAGCCAGCGGTAATGTTGACCAGAACGCCACGGGCACCGGACAGATCGATATCTTCCAGTAACGGGCTGGAGATAGCCATTTCTGCAGCTTCTTCCGCACGGTCTTCACCACAGGCCACCCCGGATCCCATCATCGCATAGCCCATCTCAGACATCACTGTGCGCACATCCGCAAAGTCGACGTTCATCAGGCCAGGACGGGTGATCAGTTCAGCGATACCCTGTACCGCACCTTTCAGCACGTCATTGGCAGCACCGAAAGCATCCAGTAAAGAAATACCACGACCCAACACTTTCAGCAGCTTGTCATTCGGGATAGTGATCAGTGAATCGACATGCTTGGAAAGCTCAGCAATACCTTGCTCGGCAAAAGCCATACGCTTTTTGCCTTCAAAGTTAAAAGGTTTAGTCACCACAGCAACGGTCAGGATACCCAGATCCTTCGCGACTTCAGCAACAACCGGCGCAGCACCGGTACCGGTACCGCCACCCATACCCGCGGCGATGAAGACCATATCTGCACCGTCCAGCGCAGCGCGCAGGGCTTCACGGTCTTCTTCTGCTGAGTTACGTCCGACTTCCGGGTTCGCACCGGCACCCAGACCTTTAGTAATGTTATTACCAATCTGGATGGTCTGACCCACTGCGGTTTTACGCAGTGCCTGAGCGTCGGTATTCACTGCAAAGAATTCAACACCTTCGATACGCTCGCGTACCATGTGCTCTACGGCGTTACCGCCGCCACCACCAACGCCGATGACTTTTATCACCGCATCATTGGTTAATTCCATAGGTTCAAACATGATTTCTCTCCGTTATGTGCCTGTCGCCTGGAGACCATAAATGCTAATAGCATGATCTCCTTTTAGTAAAAATTAAAACTCTTTTTTCAGCCAGCTGTTAATTCGTTTAAACCAACCACCGACTGATGCTCTTTTTTCGCTATCGCCTTCGCCGCCCAGGTGTGACTCTTTACCATAGTGCAGCAGCCCTACAGCCGTCGAATAATAAGGTTCCTGAGCATAATCGGTCAGGCCGGTAATATTTAATGGCTGTCCGATACGGACCTGTGTATGGAACACTTTCTGGGCGCACGCGGCTAACCCTTCAATCTGCCCTGCCCCACCGGTTAATACGATGCCGGCGGCCAGATGATGTTTTACTCCCTGCTGACGAAGTTGTTCCTGTAATTCCAGAATTTCATCATTCACCAGGTTCAGTAATTCGGTATAACGCGGTTCGATAACTTCTGCCAGGGTCTGACGTTGCAGACTGCGTGGCGGACGTCCGCCCACACTCGGTACTTCGACATTTTCGTCTTTACCGACAATCGACCCTAATGCGCACCCGTGACGGACTTTAATGGCTTCCGCATCGGTCGGGGGTGTCCCGAAGGCATAGGCGATATCGCTGGTCACCACATTGCCGGCATAAGGGATCACTTTAGTGTGTCGTAATGCGCCACCGGTATAAACCGCCATATCCATTGTACCACCACCGATATCAACCACACAGACGCCTAATTCGCGTTCATCTTCGGTTAACACAGCATAACTGGAGGCCAGACCTGCGAAAATCAGCTGGTCCACTTTCAGACCGCATCGTTCAACGGCCTTCACGATATTCTTCGCCATATCATTATGGCAGGTGATCAGGTGAACCTTGGCATGCATCCGGACACCGGATAACCCCACAGGGTTCTTGATGCCTTCCTGGTAGTCGATGGCATATTCCTGAGGGATCACATGCAGAATACGGTGCTCATCACGAACGCGCACAGATTTCGCTGTATGCACGACGTTTTCCACATCATCCTGTGTTACTTCTTCTTCGGAAATCGGAACCATCCCGATTTCGTTCTGACAACTGATATGTTTACCGGAAAGCGCCAGATATACCGAAGAAATCTGACAATCGGCCATTAATTCTGCCTGGTCAATCGCCCGCTGTACACATTTGACCACCGATTCCAGGTCATTCACACCGCCTTTGTCCATACCACGGGAAGGACAACTGCCGACGCCGATAATGTTGACCATACCATCGGGCAGAATCTCCCCTACAAGGGCAGCAACCTTAGCGGTGCCGATTTCTAGTCCTACTACAAGTTTTCTGTCCGTTGACTTGATCATTGTTTAGCCTGTGCCTGCTTTTGTTGCTGGTTACTGTTCTTAGGGTCGACAGGGGCGGCAATCCATCCCACCGCCGCACCGGAGTCATAACGTAAATCTACGTAGCCTATCCGTTTGTTCTCTGCCTGCGCCTGGCGAAGCAGAACCGGGTAGAGGTCAATAAAACGCTGCAGACGTTTCATTGTGTCATCACGTCCCAACTCAATTTTCATGTCATCGCTGGTGACCAGCTGCCATGACCGCCTTGCTGACATCGATGCCGCCTTCAGCGTAATTTTCGATGGTTTTAAGGCATCACTCATCTGATAAAAGCCGGCCATCACTTCGTTTTCACTGCCTTCCGGTCCGTAAAGCATTGGCATAGGTTGCTGTGCCGAAAGACTTAAAGGCAACCGGAATGAGACGCCGTCGGCATCAACGACATTCTGATCATTCCATCGTGCCACCGGCACATATTCAACCAGATGAATCTTTAATTCATCCGGCCATTGCTTCCGGACACTTACCTGCTTAATCCAGGGAAGCCGTTCAATCTGCTGCTGTATCACGTCTACGTTCTGTGACATAAACGTGCCGGGAGGGCCGAGTGATAAAATCGCCTGCCGGATATCATCGTGGGTGGTATAACGCGTTTGTCCGGTGACCACCAGCTTCGATAACGGTAAGCGGGAGGCATCGTCCATCCATTTCAGGACCATTACGCCACCCAGCACCATCGTCCCTATGACCAGTAACAAAAAGATCAATCCGAACAGGCGCGTACCATTACTCCGTCCGGATCCCTGGCGCCCCTGAGGCTCCCGGTTCCGTGTATTTAAAGCCGCCTGAGACATATCAGTTTGTTAACTCCAGCCTATTGCTCATTAAATTCGAAAAATTCATCGCCGCCTGCTTTGCTGTTAAAGTCCCCGGATTCCGGCGAATCGTCTCTGATGAGAGATCGACGGGTGATGGCTGAAAACAACGATGATTCGCATAGTGCACATCGATGCCTTCTGTTCTGCGACCCTTTAACCTCTGCAGGACGTCTTTGTTCTGCGCACGCTGCCGTCGTTTTTGAGCATCTGAGTGACAGAAATCCTGTGTCTCATCAGCAAGATACTAAGCATTGTAGTCGCAAAATTCACTTTTAACCTTAATACATGCCGGACGCCGCAGTTTCTTACCTGCTCCCCCGGAAACGTCTGTCGTGTCACCGGGGCCGTCCGTCACGGGGAATATTACTATCCCCTTGAAAATAATTCGTTTAAACCGCTCTTCGGCCGATGACGGTGACAGCTTGTCACGCCCTTTTCCGGCACGGTAACCCCGGGCATTCCCGGGCCCCTGCTCAGCCAGGCTGTTCTTCTGTCCGGGTCATCTGCTGCAACTTCCGATCAGCCAGCGTCCGCGCTATGCGTCCGACGGTTCCTGCCCCCTGCGCCAGAACGAGATCATTTCCGCTCAGGGCCGGAGCCAGCGCATCGGCCAGCATCTCATTATCGGAGACCAGTATCGGTTCAACTTTGCCACGGCTTCTGACAGAGCGGCAAAGTGCACGACTATCGGCCCCGGCGATCGGTGCTTCTCCCGCAGAATAGACTTCCAGCATCAGCAGGACATCCACCTGAGACAGCACGTTCGCAAAATCATCGAACAAATCACGGGTACGCGTATAACGGTGAGGCTGAAAAATCATCACCAGCTTTTTATCCGGCCAGCCGGCCCGCGCAGCTTTAATGGTGGCATCCACTTCCGTCGGATGATGACCGTAATCATCTACCAGCATCGCCGTCCCGGGCAGACCATTCACCGGTGCCGTCGGGTATTCCCCCAGAAGATCAAAGCGGCGCCCTGTCCCCTGGAAATTTTCAAGCGCGGTGAGGATATCTTTATCTTCGATGCCCTCTTCACTCGCCACCGCGACGGCTGCGGCGGCATTCAGCGCATTATGGCGTCCCGGCGCATTCAGAGTGACTGTCATCACCGGTTTATCATGACGGACCAGAGTAAAGTGCCCCTGAGCCCCTTGCTGCCGGTAGTCTTCAATCCTGACATCGGCATCGTCACTGAAACCGTAAGTCGTGATCTGACGCCCGATCTCCGGAATAAGCTCGCGGATCACAGGGTCGTCTACACACAACACGGCACGCCCATAAAACGGCAGATTATGTAAAAAGTTCACGAAGGTCTGTTTCAGGATGTCAAAATTTCCCTGATACGTATCCATGTGATCCGCTTCAATATTTGTTACCACGGCGACCATCGGTTGCAGGTGCAGGAACGATGCATCACTCTCATCCGCTTCAGCAATCAGGTAACGACTACTGCCCAGCCGGGCATGTGTGCCGGCGGCTTTCACCAGCCCGCCATTGACAAAGGTCGGATCCAGTCTACCTTCGGCATAAATACTGGATACCATCGCGGTAGTCGTCGTTTTACCGTGGGTACCGGCAATCGCAATTCCGTGACGGAAACGCATCAGTTCTGCCAGCATCTCTGCACGACGGATCACCGGGATCCTGGCCTCACGGGCGGCGATCAGTTCCGGGTTGTCCGCCGATATGGCACTGGAAACCACGACCACACTGGCGTCGGTCACATTCTCGGGCCGGTGGTTGAAATAAATGGTCGCCCCCAGCGCACTCAGATGCTGAGTGACCGGGTTCGGTGCCAGGTCAGACCCACTGATCTGATACCCTTCATTCGCCAACACTTCAGCAATACCGCCCATCCCGGCACCACCAATGCCGACGAAATGGATATGCCTGACCCGACGCATTTCAGGCACAACAGACCGCAGTTTTGCTAATTGTTGAGTATTCATCTCGTTACACTACCTGTTCATACTTTCCCCGGGACATCCCCCCGGAAAAGCCGCTCACACGGAGCTATATTCATTTAACGACTTTCGCCACTTCATTTGCTACGCGTTCAGTCGCGTCCGGAACGGCAACTGCGCGGGCATTCAATGCCATCGCCAGCAACTGCTGACGATCCCAGCTATTTAAGGTTTCTGCGATAACAGAAGCCGTAAAGGCGGGTTGTTCAAAAATCCTGGCCGCCCCGGCATTCTCCAGCGGCAGCGCATTCCAGTACTGCTGCCGATCTTTATGCTGAAATGGCACGAAAATCGCAGCCAGCCCGGCGGCAGCGATCTCACTGACCGTTAATGCCCCGGAACGACAAACCACCACATCGGCCCAGGCATACGCCTGTGCCATATCATCAATAAACTCATTGATGCGATGACCGGTCTGTCCGACACTGGCATATTCAGCTTCAACGGCTTCCAGCGCACCTTTACCGGTCTGGTGCCAGAGAGTAATACGGTCACCACATTTTTCAGCCACGTAAGGCATTGTCTGGTTCAGTACTCTGGCCCCCTGGCTGCCCCCGACGACAAGGACACGTATCGGCCCTTCACGGCCGGCAAAACGTTGTTCCGGTGACGGTAAGGCCAGCACGTCAGTGCGCACCGGATTCCCGACCACATCGGCTTTCGCAAAAGCCCCGGGGAAAGCCTGTAACACTTTGCTGGCAATCCGTGATAACCCTTTATTTGTCAGGCCGGCAATCCCGTTCTGCTCATGCAGCACCACAGGAATACCACAACTCCACGCCGCCAGCCCGCCGGGACCGGAAACATAGCCGCCCATGCCCAGCACCACATCCGGTTTCCAGCGTTTCATAATCGCCCTGGCCTGCCGCCATGCCGTAAAGATACGCCAGGGGGCCAGCAACTGGGCTTTTACGCCTTTACCGCGTAATCCGCTGATGCGGATAAAATCAATTTCAATACCATGCTTCGGGACCAGATCCGCTTCCATACGATCAGCGGTTCCCAGCCAGCGAACCTGCCAGCCCTGTGCCATAAGGTGATGGGCCACAGCCAGGCCCGGAAAAACATGTCCGCCGGTGCCCCCGGCCATGACCATTAATCGTTTGCCGCTCATCGGCTACCCCGGGTAAACGCCTGCGCTTTGGTCAGGCGTGTTTCATAATCTATTCGTAATAACAGCACGATGGCTGTCGACATGATGATCAGGCTGGACCCACCGTAACTGATTAACGGCAGGGTCAGACCTTTGGTCGGCAGCATCCCCGCAGCAGCACCGACGTTAACCAGCGCCTGGAAACTGAACCAGACCCCGATAGCACACGCCAGAAAGCCGGAAAAACGTTGATCCAGCTCCAATGCTCTGCGGCCAATCGACATCGCCCGAAAAGCGACGAAGAATACCATCAAAAGAGCCAATGCCACACCGAAAAAGCCGAGTTCTTCGCCGATAATTGAGAAGATAAAGTCGGTATGGGCTTCAGGCAGATATTCCAGCTTCTGAACCGAGTTCCCCAGCCCTTGTCCCCAGAACTCACCCCGGCCAAAAGCCATCAGAGACTGGGTCAGCTGATAGCCGCTGCCGAAAGGATCCGCCCAGGGATTCCAGAAGGAGGTCACGCGGCGCATACGATAGGGCTCCGCCAGGATCAGCAGCACCACGGCGAAAAGCCCGGAACCGATAATCGCGAGAAACTGCCACAGTTTTGCCCCGGCCAGAAACAGCATGGCCAGTGTCGTTACAAACAGTACGATGACCGTCCCAAGGTCGGGCTGCGCCAGCAGCAGGACTGCCAGTACCACCATGACCCCCATCGGTTTACAGAATCCCCAGAAATTACTGCGGACCTCATCCACCTTTCGCACCAGATAGCTGGCGAGATAACAGAACAGAGACAGTTTAGAAAATTCTGCCGGCTGAATACGCAACGGTCCCAGGGCTATCCAGCGGGATGCACCGTTGACCGAACTCCCCACCACCAGTACAACCAGCAACATAACCATAGAGATCAGCAGCATCACGTTACTGTAACGTTGCCAGAAAGACATCGGTAAACGCAGCGTGACCAGCGAGATAGCAAACCCCAGCCCCAGATAGAAGGCATCACGTTTAGCAAAATAGAACGGGTCGTCATTCATTCTCTGACCGACCGGCACAGACGCGGAAGTCACCATCACAAAACCGATGATGGCTAAACCAAAGGTCAGCCATAACAGGGTGCGGTCATACAGAATAATGGCTGTATCGTCGCTCTCTTTTGCCCCCATCACCCAGTCTCTCAGACGACCGGAGATGGCAAGTATCAGTGCGAGAGGGTATCTCAGGCCCGGGATACGCATTAACCTAACTCCTTTGCAAGACGGGTAAATTCATCACCCCGTTGCTCAAAATTTTTAAACTGATCGAGGCTGGCGCAGGCCGGCGATAACAGAACCAGATCCCCCGGAGCCGTCTGCGGGGCTATCTCTGCCATCGCTTGCTGCAGGGTCTCGGTCCGCACAGAGATCTCGGGGCGCAGAGCCGCCAGTTCATCACCGTCACGACCGAAGCAGTAAATTTTCAGGTTATCTCTCTGCAGATACGGTAACAGCGGTGTAAAGTCTGCCGATTTACCGTCCCCGCCCAGCAGCAACCATAACTGACCTTTCACGGTCAGCCCTTTCAATGCCGCCTCGGTGCTACCCACGTTGGTAGCTTTCGAATCATTAATCCAGTCAACGCCATGTTGACGGTGCGCCAGGCAATACCGGTGACTCAGCCCTGTAAACGTCGTCAGCGCCTTCAGGCTGGTCGCCCGGGGTAATCCGACGGCATCCGCCAGAGCCAGGGCAGCGAGGGCATTCGTGTAGTTGTGCTGCCCGGTCAGTCTCATTTCCCCGGTATCCAGCACTTTTTCCCCTTTGACCCGCAGCCAGGTACTCCCCTGCTGCGTGTTCAGGTGATAATCACCGACATTCACCCCGAAACTGATACACCGGCTGTCCACGCCGCGCACCGGCATCGTTAATCCGTCATCCGCGTTGACGACACAGGTGGTCGCCTGTTCGTAAATGCGTAATTTGGCAGCACGATATTGCTGCATGCCCAGCGGGTAGCGATCCATATGATCCTCGCTGACATTCAGAATGGTCGCGGCGGCCGCTTTCAGGCTATGGGTGGTTTCCAGCTGAAAGCTCGATAGCTCCAGCACATATAATTCGACAGTCTCACTGAGCAGCGAGAGTACCGGCAGACCGATATTACCGCCGATGGCCACCTGGCAACCCGCTGCTTTCGCCATTTCACCCACCATCATCGTCACGGTGCTTTTACCGTTAGACCCGGTGATAGCGACGATCGGGGCCCGGGCCTCACGACAAAACAGTTCAACGTCCCCGACGATCTCGACTCCCGCCTCTTCTGCACGGGAAAGTGCCGGATGGGAAAGTGCGATACCCGGGCTTGCGACGATTAAATCCGCGTCCAGCAACCAGTCTTCATTAATGCCCCCGACAAAACGTTCTACTGTTTCAGGGAGTTTTTCGAGTCCCGCCGGTGATATCCGGGTATCTGTGACACGCGGGGTAACTCCCCGCGCCAGAAAGAAATCAACACAGGAGAGGCCGGTCAGCCCCAGCCCGATAATGACGACTTTTTTACCCCGATAGTCAGACATAATTAACGTACCTTAAGGGTTGCCAGCCCGATCAGAACCAGCATTAATGAGATTATCCAGAAGCGTACGATGACACGCGGTTCCGGCCAGCCTTTCAGTTCATAGTGATGATGGATCGGTGCCATACGGAAAATACGCTGTCCGCGGAGCTTGAACGATCCCACCTGCAGAATGACCGACAATGTTTCCACGACAAAAACACCGCCCATAATCACCAGCAGAAACTCTTCACGCAGTAACACGGCTATGGTCCCTAACGCGCCGCCCAGGGCCAGCGACCCGACATCTCCCATAAAGACCTGAGCCGGATAGGTGTTAAACCAGAGAAAGCCGAGTCCGGCACCCACAATCGCTGTACAGACAATCACCAGTTCGCCGGCATAGCGCAGATAAGGGATATGCAGATATTCGGCAAAATTCACGTTACCGGTGGCCCAGGCTACCAGCCCGAATCCGGCGGCCACAAACACGGTCGGCATAATCGCCAGGCCGTCCAGGCCATCGGTCAGATTCACTGCATTACTGGTTCCCACAATGACAAAGTAGGTCAGTAACAGATAGCTGAGGCCCAGCTGAGGCATCACATCTTTGAAGAACGGCACCACCAGTTCTGTGGCCGGCGTTCCTTTACCTGTCGCATATAATGCAAAGGCAACGGTCAGCGCGATCACGGACTGCCAGAAATATTTCCAGCGGGCAATCAGGCCTTTGGTGTCTTTGCGCACGACCTTACGGTAATCATCAACAAACCCGACAATCCCGTAGCCAATCAGTACGAACAGCACACACCAGACATACGGGTTTGACGGATAAGCCCACATCAGTACCGAAATCGTGATAGAGGCAAGGATCATCAGGCCCCCCATCGTCGGGGTCCCCCGTTTACTGAAATGTGATTCAGGGCCGTCGTTACGGACGACCTGACCAATCTGTAACTTTTGCAGCCAGGTGATCAGGCGAGGGCCCATCCACAGGCTGATAAATAACGAAGTCAGCAGACTGACAATCGCGCGAAATGTCAGGTAAGAAAAAATATTAAACCCGGAATAAAATGAAACCAGATGTTCAGCCAGCCAGACTAACATGCGCCCATCTCCTGTAATTGCTGAACCACTTCTTCCATAGCTGCACTTCGCGAACCCTTAATCAAAATAGTGACTTCCTGATGTTCAGATAATAATGTCTTTAACCGGTCAACCAGCGCCGGTTTGGTAATGAAATGTTCCCCGTCCGGGCTCTCTTCTGAGATAAACCGGCTCAGATGACCGGTACTTAATACTTTATCGATCCCCGCTTGCCGGGTGGCCTGGCCCACGGCACGATGACATTGTTCCGCTTCATCGCCCAGTTCCCCCATATCCCCGACCACCATGATCCGGTAGCCCGGCATTTCGCCCAGCACCTGTGCAGCGGCAGTCATCGACCCGACATTCGCGTTATAGCTGTCATCCAGCAAACGGTGTGTTTCAGACAGCCGGATGGGATAAAGACGCCCGGGGACGGGTTGCAGAGTACTGAGTCCGTGGCGGATGGCGCTGAGTGGTGCACCGACCGCCTGAGACAATGCGGCGGCCGCCAGGGCATTCGCTATATTGTGGCGGCCTGGCAATGGCAGAGTCACTTCCACCTCTCCCTGCGGAGAGTGCAACGTAAATGAGGTTCCCCCGCCGTGGATCACAACCTGGCTGGCATAAAAACCGACCCCGGCTTCCGCGTTTGGCGAGAAATGCCAGACGATTTTATCTGCCAGGCGAGGCTGCCAGTTCACCTGATCATTACTGTCGTGATTAAGAATAGCGATGCCTCCTGCCGGGAGACCTTCGAAAATTTCACCTTTCGCTTTCGCCACTCCGGCCAGAGATCCAAAACCTTCCAGGTGCGCCGCGGCCAGGTTGTTGACCAGTGCCGCTTCAGGCCGGACCATCGCCGTGGTGTAGGCGATTTCCCCCTGGTGGTTTGCCCCTAACTCAATGACTGCGTATTCATGCTCCCGGGTCAGCCGCAATAACGTCATCGGCACACCAATATCGTTATTCAGGTTGCCCGCGGTGTAGAGCGTATTACCACACTGCTTCAGGATGGCGGCGGTCATCTCTTTCACCGACGTTTTCCCCGAAGAGCCGGTCAGAGCCACCACCCGGGCAGGGACCTGCTGCCGGACCCAGCCAGCCAGCTCACCGAAAGCAATGCGGGTATCTTTGACCACCACCTGCGGAACATCTATCGGCAGAGGTTTACTCACCAGTAAGGCCCCCGCGCCAGCGGTAATAGCATCTGCAATAAAGTCATGCGCATCAAAACGCTCACCGATTAGGGCAACAAACAGGCAACCCGGCGTCACTTTACGGGTATCCGTGGTGACGACAGTAAACTCAAAGGCCGGTTCCCGCGAGAGTTGCCCGCCGGTCACCGCAGCCAGTTGCTGTAAACTTACGGAAATCATGCCATTACTCCCAGCAGCCCCGCGACAGTCGTCCTGTCCGAGTAATCAAAACGTCGTTGCCCGATAATCTGATAATCTTCATGGCCTTTACCGGCGACCAGCACAATATCGTCCGGCCCGGCCTGTGCCAGTGCCTGTTCAACGGCACGGGCCCGGCCCGCGATAGTCAGCGCTTTCCCCGGGTCCAGCAAACCACTGAGAATATCTTTGACGATAGCGGCGGGATCTTCGGTGCGCGGGTTATCGTCAGTGATGACGACCTGATCGGCCAGCTCTTCAGCAATCGCCCCCATCAGCGGGCGTTTACCTTTATCCCGGTCACCGCCACAGCCAAACAGGCACCACAGCTTGCCGCGGCAGTGTAAGCGGGCGGCGGTTAAGGCTTTTTCCAGTGCGTCCGGGGTGTGGGCATAATCGACCACCACCGCAGGACGGCCTTCGGTATGGAAAACTTCCATACGTCCGCAAACCGGTTGCAGCTGTTGTGCCGTTTCACATAAGCGCGCCAGCGGATATCCCAGCGACAATAAGGTGGCCATCGCCATCAGCATGTTGCTGACATTGAATGCCCCCATCAGCTGGCTGGTAAACTCACCCTCACCCCAGTCAGAACGGAAAGTCACTCTGGCACCTTTTTCCAGATAGACGACACTGACGGCCTCGACCGCGCGACCCTTATGGTCCGGGGCGATATTCCCTTCCATACTGACCGCCACACCGTCCGTCAGCTTTTTCAGCCATAAACGTCCGGTCGTGTCATCCGCATTGATAATGGCTTGCCCGACCTGATGTTCGGAGAACAATGACCATTTTGCGGCTTCGTAGCTTTGCATATCCCCGTGGTAATCCAGGTGATCGCGGCTCAGGTTGGTGAAGACGGCGGCGGCAAAGGGAATGGCAGCCACCCGATGCTGAACCAGCCCATGAGAAGAAACTTCCATTGCCGTCAGCGTAGCCCCGCGGGCCTGCAGATCTGACAGCACATGCTGAATCTCTACCGCTGACCCGGTGGTATTTTCTGCCGGAACCAGCTGACCAAAAAGACCGTTACCGACGGTTCCCATCACGGCACCGGTTTCACCCAGCAGATTAGCCCATTGAGCCAGCAACTGACTGGTGGTGGTTTTACCGTTGGTCCCGGTAATACCAATGACTTTCTGTTGCTCCGCCGGCTGACCATAGAATCGACCGGCCAGTGCAGAAAGGCGTTGCGACAGTTGTCGCAGGTAGATCACCGGCACGCCCTGAAATTCTCTGATATCCCCGTCGGCAGCTTCACCTTCGGCCTCGGCAATCACCGCCGCGGCGCCCCCGGCAATCGCCTGCGGGATATATTGGCGACCATCGGCCTGATGCCCCGTAACAGCCACGAACAGATCGCCGGCAGCCGCAGCGCGGCTATCCAGTGTCATTTCCCTCAGTTGACGCTCCGGCGCACCCGGCACCCAGGGGGCCAGCAGGTAACGCAAGTTACGATCTGTCACTTGAATCCCCATTGTTATTAGTTACTGAATCATTTTTGTCACTGACGGGTAAGGCATCCGGCTCGATATTCATCGTGCGTAGCACGCCGCCCATAATGGCGCCGAATACCGGTGCAGATACCGCACCCCCGTAATATTTACCGGCCTGCGGGTCATTGATCACAACCACCAGCGCAAAACGCGGGTGGCTTGCCGGTGCGACACCTGCGGTATAAGCGATATATTTATTGATATACCGTCCGTCAGGGCCGACCTTTTTCGCGGTCCCGGTCTTAATGGCAATACGGTAACCTTTAATGGCCGCTTTTACCCCGCCACCGCCCGGCAGAGCCACACTCTCCATCATATGGAGAACCGTTTTAACCGTCGCTTCAGGGAATACCCGTTCACCGCCGACCGGAGGATCGACTTTGGTAATGGAGAGGGGTCTGGCTATGCCATAGCTACCGATCGTGGCATAGACCCGCGCTAGCTGTAACGGGGTGACCATCAGGCCGTAACCGAAGGAGAAGGTGGCCCGCTCAATGTCAGACCACCGTTGTTTTTTGGGGAAAATACCGCTGCTTTCACCGACTAACCCGAGGTTGGTCGGTTTCCCGAGGCCAAAGCGTGAGTAGGTATCGACCAGAGCCGAAGACGGCATCGCTAACGCCAGCCGGGAAACACCCACATTACTCGACTTCTGTAAGACGCCGGTGAGCGTCAGTTCGTTATATCGTGCAACGTCTTTGATTTCATGACCATTAATCCGGTACGGCACGGTATTGAGCACACTGCCTTCCCGCACAACCCCCCGCTGTAATGCCGTCATCACGACCATCGGTTTTACGGTCGAGCCTGGCTCAAAGATATCGGTGATAGCCCGGTTTCTCATGACATCTTTCGAGGTATGCCCCAGATTATTGGGGTTATACGCGGGGCTGTTAGCCATCGCCAGAATTTCGCCGGTATTCACATCCACCAGCACCGCAGACCCGGATTCCGCTTTATTAAAAGCCACCGCGTTGTTCAGTTCGCGATACACCTGGGCTTGTAATCGCTCATCGATACTCAGCGTCAGATTATGTGCCGCCTGGCTATCGGTAGAGGAGATATCCTCAATCACCCGGCCCTGACGATCTTTGCGGACCGTACGTTCACCCGGCTGACCGGTGAGCCACTGATTAAAGCTCTTTTCGATACCCTCAATGCCCACGCCATCGATGTTGGTAAAACCGATTAAGTGCGCAGTCACCTGCCCTGCCGGATAATATCGGCGTGACTCTTCCCGCAGGTTTACCCCGGGCAGTTTCAGCTTTTTAATGTAGTCACCCACCGAGGGCGTGATCTGGCGGGCAAGATAGATAAAACGGCTATTCGGATTGGTCGTGACACGGGCAGATAACTGATCCGTGGTCATCGATAACGTATCCGCCAGGGCTTTCCAGCGGTTATCGAGGGTGACCCCGCCTTTCTCAATCACTTCTTTCGGATCGATCCAGACAGCATTGACCGGCACGCTGACGGCTAAAGGCCGGCCGGCACGGTCGCTGATCATTCCCCGGGAAGACGGAATGGACTGCACACGCAACGAGCGCAAATCCCCTTCCCTGACCAATTTACCGGGATTGACGACCTGCAGGTAACCGACCCGGGAGATGAGACCTACCAGTGCAGCCAGAATTCCCAGACAGAGCAACGCAAAACGCCAGCTGATAAAGCTGGCCTTATTTTCCTGTTTTCCGGATTTCAGCGTTTTCTTCGCGCTGCTCATTCAGTCATGGATTCCCTATGGTTGAACCACTATATTTTCCTGTGAAGGATCAACATGTTGCATATGAAGCTTTTCGATAGCCAGTCGTTCAACACGGCTATGATCGCCTAATGCATTTTCTTCCAGGATCAGGTTTCGCCATTCGATATCCAGCGAATCCCGCTCCAGCACCATCTGTTCCCGTTGTGCGGTCAGTAACCGGGTCTTATGCGTGGTAATAACGACCATCATCGCAGTGACCAGTACGGCAATAAGCAGTATCAGCGGCAGCTTTCCGTGACGCAGCAGATCGCCACCAATAATTCCGGGCAGGCTATGGCGCTCGTTGCCGATCATTCAGCCGTCCTCTGCGCAATGCGTAATACTGAGCTACGGGCTCGCGGGTTTTCTTTCACTTCCTGCTCCCCGGGGATCAGTTTGCCAAGCGTTTTCAATTCACGTCCTCCCAGTGATTTTAACTGAGCTTCGGTGAGTGGCAGGCCGGAAGGGACCTGAACCCCCCGGCTCTGATCCCGCATAAAGCGTTTTACCAGCCGGTCTTCCAGCGAGTGGAAACTGATAATCGATAACCGCCCTTCCGGTGCCAGTACACTCAGAGACCCTTTCAGTGCCTGAGTAATTTCCTCAAGTTCACTGTTCACCCAGATACGGATAGCCTGAAAACTGCGGGTCGCCGGATGCTTAAACTTATCCTTTACCGGCGTGGCGTGATAAATCACGTCAGCCAGCTCTTTCGTACGGGTCATCGGCTGCTCGCGGTTACGTTCCACGATGGCCCGGGCAATACGTTTCGCAAAACGCTCTTCACCATACGCTTTGAGTACAAAAGCAATGTCCTGCTCTTCGGCCTGCAGTAACCATTCCGCGGCAGACTGTCCGCGCGTCGGGTCCATACGCATATCCAGAGGCCCGTCACGCATAAAGGAAAATCCGCGTTCGGCATCATCCAGCTGAGGCGAAGAGACACCTAAATCCAGCAGAATGCCGTTGATTTTTCCGCTCAACCCGAGCGATTCAACGTATTCTGCCAGCCCTGAAAACGGCCCATGGATAATCGAAAACCGGGGGTCGGTAATTTCAGCGGCCGCTGCAATAGCCTGCGGATCTCTGTCGATGGCGATTAACCGGCCCTTTTCACCTAATTGTGAAAGGATCAGGCGCGAGTGACCTCCCCGGCCAAAGGTTCCATCAATATAGATCCCCTCCGGCTGAAGGTTGAGTCCGTTAACCGCTTCATCTAAGAGGACGGTCGTATGTTTAAAATTTTCCGACATAGGCTATAACGATAAATCCTGCAATCGCTCAGAGAGTTCCCCCTGAGCCGATTCTGATTCGATATCTTCCCTGATTTGTTGATACCAGGTCTGTTCATCCCACAGTTCAAACTTGTTGAACTGACCGACCAGCATAATTTCTTTCTGTAATCCGGCGTGTTGCCTCAGGGTGCTGGCAAGCAATAATCGTCCGGCATTATCCATCTGACATTCGCTGGCATGCCCCAGTAACAACCGCTGAACACGACGCTCTGCCGGGTTCATGGTAGAAAGGCGTGAGAGCTTTCGCTCAATCACTTCCCACTCCGGCAGGGTATAAAGCAGCAGGCAGGGCTGATGGAGGTCAATGGTGCAGACCATTTGCCCCTGTGATTCTCCGATCAGTATTTCCCGATAGCGTGTAGGGACTGCTATACGGCCTTTACCGTCGAGATTAACCAGCGTTGCCCCACGAAACATAACTGTCGTTGCCCTCAGTTAACCTGTTTCACCACTTTATCCCACATTTTACCACTGATTGAGTGTACGGAGCGGACGAAATCCTTGTCAAGCGACAACGGTCGCTTAATAACATTATTTCCTGCGGTAAATTCGCTGAAATCCAGAGGTAAAATGGACAAAAAACAGCACAAATAGCATTAACCCGATGAATAATTGAAGGAATTTAAGAAAACGGCGAGGAAGGATCCAAAAACAGCGGCGAAAAACGACGGAATTGTTAACTTCGTGCGGCGTAGTCATAAACGCCATTTTAAGGAATTTCTTAGCTGAAGCACAGCAGGACCGGCACGATATTTGTAAAATTAATCGTGGGGCGAAGCGCCCCCTGTGTCCGGGAGGTGGTCTGCCGGCCGTCAGCCTCACTGCGGACGACGACCGATACGCCCACGCTGGTAGAGGTTACGGCGAATGCGCGTCAGCCCGGGCTTCGGCCGGGACGGCTCATCCAGGCTTGCCAGCACTAATTCCAGCACCCGTTCCGCCACATCGCGATGACGCTGACCGGCCGATAGCACCGGACATTCCAGAAAATCCAGGAGTTCATTATCCCCGAAGGTCGCGATAGATACGTGGGCAGGTAAATGACCGTGGACGCGAAGACAGGCATCCATCATTCCCTGTAATAAACCGAAAGACGTCGTAAACACTGCCGCCGGCATCTCATGTTCACTTAAAAAGCGGACGAAGGTCTCTGCGGCAACACTCCGCTCAAAGCTATTACTGTAGATAAACTCGACCCGGCGTTCATCCCCTTCCCAGGCCTGACGAAACCCCTGCTCACGCAGAAAGCTGACCGATAATTCCGGCAATGCCCCTAAAAAAAGCACATCACTGATCGGTTGTTTACGGAGTTCCCGGGCCAGGGCGAACGCATCGTCCTGGTCAGCGCCGACGACGCTGGTGAAATTTTCACGGTCGAGGGCACGGTCAAGGGCGATAATAGGTAAGGATTTTCCGACCCAGTGCTGATAAAAAGGGTGTTCCGGCGGCAATGAGGTAGAAACTATCAGGGCATCTATCTGGCGTTGCAGCAAATGTTCGATACAGCGGATTTCGTTGTCCGGCTGATCTTCCGAGCAGGCGATCAGCAGCTGATAACCGCGTTGCCTGGCCTGGCGTTCCAGATAGTTAGCAATACGTGTATAACTGGTGTTTTCCAGATCAGGGATCACCAGTCCGATTGAGCGGGTGCGTCCCGCGCGCAATCCTGCGGCAACGGCATTCGGCTGATAGTTGTATTCCCGGACAACGGCCATCACCTTCTCTACCGTTTTTTCACTGACCCGGTATTGTCTGGCTTTGCCATTGATGACATAACTCGCGGTCGTACGCGAGACTCCCGCAAGACGAGCAATTTCATCCAGTTTCACTCTCACCCCACCCCACACGTTGCCCCACAGAGATAAGCATTATCAGAGGGGTATTCCTTTATCTTTCGTATCTAAGCGCAGATATCCGGGCCCGGCAACTTTTTTATTGTAAACCCTGACCATAAAAAAGGCCCGGGGAACCCGGGCCTGAGTGTCATCATGACAGAGAGTGTGGTCTGGCTTTAGCCAATAGTGCGTTCGCCGCGGGAAACCCCCACGACACCGGAGCGCACGACCTCGGCAATCTCCGTCACTGCACGCAATGCGCTCAGACAGGCATCCAGTTTTTCGCTGGTTCCAGTCAGTTGCAACGTATACAGGGTTGCCGTGACATCAATAATTTGGCCACGGAAGATATCGGCACAGCGTTTTACTTCTTCACGTTGCGCACCTTCCGCTTTCACCTTCACCAGCATGATTTCACGTTCAACATGAGGCCCCTGACCGAGTTCGCTGACACGCAAAACATCGACCAGCTTGTGCAGTTGTTTCTCAATCTGTTCCAGTACTTTTTCATCGCCCACGGTCTGGATAGTCATCCGCGACAGCGTCGGGTCTTCGGTCGGAGCAACGGTCAGGCTCTCAATGTTATAGCCCCGCTGGGAAAACAGGCCAACTACGCGGGATAATGCGCCTGACTCGTTCTCAAGTAATACCGATAAAATACGGCGCATTATTCTGTCCTCTCCGTTTTGCTTAACCACATATCATTCATTGCGCCCCCGCGTACCAGCATCGGGTAGACATGCTCACTGCCATCGACTCTGACATCCAGGAACACCAGACGGCCGCTGGCCACTATCGCCAGAGCTTCTGCCATTTTTTCATCCAGTTCTTCCGGTTTATCAATGACCATACCGACGTGGCCATAGGCTTCAGCCAGACGCACAAAGTCAGGTAATGACTCCATATAAGACTGCGAGTGGCGTCCGGAATAGATCATATCCTGCCACTGCTTCACCATCCCCAGATAGCCGTTGTTCAGATTCAGTATCAGCACCGGCAGATTATATTGTGAGGCCGTCGACAGTTCCTGGATATTCATCTGAATGCTGCCATCGCCCGTTACACAGACAACGGTCGCCTCCGGCACGGCCAGTTTCACGCCCAGCGCTGCCGGCAGACCGAAGCCCATGGTGCCCAGTCCTCCGGAGTTGATCCAGCGCCGTGGTTTATTAAAGCGGTAATGCAGGGCTGCAAACATCTGATGCTGGCCGACATCCGACGCCACGTAAGCATCGCCACCAGTCAGACGCCACAACGCATCGATGGCGGCCTGAGGTTTGATGGTCGGGGAATGTTTGTCAAATGCCAGGCAGTTACGGGCGCGCCACGTTTCAATCTGCGCCCACCAGTCAGCCTTGTCTGAGTTATCTGTCTCTTCAGCCGGCAGTAATTCCAGCATTTGCTGAAGCACCAGAGCGGCATCGCCGACGACGGGAATATCCGCCATGACCGTTTTGGAAATAGAGGTCGGGTCAATATCGATATGAATGACCGTGGCATCCGGACAATATTTTTCCAGATTATTTGTCGTACGATCATCAAAACGGACACCGATGGCAAAAATGACATCCGCGTTATGCATTGTCATGTTCGCTTCGTAAGTACCGTGCATCCCCAGCATACCAACGCTCTGGCGATGCGTACCGGGAAAGGCCCCCAGTCCCATCAGCGTGGTGGTCACCGGAATATTAAGCACTTCGGCTAACTGGATCAGCGCTTTTTCCGCCCCCGCAGTGATAACCCCGCCCCCGGCATAGATCACCGGTTTTCTGGCGGCTAATAGCTGCTGCAAGGCCCGTTTAATCTGCCCGCGATGCCCCTGCGTCGTTGGATTGTAAGAACGCAGCGAGACTTGTTCCGGCCACTGATACGAATACTTGGCCGCAGGGTTCAGGATATCTTTGGGCAGATCGATCACCACCGGCCCCGGGCGGCCGGAAGATGCCAGCCAGAAGGCTTTTTTGATTACCGCCGGGATGTCTTCGGCTTTATTAACCAGAAAGCTGTGTTTGACGATAGGCCGTGAAATTCCGACCATGTCGCATTCCTGGAAGGCATCACTGCCGATCAGTGAAGAGGCTACCTGTCCGGAAAGCACCACCATCGGGATAGAATCCATATAAGCCGTTGCAATACCGGTAATGGCATTGGTCGCGCCAGGCCCGGAGGTGACCAGCACAACCCCCGTTTCACCGGTGGCACGGGCCAGTGCATCCGCCATATGTACCGCTGCCTGCTCATGGCGTACAAGGATATGGTCAACACCGCCGACGGTCTGAAGTGCATCATAAATATCCAGCACTGCCCCACCGGGATAACCAAATACCTGTTTTACGCCCTGATCGATCAACGATCGGATGACCATCTCGGCCCCTGACAACATCTCCATTCTTTCCTCCAGGTGAACACTGAACTCACGGATACCTATAACTGACCACCAAAACCTTCCGTAATATACGTAACATAATCACCAGCAAAAACTGACACCCGGATCGGTGAAATGTGCTGTTTATTATGTTTAACCGGGATAGCTGGCATTTTATTATCGGTTTTTGTTCTGGTTAACATAACCGCAGAAATGACCACAGGCAAACATCCACAGGAAAGAAGTATGCAAAGGTGTAAATAAAAGCTTCTGCGATACTCAACTGATGGCTCAGAATAATAGCGGGGGGCGCAGAGTTATTAGTTAAATATTCTGCGTTTTCATTTAATGGCAGAGAGTTATTAAATTTAGCTTTTTTATATTTACCTGAATGTCAGCGCCCTGTCCGGAATAATCGTAGCCACGCAAGGTTATTTACTAAAAAACCCCCGTCGCCCGACATTTTCCACTGGCCGCCCGTTAAAAAACCATGCTTTACACTGGACAGAGTGCATCATAAAAACATTGTATATCAATAAATTACGAAACACCTCTCCCTTCACCCAGCCACGCATCCGGCCGTTGATCCGCCGGGCAGAGTGTCTGCGCATGATAGTGCGCTCTCTGCCGGTAAAAATGCAGAAGATTCATCTTTCTCACCGGTATTGATTACTGCGTCATTAAGGTTGACATTGGCCGGCGTTTACAGTACCAATATAGGCATACTTTATTTTATTGGGTCTGAACTAATGATTCGTTTTATCCGCCTCGCAGGACTACTACTTCTCGCATTAAATATGCGCGGTAGTGTTGCGGGCGGAATTAAAAAATGATTCGGGCCTGAGAACAAAAAAACCCGCGCCGCAGCGCGGGTTTTTTTATACCCGCTGGCCGGTGCCAAAAACACTTAAGGAATCTACGAATATGAGCCAGCAAGTCATTATTTTTGATACAACATTGCGTGATGGTGAACAAGCGTTACAGGCCAGCCTGAGTGTTAAAGAAAAACTGCAGATTGCAATGGCACTGGAACGTATGAAAGTCGATGTCATGGAAGTCGGTTTTCCGGTCTCTTCACCTGGCGATTTTGAATCCGTACAGACCATTGCCAGAACCATTAAAAACAGCCGTGTGTGCGCGCTGGCCCGCTGTGTAGAGAAAGATATTGATGCCGCCGGTGAAGCCTTACGTGTCGCAGAAGCCTTTCGTATTCATACGTTTATTGCCACCTCGCCGATGCACATCGCCACAAAGTTACGCAGTACGTTGCCGGAGGTGATTGAACGTGCGGTGCATATGATCAAGCACGCCCGCCGTTATACCGACGATGTGGAGTTCTCGTGTGAAGATGGCGGGCGGACACCGATAGACGATCTGTGTCGCGTGGTCGAAGCCGCGATCAATGCCGGAGCACGGACCATCAACATCCCTGATACCGTCGGTTATACCCTGCCCCATGAATATGCCAATATCATCTCTCAGTTAACCCAACGCGTTCCGAATATCGATAAAGCCATCCTGTCTGTACATACCCATGACGACCTGGGAATGGCGACCGGGAATGCTGTGGCCGCAGTGCAGGCCGGCGCACGCCAGGTGGAAGGAACCCTGAACGGTCTGGGTGAACGCGCCGGTAACTGTGCACTGGAAGAAGTGATTATGGCGATTAAAACCCGTCAGCAGATCCTGAATGTGACGACCGGGATCAATCACCAGGAAATCTACCGTACCAGTCAGATTGTCAGTCAGATTTGTAACATGCCTATCCCGGCGAACAAAGCGGTGGTGGGTTCCAACGCATTTGCTCACTCTTCGGGGATCCATCAGGACGGCGTACTGAAAAACCGCGAAAACTACGAAATCATGACCCCGGAATCTATCGGTCTGCATCAGATCCAGCTGAACCTGACTTCCCGTTCAGGCCGTGCCGCGGTGAAACACCGCATGGAAGAGATGGGCTATAAAGAGACCGATTATGATGCAGAGGCGCTGTACGATGCCTTCCTGAAACTGGCCGATAAGAAAGGGCAGATTTTCGATTACGACCTGGAAGCACTGGCCTTCATTAATAAACAGAATGAAGAGCACGACCATTTCCGCCTGCAGGACTTCAACGTTCAGTCAGGTTCCAGCATCTCTGCCACCGCATCCGTGAAACTGGCCTGTGGTGATGACATTAAAGAAGAAGCCGCGACCGGCAACGGCCCTGTTGATGCGGTTTATCAGGCCATTAACCGCATTACCGGGTATCAGGCTGAGCTGGTCAAATACCAGTTATCTGCCAAGGGCCACGGCGAGAATGCGCTGGGTCAGGTGGATATCGTCATCCGCTATAACAACCGTAAATTCCATGGCGTCGGTCTGGCTACCGATATTGTGGAGTCGTCGGCGACCGCGATGGTCAACGCCCTGAATAATATCTGGCAGGCGAAGCAGGTTGAAATCGAATTGCAGCGTAAATTTAAGAATGAAGCTAAGGAAACCGTGTAATTATGTCTACATCATTTCACATTGCAGTATTGCCGGGTGACGGCATCGGTCCGGAAGTCATGGCGCAGGCCCTGAAAGTATTAAAGGCTATCCGTGAACGCTTTTCTCTCGACATCACCACCCGTCAGTATGATGTAGGCGGTATTGCCATTGATAATCATGGCCAGCCACTGCCGCCGGAAACGTTAGCCGGCTGTGAGCAGGCCGATGCGGTCCTGTTCGGTTCTGTGGGCGGTCCTAAGTGGCAACACCTGGCGCCGGATGCGCAACCTGAGCGTGGCGCATTGTTACCCCTGCGTAAGCATTTTAAATTGTTCAGTAACCTGCGCCCTGCTGCGCTTTATCACGGACTGGAAGCTTTTTGTCCTCTGCGCAGTGATATCGCCGCCCGTGGGTTCGACATTTTATGCGTCCGTGAATTAACCGGGGGCATCTATTTCGGTCAACCCAAAGGCCGTGAAGGCAGCGGTGACGAATTACGGGCGTTCGATACCGAAGTCTATTACCGCTATGAGATTGAACGTATTGCCCGGCTGGCTTTCGAATCTGCGGCGAAACGCCGTAAAAAAGTCACCTCGGTCGATAAATCCAACGTCCTGCAATCGTCCATCCTGTGGCGTGAAACCGTGACAGAAATCGCCAAAGAGTACCCGGAGATTGAACTGGAACATATCTACATCGATAACGCGACTATGCAGCTGATTAAAGATCCGTCGCAGTTTGATGTGCTGTTATGTTCAAACCTGTTTGGTGACATCCTGTCGGATGAATGTGCCATGATCACCGGCTCGATGGGGATGCTGCCCTCCGCCAGCCTGAATGAGCAAGGCTTTGGCCTGTACGAACCGGCAGGCGGTTCCGCACCGGATATCGCGGGACAAAATATCGCTAACCCGGTGGCACAGATTTTATCACTGGCGCTGCTGTTACGTTACAGCCTGAACGCTGGCGAAGCCGCAGACAGTATTGAGCAGGCCGTTAACCAGGCGCTGGAAGCAGGCTACCGGACACGCGATCTGGCCGGTCAGGGGCCTTCTGTCAGTACCGATGAAATGGGTGACATCATTGCCCGCTTTATCACCGGAGAAAAATAAAAATGAGCAAGACCTTATACCAGAAGTTATTTGATGCACATGTCGTTTATGAAGCCCCGAATGAAACACCGTTACTGTATATCGACCGTCACCTGGTCCATGAAGTGACCTCTCCGCAGGCATTTGATGGCCTGCGTGCACAGGGACGCCCGCTGCGTCAGCCTTCAAAAACCTTCGCCACCATGGATCACAACGTCTCCACGGAGACCCGTAATATTAATGCTTCCGGTGAGATGGCGCGTATTCAGATGCAGGAGTTAATTAAAAACTGCGAAGAGTTCGGCGTACAGTTATATGACCTGAATCATCCCTTCCAGGGCATTGTGCATGTCATCGGCCCTGAGCAGGGTATGACGTTGCCGGGGATGACCATTGTCTGTGGTGACTCCCATACCGCCACCCACGGCGCGTTCGGGTCGCTGGCCTTTGGTATCGGTACCTCAGAGGTGGAACATGTTATGGCCACCCAGACCCTGAAACAGGGTCGTGCTAAAACCATGAAAATTGAAGTGACCGGCGATGCTGCGCCGGGGATCACCGCAAAAGACATCGTGCTGGCCGTGATTGGTAAAACCGGCAGTGCCGGCGGTACCGGGCATGTCGTCGAGTTCTGTGGTCCGGCGATCGAAGCCCTGAGCATGGAAGGCAGGATGACCCTGTGTAACATGGCGATCGAAATGGGCGCCAAAGCAGGCCTGGTCGCCCCGGATGAAACTACCTTTACTTACCTGAAAGGCCGTCAGTTCTCGCCGAAGGGTGAAAAATGGGAACAGGCGGTGGCTTACTGGCAGGGTCTGAAATCGGACAGCGATGCCGTTTTTGACGCGGTCGTCACCCTGGATGCCGCAGACATTGCCCCTCAGGTCACCTGGGGAACCAACCCGGGCCAGGTCATTGCCATTAACCAGCCGATCCCGGCACCGGAATCCTTTAGTGACCCGGTCGAGCGCGCTTCCGCTGAAAAAGCACTGGCTTATATGGGGCTGGATGCGGGCGTCAGACTGACCGACGTTGCCATTGATAAAGTCTTTATCGGTTCCTGTACTAACTCACGTATCGAAGATTTGCGGGCAGCCGCCGCGATCGCGAAGGGACGTAAGGTCGCTCCGGGGATCGTTGCCATGGTGGTTCCGGGCTCCGGTCCGGTGAAAGCCCAGGCAGAAGAAGAAGGCCTGGACAAAATATTTATCGATGCCGGGTTTGAATGGCGTCTGCCTGGCTGTTCCATGTGTCTGGCGATGAATAATGACCGTCTGAATGCCGGTGAGCGTTGTGCCTCTACCAGCAACCGTAACTTCGAAGGGCGTCAGGGCCGTGGCGGACGTACCCACCTGGTCAGCCCGGCCATGGCTGCTGCAGCTGCCGTCACCGGCCGCTTCGCCGATATTCGTGAACTGAATTAAGGAAGACTTTATGGCCAGTAAATTTACCCAACATACCGGTATTGTTGCCCCGCTGGATGCGGCTAACGTCGATACCGATGCCATTATTCCTAAGCAATTTTTGCAGAAAGTGACCCGTACCGGTTTCGGGCAGCATCTGTTTAATGACTGGCGTTTTCTGGATGATGCCGGTCAGGTGCCTAACCCGGAGTTTGTACTGAATAAACCTGAGTTTAAAGGTGCCAGCATTCTGCTGGCCCGTGAAAACTTTGGTTGCGGATCGTCACGCGAACATGCCCCCTGGGCACTGACCGATTTTG
The DNA here is from genome assembly GCF_018257515.1 of Tatumella sp. JGM118. Lineage (GTDB taxonomy): Bacteria > Pseudomonadota > Gammaproteobacteria > Enterobacterales > Enterobacteriaceae > Tatumella > Tatumella terrea. The sequence goes on from NZ_JAERJR010000003.1 coordinate 122,263, forward strand.
GATTCCGTGTGGTGATCGCGCCTTCTTTCGCCGATATTTTTTACGGAAACAGCTTCAATAACCAGCTGCTGCCGGTCACCCTGACCGAGGCTGAAGTGGACGAGTTGTTCCGTCTGGTGAAAGCAGAACCGGGCATCGAATTTGTCGTAGACCTGGAGAAACTGGTGATCTCTGCCGGTGACAACGTCTATCCGTTTACCCTGGACAGCTTCCGCCGCCATTGCATGATCAATGGACTGGACAGCATCGGTCTGACCTTGCAGCATGAGGAGGCTATCTCCTCGTACGAGTCTGCACAGCCTGCTTTCCTGCGTTAAGTCGCACTGAGCCACAGTTTTAGCACTTCCCCCTCCCCTCAGGAGGGGGGAAATCAGCCCTGAACAGGCTCTTTCACCCGCCAGATCAGTACCAGCGCCAGCAGGATCAGCCCCGATGCCAGCCCGTAAATGGCCCGATGCCCCAGCCAGTCACTGAGAATTCCCTGCAATAATCCGGCAAAAATCATCCCGGTCGACACCGAGTTGGTAAACATCGTCGTCGCGGCACCCGCTTTACCCGGCATCAGATCCTGGAACCAGAGCATGACCAGGCCGGCAACGATGCCGATAAAGATGGCATTTAATAACTGTAATGCCAGCATCGCTCCGCGGGTGGGAAACATTAGCATGCCCGGATAAAACAGTACCCCGGCCATCACCGCCAGCAGAACCAGAGGACGTTTACCTACCCGTTTGGCCAGTAATCCGGCCAGCAGCATGATCGGGATCTCCAGCCCGGCCGCCGTTCCCATAAAGACCCCGGCCATTTTCTCCGGCATCCCGAGGGTTTGACTGATATAGAGCGGCATATCGATGATATACATCAGATTACAGATCCACATCAGGACCGAGGCGATAAACAGGCGACGAACATGGCTGTTTTTCCAGCCGGTCACCGCGCTGCGGGCAATATCCGCGGGGGGAAAGACTTTCGGTACCGAGGGCAGAGTAAAACGGATAAACCCCAGTGCCAGTAAAAATAAAGCGGCCGCCACCAGATAGAGCACAATAAAGCCATAATTCAGGGCCAGTGCAAAAGAAATCGGCGGGCCGATCACCCATGCCAGCGACATCTGCGCGCGCATCAGCGAACTGAACATCACCACCTCACGGGAAGTATGATCCGCATATTCCCGGGCGAGGGCAAAAATCTGCGGCATCACGACCGTGGAAAAGGCTGACAGTATCAGTCCGAGCGTGATCAGTACCCAGTAACTGCGGGTAAAGGCAAAAACGATCGCGTTGCCAAGCGCCATCAGGCAGCAAAGCATCAGTAAGTTGCGCCGGTCGCCCTGTTTATCCGATCGTCGGGCCAGCAGGAAGCTGACAATAATTCCTGTCACCGCATTGACCGTAAAAAATGCACCGACCATAAACGGTTTGGCATGCAGTTCATGGCTGAGAAACAGACTCAGCGTCGGTGCCTGCAAGGCTCCGGCAATACTGACAAAAAAGGTGACCAGCATAAAAAAGATAAACACGGTATTGCCTTTTGCAGGCAACCTTTCAGGGGTTTCCATAAAAATATCCGGATAAGATGAGACAACATTGCGTTAAGACACGGGACAGCGTGACCTGAGGTCCGGTGGATAATCTACACCGGAATGGCCCTGTGTACCGCAGAATATCGTGAATAAACCGGGACGATAACAAAATTCTGCGGTTTCCGGCGAGCAGGTAACAGGCACCGTCTGCTGAAAACCGTGGACGTCATCGTGACCGCGCCTCCCCACGCTTCACGCCGGGCTTCCCCCGCCCTGCAGAATTACATAGAATAAGCCGTTCTCAACGGGGTGCATGTGAATGCTGAGAGATACCCGTCGAACCTGATCCGGTTAATACCGGCGTAGGGATTTGAGAGTCAGCCCCCTCAGATCCTTTGCGCCTTGCTAAATAATGCCTCAAGGAGCGCAAAGTGTTAAAAAAAATCCTGCCCGTTTTACTGGTTGTCTGTACCCCGGCGCTGGCCGCCAAACCGGTGCTGACCGTTTATACCTATGACTCTTTTTCATCAGACTGGGGCCCCGGACCGGCGGTAAAAAAAGCCTTTGAAGCCAGTTGTGGCTGCGAGCTTAAATATGTCGCGCTGGGTGATGGCGTGGCTCTGCTCAACCGCCTGCGCATGGAAGGCCGCCACAGTAAAGCCGATGTGGTTATCGGACTCGACAATAACCTGATGGATTCCGCAGAAAAAACCGGACTGTTCGCCCCGTCAGACGTCAGCACCGATCAGCTTACCGTGCCAGGTGGCTGGACCAGCAAAACATTCGTGCCTTATGACTATGGCTACTTTGCCTTTGTCTATAATAAAAAAACGCTGAAGAACCCGCCCACCAGCCTGAAACAGCTGGTTGAAAGCCCTGAAAAATGGCGCGTCATCTATGAAGATCCGCGCACCAGCACCCCGGGGCTGGGCCTGCTGCTATGGATGCAAAAGGTCTATGGCGATAACGCCCCTGCCGCCTGGAAGAAACTGGCGGCGAAAACCGTCACCGTCACCCGTGGCTGGAGTGAAGCCTACAGCCTGTTCCTGAAAGGGGAAAGCGACCTGGTCCTCAGTTACACCACGTCGCCGGCGTACCATATCATCGAAGAACATAAAACGAATTACGCCGCCGCAGACTTCAGTGAAGGCCATTATATGGAAGTGGAAGTTGCCGCACGTCTGAAGAACAGCCCGCAACCCGCATTGGCAAAAGAGTTTATGCAATTTGTCACCGGTCCGGCCTTCCAGAAAACCTTGCCGGAAGGCAACTGGATGTATCCGGTCATAAAAATGCCATTACCTGCCGGTTATCAGTCCCTGGTGGTGCCAAAAACGGCCCTGCAATATTCCCCTGCGCAGGTCGCTGAACACCGTGAAGCCTGGGTGGATGCGTGGCAAAATGCAGTGAGTCAGTAATGCCCCGCTGGCTTATTCCCGGGCTGCTTGCAGCCCTGTTAAGTTGCTGTGTCGCGCTGCTCGCACTGGCAAGCCTGTTCTACAATGCTCCGCAGGTACGCTGGCTGAATCTGCTTTCCGACCCTTACCTGTGGCACGTCGTCCGCTTCTCGTTTGAACAGGCGACGCTTTCCACGGCCCTCTCCGTTCTGCTGGCCCTACCGGTAGCCAGAGCACTCTATCGTCGTCGCTTCCCGGGACGACGCTGGTTACTTCGCCTGTGTGCCATGACGCTGGTATTACCGGTACTGGTTGCGGTGTTTGGCATTATCAGTGTCTATGGACGTGACGGCTGGCTGGCGCAGGCTTGTGCCTGGCTGGGCCTGCGCTATACCTTTTCGCTTTACGGGCTACCAGGCATCTTACTGGCCCATGTCTTTTTTAATCTGCCTATGGCGGCCCGGCTTCTGTTACAGACCTTTGAACAGATCCCGGCCGAACAACGTCAGCTGGCCGCTCAGCTTAATATGCAGGGGCTGAATCTGTTCCGCTGGCTGGAGTGGCCCTGGCTTAAGCGCCAGTTGTTGCCGGTGGCCGCACTGATTTTTATGCTCTGTTTTTCAAGCTTTGCCATTGTCCTTGCGCTGGGGGGCGGCCCCCGCGCCACCACGCTTGAACTGGCAATCTATCAGGCCCTGAGTTATGACTTCGACCCGGCAAAAGCGGCAATACTGGCACTGGTTCAGTTAGGTTTTTGTCTGACACTGGTCGTGATCAGTCTGCGGCTGAATACGGTGCTGACCGGTAACACCTCTCTGATGTCCCCCTGGCGCGCGCCGGAACAGCGGTGGCTGGCACGGTTGTCTGACAGTGCCTGGATCCTGCTGGCCCTGATATTACTGGTTCCCCCGGTGCTGGCGGTGATCATTAACGGTATTAACGGCGCTATACTTCCCTCACTGCAACAACCCGCGCTCTGGCAGGCCACGCTGACCTCCGTCAGTATTGCCTTGCGGGCCGGTTTACTGGCCACGGTCCTGACCGTTATGCTGCTGTGGAGCAGCCGTGAACTTCGTTTACGTGAGCAACTGTTTCCCGCCAGAGTGCTGGAAACCAGTGGTATGCTGATCCTGGCGATGCCGGGTATTGTGCTGGCCAGCGGCTTCTTTATGTTTTTTAATGCCACTACAGGCATCCCCGACTCACCCGCATCGATCATTATTGTCACCAATGCCCTGATGGCGATGCCCTACGCCATAAAGATCCTGGATAATCCGATGCGGGATATCGCCCGCAACTACAGCTGGCTGTGCCTGTCCCTGGATGTTACCGGCTGGCGGCGACTCCGGTTGGTCGAGTACCCGGCATTAAAACGTCCTCTGGCTCAGGCACTGGCCTTTGCCAGTGTCCTCTCGGTCGGCGATTTCGGGGTTATTTCTCTGTTCGGTAACGATGATTTCCGGACGTTACCGTTTTATCTGTATCAGCAGATAGGAGCCTACCGGCAGCAACAGGGAGCCATCACCGCCTTAGTACTGCTGCTGGTATGTTTTATTCTTTTCTCACTGATTGAAAAAATAGCAGGAACCCATGCTGACACTGAATGACCTGAGCTACCGCTATCAGTCCCGGACACTGAGCTTTACTTTGCAGGCCGCGAAAGGCGAACGGCTTGCCATCCTCGGGCCAAGCGGTGCCGGAAAAAGTACGCTACTAAGCCTGATTGCGGGGTTTTTGCCGGTCACCGGGGGAGAGTTATGGATAGACGGCAAAGCCTGTACCGGCCTGCCGCCGGCTGAACGTCCGGTCTCAATGCTGTTTCAGGAAAATAATCTGTTTGCGCATCTGAATGTACAGCAGAATCTCGGGTTAGGTCTGCACCCCGGTCTGCGCCTGACTCCATCACAGAAAAAGCAGATCAGTGATATTCTCCTGCAGGTGGGACTGGACGGGTTAGCAGACCGTCTGCCGGGGCAGTTGTCCGGCGGCCAGCGTCAGCGGGTAGCGCTGGCCCGTTGTTTGTTACGCCAGCGCCCTTTGTTACTGCTGGACGAGCCGTTTTCTGCCCTGGACCCGCACCTGCGGCAGGAAATGATCACCCTGACGGATCAGCTCTGTCGTGAACATACGATCACCCTGTTAATGGTCACCCACCATCAGGATGATATCCGCCGGATTGCGGATCGGGCCATTGTTATCCGTGACGGGCATGTCGCCCGGGAGGTCGATGCCCCTGGCGACGCAGTGATCCCGGGCTTTACCCCCCCGGGATCAGGCAATAAAGACACGCCATAACAGATGACGGAACCCCGGCATCATCGGATGGAACTGAAGTGCGACAAATCCGCCAATCGCCAGAATAATCAGTAACGGGGCCAGCCAGTGCAGACGTTTTGTCGTTAAAAATCCGCTCACGGTTTTTTTACTTTTGATAGCGCGGACCCACCGCCAGCCAGACCACGCCGCCAGCCAGATCATTACCGCTTCCGCCAGTAACAGCCACTTAAAATCGCTGCTCTGTGCGGTATGCGGTGCATCAATCGCCACACCGGCCAGGATGCCCGGTAACAGATACACCGGCGGCCATAGCAGACAACCGGCAATATTCGGTGGCAGAAATTTTTTCACCGGCAGTTCCAGCATTCCTGCCAGCATCGGGATCAGCGGACGGGTCGGACCGACAAAACGACCGATCAGGAGGGTGGCAATACTGTGCTCGTTGAGGGCATGCTCGGTTTTATCCAGCAATTTCCGGTATTTTTGCAGGTACTTCCAGCGATGCAGCGGACCTTTGAAACGCCAGCCAATATAAAAGGAAATCCAGTCTCCCAGCAGGCATCCGATGAATCCGGCCCCCCAGGCAGGATACAGCCCGATCTTGCCACTGCCGATCAACGCTCCCAGGCTCGCCATCATTACGGTGCCGGGCAGGACTAACCCGACCAGGGCCAGTGACTCAAAAAAAGTCACTACCGCGACCGCAAACAGGGCCCACTCCAGCGATTGGGTAAGCAGATGTTGGATCCAGACTTCCATAAAGATTCCTCAAGTAAACAGAGCCTGGATTGTCCTGAGCAAGCCCGGGAACGTCAAGCTAAGTGTTCGGTTAAATACAAACAGATACAAAACATCCCTGCCCCTTGCGTCTCACCGGGCTCCCTGCCCCCTGTGCTATACTGAAGACTCTGCAACACCGGAGTCTTTGTGAACAATCCTCAAGCTGGTTTTTTATTAACCCGTCACTGGCGGGATACCCCCCGGGGCATCGAACTTTATTTCTGGCTGGCCACCGATTCCGGGCCGGTAAAAGTGCGCGTGCCGGCTCAGCAGGCGGTTGCCTTTATACCACAGTCCGCTTGCGAAAAAGCCCGGGGATTGCTGTCGCGGGAAAAAGCGTTCCGGCTGAGTCCACTGCAATTGCTCGACTTCCATCGGCAGCCACAGGCCGGCCTGTATTGTTCGCAATATCGTCAACTGCAACGGTTTGAAAAATTGTTACGGGAAAATGCCATTCCGGTGGCTGAAGCCGATATCCGTCCACCGGACCGCTACCTGATGGAACGCTTTATTACGGCGCCGGTCTGGTTCAGTGGTGTGGCCCGTGACGGTCTGATCGATGAGGCACGGCTCAAACCTCACCCGGACTATCGTCCGTCCCTGACCTGGATGTCACTCGATATCGAAACCAACGAGCATGGCGAGTTGTACTGCATCGGTATTGAGGGCTGTGGTGAACGGCGGGTGATAATGCTCGGCCCCCCGACGCCCGGTGGACAGGCAGTGGATTTCACCCTGGAGTATGTCCCTACCCGCAGGGAACTGCTGGAGAGGCTGAACCAGTGGTTCACCGACCACGATCCGGATGTCATTATCGGCTGGAATGTGATCCAGTTCGATTTACGCGTTTTACAAAAACAGGCTGACCGGTATCAGATCCCTCTGCTGGCCGGACGCGGCGGCGTCCCCCTTGAGTGGCGGGAACATGGTTTTAAACCCGGCACCTATATTGCTCAGGCGGCCGGCCGGCTGATCATTGATGGTATTGAGGCACTCAAATCGGCCTTTATGAATTTCGATTCCTTTAGTCTGGAGAATGTCTCACAAACGCTGTTTGGCGAGGGCAAATTTATTGATGAGCCGGGCAACCGGATGGCGGAGATCAATCAACGTTTTGCCGCCGATAAACCGGCCCTGGCGCGTTATAACCTGCGGGACTGCGAGCTTGTCACGCGGATCTTCCTCCATACCCGCCTGATGCCCTTCCTGCTGGAACGCAGCAGTGTGAACGGGCTGCAGGCCGATCGTCACGGCGGCTCCGTCGCCTCTTTCAGCCACCTCTATATCCCGCGGATGCATCGGGCCGGTTATGTCGCGCCCAATACCGGTGAAGTTGCTCCGGCCGCCAGCCCAGGCGGGTATGTGATGGACTCAAGCCCGGGATTATATGACTCCGTGCTGGTGCTGGACTATAAGAGTCTGTACCCCTCCATCATCAAAACCTTTCTGATCGATCCGGTCGGACTGGTGGAAGGCATGGCGCACCCTGCGGATGACACTTCGGTGCCCGGTTTTCTGGATGCCCGTTTCTCACGGCAGACCTTCTGCCTGCCGGATATCGTCGGGCAGATCTGGCAAAACCGTGAACAGGCAAAACGGCAGAATAATCAGCCACTCTCCCAGGCGCTGAAAATCATTATGAATGCGTTTTACGGTGTGCTGGGAACCCCTTCCTGCCGGTTCTTTGATCCGCGGCTGGCCTCCTCCATCACCCTGCGCGGTCACGAAATTATGCAAAAGACCCGTGATTTTATTGAACAACAGGGATACCGCGTGATTTACGGCGATACCGACTCGACCTTTGTCTGGCTGAAAACGGCCCACAGCGAAGCCCGGGCGGAGGAAATTGGCCGCCAGCTGGCCGCCAGCGTCAATGACTGGTGGAAGCAGCAGCTCGCACAACAGTTTCAGCTGGACAGCGCCCTTGAGCTGGAATACGAAACCCATTATTGCCGTTTTCTGATGCCCACCATCCGGGGTGCCGAACAGGGCAGTAAAAAGCGTTATGCCGGCCGGGTGAATCATCACGGCCGGGACCAGATTGTTTTTAAAGGGCTGGAGACGGTCCGTACGGACTGGACCCCACTGGCCAAAGAGTTCCAGCAAACGCTGTATTCCCTGATTTTCCGGCGCGAGCCCTGGCAGCAATATGTCCGGGACACGGTGGCTCAACTGATGGCGGGTGAACTGGATGATAAATTAATTTACAGCAAGCGGTTACGGCGTCCGCTGGATGAGTACCAGCGAAATGTGCCGCCCCATGCGCGGGCCGCCAGGCTGTCTGATGACTATGCCCGTAAGGCCGGACACCCGTTACGGTATCAGAAAGGCGGGACCATCCGTTATGTGATGACCACCCGCGGGCCGGAACCCCTGAATGCCCGCAGTGCCCCGCTGGATTATGATCATTACCTGACACGTCAGCTGGAACCTGTGGCGGACGGCATACTCGGGTTTGTCGGCGGCGACTTCAACACACTGATTACCGGGCAGCTGGGACTGTTTTGATAGGTGACGAATGGCTCACCTTCCAGTACCATAGCGCCCTCCCTGAATCTCATTGCTCTGCATTTTATTTACCAGACCTTTTGTCTGGTCGCCATGCTATTGCCTGCAGCGCATGAATATCTTTTTACACGTTAAGAGAATCGAGCTAATTATTTATGCCTTTTACACTTGGTCAGCGCTGGATTAGTGATACAGAAAGTGAACTTGGACTGGGGACGGTCGTCGCTATCGATGCACGTATGGTCACTTTACTTTTTCCGGCTACTGGCGAAAACAGACTGTATGCCCGTAATGATTCTCCTATTACCCGGGTCATCTTTAACCCGGGCGATACCATCACCAGCCATGAAGGCTGGCAGTTAACCGTAGAAAGTGTCCGGGATAATGACGGTGTCATGACCTACACCGGGACACGTACGGATACTCAGGAAAATGATGTCAGCCTGCGTGAAGTCATGCTCGACAGTAAACTGGTATTCAGCAAACCTCAGGACAGGTTATTTGCCGGTCAGCTCGATCGGATGGATCGCTTTGCCTTGCGTTTCCGCGCCCGTAAATATCAGAGTGCGCAATATCGTCTGCCCGTCAGTGGTATGCGCGGCATGCGGACGAACCTGATCCCGCATCAGCTGCATATTGCCCACGATGTGGGCCGTCGCCATGCACCGCGCGTGTTACTGGCCGATGAAGTCGGCCTTGGAAAAACCATTGAAGCCGGGATGATCATTCAGCAGCAGCTACTGGCGGGCCGTGCTGAACGTGTACTGATCGTGGTCCCTGAAACGCTACAGCACCAGTGGCTGGTTGAAATGCTGCGTCGTTTCAACCTGCGCTTTGCGCTGTTCGATGATGACCGCTACAACGAAGCACAGTTTGACACCAGCAACCCGTTCTTTACCGAACAGCTGGTCATCTGTTCGCTCGATTTTGCCTGTAAGAACCGGCAGCGCCTGGAAGCGATGTCTGAGGCGGAATGGGATCTGCTGGTGGTCGATGAAGCCCACCACCTGTCCTGGTCTGAAGGTAAACCTGGCCGTGAATATCTGGTGGTCGAGAAACTGGCTGAAAACATTCCTGGTGTGTTGCTGCTGACCGCCACTCCGGAGCAGCTGGGTATGGAAAGCCATTTTGCCCGTCTGCGCCTGCTGGATCCGGACCGTTTCCACGACTATCAGTCTTTTGTTGAAGAACAGGAGCAATACCAGCCGGTCGCCAATGCCGTCACCTCCTTACTGGCGGATACCCCTATCGCGACCAGTGAAGAAGCGATGATCAATGACCTGATCAGTGACCAGGATATTTCCGCACTGATCGCCCGGGCAAACAGCGGCGATGAACTGCGCCTTGAGGCTCGTAAAAAACTGGTCTCTCTGCTGATGGATCGCCACGGTACCAGCCGCGTTCTGTTCCGTAATACCCGTCAGGGTGTGAAAGGCTTCCCTTCACGTCAGTTGCAGCAATTCCGTCTGCCGCTGCCTTCGCAATACCAGACGGCCATCAAGGTCTCCGGGATCATGGGCAGCCGTAAAAGCGCCGAAGAACGCGCCCGCGATATGCTCTACCCTGAGCAGATTTATCAGGAGTTTGAAGGCGACTCCGGTACCTGGTGGGCCTTTGACCCCCGTGTCGAATGGCTGACCGACTATCTGCTGGAAAACCGTAAAGAGAAAGTGCTGGTGATCTGCGCCAAAGCCGCGACGGCACTGCAACTGGAACAATTCCTGCGTGAGCGGGAAGGTATCCGTGCCGCCGTTTTCCACGAAGGCCTGTCGATTATTGAACGTGACAGAGCGTCGGCGTTCTTTGCTTCACAGGAAGAAGGTGCACAGGTGCTGCTGTGTTCGGAAATCGGTTCTGAAGGACGTAACTTCCAGTTCGCCAGCCGGCTGGTCATGTTTGACCTGCCTTTCAACCCGGATCTGCTGGAACAACGTATCGGACGTCTGGATCGCATCGGGCAACAGAACGACATTCAGATCCTGGTTCCCTGGCTGGAAAACACCGCTCAGGCCGTATTGCTGCGCTGGTTCCACGAAGGGCTGGATGCCTTTGAGCATACCTGCCCGACCGGACGTACGGTCTATGACCAGGTACATCCGCAGTTGCTGACGTATCTGGCCGCACCGGAAAAAACCGAAGGGCTGGATGAATTTATTGCCGACTGCCGTCAGCAACATGATGCTATGAAAGCACAGCTGGAACAGGGGCGTGACCGTCTGCTGGAGCTAAACTCCAACGGGGGTGAAGCCGCTGTCGGGTTGGCAGAGGCCATCGCCGCGCAGGATAACGATACCGAACTGGTGAATTTTGCCCTGAATCTGTTCGATATCGTCGGTATTAATCAGGAAGACCGCAGTGATAACCTGATTGTCCTGACGCCGTCGGATCATATGCTGGTGCCGGACTTCCCGGGGTTACCGGAAGAAGGCTGTACTGTCACCTTTGACCGTGAACAGGCGCTTTCCCGCGAGGATACCCAGTTTATTACCTGGGAACATCCATTGATTCGTAATGGTCTGGACCTGATCCTGTCCGGTGATACCGGCAGCAGCGCCATTTCCTTACTGAAAAATAAAGCACTACCGGTCGGGACCTTGCTGGTTGAACTGGTCTATGTGGTGGAAGCACAGGCACCGAAACACCTGCAACTGACCCGATTCCTGCCACCGACGCCATTGCGCCTGATGCTGGATAAAGCCGGAAATAACCTGGCGGCGAAGGTTGAATTTGAAAGCTTCAACCGTCAGTTGAGTGCCGTCAACCGTCATACCGGTAGCAAACTGGTGAATGCGGTCCAGCAGGATGTTTATCAGATCCTGACCCGGGGGGAAGAACTGGTGGTGGCCGATGCGCAGGCCGTGATTGAAGACGCCCGCCATCAGGCGGATGAGACACTGACGGCTGAACTGGACAGGTTACGTGCCCTGCAGGCAGTGAACCCGAATATCCGTGACGATGAAGTCGAAGCACTGGAAACCAACCGCCAGGAAGTGATGGAAAGCCTGGCTCAGGCAAACTGGCGGCTGGATGCTTTACGGCTGATTGTTGTCACCCACCAGTAACCGGTTACGGGGGCTTCGGCCCCCGATGGAAACGTGTATGGAACCCTATAATCCTCCCACCGAACCCTGGCTGCATATCCTTTACCAGGACAGCCATATCATGGTGGTGAATAAACCGAGCGGGCTGTTGTCCGTGCCGGGGCGTTTGCCGGAACACCATGACAGTATCATGCTCAGGGTTCAGCGTGATTATCCGGCGGCACAGTCGGTTCACCGTCTGGATATGGCCACCAGCGGTGTGATTGTGGTCGCTCTGACCAAAGCCGCTGAACGGGAACTGAAACGTCAGTTCCGTGAGCGCGAACCTCAGAAGACCTACATCGCCCGCATCTGGGGCCATCCGGCTGCAGAAAAGGGACTGGTCGACCTGCCACTGATCTGTGACTGGCCGAACCGGCCGATGCAGAAAGTGTGCTTCGACACCGGGAAAGCGGCGCAGACGGAATGGCGGGTAATGGAGTATTGTGATGATGCCAGTTGCCGGGTCGAACTGAAACCCATTACCGGGCGCTCACATCAGCTCAGGGTACATATGCTGGCGCTGGGCCACCCCATTCTGGGAGACCGGTTCTATGCACATCCTGAAGCCTTAGCAATGGCCGATCGTCTGTTACTGCATGCAGAATCACTGACGATCACGCATCCGGCGTACGGCACGCCGATGACGTTTCGCCAGCCTGCCGGTTTCTGACCGGCAGTCACTCAAAGAGCCGTTTCCCGCACCGGTAACGGCTCTGTTCCCGGACTATTTAAATCCTTTCTCTTTACGGATCATGTCGTAAGCAGACTGGATCTTTTGTGTCTTCTGTTTCGCCATTTCCATCATCTCCGGCGGTAATCCCTTCGCCACCAGTTTATCCGGATGATGTTCAGTCATCAGTTTGCGGTACGCCCGCTTAATGGTCGTCGGATCGTCACCAGGCTTAACACCCAGTACACTGCAGGCATCTTCCAGCGTCGGACCACGCTGCGCGTGCTGATACTGTTCCTGGCGGGAATAACTCCCCCCGGAGAACTGCTCGCCCCCCGCCATCATCCGCAGAAACTGATCGAACTGTCCGCGGGAGATACCGAGTTCTTCGGCAATCACATATAAGACCTGCCGTTCACTGGGATGCAGAATTCCGTCGGCGAAAGCCGCCTGAACCTGGATTTCCAGAAACATGCGGATCAGATCAAAACGTCCGAAACAGGCACTGCGAAACTCCCGCAACTTCTCACGTAACGGATACTGGCTGTCTTTACCTTCGCGGAATGCCTGCTGAGCCGATCGGCGGGACTCTCCGTGCAGTTGCAGACGATCCATAAACGCGGAAGCGACCTGAATATCCGCTTCGGTGACCCGTCCTTTCGATTTGGTCAGATGCCCCATCACCTGAAATGTGGTGCGGAAAAACAGGTTCTGACGTGACTGGTTGTCAGAAAAATATCCCTGCCCCTTACTGCTCATGACTTTATCGATGGCATGGCCAATCATCATCCCCAGAACCACGCCCCAAAAGCCGGCGCCAGAGAAAAGACCCACCATAAATCCAATTACTTTACCCCAATAGCGCATAAACTCCTCAATTCGCCATGCTTCAGGTCGAAATTTGCATTATCATACCCGTCATTTACTCAACCGCCTATCGGCAAACCGGATAGATCAGGATTAACACCGGCTTCATAATGCGGTAAGTTAGTCTTCGCCAATTGTCGGCATGATGCCAGTTTTAACGGAATCCCAGATACTGCGTATGAATAAACGTATACCTACCCTGCTTGCCACGATGATTGGTGCAGCGCTCTACAGTCAGCATACCCTTGCAGATGACCTGATGTCGCAATGTATGCTGGGCGTTCCCTCATATAATCGCCCGCTCACCAGCGGAACGCCTAATGAGCAACCCGTCACCATCAACTCTGACTCGGCGAAGGGAACGTATCCGAACAATTCCGTTTTTTCCGGTAAAGTCATCGTTAATCAGGGCAACGGACAGCTACAGGCCGATGAAATACAACTTCATCAGAATGAGCAATCCGGCCAGAGTACACCGACCCGTACTGTCGATGCACTGGGCAACGTTCATTATGACGACAATCAGGTAATTCTGAAGGGCTCAAAAGCCTGGTCCAACCTGAATAATAAAGATACTAACGTCTGGAATGGCGATTATCAGATGGTCGGACGCCAGGGCCGTGGCACCGCGACCCAGATGAAACTGCGTGATAATAACCGCTACACCATCCTGGAAAACGGCAGCTTTACCTCCTGCCTGCCCGGCAGTAATAGCTGGAGTGTGGTCGGCTCTGAAATCATTCAGGACCGTCAGGAAGAAGTCGCCGAAATCTGGAATGCCCGTTTCAAAATCGGTTCGGTTCCTGTTTTTTATAGCCCTTACCTGCAACTACCGATCGGTGACCGCCGCCGTTCAGGGTTCCTGATCCCGAATGCGAAATATGGCAATAATAACGGCTTCGAGTTTATGTTGCCGTATTACTGGAATATTGCGCCACAAATGGATGCCACGATCACGCCTCATTACATGAGCAAGCGTGGGATGCAGTTGCAAAACGAATTCCGCTATCTTTCCGGATTAGGCGGCGGGCTGATGGAGCTGGATTACCTGCCTTCGGATCAGCAATATAACAACGAAAAATCCGCGAGGGGTATCGCCGACAGTGCCAGCTCTGACCGCTGGTTGTTCTACTGGCGCCATTCCGGTGTTTATGATCAACACTGGCGGTTCAATGCCGACTACACCAAAGTCAGTGATACTTACTACTTTAACGACCTGGATTCGAAATATTACAGTTCAACGGATGGTTATGCCTCGCAGAAATTCAGTATTGGTTATGCCGATACTCACTGGGATGCTACCTTATCCACGCGTGACTTCCAGACATTCTCACGCACCAACAGTAATATTTACCGCACCCTGCCGCAGCTTGATGTTAACCTTTATCAGAATGATATCGGCCCGTTTGATGGCCATGTCTTTGGTCAGGTGGCGCGTTTTACCAATACCAACCCGCGTTATCCGCAGGCTACCCGTCTGCATGTCGAACCGACCCTGGACTTACCTCTGTCCAACAGCTGGGCCAGCCTGAATACCGAAGCAAAACTGCTGGCGACACATTATCAGCAGGATAACCTGGATGATTACAACAGCGGTGACCTGACAGAAAACGGCTCCCGTTATAATCTGAAAGATTCCGTCAACCGGACGATGCCGCAGTTTAAAGTCGATGGCCGGATGGTCTTTGACCGGGACATGGACTGGTCTCCGGGGTATACCCAGACCCTGGAACCTCGTGTTCAGTACCTGTATGTGCCTTACCGTAATCAGAGCGATATCTATCCTTACGACTCGACCTTATTACAAACTGACTATACCGGGCTGTTCCGTGACCGGACTTATAGCGGTCTGGATCGCATCGCATCTGCGAATCAGGTCGCCTCCGGGGTTACTTCCCGCATTTATGATAGTAATCTGGTTGAACGATTTAACATTTCTGTGGGTCAGATATATTCGTTTACCCCTGCACGCACGGGAATTGCATCAATCGACGATGAAGACAGCACCGGTAGCCTGACCTGGGCCGGAGATACGTACTGGAAGATCAGCGATCGCTGGGGTGTCCGTGGGGGTCTGCAATATGATACCAAACTGGATAATGTCTCCCAGGGGAATGCGATACTGGAATATCGTCGTGACGCCGACCGCATGGTGCAGTTGAGTTACCGTTATAGCAGCCCTCAGTATGTTGCTGCAGCACTGAACGATGAATCCTTGCTGAACAGCCCGATTTACAAAAACGGGATATCGCAGGCGGGCGCAACTGCCAGCTGGCCTATCGCAGATGCATGGTCAGTGGTCGGCGCTTACTACTACGATACCCGTAACCGTAAACCTGCTGAGCAACTGTTAGGTGTTCAATACAGTTCTTGTTGTTATGCCATCCGTTTAGGCTATGAGCGTAAGATCAATGGCTGGGAAAACGATACAAGTAAATATGACAACCAGATTTCATTCAACATTGAGTTCCGGGGCCTGAGTTCAAACTATAGTCTGGGAACCAGTCAAATGCTGAGCCAGGGGATTATCCCTTATCAGTCAGCGTTTTGATGTTGTAATGTATGGCCGGTAAATTCCGCATAGCGGTAACAACGATGGAAATAGTATGAAGAACTGGAGAATGCTGATTCTGTGTGTCGCGCTTAAGGCAACGACTGCTCTGGCTGCACCACAGATGATTGATAAAGTCGCAGCGATCGTCAACAACGGTGTGGTTCTTGAAAGCGATGTTGATGACCTGATGCGCACTGTGAAAACTCAGGCAAAGGAGGCCGGCCAGCAGTTGCCAGATGATCAGACCTTACGTCATCAGATCCTCGAACGCGAGATTATGGACAGCATCATCACTCAGATGGGCCAGCGTGCCGGCATGCAGATCAGTGACCAGGAACTGGATCAGGCGATTCAGAATATCGCCGCGCAGAACCACCTGAGTATGGATCAGTTACGCAGCCGCCTGACCTACGACGGGGTGAATTACAACGATTACCGTAATCAGATCCGTAAAGAGATGCTGATCGCAGAAGTTCGTAATAACGAAGTCAGAAGCCGTATTACTATTCTCCCTGAAGAGGTGAATAATCTGGCCAAACAGATTTCAGCGCAAAACGTGCCGGGCACAGAAATTAACCTCAGCATGATCCTGCTGCCGTTACCGGAAAATCCGTCCCAGCAACAGGTTGATGATGAAGAAGCTCTGGCAAAAAAACTGGTCGGTGAGCTGAAAAACGGTGCCGATTTCGGAAAAATGGCCGTCACCTATTCTGCCGACCCTCAGGCGCTGAAAGGCGGCAATATGGGCTGGGGCAAAATTGAAGAGCTGCCAAGCCTGTTCAGTCAGGCATTAAGCACCGCCCATAAAGGTGATATCGTCGGTCCTATTCGTTCGGGTGTCGGTTTCCATATTCTGAAAGTGAACGATATGCGTGGTGAATCTCAGAACGTTTCGGTTACGGAAGTTCATGCGCGCCATATCCTGATCAAAGTGACCCCGATAATGAATGATCAGCAGGCTCATGCCAAAATTGAACAGATCGCCGCGGATATCCGTGATGGCAAACTGACCTTTGCCGACGCCGCCAATAAATATTCTGATGACCCGGGCTCTGCCAATCTGGGCGGGGATTTAGGCTGGGCATCGCCGAACATTTATGACCCGGCGTTCCGTGATGCGGTCATGCACCTGAAAAAAGGCCAGCTGAGCCAGCCTGTCCGTTCTTCCTTCGGATGGCATCTGATCCAGTTGCTGGATACCCGTCAGGTTGACAGAACGGATGAGGCGGCGAAAGATCGTGCCTATCGTATCCTGTTTAACCGTAAATTCGCTGAAGAAGCGCAGACCTGGATGCAGGAAGAACGCGCATCTGCTTATGTGAAAGTTCTGGATAACAATGACTGATATACCACGTATCGTCATCACTCCCGGCGAACCCGCCGGGATTGGACCTGACCTGACGTTACAACTGGCCAGCTTTGACTGGCCAGTTCAGTTAGTGGTCTGTGCCGACAGGCAACTGTTACTGGACAGAGCCGCACAGCTTGGGATCTCCGTCACGCTGACCGATTACCAGCCGGAACGCCCTGCCGCCGCACAGAAAGCCGGCACACTGACCTTGCTGCCGGTGGATTTACCTGCGGCAGTGACCGCCGGCAAACTGTCCGCCAGTCACAGTGCCTATGTGGTCGAATCTCTCGCGACCGCCTGTGATGGGTGTCTTGCCGGAGAATTTTCCGCTCTGGTCACAGGCCCCGTCCATAAGGGCGTGATTAATGACGCCGGAATACCTTTTACCGGGCATACCGAATTTTTTGCGGATCGTGCCGGCTGCCATAAAGTCGTCATGATGCTGGCGACGACCGAATTACGGGTCGCTCTCGCCACCACACACCTTCCGTTAAAAGACGTCTCTGCCGCGATTACGCGGGAAAACCTGCACGAAGTGATCACCATCCTTCATCGGGATTTACAGCAGAAATTTCATCTTCCTGAACCGAAAATTCTGGTGTGCGGATTAAATCCTCATGCCGGCGAAAGCGGGCATATGGGACGTGAAGAAATTGATATTATCGAACCGGCACTGGAAGAGTTGCGCCAGCAGGGCATTACGCTCATCGGGCCGCTGCCAGCCGATACCCTGTTTCAGCCAAAATATCTTGAACATGCCGATGCTGTATTGGCGATGTACCATGATCAGGGACTGCCGGTGTTAAAATATCAGGGATTTGGCCGGGCGGTAAATATTACCCTGGGTCTCCCATTTATCCGGACTTCAGTCGACCATGGAACTGCCCTTGAACTGGCAGGTCGTGGTCAGGCCGATTCGGGCAGCTTTATTACGGCGATTAAACTCGCCATCAATATGATTAAGAGCAGTAATGAATAATCGCGTCCATCAGGGGCACTACGCCCGTAAACGTTTCGGGCAGAACTTCCTGAACGATCAATATATTATTGACAGCATTGTCTCAGCCATCCATCCGCTTACCAGTGATGCGTTGGTGGAGATTGGTCCCGGCCTGGGGGCATTGACCGAACCGGTCGGTGAAAAAGTCGATGCGCTGACGGTGGTCGAGCTCGACCGTGATCTGGCTGCCCGCCTGCAGACTCACCCATTCCTGGGTCCGAAACTGACTATTTTTCAGCAGGATGCGATGACATTCAATTTTGCTGAACTGGCCGCTGAGCGCGGGCAACCGTTACGTGTTTTCGGTAACCTGCCTTACAATATCTCAACGCCATTGATGTTCCATCTGTTTAGCTATCCGGGTGCCATTAAAGATATGCACTTTATGCTACAGAAAGAGGTCGTCAATCGCCTGGTAGCAGGCCCCGGCAGTAAGGCTTACGGCCGTCTGACGGTTATGGCTCAGTACTACTGTCAGGTCATCCCGGTGCTGGAAGTACCGCCACAATCCTTTACTCCGCCACCGAAAGTAGATTCTGCCGTCGTGCGCCTGGTGCCACATACCCGTTCTCCGTATCCTGAAGTGGATGTCAAAATCCTCAGCCGGATCACGACAGAAGCCTTCGGGAAACGTCGTAAGACATTACGCAACAGCCTCGGTCACCTGTTCTCTGCCGGGGTACTTTCTGATCTTGGTATTGATGATACCCTGCGGGCAGAGAATATCTCGATTGCCCAATACTGCCAGCTGGCACACTGGCTGACAGAGCATCCGGAACACCCCCGGGAGAGTTAATCATGAGTGGATCCAGACGCGTTTACGTACATGTACAAACATTTTATGCCGCCTCGCAGTCACTGCCTGAGGAAGAACGTTATGTGTTTGCTTATACCATCACCATCCGTAATTTAGGGCACTCTGAAGTGCAGTTACGTGAGCGCTACTGGTTAATCACTAATGGTAACGGGAAAGAGACAGAGGTTCAGGGTGAAGGGGTGGTCGGTGAACAGCCGCGGATAAAGCCCGGTGACGAATACCAGTATACCAGTGGTGCCGTCCTCGAAACGCCGATAGGTACCATGCAGGGGCACTATGTCATGGAAGACGAAAACGGCGAGCGTTTTACTACCCCGATCCCTGTGTTTCGCCTTGCTGTCTCTACTCAGCTTCATTAAGCCGCCCTCTGGTCTGTCTCTGCAGGCCCGGGGTTTATGCTGACAGGATTTACATGAGTACGTATCTGATAGGCGATATTCACGGTTGTTACACTGAATTTTGTGCATTGCTGGATCAGGTCAGTTTTGACCCGGCCAGGGATGAACTCTGGCTGACCGGTGATTTAGTCGCCCGTGGCCCGGACTCACTGGCTGTGCTGAGAAAAGTGAAGTCACTGGGTGACTCTGTCCGGCTGGTGCTGGGCAACCATGATCTGCATATTCTGGCGGTGTATGCCGGGATCAGTCGCAACAAACCTAAAGATAATCTGGCCGCGCTGCTGGCCGCCGATGACTGCGATGACCTGATCAACTGGCTGCGTCGTCAGCCATTATTGCAGGTGGATGAAGAGAAAAAACTGGTGATGGCCCATGCCGGGATCACACCACAGTGGGATATCGAAACCGCAAAAGCCTGTGCCAGGGAACTGGAAGTCATACTCTCCAGTGACAGCTATCCGTTATTCCTGGATGCCATGTACGGCGATATGCCAAATAACTGGACCCCCGAACTCAGCGGACTGGCTAAGCTGCGTTTCAGTGCGAATGCACTGACGCGGATGCGCTATTGCTTTCCGAACGGACAGCTGGACATGATCTGCAAAGATGTTCCGGAAAAAGCGACGCCGCCGCTCAAACCCTGGTTTATGCTGGAAGGCCCGGTGCGTGAAGGCTATACCATTGCCTTCGGTCATTGGGCATCGCTGGAAGGTAAAGGCATGCCGGCGGGGATTCTGGGGCTGGATACCGGATGCTGCTGGGGCGGAACGCTGACCCTGCTGCGCTGGGAAGACCAGCAGTATTTCCACCAGCCTTCTCTGCAGAAGAAAAAGAGTTAACCTTCCGGGGCCGTCGCTCCGTGACCGCCCCGGAATTTTCTCTTATTTCAGTACGGCCCCCCGGCTGGCAATCACCGACTGATACCAGCCAAAACTTTTCTTACGGTAACGTTGCAGCGTCCCGGTACCGTCGTCATGGCGATCGACATAAATAAAGCCATAGCGCTTGGAAAGTTCACCTTTGGAAGCACTGACTAAATCGATAGGCCCCCAGCTGGTGTACCCCATAATATCCACACCATCGTCCAGAGCTTCCCGGACTTGTTGCAGATGATCATTCAGATAGCTGATGCGGTAATCATCGTTAACCTGGCCCTCCGCCGTGAGTTGATCCCGTGCCCCCAGGCCATTCTCTACAATAAACAGCGGTTTTTGATAACGATCCCAGAGCAGGTTCAGCAGTATCCGTAATCCCTGCGGGTCTATCTGCCACCCCCATTCCGATGCACTCAGGTGCGGGTTCGGGATCATGTTCAGGATATTTCCGCGCTGTTGCAGATATTTTTCCGGCTCGGCACTGGCACATCCGGACATGTAATAACTGAATGAGACAAAATCCACGCCGTGTCTGAGAGCGTCACGATCTTCATCGGTGATATGCAGCTCAATCGCATTATCGCGGAAATAACGTTGCATATAGCCCGGGTACTCTCCCCTGACCTGCACATCCCCGAAAAATAACCAGTGCCGGTTTGCCTCCATGGCCGCCATCACATCGGCCGGTTTGCTGCTTAACGGATACTGTAAACCGCCCAGCAGCATATTGCCTATTCTGGCTCCCGGGATCATTTCATGGCAGGTTTTGACCGTCAGGCTACTGGCCACCAGCTGATGATGGATGGCCTGATAAATTTCTCCCGGCGAACTCTCCATCGGGATACCAACACCGGTCAGGGGCGCATGCAGTGACATATTAATTTCATTGAACGTCAGCCATAAACGCACCTGGTGGCGGTAACGCTGAAACACCGTTCTGGCATAATGCAGGAAGAAAGTAATGACCTGACGATTTCCCCAGCCACCGTATTCTTTGACTAATGCCCAGGGCATCTCGTAATGAGAAAGTGTCACTACTGGCTGGATCCTGTGTTTTGCCAGTTCAGCAAAAATCGCGTCATAGTACGCAAGCCCGGCTTCATTCGGTGCCGCCTCATCCCCGTGGGGGAAAATACGGCTCCACGCGATCGACAGGCGCAGGCAGGTGAATCCCATTTCAGCAAATAACGCGATATCCTGCGGGTAGCGATGATAGAAATCGATCGCCACGTCCTTCAGATATTCATTATCAGACCCGCGCTCATCAAGGCGCCCGAACAGACCTTCCGGCAGAACATCGGATGTCGATAGCCCCTTCCCTCCTTCACGCCATGCGCCTTCCACCTGGTTGGCCGCAATCGCACCTCCCCACAGAAAATGTTCCGGAAATAACTTCATAACTCTCTCCCTGATGATGATGAATCACTCCAATCACGCATGGCCTGTCATAACTGCGACAGGCCGGCCATGTTATCCATTGTTCACTGTGCTGTGAGTTGGCCCGGTACGGGGCACCCCGAACAGGAACGTCAGCAGACAAGACAGGAACAGTGCCAGGATTGCCGCACCGATCGCAGCCCAGACGGTAAGATCTATCCCGCTGGCCGGGATCATCTGTGTCACAGAAAAAATACTCACCAGTCCGAATGACCAGACTTTCACCTGGCACAGACCCACGATGCCGCCCCCGAGTCCCCCGGCAATACACCCGAACAGGAAAGGCAGTTTCAGGGGCAATGTCACGCCGTAGATTGCCGGCTCTGTAATACCGAAAATGCCCGCCGTCACCGATGTCCCGGCCAGCATTTTAAGCCGGGCATCCCGGGTTGCCAGAAACACCCCCAGGGCGGCACCGGCCTGACCCATTACCGCCGGCAGTAACAACGGAATGATGGTGTCGTATCCCAGCACACTGAGATTGTTGATTGCGACAGGCACCAGGCCCCAGTGCAGGCCGAAAATGACACAGACCTGCCACACTGCGCCAAGGAAAATCCCGGCAATCCAGGGCGCGATATCGTAAATCCATTGATAACCGCTGGCCAGCAGATGGCTGAGGAACGTAAACAGCGGCCCGATCACCAGGAAGGTCAGCGGGACAATCACTATCAGACAAATCAGCGGGGCGGTAAAATTGCGGATGGATTCAGGCAGGCGCGGATAAAGCGTTTTCTCCAGCCAGCAACTCAGCCACGCAGAGAAAATAATCGGGATCACCGAGGAACTGTAATTGATCAACGTCAGCGGAATACCGAAGAAGCTCGCCGGTTCCGCAAGTGACAGGATAGTCGGGTGAACCAGTGCGCCACCGATGGCCATCGTCAGAAACGGCGAGCCACCGAACTTCTTACCGGCCGTATAACCGAGAACCATCGGGAAGAAATAGAACAGAGCATCACTGGCTGCAAACCAGACCTGATAAGTCGCGCTTTGCGGATCCAGCAGGTCCAGCGCCACAAACAACGCAAGAAATCCTTTCAGGATCCCGGAGGCTGCCATCACACTCAGGACCGGAGTAAAAATCCCGGAAACCAGATCGATAAAGCGTGCCAGCAGAGACGCTGCGGGGTTCTTTTCATCTTCGCGCTCAGAGCCGTGGACGGGCTGCTGAGAAGTCACGGCGGTTCCGGCCAGGCAGCTTTCAATGGCACGAAACACCTCGCCCACATGATTGCCGATGACCACCTGGAACTGCCCCCCGCTTTCGACGACGGCGATCACCCCGTCCAGAGATTTTATCCGGTCCGCTGCCCCTGCCGGGGTATGATGCAGTTTAAAACGCAGCCGTGTCGCACAGTGGACGAGTGTCCGGATATTTTTCTTTCCCCCTGCGTCCTCAATAATCTGTTCTGCTAATTGCAAATATCGGGTCATCCTAATCTCCTTAATTTACAGCACCAGTCCTTTGCAGGATGATCAATTTTCCGCAAATCATCGTGCCCGGATAATCCTTACTGAGCACTTTTTTAATATTCAGGGTGAAATCTTCAAAATACGGGATACCGTATTTACGGCTATACGCGAGCCGCGTTTACTGAAAAAAACCACCTTTACCCGTCAGGCGAAAAGTATCCCGGTAATTATCCGGAAGGATAAAATCCTATATTCCCGGGACAATACGGTTCTTCAGAAAATAACCCGAACTATGGGCATCAGGAAATAAAAGCCTGAACCGCGCCCACGGGTAAACCGATATCCTGTCAATCCGTAATCACCGATGAATTTATTAAAAAATATGACCAGACGGGGAGAGTTCTATCATTCACAACGCGGTACAGATTAATTTTAATGGGAGATTAAAACTGTGAGGAAGGTCTATTTTAGAATAAAAGGAAATACGTTACTTATTACTGCATGTCATAACAAGGACCTGCCACAGGGGCTGATGCCCCTGCGGCAGAATATTATTCTGTACGGACGAGAGTGATTTTCCGTCAGTCAGTGCAGACCCGACGATCCAGGATCTCAAAGCAGAAGCTGTGGGTGTTATTAGCATCTGCGTCATGAAACTCACTGAATACAGACTGCCAATGATCGGGATCGTAATCCGGAAACTGGGTGTCTCCTTCGACTTCTGCATCGATATGTGTCAGATAGAGCCGGTCGGCTTTTTCCAGCATCTGAGCATAGATTTTACCGCCGCCGATCACCATGATCTCCGGCGCATCGGCGACCAGTTTCAGCGCCTCTTCGGGGGAAGTGACCCAGCTGACGCCCTCAGCGGTACCTGCTGAACGGCTGATCACGATATTCAGTCGTCCGGGCAGTGGCCGGCCAATGGACTCAAACGTACGCCGCCCCATGATCACGGGTTTATTCAGGGTCTGTTTTTTAAACCAGGCCAGATCCGCTGGCAAATTCCATGGCATGGCATTATCCATACCGATAACCCGATCTGCCGCCATTGCAGCAATCAAACTAATCATTACATTAACCCGCTGGAAAAATTGGCGCCATCATACGGAAAGGGATCGACTTCGTCGATAGGGATTGGTCATTATTTCACTAAACCCTGCTCCGGCACAAAGTCCTGCCTTAACAGGGCTGACGGTCCCGGTATTTGCCCAATTCAGGCATTCCGGCGGTTTCACCGCCGCGTTGAAATGAGTTAAACGTCCCTTACCTGCTGTTTTTAACACTAAAAATCATCGTAAAACCGGACCAGACTGATACCGTCTGAATTATCAGACCCGGGGGTCGGGGTATTTTCATCATTCATACTCTGACCGTCTGCCAGAGTGAAGGGAATCCGTAACCCATTGTCTGTAAATTGATAATTTCTTCCGGTCGCAAATTGTATTTTGTCTCTCATCAATAAGGGGGCACTTTTTGTAATCTGTACTGTTCTGTAACCTGCATAGTACTCAACACCCCACGCATCCCCGGCAAAGTAATGATTCACATCCCTGCGTTTAGCAGGGGGAAAATACGGATACCAAACGTCACCGGACGCGATTGAGTATGGGCCGTATTTGCCACTGAACCTCGCCCCCGGATGTTTTGAATAGCATTTTTATCTTCGTAAGAGTGCGATGACAGCTTCCGGCCCTGGTGTCGTTCCGTTCCACGCGAATCCCCGGCCGGAGTTCAGAGTCAGTCATCAGGCCCCGGCGACCTCCGTTTTTCTTTAGTGATCTGCTCCACTGCCGGACAGATAATCACTGCCAGAGAACCGAGACGTCGTCAGCAACTTTATAACACCGGAGGCTTTCTGATAACGGGGGTGTAACCCGGCCGCTCATCATCTTCCTGAATGCCATTCGCCGGTACTTTTCCCGGTCAATCGTATTCCCGGATACCGGTTTCAGCCCCGATAATATCCTGAGCAATACGGCGACTCTGGCGAAGATTTACTTACCCTCGCCTTGCGGCTCAGTCCGGTAGCTGACATTTTGCGAAGGGTATTACCTCCGGCCCGGCAATAATCATGTTCCCGGTGGAGTCGTACCGGAATATTCACACCCGGTTCGTCATGGTATGTCCGGTCCGGCCCCTCGTTAAGTCCGTAAGTTGCTGTAAAACGAGAACGGGTGCCACCCTCAATACTCCCCTGCAGAGATGCTCCCTTCGTTCCTGCAGAATGACTTAACCCGGGGTGCCGGGTTTCCCCCTCTGAAAAGTTAAGCGACTTAATAAATCATCCTCCCAGGGGCCGCTGAACCAGGGTGACTTCAGACGGTGAACTGACGGACCTGCTTCAGATAGAAAATAAAAGACTTCCTGATGTCAGAAACCACAGCAATCGGACGATGGGAATAACCGGGTAATATAAACTCACTCTGGTTAAATAATTCTCCCGCCCCCCCTATAATCTGGCATAGCCATTTTTATTATCATCAGGCAGACAACAACTCTTTTTTAGTGATAACCCTTAGAATGATATAAATAAGCCGGAAATCTACGATGAAGATCCTAAGAAGAACATTTATCACGACTTATTCAGGGTATTACTTTCAGAGAAAAGTCATATACGGGGAGAATTTCAGCGGTGACCAAAAAGTGGCAACTTCCCCTGATAAAAATAATAAAGACATACACTGATTAGCCGGAAAATACGGTATGGCATGGCCACCTGCCCTGATGACGGTCAGCCGGTCACAGATTATCCGGTGCCTTGCGTCATACTTCTGACGGACAGGATCCCCGGTTAAGTGAGTCCGGGGGTAACCCCCCCCACCCTGCACATAATGCCTGCCTGTGAGCCATCCGGCTGGCAGAACACCAGAGCACGGCGAGACTCGCGTTATTCCCGGATTGAGACAGATAGCCATTAGCCATTAGCCATTAGCCATTAGCCGTTAGCCATTAGCCATTAGTCGTTAAGGTAAGAGGTAAGAAGTAAGAAGTAAGAAGTAAGAAGTAAGAAGTAAGAAGTAAGAAGTAAGAAGTAAGAAGTAAGAAGTAAGAAGTAAGCAGTCAGCAGTCAGCAGTCAGCAGTCAGCAGTAGGAAATAAAACAACAGTGGGGAGTGAGAAGCCAGTGCGGACAGAGATAAGCAACCCTGAAACAGGGTTGCTTATCCGGGTAAGGTATTAGCCTTTTATTTCAGCATGCATTTCCTGAACCGAAATTACACGATCGGTCGGGTCAGCATTCAGCGCCATCGCTGTCGCGAAACCACCGTTCAGCGTGGTGTCGTAGTGGACTTTATACTGCAGTGCACTGCGTCTGATCAGACGGGAGTCTTCAATGGCCTGACGTCCGGCAGTGGTGTTTACGATATAGCTGTATTCACCATTTTTCAGACGGTCCTGAATATGCGGACGACCTTCATGAACTTTATTGACCAGGCGTGGATTAATCCCGGCTTCCCCCAGTACCACAGCAGTACCGTGTGTTGCATCCAGCTCGTAACCGAATTTCAGTAACTTAGCCGCCAGGTCAACCACACGCTTTTTATCACCTTCACGGACGGATAATAACGCACGACCGGACTTTTTCATCGTCGCCTGAGCACCGAGCATCGCTTTGGAGAAGGCTTCGGCAAAGGTTCTGCCCACGCCCATCACTTCACCGGTAGACCGCATTTCAGGGCCAAGGATCGGGTCAACGCCCTGGAACTTGTTAAACGGCAGAACCACTTCTTTCACCGAATAATAAGGCGGGATCACTTCCTCAGTCACTCCCTGAGCCGCCAGCGTTTTACCGGCCATCACACGGGCAGCCACTTTCGCCAGCGGAACACCGGTCGCTTTCGAGACAAAAGGTACCGTACGGGCAGCGCGCGGGTTAACTTCAATCAGATACACTTCGTTATCTTTAACCGCAAACTGTACGTTCATCAGACCACGGACATTCAGCTCGAAGGCCAGCTTACTGACCTGGTCACGCATAACATCCTGGATTTCCTGGTTCAGCGTGTAAGCCGGTAATGAACATGCGGAGTCACCGGAGTGAACACCTGCCTGTTCGATATGCTCCATGATCCCGCCGATCAGTACCCGCTCACCGTCACAGATGGCATCGACATCCACTTCTACCGCATCATCCAGGAAGCGGTCCAGCAGAACCGGCGCATCATTTGAGACGGACACCGCAGTCATAAAGTAACGCTTCAGATCCTGTTCGTCATAGACGATTTCCATCGCCCGACCGCCCAGAACATAAGAAGGACGTACCACCAGGGGATAACCGATGGTCGCGGCTTTTTCGACGGCCTGCTCCAGAGCGGTTACGGTGGCATTCGCCGGTTGCTTCAGCGCCAGGCGATCAACGGCCTGCTGGAAACGTTCACGGTCTTCGGCACGGTCAATGGCATCCGGACTGGTACCGATCACCGGTACGCCGGCAGCTTCCAGCTCACGGGCCAGTTTCAGTGGTGTCTGACCACCGTACTGTACAATGACGCCTTCAGGTTTTTCGATGCGGACAATTTCCAGTACATCTTCCAGCGTCACCGGCTCAAAATAGAGACGGTCGGAGGTATCGTAGTCGGTAGATACGGTTTCCGGGTTACAGTTCACCATAATGGTTTCATAACCGTCTTCACGTAAGGCCAGCGCCGCGTGAACACAGCAATAGTCAAACTCGATACCCTGACCGATACGGTTCGGACCGCCCCCCAGGATCATGATTTTGGCACGATCGGTAGATGGGTTAGCTTCACACTCTTCTTCATAAGTGGAATACATGTAAGCGGTATCGGTCGCGAATTCTGCCGCGCAGGTATCCACCCGCTTATAGACCGGATTCAGGTTATATTGCTGACGCAGTTTGCGGACTTCGCTTTCCGCAACACCGGCCAGTTTGGCCAGACGCAGATCCGAGAACCCTTTACGTTTCAGCTGACGCAGGAAACCGGCCGTCAGGCCATTGAGTCCCTGGCGGGCAACCTGCTCTTCCAGACGAACCAGCTCCTCAATCTGCACCAGGAACCAGCGGTCGATATTGGTCAGATTGAAAACGCCATCCACAGACATCCCCAGACGGAAAGCATCGGCGATATACCAGATACGGTCGCTACCGGCATCTTTCAGTTCGCGGCGGATACGGGTCAGGGCTTCCGGGTCTTCAGCCTCGACTTTCGGGTCAAATCCGCTGGCGCCGACTTCCAGGCCGCGCAGTGCTTTCTGCACAGATTCCTGGAACGTGCGGCCGATTGCCATGACTTCACCGACAGATTTCATCTGGGTGGTCAGGCGATCATTACTGCCGGCGAATTTTTCGAAGTTAAAACGCGGGATCTTGGTTACAACATAGTCGATGGAAGGCTCGAAGGATGCCGGCGTCAGTCCACCGGTAATATCATTCATCAGCTCATCCAGCGTATAACCTACGGCGAGTTTTGCGGCGATCTTCGCAATCGGGAAGCCTGTCGCTTTAGATGCCAGGGCGGACGAACGCGATACCCTTGGGTTCATTTCGATAACAATCAGGCGACCATTTTCCGGGTTAACGGAGAACTGGACGTTAGAACCGCCGGTTTCCACACCGATTTCACGTAATACGGCCATCGAGGCATTACGCATGATCTGGTATTCTTTGTCGGTCAGCGTCTGTGCCGGTGCAACAGTGATGGAGTCACCGGTATGGATCCCCATGGCATCGAAGTTTTCGATGGAACAAACAATGATACAGTTATCATTTTTGTCACGGACCACTTCCATTTCATACTCTTTCCAGCCAATCAGTGATTCATCAATCAGCAACTCATTGGTCGGGGAAAGATCCAGCCCGCGGGTACAGATCTCTTCAAACTCTTCCCGGTTATAGGCAATTCCGCCACCGGTGCCGCCCATAGTAAAGGAAGGACGGATGATGCAAGGGAAGCCAACATCATCAGCCACCTGAAATGCTTCTTCCATTGTGTGTGCGATACCGGAGCGCGCAGTATCCAGACCGATGCTTTTCATCGCTTTATCAAAACGACGACGATCTTCTGCTTTATCAATCGCATCGGCGGTTGCACCAATCATGGTGACGCCGAACTCTTCCAGAACGCCTTGTCTTTCCAGTTCCAGAGCACAGTTCAGGGCAGTCTGCCCACCCATGGTCGGCAGGACAGCATCCGGACGCTCTTTTTCGATGATTTTGCGCACAACTTCCCAGTTAATCGGCTCAATGTAAGTCGCATCGGCCATTTCCGGGTCGGTCATGATGGTTGCCGGGTTTGAGTTCACCAGAATAACGCGGTAACCCTCTTCACGCAGAGCTTTACACGCCTGCGCACCGGAGTAGTCAAATTCACAGGCCTGACCAATAACAATCGGACCGGCACCCAGGATCAGGATAGATTTTATGTCTGTACGTTTTGGCATTGATTAGCTCCTGATTACCGGGTTTCTGAACGGTAGGTATTGATTAACTCGATAAAGTGGTCGAACAGTGGCGCTGCATCATGCGGCCCCGGGCTCGCTTCCGGATGTCCCTGGAAGCTGAATGCAGGCTTGTCGGTACGATGGATACCTTGCACGGTATGGTCAAACAGTGACGTATGAGTGACGCGCAAGCATTCCGGCAGGCCCTCTTTATCGACAGCAAAGCCATGGTTCTGCGCGGTGATCATCACCACATCACGGTCAAGATCTTTGACCGGATGGTTCCCGCCGTGGTGTCCCAGCTTCATTTTTACGGTTGACGCGCCGCTTGCCAGAGCGAGCAACTGGTGACCCAGACAGATACCAAATACCGGAATGTCGGTGGTCAGGAAGGTTTTAATCGCGCTGATGGCATAATCACACGGCTCCGGGTCACCCGGTCCGTTAGACAGGAAAATCCCGTCCGGTGCCATCTTCAGGACTTCCTCCGCAGGGGTCTGAGCCGGAACCACGGTCAGGCGGCATCCACGGTCGGTCAGCATACGCAGGATATTACTCTTCGCACCAAAGTCATAGGCCACCACGTGGTATGGCAGTTCGCTTTCCTCTTTTGGCGCAGGCAGTTCATCACTCAGCGTCCAGCTTCCCTGTGTCCAGGAGTAGCTTTTCTGCGTGGTGACTTCTTTCGCTAAATCCATCCCTTTCAGTCCCGGGAAGGCTTTCGCCTGCGCTAAGGCCGCAGCCACATCCGGCGCGTTCCCGGCAATGATACAGCCATTCTGAGCCCCTTTTTCGCGCAGCAGGCGGGTCAGTTTACGGGTATCAATGTCGGCGATAGCAACGATGTTATGGCGTGAGAGATAAGCAGAGAGGTCTTCTTTACTACGGTAATTGCTGGTGATCAGCGGTAAATCGCGGATGACGAGGCCCTGAGCATGAACGTGAGATGACTCTTCATCAGCGGGGTTAGTACCAACATTACCAATATGGGGATAAGTAAGAGTGACAATCTGGCGGGAATAGGAAGGATCAGTAAGAATTTCTTGATAGCCGGTCATTGATGTGTTGAAAACGACTTCTCCGACTGCCGACCCGCTTGCGCCTATGGACCGGCCATGGAATTCGGTTCCGTCTTCCAGAACCAGGATTGCTGACTTAATCAAAACTTCCTCCGGGGAATAAATAGTCACTATACCTGCATATTAATTCATAAGTGTCGCCTGAATCAATCCAAAAAACGCTGAATACTCGATTTTCGGCAAATTGGGCGCATTCTAATGAGCAGCTTTGCTTATGTCCAGTCTGAAAGCGGATAAAGTTGTTTTTTTTACGCCATTGGGAGTAAAAACTACAAAACAGCGATAAAAAGGCACGTATGGAGGGTAGATAAAACGATTGCCTGAAGAAATGTATCCCGGGAGAGAGAATTACGGTGAAGATGTGTACAGAAAGGTATCTGACGCAAAAAAAACGGCGATAAAAATAACAATAACCACAGGTAAAGCACCGTTTAAACAAAAAAACAGACCAAATGGTCAATTTTCACAAACACAAGGGGATGCAAATAAAATCCCCTTTATAATCATTTAATTAAACTATGAATACTGAACGAAAAATATCAGATATCATTCAGAGAAAGCACGTCACGCATGTCATAGAAACCATGGTTATGCCCGCTTAACCATAAAGCTGCCTTTACCGCACCCTTTGCAAACGTCATCCGGCTGGAGGCCTTGTGGGTAATCTCTACCCGTTCTCCGATGTCTGCAAACATTGCCGTGTGCTCACCGACAATATCACCGGCACGGACTGTCGCAAAACCGATAGTCCCGGGCTTACGCTCGCCGGTATGCCCTTCCCGGCTATAGACGGCATGTTCAGAGAGTGTCCAGTTCATCGCATCGGCAATAGATTCCCCCATTGCCAGAGCCGTTCCTGACGGAGCATCGACTTTATGCCGGTGATGGGCTTCGGTGATTTCAATATCGCTATACTCGCCCATCACTTTAGCGGCTTTCTCCAGCAGTTTCAGCACCAGGTTAACCCCGACACTGAAGTTCGCGGCAAACACCACCGGGATAGACTCTGCGGCAGCGCGGATAGCCTGTTTACCCGCGTCATCAAATCCGGTAGTCCCTATCACAATGGCTTTACGGTGTGTCTGGCAGAATTTCAGGTAGCCGGCCGTGGCTTCAGGGCGTGTAAAATCAATAAGCACATCGAAGTCATCTTTCACCGCATCCAGATTGTCGCTGACCAGAATACCGGTTTTGCCACTCCCGGCTAATTCACCGGCATCGCAGCCAACCAGAGAGGAGCCCTGACGCACAACAGCAGCCCCCAGGGTGGCTCCGTCAGTCAGTTTTGTGGCTTCAATTAATTGACGGCCCATTCTTCCGGAGGCACCGACAATACCTATTCGGATATTATTCATAACTATTCATTCCTGTACACATGCATGCGGAGTCAGGGTAACCAGCCACCAGAGCCAGTACCAGCAAAAAAAAATATCATTAGAATTTCAGGTTTCACCGATAATCTTATCAGTAAAATCAATAGGGAGTGAATAGCGGTGCCCGACAGGACGCCGGTGACGCACGGGACAGAAATGCGGGGCCCGTAGCCAGCCTGAGCAGACGGCTACGGGATAAGACAGATTATTCGACTTCTTTGACTTCCACACGAAGTTCCTTAGGAACCTCGAACACGATATTTTCTTCACGACCAATTAATTCGATAGCGGCGTCACCGCCCAGCTCACGCAGACGGCTAATCACCTGCTGTACCAGGATATCCGGAGCCGACGCTCCGGCAGTGACACCAATACAAGCCGCGTCTTTCAGCCAGCTTTCGCTGATATCTTCTGCGGAGTCGATCAGCCACGCCTGCTTACCGGCCCGGCGGGCAAGTTCAGCCAGCCGATTCGAGTTTGAAGAGTTACGCGAACCCACCACCAGAATCACATCGGCCTGCTGAGACAGCGTACGAACCGCTTCCTGGCGATTGGTGGTCGCATAGCAGATATCATCTTTACGTGGCCCGATAATCGCCGGAAAACGCTGACGCAGCGCATCGATGATCTCAGAAGTGTCATCCACCGACAGCGTGGTCTGAGTCATAAAACTCAGGTTTGACTCATCTTTAATCTTCAGTCTGAACACATCTTCCGGGCATTCCACCAGATACATGCCACCTTCAGGATTATTATACTGCCCCATCGTGCCTTCCACTTCCGGGTGACCGGCATGACCGATAAGGAT
Organism: Tatumella sp. JGM118; assembly: GCF_018257515.1. GTDB lineage: Bacteria > Pseudomonadota > Gammaproteobacteria > Enterobacterales > Enterobacteriaceae > Tatumella > Tatumella terrea. Next base: position 154,879 of record NZ_JAERJR010000003.1, read on the forward strand.
CGCTTCCACGCCCTTACGGCTGGCCCGGGCGACTTCCATATGCACCTTGGTGACCAGCGGACAGGTGGCATCGAACAGCATGGTCAGTGAGCGGGCACGGGCTTCAGCCCTGACAGCCTGCGACACCCCATGGGCCGAAAAGATCAGGATCGCTCCGTCAGGGACTTCACTGATTTCTTCGATAAAAATCGCCCCACGGTCGCGTAAACTTTCGACCACATAACGGTTATGCACGACCTCATGGCGGACATAGATAGGTGCGCCGTACATTTCCAGCGCACGCTCCACTATACTGATAGCGCGGTCTACACCGGCACAAAAACCACGGGGATTAGCGAGCAGAATCTGCATTTTCATTCTCCAGGACCGGATCAACTTCCAGCACTTCCACAGCAAACGTCACCGTCTGCCCGGCCAGCGGATGATTAAAATCTACCGTCACCGAATCACCGGAAACGTCACGGATAATACCAGGCATCTCACTGCCATCGATGGCGGTGAACAACATTATGGTTCCTGTCTCCGGTTCAGCCGCGCCGGCGAAGTCCCGGCGCGAGAAGTACTGAATCAGATCAGGGTTGGCCGGGCCAAACGCATCCTCAGGCGTCAGGGTAAACTGCCGGGTTTCCCCGGCAGTCATACCGGATAGAGCCTGACCGAAAGCCGGCGACAGGCTACCATCGCCTAAGCGAAACAAGGCAGGCTTACCATTGGCCCGGGTCGACTCTGCCAGTGAGCCATCTTCCAGAGTGAGGGTAAAATGCACTAACAGTGAACTGTCGTGCTGTACCTGATAACTCATGGCTTACCCTTTGTCCGTTTTGCGGGAGGACGCGATAAACCCTTCCAGGATCACCAACGCGGCCCCGATACAGATCCCACAATCCGCAATATTAAAGGTCGCAAAATGCCAGTCACCGACATAGAAATCGATAAAATCGACCACAAAACCATGCCAGAAACGATCCAGTAAATTGCCCAGCGCACCGCCGATGATCATCGCATAGGCGATATTCGTCAGACGCTGACTGGCGCGATTACGGTACATCATCACCACCAGTGCGATAGCGATGGCTATCGCGATACCGGCAAAGAACCAGCGCTGCCAGCCGCCCTTATCGGCCAGAAAACTAAAGGCCGCCCCGTAATTATGGGCATAAAACAGATTAAGTGAAGGGAGCAGGGCCCGGGTTTCATGCAATTGCATGTGGGCCATAATCCACTGTTTGCTGGCGAAGTCTGCGACTATCACCAGCACCATAACCCACAACCAGCGCAGGCCGGTTGAACATAACGATTTACTCATCAGGCAAACTTACGCTCTTCACCTTCACCGGAGACGTTGGTGTAGCAGCGTCCACAGATTTCAGCATGTTCAGGGTTCTGACCCACATCCGTCGTGTAATGCCAGCAACGCGGGCATTTCTCACCATCGGCTTTAGTCAGAGTGATTTTCAGACCTTTCAGGTGTTCGCTCTGCACCGCATCTGCCGGCGCAGCGTCCAGTGGCGCGACCTTAACGGCCGAGGTCAGTAACACAAAACGCAGTTCATCGCCGAGCGCTGTCAGTTTTTCTGACAGTGCCGCATCGGCATACAGAGTCACGGACGCTTCCAGCGCGCCACCGACACGTTTATCCGAACGCGCCTGCTCAATAACCTTGTTCACTTCACCACGAACTTTAAGCAGTTGTTCCCAGTACGAGTCATTCAGTGTTTCGTTCTCAGGCAGGCCAAACAGCCCCTGATACCATTCCCCGGTGAACACGTACTGATCACGTTGCCCGGATAAATGTCCCCAGATTTCATCGGCAGTGAACGACATAATCGGTGCCATCCAGCGAACCAGTGCTTCAGCAATATGCCACAGCGCGGTCTGACAACTGCGACGAGCCACACTGTCAGCTTTCGCCGTGTACTGACGGTCTTTAATCACATCCAGGTAGAACGATCCCATTTCCACAGAACAGAACTGCATCAGACGCTGAACCACTTCATGGAAATCATAGTTTTCGTAAGAGGCCACAATATCCTGCTGTGCGGCCAGCGCACGGCCCACCGCCCAGCGGTCAACCACGACCATCTCTTCCGGCGCCACCTGATCCGTCTCCGGATTAAAGCCATTCAGGTTAGCCAGCAGGAAACGGGCTGTATTACGGATACGACGGTAAGCATCCGCCGAACGTTTCAGGATCTCATCCGAAACGGCCATTTCCCCGGAATAGTCGGTTGAAGCCACCCACAGACGTAAAATATCGGCACCCAGTTTGTTCATCACATCCTGAGGACTCACGGTATTACCGATAGACTTCGACATCTTACGACCCTGACCATCGACGGTAAATCCGTGGGTCAGCACCTGACGGTAAGGGGCTTTGTTTTTAATCGCCGTCGAGATCATCAGCGATGACATAAACCAGCCACGGTGCTGGTCGGAGCCTTCCAGGTAGATATCTGCGCTATGCCCGTTAAATTCCGGACGCACATCGACCACTGAACAGCTGGTAGATCCGGAGTCAAACCAGACATCCAGCGTATCCGGGACCTTGGTGTAGTTGTCCGCGTCTGCACCCAGCAGTTCTTTCGCGTCCAGATCCCACCACGCCTGAATACCTTCCTGCTCAACCCGCAGAGCAACCTGTTCCATCAGGTTAAGGGTATCCGGATGCAGCTCTTCGGTCTGGTTGTGAACAAACAGAGCCATCGGCACGCCCCAGGTACGCTGACGCGAGATACACCAGTCCGGACGATTAGCCACCATCGATTCAATACGTGCCTGACCCCAGTCCGGGATCCACTGCACGCCTCTAATTTCTTTCAGCGACTGCGCACGTAAGCCTTTCTGATCCATGCTGATAAACCACTGCGGGGTCGCACGGAAAATGATTGGGGTTTTATGACGCCAGCAGTGCGGATAACTGTGGTGCAGTTTTTCCAGGTGCAGTAACGCGCCTTTTTCGCGCAGCAGATCGGCGATCATTTCGTTGGCTTTGAAGACGTTTACGCCATCCAGCTCGGGGTAAGTGCCTGGTAAGTAGCATCCATCCGGACCGACCGGGTTAGCCGCTTCAATACCGTATTTTTGCCCGATGACATAGTCATCCGGACCGTGGCCCGGGGCAGTATGGACAGCACCGGTACCGGCATCCAGAGTGACATGGTCGCCCAGCAGAACAGGGACATCAAAGGCCAGGAACGGATGCGCGAAGCGTAACATTTCCAGCGCGCTGCCTTTACATTCACCCAGTACCTGCCATTCGGTAATACCGGCACGCTTCATCACACTGTCGACCAGATCTTTCGCCAGGATCAGTGCTCTCTCTTCCGTCCGGATGAGCTGGTAGTCAAATTCCGGGTTGACCGAGATGGCCCGGTTTGACGGCATCGTCCAGGGGGTGGTGGTCCAGATCACCAGCGACACCGGCGTTGACGGAGTGACTGCGGAGAACGCGGCGGCGACTGTCTCCGGCTGCGTGGCGTTGAACATGACATCGATAGACAGGGATGTCTTGTCATAATATTCCACTTCAGCTTCCGCCAATGCAGAACGACAATCCAGGCACCAGTGAACCGGCTTGGCCCCTTTATGCAGGTGACCATTACCGATGATACGACCTAATGCGCGGATGATATTCGCTTCGGTGTTGAAGTCCATCGTCAGGTACGGGCGATCCCAGTCACCCAGTACGCCCAGACGGATAAAGTCTTTTTTCTGCCCTTCCACCTGCTCTGCGGCATACTGACGACACGCGGCACGGAATTCTGCGGCAGACACTTTTTCGCCAGGCTTGCCGATCATTTGTTCGACTTTATGCTCAATCGGTAATCCGTGGCAGTCCCAGCCGGGGATATAAGGCGCGTCAAATCCGGACAGACCTTTAGATTTAACAATAATATCTTTCAGAATCTTGTTAACTGAGTGACCGATATGAATGTTGCCGTTGGCGTACGGAGGGCCATCATGCAGGATAAATGTTTTTTTGCCTTTTTTAGCCGCGCGGATCGCACCGTACAGGTTATCGGTGGTCCAGCGCTGCAACATCGCAGGTTCCCGTTTGGCTAAGTCGCCACGCATCGGGAAGCCTGTTTCCGGCAAGTTCAGGGTAGATTTATAGTCACTCATCAGATTCTCGGTTCCATATTTCGGTGATTACACCGTTGCTTTTAGCCCAAAAAATTCGCGGGCCGTCACCACATCTTTGGCAATTTGCGCTTTTAATTCATCAAGAGAGGCAAATCGTTGCTCATTGCGTATTTTATGCCGCAATACCACAGAGATATGGCGGCCATATAAATTCATACTGACGTCCAGCAGGTTCACTTCCAGCTGCTGTCGTATACCTTTCACCGTCGGTCGTGTGCCGATATTAGCCACACCGTAGTACGGTTTTTCTGCAATCCCCAGCACCTCTACGGCATACACACCGGTGACCGGTGAGACCGCACGTCGCAGGGGAATATTGGCCGTCGGGAATCCCAGCGTTCTGCCCAGCGCATCGCCATGAACCACCCGGCCGCTGATGGCATAAGGCCGTCCCAGTAACCGTTCTGCCCCCGCAAGGTCATCGTCTGCCAGCGCCTGGCGGACCCGGGTGCTACTGATTCGGGTCCCCTGCTCACAAAAGGTTCGGGTATTCACCACATCAAAGTGGTAACGGCGCCCGGCGTTCTGTAATAACAGGAAATCACCTTCACGACCAGCGCCGAACCGGAAGTCATCACCGACCGCCAGAAAGCGGACATCCAGCTTATCCACCAGGATATCATGGATGAAATCGCCGGCATTCAGTGCGGCAAAGTCGCTATCGAAGCGCACGCAGAGCACGGTGTCCACCCCGGCCGCGGCCAGATAGGTCACTTTTTCCCGCAGACGCGTCAGGCGGGGCGGCACATTACCGCCGGTGAAAAACTCGCGAGGTTGCGGTTCAAATAACATCACCACCACCGGCAGCTGTCGCCTTCTGCCTTCTTCACAAAGCTGTTTCAGCAATGCCTGATGCCCGCGATGCACACCGTCAAAATTACCAATAGTCAAAACGCAGCCACGATGCTGCTTTGTGAGATTATGTAAACCGCGGATAAACTTCATGGCTGACTCAAATCGCTGGAAATCGCCGGATTATACCCTTTACAGCGTACAAAATTAACCCGTTAGCGTAGCCTTTCGTCGCTTCTTTGCTGCTTTTCCTCATGTTTCTTCCCTGCCGGGCAAAATCCCGACAATTTTGTTGCGAAAAGCTGTATTCAACACAAGGAAGCTGGTAGAATCTTGCGCCATCAATTACGTAACCGGGTGTTGTTTTTTAAACGACGCTTATTTGCACAAATCCATTGACAAGAGAAGGCGCAAAAGGCATAGTCCTCGGCCTTTGATTTGTCCATATAGAACATATTTGGGAGTTGGACCTTGGCTAATATCAAATCAGCTAAGAAACGCGCTGTAACATCTGAGAAACGTCGCAAGCACAATGCAAGCCGTCGCTCAATGCTGCGTACTTTCATCAAAAAAGTATACGCTGCAATCGCCGCTGGCGATAAAGCTGCTGCGCAAAACGCATTTAACGAAATGCAACCAATCGTGGACCGTCAGGCTGCTAAAGGTCTGATCCACAAAAACAAAGCTGCACGTCATAAAGCAAACCTGACTGCACAAATCAACAAACTGGCTTAATCGCTGATTTGTTGTTGCTTTGAAAAGAACCGGCTCAGGCCGGTTTTTTTATGTCCGTTATTCCTGCTTCCCCTCCCTGCCGTGATTTTTACCCCCGGGTCTTCTGTTACCACTGAGACAAACTGCCACGCCGGTCTTTAACCCGCATAAATCATCCCTGAGCGCTTTGTTGCATTACGGGATTAACGTACCTGGCAATATCACCGTGAACGGTGCAGGGAACGATTCACAGCACCTCACCGGTATCTTCACACGCAATGCCGCCAGGCTGGCTCTCTGACCCCCGCAGCCTGACGGTTCACTGAAAACGGCCCGCGATTATGGCAAGGTATACCGGCGGCGCAGTAACAAATACCCGGCAACCGCAGAAAGTACCGAACCGCCCAGAATACCCAGTTTGGCCTCATTGACCAGCGAGGCCGCCTCCTGACCATACGCCAGAGAAGCAATAAAGATAGACATCGTGAAGCCAATCCCACACAACACCCCGATGGCCGCGATATCCCTGATCCCGGTATTTTCCGGTAACCGGGTTAATCCCAGGCGGAGACTTAGCCAGCACGCCACCGTGATGCCCAATGGCTTTCCAATCAGCAAACCGGCAATAATCCCCGACGGCAATGAAGAAAAGGCCTGAGTAAGCGAAATATCACCCACCACTACTCCGGCATTGGCGAACGCAAATAACGGCAATACCAGCCAGCGGACCCAGGGCTCCAGAGAGTGGGTTAAACGGGGTGCAGCCGCCGTCTCAGATAATCCTTTCACCGGCATCATCAGGCCGAGAACCACACCGGCAATCGTGGCATGAATCCCGGACTGCAGTACGGCAACCCATAACACGGCCCCGACCAGCAGATAAGGGAGCCGTGAGGATACCTTCGCTCTGTTCATCAGTGCTAATACGGCCACCGCCGCTACGACCAGCGCCATCGCGCCCCAGGCGATATGGCTGCTGTAAAATATCGCGATAATCACGATCGCGCCCAGATCATCAATCACCGCCAATGCCATCAGAAAAACTTTTAATACCGGCGGCACACGGCTGCCCAGCAAGGCAAGGATCCCTAATGCAAAAGCAATATCTGTCGCCGTCGGAATCGCCCATCCATCGCGGATATCGGGGTGAGAGGCATTAAATGCCAGGAAAATCAGGGCGGGGGCAATCATGCCTCCGAGGGCCGCGATCAGCGGAAAAAGGGCTTGCTGTTTACTGGCCAGCGCCCCTGTCACCAGTTCCCGCTTTACTTCTAATCCGACCAGCAGGAAAAACAGCGCCATCAGGGCATCATTGATCCAGAAAAGAATGTCGTGCGGATGCTCACCGCTGCTCGGTCCCGTCGGCGTATAATGCAGGAAACGCTGATAGCCTTCCGCACTCCAGCCGGTATTGGCCAGTATTAACGCCAGTCCGGCAGCGATAATCAGTATCACGCCGCCCGCAGCTTCGCTTTTTATCCATTTATGCAGTACTGACATTCCGTAAGCATCCTCTCAGTGAATCTTAAGTCCGTATATCTTTACATGCCGGTAAAAATTTTAACATCGCATGACGCAACTCACCGGCACTTTCCGCCAGCATAAAAAAAGCCAGCCCCAAGGGGGACTGGCTTCAGTCTCTACCGGAACAGACCGGTTAGCGCGTCAGATCATCAAAAAACTTCTTCACGCCATCAAAAAAGCTTTTTGAGCGCGGGCTATTGTTATCACCTGAAGGTCCGCCCAGGGTTTCACCCAGTTCGCTGAGCAGTTCTTTCTGCTTCTCACTCAGGTTCACCGGGGTTTCAACGACAACCCGGCATAACAGATCACCCACAGCGCCACCACGCACCGATTTAACACCTTTACCGCGCATACGGAATAATTTATCCGTTTGTGTACCGGCCGGAATTTTCAGTTTTACCCGGCCATCGAGGGTTGGCACTTCAATTTCGCCCCCCAGTGCAGCCATGGCAAAATTGATAGGCACTTCGCAATAGAGGTTACTGTCTTCACGTTCAAAGATCGGGTGTTTTTTCACCGACACCTGAACATATAAATCACCGGCAGGCGCGCCCTGTTCACCCGCTTCACCTTCGCCTGACAGACGAATACGGTCACCGGTATCCACACCGGCAGGAATTTTCACTGACAGTGTTTTGGTGGTTTCTACGCGGCCATGACCGTGACAGGAGTTACAAGGATCTTTGATAATCGTCCCGCGTCCCTGGCAGGTCGGACAAGGTTGCTGAACCGCAAAGAACCCCTGACGCATCTGGACCTGACCGGCCCCTTTACAGGTAGAACAGGTCTGAGGTTTTGAACCTGCTTTTGCACCGCTGCCATCGCAGGTATCGCATTCCTGCAATGTCGGGATACGGATCTCTTTGCTGACACCGCGTACCGCTTCTTCCAGCGTAAGTTCCATATTATAACGTAAGTCAGAACCCCGCGCAGAACGCTGCCGACGACCACCCCCGAAGATATCGCCGAATACGTCGCCAAAGATATCGCCAAAATCAGCACCACCGCCACCGAAGCCACCGCCGAATCCGCCGCCGCCCATGCCGCCTTGTTCAAAGGCCGCATGACCATACTGGTCGTAAGCTGCACGCTTCTGTTCATCCGTCAGAATTTCATAGGCTTCTTTAACTTCTTTAAATTTCTCAAGCGCCTCTGCATCATCCGGATTACGGTCAGGGTGATATTTCATTGCCAGCCGTTTATAGGCCTTTTTGATTTCACGCTCATCCGCTGTTTTGGATACGCCTAAAACCTCGTAGTAATCACTCTTCGCCATTTTTTCATTGCCCTTAACATGATCGCACGGGCGTGGATATTATCCTACGCCCGTGCTGGTTGAAGGCGAAGGTTTTACCCCTCGCCCGGCCCTTCATGGGCAATTATTTTTTATCTTTAACTTCTTCAAATTCAGCATCGACAACATCGTCATCTTTCTGAGCTGAAGCGTCTGCACCCGCGGCATTCGCCTGAGCGGACTGCTGAGCCATTTCCATCAGCTTACCGGAAACTTCAGCCAGTGCCTGAATCTTCGCATCGATAGCCGCTTTGTCTTCGCCTTTCAGCGCAGTTTCCAGCTCAGCCAGTGCAGCGTCAATCGGTGCTTTGTCATCAGCAGACAGTTTGTCACCGGCTTCTTCTAACTGCTTACGGGTGCTGTGAACAACCTGGTCACCCTGGTTACGTGCCTGAACCAGTTCTTCGAATTTACGGTCAGATTCTGCATTCAGTTCTGCATCACGAACCATTTTTTCGATTTCATCATCGTTCAGACCGGAAGAGGCCTTGATGGTGATTTTCTGCTCTTTACCGCTGTTTTTGTCTTTAGCAGAAACGTGCAGGATACCATCAGCATCGATGTCGAAAGTCACTTCGATCTGCGGCATACCGCGTGGTGCTGCCTGAATACCGTCCAGGTTAAACTGACCCAGCGACTTGTTATCAGAAGAACGTTTACGCTCACCCTGCAGCACATGGATAGTTACCGCAGACTGGTTGTCTTCTGCCGTTGAGAACACCTGGCTGTGTTTGGTCGGGATAGTGGTGTTCTTGCTGATCAGGGTCGTCATCACACCGCCCATAGTTTCGATACCCAGGGACAGCGGGCTGACATCCAGCAGCAGAACGTCTTTTACATCACCGGCCAGAACACCACCCTGCACTGCGGCACCGATAGCGACAGCTTCATCAGGGTTAACGTCTTTACGTGGCTCTTTACCAAAGAAATCTTTTACCTTGGTCTGAACCATAGGCATACGGGTCTGACCACCGACCAGAATAACGTCATGGATTTCAGAAACTGACAGGCCAGCATCGTTCAGAGCAACTTTCAGCGGCTCAATCGAGCGGGTCACCAGATCTTCAACCAGTGATTCCAGTTTTGAACGTGTTACTTTGATGTTCAGGTGCTTAGGACCGGTCGCATCCGCAGTAACATATGGCAGGTTAACGTCGGTCTGCTGCGCAGAAGAAAGCTCAATTTTTGCTTTCTCTGCCGCTTCTTTCAGACGCTGCATTGCCAGCGGATCATTACGCAGGTCAATGCCCTGCTCTTTCTTAAATTCTTCAACCAGATAGTTGATCAGACGGCTATCGAAGTCTTCACCACCCAGATGGGTATCACCATTGGTTGCCAGAACTTCAAAGGTTTTTTCGCCATCAACTTCGTCGATTTCGATAATAGAGATATCGAAAGTACCACCACCCAGGTCATATACCGCGATAGTACGGTTACCCTGTGCTTTATCCATACCGTAGGCCAGTGCCGCTGCGGTAGGTTCGTTGATGATACGCTTAACTTCCAGACCAGCGATACGGCCGGCATCTTTAGTAGCCTGACGCTGAGCATCGTTAAAGTAAGCCGGTACGGTGATGACTGCTTCAGTCACCGGCTCACCCAGATAATCTTCTGCGGTTTTTTTCATTTTCTTCAGCACTTCAGCAGAAATCTGCGGAGGTGCCATTTTCTGGCCTTTCACTTCCAGCCAGGCATCGCCATTGTCTGAACCGACGATTTTGTAAGGCATGATTTTCAGGTCACGCTGGACTTCTTCGTCCTGGAAGCGACGACCAATCAGACGCTTAATAGCAAACAGGGTATTTTGCGGGTTAGTCACGGCCTGACGTTTAGCAGGCTGACCTACCAGAGTCTCGCCATCCTGAGTGTAGGCGATGATTGAAGGTGTGGTACGATCACCCTCAGCATTTTCCAGTACGCGCGCTTTGCCACCATCCATAATTGCAACACATGAATTGGTTGTACCCAGGTCAATACCAATAATTTTACCCATCTCTACACATCTCCCACGTAAATTCTGTTTTTGTTCGGATATGAACCATAAATGTGGTCGCCGAAACTAATTTCAAGCGGCAGAAAAAACTTTTTTTTAAGATTCATTCTCCGGCATGACAAAGTAAATGGGGCTGCTTTAACACGCATCAAGTGTTTACCCCGAAAAAAAATCAAAAAAAAACAGCGCACCGCGCTGCTTTTCAGATCTGCCGCCTGGTTTACGCCGTTTGCGGTAACGTTTCTCCGCGACTGCGCCGACAGAGATAACCGCCAATTATTGCCCCCATGACACACAGACTGACCATGTATACGCAGGGTGCCATCGGCGTCAGGCGTAACGCCAGCGTCACAATGACCGGCGTCAGGCCGCCAAAAATGGCATACGACAGATTATAGGCCAGTGAAATTCCGCTGAAGCGTACGGCGGGCGGGAACGCCCTCACCATCACAAACGGAACAATCCCTACCGTTCCGACACTCAGCCCCAGCAACCCATAAACCGGTAACAGATATTGTGGGTATCGCGCCGTCACGGTGAAAAATACCCAGGTCATCAGCGCCAGAAATGCGCACCCGGCAATCAGGCAAGGCCCGGCTCCGTAACGATCGACCAGCACTCCGGCCAGCAGACACCCGGCAAGAAGCATCAGTGTGGCAACGCTGTTGGCCTGCAAACTGACCACAGCCGGGATGTGATACATCTTCTGCATCAGTGCCGGAGCCATCAGGATCAGTACTACCAGCGCACCGGACAATAGCCAGGTCAGTAACACCGACACCATCAGACTCTTACGATGATCGCGGATCACTCCCTGTAAAGGCAGCGATTCAGCCAGCGCTTTTTGTTGTTGCATCTGCTTAAACACCGGGGTTTCCTGCAGCCAGCGGCGCAGGAAAAGCGCCACGAATCCGAACACGCCCCCCAGCAGAAACGCCAGACGCCATCCGACAGAGGCCACCTGCTGAGGTGTCATATGCCGGTTAATTTCACCGGCCACCAGCGACCCAAGTAAAATTCCGACGGTGAGACCGGCGGTCAGGGTTCCGCAGGCTATCCCGGTACGTTTTTCCGGCACATGCTCGGCCACAAATACCCAGGCACCGGGGACTTCACCGCCGATAGCCGCGCCCTGTAAAAGACGCATCAGTAACAGTAACAACGGAGCGGCCAGGCCAAGTACGTCGTAGGAAGGTAACAGCCCCATCGCCAGTGTCGGCAAGGCCATCAGTAAAATGCTCAGGCTGAACATTTTTTTACGGCCCAGAATATCGCCGAAATGCGCCATGATGATGCCGCCCAACGGCCTGGCCAGGTAACCTGCCGCAAAGATCCCGAAGGTCTGTACCTGCCGCAGCCATTCAGGAATATCCGCGGGGAAAAAGAGTTCGCCAATGACGGCGGCAAAAAAAACGAAAATGATAAAATCGTAAAATTCCAGTGCTCCGCCCAGGGCGGCCAGCAGCAAGGTCTTATAGTCCTGAGTATTCAGGGGTCTTGCAGCGTGTTTTTCCATGTTAAGTCGTCTTTTCAGAGGTCCGGTGACGTTATTGTTGTAAATCCGTCATTACTATATCGTCAATATTTTGATACACCAGTAGCCCTGAATTTTCCACTTAAAAAACACGATATTTAGTCGTTTATCTCACGCCTTGCGCTTTTAGGACGGAATGATGCTACCACGTCGGGATGAGTCTCCACATAAGGCCCCTCGAGCAACTGTAAACAATACGGTACACTTGCAAAGATCCCGGGCACACGGACATGGCCGGCGTCATCTTTCAGCCCTTCCAGAGTTTCTTTGATCGATTTTGGCTGCCCCGGTAAGTTCAGGATCAGTGACTGCTGACGGATAACGGCCGTTTGTCGTGACAAAATGGCGGTGGGAACAAAATGAAGGCTTATCTGGCGCATCTGTTCACCAAAGCCAGGCATGACACGATCCCCCACCGACAGGGTCGCTTCCGGTGTGACATCACGCAGTGCCGGTCCGGTCCCGCCGGTCGTCAGCACCAGTTGACAATGATATTCATCAACCAGTTCACATAAGGTCTGTTCGATCACTGACTGTTCGTCAGGGATCACCCGGCTTTCCAGCACAAAAGGCGTGGCCATCGCCTGACCCAGCCAGTCAGACAGCGCAGGAATGCCCTGGTCCTGATAAAGGCCCTGTGAGGCACGATCAGAGACCGACACCAGTCCGATTCGTAGAGTATTCATGATAATTCACTTTATATTGAGACTGTCGAAACAGTAAAAGCGGCAGGCAGGAAGTAATAGCCCGCAACACGCAACGTGTCGCGGGAGAGAGGAAAGATTACAGCAGGTCTGCAATCATTTTTTCCAGTTTGCCCTGGTCCAGAGCGAAGTTGCGAATACCCTGAGCCAGTTTGTCGATAGCCATCGGATCCTGGTTGTGCTCCCACAGGAATTCAGCTTCGGTCATTTTTTCAGGACGGGCTGACACTTCACCGCTGTAACTCAGTTTACGTTCAACTTCACCCTGAGTTTCAGACAGTTCTTTCAGCAGTGCCGGAGAAATTGTCAGACGGTCGCATCCGGCCAGTTCAATAATCTCACCGGTGTTACGGAAGCTGGCACCCATGACCACAGTCTCATAACCGTGTTGCTTGTAATAGTCATAAATCTCGGTCACAGAAACAACGCCCGGATCTTCCTGAGGGGCATACTCTTTCTTATCGGTGTTAGCTTTGTACCAGTCCAGAATACGGCCAACAAACGGAGAGATCAGGAATACACCCGCTTCTGCGCAGGCACGGGCCTGAGCGAAAGAGAACAACAGCGTCAGGTTACAGTTGATACCTTCTTTCTCCAGCTGCTCGGCAGCACGGATGCCCTGCCAGGTCGATGCCAGCTTGATAAGAATACGGTCATTGCTGATACCCGCATCATTGTACAGCTTGATCAGGCTATGAGCCTTAGCAATACTCGCTTCGGTATCGTAAGAAAGACGTGCGTCAACTTCTGTTGAGATACGGCCAGGAATTAATTTCAGAATTTCCAGACCGATGTTTACCGCCAGCTTGTCGGAAGCAAAAGCAATCTGCTGCTCTTTATCATTGCTTTGTTTACGCGCCCACTCGATAGCTTCATCGATCAGTTTACGGTATTCAGGGATCTGTGCAGCATTCAGGATCAGTGAAGGGTTAGTGGTTGCATCCTGTGGCTGGTAGAGTTTCATTGCTTCGATATCACCGGTATCGGCTACAACGGTGGTGATCTTGCGCAGTGATGAAAGTTTGTCCGTCATGTTTTGCTTCTCTTCTGTTGTACTGTCAGTGTAAAAAGCCTCTCCGGATAATATCACGCACTTGCTGAGGCGCAAGGCCGCCCCGGATAAACAGCCGTGAAATAATGCCGTGCGGATAGCCTCTCAGGCCTGCTGAAATGCCGGCAGACCTGTTAACCATAGCCCGGAGGAATAGTAACGATTGATCAATCCGTGCAACTTTTTTGTTAAACTCCGGCTATCAGCTATCGCCTGCGGGCCTGAAATCAAGAGGAATGGTAAATGTTAATGGTGATATCCCCGGCGAAAACGCTGGATTATGAAAGCCCGTTGGCCACTGAGAAATATACACAGCCAGAACTGCTCGCCGCATCGCAGCAACTTATCGATATCGCCCGCCAGCTAAGCCCGGCACAAATAGCCTCCCTGATGAGTATCAGCGATAAACTGGCGCACCTGAATGCCGAACGCTTTAACGACTGGCAGGCAGACTTTACCCCTGACAATGCCCGCCAGGCGATTCTGGCCTTTAAAGGTGATGTGTATACCGGGCTGGATGCCGGGACGCTGGAAGAAGATGATTTCACCTTTGCACAGCAACATCTGCGGATGCTTTCCGGTCTGTACGGCGTGTTACGACCACTCGATCTGATGCAGCCTTACCGTCTGGAAATGGGGATTAAACTATCAAATCCGCAAGGTAAAGACCTCTACAGTTTCTGGGGAGATAGGCTGACGAAAGTGCTGAACGACGCTCTGGCCGATCAGGGTGACGATGTGCTGGTTAACCTGGCCTCCGATGAATATTTCAAAGCGGTGAAGCCGGGCAGCCTGAAAGGCCGGATTGTGAAACCGGTATTCCTGGATGAAAAGAATGGCAAGTTTAAGGTGATTAGCTTCTACGCGAAAAAAGCCCGCGGACTGATGACCCGCTACATTATCCGCAACCGTCTGAGCTCGGTTGAACAGCTTAAGGCCTTTGATACCGATGGGTATTTCTATGATGAAGCGGGCAGCAGTGCAGATGAACTGGTCTTCAAACGTCACGAACAATAAGTAAACCTGCGTGACCTGCCCGGCCACCGGTGACGACAGCGGGTCTGACGACCCGCCGGCGGTAACACCTTATTCCGCTGAGTTACCGGTCAGGAAGCGTCTCAGCGCAGCAAAATCTGCGGGTAAGGTCTCAGATAACAGCGGCAGCTCTGCACGTTCTGCCAGCTCTGCCGGCAGTGGCAGTGTCTGCTGCAGGATCTCTTCCACGCTTTCCTTAAATTTCGCGGGATGGGCCGTCCCCAGGAACAGGCCATACTCGCCGTCCTGTAACTGATCACGCAGAACCCGCCAGGCGATGGCCGCATGGGGTTCAGAAATATAGCCTTCTGCAGCCAGGTCACGTACCGCCGCCCGGGTTTGCTCATCACTGAGCGCACCGTATCCCAGTTCATTCAGCT
Organism: Tatumella sp. JGM118; assembly: GCF_018257515.1. Lineage (GTDB taxonomy): Bacteria > Pseudomonadota > Gammaproteobacteria > Enterobacterales > Enterobacteriaceae > Tatumella > Tatumella terrea. Next base: position 170,043 of record NZ_JAERJR010000003.1, read on the forward strand.
GCCACGATTTACGGCGGAACAACTCCTCAACACGCGGCCAGTTGTTCGGCTGGCTGACATCCATCGCGTTCGATAAGGTGGCTACCGTTTTATGAGGTGTCCAGTCGCCACTGCTCAGAAAACGCGGAACCGTATCATTGGCATTGGTGGCTGCGATAAAACGCTTCACCGGCAGCCCCAGGCTCTTCGCCAGCAAACCTGCGGTCAGATCCCCGAAGTTGCCGCTGGGGACTGAGATCACCAGTTGATTGCGTTTTTCCTGAGGCAACTGGGCGACGGCTTCAAAGTAGTAGCATATCTGCGCCAGTAACCGGCTGATATTGATCGAGTTCGCTGAGTTCAGGCCGATGGCCTGTTTCAGTTCCTGATCATCAAATGCCTGTTTGACCAGCGCCTGGCAGTCATCAAAATCGCCTTCAATGGCGATAGTCCGGATATTTCCTCCCAGCGTACAGAACAGCTTCTCCTGCAGCGGGCTGATTTTCCCCTGCGGATAGAGGATCACGACATTAATGTTTTCCATACCATAAAATGCATGGGCCACAGCCGCACCGGTATCACCGGAGGTGGCGGTCAGAATAGTGATTTTTTCATCACTGCTTTTGCTTAACGCCAGCATCTGCGCCATAAAACGGCCGCCAAAGTCTTTAAATGCCAGCGTCGGCCCATGAAACAGTTCCAGACATGCCACATCGTCAGAAACCGTCTGTACCGGGGCTCCGAAAGTAAAGGCCGCGTTGATACGGGCTGCCAGTTCCTGTTCAGGGATTTCATCGCCGATAAACGCCGACAGGATCTTGCTGCTGCGGCTGACAAAATCCATCTCCAGCAGCTGGTCTATCTCTGTCAGTTCAAACTCAGGGAGTTCGTTAGGAAAGAACAGCCCCTGCTGTGAGCCAAGCCCCTGCTTTACGGCCTGAGTAAAACTGACCTGCTCGTTATGATCTTTCAGATTATATAATTTCATTGCTTATCCCAGTTTTCGTGCGCCGGTCGTATCAAGACGGCAAATATGTACAAAGCCTTCATCGTTCTGCAGGTAGTTCTGCTGCAACCATTGGCGGGCTTGTTCAGCCACTTCCTGCGTGTCACAGACGGCGAACAATGTCGGACCCGATCCGGAGATACCGCAGGCCAGTGCGCCTAATCCGGTGACGGCCTGACGCGCCTGTGCAAACCCTGGCAAAAGTCCGGCACGATACGGTTCGGCCATGACATCTTTCATCAGGCTTGCCGCCAGTTGAGGCTGTCGGGTATGGCAGGCATGGATAAACCCGGAAAGCATACGTCCATGGGTAATACAGTCAGATTTACTGTACGTCGCCGGTAAAATGGCACGGGCTTCCGCTGTCGACACCTTGATCCCCGGATAGGCCATGACCCAGTACCACTCCTCAAAGCACGGTACCGGCTGACAGGTGATCCCCGCGGATTCCAGCATCAGCTGTAGACCGCCGAGGAAACAGGGAGCCACATTGTCAAAATGGACACTGCCGGAGACGCGGCCTTCCAGTTCGCCCATCAGCGCCAGCAGGCGATTATCATCAAGAGGCTTACCGCAAAACTCATTCATTGCCATCAGTCCGGCAACCACCGAACAGGCACTGGAGCCGAGACCGGAGCCGATAGGCATATTTTTTTCCAGCACCATTTTTACCGGAACTTCGCGGCCGATTTCCTGGCAAAAACGTTGCCAGCATTGATAAACAATATTTTCCTTCGGATCAGCCGGGAGCTTTGCCACAAACTTTCCGCGGTTTTCGAGGCTGAAGACATCCGCTGTTTCGACGGTGACGCAGTCCCCCAGTAAGGTACCATCCACCGGAGAGACCGCGGCCCCCAGAACATCAAAACCGACACTGACATTGCCGATAGAGGCCGGTGCGTAAACTTTTACCATGATCAGACTCCCAGCTTCCACGACAGAGTTCTCAATAAATCTGCAAATACACCGGCTGCAGTCACATCATTTCCTGCACCGTACCCGCGCAGAACAAGCGGGATCGGCTGATAATAACGGCTGTAGAAAGCCAGCGCATTTTCACCATTCTTCACTTTATAGAGCGGGTCGTTGTTATCGACCGCAGCAATTTTCACGCTGCATTGCCCCTGCTCATCGATAGCGCCGACAAAACGTAATACCTTACCTTCTTCACGCGCCTCACTGACGCGGGCAGCAAAGGTGGCATCCAGTTCCGGCAGACGACGCATAAACTCTTCCGTATCCGTCAGATCCGTTAACGCCTGCGGCAGAACGGCTTCGATAGCAATATCACTCAGTTCCAGCGACATTCCGGCCTCACGGGCCAGAATTAATAACTTACGGGCGACATCCATGCCGGAAAGATCATCACGCGGATCCGGCTCAGTAAACCCGAGCTCACGGGCCTTACGGGTGGCTTCGGACAGCGTGACGCCGTCGTCGAGCATACCGAAAATATAAGAGAGCGAACCGGACAGAATGCCGTCGAACTTAATCAGCTCATCCCCGGCATTCAGCAGGTTTTGCAGGTTTTCGATCACCGGTAATCCGGCACCGACATTGGTATCGTACAGGAACTTACGACGCGACTTTTCAGCCGCCGTGCGTATTTCCTGATAGTACTCGCGGGAAGAGGTATTCGCTTTCTTATTCGGCGTCACCACATGGAAACCTTCACCCAGGAAATCCGCATACTGATCGGCCATTGACTGGCTGGAGGTACAATCCACAATCACCGGATTCAGCAGGTGATACTCCTTCGCCAGTCGTGTCAGGCGCTCCAGTGAGAAGACCTCTTTTGCCCCCGATAATTGTTCCTGCCAGTTATCCAGCGGGATACCATGCACATTGGTCAGCATGGCCCGCGAATTAGCGATACCACAGACCCGCAGATCAATATGTTTATTCTTCAGCCACTTCTGCTGGCGATGCAACTGTTCCAGCAAGGCACCGCCCACACCGCCGGTACCGACCACAAACACTTCAATGACCTGGTCGGTGGCAAATAACATCTGATGGACGACTCTGACGCCGGTCGTGGCATCCTCATTGCTGACCACCACCGAAATGGAGCGTTCCGACGACCCCTGGGCAATCGCAACAATATTAATGTTAGCCCGCGCCAGTGCGGCAAAGAACCTGGCGGAGATCCCACGCAGCGTGCGCATTCCATCGCCGACCACCGAGATGATGGCCAGTTTTTCGATAACGTCCAGCGGCTCTAATAGCCCGTCTTTCAGTTCCAGATAGAACTCATCTTCCAGCGCCCGGCGGGCCGCCAGCATCTCGTTTTGAGGAACACAAAAACTGATACTGTATTCAGAGGACGATTGGGTAATTAAAACCACCGAGATCCCTTTACGGGACATGACCGCAAACACCCGGGCGGCCATACCCACCATCCCTTTCATTCCGGGACCGGAGACATTAAACATCGCCATATTATTCAGGTTAGTGATCCCTTTGACCGGTGTGTTGTCATCCCCGGCATTTCCCGAAATCAGGGTGCCCGGGGCGGAAGGGTTGGCTGTGTTTTTAATAATGCAGGGGATCTGGAAACGGGCGATAGGGGTGATGGTCCGGGGGTGAAGCACTTTAGCACCAAAGTAGGACAGTTCCATCGCTTCCTGGTACGACATCGAGGTCAGTAATCTGGCATCCGGTACCTGACGCGGATCACAGGTATAGACCCCGTCGACATCTGTCCAGATTTCACAACAGTCTGCCCGCAAACACGCAGCCAGCACCGCCGCAGAATAATCAGAACCATTGCGTCCCAGCACGACCAGTTCACCCTGTTCGTTGCCGGCGGTGAAGCCCGCCATCAGAATAAAGTGATCCGCCGGGATTTGGCTGGCAGCAATACGGCGGGTGGATTCGGTAATATCCACCGTGGATTCAAGGTAACCACCGATGGCCAGTAACTTTTCAACCGGATCAATCACCGTAACACGATGGCCCCGGGCCTGTAATAACGCCTGCATAATGGCAATCGAGAGTTTTTCACCGGTACAGATGACCGCAGCATTGACGCTGTCCGGGCATTGTCCCAGTAAGGTAATCCCGTGGATAACGTGCTGTAAACGGGCAAATTCAGTTTCAAGGAATTGTGTGAGTGCTGCCAGATCGAACCCCGGCTGTGCCACCGATAACTCTTTCAGCAGAGTGTCAAAAATGTGTCGGGCATCCTGCAGATTGGCGGACGCATCCTGCCCGGAAATCGTCTTCTCTATTAACGCGACTAAGTGGTTAGTAATTCTGGCCGGTGCAGAGAGAACTGTCGCAACCTGCTCCTGTTTTGCATTATTTTCCAGTATGTCGACAACGCGCATAAACCGCTCGGCATTGGCAACGGAGGTTCCGCCAAATTTCAACACTCGCATGATTCACTAACTCCTGAATTTACGCCAAAAAAAAGCCCGCACCTGATGGGGTGCGGGCTTTTTCATTTTTTCCTGTTATGCGTCAGCCCGCACCGTTACCTGTGGTAATGGTGATGGTAATAATAGTAATGTTCAGGCTGTAGTTACGCATGTATTTTCTGTCTGCTTTGCATTTAATCTGTCTGCTTTCAGAAGTAAAACAAACTGCCCTCTAAGTCAATAAATTTATCATATTCACCGCTTTTTCCCGGCACTTTAATGCTCGGCACATTCAGTAAAATTCCGTACGATCCGTAAACTCTGCCGCCAGATGACAACATCAGCCGCTGCTAAAAGGAAGTTAAACAGCCATTTACTCTGTCAGTTTTTTTTCGATATCGTGCAGCAAGCGATGTAACATTGCACTGTCTCTTTGTTCCAGCAATCCCAGTCGCTGATCCAGCCAGTCTGTCATTTTCAGGTCATCACTGACATCCAGACGTTCCAGCAATTGATGAAGACGCGCACGCAGTGCCTGTAACTGCTGAGGGTCCGCCGTTGCATGACGGGGCGCAGAAACCTGCATCAGGGAAGAGAACTGATAACAAAGTACCATGACTGCCTGACCGAGGTTGAGGGAGGGATAGTCCACGGCCATCGGAATACCGGTCAGCAGATCGGCCAGAGCCAGTTCATCATTGGTCAGGCCACTCTCTTCACAACCGAAAATCAGGGCCAGACGCCCTGCCCATTGCTGCTTCTCTTTCAGTAAGACTTCTGCCTGCTGCGGGGTGGCGTAATAGCGAAATTTTGCTCTGCTGCGGGCGGTGGTTGCCACGGAGAAGTCCACGTCGGCCAGCGCAGACGCAAGATCCGGAAACGGACGAACATTATCAAGGATCTCCGTCGCACCATGTGCCACGCGGTAAGCCGCAGGATCCTGCCAGACGTCGCTGTTCACAATGCGTAATTCGCTAAACCCCATGGTTTTCATCGCGCGGGCCGCAGCCCCCACATTTTCGGGTCTGGCCGGTGAGACTAAAATAACAGGAAAGGACATTTCATTACCTTATCGATGGGTATAGACGGGACAAGCCTGAAGACTTTATGCGCCAGATAACGGTCTATTTTAACCGGCTGGCGGGGCAGAATTCATGCCTGACAGAGAATAAGCGAAGTTAAATTCATTTTTACTATTTAATTACAATAAGTTATATGTAAAAATCCCCGAAATACCCGTCAGACCCCGCCGGTATGTGAATTATTTAGCGATTTATCCTATGAGAGATAAAAAAGAGATATTTTTCACACAAGTGTTAACGTGCTACACTCAGTTTTGATATAAGTCAACGAAGCGTTTTTATTTGCTTCCTGAATGTTGTTGGTGCTGTTAGCTGGCTGTTAAAGCGGTTAGGATGAAAACAGAGAAAGACCCGTTTCGGCGCATACAGACAGATTGTGTTTAAGCTGAACCCGCCGTTAGCGTTATTCTGTGCTGCATCAAGAACAAAACGTCGTAAATTGGCAATGCAGACTCATAATACGTTAACCGATATCTCAGACATCAGCACTGTATGCCTTGTATCAATTTTGATGGCAAATTTTAGGTAGCAAAACATGCAGACCCCGCAAATTCTTATCGTCGAAGACGAGCTCGTAACCCGAAATACCCTGAAAAGTATTTTTGAAGCTGAAGGATACGTTGTATTCGAGGCGACTGATGGTGCCGAAATGCACCAGCTTTTGACTGACAACGATGTCAACCTGGTGATTATGGATATCAACCTGCCAGGTAAAAACGGACTGCTGCTGGCACGTGAATTACGGGAGCAAGCCAGTGTTGCGCTGATGTTCCTGACCGGACGTGACAACGAAGTCGACAAAATTCTGGGTCTGGAAATCGGTGCGGATGATTATATCACCAAACCGTTTAATCCGCGTGAGCTGACGATCCGTGCCCGCAACCTTCTGTCACGTACCATGAACCTGGCCGTGAGCACCGAAGAGCGTAAGCATGTAGAAAACTATCAGTTCAATGGCTGGACGCTGGATATCAATAGCCGTTCACTGATTAGCCCTCAGGGTGAGCAGTACAAGCTGCCGCGTAGCGAATTCCGCGCGATGCTGCATTTCTGTGAGAACCCGGGCAAAATTCAGACCCGCGCCGACTTGCTGAAAAAAATGACGGGCCGTGATCTGAAACCTCATGACCGGACGGTCGATGTGACTATCCGTCGTATCCGCAAACATTTTGAATCAAACGCGGATACCCCGGAAATCATCGCCACCATTCATGGTGAAGGCTATCGTTTTTGCGGTGAGTTAGAAGAACATTAATCCGCGGAAACCGGCTTTCTGAGGGCCTGACAGTGATGCTGTCAGGCCCTTTTTTATGACCTCCGGCGCTCTTAATGCCAGGGCATAATCGGAACCGCGCTAATCGCATTTTTCGGCGAGCCGTTAACCAGCTTGTCTGAATAGCTCATGTAAACCAGTGTATTTCTCTTTTTATCGTAAAAACGTACAACCTGCAGGCTCTTGAAAATCAGAGAAGTGCGTTTTTTAAACACGACATCTGACTTTCCGGGTTGAATAGTGTCGGATAATTCGACCGGCCCTACCTGCTGACAGGAGATAGCGGCATCGGAGGTATCTTCTGCCAATCCCAGACCGCCTTTGATACCACCGGTTTTCGCCCTGCTGATATAACATGTAACATTTTTAACATCTGGATCATCAAACGCTTCGATTACAATCTTGTGGTCAGGGCCTAACAGTTTGAAAACTGTGTCAACAGAACCGATTTCTTCCGCATGAACGACTCCCTGAAAAGCACAGAAAATGCAGCCAGCGGCGAGGAATTTGTTGGCAAAATACTGGAGTTTTTTGATTTTCATTAAGTTACCCGTTATTAGGTGATTACTGAATAATCAATATAAGGTTACTATTGATATCTTCAAGTGTTCCTTTTGTAGCACTGAATTATTGTAACAACAGGAAACGGTACCGGTGCGCCGCCCCTGTTTTTTTTGCATTTAATGCTATTCTTAGTTTGGCGTAGGTTGCTGACTTTTTGTGCCAACCAGGACTGTGAGGATGTAATATGGACCAAGCTGGTATCATTCGCGATTTGCTTGTCTGGCTGGAGAGCCATCTGGACCAACCCTTATCTCTGGATAATGTTGCGTTCAAGGCCGGATACTCAAAGTGGCATTTACAGCGGATGTTTAAAAATGTAACGGGGCATGCTATCGGCGCCTATATCCGGGCAAGACGTCTCTCTAAGGCAGCTGTCGCACTAAGGCTAACCAGTCGTCCTATTCTGGACATCGCTTTGCAATACCGTTTTGATTCTCAGCAGACATTCACCCGGGCGTTTAAAAAGCAGTTCAACCAGACGCCGGCAGGATATCGGCGGGCATCTGACTGGAACTCTTATGGTCTGCGCCCGCCTATCCGGATGGGGGAATTCTCCATGCCTCAGGCGACTTTTGTCACTCTGCCGGAAACCTCTCTGCTGGGCCAGACGCAAAGTTATAGCTGCACACTGGAACAAATCTCTGTCTACAGGGCGGAAATGCGCAGCCACTTCTGGCGTCAGTTTCTGCATGATACCGAATCCGCTCCGCGCATTCTTTATGGTTTGCATCAGGTCCGCTCCAGCATCGATAAAGAAGACGAGCAGGAGATTCTGTATACCACCGCGGTTCCGGACGACGACTCAGCCCGTAATCTGCAAACGGCACAAAAAATCACGCTTGAGGGCGGCGATTATGTGCAGTTTACTTATAAAGGGCCAAAGGAAAAACTGCAGGAGTTCATCCTGGTACTCTACAGTACCTGTATGCCAACCCTCGGTCTGACCCGTCGTGCCGGACAGGATATCGAACGCTTCTTTACGCGTGGCGGCAAACTGAGCCGGGAGGTCAACGTGGAAGTGCATTGCGAATATCTCATTCCTATTCGCAATCCGGGTGATCATAGCCGCTAAACTTCCGGGATTTCTCAGCGATTCCGCGCACTGTACCGCTGGGTCGTGATGAAATCCCGACGTCTACTGACTGGCATTCTCAGTGACCATTCCGAGATGTGCCACATCCCCTGCCGTTTCCACGATCCAGCCGTCTGCCAGCCAGGGACTGTGCTGAAAATCGACCCGCGACAAAGAACAGTTTCTCAGCCTGAGGCGTCTTTCGGCCCAGGCTGGCAGGCCAAGTAACGTATTAATCAGCGTGCCCAGCGCCATACCGTGGCTGACCAGTAAAGGGCGGCTTCCGGCAGGCAATTCCCGGCAGGCATCCAGCGCCTGTCGCATTCTGCTGGCGACTTCAGACATACTCTCACCCTGCGGGATACGCCCCTCACAGGTTCCGTCCACCAGCGACTGTCGCCAGCCTTCTTCTTCTGTGGTCAGTCCGCTCAGAATACGGGTTTCCAGCACCCCCATATTTAATTCCCTGAGGCGAGGATCTGTTTGTACTGAACACCCGATACACTCCGCGATGATAGCTGCGGTTTGCTGCGTACGTCCCAGATCACTGCTGATGATATGGGTGATCCCGTACGATTTCAGACGCTCTCCGACCTGCCTGGCCTGCTGCTCTCCCAGAGCGGTTAAAGGGCTATCACTCTGTCCCTGCAGGCGGCGTTCAGCATTCCATTGTGTTTCACCATGACGAACCAGAAAGACTTGTAGCATGTTACCTATCCATTATACTGAGGCAGATCCAGCCACTGCCCGAAGTGAGTTAACCATTATGTACCATGTTGTCGCCGCTACCCGCAACCCGGCAAAAATCAAAGCCATTACCGGGGCCTTCGCTGACGTTTTCGGCCCTGATCAGTGCCACATATCGGCGGCAGAAACTGAGAGTGGTGTAGCAGATCAGCCAATGAGTAGTCAGGAAACCCTGACGGGGGCACGCCAGAGGGTATTCAATGCGCGTCAGCAGCATCCGGAGGCTGATTTCTGGGTCGCGATAGAAGCCGGTATTGATGAAAATCAGACGTTTGGCTGGATTGTTATCGAAAACACTGCCACCCGGGCGGAATCCCGCTCGGCCAGTTTACCCCTGCCGTCCACGATTATGGATGCGCTCCGTCAGGGACAGGAACTGGGACATGTCATGGCCGGACTGACCGGTATTGAGAATATTAAGCAAAAGGGAGGCGCCATCAGTGTTATCACTGACGGCCTGCTGACACGCACGTCGGTATATCATCAGGCACTGTTACTGGCGCTGTGTTCGATGCAGCATCCGCTTTATCAGCAGGCGACGCTGCCATAACACTCAGAGTTTCGGCAGCAGGGTTTCGAGCCACTGACGCAGTTCCGCCGGCGACTCTTTCAGACTGTTCGAGCCACGGGTAATGGTAGCAATACCCACCCCCAGCTGATCTTTTAGCTGCCGCTGGCTCAGTTCACCCCGCATCAGCTCTTCAATTATCCGCAAACGTGTGGCTAATGCCTCACGCTCGTCCGGGGTCATCATTAACCGGAGCAGAGTTTCTGCTTGCTTATCATGCACTGCCTGTTGCAGCAGCATCACGAAACGTGACCAGTTAACTTCAAAATTTTCGTCCGCAGGTGCATCAGGCAGCATAGGAGACTTCCGTACTCGTTAATGAGTACGGAAGCATAGCACACTCAGTAGCGACGATTCCACTCCGGGTCCTGGATTATCTGATCAGGCTGGCCCAGGAAATAACGGTAATAGGCATCATAAGCCAGCACGTTTTTCACGTAGTTACGTGTTTCAGCAAACGGGATGGTTTCGATGAAGCCTACGGCATCCAGCTTACCGGCACTGACTGTCAGCCATTTACGTACCCGCCCGGGCCCTGCATTGTAGGCGGCAGATGCAAAGATACGGTTCTGGTCGAACTGACGATAGACATAATCCAGGTACTGCATCCCGATCTGAATATTCATCTGCGGGTCGAGCAACTGACTGCTGTTCACGTAATCGCTGACCGGGAACATTTTCACGGTATGTGCCGCCGTTCCCGGCATGACCTGCATTAAACCACTGGCGCCGACGGGGGAGCGGATTTTCGGGTTCCAGGCACTTTCCTGACGGGAAATCGCCATGGCGTAGCTTACAGGGATCGCTTTGCCTGCAGCGTACTTCTGGTAGTATTGCTGCCAGGCGAGCGGGAACCGCTCTTTCAGGCTGTCCCACATTTTTGCAGTAATGGTCGCCTGAACACTCAGATCCCACCAGTCCTGTTCGTCTGCGTAGCGTGCCAGCATTTGCTGCTCAGTGCGGGGTTTGCTGCGGATAAGGTTTGCCCATTCACTGCGGGCCAGGTTATCCATCCCCCAGTACATCAGTTCTCTGACCCGGGCAATTTCGGCCCCCTGAGTGATGGCGGTCGTCGGGGCCGGGGCCGGATCTATCGTTAAATGGTAAGGTACGCCCAGTTTTTGAGCGGCGACCATCGGATAAAACCCGCGTTGCTGCATCAGATCACGTAAAATCTGCTGCGCTTCCGGCTTATGCCCTTGCTCCAGCAGTAATTCTGCCTGCCAGTACTGCCATTCATCTTTCTGTTTCGCTTCTACCGGTAACCGGGCAATCCAGGTATTCAGCCCCCGGTGGTCATCATCTGAAATCGCCTGTCTGACCCGGCGCTCGATCAGAGCGGTCGAATCACTATCCATCACCACGTTATCACGCCAGCGCAGTTGTTCTGAGGTGATATCGGTGCCCATATATTGCCAGGCGACATCCTCCTTCAGATGCTGGACTTCCTCATCACTCATTTTCTGTTCAGAAGCCAGCACAGGGATCATCGCTCTCGCATTATCCGCATCCTGCCGGGCCAGCCTGGCAAACGCGATACGGGTAATTTCACGGCTGAAATCGGTGGGCGACACGGCACCGGCAAACAGGCTTAATCCCTGAGGGTTCTGTTGCAGCGCGCCAAGCGCCCCGGCCAGAGTGCCGTAATCGGCTGGCAGCATGGCAATTAACTTTCTTACCAATGCATCATTACCGTCATTGAAGGCTAATTCAATCCGTAGCAGCACGGACTGCGGGGAGAATGTGGTGGAGGATTGCCATGCCGTGAACAAAGCATCACAGCTTGAAGGCAGATTAGCCCCCGTCATCCACAGTTTCTTAGCACCTTCCCAGGCGATAGCTTGTTTACCGGTCGCCCAGTTGGCGTAATACCAGTTACACCGCGCCTGTACCGGGCCTGGCGGATTCGGACTGAAACTGATGATCCCCTGCCAGTCCTGACGGCGGGCAAGCTCATTGATAAAGCGGCCTTTCAGGCTATAAGAAGAAGGCAAAGTCGGGTACTGGTTAATAAAGTTGGTCACCGCCAGCGGGGTTTCCTGATCGAGATCCTGAGAGATCAGGCGGTATTCAAGGTACGGATAAAGCGGATAATCCTTCAGCGACGGCAGCAACTGATCAACCGTGTCCATCTGATTATTATCCCAGGCTTGTTTGATTTGCTGATAACGCAGGCGCTGCTGATCTAAGGAATCGGCCTGACTTATCCCTGCAATTCCCGTCAGACAGAGACCTAATACCCAGTTCTTCCACTTAATCACACTTCTCTCCTCTTGTCGCCTGGCGTTGAATACCGTATCACTGGCAGTCTTCCATGCTAACGGGTTGCCCCCTGACTTGCTATGGCTGGCTGAAAATTTACCCGGACTGACTCACAGAATAATTCTCCACGGAGGGCAATCATACTGAACAAATCTGCGGGATACAGGGGGAATTTATCGCCGGGCTGGCCGGGTCATCTTTAGTTATAGCACGTGTCGCACTCACTATAACGGGGAATCTCCCCGGTACGTTCCCCTGACGTGGCCGGTGTTGGTCGCCCCGCCATTTCCGGAACTCTCTGAATACCGCAAGGGTGTTCTGCTGCCGTTTTTTTTCTGACCGATCTCGATCCGGGAGAAAAAGTAAGTATACTGGTCTACCTACTTAACCCGAGGGCATTGCCATGACTGCGATACAGCGCGACAAACTTTCCGCCCATGACAAACTGATCAATGCGGCCCGTGTGCTGTTTTATAACTACGGGATCACCGCTACCGGGATTGATGCCATCGTAAAACGAGCCGGGGTAGCGAAAAAAAGTCTGTATAACAATTTCAGTTCAAAAGACGAACTGATTGCCGTCTATCTGACGGTACGGCATCAGGAGTGGCTGGATCTCTATCAGAAAAGGGCGGCGCGGGTCACCAACCCGCGGGAGGGAGTGATGGCGGTGTTTGACGCGTATGCGGATCATGCCGGGGTGGCTTATGAAGCCGGGTTCCGCGGCTGTGGACTGCTGAACGCAGCCGCCGAACTGCCCGCCGGCGCGCCCGGCCGGCAGGCTATCCGCCAGCATAAAGAGGAAGTGGAAGCAATACTGAACAGCCACCTTTGCCAGCTTGTTTCAGACCCGCAGCGCTGTCGTCTGCTGGCCCGCCATCTGGCTTTTCTGCTGGAGGGCAGTGCCTCCCGTGCCGGCCTGGAAGGTAACGGTGACTGTGTTCGTCAGGCGGGATCGATGGCGAAAGCCTTAATGGAGGCCTTATGAGCCAGTCCGATACCCGCACTCTGCCGGGGATAATGGCCGTCCTGATGGCTGCGATTCTGTGGGGCACGACCGGAACCGCGGCCACTTTCGCCACCGGTGTCAGCCCGCTGGCGATTGGTTCCGTCGCCATGGGGACCGGGGGGCTGCTGCAGGCCCTGATCGCATTACGTCCGGTACTGCGTCAGCGTCGGCGGATCGCCGGGAACTTCCGCTATTTACTGATCGGCGCTCTGGCTGTGGGTATCTATCCGCTGGCCTTTTACACCTCTATGCACAATGCCGGTGTCGCGGCAGGTACGGTCGTCTCCATCGGTTCAGCGCCTCTGCTTTCTGCCCTGATCGAATACGGGTTTGATAAGCACCCACTGAGCCGCCAGTGGACCCTCGGTGCCCTGACCGGCGTCGCCGGAATGGTGCTGTTATGTCTCGCAGAAAGCCATGCGGCGTCCGCAGGTAACGGCCTGCAAATCACGGTCGGGATCCTGCCCGGGCTGGTGGCCGGTTTTACTTATGCTCTCTATTCCTGGTCCGCCCGGCGGATGATGCAAAACGGGGTCAGCGCCAGCGCAGCCATGGGATCCACCTTTGGTGCCGGTGCCCTGCTGTTGCTGCCGGTATTGCTGTTCACCGGGGCGCCTTTGCTCGACAGCCGGATGAACACTGCCGTAGGGGCCTATATGGCGCTGGTCCCGATGTTTATTGGCTACCTTTGCTACGGCTATGGCCTGGCCCGCATCCGGGCCAGTACCGCCACCACCCTGACTCTGACGGAACCGGTCGTGGCTGCACTGCTCGCGGTCACTCTGGTCGGTGAACGACTGCCTTTCACTGGCTGGGCCGGGATCGGACTGATTCTGCTGTGTCTGCTGATCATCACCTTACCGGTGCAGCGCTGCTCTCTTTTCCGGCCGCGCGTCCCTCCGCGTACCGACCCGTTATAAGGCCGCTCTGCGGCCGGAGGGCTGTCTGCTGTACTCTTCCGTGCCACGGGTCAGCAGGCTATCTGATGGCGGACATTCAGCGACAGTGGGTGTGAATATGTCGTGAAAAAGGCTACACTTGCCGCCTGAATTCCTATGAACACTATGTATTAAAAGAGGCTCATTTCCGTGGCTCAATTCGTTTACAGCATGCATCGCGTGGGCAAAGTCGTCCCGCCGAAGCGTCACATACTGAAAAATATCTCTCTGAGTTTTTTCCCCGGCGCAAAAATCGGGGTTCTCGGTCTTAACGGTGCAGGTAAATCAACGCTGTTACGTATCATGGCCGGGATTGATACCGACATTGAAGGTGAGGCCCGCCCGCAGCCTGGCCTGAAAATCGGCTATCTGCCACAGGAACCTCAGCTGAATCCTGAACACACGGTACGTGAGTCCGTGGAAGAAGCGATGGCTGAAGTTGTCGGCGCCCTGAAACGTCTGGACGAAGTCTATGCGCTCTACGCCGAGCCGGAGGCTGATTTTGATAAACTGGCCGCCGAGCAGGGACGTCTGGAAGAGATCATCCAGGCGCACGATGGTCACAACATTAATACCCAGTTTGAACGTGCGGCGGATGCCCTGCGCCTGCCGGACTGGGATGCAAAAATTGCGAACCTCTCCGGGGGTGAACGTCGTCGTGTTGCACTGTGCCGTCTGCTGTTAGAAAAGCCGGATATGCTGTTGCTGGATGAACCGACGAACCACCTGGATGCAGAGTCTGTCGCCTGGCTGGAACGCTTCCTGCACGACTTTGAAGGTACCGTCGTTGCGATTACCCATGACCGTTACTTCCTGGACAATGTGGCGGGCTGGATCCTCGAACTGGACCGCGGTGAAGGGATCCCATGGGAAGGTAACTACTCCTCCTGGCTTGAGCAGAAAGATCAGCGTCTGGCCCAGGAGGCGTCATCTGAAGCCGCCCGCCGTAAGTCAATCGAGAAAGAGCTGGAATGGGTGCGTCAGGGAGCGAAAGGCCGTCAGTCTAAAGGCAAAGCGCGTCTGGCCCGTTTTGAAGAGCTGAACAGCGTCGATTATCAGAAACGTAACGAAACCAGCGAACTGTTTATCCCGCCAGGGGCTCGCCTGGGCGATAAGGTGATCGAAGTTGAACACCTGACGAAAAGCTACGGCGACCGCGTATTGATCGACGATCTCTCTTTCTCTGTACCAAAAGGAGCCATTGTCGGGATCATCGGTCCTAACGGTGCCGGTAAATCGACACTGTTCCGTATGCTTTCAGGCCAGGAGCAACCGGATTCCGGCTCTGTGACCCTGGGCGAGACGGTAAAACTGGCCTCGGTGGATCAGTTCCGTGATGCCATGGATAACAGTAAGACCGTCTGGGAAGAAGTGTCCGGGGGTCAGGACATTATGAAGATCGGCAACTTTGAAATGCCAAGCCGTGCCTACGTTGGCCGCTTTAACTTCAAAGGCACCGATCAGGGCAAACGCGTAGGCGAACTGTCCGGTGGTGAACGTGGCCGTCTGCACCTGGCAAAACTGCTGCAGGTCGGCGGTAACCTGTTGCTGCTGGATGAACCGACCAACGACCTGGACGTGGAAACCCTGCGTGCGCTGGAAAATGCGCTGCTCGAATTCCCGGGCTGCGCGATGGTTATTTCCCACGACCGTTGGTTCCTTGACCGTATTGCAACTCATATTCTGGATTATCAGGATGAAGGGAATGTTGCCTTCTTTGAAGGTAACTTCACCGAATATGAAGAGTACAAAAAACGTACCCTGGGTGCCGATGCACTGGAACCAAAACGTATCAAGTACAAGCGTATGACCAAGTAATTACCGGTTATTCCTGTAAAAAAGCCACCGGTGAATGCCGGTGGCTTTTTTTACGGGCATGACCCGTCCTGAAGAGGGTTGACACGTTCCGGACGTAAATCCGGAGAACGTGATGAGGACTGAGTTCAAATGCACCCAACGGGATTATCCTTTATCCCCTAATTCGACCTCGTTGAGCAGGCGAAAAAGGCGAAATCCCCCCTGCCCTTCAGGGTTTACGAATGACCGGGGGCTGTTCTGCCGGATGCTCCAGCATATGCTTCACCAACTCGATACAACGAAGAAAACGTGAGTCATAATCATCTTCCTCGACCCGGACATAATCGATATTATTCTCTGCCAGCATATCCAGTAACAGACCCTGAAACTCACGGCGATCCACCGAACTCCCCAGGCTACGTAAACCATCAGCGACCCAGGGCACATTATTTTCGAGCACGATCACCAAATCGAAGCGGTATTCATCGATCATCGCCTGCACAAAGGGATGTCGTCGCCCTTCATATTTAAGACAGAAAGCCTGAGTGGTCACGAAATCCGTATCAATAAAGGCGACCTTGTTTGCATATTTTACAGCAAAATCAATATATTGTGCCTGACCGAGGGCAATCTTATCGTAATCTGAATATTGCAGTGCAATCTCATCGCCCCCCAGATGTGAGAAGACATAATCACGCCCGTATTCCCATGCACTGGTGGTATTGAAGATATTCGCCAGCTTATTCACCAGCGTCGACTTACCGCTGGATTCGCCGCCCAGTAACGCCACCTTACGCACAAAGAATGGCTTCACTTCGGTAGGAATATATTCCCAGTAGCGGAAAGGATCCTGACGGATTTGCTTACCACTGATATTCATAAAAGAACGGTCCGGATCCACCAGGACTGATTGTATCGACAGATACTTCTCAAACATCGGCGCATCGGCCGCTTCACTGGTGTATACCCGGTCCGGGGTAATCCCGTGTTCCGACATGAAGTTGGTCATCCCGCGGCTCCAGACATCCCAGCCATGGGGGTACGGTTCCATTCCTTCTTCGTTAAAGGAATGAATCCGGATATTTTTCTGATATTTAAAGGTCTGAAGCAGCCAGCGCAGGCGATCGCTGGTGGTCGGCTGTTCTGACATGGCACTGTTTTCAAACAGCAGACGATCCCGCGGGTCATCGTGCCCCATGATGATGTGCAACTCATCGACCTGGCTGCAGGCACGCTGGATAAGATAGATATGACCGGTGTGTAGCGGATAAAACTTACCAAAAACTACCCCGACCGTCTTTTCCCGGCGGGGAAATTCCAGGCCAAGAAAACGGTGTAAGGCTTCCAGTTTACGGGCACTCGGGCTGTTAATTTTTGCATTAATCAGCTGACTGAGGTAGCCCTTGGTCATATCACAGGCATCGGCCACTTGTTGCAGTGTATGCCCCTGCTGGCGGATTGCCGTTTTTAAATAATCGTAAGTCGACATTCAGTGCCTCTTAACTATTCGCAGGCAGAGCGTGTCTGTCACTCTGCTCCGGGGACTGGCGCTGCAGGCTTAACTGCAACACTGAATACTGCAATTGAGCCTGAAAAAAGGCCGCTGTCTGTCCGGCCTCAGGCCAGTTCGTCGAAGATATCCAGCGCATCAGCCAGTTTTTTCACACTATAGACTTTCATCCCTTCCGGCGGCTTCTTCGGAACATTGGCCGCCGGAACGATCGCTCGCCGGAAGCCATGCTTGGCGGCTTCACTGATCCTTTCCTGGCCGCCAGGGACAGGGCGGATCTCACCGGCCAGCCCGACCTCACCAAAGATAACCAGATCCTGAGGCAACGGACGATCGCGCAGGCTGGAAACCAGCGCCAGCAATAACGCCAGGTCAGCACTGGTTTCGGTCACTTTCACCCCGCCGACCACATTGACAAATACGTCCTGGTCGGCCATTTGCAGGCCACCATGCCGGTGAAGCACCGCCAGTAAAATCGCCAGCCGGTTCTGTTCCAGACCCACGGCCACCCGTCGCGGGTTCCCCATCATCGAGTGGTCTACCAGCGCCTGAATTTCGACCAGCAAAGGACGCGTCCCTTCGCGGACTACGACGATTGAACTTCCGGAGGTCACTTCCTCACCGCGGGACAGAAAGATGGCGGAAGGATTACTCACCTCACGCATCCCTTGCCCGGTCATCGCGAATACACCCAGTTCATTCACCGCACCGAAACGGTTTTTATGACTGCGTAAGGTCCGGAAGCGGGAATCCGCATCACCATCCAGTAATACCGAACAGTCGATACAGTGTTCAAGCACCTTCGGGCCGGCCAGTGAGCCATCTTTAGTCACATGCCCGACCATAATGATGGCCACGCCCTGCAGTTTGGCAAAACGGGTCAGATACGCGGCCGTTTCTCTGACCTGCGCGACGCTGCCGGGGGATGACTGAACATCCGCCATATGCATCACCTGGATAGAATCGATCACCATCAGGCCGGGTTTCTCTTCGCCGGCAATCTGGCAGATTTGCTCAATGCTGGTTTCCGACAGCATATTCAGGTTTTCGGTCGGTAATCCCAGCCGGTGAGCACGCATCGCTACCTGCTGCAGGGACTCTTCACCGGTCACATACAACGTCTTCATCTGCTCTGACAACTTGCAAAGCGTCTGTAGCAGTAATGTGGATTTTCCGGCGCCCGGGCTGCCGCCGATCAGGATTGCGCTGCCGGGCACCACGCCGCCGCCTAATACCCGGTCGAACTCGATAAACCCGGTGGAGAAACGTGGCAAGGCCTCCAGACTGATTTCTGAAAGCTTCTGTACCTTAGACACTCCGGCGCTGCCGGCGTAACCGGATAACCGCTCACTGCGGGCAGCCGCAGGGGTAGAGGCGATACGCACCTCGGTAATACTATTCCATGCCTGACAGGCACTGCATTGCCCCTGCCAGCGGGGATAATCAGCGCCACATTCATTACAGACATAGGCACGTTTTGCCGCTTTGGCCAAAACTACTCCTCAGCTTATCGCTGTTCGTGGATCAAACTACCACTCAGAATACACAACACCCCGAGCAGGGATGCATTACGGATGCTGACCCGCGCCTTTTCATTCACCTTCGGCTTGGCATGGTACGCAATGCCTAACCCGGCGGCTTTCATCATCACCAGGTCGTTTGCACCGTCACCGATCGCCACCGTCTGCTGTGACGGGATCTCAAAACGTGCGGCCAGTTTTTCCAGCGTCACGGCTTTATATTTCGCATCCACGACCTGACCAATGACCTTACCGGTCAGACGCCCGTCAAAGATTTCCAGTTCGTTGGCAGCAACAGCCACCAGGTCCAGTTCATCGCGCAGGTAATCGGCAAAGAAGGTAAAACCGCCGGACGCTATCGCCACCTTCCAGTCATACTTCTGCAATTCACGCACCAGATAACGTAATCCCGGCATCAGCGGCAACTCATCACGCACCTGTCTGAGGATACCGGCATCGGCATCTTTCAGGGCGGCCACCCGCTGGCGCAGGCTTTCTTCAAAATCCAGTTCTCCGCGCATCGCGCGTTCTGTGACTTCCGCGACCTGTTCGCCACACCCTGCCAGTCTGGCGATTTCATCGATACATTCGATCTCTATCGCGGTGGAATCCATATCCATTACCAGTAACCCGGGGGTTTTCAGATGCGGGAGGTTACCTAAAGGAACGACATCCAGTCCGCTGTCATGGGCCAGTTTACTGGCTCTTGGTGTCAGCGAACCGGCAAGCCGGATGACCTGAACATCGTCAACAGACCAGCCACTGACGATAACCATCGCAGCCCCTAAACGGTGCTGATAATCGGTCAGTCGCTGTTTATCCAGCCCCTGTCCGTAAAGTAACCAGCCGGTACTCCCGGCACGATAATCCAGTGGCATCACTTCATCACCACTCAGAGATAAAGGCAGACCCGGCCATTGCGCAACATCCGCAGGCAGATCGCACCAGGTAAGACGGTTCGGCATCAGAACTCCTGTAGGGGGACAACAAAACCACGCAAGAGGCTACCCCGAGTGCAGCTATTCTGGCAACATAAACCATAAGTCATCTCGAATATTCACCTCAGGAATGAGATCCGCCGCCCATGGCACAGCAAAAAATAAAGATCAAACTGCACCGGACTGTCATTACGCTGGTCTGTCTGGCATTACTGGTATTACTGATGCAGGGAGCCTCCTGGTTTAGTCAGAATCACCAGAAAGTTCAGTCAACCCAGGCGGAGGAACTGGCTCAGACCCTTGCCCGGCAGGTCGCTTTTAGTCTCGAACCGCTAATGGATGACAGCAATGAACACCAGGCGCGTATCGATGCCATTTTAAAACAGCTGACCACCCAAAGCCGTATTCTGGATGCCTCACTCTATGACACAACCGGGGCCGTCATCGCAGAAAGCGGGGAGAATATTACCGTGCGTGACCGGCTGGCACTCGATGGCCAGCGGGCCGGCAGTTATTTCAGCCACCAGCTGGTCCAGCCCGTCATCGGAAAAAACGGGCCACTGGGTTTTCTGCGCATCACTCTGGACACACACGTGCTGGCGACCGAATCCCGGCAGGTGGATAACACCACCAATATCCTGCGACTGATGCTGTTGCTGGCGCTGGCGATCGGTCTGGTGCTGAGCCAGACACTGCTCAGGAACCGGCGGACCCACTGGCAGCAATCCCCCTTTCTGCTCACGGCCAGCCAGCCCGTCCCGCAGGAGGATCCGGAAGAAAATGCAGAGAAACCCGCAGCACCTGCGCGTCCGGCAGCAAAAAAACCGGCCACGCCGCAGCGATACCGGCCACGTAAAAAACGCCCTGCCGGTCGCTGACCGCCGGCCCCGACCGCCGCCGGACGGTTCCGGCGGCGGTCACTTGTCTGCCCTGCGCTGCCTGAGCCAGCCCCACCCCAGTCTTCAGCCTTCTCTTACTCTGACCTCCCCGGACGGCCCTTAGCCGACTGAGTCTGTTTCTCTCACCGCCGCTGCCTGCACTTATCTCCGGCACCCTCGCCCGGCGCTTGCTATCCGTCTGCAGTCCGCTGCTAAGCAGCCTGCTTCACCTTACTTCACTAAAAGTGAATAACTTTTTGCTAAAAAAGTTAATACCGTGCACTCCGGTTATCTGCCAGGCTTATCTCATCAGCCACGGGGAAGGAAGGAAACGCATCTCTTTGCGGGAACCGCAAAGCGGTGTTCGTCGTGCCTTCTCTCCCCCGCCGGGGTGACCGCGCAGAGCCTGAATACTCCTGCGTCGGTACTGATAAACACCCTGTTATTCATCAACGATGAGGGAATTGACCATGCCATTATCTGACTTAATTGATAAATACCGGATCAATGCGGGCGATAACCTGCTGGCCGCCGGCTATGTATTCAATCACACGATGATCCGCGTGAAAGACCTCCCGGTCGCTATTGATTTTTACAGTCGTGTTCTCGGGTTTGTTCCGGTCTATGAGGAACGCTTTGAAGAGGCAGCATTTACCATTGTTTACCTGGTCCGCCGACCCATTGCAGAAATTCCCCAGGACGACGAGGTTCTCAAAGAGTGGGTATTAAGCCAGCCAGGCGTACTTGAGCTGACCTGGAACCACGGTACCGAAAAAGACGCCGGATTCAGCTATCACGACGGTAACAGTGACCCGCAGGGGTTTGGCCATCTCTGCGTCACCGTGCCGGATGTCCGCAAGGCCTGTGAACGCTTTGAGCAGTTATCCGTGCCTTTTCGCAAAAAATTATCTGAAGGCCGGATGAAATACGTCGCGTTTATCAAAGACCCTGACGGCTACTGGATTGAGATCCTGCAACCCACCCCGCTTGCAGACTAACGTCTTCTTTTTATCTCTGTCCCTAAGCTAAGGAGTGTCTATGACTCACCTGTTTAAGCATCTGCTCCCTGAACAGCCCTCGCATTTTATCAATGGTCAGTGGGTTTCCGCGTCTGAAAGCGATGAGGTCCTTAACCCGTCGACCGGTAAAGTCATTACGCGGGTCGCCACCGGGGATAAAACAACCGTCGACCAGGCCGTCAGGCAGGCAGCGACAGCCCGGAAGCATTGGGCTAAAAAACCCCAGCCGGAGCGCGCAGCCTTCCTCGGGGCATGGATTGAGCAGGTTAAAGAACATGCTGAAGCACTGGCTCATCTGCTGGTGACCGAACAAGGTAAACCATTGAGTGAAGCCCGCGGTGAAGTGGAGATGGCACTCACCATGTTGCGTTACTCGGCAAGCTTTGCCTGGCGAAATCAGGGTGAAGTCCTGGCCGCCAGCGCCCCGGGACAACACTCCGTGACCCGTGAAGTCCCTCTGGGAGTGGTCGGGGCGATTACGCCCTGGAATTTCCCGCTCGCCCTGTTTATCCGTAAAACCGCTCCTGCCATCGTGGCCGGAAACACCATTGTGGTTAAACCCAGTGAGGTGACTCCCCTCAGTGCCCTGGCTCTGGCCACGCTGAGTCAGAAGGCGGGGATCCCGGCGGGTGTCATCAATGTGGTCTGCGGTACCGGACGCGTCGTTGGCGATGCGCTGGTAAAACATCCGGACATTGCACTGATTACCATGACCGGGTCTACCGGCGCCGGTAAACAGATAATGAAAAATGCCGCGGAGAAAGTGATCCCGGTATCACTGGAACTGGGAGGCAAAGCCCCCTTCATTGTAATGAACGATGCCGATATTGAGCGGGCCGCTACCGATGCCCTGAATGCGCGGATGTCAAACTGCGGTCAGGTCTGTATCTGTAACGAACGAACTTATGTGCAGCGCGGGGTTTATGACGCTTTTATTCAGGCACTACTGAAAGCGGCCGCCGGCGTGGTGGTGGGTGATCCGATGGCAGAATCGACAACCGTCGGCCCTAAAGTCTCTGTTCCGGAAAAAGAACATGTGGAAGCGCTGATGAAGGAAACGCTGCAGGAAGGAGGCAAAGTGATATGGCAGGCGGAATTACCCCGCGACCCTGAACTGCAGGGAGGGAACTGGGTGGCTCCCGCCATCGTCACCGATCTGCCGGATAATGCGCGTATCCTGCGGGAAGAAGTCTTTGGTCCGATATTGCCGGTGGTCGTCTTTGATACGCCTGAGGAAGTGATTGAGAAGGCCAATGACTCTGAATACGGACTCAGCTCTTATCTCTATACCCGAGATCTGTCGGTTGCACTGACCCTGTCTGACGCCCTGGAGTACGGTGAAGTGTATATCAACCGTCACGGGCCTGAGGAGATCAACGGCTTCCATGCGGGCTGGAAACTCTCCGGCCTGGGGGGCGACGATGGCGAACACGGCTATCAGTTATACGTAAAACGTAAAACCGTCTATATCGACTATCACTAATCGCACGCGGGGAGTGCCTCTCCCCGCCTGGCGGTAACGCCCGCGACCGTGCAATATCATGACAGGAACGCCCATGAATATGTTACTGGTCCTCTGTCTGCTGATTGGCGCAGGTGTCCGCTGTACGGGACGCTATCCTCAGCAACTGGTGCCTTCAGTAAACTGGTGGCTTATCACCATTGCACTGCCCTGCGTTATTCTGACATTGATTCCGCACACCCGCATTGACACTTCCGGTCTGTTTCCGGTACTGAGTATGTGGGTGGTCTTTCTGGGGGCTGTGGCGGTTGCCCTGCTGGCATGGCGTTTCGCGGGCTGGTCACGGGAAGTGTGTGGCGTACTGGTCTTAGTGGCCGGTATCGGCAATACCTCCTTTATGGGTTTCCCGGTGATCTCCGGCTACTACGGGGCTGACGGGCTGAAAATAGCGGTTATCGCCGACCAGTTAGGCAGTTTTATTATTCTGTCCACCGCAGGTGTGGTGACGATGGCGTTCTGCTCAGGAAGCGGAGTCAGCCTGCGCAGTGTAGCCACACGAATTGCGACCTTCCCGCCGTTTATCGCGCTTATCGTCAGCCTCGCGCTCAAACCTTTTGGCGGACTGCCGGAAATACTTCAGACCCCGCTGGCCACTATCGGGGCCACGATGACGCCACTGGCGCTGTTCAGCACCGGTTTACAAATCCGGCTTCGTCCTCCGCGTCTGTTGCTCGGCCCCCTGATCACCGGGACCTGCTGGAAACTGATTGCCGCTCCGGCCCTGGTCTGGTTGTTATCCACCGGTTTTTCCTCACTCAGCCATCAGGTTGTCAGTGTGTCACTGTTACAGGCCGGCATGGCGCCGATGATAGCGGCCGCCATGATGGCACAACGGGCAGGGCTCAGACCGGAACTGGCCAATGCCCTGCAAAGTTACGGTATCCTGTTTTCATTCATCACGCTGGCCGCCTGGCACAGCGTTTTATAGCGATTATGTGTATGACGGAGTCAGCATGCTATTAAAACTGCATCAGTTAAGTTTTTTCTGCGCACTGGTGGAAGAAGGCAGTATCGCGGCCGCGGCAGATCGGATGTGCTGTGTTCCGTCCAATGTCAGTACCCGCATTAAAGAACTGGAAGCCAGCCTGGAAGTACCCCTGGTTAACCGTGACAAACAGCGTCTGACACTGACGCCGGAAGGTCGGGCTTTTTATCCGCAGGCACAGCAGTTGCTGGAGCAGAGCCGGCAGTGCCGGACCTTTTTCCGCCACGCCTTGTTGCAGGGAACACTCCGGCTCGGGGTGCTGGACGTGGCACTGAAAGGCCGCTTACAGGCACCAGTCATCCGTTTTATGCAGCAGAACCCTCAGGTACAGATTAATATTTGCTGTGATTCGTCATTACCGCTGATGGAGAGATTACTTCGCGGGGATCTGGATATGATTCTGGTCGATGGTCCGGTTCAGCATCCGGCGCTGAAAACCCATTTTTTCGCGCCGGAAAGCCTGTCGCTGGTCACCCATCTGGCGGATCAGCAGCAGTTTAAGGCTCAGGCCGCAGGGCTGACCTTATTCAGCTTCGGTGAAAGCTGTTTCTACTATCTGCTGGCTCGTCAGTGGCTAAGCCAGCAGGAACTGAGCTATTCACGGCAGTCGGATATTGAGTCCTATGACCTGATACTGAATGCCGTGCGCCAGGGACTGGGGTTTACCGTCATGCCACAGACGTTTATTGCCGGTAACCCCGCGCTGGACGGGCTTTATCACTTTCCGCTGGATGACCTGCCACCCTGCGACATCTACCTGGCAGCGCCGGCCAACGAACAGTCAGCGCTGGCGCAGACCTTTTATCGCCATCTGCTTTCCGATGCGGACGGCAGCCTGTCTTAACCGTCCGCCATCGGTTCTCAGCCACGGCCGGTTAATAACTGCTGCAACCCGGCCAGGTTCTGTACCTTCCAGGTCGGGTGGATCGTGTCCGGCAGAGTCCGGACGGCAGCCTGTCTTAACCGTCCGGCATCGGTTCTCAGCCGCGGCCAGTTAATAACTGCTGCAACCCGGCCAGGTTCTGTACCTGCCAGGTCGGGTGGATCGTGTCCGGCAGAGTCCGGACGCCATGATCTAACCAGCAGGTTTTCATTCCGGCCTTGATGCCCCCCAGAATATCCGATTCCGGAGTGTCCCCGACCATCAGTACCCGCTCCGGGGCCGGATTACCTAACAGTTTCAGGGTATGTTCGAAAATCACAGGATCCGGTTTTGCTACGCCGACCTGCTCAGAAATGACCAGCGCATCAAAATACTCACCGAATCCGGTACGCTGCAGACGGGCCTGCTGTAATGCCGTGAACCCGTTGGTGATGATAGCCAGCCGGACCTTGCCTTTTACGCTGTCGAGTAATGCCGCTGCCCCCTCCAGTGGCTGACAGATCTCCGCCATCGCCAGCAGGAAGTTATGGTTCAGCGTTTCCGCAGACACATTCAGACGGGTGGCCCAGGGAATAAAACGGCGGGTCTGCAACTGAGCCGCAGTGATTTTTCCGTCCTGATAATCGACCCAGAGGGGTTTATTGACCGCCTGATAAGCCTGATAGTCATCTGCAGAAAAAACAACATCATAAGCCTGAAACATCCTCTGTAACCCCTGAAAGGCATCAAAAGCAAACAGTGTTTCATCGGCATCGAAAATGATGCAATCCAGAGTATTAAGCATGAAATCTCCGCGAAATTGGGTGCTGATTACAAGACCAGCGCCATGAGAAGAGCATCTTCACGACCGGTCGCCGTCGGATAGTAACGCGCCCGGCGGGAGACCTGGTTAAATCCCATCTGTTCATAGAGCGCAATCGCGGCGGCATTGGACTCACGAACTTCCAGCCACAGGGTCAGTACACCGCGCTCTGTCAGCAAGGCCACCAGATGTTCGAGCAGTTGTTTTCCGAACCCCCGACGCTGGAATTGCGGGTCGACCGCAATATTAAATAGCGAAGCTTCGTCGAGGACTATCTGAGTAATGGCAAATCCTGCCATTTTTCCGTCGGCGTCCAGCCGCAGATTGAGGTAACGCTCACCGTGATTGCCGGCAAAGGTTTCAGCCGACCAGGGAAAGGCGTGGCTGCGCTGCTCTATCGCCAGCGCCAGCGCCTGATCTTCAGGCGCGAGAAAAGAAATGACTGTCATAAGTTGTTATCTGTTGCCACAGGTTACGTTTCGCTTCGCTGTTATCAATAAGTTCTGCCAGTGGCGGCGTGGTCAGTTGCACCCCGGCATACTGTTTTTCGGCCGGAACCCCCAGAAGCCACAGGGCACAAGGCACCGGCGCCGGCAGCATAGAAAGTTGCCGCTCTGTCAGTATTAATAACTGATGTTCATTAAGGTCCAGAGTACGCAACACGTCCTGCATAAATGCAGGTGTCAGAGAGAGTGTCTCTGAGGTGACAATCACCAGCCGGGTTTCCGCGCGCAGACGAACAGCCACCTCCCCCCGGAGCACCCGTGGGCGATGTAAACGATATTGCGTAATACCCATCTGCTGTAATAACCAGTCGCGCCTGCCTGCCATGCATTTATCCGTCCTGAAGAAGATTGCGTGTCTATGCTAGCAAACCCATCGTACATGCGCCAACAAACCACTATAATCATCCGGCTTAAGAATAAGGAGCCAACATGTCCGTATATACACCGGCCAGTGAAGTCATACTGCGCCACAGTGAAGAATTCGAAACCCGTCATGTTTTATTTGCCGGGGACCTGCAGGATGACCTGCCCGCCCATCTGGTGACGGCTTCCCGCAAAGTTCATACCCAGCAATATCACCACTGGCAAAAACTGAGCCAGCTGATGGGTGAAGATGCCAGCTTCAGCCTGGCGGCCGATGCCGCTATGGTCAACGGCTGCGACACTCTGGTGTATTACTGGCCGAAAAATAAGCCGGAAGCCCGTTTTCAGTTACAGAATCTGCTGTCCCTGCTGCCCGTCGGTTGCGATATCTTCGTGATCGGCGAAAACCGCAGCGGCGTCCGTAGCGCAGAAACCCTGCTGGCCCCGTGGGCCCGGTTAGAGAAAATCGACAGCGCCCGCCGCTGTGGTCTGTATCACGGCCAGCTGGAAACTCAGCCGGCATTCGATATCGCTGAATTCCGGGAGCAATACCAGACAGAGACCCTGACCATTGATACTCTCCCGGGCGTCTTCAGCCGCGATGGCCTGGATAACGGCAGTGCGCTGCTGCTTTCCACCCTGACACCACATACCAAAGGCAAAGTGCTGGATATGGGATGCGGTGCGGGCGTGCTCTCGGTGGCTCTGGCAAAACATTCACCGAAAGTCCGTCTGTGGCTGACCGATGTGAATGCCGCCGCCCTGGCCGCCAGTGAAGCGACGTTAGCGTCAAACGGTGTGGAAGGTGAAGTGTTCGCCAGTAACGTTTTCTCAGACGTCAGTGGCCGTTTCGATATGATCATCTCTAACCCGCCGTTCCATGACGGATTACAGACCAGCCTGGACGCGGCCTCAGCATTGATCCGCGGTGCAGCAAAACACCTGAATACCGGCGGTGAACTGCGTATTGTGGCGAATGCCTTCCTCCCGTACCCGCAAATTCTGGAAGAGACCTTCGGTAATCACGAGATACTGGCGCAGACCGGCAAATTCCGCGTGTACCGCAGCGTATACGGACGGGGCAGCCGGGCGAAATAATACCGGCGGCTGACCCGCGTCTGCCGGCCACCGCAGCGTCTGCTGGTTTTTACAGCAGTCACACTCCGCTCAGCGAAATATCAGTTGACGCGGGGTGTAAAATCTCTACAATGCGCCTCCGTGGTAACAATACAATCTTTTTGTATTGATGGTATGCGAAGGTGGCGGAATTGGTAGACGCGCTAGCTTCAGGTGTTAGTGTCTTAACGGACGTGAGGGTTCAAGTCCCTCTCTTCGCACCACGTTGTCTTCTCTGCTAAACCTTTCTGTTATCCCGCGTGCTGTTTCTGTTATTTCCCGTTTTTATCCTTACTTCACAGCTATCGTGATCCCCTTTGATGCTTTGCTTATCCGGTACCCGCTAAGGGAAATTCACCACCATTGCGGCTACACTGCCGGAAACGACCAGACAGGCAGGCAGTAACAGGTAATGACGTAAACGGGGATGCAATAACATCACCAGCGTCAGTATCAACGCCATCAGCATAATGATCCGCCATTGCTCAAACCCGGGATGCCAGAGCGCAAAGACCGGCATTGCCGCACAGGGCAGCAAAACGCCCCAGCCGCTGTCGATCTTTTTGCCCATCATCCAGCTGAATATCCACAACGATCCTGACGCTACCATCGCCATTTCCATCAATAAACCCTCTTAACGAGAATGATTTTCACTATCATATGATAGTAGTTATCATTTTCAACTTATTTTATGCTTCCTGAGCACAAAAAAGTTTTTTCACCAAACCCGGTGTAATTTCCCGCAGAAGCGTTTACAGCCTCCTCCGCTTATGGCAATTTTTAAATCTGAAAAATTCCTGGAGAATAAAATGAGTCTGCAGTCGGTACAGCAGTTCTTTGCTGAGCATGCCCCGGATATTGAAGTCATAGAAGCCGCAGAAAGTACCGCGACTGTCGATATGGCAGCCCGGGTCCATCGGGTCGAACCCGGACAAATTGCGAAGACCCTGTCACTGAAAGTGAAGCAGGAAATTATTCTGGTTGTGATGAGCGGAAACGCACGGCTGGATAACAAAAAGCTCAGAGCCACCCTGGGGGCCAAAGCCAGGATGCTCAGTGTGGATGAGGTTATCAATGCGACCGGGCATCCGGTCGGCGGGGTCTGCCCTTTCGGGCTGGAGAATCCGTTAACGATCTATTGTGATGTTTCGCTGCAGGCATTCAGCGAAGTGCTGCCCGCCGCCGGCAGCACACATAGCTGCGTGCGTATCACCCCACAGCGCATGGCAGAACTGACGGAAGCCCGCTGGGTGGATGTCAGCCAGTAACGCCCCCGGCGGCCCGGGGGCCGCCGTTATTCTTTGCCGGTGATCGTCATCCCCCGGGTTTCTTTGCCCAGCGCGGTCAGCAGACAAATCAGTACCGCCACCACTCCGGCGACCAGAGCCATACTCAGTCCGTAATTTCCACCGTGGGCAGAGGCGATACCCGACTGCAACGTCGCATTCACCGAGGCTATCAGATTACCGGACTGATAGACGAAGCCCGGGAGGACGGCACGGGCATTCGCCGGTACCAGTTCGGTCAGCCAGGTCGGGATCACTCCCCAGGCTCCCTGCACCATAAACTGCATTAAAAATGCCCCCAGACCAATCATCCAGGACCCCGATGAAAATGCCCACAGAGGCAGGACCGGCAGTGCCAGAAACGAGGCCAGCATAATTGCTTTTTTACGGCCAATCTTCTCAGAAAGTAAACCAAAGCCGATCCCCCCCGCCATGGCCGCGATGTTATAGCTGATGGCGATCACACTGATAGTATGAGCATCAAACTGATGCTGTATTTTCAGGAAAGTCGGATATAAATCCTGCGTCCCGTGGCTGAAGAAATTGAAGCAGGCCATCAGTAACACCAGATAAAGACATAACCTGGCATGCTGTCTGATGATCGGTAATAACGCATACTTTTCGGCTTTCGCTTTCGACGCCAGCCAGACCGGGGATTCAGGCACCCTGAAATAGATAAACGGCAGGAGCAGCACCGGCGCAGTCCCGACCAGAAACATGCCCCGCCAGCCGAGCAGCGTATAGCAGAGCCCGAAGATCACCGAGGCCAGCAGATAACCGCAGGGATAACCGGCCTGAAAGACTCCGGACATCAGACCGCGTGAGCGATCCGGGATCGTCTCCATCGCCAGTGAGGAGGCGACGCCCCAGATACCTCCCATGGCTACACCGTAAAGCCCCCGGAAAATCAGGAATGCGGTAAAGGTCGGAGACCAGGCCGATAACAGCTCAAACAGCGAGAACATCACGATATTCAGCATCAGTATCGGCCGGCGACCATACTTTTCCGCCAGCCAGCCAAATAACAGAGCCCCTGCCGGTCTTACCGCCAGTGTCAGCATGATCGCCAGCGAAACTTCCGTCATACTGCGATGGAAATAGTCCGCCAGATCACTGAGGACGAAGACAAGGATAAAAAAATCGAAGGCATCCAGCATCCAGCTGGTGAAACAGGCAAAAGCGACATTCTTTTGTGTAGCGGTCCAGTGGAGCATGGCAGAGATCCTTGCCGGTCCCGTTGCACAGCGCTTAACAGTGCCGGGCAGAGGGAGCAGTCACAGAGCAGCAGGTATGTGTTTAGTTTGTTATATATTTTTATATAGCATGTAAAAAACAAACCGCATGACAGAACCTGCGCCAGCTCACTGTATCAGTTGTAAGAAAGTATATTTATCGCGAAAGTCCGGCGGCAGATGACACCGTCAGGACATTCGCCGGGACATGTCCGCCGCCGCCGGAGGGCTGAGCACACGTTCCAGCAGACGAAGTAACAAGGCGTTGTTGACCGAGGTCAGAATACGGATGTCAGCCCCCTCTTCGGGATCGATCCCTACCCCTACACGCAGGGGTGGCCGGTAACGCCAGCTTTTACCCCGCGTCAGGCCAGGGCGTATCTCAATACCGGCACGAAAATTCTCTGCGGTTGCCACCTGCGGATCCAGCAGCCACGCCACCACCAGCACATCATGGATCCAGCTTCCCCCGGGATGCCGGGTGAGCATTGAATAGGTTATCCAGGGCGTCAGCGTGTCACGCACAAACAGGGCCAGCGGCGAAGATCCGGCCGTGATCCGCTGTAAGTCTTTCCGGGTCAGCAACGTATTCACCGTTACATCCATCGGAACCAGCGTAATTTTTGCCCCGCAGTTCAGCACCAGAGAGGCGGCTTCCGGGTCCAGACCAAAATTGGTGTCTTTAATATAATCGTCCAGGTGAAAGACACCGCCCATAATAATAATTTCTGCCACCGCACCGGCCATCTTCGGAAAACGCTGTAACGCATGGGCAATATTGGTCAGCGGCCCCAGTGCCAGCAGGGTTATCTCTCCCGGCGAGGCACAGATACATTCGGCCATCCGTTCTGCGGCATGACGTGGATACTCTGACAACCGTGCCGGCGGGCGGACGGAATCCCACAAATACCCGAGAGAAAGAGCCTCGACCCGTGTGTCCAGCTGGCGACGCCACTCTTCTTCCGGTTCACAGAGCGCGCGCTCAGCACCACAATAGACCGGCACCGTTAAGCCGCAACGCCGGACCAGATCGGTTACCACCCGGGCGCCGGTCGCGGCCGGAGTATTCCCGCTGACAGTGGTGACCATCTCTACCTGCAGATCCGCCGAGGCCAGCGCCAGCGCGAGGGCTAAACCATCATCCGTATTGGCCCCCGCGATCCCGTTTCCGGGGTCACAATCAATAATTATCCGTTGCATTTTTTCGCAGACCTGGCTGAAGTGAAGGAGAACCGGCAGGACACCCGCAGGACTCGCCGGGTTCCAGAAAATGCCGGATGTCATGCAACCCGCCCCCGGCCTGCCACTCATGGAGCAGACGGATGGCCGTCGCCGCAATTTCAGCAATCGGCTGACGGACAGAGGTCAGTGAAGGCAGATGGTAAGCGCCCTGATCCGTCCCGTTAAAACCGACAATGGCCAGATCATCCGGTACCCGAATCCCTTGCTGATGAAAGGCCCGCAGACTGCCTATCGCCATTTGTTCATTACAGACAAACAGCGCCCGCGGGCACCCCGGGCCGGACAGCAGATGCAATGCTGCCTGATATCCGCCCTGACGCGTATAATCTGCCGGCACCACCCAGTGCGGGTTAACCGCCAGCCCGGCATGTTCCATCGCGTCACGCCAGCCCTGTAAACGGTCACGGGTATTCAGCATCCAGGCAGGTCCGGTAATGATCCCGACTTCCCGGTAGCCATGGCTCAACAGATGTGCCGTCGCTTCTCTGGCGGCCTGCCGTTCATCCATCCGTAAGACCGAAACCCCCGGTCCCGGCTCGACACCGTCCAGCATGATCACCGGTGTTCCGCTGCGACGGATAATCTCCGTGTGCGGCTGACGGTCAGCACTGATATAGATCAGTCCGTCGACCTGGCGGTTCAGTAATCCCTGAATGATGTCCTGCTCCCGCTGACCGTCATCTCCGGAATCCCCCAGCAGCATGACGTGACCGTAACGCATCGACTCCTGGAGTAATTCATGAGCCAGAGACGCGATAAACGGGTTAGAAATATCCGGAACCACCACCCCGAATGTACGGGTGGTTCCGGAAGCCAGCGCACGGGCAATACTGTTGGGTTGATAGCCCGTCTGGCGAATAGCCTGCAGTACCCGTTCCCGTGTCGCCTCTGCCACCGGGCGCGGTCCGTTATTAATCACATAACTGACCACCGCCACCGATGTCCCGGCCAGGCTGGCAACCTCTTCCCGCGTCACTCTTCGCTGAGTTAACCGTTTACCCACACACTCTCCTGTTTTCTCCGGCCGGATATCCGCCCCGGGCCAGTCCTCTAAATTGCGTCATCCGGTAAATTCAGGTCCCGGCCCCGGGTTTCCGGGGCAATAAAGGTCGTCACAAAACCGATACCCGCCATCAGCGTAAAATAGACCGCTATCGCCCACCAGTGCCCGAAACAGGATAACAGTGCTGCGGCCACCAGCGGGGCTGTTCCGCCGGAAATAATGGACCCCAGTTCTTTGGCCACGGCCATTTTGCTATAGCGATGTGTAACGCCAAATAACTCCACCCCCCATGCAGCCTGGACCCCGTAAATGCCCAGGGAAGCCAGAGCCATTCCGACAACAATGGTCGAAATCACAATCCAGGGCTGATGACTGTCCAGCAACGTGAACGCTGGCCAGGCATAGATCATTAATAACAGACAAAAGAGACGATAGAGTTTACGGCGACCATAGCGGTCAGACAGCCAGCCGGCCAGAGGGATCACCAAAAAGCCCAGTACAGAGGCGATAAAAACGGCGGTCGTCGGCACGGATTTATCCATCATCAGTACTCTGGCGACATAACCGACCATAAATCCCTGCGCCAGATACGAAGGACCATTTTCACCAATTCTCAGACCCATCATGACCCAGAAGGCTTTACCGGGGCCGCGAGGCTTCCTGTCGCTCAGTGAGGCCGTGTGCAGGGTTTGCTGGCGTTCTGCCATCAGGGTTTTCCGGCGTTGCTCAAAGACCGGGGTTTCCCGGACCGAACGCCGCATCCACAGTGCCCCAAGCGCAATCAGGAAACTGCACAAAAACGGGATCCGCCATCCCCAACTGATCAGGCTTTGATGGTCGAGCTGAACCACCAGTAACCAGACGACAGAAGCTATCAGGGTGCCACTGT
Source organism: Tatumella sp. JGM118 (assembly GCF_018257515.1). Lineage (GTDB taxonomy): Bacteria > Pseudomonadota > Gammaproteobacteria > Enterobacterales > Enterobacteriaceae > Tatumella > Tatumella terrea. The sequence goes on from NZ_JAERJR010000003.1 coordinate 203,393, forward strand.
TAGACCCCAGGGCAATCACCGAAGAGACCAGTCCGCGCCTTGCCGGTGGGGCGTATTCTCCCAGCATAACCGTTCCCCCGGACAGCTCAGCCCCGGCCCCCAACCCCTGGGTAAAACGCAATATCACCAGGCAGGCCGGTGCCCAGAAACCGATAGTCCGGTAATCCGGAATAAGCCCTATCAGCATGGTAGACAGCCCCATCAGCAGGATAGTGATCACCATGACCGATTTACGCCCGTGACGATCCCCCAGCCAGCCAAAGAACAGTGCCCCGATGGGCCTGGCAATAAAACCCACCGACCAGGTGGCAAAACTGGACAGCAGCGCCATGGCAGGGGTGACCTCAGGGAAAAAGACATCCCCGAAGATAATACCGGCAGCTAAGCCGTAGAGTGCGAAGTCAGCATATTCCATCGCGGTGCCCAGCCAGCAGGAAAACGTTGCGCGCCGGAAATCACGGCGGGCTTCTCTCTCTTCTGCCAGGATCAGCAAGGGGTGACGGGTCTGATGCCCGGGAGGATGTGTCATAACTCAGTACTCCCTATCGGTCGGTTCAGAAAGTGGCTTTCTGCAGTACTGAGTGAAAAACGCCCACAGTACGCAATGGCTCTCCGGCATACGGAGATCAGAAGAAATTCCCTGGTGTCGGAATATTCGCTTGTCATTTGTGCCAGTCTTAGATGACTAATCATTTAAATGTTACAAGAGCAACTGAATGACCGGATTGCACCGATTTTTCGTGGGCGTTTTTCGGCAGGAATTTTATCTACGCGCGTAGATAAATCAAGAAAAAACGCACAGAAAATCCATTGTGTTTTATAATCCTCAGACGTTTTCCTGTTTCAAATGAATTAATCATTCGGTTATTGAGAGTAAAATCACATTGTTAGTGCAGAAAGACGGTAATTAGCCCCTGCACTGCAGAGGAAATTAGCGTAAAGATATGTCAGTAATATGACACCCTTCCTGCATAGTCACGAACGAAAAAGGGTTTTTTATCTCAGCTTCGCGACCTGGTTCAAAAAAAATATTTTAAATAAAGAGAAAAACATTGTCCTAACCCCCGGAAAATAGCACATTGCCCGGCATAAAAATCTGACACGGCCACCGGGCACCTTCCGGTCATTGGCCCCCGGCCCCTGGCCGCCACCTACGCTTTACAGGAGAGCATTTTGGTTTCAGAGCTTATTTCATCAGGACTTTTTGCGGCCTCGGTCATTATTTACGCCCGTAAAGCCGGCCGTCACCGGCTCTGGTTTGTTATTATTACTCTGCTGCTGATGAGCTTTCTGCTGCTGAATGCGACATTATTTGCCAGTAATTACTTTACCGGCAACGGAATAACCGAAGCCGTTATTTATACTCTGACAAATAACCTGACCGGAGCCGGTACCGGACGCTATCTATTACCCGCCGCTGCGTTACTCCTCGCTATCGTACTCATTTTTCTGGTATTGACCCGTATTCTGCGGAATAAAAATCATCAGCACCATTTCGGCTGGAGTATTTTTGCCTGTCTGCTGGCCGGTCTTTCCATTAATACCAGTCCGGCCTATCAGCAGATAAAGACCCTGATTGCCTCGCACTCTTTCCAGGAAGGGTCTGATTTCGATGACTATTATAAAATCCCTGACAGCACGATTAAAAAACCTCACCTGAATCTGGTCTATATCTATGCAGAAAGTCTGGAAAGAACGTATTTCAACCAGCAGGCCTTCCCGGATCTTGCCCCGGAGCTGATCCGGCAAATGCAGTCAGGCATCGATTTCACATCCACCGCACAGTTACCCGGCACCGACTATACCATCGCCGGCATGGTCGCTTCGCAGTGCGGGATCCCTCTGTTTGCCCCGTTTGAAGGGAATGCATCGTCTTCGCTTTCCAGTTTTTATCCGCAAAATATCTGCCTCGGCGATATTCTGAAAAATTCCGGTTACCAGAACTGGTTTATTCAGGGCGCCGATTTACGCTTTGGCGGAAAAGATGTCTTCCTGCGCTCTCATGGATTTGAAACGCAGCATATGGAAGGCTCGGAAGAGCTAAAAACGCAGGTCGCGGACCCCGGCTACCGGAATAACTGGGGGTTTTATGACGATACCGTGCTGGATAAAGTTTTCGATAAATACCAGCAACTGTCGGCGCAGAATCAACGCTTTGCTCTGTTTGCGCTGACTGTCGATACCCATCATCCGGATGGTTTTATCTCTGCGTCCTGTCAGCGGAAAACCTATCCTTACGAGGGGAAAAATAATCTCTCCTTCAGTGCGGTGGCTTGCTCTCAGGAACACATCGCGCGACTGATCGCACGGATAAAGCAATCCCCCGGCTTTAAAAACACGGTCATTGTTGTCGGGTCAGATCACCTGGCGATGAATAATACGGCCTACCGTTACCTGACCCGCTATCCTCGTCACGATACGTTCTTTGTGATCCGCGGCGATAAGCCTGATGCCGTTACCCTGAACAACAAACGTAATACGATGGATAATGGTGCTACCGTACTGGATATCCTGGGCGGCGATAATTTTATCGGTCTGGGACGCAGTACGCTTTCCGGAACTTCTCTGTCAGAGGTGTTTGATAACCTGTCGCAGAAAGTACTGCAGTGGAAGCCGGATATTATTCAGCTCTGGAACTTCCCCCGGAAAATAGATCACTTCACCGTCGATCAGCAGAAAAATACCCTGAGTTTTTCCGGCTCCACCTTCCGGTTGCCGGTGCTGATTAAAGTCGATGCCGACAAAGTCGAGCCTATTCCTGAAGGCGTCTATGCTGAAACTCTGACTGCACGGCTTAGCCGGTTTGCGGCCGGGGATAAATTTGTCTGGATCGATAAATGTTATAAAGCCGGCCGTCTGTGGGCACCCTCGCTGGCATTGAGCGATGCGCTTTGTTATACCCACGGCCAGTTAGGAGGGACACCGGAGGTGACCGAACTCGGGAGCGGTCTCTTCCAGGGCAAGGTGGTTTTCACACCGGCACTTCCTTCGGCAGACCTCTATCAGCAGGCGATCTCTCTGTTGAAAATGCCCGACAACGCTATCCGCTACCCGTCGGCCGTCTATCTTTTTAACCTGCCAGGTGCGCCGGAGTCCGTTATGTCCTTCAGTGGCTTGTCAAGAAACGAGAATTGGGGTCGCTGGTCCAATGCGAATCTTGCCCCGGCCGTGACACTGACCTATAAAATGCCTCTGCCGGCGACATTCACGCTGCGGATCACCGCCAAAGGTTTTGGCCCGAATATCGGCAAGCCAGTGAAGGTGACGGTCGGTGATCAGCAACAGACCTTTATTCCGACGGCGACATTCGCAGAGTATCAGTTGCATTTCACGCCGCCGGCAGGCAGCCGTGTTATTACCCTGACCCCGCCGGAACCTACAGAAAGTATGCTGGATAATATTATCGGACAGGATCCGCGTAAACTGGGGATAGGCTTACAGTCATTACAGATCATCACCGGGGACGGTCAGCCCTGACAGGCAGGCGTGTTCAGAAATAAGCGAGGGGGCATCACGCCCCCTCTGCAGAAAACAGCTTAACGGTAGATAATATCGCCGGAAATAATACGCAGTATTTTTCCTTCCGCATCGGTGATCAGGATGTAATCACCGCCCATATAGGTCCAGTGACTGCCGGCAACCGGCGCCGGTAATTTTCTCAACTGCCATTTGGCAATATTGTAGGTCGCTGAACGGTACAACGGCGGAACAACATCGCCGATAGCATAGTGATGGAAATCACCAAAAACCGTATCACGATCCAGCGGATCTTTTGACGTGCCTGAAGGCGCGGTCGCGGGAGCGGAGGCTGCCGGGGCTTCTGCCGGGGCCGGAGAGGCTGCCGGTGCCGGAGAGGCCGCAGGCGCAGAAGTGACCGGGGTTACAGGGGCATCTTCCGCATTGACCTGACTGACACCCAGTAAACTCACCGTCATCAGCATGACAGATGAGGCTAAAACAAACGGCTTACGCATAAAAACTCCCTAACAAACTTTCCCACGACGGGCAGTAATAAAGGCGACAGGTTAACACAAAGGTTTATAGCTTATCCGGCACTAAGTAGAACAGCATTACGCCGCTTTTTCCTGTCCTCATCTGTGACAAGGTTTTGCAGAACATCAGCAAAGGTTTGCCGACGGCTTTTCCCTGTCCGTGACGCCAGCCAGCGACCGGTTCCCGGCTCTGCGGGTCATCTGTATCATTCTGCCAGCGTCCCCCTGCGCTCTGCACAAGGACACTTCCTCACCGACAGGCGCGAAAAGTGTGTATTACCGGATAATAACACGATCAGTGTCACAACGTACGCTACCGGTTTTTGGAGCAAGCCATCCGGCACAGCGGCCGAAACACGGACAGTAACAGACTCGCGTTGTAATCCTGTCGGACCCTCACCGAAAAACCGCCTTCATCATATCAGGCTCGTGATAAAAATCATCGTCCGAAAGCAGCCCCTTTTACCACCATCCTGTTTACCGGACCTCGATAGTCAGCAAAAAATACCCGCAGGCAGAGAGGCTCAGCGGAGCATCCGAAAACAATACTCCGCTGAGTACCGTTTTATGATACTCAGGAATAACGATACAGTGATACGCGACTAATATTGCCGGTAAGCCCGACGGTATCAGAGACGGGGCTTCGCGTCTTGCTGAGGCTTTTCCAGCCAGGGGACTTCCCGTATTTTTCCGGCAGCAGCATCTGCGTAACGGTATTCCTCCATGAATGCCTGGTACAGGCTACTATTCTTTATATCACCGGTATTAACAACCGACCGTAAAATATGAAGCAGAATATTCCCCGGTGCATAAGCATGTCGGGATAATAACGGAATGCTGCAGGAAATAATATGAAATAAACCTGTGAACCATCATCAGAAATACCCGCAGGAGTCATCTTATCTGCCCGCTTATCATTGATAACATGGCATCAACCCTGCAGCAGATTATGCCTCCGGGCGCTGCAGCGGGAATTATTCACTCGTGAAGAAGTCAATGTTACCCACTGTAATAACTAAACTTTCCTCATTATATCGCCACGTTATAACACTAAAAATATCTGTTACCCCATGTCAGATCGTTATTTCCGCAGATCGCGTAAACATCGTAAAGATCACTGGACCGGGTTTACTATGAATATATCAGTAAAGAAAAAATACTCTATTCCTCCCCGTCGATATCCACAGGGAAATAATTTCCGGCCTTACCTCATCAGCCAAAAGACGTTATGAAATAAACAGCCTGTGAAATATCGACTATGCATTAGCTTATGCGGACTTTAACTATCCCTCTGCATTCATTTACTGATAACTTATCCATAACTGGCAGCTAACGTTATTATTTATTCATCGTTTACCGGTAAGGAAAAGTGTATGTCTCTTGATTTTCGTCAGGTCAGGGAAGATGAAACGGATGACTATCAGGCGCTGATTCTGGCGGCTTATGCTGCGACGAAAGCGCTGGGTATTCATTTTGATGCCGCCAGTACCAGCCGGGAAAAAACACGGCAGCACATACAAGATCATGGGGTATACGCACTTTACGACGGAACAACACTGGTTTCATCGGCCACTGTTCGCTATCCCTGGGGCCCTCTGCCTGGCCCGTTCGGCTTGCCACACATTGGCTGGTTTGCTGCACACCCTGATTATCCTGGCAGGCATTACGGTCTGAAGGTCATGGAACAGGTAGAACGAAAAATACTGAAAGAACAATTGCGGGCTCCGGCCGTTTCACTGGGTACGGCAATCAGTCATCCCTGGCTGAAAAATATGTACCGGAAACGAGGATTTATACCTATGCACACCGCCGATTCAGGAAAAGGCCATATCACCCTGTATATGAAAAAAATCCTTGATGAGTCCGCACACACTCTCTGGCTGGCACAACAGGCATTATCGCCGATCACCAATCACCGGATAGAAGAAAAATATGACTGAATTAACTGAACCCGGCTTTTCTGAAAACCTTATCGCCTTTCGTCATGAACTGCACCGTTTTCCCGAGCTATCGAATCAGGAATTTGAAACCACTGCCCGGCTGCGTGCCCGGCTGGAATCTTACCAGATCCGCATTCTGGACCTGCCGCTGAAGACCGGATTAGTGGCCGAGGTGGGGGATCCTCAGGGCCCGCTGGTGGTATTACGCTCAGATATCGATGCGTTGCCCATTGAAGAGCAATCCGGCGTTGAATACAGTTCACAAAATCCGGGCGTCATGCATGCCTGTGGCCATGACTTTCATTGCACCGCCGCACTGGGTGCAGCCATTCTGCTAAAAAAACAGGAAGCCACGCTGAAGGGCCGGGTCAGGATCCTTTTTCAGGCCGCAGAAGAAACCGGTCAGGGCGCACCGGAGATCATTAATACCGGTGCGTTAAAGAAAGCATTTGCGATCTTCGGGTTACATAATGATCCCACCTTGCCTGCCGGTGTTATTGGCACGAAAGCGGGAGCGCTGACGGCGGCGGTGGATAAATTCAGGATCACTATCACCGGTACGGGTAGTCATGCCGCCCGTCCCCATGAGGGCAATGACCCCATAGTCATCGCCGGTCAGCTGGTCACGGCATTACAGACGCTGATCAGCCGGAATACACCTTCCGCCGATAATGCCGTGGTCTCTGTCACACAGATGCACAGCGGTACGACATGGAACGTTATCCCGGACAGTGCCTGGCTGGAAGGCACAGTTAGGACGTTTTCGCCCGCGACACGTCAGCTGATTGAGACCCGTTTACGAAATCTGCTGAACGGCATTGCCGCTGGGTTTGAGGCTGAAATCCGCCTGGATTGGCAGGCCGGTCCGCCACCGGTCATTAATGATGCCGGCTGGGCCGGTTTTGCGCTTCAGCAAGCCACCACCAGCGGTTTTGAAGCCAGAGAGGTTGAAGCCAGCCCCATTGGTGAAGATTTTGCATTTTATCAGCAGCAACTTCCCGGAGCGTTTGTGATGGTGGGAACAGGCCAGCAGTATGCTTTACATCACCCTGCCTTCCGCATCAATGATGATGTTCTGTTACCGGTTTCCCGCTATCTCGCTCGTCTTGCAGAGAGGGCTTTGCAGTCAGAAAACAACCAGCCGGCAGACCATCACTGAAACGCAGCATAGCCCGGTGATCCCCTGCCCGCCGGACCAGGGTGGCCGTCTCAGCCATACAGGATCCTGTCATTTGTTGCCGTCTTACGGATCCGGTGTGTTGGTGCCGGGGAGAAAGGTGACTAACCTCGCCAAAAGAATGCCTCCTGTCGGCCGCTTAACTCACGACCCGGATCGGCTGGCCCGCCAGCCAGGCCTGTCCGTTTTCGGCCAGTTGCTGCAAAGCGCACTGCCTGGCCCCGGTCGTACTCCAGGCCACATGCGGCGTGATCAGCAGATTCGGAATATCGCCGGTCAGTAACGGATGGTTGTGCGGAGGGGGTTCCTGACTCAGTACATCCAGCGCCGCGCCGGCAAGCCGTCCCTCCCGTAACGCCCCGGCCAGGGCAGTGTCATCGATCAGACCGCCCCGGGCCGTATTGATCAGCAATGCTGAGCGTTTCATCAGCCCGAGCCGCCGCGTGTTTATCAGCCCGGCCGTTTCCGGCGTCAACGGACAATGCAGGCTCACGATATCGGCAAGGGGCAGCAGTTCATCCAGAGCGATTTTATCCTGCGGACCCTCACGTCCGGGGAGTCCGGCAAAGCTGACCTGCATTCCGAAGGCCTCCGCCAGATACGCCACCCGACGTCCCAGCTCACCCTGCCCGACAATCGCCAGCCGTTTATCGTTCAGCCCGCTGATCGGATAATCCGTCAGACAAAAACGATCAGCCGCAGACCATTGGCCGGCACTGACCAGTGCAGAATAACGGGCCACATGATTTGTCAGCGCCAGTATCAGCGCCAGAGTATGCTGAGCGACAGCATGCGTGCCATACCCCTGGCAGTGACATACGGTGATCCCCAGCCGCCGTACCGCAGCAAGATCGACCGCATTCGTCCCCGTGGAGGCCAGCAGGATCAGCTTCAGCCGCGGCAGCCGGCCAAGGATCTCTGCCGGCAAATGAAGATCGCTGACAATCGCGACCTCCGCCCCGGCCAGACGTTCAGCTATCTGCGCGGGAGTGGTGTGAAGATGCAACGTCAGGTCAGGAAATACCCGATACAGGGCCGCCGCATCAAGGTCTCCGAAATCCAGAGACGCATAATCTAAAAATACGGCACCGCCCGTGAACGTTGCTGTGTCGGGGGATAGCGGCAGGGATGTCATACGACTACTCCATAAATGAGGGATCGCTTTTCATCAATAACAGCTTCATTTCCTCGAAATGCCGGCGGGAAAAGTCGGTAATTTTCTCCCAGTCCTGAGCTGTTTTTTCAGCGACTTCATCGGAAAGCACTTTCAGCGGCTGACCGGTGGACCAGGCGGTGGTCAGGATCCGGCAGGCACGCTCCAGGGTATAAATATCATCGAAGGCTTCTCCCACATTCCCTGAAGTCACCATCACACCGTGGTTTCCCATCAGTAGTCGTTGTTTGCCCTGCAGCAAGGCAGAAAGTCGTTTGCCTTCCGATTCCGTATCCGCCATGCCGCCATATAACGTATCGACCGCCACCCGCCGGAAATAGCGTGCCGTGTTCTGATCGATGGGGGGGATCACCGGATCCGCCAGGCAGGATATGGCGGTGGTATACACCGGATGCAGATGCAGCACCACCCGCACTTCCGGTAACTGCTGATGGATCTGCCCGTGGATCGCCCAGGCGGTAGGATCCACATCGTCCCGCAGGCCGTCCTCCGGGTTATCGGCATCCAGCAGCAGTAAATCGCTGGCCCGGAGTCGCGAAAAATGTACCCATTTCGGGTTAATCAGAAATTTTTTACCGTCTTCAGACACGGCTGCACTGAAATGGTTAGCGACGGCTTCATGCATATCCAGTTGAGCCGAAAGCCGGAAGACGGCCGCCAGATCAATACGTAATTGCTGCTCAGGTGTTAACGACATACTTTTCTCGCTCTCTCAGAGGTGGTGCCGGACGCTATCAGATACCCCACGTTGTTCCGGAGATCATCCGGCCAGCGTGACGTCTTTCAGAAAATCTGCGACCCTTGCATTGCTGCCCTGCCGTAGCAGTCCGGGGGCTTCATCTACGACAACCCGCCCTTTTTCCATAAAGACAATCCGGTCAGATACCCCGAAGGCAAAGTTCATTTCATGGGTGACGATGACCATGGTGATCCCTTCCTGGGCCAGGCTCTCAATCACGCCAAGGACTTCATTAACTTTCTCCGGGTCCAGCGCCGATGTGGGTTCGTCGAACAGCATAATCTGTGGCCGCATCATCAACGCCCGGGCGATAGCCACTCGTTGCTGCTGGCCGCCTGACAACTGGTGAGGATATTTGCAGGCATGTTCCAGCATGCCCACTTTCTGCAGTAATGCACAGGCATGGTGCAACCGTGAAGCCTTATCACCGATATGGTGATACTGCGGTGCCAGTAGTAAGTTGTCCATCACCGTCAGGTGGGGAAATAAATTAAAGCTCTGAAAGACCATCCCGATATTTAATCGCAAGGCCGTATTTTCGGTAAATACCGGTAACGATGCGCCAGACTGCTTCAGATGAATAAAGGATTCACCGTTCATTTTCACTTCCCCCTGGTCCAGTTTTTCCAGACCATTGAGCAAACGAATCAATGTGGTTTTCCCGGACCCGGAAGGCCCGATCACCGAGACCACCTCACCCGCATTGACACTCAGATCCACCGCACCGAGGACTTCGACGTTGTTATACGCTTTATGTAACCGCCGCGCTGACAGCGCCGGAACCTCTCCCCGCGTTGCGGCAGGGCTGACTACCGCGACGGGGGTCTGCGCCAGTTCCAGCCATTGCGAAGGGACCTGTCGTCCTTTTTTGCGCGTAACATCCAGATATTTCTCCAGCTGTTTCAGCAAAAAATCAAACACGGTCACGACCAGAATGTAGTAGAAAGCGACCGCCGTCATCGTTTCCATGACCAGAAAGTTTTCTGAATACAGGCGCTGTCCCACCAGCAGAATCTCCGTCAGAGAAACTATAGAGACCAGGGAGGTCAGTTTGACGATAGAAATATATTCGTTGGCAAGCCCGGGCAGAGCGACGCGCACCGCCTGCGGAATAATGATCTTCCACTGGATACCGCCATAGGCCAGCCCCAGCGCCCTTCCGGCCTCGTACTGCCCTTTGTTTATCGACAACAGGCCGCTGCGGTGAATTTCTGCCATATAGGCGGTTTCACTCAGTACCAGCGCGATCAGCCCGGCGTAAAACGGATTACTCAATACCCCCGACGTGGACGGAATGGCCTGTGGCATGTTGTAGACAAAAATCAGTAACACCAGCAATGGCAGGCTGCGAAAGAACCAGATATACAGATTTGCCAGAAAACGCAGAACGGGCTTTGCGGACTGCTTAGCCAGTGCCAGCCCGAAGCCCAGTACCATACTGATAGCCCAGGCTAACAGACTCAGCCGGATCACGGTCCAGGTGGCCCACCAGAAATCCGTATCTTTGAACAGGCTGAATAAATAACTCCAGTCAAACGTCATATGCGCGCCCTTTATTCTGCTTTGACGTCAGTATTCGCACGAGGGCTGCGAAACCACAGCGGCAGATACTGAGGAACGGAGAGGATCTCCTTCACCTCCATCCTCAGGGCTTTTGGCATCGCTGAAAATTATTAAATATGTTGGCCCTGACACTAAAAAAACTAACCGCGGTCGTTGACCCCGGACGGTAAAAAAATAACTCACCGGCAACGATGTTATCCGGGACCCTGCCCACCCAAAAACCACACAATAACAAGGGAATTGATGGCATGTTAATTGCTTGATCATAGGAAATGGCTATGACCGGAGAGAACTAATGGCTAACTATACGCTGCGCCAACTGAAGTATTTTATTACCACGGTGGAATGCGGCAGTGTGGCAGAAGCCTCACGTAAGCTGTATATCGCGCAGCCTTCCATTTCCACGGCGATTAAAGGACTGGAAGACAGCTTCGGGGTACAACTCTTTATCCGACACCATGCGCAGGGAGTCTCACTGACGCCGTCCGGTGCACGCTTTTATCGTAAGGCCCAGAAACTCCTGCGTATGGCCCATGAGTTTGAACAAAACGCGCTGGCCGATAACGATATTGTTGCGGGACAGATTGATATTGGCTGTTTTGAAACCGTTGCCCCGCTGATCCTGCCTAAACTGATTGCCGGTTTCAAACAACGCTACCCGGGGGTCGAGTTTATCCTGCGGGATGGCGAACAGCATGAACTGGTGCAGGGACTGACTGCCGGCAGTTTCGATCTGGCGTTATTGTATAAACATGAGCTGGATAAGAGTATTACCACCGAGCCTCTGATGCCTCCTTCCAGGCCCTATGTCTTATTGCCGGCAGGCCACCGTTTTTCTCAACAGCAATCGGTATCGCTGAAAGATCTCGCGTCCGAACCGATGATCCTGCTCGATGTACAGCCAAGCCGTAACTATTTCGTCGATCTGTTCACGCAGGCCGACCTGACCCCTAACATTGTGTTCAGTTCGCCCTCCATCGAAATGGTGCGCGGTATGGTCGGTCACGGGTTCGGGTTCGCCTTACTGGTAACCTGTCCGCACAGCCCGTTCAGTTATGATGGTAAGCCGCTGGTCACGCTTGAAATCAGCGAAGAAGTGGAAGGCTCGGGTCTTTCTGCCGCCTGGCTGACCCGGACACAGCTGACCAAACCGGCACGATTATTTGTTGATTTCTGTAAAGAAATGCTGGCTGAGGATGCCTGAAAACGATCCCGCCGGGGATCAGTCTGACGACTGCATCCACCGGCAAAGGTTCTGCAGCATCGCGCTGCACTGATCCAGTTGATCGATGGCCACGTATTCATCGGGCTTATGACCCTGATCCATATTTCCCGGGCCACAGACCAGGGTCGGTATGCCTGCTTCATGGAATAATCCACCCTCTGTGCCATAGGGCACCGTACCGGCGTCGCTGACGCCGCTCCAGGCCATAATCTGCCGCGCCGCCACGGATTCAACGTCCGTACACAGGCCCGGATACTCGCTCAGCCGGGTAAAACGGATATCGCACGTCTCCTCAGTCTGTTTCATCTGCGGTATCAACTGCTGTCTGGCGAAGCCGGTGATCGCATCCAGCGTAGCCTGCGGGGAACTGTCGGGGAGATGACGTAATTCAAAATCAAAACTGCATTCCGCAGGGACGATGTTGAGGGCATTCCCGCCGCAGATCACTCCGGTATGTAATGTGCTGAAGGGCGGAGAAAAACGGCTGTCCTGATGCTGCTTCAGCGTCTCCGCCAGAGTGCACATATGGCTTATCAGTCTGGCCGCATATTCCACCGCATTGACCCCTTCCGGGGCGTAAGCAGAATGACAGGCATGCCCCCGGACATGACAACGCATGGCCGCTTTCCCTTTATGACCGAATACCGGGCGCATTCCGGTCGGCTCCCCCACAATACAGAGCGCCGGTTTACACGGCTGGTCATGGATAGCATCGATCAGACTTCTTACCCCCAGACAGCCAACCTCTTCATCATAGGAGAAGGCCAGATGCAGCGGGACATGCAGTGGCGCGGTCAGAAAATCCGGCAGAGCGGCCAGCACACAGGCGATAAAGCCTTTCATATCCGCAGTGCCGCGTCCGTAATACCTGCCCTGCTGCTCGGTCAGTTGAAAAGGAGGCATCTGCCAGACTTGTCCCTGAGCCGGGACTACGTCGGTATGTCCGGACAACATCACCCCGCCCGCAGTCACCGGCCCGATCCGCGCATATAAATTGGCTTTACTGCGTTCAGAGTTATAGATCAGCTGATGGGTTATCCCGAGTTCAGAAAGATACCCGGCTATCGCCTCAATCAACTGCAGGTTCGACAGCCGGCTGGTAGTATCGAAGGCAATCAGCCGCGAGAGCCACTCTTTGACATTAACGTTCATCGCCGGGGACTCCGTAGCCCGGGGCTAATGAGGGATCGATAGCCCGTAAAATATAGTCGTCCATTTGCGGTTCATAGCTACGCCACAGCCGTTGCAGTTCACCGATCGGATCGTTATCTGCCCAGTCGACACGAAGATCAACCACCGGCCAGACCAGGTCTCCCACCACTTTCAGTGCCGCCGAGTGCACCGGGCCGGCTTCGCCCCCTTCCGCCAGTCCCGCCTGCAGGGCGACCAATAATCGTTCGGCAAGCAATCCACTGGCGTCTTCGAAAGCCTTCACCATCGCGTCGACAACCTTCGGGGTCCGGAGCATATTACCGCCCGCCACACAGTCTTTACCGGCAACACCGCGGTGGGTCCCCAGCGTTTTTTCGCCACTAAAAAAAGCCGTATTTCCCCCGGCATCAATCGCCAGTACCTGCCGGTATTCGCTGTACCCCTGACTAAAAAGAACCTCTTTAATCGCCTGTACCGGCGGGCTGGCCTGTTCAAGCCTGGCGAGGATCTGTGGCCCGAGGGCCGGCAGGGTGATGTTCTGACTGGAGACGGCCCCCACACCGGCACGCAGCCAGGGGCAGCGCGCACCTACCGCAATACTGGATGAGCTGATTGCAATACCGAGCTGTCCGGTCTCCGCACAACGGGCGGCTATAGAAAATGTCATCGTCGCACCTCAGATTATTCAGTGGATTGTGTATCAGGGATCACTGCAATCACATCAATTTCCATCAGCCATTGTGGCTGAGCTAACGCGGAAACGACCAGTCCGGTGGAGATCGGAAATACACCTTTCAGCCACTTACCGACCTCCTGATAGACCGGCTCGCGGTAGCGGGGGTCGATCAGATAGGTCGTCGTTTTCACAATATGTGACAACTCGCTGCCCGCTTCTTCCAGCAACTGCTTCACATTTTTCATCGCCTGCTCTGCCTGGGCACGCGCATCGCCCAGTCCGACCAGACGCCCTTCAAAGTCTGTACCGACCTGACCGCGGACATAAACGGTATTGCCCGCACGCACGGCCTGACATAAATCATTGTCCAGAGACTGGTTCGGGTAAGTCTCTTTGGTATTAAACATTCGGATCCGGGTATGGGTCGGTGTTGTCATAGGATACGTCCTTCCTTCGGTCATGATGAGAGATCCGGCACGGTCTGCCCCCGTTAACCGGTATGTGATGTCTGCGCGGGGATATCTTAGTCATGCTCGTGCTGCATCTCCGTTACCGGCATCCGGCAACCATGACCCCGCAGTCTGATAACGGCCATCATCACCGGAGGCCGGCGGCAGAGAAATTATTTTTTTTATACTGACTGCCCAGCTAAATACTTATCAGATTTTCTCTGTCATCGGGGACTGCCCGATGACAGAGAAAAAAAAACGCAGACGGCCGCCCTGTCGCGGCTCTCCGCCTCAGGCACCGATATCGGATAAAAGCCGGTTTTGGGTTTTGGGTTGTGTGTTGGGTTCGGCCTGTGTATTTTCCTGAGTCCGGGTCCGGATCGGGGTCTGAGTCAGGGTTGGATTGGGGTCTGAGCAGGATTTGGATTGAGGTCTGAGCAGGATTTGGATTGAGGTCTGAACCGGGGTTGGATTGGGGTCTGAGCAGGGGTTGGATCGGGGTCTGAGTCGGGGTCCGGATCGGGGTCTGAGTCGGGTTGGGGGCCGGGTTCAGTCTTCGGCTGCAGGGGGTAAAGGGCGCAACAGAGCGTAATCACAAAAAAGCCGGACCCGACGTCCGGCAGGATAAACAGGAGATCCTGAGTGGCTCAGCAATCTGAGGGGTCAGAAACGTAACGAAAGACAGGACAAACTGCCATCCATCCGTTTAAATTCACTGGTATCCAGGGTCACCACAGGCATGCCTGTCTGACGGAGGATTTCCCGGGTGACAGGATATCCCTCCGGCATCACCAGGGTGCCGTTAATCAGTAAGGTATTCCCGGCATAGGCTTCATCATCGGGGATCACCAGCCGCCGGAACCCGGCAAACGCGGGCAGAGCTTCATACGCCGACGTCATCAGCAGCGTATTCTGACCAATATAATTCACCACACTCTTCAGATGCAGTCCGGAATCCACCGCAACCGGCGTCACCCGGTAGCCTAAGGGCGCCACCACCGTGGCAAACTCATCAAGCCCGGCCATATTGGTGCGTCGGGTCATCCCGATAAAAAAGTGTTTATCCGCCAGTAACACATCCCCGCCATCAAGCTGCCCTTTATCACTCATCACATACAGCGGGCGATACTTCTCCAGTTCAGGTGCCAGCAATGCACCTTCCCCCTGACGACTGAGTACCCCGGAATGTGTGATAATGGCAAGCTCAGGAAGGATCACCGCCGGGTCTTCCACAAAGTGTGCATCCGGAAAATCTGGCTCTGCCGGCAGGATAGTGACCCGGATCCCCAGTTCCAGCATAATTTCGATATACCTGAAAAATTGCTGGCGGGTTTTCCCGCTATCCGGCCGCCCGTCATCCGCTGTGGTTTGCCCTTCCGCGCAATTCAGGGCCGGTAACCGGGTTATGACTTGTGTAAATTTCATGACCACCTCTTACGATAACCTCAGAATAAACACTCACTCCCCGGGAACACGGAGACCGCTTACAGGACAGCTTCGCGGTCTGCCAGCCCCGGTTCAGACAAAAAAAACCGCAGTCACTCTGTCTGCGGTTTTATGATTATCAGCTCTTCAGAGAAGCTCTTTATAACAGGTCACGGCTATCAGATACCGTTTTCCTGCAATGATGGTTCAGAGCGGTTGTTGCGCTGACGACGGTGGATCACCATCCCTGCCAGTACGACGAGTAACGCCAGAATACCGGTCGCAATAATCTCGCTACGGTGGGCAGGCATAAACAACATTGAGCAGAGGATACCCACAATCACCACTATCACCGCGTAGGTCAGGCCAGGGAACAGCCACATTCTGTAATCCAGCACCTCACCCCGTGCTTCCATACGTTTACGCATCACCAGATGCGAGCAGGAGATGACCAGATACACCAGCAAGGCAATCGCGCCTGAGCTGGCCAGCAGGAAGTCAAACACTTCTGCCGGTGCAAAGTAGTTCGCAAACACCGCCAGGAACGCGGCCGCGGTGGAAGACAATACGGCCACCCACGGTGTTCCGCTGTTACTGGTTTTCGCCGCTGCCGCAGGGGCATCTTTACGGGTGGCCAGTGAATAGAGCATACGTGATGAGGTATAAAGGGCAGAGTTCAGACAGCTACACACCGCGGTCAGCACCACGATATCGACAATCAGCCGGGCATGCGGAATATTCATCAGTTCCAGCACCGTCTGATAAGACCCGTTTTTTGCCAGTGCCGGGGTATTCCAGGGCACCAGAGAGACAATAAACAGGATAGATAACAGGTAGAACAGAGAAATACGCCAGATAACGGAGTTCGTTGCCCGTGAAATTTCACGGCCCGGGTTTTTAGATTCAGCCGCCGCAATCGTGACAATCTCGGTGCCCATAAAAGAGAACATGGTGGTCAGGATAGCCGCCAGCACTGCACCGAAGCCGTGGGGCATAAAGCCGCCGGTATCGTATAAATGCGACATACCGCTGACCTGACTACCAGGCATCAGACCGAAGATAGCCACACATCCCAGCACCAGGAACGCCACAATCGCAACGACTTTCACCAGCGCCAGCCAGAACTCAAATTCACCGTAATGTTTCACACTAAACAGGTTACTTGCCGTCAGTAGCAGGGTGATCACCAGCGTGAACTGCCAGATAGCCACCTGCGGGAACCACGCGTTAAGAATGGTCGCCGCGGCATTGGCTTCCAGCGGGATCACCAGCACCCAGAACCACCAGTATAACCAGCCGATGGTAAACCCGGCCCAGCGGCCCAGGGCTTTTTGTGCATAAGTGGAAAACGACCCGGAGTCGGGGGTACTGACGGCCATTTCCGCCAGCATACGCATAATTAATACTACCAGCCCGCCGGCGATAATATAGGCGATCAGAACAGCGGGTCCGGCTTCAGCAATCGCATGGCCGGAACCGACAAATAATCCCGCGCCGATCACACCGGCAATCGAGAGCATACGGATATGACGGGATTTCAGCCCCGGAGATAATGAATCAGTACCAGAAGAAGTAACGCTCATGGTTTTCCCTCATAATAGTTTTTTTGCTAAGTGACTGAAGATTCAGTCACCTGCGGTTGAGCGGGAAGTACTTTACCAGGCTGTCCGGAGAGGAACGGTCTCCGGAACAGCACATGAGAAACTCTCGTGATCAGGCAGCGTTTTCCTGCAGTGCCCGGGTCAGGATGGTCAGTCCCTGACGGAACTGTTCCGTCGGGATGGTCAGAGGGTACAGGAAGCGGATAACATTGCCTTTCTGTCCACAGGTCAGCAGTAATAAACCGGCTTCCATGGCGGCCGCCTGCACCTTACGGGCAACGTCTGCCTGATGGAATTCCACGGCCACCATCGAGCCCAGTCCACGAACTTCGTTGATGGCCGGACAACGGGCCTGCAGCTCCTGCAGACAACTCACCAGCTCACCGCCCAGTTGTACTGAACGCTGACACAGCTGTTCTTCATCGATGGCATCCAGTACCGCATGTGCTGCTGCAATCGACAGCGGGTTACCGGCATAGGTACCCCCCAGACCGCCCGGGTTCGGGGCATCCATCACTTCTGCGCGACCAGCCACGGCTGACAGCGGGAAGCCACCGGCCAGGCTTTTCGCCATGGTGATAATGTCAGGTTTCACATCGAAGTTTTCCATCGCAAACAGCGTCCCGGTACGGGCAAACCCGGTTTGCACCTCATCGGCAATCAGCAGGATGCCATGTTTGTCTGCCAGTTCGCGTAGCGCGGTCATAAAGGCGTTCGGTGCCACACGGAAACCACCCTCACCCTGTACTGGCTCCAGCACGATAGCCGCCACGTTATGAGGCGCAATATCGTAATGGAAGATATCGTCCAGGCTGTTCAGGGCCTGCTCAACAGTGACTTCTTTTTCATCCGGGAAACGTCCGTGGAACACGGAAGGAACCATCGGCCCGAAATCCTGTTTGTAAGGAGACACTTTTCCGGTCATCGCCATCGTCATCATGGTACGACCATGGAACGCGCCACCGAAGGTGATCACGCCGTGACGGCCGGTATAGCTGCGGGCAATCTTCACCGCGTTCTCTACCGCTTCTGCACCGGTAGAGAAGAAAGCCGTTTTAGCCGGGCCTTCCACCGGAACACGCTGGTTAATACGTTCCGCCAGAGAGATATAACTTTCGTAAGGCACGATCTGGAAAGCCGTATGCGTGAATTTATCCAGCTGTGCTTTGACCGCCGCCACGACTTTCGGATGGCGATGCCCGGTATTCAGTACCGCGATGCCACCAGCAAAATCAATAACTTCACGTCCTTCAGTATCCCAGAGTGTGGCATTCTCGGCTTTGCTGGCATACCAGTCACACATGACAGCATTGCCACGTGGCAGCGCATTTTGCTTGCGTTGGTTTAATGTATTTTTAGAATCGCTCATGATGTTCCTGCCTCGTTAATCTGGCTGATGGACTTTTATTAATAAACTCCGTTTATTTATCCTGCCATTTGAGGTAGTTTCCAGAGCCATTCATCATCAAAATGAGGGAGCCAATTGCGGACACTCTATACCGACCACCTTCTGGAGCGTTTACAGTTTGAGCAGCATGGCAGACTGCATCAGCGCGTCCTGCGGGTCTTACAGCAGGCAATTATCGACGGTGTCTTTCCGCCGGAAACACGCTTGCCATCGACCCGTGATTTAGCAAAACAATTGGGCGTTTCACGTAACACCGTGATGAATGCCTATGACAGCTTGCTGGCAGAAGGTTATGTCACATCCCGCACCGGCAGCGGAACACGGGTAGCCAGCACCCTGCCTGAGTTCTGCCTGAACAGTGCGCAATCCGCTGAGCCTCCTCATCCCGCGCAGACCCAGCCGCCCAGCCTTTCGTCACGCGGTGCCGCACTGCTCGGTTATGCCACAGCCTCCCCGCATCAGTGGGGGGCTTTTGTGCCCGGCGCTCCGGATGTGACGGCGTTCCCGCATAAAACACTGAGTAAAATCCAGGCGAAACTGCACCAGCAACCGGAAATCGACCAGCTTATTTACAGTAATGGCGGCGGATGCCCGCACCTGCGTCAGGCGCTGGCGGATTATCTACGGGTTGTCCGTTCCATCCGGGCCGATGCCGATCAGATAATCATTACCGAAGGGATCCACCAGGCCGTTGACCTGGTATCCAGGGTACTCTGTGACCAGAATGATCCGGTCTGGATAGAGGAACCTGGCTATTGGGGAACCCGTAACCTGTTGAGGATCAACGGACTGGATGTGCATGCTGTTCCGGTCGATGAAGAAGGGATGATCCCCGAAATTACCGCCCGCCATCCGGCCCCGAAAATGGTGTTTGTCACCCCCTCCCACCAGTATCCGTTAGGGGTTCACCTGAGCCTGAGTCGCCGGAAACATCTGCTGGCGATGGCACGTCGTCATCGTTTCTGGATAATTGAAGACGATTATGACAGCGAATTTCGCTTCTCAGGCAGCCCGTATCCTTCGCTACAGGGCCTGGAAGAAGAT
Organism: Tatumella sp. JGM118; assembly: GCF_018257515.1. GTDB lineage: Bacteria > Pseudomonadota > Gammaproteobacteria > Enterobacterales > Enterobacteriaceae > Tatumella > Tatumella terrea. The sequence goes on from NZ_JAERJR010000003.1 coordinate 222,958, forward strand.
GCTCCGGTACTTTATATGGGGACCTTCAGTAAAACGCTCTATCCCGCGTTGCGTATCGGTTATCTGGTGGTCCCCAAAAACCTGCAGCAACCCTTGCGCACGGCAGCGGCCGAGTTATATCGCGGAGGACATTTAATTATTCAGCGGGCGGTATCGGAATTTATCAGCCAGGGCCATTATGCGGCCCATATCCGCCGGATGCGCCTGCTCTACAGTCAGCGGCGACGGTTTCTGCTGGGGCTTATCCAGCGGTATCTGGGTGAAGCCTTTATGCCACCCTATAACCATGATGCAGGGCTGCATCTGGTACTGAGATTACCGGATAAGAGTGATGATGTTGCCATTGCCCATGACGCACTGCGTAAAGGTGTCAGCGTGCGACCATTATCGCAATATTACATGCAACGTCAGAAAAAACGCGGGTTACTGCTGGGATATGCCTGTGTTAATGAACAGCAGATTTTCACGGCGTTTCATCTGCTGAGACAATGTCTGATCAATGCCGGACTTTGTCGCGTGCGCCCTCTGTCACCGGGCGATAGCTAAAAAAATACCCTGTCTGCTAAGACAGGGTAGGATTCAGATTAACGGCGGTTACGCCAGACCGTCTGAATGTTACAGAACTCATGCAGTCCGAAGTGGTTTAGCTCACGGCCATAACCGCTTTTCTTCACACCCCCGATGGTTACCCGTGGATCTGAAGCGCCATAACCGTTAATAAAGACGGCGCCGGTCTCCAGAGTGAGCGCGAAGTGATCCGCCACGGCTTCATTCGCGGTCCATACGGTCGCACTCAGACCGAAATCGCTATTGTTAGCCAGTTCCAGCGCATGGTCGGCATCTTTTGCAGTGATCAGGGCCGCGACAGGACCAAAGATCTCCTGGCGGAACGCGGTCATTGACTCAGTGACATCGGCCAGAATCGTCGGCGCATAATAGTTACCGGCGCCCTCAATCTTCTCACCACCGCACACCAGACGCGCGCCCTGCTTCAGGGTTTCAGTGACCTGATTGTGCAGTTCATCACGCAGATCATAACGCGCCATCGGACCGAGGTAGTTCGCTTCATCCAGCGGGTCGCCCATCTTCAGCGCCTGTACCGCCGCCAGGAAGCGGGCTTCAAATTCAGCCGCCACCGGCGCTTCGATAATAAAGCGTTTTGCGGCCATGCAGACCTGTCCGGTATTCTGATAACGACCGGCTACTGCCGCTTTTACCGCTTCGTCCAGATCCGCATCGGCCAGCACGATAAACGGGTCGGAACCGCCCAGTTCCAGAACCGTTTTCTTCAGTGCTGCACCGGCCTGGCTGGCAATCGCTGCACCCGCACCGACACTGCCGGTCACGGCCACGGCGGCAACACGCGGGTCTTTGATCAGTGAAGATACGCCCTCATTGGTCACATTCAGTAATTCGAATGTCCCTTCCGGGAAGCCTACGGTATTCATCACATCCTGTAGTAACGATGCACATCCCATGACGTTCGGCGCATGTTTCAGGACATAAGTATTCCCCGCCAGCAGCATCCCGGCGGCCCCGCGCAGCACCTGCCAGTAAGGGAAGTTCCACGGCATCACCGCGAGGATCACGCCCAGCGGACGAAACTCCTGCCAGGCTTGCTGATTTTCCACCTGGGTCGGCTGTGCCGCCAGGACGGCCGGGCCATTGTCCGCATACCATTCACATACCTGCGCACATTTGTTGACCTCGGCACGGGCCTGGGCGATCGGCTTACCCATCTCCAGGGTCATCATTTCCGCCAGTTCATCACAACGTTCACGCAGACGAACCGCTAGGGTGCGTAATACTTCAACACGATCATCCATCGAAGTGACCCGCCACTCTTTCAGAGCGGTAGTACTGCGCTGCAGGCTGCTTTCGATGGCATCGCTCCCCTGAAACGGATAACGGGCAATTTCCTCACCGGTAGTGGGGTTCAGAGATAATGCATAATCAGTCATAAGAAATCCTTACTGCAATGTCAGGGAGAATGGATACACCATACGCCGGGCAAATGATGATTTAAAATGAATATTTATAAAGAAGTTGCTCACAAATTAAGAAAACCTTCTGCGATGCTTTGCAGACGACCTGCCGCTGCTTTCCCGGTGCCCCTGCCCTTCCGGCCGGGATCACACTTTGCTGAAATACCAGCACGTTCACATCAAAAGTCCATCAGAAGGCGCATCGGTTAATTATAATCGACTCTTTTACAGGATGATCCTGGTCAGACCGCCTATGATAAAAATAACCGTCTGTCTGCTGACGTATAATTCCGCACGCACCCTGGAGGCCGTGTTAGCCCCGGTTTTTCAGTTTGCCGATCAGGTCATTGTCCTCGACTCCGGCAGCAATGATGAGACCTTGTCTGTCTGCCGTCAGTACGGTATTGAGCCACGCTACTGCCCGTATGAAATGCACGGTAAACAGATGAATAACGCGATCGCCCTGGCAGAGCATGACTGGGTTTTTTGTCTGGACAGTGATGAGATCCTCGATGAGGCCACTATCACTTACCTGCGCCGGTTAAAAGACTCACCTGCCCCCTTACCCCCGGAGCAGGCGTGGTGCATCTCACGCTACTGGTACGTGCTGGGAGAACAGGTTAAGACGATTTATCCGGTCTCCTCCCCCGACTATCCTGTACGTCTGTTTAACCGTACCGTTGCCCGGTTTAATGACCGTCCGGTCGACGATGAAGTCACCGGCCCGGTGCTGACGCAGATAATCCCGGGCCATGTGCGGCATGATACCTTTTACTCATTACATGAAATGTTCAGCAAAATGAATGCTTACACCACCCGGCTGGTCCGTTTCCGGAAAATCCGGCCTTCACTGTTGCGCGGAGTGATCAGCGCCATCGGGGCATTTTTCAAATGGTATCTGATGAGTGGCGCCTGGCGGCAAGGCAAGGTCGGTGCCGCCACCGGCCTGTATGCCACTCTCTACAGTTTCCTGAAATATTTTAAAGCCTGGTATCAGCAGACGGACAAATAACCGTCAGCAGATCCGACCGGCGCAGGGACGTGCTCCGCCAGCCTGTATGCCACTCTCTACAGTTTCCTGATATATTTTAAAGCCGGGTATCAGCAGACGGACGAATATCCGGCAGCAGCCGGCACAGAGACGTGCTCCGCTGGCTGTTGCCGGTCAGGCCATGGATACCCGCGCTCAGGGCCAGGGCTCACGCTGATGCTCCTCTTCCGGCGGGTGCTGCACGGCAGCCTTCTCCTCTTCCGGCATCGCGGCCGGGTCGGTAACAGTTTCTGCCGCCTCATCTTCCGGCGTGGTCACCATCGTGTTCTGAATATCTTCTTCATCCAGCGTCGGGTTCAATGCCGCTGCCAGCGGTGAACTCACCAGACCATCGGTCAGAGGGACGTGCGGAACCTGGCTTTCCTGCAGCGCAACCGGGACCGGCGATCTGAACCAGGTCAGGCCGATAATCACCACGCCACAGAGGGCAAAAAACAGATACAACATATTGCCCCCCAGAGGCTGCATGACCGCACCGGTGAGGAGTGGCCCGATACTCGCCCCGATACCATAGGACATCAGCAGACATGCGGTCAGAGAGACACGGCGTTCAGCCACAATCCGGTCGTTGGCCATCGCCACCGCCAGCGGATATAACGCAAACTGCATCATACTGACCACAAAAGAAATACTGAGGATAGCGATAAAACTCAGATGTTCCATGAATGCCAGCGGGAGCGAGACGACCAGAAATAAAATCGCGATAAAAAAGAGCAGATGCCCGCGATCATAACGGTCGGATAACCAGCTCAGCGGAAACTGCGTCACCAGTCCGGCAAAAATAGTGGCAGCCATAAAGGTACCGATCTGTGAGGTGGACAGCCCCATCTGGCTGGCGTAGACCGGTGCCATGCCATAGAACGCGCCGATCACCATGCCGGTGATCAGGGTAATGATCAGGATTTTCGGGATTTTCTTCAGAAAATAGCCCAGTTCCAGCGGAGCCGGTGACATGGGCTGCACTTTTGTTCGTGTGGTTAAGGCAATCGGTACCAGACACAAGGCAAAACAGAGGGCAACGATCAATAACGGTAGCATACCGAAGCCGGTTTCCAGCGATAAGATAATCTGCCCTGCAGATAACCCCAGGTATGTCGCCACCATATAAAAACCGAAAATAACGCCACGCTGATCAGACTCTGCCTGATCATTGAGCCAGCTTTCCAGCACCATATACTGGCTCATCATGCATAACCCGATGATAAAGCGCAGCACAATCCAGACCGGAATATAGCTACTGAGTCCGTGACCAATGACTGACGCGGTAATAATCCCGGCACAGGCGACATAGGCACGGATATGTCCCACACGGGCAATCAGGTTATGCCCAATCTTTCCGCCGACCACCAGCCCGACATAGTTTGCTGCGGTGATCAGACCAATCATCGTACCGCTCACATTTTCGTGGGCCAGTCTCAATGAAACATAGGTTGTCAGCAGGCCGGAGCCGAGCAGCATCAGAAGTGTGGTGGTGTACAGGGGCAGAAAGGTATTGAGGATTTTTTGCATTACATCTCCCTGAGTGCAGTTCACAGGATGCGATAACGCCGGAAAAACATGCTGACCGGGGCCGTTCCCCGGCCCCGCAGAGAATGGCAGAGGCTTCCCCCTGCCGGGTCAATCATCCTTACAAGTGCGGAAAATTGATATGATTTCCAGGTGCTTCCCGGTGTAAATGAATAAAGTTCAGATGGCGTTCATATTGATCAAGGATATCAATGATCACCTGCTCTTTACTGTAGTCCATTAAATCATTGCCCTGGCTCCCTTCAAGCAAAAAAGTTTCCAGGCGATAGTAACTGGACTTGCCGCTGCGTGCCCGATAGGTGAAGCCGGGAATCGAATACTTCTGTGGCCAGATCTCATAAACAAAGTTCTGCTCTTCCCCCAGATTCACGGTCAGAGAAAGATGGCCCAGGTCGTCATCCCCTTCCGGCAGCAGGTTTTCAGAGGTCACATGCGCACCGCGTAATTCGAGCTCCTTCGCCACTTCCTGCATCGCCGGCCAGCAGGTCTGCTCAAGCATTTCGCGGGTATACCCGGTGCCCGGATAGTTCATCAACCGGGAAAGCCGTTTTTTCCAGCTACGGCGGTCATGGGCCGTTGCCAGATAAGGCGCGGTATCACGGCTGGCACTGACACGACGGTAATCTTCAACCTTCAGCGATTTATACAGCCCCGCCATCACAAAGAAAATGACGAAACTGAACGGCAGCCCCATGATCACGGTGGTACTTTGCAGCGCCGAAATCCCGTTAGCCATCAGCATTCCCAGCGTCAGTACCCCAATAACGATAGACCAGAAGATACGGATCCAGTTAGGGGCATCACTGTTGATATCTTTCAGACGCGAGGTGAAGTTCCCCAGCACCAGCGCCCCCGAGTCCGCAGAGGTCACATAAAACAGCAGGCCGGTAATGGTGGCCACCGACGCACTGAAGGTAAAGGCCGGATATTGTGCCAGCAGGTTATAAAAACCGCGCTCAGGATGCTGCATAACATCGTTGGCGAAGCTGAGGTTACCGTGAATAATCTGGTAGAGCGCAGCATTTCCGAACACCGACAGCCACAACAGGGTAAAGGCAAACGGAATAATCAGGGTGCCAAGCACAAACTCGCGGATGGTACGGCCACGGGAGATACGCGCCAGAAACAGGCCGACAAACGGCGACCAGGCCACCCACCAGGCCCAGAAAAACAGGGTCCAGTTATTCATCCATTCGGTCGGACGATCAAAAGCAAAGGTGTTCAGCGTCATACCCATAAAGCGGTTAATATAATCACCGACATTCAGCACCAGCGCATTCAGTAAAAATTCGGTATTGCCGAAGAATAAAACAAAGAGGATCAAGCCCAGCGCCAGCAGGACATTAAGTTCGGAGAGCAACCGGATCCCTTTATCCACCCCGGAGGTGACCGAAATGGTCGCGATAACCACCGAGAGCACGATCAGGGCGGCTTTAGTACTGAGGCTGTCCGGGATGTGAAATAACACATTCAACCCGTAATTCAGCTGTACCACACCAATTCCCAGCGTGGTCGCGATCCCAAAAATGGTACCCACCACGGCGGCGATATCTACCGTATGCCCGATAGGGCCGTTTACCCGTTTACCAAATATCGGGTATAAGGCCGAACGGATGGTCAGAGGGAGGTTATAGCGATAACTGAAGTAGCCCAGCGCTATTCCCATCAGGGCATACATCGACCAGCCGGTCACTCCGTAATGGAATAAGGTCCAGACCATCGCTTGTCTGGCGGCTTCCAGTGTCTGACCCGACCCTTCCGGGGGTTGCATATACTGGGTAACCGGTTCGGCAACCGAGAAAAACATCAGGTCAATACCGATACCTGCGGCAAACAGCATGGCCGCCCAGCTCGGTAAGCTGAACTCCGGTTTTGAGTGTTCGGGGCCAAGTTTAATCGCACCAAAGCGTGATCCGGCCATAAACAGAACGAAGACGATATACAGGGTCGCGGCCAGCATGTAATACCAGCCAAAAGTGGCGGACACCCAGTTGACTGTCGACTGAATTATCCTGGCTGAGGTGTCGCTGAAGAAGAATGTCATCAGCGAAAACAGCAAAATTAATCCTGCGGAGGTGTAAAACACCACCGGGTTAATTCTGTCTTTTCCTTCGGCGGGCGGGTGATTCATTCAATACCTCCGGTAACTAAGCGATGTGAAAACTGCAGGCTTGCCCGTGGGTGTCCGTGGATAACCCCCGGACACCCACGGGCTGACAATAGTCTCTGCTAATACTCCCTGTAGCAGTTATTTATTATGAAGTCAGGACGTTTCTCCTGACCGTATAGCAGTCTGAGGGGTTAATCATAACAATTTCTTTTTTTATATTGAACATCCAATCAAAAAAAGTTTTAATACTGCATAACAAAGTCTCGGGGAGTCAGCGGTATGCCTAAAGTAGGTATGCAACCCATTCGTCGGCGTCAGCTTATCGATGCCACACTGGAAACTATCAATGATGTCGGGCTGCATTACGCCACTATTGCACAGATAGCCAAACGCGCCGGTGTTTCAACAGGGATCATCAGTCACTATTTCGGGGATAAAAACGGACTGCTGGAAGCCACGATGCGTGACATCACGTCACAGCTTCGGATTGCCGTGCTGAGCCGGTTGAAGCAACTCCCGGCGGCCGATGCCAGTGTTCGTCTGTCGGCGATCGTTGATGGTAACTTTGATGATACACAGTTGCACAGTGCCGCAATGAAGGCCTGGCTTGATTTCTGGGCCAGCAGTATGCACCAGCCGATGCTGCACCGGTTACAGATAGCCAGCAGCCAGCGGCTGCTTTCGACACTGATTGCTGAATTCCGCCGTGAATTGCCCAGGGACAAGGCCAGAATTGCCGGTTACGGATTATCAGCACTTATTGACGGGTTATGGCTGCGCGCCGCGCTGAGCGGAAAACCTTTCGACAAGGCGTCAGCGAAAGCGCTTACCACCCAATTCATCCGCCAGCAGCTGGCGGACAGAAAATCAACTGACGGAGAATAAACTATGTCACGATTCGCAGAACAGTTACTGTACATCAACGGGGCCAGTGTGCCCGCACAGAGCGGTTCGACGTTTCAGACGGTGAACCCCGCCAATGGAGAAGTTCTCGCCACGGTGCATGAAGCCGGCCAGCAGGATGTGGATCTGGCAGTGGCCGCCGCGCGCCGGGGTCAGAAAATCTGGGCAGCCATGACTGCCGTCGAGCGTTCGCGCATCCTGCGCAAAGCCGTGGATCTGTTGCGTGAACGCAACGACGAACTGGCTGTACTGGAAACACTGGATACCGGAAAACCCCTGAGCGAAACTCAGGCGGTCGATATCGTCACCGGGGCGGATGTGCTGGAATATTATGCCGGGCTGGCAACTACCCTTGAAGGCCAGCAAATCCCGCTGCGGGATACCTCCTTTGCTTATACCCGCCGTGAACCCCTGGGTGTGGTCGCCGGTATCGGTGCCTGGAACTACCCGATCCAGATTGCCCTCTGGAAATCTGCCCCGGCGCTGGCTGCGGGTAATGCCATGATCTTCAAACCCAGTGAAGTCACACCGCTGACCGCACTGAAACTGGCCGAAATCTATACCGAAGCCGGTGTACCGGATGGCGTCTTCAACGTATTACCGGGTACCGGAGCGGTTACCGGCCAGGCCCTGACTGAACACCCTGGCATCGATAAAGTCTCCTTTACCGGAGGCGTGGTCAGTGGCCGTAAAGTGATGGCGAACTCTGCCGGCTCTACCCTGAAGGAAGTCACCATGGAACTGGGCGGCAAATCACCACTGGTGATTTGTGATGATGCTGACCTGGATCTGGCGGCCGATATTGCCATGATGGCTAACTTTTACAGCTCGGGTCAGGTCTGTACTAACGGCACCCGTGTCTTCATCCCGTCGGCACTGAAAAAAGAGTTTGAACAAAAGATCCTGACCCGCGTTGCCCGCATCCGTGCCGGTGATCCGCAACAGCCGGATACTAACTTCGGACCGCTGGTCAGCTTTGCTCATCGCGATAATGTGCTGCGTTTCATCCGTTCCGGTGTTGAGAATGGTGCCACCCTGCTGTGCGGCGGTGAACCACTGACCTCAGCGGGCTTTGACGACGGTGCCTGGGTTGCCCCCACCGTCTTTACCGATTGCACAGATGATATGGAAATTGTCCGTGAAGAGATCTTCGGGCCGGTGATGTCTATTCTGACCTATGAGAGCGAAGAAGAAGTGATCCGCCGGGCTAATGATACCGATTTTGGTCTGGCGGCAGGCGTCGTCACGCCTTCAATCAACCGGGCTCATCGCATTATCCACCAGCTGGAAGCCGGCATTTGCTGGATCAATACCTGGGGAGAGTCCCCGGCAGAAATGCCGGTCGGTGGCTACAAACATTCAGGGATTGGCCGCGAAAACGGACAAATGACACTGCAAAGTTATACCCGGGTGAAATCTGTTCAGGTCGAACTGGAAACCTTCCAGTCCGTATTTTAAACACTCAGCCTGAGGAATGATGATGGAATTTGATTATATTGTTATCGGTGCCGGTTCTGCCGGCAACGTACTGGCTACCCGCCTTACCGAAGACAGCAATGTGAAAGTCTTACTGCTGGAAGCGGGCGGCCCTGACTATCGTGCCGATTTCCGCACTCAGATGCCGGCGGCACTGGCCTACCCGTTGCAGGGTAAGCGTTATAACTGGGCCTATGAAACTGACCCGGAACCGCATATGAATAACCGCCGCATGGAGTGCGGACGCGGCAAAGGCCTCGGCGGCTCCTCCCTGATCAACGGCATGTGCTATATCCGCGGTAATGCGATGGACCTGGAAAACTGGGCTAAAGCACCGGGACTGGAAAACTGGACCTATGCGGACTGCCTGCCCTACTACCGTAAGGCGGAAACCCGCGATATCGGCCCGAACGATTATCACGGCGGTGAAGGCCCGGTCAGTGTCGCCACCCCGAAAGCGGATAAAAACCCGTTATTCGACGCCATGGTTGAAGCCGGTGTACAGGCAGGTTACCCGCGGACGGATGATCTGAATGGTTTCCAGCAGGAAGGTTTCGGCCCGATGGACCGTACCGTGACTAAAAACGGCCGCCGCTCCAGTACCGCGCGCGGATACCTGGATCAGGCCAAACAACGCAGTAATCTGACCATTGTGACCCACGCCACGACGGACCGTATTCTGTTTGAAGGTAAGCGGGCCATCGCCGTGGAATATCTGCAGGGGGACAATAAAACCCCTGTCCGGGCCACCGCACGCAAAGAAGTGCTGCTGTCTGCCGGGGCCATCGCGTCACCGCAGATCCTGCAACGTTCCGGCGTCGGCCCTGCAGAGTTACTGAAAAAATTCAATATTCCGCTGGTTCACGATTTACCCGGGGTCGGGGAAAATCTGCAGGACCATCTGGAAATGTATCTGCAATATGAATGTAAAGAGCCGGTTTCTTTGTATCCGGCACTGAAATGGTGGAATCAGCCGAAGATTGGCGCTGAATGGATGTTTAACGGTACCGGCATCGGTGCCAGTAACCAGTTTGAGGCCGGCGGATTTATCCGCAGCCGCGAAGAGTTTACCTGGCCGAACATCCAGTACCATTTTCTGCCGGTGGCGATTAACTACAACGGCACCAATGCCATTGAAGCCCACGGCTTCCAGTGTCATGTCGGTTCCATGCGTTCTCCGAGCCGCGGTCGTGTCCAGCTTAAATCACGCGATCCCCATGAGCATCCGTCGATTCTGTTTAACTACATGTCTCATGATCAGGACTGGCAGGAATTTCGTGACTGTATCCGCCTGACCCGTGAGATCATCAATCAGCCGGCGCTGGATAAATATCGCGGCAAAGAACTGAGCCCGGGCATGGACTGCCAGAGCGATGAACAGCTGGATGAGTTTGTACGTAACCATGCGGAAACGGCTTACCACCCTTGCGGAACCTGTAAAATGGGTAACGATGAGATGGCAGTGGTTGATGCCGCAGGCCGGGTCCACGGGCTTGAGGGACTGCGTGTGGTCGATGCGTCGATCATGCCCGAAATTGTCACGGGTAACCTGAACGCTACCACCATCATGATCGGTGAGAAGATGGCCGACATCATTCGTGGTCGTCAGCCACTGCCACGCAGCACCGCGCCGTACTTTATCGCGGGTGATGCTCCGGCACGCACGGCACCGTTACGTAAGTAATCTGATAAGATCTTCCCTGCGGGGCAGCCATGGCTGCCCCTTTTTTTGGTCTTCTGTCGGTTTTTTCTTCAGGTTTTGTCAATTTCACCTCTTTTCAGCAATATTCATTTACATCCCTTTACCTGAAAAATGAAAGACGCCATAATGAGAATTATCATGATAATAATTCTCATTACATTTAGCATTTGCGGAGACCTTTCGTTTGAAACCTGATTCCAATATTTCACCGGCTTTCCCTGTCTCAGGCACACTGACCATTTTCGCCAGTCTGTGTGTCGGCCTTTCTGCACCCGCGATGTCAGCCACTGAGACCGCATTAACCCCACCGACGCCTGTCGCCGGAAGCCCGAAAAAAGCCTCTGCCCCGGACGAGACCCTGGTGGTCAAAGGCACCTTACCGTCGCTTTACCTGCCACAGACACTGTCTGACCCGAAATTTACCCGCCCGCTGGCTGACACCACACGGACGGTCACGGTCATTCCGCAACAGGTGATGCAGGAGCAGCAGGCCACGACCCTGACGGATGCGCTGAAAAACGTCGCCGGGGCCGGGGCATTTTTTGCCGGGGAAAACGGCAGTACCTCGACCGGAGATACGATTTATATGCGCGGCATCGATACGTCGTCCAGTATTTATCTGGACGGGATCCGCGATATCAGCACCACGACCCGCGACACCTTCAACACCGAGAGCGTTGAAGTCATTAAAGGGGCTTCCGGGTCGGATTATGGCCGCAGCGCCCCGTCCGGGTCCATCAACCGGATTTCCAAACAGCCACTGGCAGGAACCTCTGTCGCAGGATCGGTGAGCTATGGCAGTGGTTCTGAACGACGTGCCACCGTCGACTATAATCAGATGATTAATGATACGACCGCTTTTCGTGTCAACATGATGGGTGACAAAGGTCATAGCAATACCCGTAATAATATCAGCCATGAAAAGTATGGGATTGCCCCTTCAATAGCTTTCGGACTGGATACGCCAACGCGGCTCTATCTGGATTATGAACATGTACATCAACACAACACTCCGGATGGCGGTATCCCGACGATCGGTCTGCCGGGCTATACCGCCCCGGCAGGCTTTGCAGCACTGAATAGCAGCGGGAAGGTCAACACCCACAATTATTACGGCACGGACTCTGATTTTGATATTTCCGACAGTGATACCGCGACCCTGCGTTTCGAACATGATTTTTCTGACAACACGACGCTGCGTAACACCACCCGCTGGTCAGAGACACGTCAGAAATATTTACTGACGTCGATTATGGGCGGAAACACCCAGATCACGACCCACGGCTCCGCCTCTGCGGGTGACTGGGACTGGGCGCGACTGATCAACACCAAAGATGCTCTGAACAAGATAGTCACTAACCAGACCAATCTGACCTCCCGTTTTTCCACCGGGGCCGTGAGCCACGATATCAGTACCGGGGTAGAAGTGACGCGGGAAACACAGGTCAACTACGGTGTGAAATCTCTGACGGCACCGGCGGTGAATATCTATCATCCCGACAGTGATGTTTCCATTGGCGGACTGACCCCGACCGGGGCCGATGCGCGGGGAACGACCGATACCTTTGGCGTGTATGCCTTTGATACCTTACAGGTCACACCAGCGTTCGAGCTGAACGGAGGTGTCCGACTGGACAGTTACCGTACCCGCTATAGCGCCTTATCGGTCTGCGGAGGAACAGGACGCGGTGCCGTCAGTTGTCCGGCAGGAGTCTCTGCCGGGACACCGGTATCGACGGTAGACACCGCCAAAAGCGGTAAACTGTTTAACTGGAAAGCCGGTGCCCTGTATCATCTGACCCCGCAGGGGAACGTCTATATTAACTATGGCGTTTCACAGCAACCTCCGGGCGGCAGCAACTTCCAGCTGGCCGAAAGCGGAAGCGGCAACAGTGCGAACCGTACCGACTTCCAGCCACAAAAAACCGCGACGGCAGAAGTAGGCACCAAGTGGAGCCTGTTTGATGACACCCTGTTACTGAGCGGTGCACTGTTCCGTACCGATATCCGTAATGAAGTGACCCAGGACCCGATCACGCTCGACTATGTCCAGACCGGGCGCAAGCGCGTACAGGGATACGAACTGACTGCCAGCGGTAATCTGACCGATAAATGGCATCTGATGATGGGCTATACCCTGCAGAATGCCGTCGTCGAAGAAGGCAGTACTGTCAGTAATGACGGGTCCTCTGCGCTGAGTTATACCCCGAAACATGCATTCACCTCCTGGACGACCTATCAGCTGACCGATAAGCTGCTGGCCGGGGCCGGGGCCCGCTATGTGGGCAGCATGCATCGCGGGTCCGATGGTGCGGCAGGAACACCGGATAAAGTTGATAATTACTGGGTCGCCGACGCCATGGCCGGCTACCGTGTGAACAATAATTTGGATCTGCAACTGAACGTCTATAACGTCTTTAATACCCATTATGTGGCGTCCATAAACAAAAGCGGCTACCGGTACTTCCCGGGCGCAGAGCGCAGCTGGATGCTGACCGCCAACGTTCATTTCTGATCCCCGACATGCCGCAGCCTGGCTGCGGCATCTTTGCAGGAACCTGTTTATGATGCAAAAAATCTCCGGCCTGCTCAGCCCGGACGAAGTCAGACTGATCCGTAATAAACTGGCGGTCAGCCCCTGGGTCGATGGCCGGGCCACCACCGGCCATCTGGGGGCTGAGGTCAAGTCTAACCAGCAGGTCGATACCGCCAGCCATGAATGGCAGGAGTTACAACGTTTTGTGCTGGATAAACTCAACAGCCACCCGCAGTTTTTCTCGGCCACTCTGCCGGTCAATATTTCCAGCCCGCTATTCAACCGTTACCGCGAAGGGGGCACCTACGGGTTTCATGTCGACGGGGCCGTGCGGCGTGAAGGCAACGCCTGGCTGAGAACAGACATTTCCGCCACCTTATTTCTCTCAGACCCGGACAGTTATCAGGGCGGAGAACTGGTGATCAAGGATACCTATGGCGAGCACCGGGTCAGATTACCCGCGGGAGACCTGGTGCTCTACCCCTCCGGCAGTTTGCATTGTGTGACACCGGTGACGTCCGGAGAGCGCCTGGCCTCCTTTATGTGGATCCAGTCGATGATCCGTGATGAAAACAAACGTGCCATGCTGATCTCTCTCGATGAAAACATCCGCACTCTGCAACAAAACGCAGAAGCCCCGGCGGTCGGTGTTTCGTTACTGCATCTGTACCATAACCTGTTGCGCGAGTGGACAGGACAGTAACAACGCTTATCTTTGGTCTGAAAAATGAGCCACCCGGCGTGTAATCAAGCAGAGTACTGTTGTCGCCATTCGCTGCATGGTATGTTGTGCCCTTGTACCAGGCTATTCAGGCAGACCAGAATGACAAAACAACGTGTAGGAATTATTTTTGGTGGGAAATCGGCTGAGCATGAAGTCTCATTACAGTCAGCCAAAAATATCATTGATGCTATTGATAAAACAAAATTTGAAGTTGTGCTTCTGGGGATTAATAAGCAGGGATACTGGCAACTGAATGAGCAGTCTGATTTCTTACTGCATGCTAATGACCCTCAGCATATTGCGCTTAACCGTTCGGCCCGCGAGGTCGCCCTGGTTCCCGGTAAGGAGCAGCAACAGTTAATTGAGCGTGACGTACTGGCACCTGTGCCGCAGGTCGATGTCATCTTCCCGATTGTCCACGGCACGCTGGGTGAAGACGGTTCTCTTCAGGGGCTGCTGCGGATGGCAAACCTGCCCTTTGTCGGCTCCGGCGTCCTCGGCTCCGCGGTCAGCATGGATAAAGAAGTCACTAAACGCCTGTTACGGGATGCCGGATTACAGGTTGCACCTTTCATTACCGCTTACCGTAACCGCCAGCAGGAGATCGATCCGGCTGCGGTGATCGCAGAGCTGGGGCTGCCCCTGTTCGTAAAACCGGCGAACCAGGGCTCTTCTGTCGGGGTCAGTAAAGTTCACCATGCCGGCGAATTACTGCCTGCGTTAGAAGAAGCGTTCCGCTATGACCGTAAGGTGCTGATCGAGACCGGCATTGTCGGACGTGAAATCGAATGTGCTGTGCTCGGCAACGACCAGCCTGAAGCCAGCCACTGCGGTGAAATCGTGCTCAGTGATGAGTTTTACTCTTATCAGACCAAGTACATTAATGAGCAAGGCGCACAGGTGGTCGTACCGGCAGAGATATCCCCGGATGCCGATAGCCGTATCCGTGAAATCGCACTGCAGGCGTTTCAGGCACTTGAATGTTGTGGCATGGCGCGTGTCGATGTATTCCTGACACCGGAAAACCAGGTTATTATCAACGAAATCAATACATTACCTGGCTTCACCAATATCAGCATGTACCCTAAACTCTGGCAGGCCAGTGGTCTCGGGTACAGTGAGTTGATCACCCGGTTGATTGAACTGGCGTTTGAACGTTATGACCAGGATAAACAAATGACAGCGGCCTTTGACCACTAATCGATGTCAGGTTCCCCCGGTCTGGCAGGCTCCTGCCAGACCGGAGTTGTCCGGTTTCTGCCACTACGTTTTGAACTATACAGATGACTGTCCGCCACGCTGACCAGACGGTTCATTACTGTGGTCCAGTTCTTGTCCTCACCGGCAATTTCCAGCGCAGTGCCCAGGCTGACCGACACAGGAATTTCTCCCTGTACTACGGTAAAAGGCTCACCGGAGACGGCCAGGCGTAAAGCCTCAGCCTGCCGGTATAATCGGGGTTCATCACATTCAAACAGAACCACAGCAAACTCCTCACCACCAAAGCGTGACAGTCTGGCCGACGGGACTACCGATCCCGCCAGACGGCGACTGATTTCCCGTAATACCAAATCACCGCCATCATGGCCGTAGTTATCATTGATCTGCTTAAAGAAATCCACGTCCAGCAGGATCAACCCCATCGTCTTACCGGGGCGGAAAGGCTGTCGGGTCAGGCTGTCGAATAATCCGGCCCGCGAGAGCAGGCGGGTCAGGAAATCGTAATTAGCACGCGTCGCCAGTTGCCGGTTTAACTCCCGAATAGCCTCCAGACTGACCGCTACCATATAAGGCGTCAGTGCCAGCGCCGCAATCCCGAGACGTACCGAAATCAGCGGTGTCACCGCCGAAGGTAAAAAGCCGGAACTGACGCGGATAATATTCATATAAATCAGCATGATTTCAGCCACACCGGTCAGGCACGTCATCAGACAGGTCACGGAAATCGGTAACACCAGTGCACACCAGATAAGCCCGGGCAGGGGGAGCGCCAGGCTACCCGGCCCGCCCAGCATAATGGCGGCGGCTAATAACAGGATCACCGACCCTATCGGTAACAAAGAATGCAGACGCCAGTGATAGTCGCTTTTCCGATAAAACGTCAGGATCAGGGGTAATAACAGCAGGCCGGTCGAAAACTGTTCACTGCTCCAGTCGCCGGCAGACAGCATAAACGCGATCCCGCTATTGATCCCCCCCGAGGCCAGTGCCCCCCAGAGACCGCAGGCCAATGCCGCCAGCAAACAGACGGGGAAAATCAGCATAATATGACGAATATTGGCTTTCCCCTGCAAATAAGGCGGGTAACGGTTCAGGGCACAGGAGGCGATAAGAATAAAAATAATATTTGCGATATTGATCGTAAACGATTCCATCGCCCACCCGGAAAAAAGTACATCGTTGGCCACCATACCGCCATAACACCACAGATAGTTCAGCGGCGTGTGCAGCCAGGGCTTACGGATAAATAACCCTGCAATGACCGCATTGACTATCCAGAACAGCGATAACACCATCGGCAAACGCAAATGGCTGCCGATAGCGCATAAGAAGGCGGTTAAGAAAAAAATGACCAGTCCGTTGGCAACGGTATTTTTTTCACGGAATACCCGAAATGTCATGACTTACTACCCCAGGCGGTGCCTGCTCGTGTCTTCATAAACCGGGATCCCTGCGGCCCCGGTTAGGTGTGTCTCAGCGGACCACGCAGATAAAGACCACCCGGAAATCAGCAGAACGTAATGACCTGCCTGAAGGTAAAACCGCAGTCAACCGAAACATACACCGCACAATCGGGTGTGCGATGACAGGCGTTCAGTGTCAGGGTTCTGATGACGGAGCGACGGATGTTGGATGAAGTTAGGAATTTTACTGCACCGGAGGAGGCTTTGACAGAGTGAATATCGGTCGGTGGCCGGATTTAATCGTGAAAAGGCGCCCCGCAGAGGGCGCCCGCTTAACGCTTAATCTTTATTTTCCGTCCCATGCACGCAAATGCTGCTCACGGACATCGATTTTTTGCTGGTCGGTCAGAGAGTTATAGCCGGGAGCCATTCCGCTCTCCCAGTCACCGTACTCTGCGTTGGGCAGAATAATAAAACGGGTACCAAACAACTGATGATTACTGCTGACAAAGTTACGGCGCTCAGCATTCCCTTTATGCCAGGTCGCCCCGCCAAAGTCATTGAGGTTATCACCGATATACAGCACCACATTCGCCCCGGATTGGGTGATCTGATCAAAACGGGCCTGCTTATTAGACGAACCGGTACTCAGGAACACGGTTTTTTCGTTCACACCAGGAAAGCCCAGTGCCTGCATATTTTCGACGGTGGCCTGATAGTCTTTCTGATCACGGTTAGAGACATAGAACACCGTACCGCCATGACTGTCGACATAGCGGGCAAACTCTACCGCCCCCGGGATAGCACGGGCTTGCTTCGCCTGTGTCCAGGCAGACCAGGTCGCATCACTGAAAGATTTGCCATTCTTCGCCTGCCAGGCCGAATAGGCGCTGTTATCCAGCATGGTTTCATCCAGATCAACAATCACCGCTTTCGGTTTACCGGTCAGCGAGGAGGCATGATCGAACGCGGCCGTGGCTGCATTGAATGCCTGCCAGGTCAGTGCCTGATATTCACCGGATTGCTGCATCCAGTTTACCGCAGTCACCGTCTGGTCATTGAGTCGTTGTTGTGTGTTTTGCGCACAGCCGGATAGTCCAAGAACTACCAGCGCAGGTAAGGTTAAAAGCCAGCGCTTTTTCATTTAATTTCCTCATCTTATTGTTAATATTCAATCATTGACCCCGTAAGGACTATCGCAGTATCTTCACTATAAATGCAATCGCTGGATGAAATTATTCAACAGGAAATGCCTATGTCCCTTCCCTCTTCCGCAGGTCAGCAATCGTCCCTTCTCCGTTCTCTCGGCTGGGTCAGACATAGCTTTTTACCTTCAGGTCAGCGTCCTCCCGATAACACGGCCTATGCTCTGCAGCGTCATACCGCCACCGTCTGTCCGGCAGAGAGTAACTTTCCCCCGAAGCAGTCGGTGGCGGATGCCTTGTTCAGCCATCACGGGCAACCGGTCGCCATCTATACTGCCGACTGTTTACCGGTACTTATCGCATCAGAAAAAACACATCAGGTGGCGGCAGCCCACGCAGGGCTGAAAGGTACGCTGGCCGGGATATTGCAACAGACCCTGAGACAGTTTTTTCAGGCGGGATCCACCGCCGCTGATCTTTTCGTGGCGATCGGCCCGGCGATAGGCCCCTGTTGCTATGAACTGGGTTTACCCCTGGTGGAAGAGATTAAAGCCTGCCGTTATGTCAGCGGGCCGCTCCCCGGCGCCTTTCACCCGGCGATAAATCCCCGCGCTCTGCGCCCGACCGCACCCTCCACACAGCCCGCTTTCTGGCTGGATTTACCGGCACTGGCCACCCGGATGTTACTGCAGGAAGGAATTGCGGCATCGCGGATCGATAACCTGAATCAGTGTACTTACTGTATGGCAGAACCGGGGGCCAGTTACCGGCGTAATACTCATACGGATGAAGGCTATCAGTTACGCTTTTCATGGATTGCCAGTGATTTACCCGCGCGGCCGCAGGCTGACTGACGACCAGAGAGAGCCACAGGAAACAGAAAGCAACGGACTACGAAGCAGATGCCGGCGTTAACAGAGGAATTGCGCTGTCGCTGCGCATCACTTATTTCACCGGATATCGGGGTTTGCGGCACTATGCCGGATTCCACAGCAGGTATCGGGGTTCCCGGAGGAAATGCGCCTTCTCTGGCGCATCACTCATTTCACCGGATATCGGAGTTTGCGGCACTATGCCGGACTGTACAGTAGTTATCGGGGGTCCCGGAGGAAATGCGCTTTCGCTGGCGCGTCACTTATTTCATCGAATATCGGGGTTTGCGGCACTATACCGGACAGCACAACAGGTATCGGGTTTTACAGACGATACCGGCTTAAAGGGCTACGGCTTGGTCCCGGGACCCGGGCCCCGCAGAAAGGTGGCGGGAATTAAGCCTGAAAGCATGCGCAGAACGGGCCTGACGACCGGTGGGCCACACTCAGTGGCCCACCGGTGACCTGCGGCTTAGCGGAGTTTAACGGAACGCAGCACGACAAATTTTGTATCAGAACCCACCACCTGGCAGTTACCGAAAAGCTTTTTCAGTTTTCGATCATGGTCAAGGTGACGGTTGGCAACAATCCTTAATTCCCCGCCGTATTGCAGGCAACGGAACGCATCACGGAACATCTGCCAGGCGACATGCTCCGTAATCGCATTTTGCTGATGGAAGGGCGGATTACATAACACCGCCGAATAGCTGTCCGGGGCGAAACCACTCAACACATTGTTCACCGTGAAACGGCAGCGGGAAAGCTCATGGGGCAGGTTCGTTTCCGCATTAATCTGTGCCGAGGCGACGGCCATCCAGGACTCATCCACAAAGTGAACATTAGCCTCAGGATTCTCCACCAGCGCTTTCAGGCCGATCACGCCGTTACCACAGCCGAGGTCAATGATCTCCCCTTCCAGACCGCGAGGCAGGTGACGCATAAAGAAACGGGCACCGATATCCAGCGACTGACGGGAAAAAACATTCGCGTGGTTATGGATAATATACGGGGTGCCTTCCAGCGGCCACCGCTCGGCAACATCACGCGGGGTCATTTCTGCCACCGTGAAGCGACTGAAAATGAGTCGCGCTTTTTTCTTTGCCAGTGAGGTTTTTGTTTCGCCGATAATACGTTCAAACAGCGCCAGCGTGGAATTATGGATATCCTTCGCTTTCGCTCCGCCAATGATCACCGTGTCCGGCTGCAGCACATCACGCAACGTCCCGAGCTGGAATTCCAGCAGGGCCAGAGTTTTTGGCACTTTAATCAGCACAACCGCGGGGGTTAACGGCAGCGCTGTCATGCTATCGACAAAGGTGACATGACTTTCATCCAGGCCATTCAGTGCCAGATTCTGCTGTGCCGATTGCTGGCTATTCAGTGAGTCGCTGATGTGCCAGACCTGACGCCCCTGATGGACCAGCGCACAGGTCAGCGCCCCGAAATTGTCGTTAAAGACAAACACCGGCCCCTGAGGTATCTCCTGCTGTAACAGATATTCATCTGCGGCATCCCAGGCCTGTAAAGCACTGTCATCGCCTGTCCGCGGAAAGCGTTGCAGGTTAAGTGAATAATCACTCATTTCAAATAGGGTCATGATATCTCCGGCACGGGTCTGGCAAACAGGGGCTTCTGAAAAGGGGCGCAGTTATACTGGCTTTAGCCGATAAACCCAACCGCAAAGACCGGTTCCGGCTGGCTCAGATAAAGGCTCCGGCTTTACGGACCAGACTGGTTTTCGTCAGCGCCCCCAGGAAATAGCGCCCGGTATCATCACTCAGTACCGGCAGACGCTCTAACGTGACCTTCTCAAAGGCCTCCCAGCCTTCCCGCAGGCTCTGTCCCTGGCAGACATACGGAAACTCGTTATCCATCACGGTACTGACCGGAGAGTCTGAGGTGATCTTCTGGGAAAGCACACTGGCTGCGATTTCATGAATAGAAACCACCCCCAGAAAGCGCCCGCTTTCATTGATGACATAGACGTAGCGTTCACGCTTCAGTGTACTGATCGCCAGAGCATCACTGACCGGGGTTCCCGGCAAAATAGCCGCCCCGGGGATGATCAGTTCAGCAATCGAGGTGTTATCAAAATCAAACTTCGCTTCGGCACGGGAAAAGTGGGTAGCGATCAGCGGATAAGTCACGGCGGACTGCAGGCGATAGGTCACCATCGTGGCCAGTACCGTGGCTATCATCAACGGGAACAGCAGGCTGCTGTTCAGGGTCATTTCCATCACCATCAGCATCGCCATTAACGGTGCCTGGCTGATAGCCGCCAGCACGGCCCCCATCCCCACGGCCGCGTAAAGCCAGCCAGGCTGTGTGCCAAACCCGAGGTGTACCGTCAGCACCGTAAACATTGCCCCCACCAGCGCCCCTATCAGTAATGAAGGCGTAAACATGCCCCCGACCGCAGAAGAGCCGACGGAGCAACAGGTCGCCAGCAATTTTAACACCAGCACCAGCAACAGCCCGGACAACAGGTAGTGACCGCGAAAGATATTGACGATCACCTCATAGCCATTTCCCAGAATATCCGTGGACAGTATGGCTAACAGGCCCACAGCGATCCCCCCGCTCGCCAGCCGGTAAGGCAGACGGGTGATCCGGGAAAACTGTTTTTTACTGTAGCCGGTCAGGGTGATAAATCCGGCCCCGGCCAGGCCGCCGATACAGCCAATCGCCGCCACCGTCACGACGCTGGCAATACTGACATCGAACTGTACCTCAGCCAGCGGATAGAGGGCTGATCGGTCACCGAGCCACCACAGGGTCATTACCGAGACGGCGGCTGAAATCACCAGCGGGATCAACCGCTGCAAGGCGGAGATACCAAAAGCCACTTCGGCGACAAAAATCGCAGAGGCCAGCGGTGCATGGTAAACCGAAGCCAGACCGGCAGCCGCAGCCATCGCCACAACATCACTGTTTTTCAGCAAGGTCGCGGCGGGCAGAAAACGACCGATAATACTGCCGCACAGTGCCGCTAACTGGACCATCGGTCCTTCTTTCCCTATGGAGGCCCCACTGGAAATACTGGCGATCGACGAGAGTGCCCGAAACAACGAGGTACGCGTAGGAACGGCATCCAGCCTGGCATTGATGACATCCAGATAGTCGGTATTAATACGCTGTTTTTTCTCTAATCTGACCGCATATTGCAGGAAGATACCGGCTATCAGTCCCCCGCCCCCCACAATCAGTGGCCAGCAGTACCAGGGCCAGGCATGCATCGCCAGAGTGATATCATCACTACGCCCGAACAGCAGGCGATTGAAAAAATCAAGGGTATGACGAAAAGCCAGCGTAACCATCGCGCCGGCGAATCCGACCGGAATCGCTATCAGTAGTGCCATCCATCGGAGTGCGTGCTTACCTTCTTTCACTGAGTATCCTGGGCCGGGAGGGAGAACCGCTATGATAAAACTGTCGCCCGCCGGAGGCAATCGGCTCTGTTTACCGCAATTAAGTGAACAGATTTATCAGAATGTTTCATTTTATTTCTTTTTTACTTGAATTTATGCCTGATCCCTCCTAGCCTGTAGAAAGCAAAGGGGAGTAACTTAAAAGCCGGCTGATCGTCATTACGTTGTGTATAACAACCGGTCGCCGCGCAACCCGGAAATCCGGTGTTGCAAGTGAGACCTTGCCGGAAGGTAAGGTTTGCCTGTCACACCACAGCGGCTGATATCTTCTGATCTCAGCCGTTTTTTTTCGGGGAAAACATTATGCACAGCGTGGGTAACCCACTCCTCTGGGGCAGTTTTATCGTAGTTGTCGTGATCATGCTGTTAGTTGATCTTCGCTTACAGGGTCGCCGCGATCGTGCCGGTATGACGGTCAGACAGGCCGCCCTCTGGTCCGTTGTCTGGGTCGCCCTTTCATTGTTGTTCAGTGCCGCATTGTGGTGGTATTTACGGGAACATGCAGGTCCGGCGGTTGCCTCTTCGCAAACCCTGGCCTTTCTCACCGGATATGTGCTGGAGAAAGCACTGGCGGTAGATAACGTATTCGTCTGGCTTATGTTATTCAATTATTTTGCTATTCCGGCCGCCCTGCAACAACGGGTCCTGGTGTACGGTGTTCTGGGTGCCATCGTACTGCGTACCGCCATGATTTTTGCCGGCAGCTGGCTGGTGAGTGAGTTCAGCTGGATCCTTTATCTGTTCGGTGCCTTCCTGGTGATCACCGGGGTCAGGATGGCGATCCCTTCCGACGAAGCAGCAGACAGCAGCACAGAAAAGCCGGTCGTCCGCTGGTTACGCCGCCATATACGTATGACAGAATCCCTGGAGGGTGAACGCTTTTTTGTTAAACGCCAGGGGCTCAGGTATGCCACTCCCCTGTTTCTGGCCCTGATCATGGTGGAGTTCAGTGATGTTATTTTTGCGGTAGACAGTATTCCGGCTATTTTCGCCGTCACGACCGACCCTTTCATCGTACTGACCTCAAATCTGTTCGCCATCCTCGGTCTGAGGGCCATGTATTTTATGCTGGCAGGGGTTGCTGAGCGGTTCTCATTACTGAAGTATGGCCTGGCCGTGATCCTGGTCTTTATCGGCATAAAAATGCTGCTGCTGGAGGTTTATCATATTCCGACCGCAGTATCCCTGACGGTGGTTGCCGCCATCCTGCTGATCACCCTGGGCATAAATCATCTGAAAAACCGTCAGATGGCGCACAAGCTATAACGAAACAATATCCCAAAGGGGGGTGAAAACCCCCTCAAATCCTTCATGTAAAAATCAATCTGCATGATTTACCGCTAACAAGCGCACACCTGAAGATATTTTCACACTGGCTGCAGAATCTGGCGGTCTGATTTCTTCTTTATTATGTATATCTTTTACTTATACTTGCCCGCGACCCATTATTTTCAGTGACGCTAACCACGTCAGGAAAATGAGAATTCCTTAAAAAATAAGTAAATATTATATGATTAAAAAAAATAACAAACTGATGCTCTGGCTGAGCTCAGGTAATCTGATTGGACAGATCATTGCGGGTTTGCTGGCGGGTATTTTGCTGGCAGCGGTGTCAAAAGAAAGTGCACGCGACGTCGGGTTACTGGGTGAACTCTTTGTTCATGCCTTAAAAGCCGTTGCCCCGATACTGGTGCTGGTACTGGTGATCTCGTCGATCGCCAACCATGCTCAGGGGCAGAAAACGAATATCAAACCGATCGCTATTCTTTATCTGCTCAGTACCTTCTTTGCTGCGGTGGTGGCCGTGGTTGCCAGTTTCCACTTCCCTCAGGTATTAAGCCTGACCGATGTCCATCAGGGAGTCACTCCGCCCCGGGGCATTGAGGAGATCCTGCGCGGCTTACTGCTTAGTGTGGTCGTTAACCCGTTTGACGCACTGCTGAACGCTAATTATATCGGTATTCTGGTCTGGGCTATCGGCCTGGGCCTTGCTTTCCGGCACAGCAGTGATACCACCCGACAGGTGCTGAATGATATGTCTTCTGCGGTCACCTGGCTGGTACGTAAGGTGATCCGCTGTGCTCCGCTGGGTATTTTTGGGCTGGTCGCCTCGGTGCTGGCCACCAACGGCTTCTCTGCATTGTGGAGCTATGCGACCTTACTGTCTGTGCTCCTGGGCTGTATGCTGTTTATGGCACTGGTCGTCAACCCGTTACTGGTCTTCTGGAAAATTCGCCGCAACCCTTATCCGCTGGTGTTCTTATGCCTGCGGGAAAGTGGTGTAACTGCATTTTTCACCCGCAGCTCCGCCGCCAATATTCCGGTAAATATGGCGATTGCCAGGCGCCTGAATCTGGATGAAGACACCTATTCCGTCTCGATTCCGCTGGGAGCCAATATCAGTATGGCAGGTGCCTCTGTCACCATCACCGTGATGACCCTGGCGGCGGTACATACCCTGAACATCGCTGTCGATTTACCGACGGCGGTCGTCCTGAGCCTGGTGGCATCATTATGTGCCTGCGGAGCTTCCGGAGTCGCTGGTGGTTCTCTGCTGTTAATCCCCGTGGCCTGTAATATGTTCGGGATCCCTAATGATATCGCCATGCAGGTCGTCGCCGTCGGGTTCCTAATCAGTGTGTTGCAGGACTCTGCGGAAACTGCACTGAACTCTTCCACCGATATTCTGTTTACCGCCGCGGTCTGCCAGTCAGAAGCGATGAAAAAATCCGTCTCCGGAACGGCTGAAAGCCCGGAACGCCAGGCGTCGGTCAGATAATGGTCTGAGACGGTGCGGGATCTCTTCCGCGCCGTCACGGTACCCCTCTTTGCACTCGCCACCGTTTCCCGGCTTTACCGGCAAGACTTCTCTGCACGGCAGAGCCACGGAGAATGTCAGTCCGTGTAAATATCCTTTTTTAATCGCGCAGAACAGGTAAAACTCTGTGCCTCTGCGCGATTAAACTTACTGCCCTTACTTATTTTTTGTTACAATTATTTGCTGTTATCCTTCCCCGGATAACAGTGGTGAAGTGTTCAGAAGTCACCTCATTGCCCTTCCGGGTTTTCCGGAATGCGTTATCTTTAAGACTTCTTCCGGAATATTAATGATGGTCAGGAACAGTTAATGGATACCTTACACGCCCTACTGCACGCACTCTGGCAACAGGATTTTGAAACGCTCGCCGATCCTTCTCTGGTATGGGCTATTTATGGCATTTTATTTATCATTTTATTCCTGGAAAATGGCCTGCTGCCTGCGGCATTTTTACCGGGCGATAGCCTGCTCATCCTGGTCGGCGTGTTGATCGCAAAAGGGACCATGGGCTTCCCGATGACCCTGTTTATCCTCACCGTTGCGGCAAGTCTGGGGTGCTGGGTCAGCTATATTCAGGGGCGATGGCTGGGCAATACGCCGCTGGTCAGGAAGTGGCTGTCTCACCTTCCGGCACAATATCACCAGCGGGCGCATGCACTTTTTCACCGGCACGGATTATCTGCATTACTGATCGGCCGTTTCATTGCCTTTGTCCGCACATTGCTGCCAACCATTGCGGGTATTTCCGGACTGAGCAGCGCCCGGTTCCAGTTTTTTAACTGGTTTAGCGGATTACTCTGGGTTGTTATCCTGACCTGCGCCGGCTTCGCCCTCGGTAAAACCCCCTTATTCCAGAAGTATGAAGATCAGCTGATGTTTTGTCTGATGCTGTTACCTCTGGTGTTGCTGGTTTTTGGTCTGTTCGGCTCGTTGTATGTTCTGTGGCGTAAACGTTCTCAGCAAGGCGGGAAATCTCTGTAATGTCCCGCCAAACGCTGTTCTCCAGGTATCGGCTGCTCCCTTTTATCGTGATCGTCGCGTTGATTATCCTCGCGACGATACGGCTGATGCCTGGCATGGTCGTGAGTGACCCGGTCGTACGGATTATGGTGACCCATAAAGGGATGAGCCTGCCGGATGGTTTCTTTCTTTACCAGCAGCTCACCGCCAGAGGGATCACGATAAAAAGTATTACCCCGGGCCCTGATAGTCTGGTGATCCACCTGGAAAATGAAGAGCAGCAACTGGCTGCCCGGCGTATCCTTAGTCACATCTTATCGGCAGGGTATATCACGGCCTGACCCGGCGGCAGCATGCCGGAAAGAGGCGCTTTCTTTATTTCCTCTCTGCCCTGACTTTGAACTTTCTGCCAGGGCTATCTATACTCAGATAACTAAGTAAAACAGTCAGGTAAATTTGCAGTGACATCACACAGATGTCATGCACTTAGGCCCGGGATAAGAGATCCTGATGAAGAGCGTAGATGGTCTGCTAATTGTGCTGATGATATTACCGGTCACTGCCGGTGCCCGCGGGACCCACTGTCCGCGATACCCTCAGGACA
Organism: Tatumella sp. JGM118; assembly: GCF_018257515.1. Classification (GTDB taxonomy): domain Bacteria; phylum Pseudomonadota; class Gammaproteobacteria; order Enterobacterales; family Enterobacteriaceae; genus Tatumella; species Tatumella terrea. Next base: position 249,423 of record NZ_JAERJR010000003.1, read on the forward strand.
ACATTAACAACATTGAGTATGAAATCTCACTGGCGAGGCAGCATCACAATCAGCACAGGATCGACGGCCTGAAACAGGCATTAGCCGGAATTCAGCGCCAGTGCTCCCGCAGCAAGGTCACCCGTGCTGCGCCACACCCGGCATCGCCCTGATAACGCAGAAACAGAGACCCTTTTTCTGCGGTTTGAAAAGTCTCTTTTAAGTGCCTGTGTGCTTTTCTCCGCCCGGCGGAGCCAACCAACATCTTTCAGAAGGAGTTTTATATGGCTGATATTCCATCTTCAAAGGATCTGCGTGCTGAACTGTCTGCCCTGGCGGACACACTGGAAGAAGTACTGAGCGGGGCCAGTGATAAATCAAAATCTGAAGTCGATAAGTTACATAAAAAAGCACGGGCAACATTAGACTCGACCCGGGAAAGCCTGGGGGAATCCGGTCAGCAGCTCAGTAAAACCACCCGTGAAGCGGCACAAAAAGCCCATGAATATGTCAGCGACAATCCATGGCACGGCGTCGGGATCGGTGCGGCGATTGGTGTGGTCTTCGGTATTCTTATCTCGCGTCGATAATTATGGATAATCATTCACCGAACGAAGGTCCGGGAAAAGGCCTTATCAATGTCGGCCAGCGCATGGTCACGACCCTGGTCAGTATTGTAGAGACCAGGGTTCGTCTGGCAATTGTCGAGTTAGAAGAGGAAAAGGCGAATCTGATCCAGATGTTGCTGATGGTCGGATTAACCATGCTTTTTACAGCGTTCGGACTGATGAGTTTGATGATCCTGGTTATCGTTGCTGTAGAGCCTCAATATCGTCTGATGGCAATTGCTGTTACCACCGGGGTGCTGTTTGCTCTGGCACTGATACTGGGTATCTGGGTCATTGTTAAATCCCGGCGTTCGACCTTGCTGAGCAGTTCCCGTGAAGAACTTTCCACGGATCGTAAGCTACTGGAGGAGCGTCAGTCATGAGCCGTCGCGATATAGAACGACGTAAAAATGCCCTGCTGGTTCTGGTTCAGCAACAACGGCTGGATTTAAAAGCCTGCGAGCGTGACTGGTATCAGGGGACTGCCCGGTATGACACTCTGTGGCATACCGTCGTAGGATTACGCCGTTATATTGCGATCGGTAGCGGACTGGCGGCGGTCTGGTCTATGCGCCATCCTGCGTTTATTGTCCGCTGGGCCAAGCGTGGGTTCGGTTTATGGAGCAGCTGGCGGATGATCCGTAAAGCGCTGCCACGGCGCTAATAAGCGACTCTCTTTTCAGTCAGCGGCTCGCTGACTGAAAAGCTCTTCCCCCCACAGGCCGGAATAAGGCCGAAGTTGTACTTCGCCGCCCTTTTATTCCCCGTCACGCCTGATACTCACCTTTTTTCTATCACACAGAACGTTATCCCGGGAGCACTGGATGGGCATGCTACAGGAAGGTCGCTGGGTCGACATTGGCTATGATACGACAGCCAGTCAGGGCAAATTTGTCCGTACACAGTCACAATGGCGCCATTGGATCACGGCCGAGGGTCAGGCCGGGCCGCACGGAGCGAGCGGCTTCGCGGCTGAGCCGGGACGCTACCATCTGTACGTGTCGCTGGCCTGTCCATGGGCACACCGGACGCTTATCCTGCGACAACTGAAGCAATTACAGAAGCTCATTAGCGTCTCCGTCGTTCACCCGCTGATGCTGGAAAATGGCTGGACATTCGCCCGGGATTTTCCCAGGACAGACGGTGATCCACTTTATCAGCTGGACTACCTGTATCAGCTGTATCAGAAAGCCGATCCTCAGGCGACGACACGGGTTACGGTTCCCGTGTTATGGGATAAGCATCGTGAAACGATAGTCAGTAATGAATCAGCAGATATCGTCCGTATGCTGAATACGGCGTTTACAGAGATGGCTGCCATAACGCCCGACTATTATCCTCAGGAATTGCAGCCACAGATCGATGCCCTCAATGCATGGATCTATCCGCAAATTAACAACGGTGTTTATCAGGCAGGCTTTGCCACCAGCCAGCAAGCCTACGATAGCGCGGCAGACGCGGTGTTCGACGGGCTGGATAAAGCGGAAGAGATCCTGTCACAGCAACGTTATCTGGCCGGAGAACAACTGACCGAAGCCGATATTCGTCTGTGGACCACATTGATCCGTTTCGATGACGTCTACGTGACGCATTTTAAATGCCATCGCCGTCGCATCAGCGATTACCCGAATCTCTACGGCTACTTACGCGATATCTATCAACAGCCCGGTATTGCCGATACGGTGGACCTCCGCCATATTTGTCACCACTACTACCGCAGCCATCCGCATCTTAATCCCGCCGGCATTGTGCCCGACCGTCTGCAGCATGACTGGCTTGCCCCGCATCACAGGGATGCTGGCTGACGACAGTACCGCTGCCGGGGACCGCAGGCGGCGGCATTGTGCCAGGCCTTCTGCAGCTCGACAGGCTTGCCCGGCATCACAGGGATGCCGGCTGACGACAGTACCGCTTCCGGCTGCGCGGTGTTACCACCGCGAGGAAGTCTGATATTTTGTCAGTAAGCGCGGGATCTCGCGCAGGGCCCAGGCTTTCGCCTCCCCCATACTGTCCCGTCGCCAGGCCATAATGATATTAATGTCGGCTTTATACTCCGGACTCACCACCTTCAGACGCCCTTCGGCGACATCTTTTTCTACCCAGGGCCAGGGCATGGTGGCCACACCGAGACCGGCAAGCAGGGCCTTGCGTTTATCTGCCAGTGAACTCACGGTCAGTCGCTGTTGTTTATCCAGTAACTGAACCGTAATCACCGGACGTTCACGGGCGGTATCCGCAACGGCAATCCCACGATACTTCACCCGGGTGGTTTCTGAGAGCGGCTCCGGTTCCTGATGAATAGGATGATCCGGGCTGGCCACATACACGCTCATCATGCTGTAAAGTTTACGGGTATTGATTTCGCTGGAGGTTCTGAAATGAAGTGCCGGGGCGACCACAATATCGGCTTTCCCCTGATCTAAACGCTCCCAGGCACCGGCCAGAACCTCGGTCTGCAGTGAGAGCTGAGTATTCGCCTTTTCGGCCAGACGATTGACCAGGGGGAACAGGTGTTCACAAGGCACCAGCGCTTCCGTCACGATGGACAGATGGGGTTCCCAGCCACGCGCCAGGGCTTCCGCATCCGTCGTCAGTTTATCTGCCGCGTCCAGCAACACCCGGCCGCGATCCAGCAACAGGCGACCGACATTAGTGAACTTTGTCCGGTGCCCGGAGCGGTCAAACAGCACCACATCCAGCTCTTCTTCCAGCTTTTGCATGGTGTAACTGAGGGCTGAAGGAACCCGACCGAGTTCATCAGCTGCGGCGGCAAAACTACCGCGCCGCTCAATGGCATCCATCACGCGCAGCGCTTCAAGTGTCAGTGCCCGTTCTCTCACAATCGGATTCTCTTTCAGTAAATTTGAACAGAGCAGGCAGATTAACTGGCTAACATTCAGCCGTCCAGCGCTTTAAGATAAATGCAGAATATCACTGGCCGGAGGAAAAAAATGTTTAGGCTAAGAGCCGCTGAAAAGTGTGGCAGTGCTGACTATGGCTGGCTGAAGTCCCGATACAGTTTTTCCTTCGGACACTACTTTGACCCGCAATTACTCGGTTTTGGCTATCTGCAGGTACTTAATCAGGAAGTGCTGGCAGCGGGATCGACCTTTCAGCCACGCAGTTTCCCGCGAGTGGATGTCCTGAATATTATTTTGCAAGGTGAAGCCGAATACCGTAGCAGTGACGGTCAGGTGACATCGGCACGCGCCGGGGATGCACTGCTGTTTGCCGGTGATAATACGATTTTCCGCGAAAGTAATCCCTCACCGGCGACCGATCTCGTCCGTTTACAACTGTGGTTGCAGACCTGTCCGGAACAAAATGCGCCTATCCTGCAACACCGGCCGTTACCGGCCAATGAGCAGTCTGTACTGATCGCCTCTGGCGACGGGCAGCAAGGCAGTCTCAAACTCCGTCAGCAGATCCGGGTCTTTCAGCTTTCGTTACAGCAGGAAGAGATACAGAATTTTCCCCTGCACGGGTCACATTGCTATCTGCAGTCTGTGTATGGCGAAGTGGCACTGGGCGGAGAGAATACTTCCCTTCAGGCCGGTTGCGGAGACGGTGTATTTATCAGCGATGAAAAACAGCTGAATATTACCGCCGTAAGCGACTGCCGGTTGCTGATTATTGATTGTTGCGGGAGTGAGCAGGCAGCCTGAACGGCTGCCTGACAGGGCTGTTATTGCAGTAAAGTAAATGCGGTCGTAACGTGTTTTACTCCGCTGATCTTACTGGCAATCTCTGCGGCGGCCTGGCCTTCCTGTGCCGTCACCAGTCCCAGCAGAAAGACTTCTCCCTGCTCTGTGGTCACTTTCACATTCGACGATTTCACTCTGTCGCTGGCCAGCAACTGTGAACGTACCTTCGTGGTGATCCATGTATCTGTCGAGGAGGTACCCAGGCTTGCATTGGGTCCGATACGGATTTCGTTATACACCTCGGTAGCCCCTTCGACACCGGCGGTGATCTGCTTCGCTTTATCCGCGACAGACTGATCCGGAGCCTCACCCGTCAGCAGGACTTTACCCTGATAAGCGGTGGCGTTGATATGCGCGGCTTTGACCTGCTTATCTGTCGCCAGGGCATTAGCGACCCGGAGCTCCAGCGTGCCATCATCCACCTGAGTCCCGACGGTACGCGGGTCAGTCGCGGATTTTGTGGCCACCGCAGCACTACCAATCACAACAGCAGCACAGCCCTGTAACAACAGAGCAGACATCACTACGGCTAACACAGAAAATATTTTCATCAATGCTCCTTCAATTATTCCTGCTGGGGAAACAGCGTGTTATCGATCAGTTCACACAGACAATTCACCGTCAGCATATGCATTTCCTGAATCCTTGCACTGCGATGAGAGGGAATACGAATTTCGACATCATGCGGACCCAGTAACCCCGCCAGTTCTCCGCCATCATAGCCGGTTAATGCGACAATCGTCATATCGCGGGTCACTGCAGCTTCCACGGCTTTGACGATATCCCGGCTGTTACCATGGGTCGAGATTGCCAGTAACACATCACCCGCCTGGCCCAGCGCACGCACCTGTTTAGCGTAGATTTCATCATGTTGCCGATCGTTTCCGATGGCGGTAAGCATAATGTTATCGGCACTTAATGAGACTGCCGGCAGGCTGGGTCGTTCATTTTCAAAGTGATTTATCATCGTTGCAGTAAAATGCTGAGCATTAGCGGCGGAGGCACCGTTGCCACAGCTCAGTATTTTGTGCCCGTTAAGTAACGACTGAACCAGCGTCAGCGCCGCCCGGGAAATCGCATCCGGTAATGCTTCTGCCGCCGCTATCTGCGTCTGAATACTTTCGGTAAAACAAGACTTTATTCTTTCCTGCACACGACCACCTGATAATTACATTTCGGTATCAAAAGCGTTTTTAATCCATTGCACATCACTTCCTGTGACGGCAATGATATCAAAACGACAGTCATCCGTAGCAAAACTTTGCTGGCGGGCGGCAAGCCATGCCGCTGCGGCGCGAAGAAGACGCCGCTTTTTTTCACGGGTGATGCTTGCCAGCGCACCGCCAAAGTGATCATTTTTTCTGAAACGGACTTCAACAAATACCCATCCACAGGTATCACGCATAATGAGGTCTATTTCACCGTAACGGTAGCGAACATTACTGGCGACCCACTCCAGTCCGGCCTGTTGTAAAAAGTGGCGTGCCCGCCACTCATACCCTTTACCGGTCAGTGTGCGGTCTGTGGCACCGGCACGATTTCTCCCTGAGAATACTGATTCCATGACAACGTCCTGTCGATCACACAATTTGAGCCGGCACTCAGAATACCGGTATTTCCGTCGATCTGATAACCGGTACTGTTCCGTAACTGGCTAAAGTGGTTAGCCAGCGTCCAGGCATCCACCCCCATCGCATACAGGCGTGCCAGTGAGTAGTCGTTATTAAACTTCTTCACTGCCTGTTGCATCAAAGCAGGGTTCGCCCCGGACAGCAATGGGATATCACTGAACTGCAGCCCGTCCATCTCAAGACGGAAATCCGGGCCGGCTCCGGACTGAGAACTGCGGGAGCTGGCATAGAGGGCAATATTACTGCGGGACCCGGTGCGCATGGTGATCATCGGCTTTATCAGCGCAAGTTCACCCTGGCTGGCCACAATGTACACAGAATCGATATTGCCGGATGCCGCGGCAGGAGCCTCAGGAGCCGTCTGTGGTGCATTAAAGGTCATCCCCGCCACGGAGACCGCAGAACCGGCGGTGTTATTCGCAGGCTGCACCGTGACCGGTGTTCCGGTCATTGCAATGCCCGAATTACTGTTTATACGGGCTTTCAGGTCGGCAATCGAACCGAAAGTTTGCTCTTCAACCTGGGAACCGCCCAGCTTTTGCCATTCCTGCGCGAAGGCATTCGCCACCCGTTGCCCATAACTGTTCGCGGGAATTAACAGCAGTGGCATCTGCTTATTTTGCGCCCGGATATGGCGAGCCGCATCACGGGCTTCATCTTCCGGAGAAAGGGCGAAATAGCACATATTGGCATGATTCTGTAAGCCGTCCGGTTCATTCAGCGCCAGGATATTGAGCGGGGTGGACGTATTCGCCACTTGCTGCACATTCTCTTTCAGCAACGGGCCAACGACCAGGGTTGCGCCGTCGCTCTGAGCTTGCTGCAGTATCTGATCCACGGGCCTGGTATTGGTATCATAGACCCTGATCTGCGCCTCACTGTTCGCCGGTGCGGTAGCAGGAAGTGCCGGGGTGGCGGGTGTTGCCGGAGTCGCGTTCACCTGCCCTGCCGACGCAGCAGAGGGATTTCCCGTTGCCGGGTCCGTCAGCGATGTCACCGACGCGGCGGAAGGACTGACCACCGCATTCTGGCTGACCGGAGCGGCGGGAGCGGCGGCGGCCGCAGGACGGGTGGCGCTGATAGGCATATCAGCACTGCCGACCACCGGTGCTGAGGTCCCGGACGGTGCCGCCGTTGCAGGCGAAGCTTGTCCTGCGGAGGCTGCTGAGGTTTGCGGTGACGATGCCTGCGCCAGCACACCGTTACGGGCATCCTCAAACCCCTGCTCTATAGCCTGCGAGAAAATCGCCGCCGGGCCACTTAACGGAAGTAACAGAGCAATAGTGTTGGTCGAGGCCGCCGTCATATTCATACTCTGCAGCAATCCGGCAGGCAGTCGTTTCGACGCCGGGTTATCCGGATAACGGATCTGCCAGTCTTTAACCCCCGCTTTCAGTGCATCCTGATTATTATTGCTGCGGTAGTACACTCCCAGCAGATCGAGCCAGCCCTGCAGAATATTTTCGTTGGCATTAATGACAAAGTTATTTGCCTGCGGCTGAGGGATCGCACGCAGTGCCTGCCAGGTCGCATTAATGTTCTTCTGCTGTTCGTCCGCAGACGGCAACAGAGGCTGAAGAGCAATAAAGGCCCGCAGGGTATCCAGCGTCGGTTGTGCGGCGGTTGCCGCAATATAGGTACGGTAATACCGGCCCTTCTGATCGGCAGATAAGCTGCTCAGGTCAATCGCTTTCAGCGACGGCACGGCGTCAGCGGCATTATGCACAGATACCGCGTATTGCGCCTTCAGTAAGCTCAGCTCCTGCTTTTGCACTGTCGTCAGGTTATCAGGGAGTGTCTGCAGCAGTTTTGCAGCGTCCGGGGCTTTACCCTCGTTGATTAGCGCGCGGATTGCGAGTAATTGCCAGCCGGTCTTGCTATCATCACGACTTTGCTGCATTTGCTGCAGGTAATAGGCAGAGGTGCCAGTTTCCGCGCCCTGCACATCAACAGCAGGTGCCGGGGGCTGCTGAGTGGTACAGGCCGCCAGAATCAGCCCGGCGAGAACGACGGGGACAAAACGCCCTGCTTTACGACGATTCACTTTTGAAAGAAGCATACGGTATCCGGTTATGTTTTTCTCAGAACGCCTAATATTAAATCGGCAATTCGGATGAAACAATGAAACAAAACGATCAGACAGAGATTTCTGCGGGCACGCTCTACATTGTCCCGACCCCCATTGGTAACCTGGGCGATATCACTCAGCGTGCGCTGACTGTCCTGTCAGATGCAGACTTGATTGCCGCAGAAGATACACGCCACACAGGTATGTTACTACAACATTTCGCAATCAATGCGCGCCTGTTCGCACTGCACGATCACAATGAACAGCAAAAAGCTGACCAACTCATCAGCCGCTTACAGGCGGGTCAAAGTATAGCCCTGGTCTCCGATGCAGGTACGCCATTAATCAATGATCCCGGCTATCATCTGGTCAGTAAATGCCGGGAAGCCGGACTGAAAGTTGTCCCCCTCCCCGGTGCCTGTGCGGCGATCACAGCATTAAGTGCCTCGGGATTACCGTCCGATCGATTCTGTTACGAAGGATTTCTGCCGGCGAAAACCAAGGGCCGCTGCGATGCCCTCCGCGCCTTAGTGCAGGAACCGCGGACGCTGATTTTCTATGAATCTACCCACCGCTTACTGGACTGCCTGCAGGATATGGTGCAGGAGTTAGGTGGCTCCCGCTATGTGGTGCTGGCACGGGAAATTACTAAAACCTGGGAAAGCATTTACGGCGCGCCGGTCGCGGAGCTGCTCGCCTGGGTCCGCGAGGATGATAACCGCCGTAAAGGTGAGATGGTGCTGATTGTCGAAGGTTATCATGCCGATGAACAAGCACTGCCTCCGGAAGCCTTACGGACACTCGGCCTGCTGCAGCGCGAACTGCCGCTGAAAAAAGCCGCCGCCCTCACCGCTGAAATTCATGGCGTGAAGAAAAATGCTTTATACCGGTACGCGCTGGATCAGAAGGAAGATCAGGAAGACGCGTGACAAACGGTGGCAAATGCCCTATCATCCGCCGCCGAAGCTGACCAGACAGTCGCCGCTTCGTCGTCGTCCTTTCGGGGAGACGGGCGGAGGGGAGGAAAGTCCGGGCTCCATAGGGCAGGGTGCCAGGTAACGCCTGGGAGGCGCAAGCCTACGACCAGTGCAACAGAGAGCAAACCGCCGATGGCCCGTTTACGGGATCAGGTAAGGGTGAAAGGGTGCGGTAAGAGCGCACCGCGCGGCTGGCAACAGTCCGTGGCACGGTAAACTCCACCCGGAGCAAGGCCAAATAGGGGTTCACATGGTACGGCCCGTACTGAACCCGGGTAGGCTGCTTGAGCCAGTGAGCGATTGCTGGCCTAGACGAATGACTGTCCACGACAGAACCCGGCTTACCGGTCAGCTTCGACTCATTCGATACAATCAGGGGCTGTTTCTTACCGCATACCGGATAACCGGGCGCGGAAGGAGCAGCCCCTTTTTGTTTCCGCTCTCTGCCAGCGCGGATTGATATGGCCTGCCGGCATGACCTGGCAACGCCCGGCCGGTGCCGGACATCGCCGGCCTCCCCCCGCAGGAACGTCTGAACGTCAGGGCAACTGCTCTGAGACCAGCTGCGCAAACTCACGGATTGCCGGTGCCAGATTGCCCTGGTCCGGGGCAGATAATAGCCACAGATAGTTTTCCGGGCAGTACTCTTCGCTGGCAATCACCTGCAGGCTTTCGCGTAACGGGCTGTTTTCCAGCACCGCCAGAGGCACAATGCCCACCCCTGCCCCGTTCGCCACCAGCTGTAACTGCAGATGGATACCGGCGCTTTCCACATTCACTTTAAACGGGCTTCCCTGCTGCTCCAGATAGCGGATGACGCCGGCGCGTAAGCCACAACCTTCCGGGTTCACCACCCAGCCCAGCCTGGCCACCTCACTGAGCGTCATACCTTCGCTGAATACTCCCTGACGGACAATCACGCCCACCGCCAAAGGCCTGAGCCGGGTCGCGCGGAGCGTGTCGGGGATGGTCAGATTTGCCGGTCCGATAGCCAGCATCGCATCCAGATCAAGGTTTTCCAGCCGTGATAATAACTGGCCTCCCCAGCCGCAACTGACCGTCACATCGGCCTCAGCCGAATGCGCATTCAGGCCGGCGAGTGTCCGGGACAGGCAGAGTTCGCTCAGGCTTTGCGGTAACCCCAGACGCAGCGGGCCACGGGCCTCTCCTTCCTCATTAGCCAGGGCATACAGACGCCGGGCTTCACGCTTCAGCGTCAGACATTGCTGGTAGACCCGCTGTCCGACCGTAGTCAGGCGTAAAGGTTTGGTCTGCCGGTCAAGCAGCCGGGTACCCAGAGACTGCTCCAGACTTTGCAAACGGCGGGTAATGGCTGACTGGGTGATCCCCAGATGATCTGCCGCCTGACTCAGAGAAGAAAACTGCACGACTGCCAGCAGTGCGTCGATATCGTCTATTCGCATACCCGTCTCTTATGAACTTTACGCATATTAACTTAGCTTAAAATTGAATTTTAGGAATGAAAATCCCTTTGCTAACGTAAATATCACATTTCATAGTTGCAGGGAATTGTTATGCATTATCCTTTTATGCCCCGTTCACGTTTAACTTTGCTTACTGGTCTGCTGGGGATCTGGCTGACCCTGACCGGCAACTCGTACGCTAATACGGCAGAACCCACCCTGGTGATCGGCGACCAGGCCCGGATCTTACGAAGTCTGCTGGAAACCTCCGGAGTGTTACAGGGCATCCCCTACCATTTGCGCTGGGCTAACTTTCAGGGAGCGGCCCCGCTGTTTGAGGCCCAGCGGGCAGATGCGGTAGATACCTCCTACGCCGGAGACTTACCGGTCATTCAGGCCCTGGCGGGCGGAGTAAAACTGACCATTATTCTCACCGAAACAGGGACCGGAAAAGGCAATGCGATCATCGTGCCGGCTGACAGCCCCCTGAAAAGTATCCGTGATCTGAAAGGCCGGCAGGTCGTCGTCTCCTCGGCGGCAGGCAGCATTTCTCAAAATCTGCTCTACCTGGCACTGCAGCAGGCCGGGTTATCGCGGCAGGATGCGCCGATCCGTTTCGTACTGCCGACCGATGCCAGCGCCGCCTTTAGCAGCGGGCAAATCGGGGCGTGGGCAACCTTTGACCCCTATCTCGCCGTGGCTGAAGAGAATGGTGCCCGAAAACTTACCGATGCCAGTCAGCTGACGCCCTCTTTTTCTTTCCTGACAGCCACCACCGCGTCACTGGACTCCCCTGCCAAACGTCAGGCGATCCGGGATTTTGCGCGCCGCGTTCTGCGGGCAAGAGTGTGGGCTATCCGCCATCCGGCGTTATATGCCCAAAGCTACGCTCAGCTGAGCCAGCTCCCCTACCGCACCGCGCAATTAATCACCTCACGGGCGCCTTCCGGCTCGCGCAGTGTCAATGCCAGCGATATTGCCAGTCTGCAGGCCACCGCCGATCGCTTTTATGGTTACGGCATTCTCCCGGAAAAAGTGCATGTCAGTGAGCATGCCGCGCCGGATTTCCTCCGGTAAGAAGGTCTGGGGCCTGTTATATCAAATAAGCATAGTAACTAATGTTAAAAATGAATTTTGATCATATTAACCGCCGTTTTACAGTATAAAAAATACGCGCCCCTGACAGGAGCGTGCCTGATATGACCATGACGCACGGGAACCCATTATGAGCATTGAGTTTATCGGTATGATCAGCCATCGCCTGGCCTCAGAAACCCTCCCTCCCTCCGGTCCGGTATTTGATGCTGATTACATCACGCGTATTGCCAGGGCCCATGAAGCCGCAGGGTTTGACCGTCTGCTGGTCGCCCATGCCTCTGACCAGCCGGATGGCTTTCTGGTCGCCGCTCTCGCCGGCTTGTCGACGGAAAAAATTAAATTTCTGTTAGCTCATCGTCCCGGTTTTGTCTCGCCGACACTGGCTGCCCGCAAATTTGCCACCCTGCATCAGTTACTCAATCACCGTCTGGCGGTTCATATCATCAGCGGTGGCAGTGATGCCGAACAGCGCCGTGATGGTGATTATCTGGATCATGACCAGCGCTATGCCCGTTCAGAGGCTTTCCTGCAGGTGGTCCGTGATATCTGGACCAGTGATAAACCTCTCGATATCCGTAACGATTTTTATCAGGCAGAACAGGCCGTCTCGGCGATCCGTCCTCCGGCTGAGCACCCTGTGCCGGTATTTTTTGGGGGCTCCTCCGAAGCGGCTATCCGGGTCGCCGGTAAGCATGCGGATGTGTACGCCCTGTGGGGGGAGTCGCTGGCCGGGACACAAGAGACCATCGAACGTGTCCGTGCTGAAGCCGCACGCCATGGACGGACCGTCGGTTTCAGCGTGTCATTTCGTCCGATTATCGCCGATACGGAAGAGGCGGCCTGGGCAAAGGCCGATCACATCCTCGCGGTGGCGACCGAACGTCAGCGTCACAGCGGACCGCTGAAACGGGATAACAAACCCCAGAGTATCGGGGCACAACGGCTGCGGGCTATTGCGGAGTCGGGAAAGGTTGTCGACAAACGACTGTGGACAGGGATCGCCCGACTGGTCGGAGGGGGCCAGAACTCTACGGCACTGGTCGGTACACCGGAGCAGGTTGCGGATGCCCTGCTCGACTACTACGACCTCGGTGTCCGTCACTTTCTTATCCGTGGTTTTGATCCCCTCAACGATGCCGTTGATTACGGTAAGGCCTTAATACCGCTCACCCGGGAAAAAGTAGCCCGCCGTGAACAGGAGCAGGAGGTACGCCAACGTGCCTGAGGTTAATCAGCAGAGTGCGCCACAGATCAACGGGCATCCACCTGGCGTTATCCCCGCCGCGGCCATCACGCAGGCGATGGCTGAAAACGCAGAGCAGACCGACAGGACGGGGGCTTTCCCGCATCAGAATCTGGCATGGTTACGTCAGCAAGGGCTGCTGTCACTGGCGACGGCCTCGCATTATGGCGGTGGCGGTGCTTCATTGCCGGCCCTGCAGGCGGTGATCCGTGCGATTGCCCTGGCTGAGCCTTCAACCGCGCTGATTGTCTGCATGCATTACCTGCACCATTTACGTCTGCGTCAGCCCGCAAACTGGCCTGCCAGCCTGGTCCGTCAGGTGAGTGAAACCGCCGTGACGGAGGGGGCATTGATCAACAGCCTGCGGGTCGAACCGGAACTCGGATCTCCGGCACGCGGGGGACTGCCGCAGACCCTGGCCAGACGGACGGCCACCGGCTGGGTCCTGAATGGCCATAAATTATACACCACCGGTATTGAAGGCCTGCACTGGCTGGCGGTATGGGCCCGCAGTGACGATGAGCCTCCGCTGGTCGGAAGCTGGCTGGTGCCAAAATCGGCCCCCGGCATCCGCATTATTCCCAGCTGGGATCACCTGGGGATGCGCGGCACGGGCAGCCATGAAGTGATCCTGAAGGAGGTCACTGTGCCACTCAGCTATGCCGCCGCCGTCAGCCCGTTGGGCCATCAGCCACCTGCCGATGACCGGGCGGCAGCGCTCTCAGCGAATGCCAATACTGCGCTGCTGGCGGCCATTTACGACGGAATAGCCCGTGCCGCTACCGACTGGCTGACCGGGTGGCTGCAACAACGCATTCCGGCGGGGACCGGAAAACCCCTGGCGACGCTGCCGCGGATTCAGGAACAGACCGGACAGATGGAATCGCTGTTACTGGTGAACAGCACGCTGCTGGAACGGGCGGCGGCGGAAGGCTTCACCACGGTCGGGGCCGGGCTGGCTAAAAACACTATCACAGATAATGCGATCACGGTTGTCGACCTGGCGCTCAGGTTATCAGGAAATTACGGGCTGACGAGACGTAACCCGCTGGAACGACATTACCGGAACGTTTTATGTGGCCGGGTACATACGCCGCAACAGGACAGTGCCTGGCTAAGTGCCGGCCGGCAACGGCTGGAGGCAGGTCTGCCCTGACCCTCTCTGCCGCCACTCCCGGCCGGATGATCAGGGCCGGACAAATACTTTTGTGACTCACTCTTTCTCCCCGGACAGGGGAATGATGAAAAGGAACTGACTTATGCGCTCTTCCGTATTCTCCCGCAGACGTTTTCTGACGCTCGGCTCCGGTGTGGCTGCGACCTCGCTGCTTGGCGGTTTCTCCGCCCCGTTATGGGCAGACAGTGCCGGTGCCATGCCAGGTATGGCAGACAGGATACAAACGGCCGATAATACGCCCGGCGGACAGACCGATACCTCATCACTGCGGCTGGCCGAACCCTTTAAACTGAAGCTGGCCATCAATCAGAGCGCTATCTGTATCGCGCCGGTTACCGTCGCTCAGCAACAGAATCTGTTCAGTAAATATAATCTGGATGTTGAATTCGTTAATTTTGGTAATTCGACCGATGTTCTGCTGCAGGCGATTGCGACCGGTAAAGCCGATGCCGGTATTGGCATGGCGTTACGCTGGCTTAAAGCTCTGGAGCAGGGGTTTGATGTCAAACTGACCGCCGGCACCCACGGCGGTTGCCTGAGCCTGATCACCGCCAATCATTCGCCGTATACCTCGCTGGCAAGCCTGAAAGGTAAGGCTATCGGCGTTACCGATATGGCCGGGCCGGATAAGAATTTCTTTGCCATTTTACTGAACAATCACGGTATCGATCCCATTACAGAGGTCGAATGGAAAGTCTATCCTGCAGACCTGATGAGCCAGGCCCTGGATAAAGGCGAGATAGCCGCCATCAGTGGCAGTGAACCTTTCAGTACCCGGTTACTGGATACCGGAAAATATCATCTGCTGGCCAGTAATATGAGCGGTGAATACGCGCATCTGAGCTGCTGCGTTATTGGTGTCAGCGGTGCCCTGGTGAGGAAACATAAACCGGCAGCGGCGGCACTCACCCAGGCGTTGCTGGATGCTCATAGCTTTGCAGCCACAAATCCTCAAAAAGTGGGCACGGAATTCATGGCGCATGCCCTGAATACGACTCCGCAGGAAGTATCCGCGATTTTAATGAGTCAGGCCCATAGCCACCACGCGGTCGGCCAGGCCTTTGTGAACGAAATGACCCAATACGTCACCGATCTGCAGCGGGTACAGGTGATCAGTGCGTCAGTCAATCCTCATCAGTTTGCGGAGAGTATCTATGCAAATGTCTTCGCCTGAGGCGGTGTTCGACAGGCCCGCACGGCTATTGCCGCCGCTGTGGACACAGGGGGTCATAGCCGCCGGTGCCTGGCTCGCTTCGGCCGCCATCACACAATACTGGCCGGACGGCAGCAGGCTGTGGCCCTATTCTCAACTCTGGGCAGAATGTCATGCCGGCATTGCCCTGCTGTTACTGATCCTGTCGCTCACATTTCGCCAGTGGTCGTTGCATCTCCCGCGTCTGAAATACGCAGGTGCCTGGCTGATTGCCTTACCGGTATTACTCAGTGTCTGGCAGCTGTTAACCGCGAAGTTGCTGATCCTGCCGGTCCCTTTTTTTGCTCCGCCACAGGCGTTGATCCAGGTCTTTCACGATGACTGGCCACGGCTGTTCGACAGTCTTTATCACTCATTGTCGTTATTACTGAGTGGGGTGGTGCTGGGAACCCTGGCCGGATTTATTGCGGGCCTCGCTATCGGCTGGTCTCCACGGGTTGGCTACTGGATGCATCCCTTACTGCGTATTCTGGGGCCGTTACCGGCGACCGCCCTGTTACCGCTGTGCTTTTTTCTGTTCCCGACCAGTCACGATGCCAGCGTGTTTCTGATTGCCCTGGCCACCTGGTTTCCGGTCACGGTGCTGACCTGGTCCGGCGTCGCGGCTATCGATACCTCCTGGTATGACGTGGCAAGAACACTGGGCGGAAACTCCCGCTTTCTCATCTTACGCGTGGCTATTCCTGCGGCGTTGCCCAGTGTGTTTGTCGGTTTATTTATGGGGCTGGGGGCGTCGTTCTCAGTACTGATTGTGGCCGAAATGGTCGGCGTTAAATCGGGAATTGGCTTCTACCTGCAGTGGGCCCAGGGCTGGGCGGCCTATCCCAATATGTATGCAGCCTTACTGCTGATGGCCCTGCTCTGCTCCGGGTTGATAAGCCTGCTGTTTTTAGTCAGAAACCGGGTGTTACGCTGGCAAAAAGGAACGATGAAATGGTAAATGCGGCACAAAACATAGCGGATGCTGACGGGCTGGCCATTCGCCTGAAGAATATCAGTCACCGTTTCACTCTGAAAGATAAGCAGTTGCCGGTACTGGACAATGTCAGCCTGCAAATAGCGCCGGGCGAGAGTGTGGCCTTGCTGGGTCCGTCGGGTTGCGGTAAATCGACGCTGTTACGTCTGCTGGCCGGTCTGGAGCCCTTACAGGCGGGGCAACTGCTGGCTGACGGGCAACCGGTAACCGCCCCGGGGCCGGACAGGATCCTGGTCTTTCAGGACCCGACACTCTATCCCTGGCTGACGGTCAGACAGAATGTCTTACTGGGGCCGCAGGCCAGGGGACTGAAAGGGTTAGGCCCTCAGGCAGATCGGTTAATTTCACGCATCGGCTTACAGGAGTTTGCTCAGGCCTGGCCGGCACAGTTATCCGGCGGAATGGCACAGCGCGCCGCGCTGGCCAGAGCACTGCTGAATGAACCGCGCCTGTTACTGCTGGACGAACCGCTGGGTAAACTCGACTCGCTGACCCGTATCCGGATGCAGAGTGAGCTGATTACCTTGTGGCAAAGTCAGGGATATACCAGCGTACTGGTGACCCACGATATTGAAGAGGCGTTATTACTGAGTCACCGCGTCGTGGTGTTCTCCCCCCGGCCTGCCCGGATCCTGGCGGAATTCCATAATCCCGCCCCTTTCCCGCGCCATCGCGATTCCCCCTTGCTGGTGAAACAACGGCAGGAGATCCTGGCCCTGCTCGGCCAGGGAACAGACTGGTAACCCTGAAAAACAGGAGTTGTAATGAGTACAGAAATATTAGTCCGCCCAGCGCCTGGCCAGCATAGTCGCTGGTCTGCAGAAGAAGCACGTATTCGCCGCGATCTGTCCCTGGCCTACCGCCTGGCAGCAAAGCTGAAATTCACCGACCACATTTATACCCATTTCTCTGCCAGGGTGCCGGGCGAGGAGGAACACTTCCTGATTAATCCCTACGGGCTGCTGTTTGAGGAGATCACCCCGGAAAACCTGACCAAAATCGATGTGGACGGTCATATTATCGATGACCCGACCGGGCTTGGGATCAATCAGGCAGGATATGTGATCCACAGTGCTATTCACCGGGCAAGACCGGACCTGAAAGTGATCCTGCATACCCATACCCGGGACGGTGCCGCCGTTTCCGCTCAGCGGGACGGTTTATTGCCGCTGTCCCAGCATGCGCTCAGTTTCTATTCCCGCATCACTTATCACGATTACGAAGGGGTCGCCCTGGACCTGGATGAACAGCAGCGACTGGTTCGTGACTTAGGGGAGAGCGATGTGATGATCCTGCGTAATCACGGGCTGCTGGCGGCCGGTAAGAATATCGCTCAGGCTTTCCGTCATCTGCATGTCCTTGAGCGGGCCTGTAATATCCAGATAGCCGCTCTGGCCGGGGGACGGGATAATATTCTGCCGGCGCCGCGACAGGCAATAGAAAAAGTCCGGGAGCAGTCTGCACGGTTCAGCGACGGCAATGATCCGGTCACTCAGAAGCACTGGGACGCACTGGTACGTTGGTTAGAGGCGGACGATCGCCACTGAGATACCGCGCCCCCGTTTCACGGCCACCACGGGCAACAGGGGTGCTGTGGTGGCTCCGTGATTAGCGGAACTTGCGGTGGTTCTGATTGCGGATATCAATCAGCTTTTTAGCCGCGGCTTTGGCTTCCGGTAATTTATTTTTCACCGCCAGTGCATCCACAACATTAATTTGTGCAATCAACTGATCAATGCCGGCACGGTAGGCCTTCATATTTTCGCTGTCAGCGGCCTGACCCTGCAAAGTATACGGGGTACCTGTTCTGGCATCTTCTGCGGCATGACGCATTTTTTCCAGCGACTGATGCATCTCCTGAGCATTACCGGCGTTCTGTACGGTGACCAGTTCAGAACCCAGAATGTCCATGTCCTGCTCGAGGGGCAGCGCATTGGCGATGAGCGGGAAGCATATTAATGATGCGGTGAGAACCACCACTGAAGACAGACGCATTGCTCACTCCTTACGGTAAACGGGGCCGCGATAGCGGCCCCTTTCTTATATTATTTTACTGTCGGGTCTACTGACCGGCAATTTTCATTTCCGGTAACAGAACGGAACCACACTGAATATTACTGCGGGTTTCGATATCATCACCCACGGTGACGATATTCTTCCACATATCCTGCAGATTTCCGGCAATGGTGATTTCACTGACCGGATACTGGATTTCGCCATTTTCTACCCAGAAGCCGGAAGCGCCACGGGAGTAGTCTCCGGTCATGGCACTGACCCCTTGCCCCATCAGTTCAGTCACCACCAGCCCGGTGCCCATCTGTTTCAGTAGCTGGTCAAAGGTATGTCCCTGACCGGCGATACGCCAGTTATGGATGCCACCGGCATGTCCTGTGCTGTGCAGCCCCAGTTTCCTGGCCGAATAACTGGTCAGCAGCCATTGCTGTAAGACACCGTGATCAATAATCGTCCGGTCGCGGGTCGTGACACCTTCACTGTCAAACGGCGTGGAAGCCACGCCTTTCAGTACGTGCGGTCGTTCTTCAATCGTCAGCCAGTGCGGAAAAATTTCTTTCCCCAGCGAGTCGAGCAGGAAAGTGGATTTGCGGTAGACACTGCCGCCACTGATCGCTCCCACCAGATGACCAAATAATCCTGTCGCCACTTCGGAGGCAAAGATCACCGGCGCTTTCATGGTCGCCAGTTTACGCGGGGCCAGGCGGGCCAGTGTACGGCGCGCGCACTCTTCGCCGACCCATTGCGCAGATTTCAAATCGGCAAAGTCACGGGCCGCGGTGTAGGCATAGTTACGTTCCATATGCCCGTCCTGCTCCGCAATTACGCTGCCGGAAATGCCGTGACGGCTGCTGCAATAGCTGTTCAGCAGACCGTGGCTGTTACCGAATACGCGAATACTGGCATGGGTGTTAAAACTGCCACCTTCGGTATTCACAATGCGTTTATCCGCCTGTAAGGCGCTCTGCTCGGCTTCTGCCGCCAGTTCAATCGCACGGTCAACCCCGATGTCCAGCGGGTGGAACAGGTCCAGATCGGGCGGATTCCAGGCCAGCAGATCTTTTTCTGCGACACCGGCATAAGGGTCCGGTGAGGTATAACGTGCAATATCTACCGCTGCCTGCACCGTCCGCTGAATAGCTTCCGGGCTAAGGTCAGTCGAAGAAGCGCTGCCTTTACGCTGTTGCAGGTAAACGGTGATCCCTAACGCACCATCGCTATTGAATTCAACATTTTCCACCTCGCCATAGCGGGTACTGACGCTGAGTCCCGTCGTTTTACTTACTGCGACTTCCGCGCCATCGGTGGTGGCTTTCGCCAGTTCAAGCGCGTGAGAAACTGCCTGTTCCAGTACTTTACGTTGTTCTGCAACCTGAGTTGATACGTTCATCGATCTGCCGTCTACTCTTATGTATGAATATAATCAGTCTATCAGAGTCAGAGAACAATTTCGCAGTCACCCTGTAACCTGTTAGCATTAGCCTCTTTTTTCAGGAGCCAGATAATGACAAAACAACCCGAAGAGTGGCTCGACCACGAGCCGGACCCGCTAGAAGATGAAGATGATGAGATTATCTGGGTCAGTAAAAGTGAGATAAAGCGTGACGCCGAAGAACTGAAACGCCTCGGAGCCGAGCTTATCGACCTGAGTAAGAGTTCTCTGGAGCGTATACCGCTGGATGAGCAATTACGTGAAGCGATTGAACTGGCGCAGCGTATTAAGAAAGAAGCCCGCCGCCGGCAGATCCAGCTGATCGGTAAGCTGTTACGCTCCCGCGATGTCGAGCCTATCCGCCAGGCGCTGGATAAGCTGAAAAACCGCCATAATCAGCAGGTCGCGTTATTCCATAAGCTGGAAGGGATCCGTGACCGGTTAATTGAGCAAGGTGATGATGCTATCGCTGAAGTCATTAACCTCTACCCGGCCGCTGACCGGCAGCAGCTACGGAGTTTTATCCGCAACGCACAAAAAGAGAAGGCGACAAACAAAGCGCCGAAATCTGCGCGGTTAATCTTTCAGTATCTGCGTGAGCTGGCAGAAGCAGAATAAGCGTTCAGACCGGGCGAGTCTCCTCGCCCGGCTGAGATCTTATCCCGCCTGAAGTAACCGCTGCTGAAGTTTCTGGTGGATACCGTCAAATCCGCCATTACTCATGACCAGCAGGGTATCCCCTGGTTTTGCTTCCCGGGCAATCATCTCCACCAGCGTATCGATATCCGCACTCCAGTGTGCCGGCTGAAGACAAGCTTCTGCCACTTCAGATACCTGCCAGCCGATATGGTGTGGCTGATAGAGAAAGACCTGATCAGCCTTGGCAAGCGATGGGGCAAGTTCATTCTTACTGATGCCCAGTTTCATGGTATTGGAGCGGGGTTCAAGGACTGCCAGAATCCGGCCGCCATTGCCGACTTTGCTGCGCAACGCTGACAGGGTCGCCAGTATGGCCGTCGGATGGTGTGCAAAATCATCATACACATCGATACCGTTAAACTGTCCCCGCAATTCCAGACGTCGTTTCGCATTCACAAAGTCATTCAGCGCCAGCGCCGCATTTTCCGGGGTCACACCGACATGTCGCGCGGCAGCCATCGCCATCAGCCCGTTATGCATGTTGTGTTCACCGACCAGCGACCAGTTGACCTCTGCCACCGGCTCGCCGTCATACAAAACTTTCCAGCGTGACGCATCTGCCGTGAGCTTTTGTGCCTGCCAGTGACCATGCTCGCCCAGCGTTTCCTGTTCACTCCAGCAGCCCATATTGATGACCTGACGCAAATGGCTGTCCTGTTCAGGCCACAGGATTTTCCCCTGCCCCGGCACGATGCGTATCAGGTGATGGAACTGACGCTGAATAGCCCGTAAGTCATCGAAGATATCCGCATGATCGAACTCGAGGTTATTGAGGATCAGAGTACGCGGACAGTAATGGACGAATTTTGACCGCTTATCAAAAAAGGCACTGTCGTATTCATCGGCTTCGATCACAAAAAACGGACTGTCCCCCAGCCTGGCGGAAACATCAAAATTACCCGGCACACCGCCAATCACAAATCCCGGTGCCAGCCCGGCGGCTTCCAGGATCCAGGCCACCATCCCTGAGGTGGTGGTTTTACCGTGTGTTCCCGCGACCGCCAGCACCCAGCGGTCACGCAGCACAAAATCGTGAAGCCATTGAGGACCGGACAGATACGGAATATTTTTTTCCAGCACCGCTTCCACGCAGGGATTCCCCCGCGCCATCGCGTTACCAATAATGACCAGGTCAGGGGCCGGATCCAGTTGTACCGGGTCATAACCCTGAGTTAATTCAATACCCTGTTGTTCAAGCAGCGTGCTCATTGGCGGGTAAACATTGTTGTCCGAGCCGGTGACTTCATGTCCCAGCGCACGGGCGAGTATTGCTAACCCGCCCATAAATGTGCCACAAATACCCAGAATGTGAATTCGCATAAACAGATCCATTACCCAAAAGTTCAGCTACAGTGTAACTCCTGAGCCGACAACTAAGAAACAGATGATTGATTAAGTTGTTGCACCCCGATAAGGTTGCGATAGTGTTAATATCAGGTGAGTCATTAATTAACAAATCAGAGAATTGTTATGAAAACATTGGGTGAATTTATTGTTGAGAAGCAGCATGACTTTCCTCATGCCACCGGTGAACTTACCGCACTGATCTCGGCTATCAAGCTGGGTGCAAAGGTGATTCATCGTGATATTAATAAAGCCGGCCTGGTGGATATTCTTGGTACCAGCGGTGTCGAAAACATTCAGGGCGAGCAGCAAATGAAGCTGGATTTGTTCGCCAACGAAAAACTGAAATCTGCCCTGAAAGCCCGCGGGATCGTCGCCGGGATTGCCTCCGAAGAGGAAGACGAGTTCGTCATTTTTGAAGGGGTCGAGGACGGTAAGTATGTGGTCCTGATGGATCCCCTCGACGGCTCTTCTAACATTGATGTCAATGTCTCAGTCGGCACCATTTTCTCTATTTATCATCGTATCACCCCGACCGGAACGCCGGTGACCGAAGAAGACTTTATGCAACCGGGTACGCAGCAGGTGGCCGCAGGTTATGTGGTTTACGGGTCGTCCACTATGCTGGTCTACACCACCGGCCATGGAGTACATGCCTTTACCTATGACCCGTCACTCGGCCTGTTCTGTCTGAGCCAGGAGCGTATGACCTTTCCGCCACAGGGCAGTACATACTCCATAAACGAGGGCTACTACTCACGTTTCCCGAAAGGAGTAAAAAGATACATTAAATTCTGTCAGGAAGATGATGAAGCCAGCCGCCGCCCGTACACCTCACGGTATATTGGTTCACTGGTTGCCGACTTCCACCGCAACCTCCTGAAAGGCGGTATATACCTCTATCCGAGCACCGCTCAGTACCCGAACGGTAAATTACGTTTACTGTATGAATGTAATCCGATGGCTTTCCTGGCGGAGCAGGCCGGAGGGAAAGCCAGTGACGGCGCAAACCGTATTCTGGAACTGAAACCCCAGACTATCCACCAGCGGAGCCCGTTCTTCGTCGGTAACACTTCCATGGTCGATGACGTGGAACGTTTTATGCGCGAGAACCCTGAACAAGCGCCACGCTAAGCTCTGCGACACTGTCCGGGAGCCGTGTCAGTCACGATGTCTGCCTTACGACAGACATCGTGACCACTGACTTCGGGTCTGCGGTGTTTCCCGTCTCCCGGTGAGGGCCTGCCCCGCTCACGCTGACGTTCTCCCCGTATCTTCGCCCTGCCCCTGCGGCAACTGACGGTTTTTTATCCATCGTATCCCCCGACCTGGCCGGCCACGTTATTCCGCCCGGGGGGATCACTCTGAAAGAAGAAAAAGAGACAATACTTTCACTGTCAGTTAGCTATAATACCGGGCACTTAATTTACGTCACTAAAGGAATTAAACGATGAGTTTGAACCTGGTTGAGGCAGGTAAAGATCTGCCAGAAGATATTTACGTTATCATTGAAATCCCGGCGAACGCTGATCCTATCAAATACGAAGTAGATAAAGACTCAGGTGCTCTGTTTGTCGATCGTTTCATGTCTACTGCCATGTTCTACCCATGTAACTATGGTTACATCAACCATACCCTGTCTCTGGATGGTGATCCGGTAGACGTACTGGTCCCTACACCGTACCCGTTAGAGCATGGTTCTGTGATCCGTTGCCGCCCGGTGGGTGTACTGAAAATGACCGATGAGTCCGGTGAAGATGCTAAAGTCGTTGCTGTACCGCACAGCAAACTGACCAAAGAGTACGATCACGTTAAAGATGTGACTGATCTTCCGGAATTACTGCGCGCTCAGATCACACATTTCTTTGAGCACTACAAAGACCTGGAAAAAGGTAAGTGGGTGAAAGTTGACGGATGGGCCGATGCGGCTGCAGCGAAAGCTGAAATTCTGGAATCTTTCAAACGCGCTCAGAAGTAATTTCTGCTGAACGAAAAAAAACGCCGTCCGGTCAACAGACGGCGTTTTTTTATTGATGGCGATGTTCAGTCCCTTTCCAGCCAGTCGCCGCTGTCAATTCGCTGACGCCCGGCCACCGGACGTTGATAAATATACATCCATGCGCTGCCGTAAGGGGTAGAGATTAACCGGCGTGAATATTCCCCCCCGCGTGTTCTCAACGCATCCAGCTCCCCCAGTGTGGTGGCATCAATCCGGTAGACCTCACAATAGACGCTACCTTCTCCCTCAACCACCCCGGGATAGAGCCCCAGATGATAAAGCTCATATCCCTCGGCCCGGTAATCCCCTAACCACTGCGCATTGGTCATCCAGTGACTATTTCCCTGCTTGCGCCTTAAACTGCCATAGACAATTATTCGCATTACTGAAACTCGAACTGATAAAGCAAATCGAGCGCCTGGTCAACGCCAGACACGGCTTCCAAATAGAGTTTAGGCATCAGCCGGTAACGCAGTGTCAGTGTCGCCAGTGAATCAAATAAGCCGACACCATATTTTACCTGCAGTCCCGGCAGGACATATCCACTGACCTGCACTTGCTGACTATCGCCGACACCCGCGGTATCAAGCGCCAGGTTACTGACACCAAAGGTTTCACCAATTTTGCCCATCACCTGTCCGCTTTGTGCAACCCCGAGGCCAATCAAAGCCGATGTCAGCGCATTACTGTCACCATCACTGCCCAGGCCTTGCCCGCGTAACAGATACGACAGGGCTTCCTGCTGTGACATTGCCGGGTCAGAGAACACTTCAACTTTCGGTGCATCTGCCAGACCGGTGACACGAATACCTGCGGTAACATCATCCTCTGTCGCTTCAGGATTACGGATAGCTTCCAGATTGACATAGGGTTCAGAAGGCGGTCCGGAGAACTGTAACTGTCCTTTACGAACCACAAGATCCTGACCATACGCATGGAAGCGTCCTGAAGGGATATTAATCTGTCCATTCAGCCCGAGTCCATTCTTATCCTGTAATACTTTCAAATCTCCGTTCAGCCGGGCATCCAGACCGAAGGCGGACAAACGGACATCATTACCTATATGTATGATTAAATTACTATTAATAGGAATTGCTGTCGTTTTCGGCTTAATAGGCTGTAAATTATCATCCAGCATTACCAGATCTGATGAATTACCGACGGCACTTTGCGGCACGGACTGTACAGTAATTCTTGCCCATGGGATATCCACCCGGCCATCCAGATTAAATGCAGCCGGCGTGGCTTCAAACACCAGGTCCGGAGAAACATCCATTCTGACCATCGGTGGCACGGTGACACGGATCTTTTCCCCTTTCGCCGCAATCTTCGCCCGCCAGTTATCCAGCTGACTCCAGTCTGCATTGCCGGTCAGATTGAGGTTCCCCTGCCGTGTGCCGATCATCCCTTCAAGAGTGGAACTGACACCGTTGAACACCAGCTTCAGGTTGCCGGTGGTCATATCGATCGGCATAAAGTTACCGTTGATATCCACATCGGTCAGTGCAGTCTGGCCGTAGACCCGCGGGTTAGCAAGATTTCCGCCCAGCCGTAACTGACTATTCAGTACCCCCTTGATCTGCTCTCCTGCGGCCAGCACCGGATTAAACAACCCGAGAGAGAAGTTATTGATATTGACGTTACCGCTCAGATTACGGACTTTTTGCGGGTCATTAATCAATATGTTTCCGTCCAGCTGACCGTTATTAGCAATCCGGATCAGCCAGCCAAGTTGCGCCTTACCGTTGACCAGCGACGCCTTCAGGTTCAGGGCATCAAATGCGACAGGCAGAGTTTTCCCCTGAACCTCCTGTTTTACCTCGACCCCTTTACCGTCCAGCACAACATTCCCGGTAGGTAAGCCTGAACCGGCTTTCCAGTTTACGCGGGCATCGCCACTGAACACCCCTTTCAGTTGCGTCGTGCCGGGTAACAGTGGTTTGAGCATCGCTAAATCAACACGGACTAACTGAATACGCGCATGCCCGTCCGCGCCGGCGACAATCGGTTCCGGTACACAGATCTGCGCATCCGGATTCAGCCAGCAATGGCTGCCGACAGTGATACTCTTCAGCGTGTTTTTATAATCCAGACTCACGGCTTTGCTTAAGCGCCAGTCACCCACCGGGGTCGCAAAGCGGGTATTACTGAGAGACCCCTGCCAGCGTTGCTGCTGACGGTCAAAACTGCCCTTCAGGGTTAACTGCCCGGAAACCGGCTTGCCTTCTACCGTCAGTGTGAGCTGATGCTGTTTTTCACTGCCACTGGCATCCAGTACCACACTACGGATATCCAGCGAATCCTGCCGGAGCTGGTTGAGCCGTAAGGCCAGTTTTCCGGCAATCTCTTTTCCGGAACTGACGTTACCTTTCAGACTGAAATCATGGATCTGTAACTGCTGCCAGCGTAATGCCTGGCCCGCGAGGTCGGCCTGAATTTCCGGGGCTTCCAGTGTGCCGCGTGCTTTCACCGACCCTTTCACCCTGCCGCCGAGACCTGGCAGTGCGTTATCCAGGTGCGAGGCGTCAATATCAGCATCGAGACTGATTTTTTTATCCAGCGCCCCTTTAATATCCAGCCGGTTTTGTCCCAGCGCCACGGTCACTCCGGGGATCGTCCACTGGTTATAACTGTTACCCGACAGGGAGCCTTTAACGTTCACCGCATTCTGTTTGACGTTCCCTTTCAGTAATAACGTCGGAACGCTGACCTGCCAGCTTCCGCCATACAGGCTGCCCCGGGTGGTGATCGTCCCGTCGAGACGTGACGGCCATTGCGGGTATTGCTTCGCGGTATTGATGCCGGCCAGCGTCAGTTGGCTGTTCCAGCTGATAGCTTTCGTCCAGTCAACCAGAGCCTTAACATCCGCACTTCCCTGTAATGCACCGATATGCAGTTTATCCAGTGAGAAATGCTGCGTATTCCCTTTCCCGTCCAGCGAAATATCTGCAGGAGGAATAGTGCTGCCCGACACCGAACTCCGGAACGCGATAGTGTAGTCAGTCGCTTTCCCGCCGGCCGTTAATGCCAGATTATTCACCAGCCATTCGGACTGCCCGCTCAGAGGCCAGCGTAATTGCGGGCTGGTCAGACGGAGAGAGAATGGCAGTCCGGTCACGGCAGGCTGAGCCATTGCCTGCAGCTGCGCACGGACAGGGCCGGACAGATTCAGATTCAGGTTCACCTGTTTCTTCGCCGCACCATCGATCAGCAGTCTGACTTTCTGACCCTTCACCGGGGCCATATTCACATCGCTGTTCAGGGTCAGGTTCACCGGCCAGTCACCACTGAGGGTCGCCTGTCCGGTAGCGCTCAGGATCCCCTGCTGTGCATTGATGCGCAGGGTTTGTAAATTTACCTGGTTATCGATGGCCTGAGCATTTAATTGCAGACGGTTCACCGTAATATCGGTGTCTCCCGTCAGGCGCAGGTTTTCACCGAGGATTTCATCAATACGAATATCCAGCGGTAAACGGAATTCAGGAAGGTTGAGCAACGGTTTGGCAAAAAGCCCATTCAGCATGTCTGCCGGTGACTGTTGCGGAACTTTCTCCGCCGCCGGAGCGGTTTTCTCTGTGCCCGGCGCCGCAGGTTTCGCCGGCGTACTGTTGACAGTTTTTGTCGCGACATCGGTCGCCGCACTTGCCACCGCGGTTTTCGCTTTTGGCAGGGCCAGAAGCAGGTTTTCTATCCGGGTCGGGGTCAGCGTCAGCTGACGGCCCTGCCAGTTTAGCCCCGTGGAAAAGCTCCCCAATGAGATGGCGGTGTCATCGACTTTGACATTCACATTCTCTAAAGCCACATGCCGCAGCAGTATCGGATAAGGGGTTGAGATTTCTCCGCTGCCTTTGTCCTCACTTTTGGCGGGCGATGACGGGGCCATTTTGCTGCTATCCACCACCACGCTCACATCTTTCAGCGTGATATCATTAACACAGACCGAGGAGTGGATCAGACATCCGGCATCCAGCGATAAATGCAGCTCGCCACCGGATACACTCACCCCATCCATCTGGTAGCCGAGGCCTTTAATGGTCAGATCTTTCCAGCCACCGTTCACCTGCTGGATCTTCAACCCCGGTACCCAGCGGGCAGCACTATTAAGAACCAGATGCAGTCCCGGTGTTGTCCCGATCAACAACCCGATAATCACTATCAGCAGTAATAAGAATACCAGGATCCCTGTCAGGACTTTCTTCCATAGCGTCATAATTCCGGCCCCAGCCCGATATAAAACTGTAATCCGCGTTCATCTTTATCACCCACCGCACGGGCAATATCCAGTTTAATTGGCCCCACCGGCGAAGCCCAACGGATCCCGACCCCGGTACCGGTTTTGATGTCGGTATCTTTGATATCGTTTACCGCTTCACCGGAATCAAGGAACACGGCGCCCCACCATTTGCCGGTAAAGTTGTACTGATACTCCACCGAACCGGTCGCCATTTTAGAAGCCCCGGTCAGCTTGTCATCGGAATCTCGCGGCGAGACATCTTTATATTTATAACCACGGATACTGCGATCCCCCCCGGCGAAGAAACGTAAATCCGGCGGCACGCGATCAAAGTCATTGGTTTCTATCCAGCCCACATTGCCGCGGAACACAAACCGGTGACGTTCAGCCAGTGTGCGGATCCAGACGTTCTGTGCCTGCAGAATGACAAAATCAATGTCAGAGCCCCAGGTGGTATCAGAAACATCCACAGAGTAACGTTGTGAATCACCCCATGTTGGCATCATACCTCCCCGCGAGCGGGTACGGTTGACGCTGACGCCCGGGTAGAGCAGCATCGTGGTATCCGTGACGGTTCCCTGAGTATAGTGGTCCAGTCTCCAGCGCAGGTTCAGCGCTTTCTGCCAGCCAGAGCTGTTTTCCCAGTAACGGGACGCCGCCAGGGTAGAGGTATCGGCCTTGGTATCATTCAGATCGGTTCGTTTCAGTCCGCCCTGGAAGAGATAGTACTGCTCCAGCGGGCTCTTCAGTAACGGGACTTTGTAACTCATATCCAGTTGCTGTTCAGGCTGAGACAGGTAAGTGCTGAAAGACATACTCTGCCCGTCATCATTCACCCAGGGACGTTTCCAGGTCGCTTTGACATGCGGGCCGACATCGGTGGAATAACCCACCCCGGTTTCGACACTGTTTTTCACCGCGGGGGTCAGTACTGCATCGATAGGTAATACTTTTGTGGTATGTGCTTTAGAAAAATCAGGAGAGGCAACCACGGAACTGAACCAGCCGGTCGCCGATAAGCGACGGTTTAATTCAGCAAGATCCAGCGAACTGTATTTATCGCCCTGATGGAACGGAACCAGACGACGCAGGTATTCCTGACGGATTTGGGCCCCCTGGAAGCTGACATCACCAAAGTGGTAGCGTTTACCGCTGTCATAATCCAGATCCCAGAAGGCCTCTCCCCTGTCGACAGAAACGCCAAGCTGACTTTTTTTAAACTCACCGTCAAAATAGCCATTACGCAGGGCAAGACTTGAGAAACCATTTTTGAAGCTATCATAATCACCCTGATTCAGGATGGTCCCTGTGACAGGCCGGCCTTTTTTTATCCAGGCCTGGTATTCCGGGTCCAGTCTGGCTTCCCCTTCCAGCACGATCGTACTGCCGGCAATTTTGACCGGTGGCCCGGGGTCAACCGTCACTTTAATCACACTGTTTTTTGTGCTCAGTGCTTCAGGTAATGTCTGAAAGGTGATTACCGGCTGAAAATATCCCAGAGCACTGAGGCTTTTTTTGATTGAATCCGTCAAACGTGCCTGAAAGCGACTATCTGCTGAGACTTCCTCACTGGATATGGAGGCGAGACCGAGTCTGACGTTATTTTGTAATTCGCCCGACAAGCCTTCCAGTTGTAACCGAACGGTCGCCGCCTGAATTGCTGGTGCAGCCAGCAGCAACAGTGTCATACCATACAGTGATAAACGTAGACGTGGCACGTAAACTCCTGTTAAAAAACCGTTCTCTTCTGCGGGGAGATTTCCCTGACAGTATGAAATTGCTTAACTACAGCGTAGTCGTCCATTCCGAAACCGGAGAGAAAAACCGATAAAAAATGCTCTCCGCCTGCAGGCAGGTATTGTCTGAAAATGCTCCGGCTAACACAACACCTGAGAACAGATAAAACACTGTTCACCGGTATTTTCCTGTATTTATCTGCCCCGTCGTGCCTTAACCCGGGCAACGTCCGGGGTATCCGCGCACAGAAAACCGGCTAACATTTAATCAATTTTGCCTCTGGCAGGCTCTCTTCGGCTGCTGTTATAATGGGCGCTTCAGGTCATCCTGATGTGTTTCTGTCCGACAAGTGCCCGCCCCGGGTGCGGGACAGACATTTTTGGCGCGGATAGCCCACGGGACTGTGCTGTTGTACGGTAACCCGTGATTGTGTTGCCCAGGCCAAAAATGACAAGAGTATAAAAATTGGATCTCTTATGTTAGATAACTTACTTGTCATCTTATTGTTGATTGTTATTAGTTCTTTTTTCTCTCTTTCTGAAATCTCTCTGGCTGCAGCCCGCAAAATTAAACTGAAATTGCTGGCAGATGACGGTGATGTGCGCGCACAACACATTCTGAAAATGCAGGAATCCCCGGGGATGTTCTTTACCGTGGTACAAATCGGACTGAATGCGGTCGCCATCCTCGGTGGTATCGTTGGTGATTCGGCGTTTTCCCCGGCATTTAACCGGTTATTTTTACGTTTCCTTTCTCCCGAATGGGCAGAACAGCTGAGTTTTATCTGTTCATTTACGATAGTCACCAGCCTGTTTATTTTATTTGCGGATTTAACACCGAAACGTATCGGTATGATTGCCCCGGAAGCTATCGCGTTACGGATTATTCATCCGATGCGGTTTTGCCTGACCGTGTTCCGTCCACTGGTATGGTTCTTTAACGGAATGGCGAACAACATTTTCCGGCTGTTTAAAATTCCGATGGTCCGCAAAGACGATATTACACCCGATGATATCTATGCGGTGGTTGAGGCCGGCGCCCTTGCCGGGGTACTGCGTAAACAGGAACATGAGCTTATTGAAAACGTGTTCGAGCTGGAATCACGCACCGTACCTTCATCCATGACCTCGAGGGAAAATATTGTCTGGTTCGATTTAAACGAAGATGAAGCCACGCTTAAATCGAAAATTGCCCGCCATCCGCACTCCAAGTTCCTGGTCTGTAACAACGATATTGACCACATTATTGGTTATGTGGACTCTAAGGAACTACTGTTACGGGTATTAGGCAATCAGAGTCTGACGCTGAATAGCGGTGTTCAGATCCGCTCGGCACTGATTGTGCCGGATACCTTAACCCTGTCAGAAGCGCTGGAAAGCTTTAAGTCTGCCGGTGAAGACTTTGCCGTGATCATGAACGAATATGCATTAGTGGTAGGGATCATTACGCTGAATGATGTGATGACCACCCTGATGGGAGACCTGGTCGGCCAGGGCTTTGAAGAGCAGATTGTTGCCCGTGACGCGAACTCCTGGCTGGTGGAAGGCGGAACGCCTATCGATGATGTGATGCGGGTTCTGAACATCGATGAGTTCCCGCAATCCGGTAACTACGAAACGATCGGCGGATTTATGATGTATATGCTAAGGAAGATCCCGAAACGTACTGATTTCGTGATGTTTTCCGGCTATAAGTTTGAAGTGGTAGATATCGACAGCTATCGCATCGATCAATTACTGGTCACCCGTATTGACGAGCGCCCTGCCGTTTTACCTGTCGGAAATCTCGCCGCCGAATAATTTCTGCTGCCACGGGGGCGGCATCCGCCCCCGTCATCACTAACGATAATCCGCTTGTAAACGCAGCACCTGCCGGTTGATCTCCGACATCACATTCAGTTGCTGCTTATCCTTCACGACAGGCAGTAACACTCTGCCTTTATCGAAATCGAACGTACCGATACCGCGGATATATAAGCGCCCTTTGAACAAAATCTTGACGTATTTGGCAATCTGCAAAGGGTTATATCGCTGAAAAATCTTCATCCTTTTGATCCTTACTTACTTATGTCCTGTATCACTATGCCCCCTGCACTCAGACTCAGTTGGCACGGTTAAGACAACAGGTTACCGAAAAAGTGCCGCATTACCCATCAGATAAACCACATTTTCGCTATGGATTAGTCTTATATTTTGCATATCGATATTAATACAGGACAAAAATCATAACTGTGCGTTTGTACACAAAGTTTTAACATTTAACCGGAGAGATATTCTGGCGGAAGGATATTGCAATAAAATGAAGGGCGCAGGGCAGCGCCCTCTGCACTCCGGGCCTGGCGACAAGCCTGCCCGCCGCTGCGCGGTACCTTCGCTCACTCATTTGTCCTTGACGGACCGGTCACGATTCGCTCCTGCTCAGCGTGACCTCTCGCCGCGTCCCTGCGGCTCGTCCTGGACGCACTCCCTCGCTCAGCGGTGCGATGTCGCCCGACCAACGGTGCAGATATCCGCGGAAAAGTGGATGTATCTTTTGCAGTAAAAGAAAAGCTGGCAGGTTATAGATATCTGATTTTTTTTTCCCGGGACGGTGAGTGTTCGGTTCAT
This sequence comes from Tatumella sp. JGM118, assembly GCF_018257515.1. GTDB lineage: Bacteria > Pseudomonadota > Gammaproteobacteria > Enterobacterales > Enterobacteriaceae > Tatumella > Tatumella terrea. The sequence goes on from NZ_JAERJR010000003.1 coordinate 281,585, forward strand.
CTGTGGATTTCTATAGTCAGGACAGTGAATATTCCGTTCGCTTTATGTTAAGGCAGGCTGCCTTAGCCCCGCCGGGGGCGACCGGGCAAAGGGCACAGGGCAGCGCCCTCTGCACTCCGGGCCTGGCGACAAGCCTGCCCGCCGCTGCGCGGTACCTTCGCTTACTCATTTGTCCTTTACGGACCGGTCACGATTCGCTCCTGCTCAGCGTGACCTCTCGCCGCGTCCCTGCGGCTCGTCCTGGACATATTCGCTCACTCAGCGGTGCGATGTCGCGGTAAGTCACCGGGTGTAGGATCGGGGAAAACCGGGGGATTATTTCTCAGGTTTATGAGTGATGACTTCGGCTATGGTTTTTTATTCTCAGCACGGTGAATATTCCGTTCGCCTTATTTTCAGAACAGACTCACACGAAACCCCGGATTCAGAAAAGATTCACGCGGCGTATAATCGAGCGTCTTACCTGTCCAGTCAGTCACATGGGCACCGGCCGCTTTAGCAACGGCATGTCCGGCCCCGGTATCCCAGATATTGGTCGGTCCGAAACGCGGATACAATTGCGCTTTCCCCTCCGCCACCAGACAAAATTTCAGCGATGACCCAACGGCAATAGTTTGATGCTCACCTAATTGTTGCAGGTATTCCGCTAATTCCGCATCACCATGGGAACGACTCACTACCACCAGGGGAGGATGGGCTTCCTGTACCCGAATCTGCGTGCGGACCCCGTTCTCTTCTTTCCAGGCTTTTCCCCCGGCAGCCAGATACATCAGGTCACTGGCGGGTGCGTAGACAACGCCCGAGACCGGCACGCCCTGCTCTATCAGCGCGATATTTACGGTAAATTCACCATTACGCTGAATAAACTCTTTCGTGCCGTCCAGCGGGTCAACCAGCCAGTAACGCTGCCAGTGACGGCGCTCCTCCCAGTCCGTCGGTGACTCCTCAGAAAGCACCGGGATCTCCGGGGTGAGCCGGGTCAGCCCGTGAAGGATCACATGATGTGCGGCAATGTCCGCAGCCGTCACCGGCGAATTGTCGGCCTTATGCGAAACTTCGGCAGGATGAGCCGCATTATAAATCTCCATAATTTCCCGTCCGGCATCCCGTGCCAGCTGACAGATTTGTTCCAGCATCATTCACCTCGTTACTTTCGGCACCCCGCGGACAGGTGCGTTATCTTCAGCGTGTTCTGTCAGTGTAACCGATTTTTTTCTTTAACGCAGAGCCAGCGATAGGACGGAGAAGACCCGGCACGCTCAGGTTCAGGGGATAAAAAAAGCCGGTCATCTGACCGGCTTGATTACTGTCCTGAATGCTAATCGCTTACAGGATTTCTAACAGCTCAACTTCAAAGACTAATGTGCTCAGTGGCGGAATAGACGCGCCGGCACCGCGCTCACCGTAGGCCAGCTGCTGAGGGATCACCAGTTCCCATTTAGAACCGACTGGCATCAACGTCAGTGCTTCAATCCAGCCCGCAATCACACCGCTGACCGGGAATTCTGCAGGCTCGCCACGCTGAACCGAACTATCAAAGACCGTTCCGTCGATAAGTTTACCGGTATAATGCACACGTACGCGGTCCTGACGTGAAGGGATAGCACCTTCACCTTGTTTCAGCACCCGGAACTGTAAACCCGATTCGGTGCTGTTCACACCTTCACGCTGACGGTTCTCTTCAAGATATTTCAGGCCTTCTGCTGCCATCTGCTGTGTACGTTCCTGACGAACGGCTTCAGCACGTTCATGCACTTCGCGCAGGGCGCGATGAACGACATCTACAGGCACAGCAGGCGAGTTTCCTTCCAGCGCATCACGCAGACCGGCCAGTAACGCTTCAGGCTGTAAACCCTGTAGACCTGATTCCAGCAGCTGCTGTCCCACTTGCAGACCGATACCATAACTCGCCTGCGCTTCAACGCTATCAAAAGAAAGAGTCGTCATTTCTGTTCCTGATTTATCTACTATATGTGAAACGAAAGCATAACAGCGCATGCTTCCCGGGTAAAACCGAACCTGTCACTGATGACTTTTTTTTGAGAAAGATGAAGAATATGACACTTAAAATGCAGATATCCGTCGTTCTGCTATAAACACTATGACGGTATATCAATCCCCGGGTATCACCCGTGTTATAAGTGAGAAACTCTATGGGCCATTTCGCCCGTCGGCAACACAACGGAATCCGTAACCGTATCACGGAAAAATTAAAGTCATATCAAGGCCTGGTCAGGAAAGAGGTATCCCCGGGCGAGGAAACGGCGATGCGTAAACAGAGAATTAACGGTAGCACAACGTTTGTCAGCACGATGGCGCACTGGCCTGAAAAGCTGCACTGGATGGATCCACTGTCGCTGTTTCACCGCTGGGGTATTTTTGCCGGACTGGTCATGCTGATCGTCGGGGTTCTGCTGCCGGGCGAGAGACAACCGTTCCCGGTGGAACATGCCATCCCACCGTCGTCCACGGTGATGCAGGCACAACTGGATAACTCGCAGGATGCTAACGACGCATCTCCGCCGCCTTCTTCTGATGACCCACAGGGGCAATGGCATCGCTACCATATTGCTGCCGGACAAACGCTGGCCCAGTTATTCCGTGACAATAATTTACCGGTCGGGGATGTCTTTGCCATGGCAGATGTGGAAGACCAGGATAAACCGCTCAGTAACTTACAGACCGGCCAGGAAGTGAGATTACGAATTAATGATCGCGGTACAGTGACCGGACTGACACTGTCCACTAAAAAGGGTCAGGTGCTCTTTGTTCGTCAACAGGATGGCAGTTTTATTCAGGCCCGTTGATCCGCAGCCGCAAAAATGTACGCGCTGAAAACAAAAACGCCGGCACAAGGCCGGCGTTTTTATGTTGTCTGCGATTATGCAGCAACAACGTTAACAACCAGTTTAGCAACAACGTCGCTATGAACCTGGAAATTAACTTCGTACTCACCAGTAGAGCGCAGAACGCCTTCTGATAAACGTACTTCACTTTTAGCAACTTCAACACCCGCTGCAGACACTGCATCAGCAATGTCACGTGCGCCGATAGAACCAAACAGTCTGCCACCGTCACCGGCTTTAGAAGTGATGGTTACAGTACCCAGTGCGTTGATTTTCTCAGCACGGGCATTGGCAGCAGCCTGAGTTTCAGCCTGTTTAGCTTCCAGCTCAGCACGACGAGTTTCGAAAAACTCGATGTTAGTTTTGGTCGCAGGGACAGCTTTGCCCTTTGGTACCAGGAAGTTACGAGCATAGCCCGCTTTAACGTTGACCTGATCACCCAGGTTACCCAGGTTTGTTACTTTATCAAGCAGAATAACTTGCATTACCTTATCCTCTCAAAGTCGTTAATGGACAGTGGCCGATTACTGATGACGATCAGTGTACGGCAGCAGAGACAGGTAGCGCGCGCGCTTGATAGCACGGGCCAGCTGACGCTGGTATTTTGCGCGAGTACCGGTAATACGGCTCGGTACAATTTTGCCACTTTCAGTGATGTAGTTTTTCAGCGTTGCGATATCTTTATAATCGATCTCTTGAACGCCTTCCGCGGTGAAACGGCAGAACTTGCGACGACGGAAATAACGTGCCATTAGGCTAGTCTCCAGAATCTATCAATTCAATCTGCTCGGCATGTAACACCATTTTGCTCTGTCCCGTCGCTGCCTGATGGCAGTGCAGGAAACCGTCAATAATGAGTTGCGTGCCGACCGTTATATGTTGAGTAATCTGCAGGTGTGCTGTACCACTGATAATGACAGGAATACGACACCATGCATGCCGGGATAATCCGGCTTCCTCCTGCATCGATTGGTGCTCAAGCACAAACTGGCAGTGAGGAATTCCTGAGGGGCTGGTCTTTCTGACGACTCTGCCACAGACATTGCCGGACAGACGCAGACGATTCGCCACCGTCATGGATTACTCTTCAGAATCCTCAGCACTTGAGTCATCAGAGGTTTCGTTAGCGAAGTCTTCACGACGATCACGACGTTCTTCTTTCGCTTTAACCATCGGAGATGCTTCAGTTACCGCGTTTTTAACGCGCATAACCATGCTACGGATAACGGCGTCGTTGAAGCGGAAGTTAGTTTCCAGCTCATCGATAACGCTCTGCGGAGCTTCTACGTTCAGCAGAACGTAATGTGCTTTGTGCAGTTTGTTGATCGGGTAAGCCAGCTGACGGCGGCCCCAGTCTTCCAGACGATGGATCGTGCCTTCAGCACCAGTGATAGCACCAGTGTAACGCTCGATCATGCCAGGAACCTGCTCGCTCTGGTCAGGATGGACCATAAATACGATTTCGTAATGACGCATCGGTTGCTCCTTACGGATTATTCAGCCTCCTGTCAGGGTCAGCCGCGGCCCATGGAAGCAAGGAACGTGTTAAAATGCGGCTGAAAAATTGACGCGTAATAATACTTATATGGTGCCTGAAACTCAAGCAAATAAATCGCTAAATCACACGGCAGAGAGAAACAGCCACACGGCCTGATACGCTCCTCCGTTACACAGGCAGCAGAATTCCCTTTACGCCCGGTAATTCACGGAATTCACGATATACTTAAACTCACATGATGACGGACCGGGGATATTATGAAATTTCGCACAATGGCTCTTCTGACTACCCTTTGCTGTACGGGGATCTCTTTTACCGCTCTGGCTCAGACGCCCACACTGAGCAGTCTGGTGGCCAGTCAGCAGGGGGGCAGCGCCTTTTCTAAACTGATTGCCCATCAGCACCTGCCGGACTGGATAATCAAAGGCGGCGTTGAAAGTCCGATGCAGCAGGTGACGCTTAAGGGGGTCACTTATCAGGTATACAGTGCCTGCAAACCCCATGATTGTGCCAGCGAGAATTTTGCGCTGATTTACTCGCCCGCCGATAATACGATGAGTGGCCTGTTCGCCCGTAACAACGAAGCCCGCCATCGTGAAGAGTTACAGTGGCTGAATATCAGTGATGCCCTGTCGATTGACGGGAAAACCGTTTTATATGCGGCCCTCAGCGGCAGCCTGGCGAATCATCCGCAGGCGTTTAACTACACGGACAAATAATCCGTGTCCTGCCAACACGTCCGGTCGTCCGGGGCCTGAGATGCATCGGCTGATATTGACGGTCTTCCTGATTTTCGGGCTCAGCGGCTGCGCGTTACTGACGCCGGCTCCGGCCCCCCGCCCTCCTCTGCAGCCCTATGCTCAGGAGCTGAGCCAAAACATGACATACGACCTGTGTAAAACCGCAGAGGTACATGTGGTTGTCAGGGGGTCACCGGATGATGCACAGAGGGCTTTCGCAGAAAAAGCTAACCGGACGGGTGTCCGCTGGTATCGCATTATAATGACCAGTGAAACGGTCATTCCGGGGCAGTGGTACGGGGAGGCAATCTTCTACGGAACCTATGCCGGTTCCTGTGCAGTGAGCGTTCCACAGCCCTGAGCGGGCTGCGGAGCACTGCCCGGCAAATCAGCTCTGACGCTGACGCACGGCTTCAAACAGGCAAATCCCTGTCGCCACCGAGACATTCAGTGAAGACACACTACCTGCCATCGGGATACTGATCAGTTCATCGCAATGTTCCCGGGTCAGACGGCGCATTCCTTCACCCTCAGCCCCCATCACCAGCGCCATCGGGCCGGTCATTTTGCTCTGATACAACGTATGATCGGCTTCACCTGCGGTGCCGACAATCCAGATATGGTATTCCTGCAACAGACGCATCGTACGCGCCAGGTTAGTCACACGGATAAGCGGAACCGTCTCCGCCGCACCGCAGGCCACTTTTTTGGCAGTCGCATTCAGCGAGGCAGAACGATCTTTCGGCACAATAACGGCATGTACCCCGGCAGCATCCGCACTGCGCAGACAAGCGCCCAGGTTATGGGGATCGGTCACACCGTCGAGGATCAACAAAAACGGCTGTTCGGTTTTTTCCAGCAGATCCGGAAGGTCGCCTTCCTGGTACTGGCGGCCGGGTTTTACCAGCGCCACAATGCCCTGATGCACAGCACCTTCGGCTTTGCTGTCCAGCCACTGACGGGTTGTCACCTGAACAGCAACCCCCTGAGTTTCCAGTGCGGAGACCAGCGGTTGCAGGCGACGATCATCGCGTCCTTTCAGAATATAAACTTCCTGAAAACGCTGAGGATCACGCTCCAGTAAGGCTTCAACGGCATGAATGCCAAAAATTATTTCGCTCATAACTCAGTTCAATGGTTAGACGTTAAATACCAGGCACAGATCCCCGACGGGGACCTGTGCTGTTGAAATCAGTCCGCTTTTTTAGTCGCAGACTTATCTTTTTTTGCTGCCCGCTTCGCTTTGGTCGCGGCGGCGATTTTACGTGTTTTCTCCGAGACTTTTTTAACTTTCTTCACCGGAGCTTCTGTCGCACTTTCTTTCGCCGCAGGCTTCTTCTTGCCGCGTTTTTTGCCGGACTTTTTCTTCTCACTCCGGAAGGTTTCATCCGCTTCGAAGTTAGCCCCTGAACGCGCCCCCTTGCGGCTTTTACCCGCCGTGGTACCCGCTTTGGCATCTTTTTCACGCGCCGTTTTTCCTGCACCGCGTGGCTGACGTTTGCTGGAAATCAGTGCGAAATCGATTTTACGCTCATCCATATGGACAGCTTCAACACGGACTTCAACAATATCGCCCAGACGATAGGTATGTGCGCCGGACTCGCCGATCAGCCGCTGACCGACCGGGTCAAACCGGTAATAGTCATTGTCCAGGCTCGAGACGTGTACCAGACCATCAATAAACAGGTCGCTCAGACGGACAAAGAAACCGAACCCGGTCACGCTCGAGATAACACCACTGAAGGTATTCCCGACCTGGTCCTGCATGAAATCACATTTCAGCCAGTCTGCCACATCGCGGGTAGCCTCATCGGCACGACGCTCGGTCAGGGAACAATGCTGACCCAGCTGCAGCATCTGTTGCATATCATAGTGATAGCCGCCGGTCGGTGTCGTGTTCCCCTGCAGTTCATTGGCATTTTTAGCCAGCAGGTATTTAATCGCCCGGTGCAGTAATAAGTCAGGGTAGCGGCGGATAGGCGATGTAAAGTGTGCATAGGAGGTCAATGCCAGACCAAAGTGACCGCGGTTTTCCGGGTCATAGACCGCCTGTTTCATGGAACGCAGCAGCATAGTTTGCAGCATTTCCGCATCCGGACGTCCCGCGATCTTCTCCAGCAATTCCGAATAATCCACAGGTGCCGGTTTTGTGCCGCCAGACAGAGTCAGGCCCAGTTCACTCAATACGGTACGGAAGCTTTTGATGCTGTCATCTGAAGGACGATCATGGTCACGGAACAGCGCCGGTTCCTGATATTTTTCGACAAAACGTGCCGAGGCGATATTCGCCAGGATCATGCATTCTTCAATCAGCTTATGAGCATCGTTACGGGCGGTTCGCTCGACCCGCTCGATACGGCGATCGGCATTAAAGATGAACTTCGCTTCTTCCGTTTCGAAAGAAATACCGCCACGCTGAGCACGGGCCTGTTCCAGCACCTGATACATACGGTGCAATTCTTCCAGGTCGCCGACCAGCGGAGCATACTGTTCGCGCAGCTCTTCATTGCCCTGCAGGATATTCCACACTTTGGTATAGGTCAGACGCGCATGCGAATTCATGACCGCTTCATAGTGCTTATAGCCACTGAGTTTACCACTGGCAGAGATGGTCATTTCACAGACCATACACAGACGGTCGACCTGAGGATTGAGCGAGCACAGTCCGTTGGACAGGACCTCCGGCAGCATGGGTACGACCTGCGAAGGGAAGTAAACCGATGTGCCACGAGCCTGGGCTTCGTTATCAAGCTCGGTCCCGGGACGTACGTAGTAGCTGACATCCGCGATAGCCACCCACAGACGCCAGCCGCCACCGCGTTTTTTCTGGCAGTAAACGGCATCGTCAAAGTCGCGGGCATCTTCACCATCAATGGTGACCAGGGGTAACTGGCGCAGGTCCACCCGTCCGGCTTTCGCCTTTTCCGGGACCTGTTCACTGAGCGCCGCCATTTGCTGTTCAACGGCTTCCGGCCAGTCATGAGGAATTTCATGGGTCCGTAAGGCCATATCCACAGCAAGCCCGGTGCCCATATTATCCCCGAGGATTTCAATCACCCGGCCAATCGCTTTTGCTCTGCGGGTCGGTCGTTTTTCCAGTTCCACCACCACGACAGCGCCCATACGGGCATTCTGCGTATGCTCCGGCTCAATCAGAATATCAAAGCTCAGGCGGCTATCATCCGGCACCACAAATCCGGCCCCGGCATCGACAAAATAACGCCCGACGATCTGGTTGTTACGGGGTTCAACGACCCGGACTACCCGGGCTTCGCGGCGACCACGACGGTCTGCACCGGCCGCCTGCGCCAGAATAATGTCGCCATGCATGCAGAACTTCATCTGCTCAGCCGACAAATAGAGATCATCTTTCGCGTTTTCGAGTCTCAGGAAGCCATAGCCATCACGATGGCCGATGACTTTTCCGCGCAGCAGATCCAGCCGTTCCGGCAAGGCATAGCACTGACGACGGGTAAAGACCAGCTGACCGTCTCTTTCCATCGCACGGAGACGACGACGCAGCGCTTCGGTTTGTTCTTCGCTGGTGATATTGAGTTCCTGTGCCAGCTCATCGCGGCGGGCAGGTTTCTCGCGTTTTTCCAGATGCGCAAGGATAAACTCCCTGCTGGGGATCGGGTTTTCGTATTTTTCCGCTTCCCGTTGCTGAAAAGGGTCTTGTGACATAGGTACCTCCGATGTCATGAATGTGTCGTTACCACAGCGGCATCCGTGATAAGAATTTTATATAAATTGTTGTTATCTCTAACGATATCCGCAAGCGTATAGGTGTCCAGTTCTTTCAGAAATTGTTCCATTGCATTATGTAACGCTGCTTTCAGGCGGCAAGCCGGGGTAATAGCACACTCATCACAATTCACTAACTGCAAAGGCTCCAGTTGCCGGACAACGCGGCCCAGATTTATCGCCTCTGCACGCATCCCGAGACGGATCCCGCCATGTTTACCGCGACTGGTCTGCACAAAGCCTTCATGGCTCAGCTGATTAATAATTTTGACCATATGATGCCGTGAAACCCCGTAGACATCTGTCACCTCAGTGATACTGGTCATCTGGCCTTCAGGCAATGTCGCCATAAAAATTAATGCCCGAAGAGCGTAATCTGTAAAGCTGGTTAGCTGCACTGTATCCCCGGAATGTGTACCGAACAAAAACCGATGCACGGCTGGTAAGCAAAAGGCATCTCTGTGTACTGATAATAAACCAGAGTCCGGATTTGCGGAGAATTATTTAAGTAACCGATGAACTTGATCAGCAAACAGAGGGAAAGAGCAGTTGATAGCAGGAGAGACAAAGGCCGGAAAACTTCCGGCCAGAGTATGATTAAGCATCAAACGGGTCGCGTAAAATCATCGTTTCACTGCGATCGGGACCGGTAGAAATAATATCGATCGGTACGCCGGTAAGTTCTTCAATACGCTTAATATAATTGTGCGCTGCCTGCGGTAACCCTTCAGGCGTTTTCACACCGAAAGTACTCTCCGTCCAGCCTGGCATTGATTCGTAAATCGGCTCAATACCTTCCCAGCCTTCTGCAGCCAGTGGAGTGGTCGTCACTTCACGGCCATCAGGCATACGGTATCCGACACAAATTTTGACGGTCTCTAATCCATCCAGCACGTCCAGTTTGGTCAGGCAGAAACCGGATAATGAGTTGATCTGCACTGCACGGCGGACAGCAACCGCGTCCAGCCAGCCGGTACGACGACGACGACCCGTCGTTGCGCCAAACTCATTACCTTTCTGCCCCAGGTACTCACCGACATCGTCAAACAGTTCGGTCGGGAAAGGACCTCCACCCACACGGGTAGAATAGGCTTTAACAATTCCCAGCACGTAATCTACGTAACGCGGCCCCAGTCCGGAACCTGTCGCGACACCACCTGCGGTCGTGTTTGAAGAGGTGACATACGGGTAGGTACCGTGGTCAATATCCAGCAGTGTCCCCTGTGCCCCTTCAAACATCACCAGATCACCGCGTTTACGCGCGTTGTCCAGTAATTCAGAAACATCCACCACCATTCCGGTCAGGATGTCAGCAATCGCCAGTACGTCGTTCAGTACTTTGTCGTAATCAACGGCTTCGGCTTTGTAGTAATGGACCAGCTGGAAATTATAATACTCAACAATTTCTTTCAGCTTGACGGCAAAGGTTTCTTTATCAAAAAGGTCACCGACACGCAGACCACGACGGGCAACTTTATCTTCGTACGCAGGACCGATGCCGCGTCCTGTAGTACCGATAGCTTTATCGCCACGGGCTTTTTCACGTGCCAGATCCATCGCGACATGATACTGAAGGATCAGCGGGCAGGCTTCGGATAACAGGAGACGTTCGCGTACCGGAATTCCGCGATCTTCCAGGCCTTTCATCTCTTTCATCAGAGCTTCAGGTGATAATACGACGCCGTTACCAATGATGCTGATAACGTTTTCACGCAGAATACCTGATGGAATTAAGTGGAGGACGGTTTTTTCACCGTTGATGACAAGTGTGTGACCGGCATTGTGGCCCCCCTGGTAGCGGACAACATAATTAGCACGTTCAGTCAGAAGATCTACGATTTTACCTTTGCCTTCGTCACCCCATTGGGTGCCAAGGACGACAACGTTCTTACCCATTTTCCAAAACCACCGATTGCTTAAAAAAGGATTCTACCATCTGAAAAATTCACTTTCAGCATTTTTAGCATACGATTGCGCACTTTTTTTGACGCAATTTTCATCATACTGTTATCTGCAGCATCCCGTCACAGGCCGCAACACCCGCCCTTTCCGGTAATCAGCGGCTCACCATGTAATAGATAACGATGCCAGCCACCACCAGCCCGCCGCCAAAACGACGCAGTAAGGTATCCGGTAATCGAGTCATCGCGGCAATAAATTTTCGCCAGCCGCCCGGATATAACATCGGGCCCAGCCCTTCAAGCACCAATACCAGGGCCAGCGCCGTCCATATTGTTGAATTCATACTCTCCATCCAATAAAAAAGGCCGGCGAAGGGCCGGCCTGAACATTTAATACCGTCTGTCAGTGAGTCGTCTGAGCGGGTGATTTCATAAAGCGCAGGAAATCACTGTCCGGGCTCATCACGATCACGTCACGATCACCTTTAAAGCTATTTTCATAAGCACGCAGACTTCTGATAAAGGTAAAGAAGTCCGGATCTTTACTGAAGGCATCCGCGAACAGTTTCGTCGCTTCTGCATCCCCTTCACCCCGGGTGATCAGCGCCTGACGCTGCGCTTCAGCCAGTGTTTTTGTCACCTGATAATCCGCCTGGGCGCGAATTTTTTCCGCTTCTTCCTGCCCCTGCGAGCGCTGGCTACGGGCAACAGATTCACGCTCCGCACGCATACGGTTATAAATCGCATCCGAAACTTCAGCCGGCAGGTTGATTTGTTTGATGCGGACATCAACAACATCGATACCCAGTGCCGCCATACTGTTCGGATTCACGGCCGCGACTTTGCCCTGAGTTTCTTTCTCTACCCGGGCTGCCGCACTGGCGATAGCATCGTCTGCGGCCGGAGTCTGAACTTCATCATCCGTTCCGGCACTCCCGGTATTCAGTGCATCACGCACATCCGTTGTCAGACGACCCCGTGAATCAGTGACAATATCTTTCACATCCAGCCGGCCCATTTCTGAGCGCAGACGGTCACTAAACTTACGCTTCAGTAACAGCTCCGCCTGAGAAATATCGCCGCCGCCGGTCGCCAGATAGTAACGGCTGAAATCACTGATACGCCATTTAATATAGGAATCGACAATCAGATCTTTCTTCTCTTTGGTGACAAAACGATCCGCCTGGTTATCCATGGTCTGAATACGCGCATCGAGGGTTTTTACTGTTTCAAAGAACGGGATTTTGAAATGCAGGCCTGGCGAATAGACCAGAGGCTTGTTTTCATTATCGCGTAATACTTTACCAAAGCGAACAACGATCCCCCGCTGCCCTTCCGGCACAATAAACATTGAGGTAAACAGCAGGACCAGCACGACCACTGCGACAACTATTACAGATTTACGCATTATTCCTCTCCTTCGCGCAGGCCATCATTACGCAGTGCATTCGCTCTGCGCTGATCCATAATGCTTTCCGTCGACAATGACGACGCTTCACGACGTGCATTGGTTGCCGAAGAAGTCGCTGATGGCGCTTTTAACGGAGGTACTGTTTTACGGGTCCCGTTACTTTGCGCCGACGATCCGCCATTCATTAATTGATCAAGGGGCAGTACCATCAGGTTATTACTCTTATCACCGACCACCACTTTACGGGTTTCGGATAATACCCGCTCCATCGTATCGATATACAGACGCTCTTTGGTTATCTGAGGGGCTGCTTTATATTCCGGCAGAATTTCTGAGAAACGAGCGACTTCCCCCTGCGCTTCCAGGACTGTCCGCTCTTTATATGCACGGGCTTCCTCCAGAATACGCTGGGCCTGGCCATTTGCCCTTGGCTGGACTTCGTTCGCATATGCCTCGGCTTCACGCACGTACTGTTCACGGTTTTCCCGGGCAGCAATTGCATCATCAAACGCGGCTTTCACCTGCTCCGGAGGACGGGCCGCCTGGAAGTTCACATCCAGGATGCTGATCCCCATATGGTAAGGACGGATTGTCTCTTCGATTTCACGCTGGGTTTCACTGCGTACTACCGTACGCCCTTCCGTCAGCACGCGATCCATCGTCGAGCGACCAATGACGCCACGTAAGGCACTGTCTGTCGCCTGGCGCAGACTGTCATCGGCATCGGTGACGGAATAGAGATACTGTTCCGGATCGGTGACCTGGTATTGCACGTTCATTTCCACATGCACCACGTTTTCATCAGACGTCAGCATCGCACCTGAGGTGGCAAGCTCTCTGACCGCTTCAACGTTCACGGCACGCACATGGTCGATAAAGGTCGGCTTCCAGTTCAGCCCGGGTTCAACCAGATGACTGAACTTACCAAAACGGGTCACTACCCCACGCTCTGCTTCACCGATAGTGTAAAAACCACTGGCTGCCCAAACAACCACCGCTACAAGTACAACCACGCCGGCGATTTTCCCGCCCGGCTGGCCGGCACCGCCCGATTTTGATCCGCCAAATTTTCCCAGTTTTTCGCTGAGTTTACGGAAAATATCGTCCAAATCAGGGGGGCCCTGATCACGCCCGCCACGATTACCCCCGGAGTTGCCGCCTTTTTTATTGCTGCTCCCCCACGGGTCGCGGTCCTGTCCGTTATTACCGGGCTGATTCCACGCCATGCTTATACTCCATTTATAGTAATTGCGGTGAAAATTGTAAGTGCGGTGGTATCGGATACTGAGATACGTCGTTCAGGTATTGAAAAATTAAATCAGACAATATAGTCAATCACCGATGGCTCCTGCTTACACATCCTGCGCCAGTCCACGACGGGCATCCGGATGTGCAGGCCTGTGCTGCCATCATCTTCATTCCATTCTTTTTCGATCGCATGTAACTGGTAGAAACGGCTGCGTAACTTACCGGCATGAGGCGGCAGGCGGAGTTCATATTGCGCAATTTCCCCCGCCAGACGTTCAGAGAGCGCCTGCCAGAGCAGAGGAATGCCGGCTCCGCTTTGTGCCGATAACCAGACCCGGATCGGCATATTTTCCTCGTTACGGTCAATACGCGGCTCAAAGTCTTCCAGCCGGTCTATCTTATTCATCACCAGCAATGCCGGGATTTCATCGGCTTCAATTTCTGCCAGCACTTCATCGACGGCATCGATGTTTTCATCCAGACGCAGATCGGCCGCGTCCACCACATGTATCAGCAGAGAGGCCTCACGGGTTTCCTGCAAGGTGGCTTTAAATGCAGCCACCAGATCATGCGGCAGGTGACGAATAAACCCGACCGTATCGGCCAGCACTACGTCCCCGACATCCGCGATGTGCAGGCGACGGAGTGTCGGGTCCAGCGTTGCAAATAACTGGTCAGCCGCATAAACGTCGGCCGACGTCACCTTGTTAAACAGGGTGGATTTCCCGGCGTTGGTATATCCCACCAACGACACGGTAGGAATGTCCGCTTTTGCGCGTGCCTGACGTCCCTGCTCACGCTGCTTCTCCACCCGGCTCAGGCGCGAGAGGATCAGACTGATGCGATTACGCAGTAAACGGCGGTCCGTTTCCAGCTGGGTTTCGCCGGGCCCGCGCAAGCCTATCCCGCCTTTCTGACGTTCCAGGTGAGTCCAGCCTCTGACGAGTCGTGTCGCCAGGTGACGTAACTGAGCCAGTTCAACCTGCAATTTACCCTCATGGGTACGTGCACGCTGAGCAAAAATATCCAGGATCAATCCGGTGCGATCGACGACCCGGCACTGGCAGATAGCTTCCAGATTACGTTCCTGGGCCGGGGATAATGCATGATCAAACAGGACGACGGAGGCACCGGTCGCTTTGACCGCATCAGCAATTTCCTGTGCCTTTCCTTCGCCCACAAAATATTTGGGGTGGGGTGCCTTACGGCTACCGGTCACTACCTGCAGGGCTTCTACGCCCGCAGAAGATACGAGTGTCTCAAATTCCTGTAAATCTTCCTGATCCCGGTCCTGGGTAAACCAGATATGGACCAGAACAGCCTGCTCGCCAGCTTCATAACGCTCAAACAAGCGAAAACCTCTCTTAATAAAAAAACCAGGGCGGCGACCTTGTTGCGGACACCGACCCTGGAATTACAGTGACAAATTACTCTGCGCTATCACCGTCTTGTTGTGACTGAGCAGATGCAGTTCCATTATTATGATAGTTACTGCCACCCGTCGGCGCATTAGTGTGGTGAGATACCGGTCGTGACGGTACTACCGTCGAGATAGCATGCTTATAGACCATCTGGCTGACGGTATTTTTTAACAGAATGACGAACTGATCGAAGGATTCGATCTGACCTTGCAATTTAATACCATTAACCAGATAAATTGAAACCGGTACACGTTCGCGACGCAATGCGTTCAAAAACGGGTCTTGTAATGATTGCCCTTTAGCCATTCTATCTTTTCCTTATATGCTTGTTGTTTATTATTTCAGAACCAACAGTTTAAAATTGCGAAAATTTTGCGCACCGTAACCCGTCAATTGTACACAATCACCCAATGTTAGCACTAACAACCTTCATTATCGTTTCCTGTGCTAACCGGGGTTGATCACTGTCAAGCCAGTGGATATTTTCCCATCCCCGTAACCAGGTGATTTGCCGTTTTGCCAGTTGTCGCGTCGCGCAGATCCCGCGAAAAACCATTTCATCGTAATCGATTTCACCCGATAACCATGACCACATCTGGCGATATCCTACACAGCGGACAGATGGCATATCTGTATGCAGATCACCCCGCATAAATAATTTTCGCACTTCTGCCTCAAATCCCAACGCCAGCATCTGCTCAAACCGCAATGCGATGCGTTGATGCAACAATTCGCGACTGGAGGGAGCAATTGCAAACTGTATGACATCATAAGGTATCGCTTCGCCAGATGTTTTTGTCAGCCCTGTTAAAGTTTTACCTGAAATATAAAAAACTTCCAGTGCCCTCGACAGTCTCTGGGGATCATTCGGATGAATACGATGCCCGGCCTCGGGATCAATCCGGCATAAATCGCGATGCAGCGCTTCCCAGCCTTCCGCTTCCGCTCTTTCTTCTATCTGCCGGCGAATTTCCGGATCAGCCGCAGGTAACGGGGATAACCCTTCCAGCAAGGCTTTATAATAAAGCATCGTACCGCCCACCAGCAGCGGAATACGCCCGCTCTGTGAAATTTCATCCATTTCTTTCAGAGCATCCCGGCGGAACTCTGCCGCCGAATAGGCCTGCGCCGGGTCACGGATATCCAGCAAACGGTGCGGGGCCAGAGCCAGTTCTTCTGCTGACGGTTTGGCTGTGCCGATATCCATACCCTTATAAATTAACGCAGAGTCGACACTGATAATTTCTACCGGCAGCTGCTGACGTAACGCAATGGCCTGGGCCGTTTTACCGGAAGCCGTCGGCCCCATCAGGAAAATAGCCTTCGGCCGGCCGGACTGTTTTAATTCACTCATTTTTCAACGCTTCAAATACATTGTTTAAATCCACTGCCTGTAATAATCCGGCAGGAGGGGCAGCAACCAGCGACGGTGTCAGCCTCTCCAGGTCTGCCAGTAAAGCAATAGCCTGTGAGTGATTCCATTCAGAGTGTCCGGTATTACAGCGGGTTGCCAGCCATCGGGCAAGCTGCTCTGCACTGACCTCTGATTGTCGGGCAAGATAGCCTAACAGCTCCGGAATCAAGTTTTGTAAATTTTGTGTGCGCAATGGTAAAGGCACCCCCCGCAATGTGACATGCTGGGCATCCGTCGCAAAGTCCAGCCCCAGAGAGTGCAGCGCGTCACTGTGTACCGACAGTGCCTGACGCTCTGACTTTTCTGCTTTCAGCCGGACAGGGATCAGCAATGGCTGGGAGCGAAGCCCCGTCTCACCCGGCTGTAACTGCGCCTGGATAAGCCAGCGCGAGGCCACAGGCAGCGCGATCAGCTGCACCCCGTCCCGATGTTCGGTCAGTGCATACACCTGGCGCAGCACGGTCAGCACCCGGCCAAAACTTCGCGGGTGTGAGACTAAAGGCACGTCGGTTTCCCGTGGATGACTCCGTGCCGGCGCCGGAACCTGCTCCTGTGCTGACGGCGGTAACTGAGCCGCAGAGAGCATCTTTTGGTACAGCTCCCCTTCCCGGGTCTGATAGCGCGGTGCGGTATAGGCGGCCGGGGGCGCCGTCCCGGTCGCACGGCCGGGGGGTTTTCCCTGCATGCTGCCGCTATTATCGCCCGGAACCGGGCGGTCGACAGCCGCAGGCCGCGGTGGCGAAGAGTACAGATTATCCCCGGCGGCCCGTCGGTTCACTGCCGCCGTGCTTACCGGGGCCTCCGTCATCTCCGGCAGGTGTTCCGTCGCACTTTGTAACGCACTCAGTACGCCCTGGTAGATAAAGTCATGGACCAGTCGCGATTGATGGAAGCGGACTTCATGTTTGGCCGGATGGACATTGACATCGACCTGGTGCGGGTCGATGGTCAGATAGAGTACATAGGCGGGTTGCTGATCGGCCCCCAGCTTATCCTGATACGCCTGCCGGATTGCGTGATTAATGAGTTTATCGCGCATCATACGGCCATTAACGTAGCAGTACTGTAACTCTGAGAACTGGCCCGCCGCACGGGGGTCCGCCACCCAGCCGGTCAGCCCCAGGGCATCATGCTGCCATTCAAGGTGCAGGGCATGTTCCAGAAAAGCAGACCCGCAGATAGCCGCCAGCCGGCGCTCCTGCTGCTTCTGCTCACTGGCTGCGCGGTAATGACGGATGCGTTTACCGTTATGACTGAGGGAGAACTCCACATCAAAACGCACCAGGGCGATGCGGCGGATCACTTCATCAATATGTGTAAATTCGGTTTTTTCGGTACGCAGAAACTTCCGCCGTGCCGGTGTGTTATAGAACAGATCCAGCACTTCCAGGGTCGTCCCGCAGGGATGCGCCGCCGGTTTGAGAGAAACATCCATCTCCCTCCCCTGTGCATACGCCTGCCATGCGCCTTCCTGCGATTCCGGGCGGGAAGTCAGGGTCAGTCGTGACACAGAACTGATACTGGCCAGGGCTTCACCGCGAAACCCCAGGCTCATGATAGCTTCCAGGTCATCCAGGCTGGCGATTTTACTGGTAGCATGACGGGCGAGTGCCATCGATAGTTCATCTTTAGCTATCCCGCAGCCGTTATCACGGATGGATATCCGCTTTGCACCACCTTTCTCAATTTCTATTTCAATGCGGGTCGCCCCGGCATCAAGGCTGTTTTCTGTCAGCTCTTTAACGACCGAGGCCGGTCTTTCAACCACTTCTCCGGCGGCGATCTGGTTCGCCAGTTGAGGTGGTAATATTTTTATTGTCATTCCCTTCCTCACAGAACGTTGATGACCAGAAGTTCTCTTCTGTCAGCGGATCATGGCGGAGAGATGGTCAGTGTCTGGCCCAGCATAACATTTTCAGAACGCATATGGTTTTGCTGCATTATACGCGTTGAGCTCACACCATACTTAGCGGAAATACTGCTGAGTGTATCTCCCCTGACCACTTTATGCCGGATAATGGCAGAAGGTTTAGCGGAGTTCACATTTTGCGGGCTCGTCGCGGTCGCAGGGATTTTCAGACGCTGTCCTGTCATGACAGTTTCTTTCTTCAGGCGGTTAAGGTCAATCAGTGAACGGTTCGTGACCCCGTAACTCCGTGCAATACCCGTCAGTGTTTCGCCGGATCGCACCACATGAACCGTTGGTGTGGCAGAGATTGCCGGTGTCGCGGGTTGCGCTTTATTCTCCCGCTGCGGCACATATTGCTGCGGATGCGCTTTAAAGTAATTGCGCAGGCCGTGGTAAATCGCTTTGGCAATCTTATCCTGATACGCCCCGCTCCCCAGTAAACGTTCTTCTTTTCGGTTACTGATAAATCCGGTTTCCACCAGCAAGGACGGGATATCCGGCGAACGTAATACCCCGAGGCTGGCGTGTTCGGGCAGACGCTTGTGCATCGTCGTCACTACGCGCAGTTGCTGGATGACTTTAACCGCAACGTCGTACCCTACCCGTTGTGAATGGCCAAATTGCAGGTCCAGCACGGCCTGACTGAAATACGGGTCAGCCTGATTATTTGCCAGCAGATCACCCGCACCGCCCAGTAATTCAGACTGTTTTTCTCTCTGTTCAAGCCAGCCAGCCATTTCTGAATTTGCGCGCCGGTTAGAAAGCACCCAGACTGAGGCCCCGGTGGCAGAATGGCTCGGTGCAGAATCCGCATGGATGGAGAGCAGCAGGTTGGCTTTTTCTTTACGGGCAACCTCTGAACGTCCCATCACGGAGACATAGTAATCGCCGGTCCGGGTCATCACCGCTTTAAACATCGGATCGGCGTTCAGTAGCGTTTGCAGCTTACGGGCGATAGAGATAGTGACATTTTTCTCTTTCAGACCGTTCTGACCGATGGCGCCGGGATCCTGGCCGCCATGTCCCGCATCGATAGCGACAATCACCTGCTCGTTATTACGGACTTTACCGCCGGGATAGGTCGTCGTGTTGGTATTGGTCGCCGTGGCGCCGTTCTGCCCTTTGAAAGGATCACTGGCCGGCGTCGCTTTAGCGGCCGAAGTGACGGCGTTTCTTCCGCGCAGAGAAAAAATCACCTGGTAATCATTTCCCTGCACATCCATCCGTGTGGTGGTTTTCGCCGCCTGAGTCAGCTCAAAGACCAGCCGGAAACTGTGCGTGTTGACCGGTTTACTGGTACGAATACGCTTTACGATATTCTCACCACTAAAATTCAGCGGCAGGCCTTTAATCACCCCCGACTGATTGATATCCATGACAACCCGTTCGGGTTTGTGGAGAGAGAACCATGAGTAGGCAGGTTTACCGTTAAAATGCAGTGTCACCGTGGCCAGTGAACCGCCATTATCGACACTGATGTTGGATAACGATGCTGCAACACTCAGCCCCGGCAACAGGAGGATGAGTAATAAGAGTCCATGCCGATACAACTGCCCTAAGGTCATACTCCATCCCTGTCTGAGCCTGACTGCGCGACAATGTTTTCCCCATACGGGGTATGGGCCACGATCTCTGCCTGCCGGCAATCGGCCACGTAACTCAGGGTAATCGTCAGATCCGGTTCAGGTAAAAAGCCTTTTCCCTGCTGAGGCCATTCAACCAGACAGATCGCCTCCGCGCCGAAATAATCACGGATCCCCATGAATTCCAGCTCTTCAGGATCCGCCAGACGATACAGATCAAAATGGTAAACAGTGCGCTGCCCCAGGGTGTAAGGCTCTACCAGGGTGTAAGGCTCTACCAGGGTGTAGGTCGGGCTTTTCACGTTTCCCTGATGCCCGAGGGCCTGAATAAACCCGCGACTGAAGGTCGTTTTACCGGCCCCCAGATCACCGTACAGATAGATGACCGTGGCCCGGTGACTGGCCTGTGCAAGAGATGCGCCTAAAGCCAGAGTGGCCGATTCATCAGGTAAAGCGATAACAGAGGTTTTCATTCTTTATTTTACGTTCATATCCGGATTAACAAATCGCCTAAGCGGAAGAAATAAATCACTGGCTAACATACCACGCATGCCGAATTCGCTGGCAACCGCATCGGCTGCGGCGCCGTGGGCAACCACACCGGCACAGGCCGCATCATAAAGAGAGAGTTTCTGCCCGGCAAGTGCCGCAATCACACCACTCAGCACGTCACCCATGCCCCCGGTCGCCATGCCGGGATTTCCCACATCGGCTATTGTCATACCGTCACCGGAAGCCGCAATCACTGTGCCCGCCCCTTTCAGTACGGCCACACCACCATAACGCCGTGTCAGCTCGCGCGCCGCCTGTAGCCGGTCATGTTCGACGGCACTGACCGTCACCCCGAGTAATCGTGCGGCCTCGCCCGGATGAGGGGTAAGAATTCGATTCTGACGTGTATCGGGATCGATTGCCAGAAGGTTGAGGGCATCGGCATCCCAAAGTGTGTCTTTTTTACTTTTTTTTACCTGATTCAGGATCTCACGGGCACGGGCGCTCTGCCCCAGTCCCGGACCAATCACCACTATATCGGCCCATTCGAGTGATTCCTTTAATTTCTCGTCTGAAGCTTCTGCCACCATCAGCTCAGGACGAGCACTCAGAATGGCAGACACATTTTTAGCGTGAGTCAGCACCCTGACCAGGCCCGCTCCGCTGCGTAAGGCGGCCTCTGCAGCCAGACGTATCGCCCCCCCGGTCCCTTCGGCGCCGCCGATCAATACTAACCGGCCATTATTGCCTTTATGAGCGGTCCCCTGCCGGGGCTGCAGCCATCGCGAAAGATCACCGGCTGTCCTGCGCCAGGCTGGCGGTGTAGCCTGTTCCCGCGCGGGTAACGGTCCGGTGAGATCCAGCATGACCTTACCGCAATAGTCGCGGGCTTTCCCGGTCAGCAGTCCGGCTTTCAGCGCGATAAAGCTGAGCGTCACGGTGGCTTTGATAGCCGCTCCCGGGACTGCCCCGCTATCCGCCATCACACCGGAAGGGATGTCCAGAGCCAGGATCGGTACCTGACGCTGTTGGGTTTTTTCGATAAGTGACAGATAAGGATCTTCAGGCGCGCGATTCAGCCCGATCCCCAGCAAGGCGTCAACGATCAGATCTTCTTTGCCGATCCACTCCCCCTCAGCAGGCTGGCATTCACCGCCACAGGCCAGCCACTGCTCTCTGGCTTGCGCGGCTTCCGCGGGCGGATCCTTTTGATCACAGGCCATCACACTCACGGTATAGCCTGCCATGCTTGCCAGGGTCGCCAGTATATAGCCATCCCCGCCATTATTTCCGGATCCACATAAGATGCGTAAATGCCGTGCTTCGGGCCAGGTCTGCCGCAGACACGTAAACGCCGCCATACCTGCCTGCTGCATCAGTTGCCAGCAGGTAATGCCACGACTTTCACACAGCGCGCGTTCCAGTTCAGGGAAGGTTTTCACCGGCCAGACAGACGATGATGATGAAGAAAGATCCTGATCATACTCAGACATTGACGACCTCTTAATCGCGGGAAAGAGAGGGCGACAGAATAACATAGCGGGAAAAAATAGGGAGTGAGTCCCTGACCGGCGCCTGTCTGCCACACAAATGCCGGGCTAAATCATTTTACCGGGTTTCTTTTTGCAGAGAATTTCTGTCTGTGGATAAAAATAAAAATATCTTTTTTATTCAAGGCATACAGAAAGAACATGACTAAAGTCACATTGCAGAAAAAATAAGACATTATGATTTAAATCAGTTGCTTGCTAACTATCGTGAATGATCACTGTGCGCAAAAAAGCGGGGGGTAAAAAAAAGATAAAACTGTGGATAACTCTGTTTACAGACTGCAGAAGCGAAGCCCGTTAATGACACGCCAGGATGAATCTTTTGTAAAAATAAAGGCTTCCTGTAATGCGGCGCGAAATAGCATGCCATCGGCGCTGTATTTCGGGGAGGCGTATTATGCAGAGAACACACAGTGATAGCAACCATCAAATCCACTAACAAATACCGACCGTTGGTTATTTGTACAAACCCTGCAAACTCTGACCCGCCCATGAAAACCGCCCGTCCCTGAGAGATCATAAATATCAATAAGCTAAATGGATCCTTTACAGAAATCAGGATCTTTTACCGATCGTCCGGCAGGTGTTAAAAAAAGTGACGCCGCTGGCGGGGTGAAGTTATTCAGCTATATCTGATTTCTTGCTAAGCTGAGCTTAACTGTTAGTACTGGCGTCTGGCATTCCAAAAGACAGTTCACAAAAACATTAATTATATCGGCCACCTGGTAACAGGGCATTATGGGTATTGAGGAAAACAATGAATAACCAAGAAATTATCTGGTTCAAAGGCGAATGGAGCACAACAGATAAACCTGCGATTGGGATTACCGATCATGCATTATGGATGGCCTCTACCGTTTTTGACGGCGCACGCTCTGTGAAAGGCCATCTTCCGGACCTGGAAGCCCACTGTCAGCGCGCTATTCGTTCTGCGCTTTCTATGGGAATGGAACCTAAAATTACCGCTGACGAAATCATTCGTTTAGTCCACCAGGGACTGGCACAGCTTCCTCACGATACCGATTACTATATTAAAGTCCTGTTCTTCTCTCCTGGCGGGTTCCTGCTGCCGGATCCTGAAAGTACCACTTTCGCTTTGCATATTTTTGAAACGGCCCTGCCGGATGATAACGGATTCAGCGCCACATTCAGTCCGTTCCGTCGTCCGGATGCCACCATGGCCCCGACAGAAGCCAAAGCCTCCTGTCTGTATCCGAACACACAACGCATTATCCGTGAAGCCAGCCAGCGTGACTTTTACACCGCGGTGGTGCTGGACGGTGAAGGTAATGTGGCAGAATTTGCGGCGGCTAACCTGTGGATCGTCAAAAACGGGATCGCTTATACCCCGGTGCCTAACGGGACTTTCCTGAACGGGATCACCCGTCAGCGGGTCATTGCCCTGTTACGTGAAGACGGTATTACGGTAGAGGAAGTGACGTTAACCCCGGAAGATGTCCTGAATGCGGACGAAATCTTCAGTACCGGCAACCATGGTAAGGTTCTGCACTGTAACCGTATCGAAGACAGAGCGCTGACCCGTGGCCCTGTCAGTGCCCGTGCCCGCGAGTTATATCAGGCCTTTACCGAAGCCTCAGAGAAAGTTCAGGGCTGAAGACACAGCAGATAAGGTCCGACAAACGTTGGCCTTGCCTGTTTTGCGGTGATATCGATCAGCGTACCTGGTGCGCTGATTTTTTTATCCGCTATTGCAGGCATAGCAAATCAGCAAATCAGCAAATCAGCAAATCAGCAAATCAGCAAATCAGCAAATCAGCACAGGATAAAAAAGCGAAGTGTAAAACGGAAGAAAATACCGGAGAAAATCTGGAGCGGGAAACGAGACTCGAACTCGCGACCCCGACCTTGGCAAGGTCGTGCTCTACCAACTGAGCTATTCC
>NZ_JAERJR010000037.1 GCF_018257515.1 Tatumella sp. JGM118
CTCGTCCTGGACGCATTCCCTCGCTCAGCGGTGCGATGTCGCGGTAAGTCACCGGATGTGGGACCGGGGAAAACCGGGGGATTTTTTTATAAGGTTTGTGAGTAAGTAGTCTGGCTATTTTTTTATCTCAGACAGGGAATATTCAGTTCGTGGTTTATTAGTTTTAGCACGGTGAGAGTTCCGTTCGCTTTATCTTAAGGCAGGCTGCCTTAGCCCCACCCTGATAGCGCTATTTTTGTTGGCAGGGCTGAAGCTTATGCGCTCTCAAGGATAATTTCCTTTATCCGGCTTATTGACCCGAATATAAACGTCGATATACCTGCACAAACACCCCTGTCTGAGAATGAAGGTTGCCCACCGTGACTTCATCATGGGTCGCCCGGCTTTTCCAGCATTGGGCTTCAACATCACAAGATGCCTGGGGTTCATACCCCTCTGATTTCAGGTAATCCCTGATACTCCGTGTGTCTGAAACACCATAAAACTTCACGGTGAAGACGTTAGCTTCTGTGCCGGTGATCCTCCCGAACTCAAATTTATAATTCTCTGATACCTCTGGCATTTTTTTTAATAACTCAGGGGTGTAATATTCATACTCCCGATGATTTTTCCTGGTATAATATGCGCTATCGGCAAATTCCATTCTGATATAAGGCCAGCCAATAACCAGCCCAATACCAGCTATGCCAATCACCCCCATCAGAGTGACGATCACCTTCCTCATAATCCCATCCTGCCATTGCTGGCACCAGAGACCACACACTTTCTGCCTGCCTCTGGCTTGTCATTCTCTCCGGACGACGTACTAAGCACGTAGGTCTTCATAAGATACGATGACATGCTCCTGAAAAGCAGGACGAGAGGCCAGGCGCTGGTAATAAGAATGCAAATGCCGGAGCGGTTGCCGGACCACATCAATGTCGTAATAACGGAATAAAACATGACCAAACTGAATATCGGCCAGTGAAAACTTATTACCTGCCAGAAAGTTATGCTTACTGAGTTGTTCCCCGGCGATCAAAAGGTTTTTCTCCAGGTTTAACATCGCTTGCCTTATGGCCGTTTCATCGCGTTCACTCTCCGGAGTCCGGACAACTCGCCAGAACACAGGTGCAGTAAATGCCATTGCAACGTTAATTTTCGCCCACTCCGCCCAACGGTCAACGTTGGCCTTTTCCTGCGGATTGCGGGGCCAGAAAGTATCCGAAGCATAGCGATTAGCCAGGTAGCGTAAAATGGCCCCCGTCTCCCATAAAGGAGGGGCTGAGCCATCCTGTAATACCGGCACGGTGCGATTGGGGTTCAGCGAATAAAAAAAGTCCGTGTCAGTCCCTTGATACTTATGCCCCACATCATGCCTGATATAAGGCAACTGTAGTTCTCCAATGCACCACATTAACGCCTGGACATTGGACGATGTTTTCCGGCCCCACACAGTTAACATTTAGAATCCTTTTGGTTTCTGTCATTCTGGTCAATGTACCCTGACAGATGTTACGTACACCGTCCGGGGACCACCTGGCGCTTTTAAGTCCTAAGAGTAACAATACCGCCACCCGAAAGCCCGCCAGAATCGAACGCAGAGAGTTTTACAGGCATGAGTGATTATTTACCGGACCTCCGGGGGAAGCGATAGCCTGCTAAAGAAGAGCAGTATCAGGCGCGGTGACGTAGTCGTTATAATAACTTTAAGATAGTACTAGCGCTTTAATCTGACAATTTCATAGATCGATACAACAACCATCACAAATACAAAGAATAACGGAACAAGCCAGATTGGGCTCCCAGGAAAAAACACCCCCTGAACCAAAGCAAATATTATTGTCAGTGCTGCAGGCCCATAATACGAAATTAATGACCTGAATATTCGGCTTAAAACTCTCTTAATAACATTCATCATTATCGAATCATCCTGGTAATGATGCCTGCGATTTCACTATCCGATCCCCATTGTGCTTTAAACGCCTCTGCTCTCTTAAACAACGGCTCTATCAGGAAGTACATCATTTCCAGTTCCTGAGCGTACAGCGCTGAGTAGTAAGCTGGATAAGTCATATGAAGACGACTTGCGCTGTCTGCTGCTTTTTGAACAATACCGTACAGGCCGATAGCTCCGATGACCTGCCCCGTTCTCCGACCTGCCAGCGCACTGAGCTCAAAACGTAATTTCATGCCTGCAGCAACACATGATGCCGTTGTTAAGGCAAATCCCGCACTTGTGAGTGCACCTGCAGCGATATGGATATTCACAGCCATCAGCATTCTTTTAATATTCTCAATCTGCTCTGATGTTTTATATTTAAATATTATTCCAAAATATATTTTTAGCATCTCATATGCAATATTTCCATGTCGAAAGAGACAAATAACACTGTTTTTAAAGCGAATATCCTCAGCTTTTTGTTTCTGACAGACATCCTGATACTCATCCGTAAAACAGGACGTATAATACAATGCACGCTTTGCGCCAAAACCTATTATTTCAATCTGGTTAGAAACTGCCTCGCCGACACCGCTTAATACACGTTCGAGCTTTAAAGAAATAATTTTATTGGCCTGTAAATATTTAATAACCTCATTATTGTAATGCATAACACCTCCCTGTTTTTTATCCACAACATGCCTGAATGAATTGCCCCCGACACCCGTTGCGTGTACTTACTAAGGCTCACTCAGAGCCAGTTACGTTCTAAGACCTAACACTCCCGAAAGCCCGCCAGAATCGAACGCAAGAAAATTTTACAGGCATGGGTGGCTCTGCACCGGGCCGGCTAACGGAAGATTTCAGCCTGAGGCCTGGCCTGAAGACGCGAAAGTAACATTACGTCAGCCAGAAAACAGTGAACGGTTGCGCAATTTATTACGTGACCTTTAGGCGGTTGGGCAACACGGAGAAAAGCAGGGAGATTTTTGTCTCAGATCTGTGGTAAAGAGTTCAGCTGTTGTTTTTTATGGTCAGACCGTGAATATTCCGTTCGCTTTATCTTAAGGCAGGCTGCCTTAGCCCCGCCGGGGGCGACCGGGCAAAGGGCGCAGGGCCGCGCCCTCTGCACTCCGGGCCT
>NZ_JAERJR010000040.1 GCF_018257515.1 Tatumella sp. JGM118
GTGTTGTTGGGTAGGGGAGCGTTCTGTAAGCCGTTGAAGGTGGTCTGTGAGGGCTGCTGGAGGTATCAGAAGTGCGAATGCTGACATGAGTAACGATAAAGCGGGTGAAAAACCCGCTCGCCGGAAGACCAAGGGTTCCTGTCCAACGTTAATCGGGGCAGGGTGAGTCGACCCCTAAGGCGAGGCTGAAAAGCGTAGTCGATGGGAAACAGGTTAATATTCCTGTACTTGGTGTTACTGCGAAGGGGGGACGGAGAAGGCTATGTCATCCGGGCGACGGTTGTCCCGGTTTAAGCGTGTAGGCTGAGATCCCAGGCAAATCCGGGATCTCTTAAGGCTGAGGCGTGATGACGAGGTACCACGGTACTGAAGTGACAGATGCCCTGCTTCCGGGAAAAGCCTCTAAGCTCCAGGTAACACGAAATCGTACCCCAAACCGACACAGGTGGTCAGGTAGAGAATACCAAGGCGCTTGAGAGAACTCGGGTGAAGGAACTAGGCAAAATGGTGCCGTAACTTCGGGAGAAGGCACGCTGGCGCGTAGGTGAAGGGACTTGCTCCCGGAGCTGAAGCCAGTCGAAGATACCAGCTGGCTGCAACTGTTTATTAAAAACACAGCACTGTGCAAACACGAAAGTGGACGTATACGGTGTGACGCCTGCCCGGTGCCGGAAGGTTAATTGATGGGGTTATCCGCAAGGAGAAGCTCTTGATCGAAGCCCCGGTAAACGGCGGCCGTAACTATAACGGTCCTAAGGTAGCGAAATTCCTTGTCGGGTAAGTTCCGACCTGCACGAATGGCGTAATGATGGCCAGGCTGTCTCCACCCGAGACTCAGTGAAATTGAAATCGCTGTGAAGATGCAGTGTACCCGCGGCAAGACGGAAAGACCCCGTGAACCTTTACTATAGCTTGACACTGAATATTGAGCCTTGATGTGCAGGATAGGTGGGAGGCACTGAAGTACGGACGCCAGTTCGTACGGAGCCAACCTTGAAATACCACCCTTTAATGTTTGATATTCTAACGTAGACCCGTAATCCGGGTTGCGGACAGTGTCTGGTGGGTAGTTTGACTGGGGCGGTCTCCTCCCAAAGAGTAACGGAGGAGCACGAAGGTTAGCTAATCACGGTCGGACATCGTGAGGTTAGTGCAAAGGCATAAGCTAGCTTGACTGCGAGAGTGACGGTTCGAGCAGGTGCGAAAGCAGGTCTTAGTGATCCGGTGGTTCTGAATGGAAGGGCCATCGCTCAACGGATAAAAGGTACTCCGGGGATAACAGGCTGATACCGCCCAAGAGTTCATATCGACGGCGGTGTTTGGCACCTCGATGTCGGCTCATCACATCCTGGGGCTGAAGTAGGTCCCAAGGGTACGGCTGTTCGCCGTTTAAAGTGGTACGCGAGCTGGGTTTAGAACGTCGTGAGACAGTTCGGTCCCTATCTGCCGTGGGCGCTGGAGAATTGAGGGGGGTTGCTCCTAGTACGAGAGGACCGGAGTGAACGCACCACTGGTGTTCGGGTTGTCATGCCAATGGCATTGCCCGGTAGCTAAGTGCGGAAAAGATAAGTGCTGAAAGCATCTAAGCACGAAACTTGCCCCGAGATGAGTTCTCCCTGACTCCTTGAGAGTCCTGAAGGGACGTTGAAGACGACGACGTTGATAGGCCGGATGTGTAAGTGCAGCGATGCATTGAGCTAACCGGTACTAATGACCCGTGAGGCTTAACCTTACAACGCCAGAGGCGTTTTGCAGAGACGCAAA
>NZ_JAERJR010000042.1 GCF_018257515.1 Tatumella sp. JGM118
TATGCATGGATTGTTTCTTCATTTTTAACATTTTGGACCACGCTTGCACCACATGTTTTGTTTTTGCAAAATCTTTTGTAAATCTTTTCAAAGTTCTTTTGCAAATAGTCAAGGGTAAATGAATAAGAGTTTGCAAAGCATTTTCAAGATTTGAAATTTTCTCCCCCTGTTTCAAATGCTTTTCCTTTGACTAAACAAAACTCCCCCTAAATAAAATCTCCTCTTAGTGTTCAAGAGGGTTTTGATGAAACAATTTTGAAATACTACTTTCTCCCCTTTTTGAACACATTAAGATACCAAATTGACAATTGGAAATTACATTTTAAAATTAGGTGGTGGTGCGGTCCTTTTGCTTTGGGCTAATACTTCCTCCCCCTTTGGCATGAATCGCCAAAAACGGAGTCATTAGAGCCCTTCAAATAACTTTCTCCTCCCTTGGTCATAAATAAAAGAGTGAAGATTATACCAAAGTAGGAGTCCTTTTGTTTTGCTCTCTCCCCCAAGGATAGAGAGCGGCTCGGAGTGACGGCGAAGGATGAGTTGACGGAGTGGAAGCCTTTGTCTTCGCCGAAGACTCCAATTCCCTTTCAATACACCTATGACTTGGTTTGAAATAGACTTGAAAACACATTAGTCATAGCATATAAAAGAGATATGATCAAAGGTATTTAAATGAGCTATGTGTGCAAGTTAGCAAAAGAAATTCCTAGAATCAAGAATATTGAGCTCATGCCTAAGTTTGGTAAAAGTTTGTTCATCAAGTGGCTTGGTAAAGATATCGGCTAATTGATCTTTAGTATTAATGTAAGAAATCTCGATATCCCCCTTTTGTTGGTGATCCCTAAGAAAATGATACCGAATGGCTATGTGTTTAGTGCGGCTATGCTCGACGGGATTGTCCGCCATTTTAATTGCACTCTCATTATCACATAGCAAAGGGACTTTGGT
>NZ_JAERJR010000004.1 GCF_018257515.1 Tatumella sp. JGM118
GTAAGCGGAAGGTGAAAGTAGCCCCCCTTACAGGGGGCATTCTCAAAAGCCACCTTCTAAGAAGGTGGTCTTTTACTTGCTACCGACGGTGATAACGCGGCCAGATTATTGGGTCAATGCCGGTTTATTATCGATGTTTGTCAGGATACCATTACTGTCAAACGTCAGCGTCAGCGTCTGCTGAGTGACTTTCTCATGGCCCGGCTCGCGGCGGAACACGTAATACCACACATTACTGCCGAAAGGATCCTTCATCATCGGGGTTCCGAGGGTATATGCCACCTGTTGCTGATCCATTCCGGTATGCAGCTTACTGATGTCGCTTGCTACCAGGTAGTTACCCTGATTGATATCCGGACGATAGACAACTCGTTCAAGTGTTGAGCAGCCAGCGGTTGTCATCAACATTACTACTGCAGCAGCAGCCAGTATTTTACTGCGCATGTATAGATTCCTTTTTCGGACACATATGCCTGTGCAAGGCGGTTCTTTGCCATCAACGATGAATGCTGCCTGTAACAGGTTTACTTCGTCCGGCGATACAAGATACCGATAATAATAGACCTTTCGCCAGATGGAAACCTTTGCAGGGCATGCATATGACTTCCGATAAGAAAAAAAGTGCCCTGTCAGGCGGCTAAAAGTTCTTTTGCGTTCGCCAGAGTGTTACGGGTGACTTCACTTCCACCCAGTAACCGGGCCAGTTCATGCAGGCGGGCAGACTTATCCAGCAGCCGCATCTGGGTTTCTGTCATCGAACCATCGGTAATTTTACTGATAAAGAAATGACTGTGGCCACAGCCCGCGACCTGCGGAAGGTGGGTGACACACATCACCTGAGTGGATTCACCTAACTGACGCAGCATTTTACCGACGATAGCAGCCGTCGGGCCGCTGATACCGACATCGACTTCATCAAAAATCATCGCCGGCGTCTCCATTTTCTGTGCGGTAATCACCTGAATTGCCAGGGCGATACGCGACAGTTCTCCCCCGGAGGCGACGCGCGCCAGAGCCTGCAGCGGCTGGCCCGGGTTAGTACTGACACGGAATTCAATCTGGTCAGCTCCCTGAGGGGTTAAACGGTCTTCACGGAAGATGACGTCGATAGTAAACCGGCCATGCTGCATCGAAAGCTCATGGATAGAGGTCGTGATCTTTTCGGATAACTCAGCCGCAAAATGACAACGCTGCTGATGTAATTCACGTGCCGTCTCCAGCGCAGCCTGATGCAGTTCTCCGACCTGCTGGCTCAGAGCTTCCAGTTCATCGTCATGTTGTTCCAGTTGCTGATACTCTTCCAGCAATTGCTGATGTAAATCCGGCAGGCTTTCCGGGGCGACATGGTGTTTACGGGCCAGGGAAATCTGGCGCGAAATACGCTGTTCCAGATCCTGTAACCGGTTGGGATCGAGGTCTATGCGCTCGCAGTAGTGGCGGAGTTCATCGGCGGCTTCACTGACCAGAATCGAGGCATCGTCCAGCATACTAAGTACCGGGGTCAGGCTGTCATCCATCGATATAAGCTCACCCACGGTCTGTCGGGCACTGTAGAGCAGAGATTGTAATGTGGTGTCGTCACCGTCAGAGAGCATACTGGATGCCTGCTGGCTCACGGTCAGGCGCTGACCGCTGCTGGCCAGTTGTTTGTACTCACTGTCCGCCCCTTCATACTCGCCCTGCTGAGGAGAGAAGCTATTAAGTTCTTTTAGCTGGTACTGTAATAATTCCCGGCGGGCTTCCCGTTCCTGAGTTTGCTGCTGCAGTACCGCGAGTGTCCGACAGGCATGATGCCATTGCTGATAATGATGCTGCATTTTCTCCGATAACCGGGTCGGATCAGCATAAGCATCCAGCAGATGACGCTGATGTTCCGGCTTCAGTAGCAACTGGTGTGCATGCTGACCGTGGATTTGGATCAGTAACTGTCCCAGTTCACGTAACTGGGACAGGGGCACTGACGTACCATTGATAAACCCGCGCGAACGGCCATCGGCATTGATCACCCGTCGGAGCAGGCATTCTTCATTATCATCGAGATGATTGTCAGCCAGCCACTGTCTGGCGGACGGGGAGGCGGTTAAACGGAAGCGGGCACAGATATCCGCTCTGGCGGCGCCGGGCCTGACCATACTGGCATCAGCCCGGGCGCCGAGACACAAACTGAGCGCATCTATCGCAATGGATTTCCCCGCACCGGTTTCGCCGGTAATTGCGGTCATGCCCTGTTGAAAGTCGATATCGAGTTCACGAACGATTGCAAAATTGCTGATGGTCAGTTGTGCCAGCATAGTATCACCTGTATAGAAAAACATGACTGTTTTTTTATACAGTATAAACTGGTTTTTTATACAGTAAAGAGACCGGGCATAATTTTCAGAATAATTTTTTCGACCAGCCGAGTTTAGTACTTAACGTATTAAAGTAATTGTAATTTTTGGGATGGATGAGATCCAGATGCTGCGGGCTGCGCTTGATCAGCACTTCTTCTCCCTCCCGGATGGGCAGCGCTATCTGGCTGTCACAACTGATTTCCAGATCGCTACGCAATGAAGAAAAGCGCAGGTGAATGACACTGCTGCTGTTGATCACGAGCGGACGGGCAGACAAGGTATGCGGGAACATCGGCACCACGCTGATCGCTTCCAGACCCGGTGTCAGAATAGGTCCACCGGCAGAGAGTGAGTAGGCGGTTGAGCCGGTGGGTGTCGCGATAATCAGCCCGTCGGAACGCTGAGAAAAGGCAAAATTGTTATCAATATAGACCTCAAACTCAATCATATGAGCGACCTTACCGGGATGGAGCACCACTTCATTAATGGCGGTGGCAACCCGCGGCGTCTGTTGCGGTCTTGAAACCTGAGCTTCGAGTAAAAAGCGTTGTTCAGTAAAGAAATTCCCCTCAAGGACTTCTGCCAGTTGCTGACGCGCATTTTCCGGATCGAGATCGGTCAGGAACCCCAGATTCCCGCGGTTGACCCCGATCACTTTAATATCATAGCGGGAAAGCACACGGGCTGCGCCAAGCATGTTGCCATCTCCCCCTATCACCACGGCCAGGTCGGCCTGCTGACCAATTTCTGCCAGTGTGCCGGTCATGACTTCGCGCAGATTCAGATCATCGGCAATCTGTTGCTCGACAATCACCTGATATCCGGAGGTCGTCAGCCAGTGACATAACATTTCATGGGTCGCTAAGGCGTTGGGATGACGCGGATGTCCCACGATACCAATGCAGTTAAAAAATTTATTCATTTGCAGGCTATTCCTCTCACCAAAACAGCAGTCAATATGACACAGTCCCTTGAATCCGAAATTTTGATCCCCATAATAAGCCTATCGGCGATATGACTATGGAAAACGCGGAGATTTTCATGAGCAGTAAAGAACAGAATACCCCTAACGAGCAATTTTCAGAAGAGCAGGCCGCAGAACAACAGACTACGGCTGAAAATGCAGAAACCTCCGGGACGACGGATACCCGTGATGAGCGTATTGCTCAACTCGAAGCCGAAGTCGCACAATTGAGTGGCGGTGTCCGTGAAGCTCAATTACGTGCCCAGGCTGAGATTGAAAATGTCCGTCGCCGTTGTGAACTGGATATTGAAAAAGCCCATAAATTTGCACTGGAAAAATTCTCTAATGAATTATTACCGGTGATTGATAACCTGGAACGTGCGCTGCAGGTGGCGGATAAAAATAATCCGGAGCTGGCATCGATGATCGAAGGTATCGAACTGACCCTGAAATCCCTGCTGGGTGCGGTACGTAAATTCGGTGTTGAAGTAGTGGGGGAGACTCACGTACCGTTCAACCCTGAACTGCATCAGGCTATGTCGATGATGGAATCTGATGACGTTGCGGCTAACCATGTCCTGATGGTGATGCAGAACGGCTATACCCTGAATGGTCGTCTGTTGCGTCCTGCGATGGTGGCAGTATCGAAGGGTAAAGCCTGATAGCGGGTTTTATCCTCTCCCGGCAGCAGAGGCTGCCGGGAAGGATGCTATCAGGATGTCGTTTCCGGTAATTCCGGCATCCAGTGGATAGGAGCGCGTCCTGATTGCTCCAGTCGTTTATTAGTCTCTGAAAAATGCCCGCAGCCAAAAAAGCCCCGATGCGCTGATAACGGCGAAGGGTGGGGAGCCTGCAGCACATGATGGCGCTCCCTGTCGATGATCCTGCCTTTCTTTTGAGCATGAGCCCCCCAGAGCAGAAAAACCACGCCTTCCCTGTGCTGATTAATTTCTTCTATCACTTTATCGGTGAACTGCTCCCATCCCAGTCGTGCATGTGAATGTGCCTTACCGGCCTCCACGGTCAGTACCGTATTCAGCAGCAGTACCCCCTGAGTGGCCCAGCTGGCCAGATAGCCGTGATTCGGACGCGTGAAGCCGGGGATATCCTTTTCCAGCTCCTTGTACATATTCAATAAGGACGGGGGAGTTGCGATGCCTGGCAGTACCGAAAACGCCAGTCCGTGCGCTTGTCCGGGTCCGTGATAAGGATCCTGTCCCAGGATCACAACATTGACCTGATGAAGTTCTGTCAGCCGGAAAGCATTAAATACATCTTTCTGTGGCGGGTAGACAGTCACACCCTGCTGACGGCGCTCTGCGACCGTATTCAGTGTGTCAATAAAGTAGTCCTGCTGTTTCTCCGCCGCCAGCACATCGTGCCATGTCTGTGTTGTTGTCATGATCCGCTCCTGAATATTTTGCCGGTCAGCTTAACTAATTTCGGTGACGGGTAAAGGGTTAAAATTTATTTTAACTTCTGCAAATAAAGTTTATTCATTTTATTGTTTTATTTCATAGGGTTAGATTTAAATCATCCCGGATGGCTGTGGTTTGTTGATAAATATCAAAGATACCTTTCTGTACATAAGTTATACAGTGAGCAGATAGTTGATTCAGATTACTCTCTTGTATGACCGTACAAGCCCCGGGAGGCGCTAAATGATTAATGGAATTCAAATCACAAAAACCACCAATAATGCTCTGCTTAATTCATTCTGGTTACTGGATGACGAAAACGCTGAAGTTCGTTGCCTGTGTGCGAAGGGGGATTATCAGCAGGATCAGGTGGTTGCTTTACAGGAACTGGGAGACATCGAGTACCGTGAAATCCCCCTGGAAATGAAATCTCAGGTACGTGTCGAAGGCGGACAGCACCTGAACGTGAATGTCTTACGTCGTGAAACGCTGGAAGATGCGGTAAAAAATCCGGAAAAATATCCGCAACTGACTATCCGTGTGTCAGGCTATGCTGTCCGTTTTAACTCACTGACTCCGGAACAGCAACGGGATGTTATCACCCGCACTTTTACCGAAAGTCTGTAACGCGTTCAGAGTGAACAAAAAGGCGCGATGCGCCTTTTTTTGTACAGACAAATCATAAGACTAATCAAAGCATTAACGTAATTTATTTATTCTGTCACTGATTTTTGCTGATTATCAGAAAAGCGGCCCGTCTGAGAGCAAAATTATCCTCATATCTCCAAAAAAAATCGCCCGTTACGGGCGACTTTTTTGAGGTGCTGTTGATTTTAAAAACAATCAGCTTTCAGAGCTTTCGCTTGCCTGAGAAGAAGGCGTGCGGCGCTTACCGATATTTTTTGTATCACGGTGGCGTTTTTTAACCCGTGGTTTTTTATCGTCTTCTTTTTTCTTTTCTTTACGCTTTTCCAGCTGCTTCTTAGACGGTTTCTTCGGTCCGGTAGCGGCAGGTGCCCGCGTCTGAGGCCGCAGTTCACTGATGGTACGGGCTTTCAGTGGCTCATTCAGGTAGCGGCCAATCTTCAGCAGTAATTCATTGTCATGAGCTTCGACCAGAGACAGGGCGGTACCTTTACGTCCCGCACGCCCGGTACGTCCGATACGGTGCAGATAGGTGTCTGCGGTACGTGGCAGATCGAAGTTAATGACCAGTGTCACGTCATCAATATCAATCCCCCGGGCGGCCACATCTGTTGCTACCAGGACGTTAACGCGGCCTTCATTCAGGCGCTTAATGGCTTCGTTACGTTTCGCCTGAACCATTTCGCCTTCAAGATAGCTACAGCGGATATCGGCCTGACGGATCCATTCAGCCACTTCGTGCAGTCGTTCACGCTTACGAACAAAAACGATAGTCCGGGTCGCCTCTGGCTGCTTCAGCAGATGGATCAACAGTTTTGTTTTGTGCTCCAGATCATCCGCGCGGTAATACCATTGCTGGATTTTCTTACGCTCACGACGGCTCGGTTCAGCATCAATGACCAGTGGCTCATTCAGAATACGCTGAGCAAATTCTTCAATATGCTCTCCTTCGAGTGTCGCGGAGAACAATAAGGTCTGCTTACGCCAGCGGGTTTCAGCAGCGATCGTTTCGATATCCTGCGCGAACCCCATATCCAGCATTCTGTCGGCTTCATCGAGGATCAGGGTTTCTACGGCGCGGCAGTCAAAGTTCTCTTCTTTAATGTACTGCAGCAGACGCCCCGTGGTCGCTACCACCACATCCTGGTTGGTACTGAATACTTCTGCGTGGTTCATATAAGCCACGCCGCCGGTGATGGTCGAAATATCCAGATGGGTATATTTCGCTAACTCACGGGCCTGATCGGCCACCTGCATCGCCAGTTCACGGGTCGGCGTAAGGATAAGAATGCGGGGCGGGCCGGATTTCTTGCGCGGGAAATCGAGCAGGTGTTGCAGAGCTGGCAGTAAATAGGCCGCTGTTTTTCCGGTGCCTGTTGGTGCAGAACCCAGGACATCACGTCCATCCAGAGCAGGTGGAATTGCCTCTGCCTGTACTGCAGTGGGACGTGTGTAGTTCTTATCCTGCAATGCATTCAGCAGGCTTTCATCAAGTTCAAGTTCGGAAAAAGTGGTTACAGTCATGGTCTACCTCTGTTTGGGGCGCCGATTATAGACACTTCGGACGCATTCTTCATCTATTGTCTGCGCAACCCTGGCGGATAAACACGCTTTCTGTCTGCCATCGGCCTGCTGAGTAAGGTTTTTCGCGGTAATATTTATTTTTGCCGGTTACACTGGTGCCCCGGATGTCAGGGGCAAAATAATGCAGGAGATGGCGGATGCCGGTTGCGCGTACATTCAGAAAAAACGGATTCACCTTCAGACAATTTTTCGTCGCACATGATAAGTGTGGCATGAAAGTCAGTACCGATGGAATAATTTTAGGTGCCGCCGCGCCGTTACCCCCGGATGGCCGCGTTCTGGATATTGGCAGCGGCAGTGGTCTTATTTCATTGATGCTTGCCCAGCGTCTTCACGCGCGGGGTACGCCACCGGTTATCGATGCGATTGAACTGGAGGCAACGGCAGTTGAGCAGTCGCGGGATAACATTGCTGAATCACCATGGCCCGACAGCATTACCGTACATCATGCCGACATTCTGCACTGGTGCGGGGGAACGGAGTCACGCTATCCGGTTATTGTCAGCAATCCTCCTTTTTATACACCCGGACCCGGGTGTCGTAACCCTGCGCGCGGGATGGCACGTTATACCGGGACTCTGACGCATGAAGGGCTGTTGCTCAGTGCTAAAAAACTGCTCGCCACGGATGGATTATTTTGTGTGATCCTGCCTGCAGAGACCGGTCATGAGTTTACCCGCCTCGCGCAGGCCTGCGGATGGCATTTACGCCAGCGGCTGACGATCACGGAGTATGCGCTGAGAGCGCCGCATCGTTTATTACTGGTGTTTTCCCTCCTTGCAGGAGAGACTGCACAGCGGACCCTGGTGATCCGCGACCCTTCCGGGAAATATTCCGATGATTATCAGGCACTGACCGGCGAATTTTACCTGCCCAGGCCTCACGAATAACCCTGCGACCCCGGCCGGGAGTTTGCTATAGTTTGTACCAGACAGTAATGACAATAGCGTGAATTTTCGGCCTGAACCGTCGTCATGGCTCTGCTTCGGGAGGTCAGGCGCATACCCCGACCGCCGGCCCTGAACCGCCCGGTGCCGGCGCAGGGTCAGGAGCCGGGCGGAAAAACTTTCGAGACTCTGAAATTGGG
Organism: Tatumella sp. JGM118; assembly: GCF_018257515.1. GTDB lineage: Bacteria > Pseudomonadota > Gammaproteobacteria > Enterobacterales > Enterobacteriaceae > Tatumella > Tatumella terrea. Next base: position 8,032 of record NZ_JAERJR010000004.1, read on the forward strand.
GTGAAATGCTTTCTGCAATCGGGTAACCTGCCAGTAAAACAGCCCTGACTCATTTCTGAAGTGAGAAGAGGGACTTAGTTCGGGATTCTGAGCTGTCCGCACACCGCATTGTGGGTCTGAAATTTTAATGTGTCAGCGGAGAAGCAGGAAAAATCTGAACTTTCTTTAAAGAGTCTACTCAAAGGAATTGCTTGCTCATATAGGATGAGATGTAACTGGTGATTTCATTGGATGTAGAACATATTTTGTGGGGATACAACCTCGGATGAGCGAGCAGTTAACAGATCAGGTTCTTGTTGAGCGCGTCCAGAAAGGGGATCAGAAGTCATTTAATTTACTGGTGATAAGATACCAGCATAAAGTGGCAAGCCTTGTGTCGCGCTATGTACCCCCCGGGGATGTCCCGGATGTGGTGCAGGAATCGTTTATTAAAGCATATCGTGCGTTGGAATCCTTTCGCGGCGATAGTGCCTTTTATACGTGGTTATACCGTATTGCAGTCAACACCGCTAAAAACTATCTGGTAGCTCAGGGCCGCAGGCCACCTTCCAGTGATGTGGATGCCTCAGAGGCAGAAAATTTCGAAAGTGCAGGGGCATTAAAAGAAATTTCGAACCCTGAGAACTTAATGTTGTCTGATGAATTGAAACAAATTGTATTCCGGACGATCGAAACATTACCAGAGGACTTGCGGATGGCGATTACCCTTCGTGAAATTGATGGTCTGAGTTACGAAGAAATCGCCGGAATCATGGATTGTCCTGTAGGAACCGTGCGTTCCCGTATTTTCAGGGCCCGCGAGGCTATTGATAACAAAGTTCAACCGTTGATCCAGCGTTAATGGTCGCGGCTACTTGAAAGGTAAATGGCATGCAGAAAGAACAACTTTCCGCGTTAATGGATGGTGAAGTCTTAGATAAGTCACTGCTTACTTCACTGGCGGAAGATGTGGAATTGCAGCAGCGCTGGGAAAGTTATCACCTGATCCGTGACACGATGCGTGGTGATCTTGCCTCAGAATTGCACTTTGACATCTCTGCACGGGTGGCAGAGGCCATTGCGCAGGAACCCGTACGTAATAATGTCTCGACATTGATCCCGGAAGCTCAGCCGGAACCTTCACGCTGGAGCCGTATGCCTTTCTTTGGCAAAAAGGGGGCATGGGTTTCACAACTGGCTCAGGCGGGTGTAGCAGCCTGTGTTTCGCTGGCCGTCATTGTCGGCGTTCAGCACTACGATACCGCATCTGCCGACCATGTCACCGAATCGTCAGACAGCCCGGCATTTAATACTCTGCCGATGATGGGTAAAGCCTCACCGGTAAGCCTCGGGGTGCCTTCCGATATCTTTGATGCGGGCGGAGCTTCCCGGCAGGTACAGCAACAGCAGCAGCAGGTGAATGCGATGCTGCAGGACTACGAATTACAACGTCGTCTGAATAATGACCAGTTTGAGTCCGGTGTTCCGGAACAGGCTCAGGTGAATGTACCGGGTAACCAGTCTCTAGGTATTCAGCAGCAGTAATGAAAAAACATTTGCTTTTTGTTACCGCACTGACCGGTAGTTTGCTGTTATCTCCTTTCGTCTCTGCGCAGCAACCGGCTGCGCCAGAGACGATGTTGCAGCAGATGGAAAAAGCCAGTACCTCGCTCAATTATGAACTCGCCTATATCAATGTCTCCCGCCAGGGCATTGAATCGTTGCGTTATCGCCATGCCATAGTCGACGGTCAAACCTATGCGCAATTACTCCAGATGGATGGTCCGCGACGGGAAGTGATTCAGCGCGGAAATGACATCAGTTATTTTGATGCAGGGCTACAGCCTTTCACCTTGCCGGGTGAACATATTCTGGATGGATTGCCTTCGGTGCTGTATGCGGACTTTAACCGTCTGCACAATTTCTATGATTTTATTCCGGTGGGCCGCTCCCGTGTGGCCGATCAGATGTGTGATGTCTTGCGTGTCGTTTCACGGGATGGTTCACGGTTTAGCTATGTTATCTGGCTGGATGTGGATACCTCATTACCGCTGCGCGTAGACTTACTGGATCAGGATGGCGAGCCGATAGAGCAATTTCAGGTGATCAGTTTTGCGGTAGACCAGGGCGTCGTTCATATGATGCAAGGCCTGAAGAATGCCAATCTGCCACCGGCATTATCACTGCCGGGCGGAGAAAAGACGGCCTTTCGCTGGAAGACCGGCTGGATCCCTTCAGGTATGCAGATGATATCGCAGAACCGTCGTCAGTTACCGAATGTGAATAAATCCTTTGAAACGCGTTTATATTCTGACGGGTTGTTCAGCTTTACCATCAATGTTACAGATGCTGATAAAAACAGCATAAATCAGACATACCGCACTGGGCGTCGTACGGTTCAGATAGAAGTGCGCAATAATAAGGAGATTAGCGTTGTGGGTGAACTGCCTGCAGCGACGGCAAAACGGATTGCAGATAACGTGGATGCGGGTAACTGATTATGATGAAAGAGTGGGCGACGGTCGCGTCCTGGGATAACGGGGTCGCGACGCTGTATACTGAAGCGAAGACTTCCTGCAATAGCTGTAATGCCCGTAAAGGGTGTGGTAGTCATTTGCTGAATAAGCTCGGGCCGGAGGATGCTGAGGTGATCAAAATCGCCAGCAAGCAGCCGCTGAAGGCCGGACAGCGGATTGAGATCGGCATCCGGGAAAGCAGCCTGTTAGGCTCGGCCTTACTGGTCTATATGACGCCATTGATCGGGCTGTTTCTGGTCGCTGGCCTGTTTCAGGCACTCTTTCATTCCGATCTGGCCTCCGCGAGCGGGGCATTACTCGGCGGTGTCGGCGGGTTTATTTTATCGAAAGGTATTTCGGCATTAATTGGTGATAAAGAAGCGTTTCAGCCGGTGATCCTGAGTGTGGCATTACCTCCGGATATTCTGCGTGTGGATGCGACCCGTTACGAGTAAGCCGGGCCGGACATTGTCCGGCCTTTTTGTATCCTTAATTTCCTTTCCCCTGTTGCAATTACACCAGGCTAGCGGCTTTCGTACCGCGCGTTAACAGTGTAATATGCCTCCTCATTAATGAGGCTGACTCAATACGAGTAACGAGTGATGTTACTTATCATCTCTGTGCCCTGGTATTCAACAGACGTTTTTACGCGAAGATATTCATATAAATGAAGCATATAAGAAACTTTTCCATTATCGCGCACATCGATCACGGTAAATCCACGCTTTCCGATCGCCTGATCCAGACGTGTGGCGGATTAACTGATCGCGAAATGGCCGCACAGGTCCTGGATTCAATGGATCTGGAACGTGAACGTGGCATTACCATTAAAGCGCAGAGTGTCACCCTCGATTATAAGTCTCAGGATGGTCAGACTTATCAGCTGAATTTCATCGATACCCCGGGACATGTCGACTTCTCTTATGAAGTTTCCCGTTCACTGGCGGCCTGCGAAGGGGCATTGCTGGTGGTGGATGCAGGGCAGGGCGTGGAAGCTCAGACACTGGCAAACTGCTATACCGCCATGGAAATGGATCTGGAAGTGGTGCCGGTACTGAATAAAATCGACCTGCCGGCGGCAGATCCGGACAAAGTTTCTCAGGAAATTGAAGATATCGTCGGGATCGATGCGACCGATGCGGTCCGCTGTTCTGCCAAAACCGGCGTCGGCGTGCCGGAAGTGCTGGAACGTTTAGTCCGTGATATCCCGCCACCGGAAGGTGATCCGGAAGGCCCGCTGCAGGCACTGATCATTGACTCCTGGTTTGATAACTATCTGGGCGTCGTTTCCCTGGTACGTATCAAAAACGGAACCCTGCGCAAAGGCGAAAAAATTAAGGTGATGAGTACCGGTCAGGTGTATAACGCCGATCGTCTCGGCATCTTCACGCCAAAACGGGTCGACCGTACCGAACTGAAATGTGGTGAAGTTGGCTGGCTGGTGTGTGCTATTAAAGACATCCTGGGCGCCCCGGTCGGGGATACCCTGACGGGTGCCAAAAACTCTGCCGATAAAGCGTTACCCGGCTTCAAGAAAGTGAAGCCACAGGTTTACGCCGGACTGTTCCCGGTCAGCTCCGACGATTATGAAGCCTTCAGGGATGCTCTGGGTAAACTGAGCCTGAACGACGCCTCGTTATTCTATGAGCCGGAAAGTTCGACGGCACTGGGCTTTGGTTTCCGTTGCGGATTCCTGGGCCTGCTGCACATGGAGATCATCCAGGAACGTCTGGAGCGCGAATATGACCTCGACCTGATTACCACAGCACCGACGGTAGTCTATGAGGTTCAGACCACCGATGGTGGTATCGTTTATGTGGATAGCCCTTCCAAGTTACCACCTCTGAACAACATTGAAGAACTACGCGAACCGATTGCAGAGTGTCATATGCTGTTACCGCAGGAATTCCTGGGGAATGTCATTACACTTTGTATTGAGAAACGCGGCGTCCAAACCAACATGGTTTATCATGGAAACCAGGTAGCACTGACCTATGAAATTCCGATGGCAGAAGTGGTTCTCGACTTCTTTGACCGTCTGAAATCGACTTCACGGGGTTATGCTTCTCTGGACTATAATTTCAAACGATTCCAGGCCTCTGACATGGTACGTGTCGATGTTCTGATTAACTCAGAACGTGTCGATGCATTGGCACTGATTACCCACCGGGATAATTCGCAGTATCGCGGACGTGAGTTCGTTGAGAAAATGAAAGAACTGATCCCACGTCAGCAGTTCGATATTGCGATCCAGGCCGCGATTGGTAATCACATCATTGCCCGTTCAACAGTGAAACAATTACGTAAAAACGTACTCGCCAAATGTTATGGCGGTGACGTCAGTCGTAAGAAGAAGCTGTTGCAGAAGCAGAAAGACGGTAAAAAACGTATGAAGCAGGTAGGTAATGTGGAATTACCTCAGGAAGCGTTTCTGGCTATTCTGCATGTGGGTAAGGACAATAAATAAGGACCTGGCATGGCAAATATGTTTGCACTGATTCTGGCACTGGCTACACTGGTGACCGGAATCATCTGGTGTATCGATAAATTTAAATGGGCACCGGCTCGCCGCCTTAAGCAACAACAGGCGCGGGCACAGACAGACAATGGGCTGGATAACGCAGCGCTTAATACCCTCAATCGTAAGCCAGGCTGGATTGAAACTGCAGTATCGGTATTCCCGGTATTGTTTGTGGTATTTATTGTCCGTTCATTTATTTTTGAACCCTTCCAGATCCCGTCAGCGTCTATGATGCCGACGCTGCTGATTGGCGATTTTATTCTGGTCGAAAAATTTGCCTATGGATTGAAAGACCCGATTACGCAAACGACGCTGATCCCAACCGGGCATCCGAAACGTGGTGATATTGCGGTCTTTAAATATCCGAAAGATCCGAGCGTGGATTATATTAAGCGGGTTATCGGTCTGCCGGGTGATAAGATTGTGTTTGACCCTTTCAGTAAAACACTGACCATCATTCCGGGATGTGGCGAAGGCCAATGCGGAAAGGCGCTGCCGGTGACTTACAGTGATATGGAGCCGAGCAAGTTTATCCAGACCTTCAGCGGGTTCGACGGTAACGAAGTCGGCAATGGCTTCTATCAGTTACCGCTGGATCAGAGCATGAAGGGCGGATTACGTCTCGGCACCCGTAAAGAAACACTGGGCGATGTGACGCACAATATTTTACTGATCAATGAAGCTCAAAGTCAGGTCAGTCAGTACTACCAGCAACCAGGTCAACAGCCTGCGACCTGGGTTGTGCCAGCCGGTGAATACTTTATGATGGGTGATAACCGTGATAATAGCGCCGATAGTCGCTATTGGGGCTTTGTCCCTGAGAAGAACCTGGTCGGTAAAGCCGTCGCTATCTGGATGAGTTTTAACAAACAGGAAGGTCAATGGCCTACCGGTGTGCGCCTCAGCCGTATCGGTGGTATCCATTAATCTCCACGCGGGCCCGTTTTACGGGCCTTGTTTCTTAACATGGCTAAAATGCCACTGCACACGAAACAGAGAGAGCTGTCTCAGCCCTGTTCCTTGTGCAGAGTAACAGACGTAATATAAGACTGGAAACGCATGAACCCCATCCTGATTAATAAGCTCCAGCGAAAACTGGGCTATACTTTTTCTCAAGCAGAATTATTACAGCAAGCGTTAACCCACCGAAGTGCCAGCAGCAAACATAATGAACGACTTGAATTCCTGGGCGATTCAATTCTGAGTTATGTTATCGCCAATGCACTTTATCAGCGTTTTCCGCGTGTGGATGAAGGCGATATGAGCCGTATGCGCGCGACACTGGTACGGGGGAATACCCTGGCTGAGATGGCGCGCGAATTTGAACTCGGCGAGTGTCTGCGCTTAGGCCCGGGCGAGCTGAAAAGCGGAGGATTCCGCCGTGAATCTATCCTGGCCGATGCCGTTGAAGCACTGATCGGTGGAATTTTCCTCGACAGTGATATTCAGCAAATAGAAAAACTGATCCTTAACTGGTATCAGAGTCGTCTGGAGGCCATAAGCCCTGGCGATAAGCAAAAAGACCCGAAAACCCGTTTACAGGAGTTTCTGCAAGGCCGTCATCTGCCATTACCTTCTTATCTGGTAGTACAGGTGCGCGGTGAAGCTCATGACCAGGAATTTACTATTCACTGTCAGGTCAGCGGGATGGATGAAGCGGTAGTTGGTGTTGGTTCCAGCCGCCGTAAAGCAGAACAGGCAGCTGCCGAACAGGCACTGATTAAGTTAGGAATTGAATGAGCGAATTAGCACCCCATTGCGGTTTTATCGCAATTGTCGGCCGTCCGAATGTCGGTAAATCCACGCTTCTGAACCAGTTACTGGGGCAGAAGATCTCTATTACATCGCGCAAGCCGCAGACGACCCGGCACCGTATCATGGGTATTGATACCCGGGATAACTATCAGGCTATCTATGTGGATACGCCCGGACTGCACATGGAAGAAAAGCGGGCGATCAACCGCCTGATGAACCGTGCAGCCAGTAGTTCTATTGGCGATGTTGAGCTGGTTATCTTTGTGGTTGAAGGCACCCGCTGGACCGATGATGATGAGATGGTTTTGGGTAAACTGAAGGCCGGAAAAGCCCCGGTGCTGCTGGCAATCAATAAAATTGATAATCTGCAGGATAAATCTATTCTGCTGCCCCATATCCAGATGCTGAGTCAGAAGATGAACTTTATGGATGTGGTGCCGATCTCTGCAGAAGAAGGGAAGAATGTCGATACCATCGCGGCTATCGTGCATAAACTGTTACCGGAAGCCGAACATCACTTCCCGGAAGAGTATGTGACCGATCGTTCCCAGCGCTTTATGGCCTCTGAGATCATCCGCGAAAAGCTGATGCGTTTCCTCGGTGCTGAACTGCCGTATTCGGTGACGGTTGAGATTGAGCAATTCGTCAGCAATGACCGTGGCGGTTACGATATTCACGGCCTGATTCTGGTGGAACGTGAAGGCCAGAAAAAAATGGTGATCGGTAATAAAGGCTCCCGTATCAAAACCATTGGTATCGAAGCCCGCAGAGATATGGAACAGATGTTCGAGGCTAAAGTGCATCTGGAACTCTGGGTAAAAGTGAAATCCGGATGGGCGGACGACGAACGTGCGTTGCGCAGCCTGGGTTATACTGACGATCTGTAATTGATGGAAGGCTGGCAACGCGCTTTTGTGCTGCATAGTCGCCCCTACAGCGAAACCAGCCTGCTATTGGATCTGTTCAGTGAAAATGAGGGGCGGGTGCGGGTTATCGCCAAAGGAGCCCGCTCTAAACGCTCCCGGCTGAAGGGCACGTTACAGCCTTTCACTCCTTTACTGGCCCGGTGGTCCGGCAAAGGAGAAATGAAAACCCTGCATACGGCCGAAGCGATGACCCTGGCGTTACCGCTCAGTGGCCGCTATCTCTATTGCGGCCTGTACGTCAACGAACTGCTGTCCCGTGTGCTTGGGCAGGAAATTCCCTTCGACGAGTTGTTCTTCGATTACCTCTATTGTCTCCAGGGGCTGGCTTCAGCCACCGGTACGCCGGAGCCTGTATTGCGCCGGTTTGAGCTGGCGGTGCTCGGGCACCTTGGCTATGGCGTTGACTTCCTGCACTGTGCGGGCAGTGGTGAACCGGTGACAGAAACCATGACTTACAGCTATCGTGAAGAGAAGGGCTTTATTGCCAGCCTGGTGCTTAATCAGCGCAGTTTCACCGGCAGGCAGCTGATGGCGCTTTCTGACCGGGAATTTCCTGACAGTGACACTCTGAAAGCTGCAAAACGTTTTACACGCATGGCCCTAAAGCCTTATCTTGGGGGTAAACCCTTAAAGAGCCAGGAATTATTCCGGCAGTTTACGTTACCCGCCGGCCCGGTATCCCCGTCGCAGGAGTGACCGGTTGCCGCCATGGCCGTGTGTTGTATCGCTATTGAAGACAGAGGATTGTATGACGGAGTTACTGTTAGGGGTCAATATTGACCATATCGCCACGCTAAGAAATGCCAGAGGCACCCGTTACCCTGATCCGGTGCAGGCGGCTTTTGTTGCCGAGCAGGCCGGTGCAGACGGGATCACGGTTCACCTGCGTGAAGATCGCCGGCATATTACCGACCGTGATGTCCGTATGTTACGCGAGACCCTGCAGACACGCATGAACCTGGAAATGGCCGTCACCGAAGAAATGCTGAGTATTGCCTGCGACACGGTACCGCATTTTTGCTGTCTGGTGCCGGAAAAACGCCAGGAAGTGACCACCGAAGGCGGGCTGGATGTGGCCGGTCAGCAGGAGAAACTCAATGAGGCGGTACGCCGTCTGAACCAGGCGGGGATTCAGGTCTCACTGTTTATCGACCCGGATCAGCAACAGATTGACGCAGCTGTCACCGCCGGCGCACCTTATATCGAATTACACACCGGGGCCTATGCTGAAGCAGAAGAAGGCCCGACCCGTGACGCTGAGCTGGAACGTATCCGTCAGGCAGCCGAATATGCTGCATCCCGTGGACTGAAAGTGAATGCCGGGCACGGACTCACCTATCATAATGTTTTACCGGTCGCCGCTATCCCGCAGATCTATGAGCTGAATATTGGCCATGCCATTATCGGACAGGCAGTGTTCAGTGGCCTGGCGGGTGCCGTCAGTGAGATGAAGGCTCTGCTGAGGGAAGCGCGTCGTTAATGGCTATTCTGGGGTTAGGGACAGACATCGTTGAAATAGAACGTATCCAGCAGGTGATCACCCGCTCCGGCGACCGGCTGGCGAAACGGGTACTGACCGGGTTTGAATGGCAGCAATATCAGCAACACCATCAGCCGGTGCGTTTTCTGGCCAAGCGTTTTGCAGTAAAAGAGGCGGTGGCTAAGGCATTCGGTACCGGTATCCGCGGAGGGCTGGCATTTAATCAGTTTGAAGTCTACAACGATGCGCTTGGCAAACCCTGTCTGCGTTTTTTTGGTCAGGCGAGCACCCTGGCCGAAACGCTGGGTGTACAGCATGTGCATGTCACCCTGGCAGATGAACGGCGGTATGCCTGTGCAACGGTGATCCTGGAAAGCTAAGCCGGATCAACGTCCGTTCAGGCAGAATGCCAGAGGGTGACAAACTTTTCCCATAATGCGTCTTTGGTTTCCGTCTGCTGCGGATCGGTGATAATGGTATTAGTGATCGGGCAGACGCTCTGACAGGTCGGTGCATCATAATGGCCGACACATTCTGTGCAACGATCCACATCTATCTGATAAATTGTCTCGCCCATTGAGATGGCCTGATTAGGGCACTCGGGTTCACACATATCACAGTTGATACAACGTGTTGTAATTAACAAAGCCACTTCAGTCACTTACCTTTTTTATCGGGTCATCCACGGGTTACAGATAGTCAGCCATGCTGAGCCACAGACACCTGTTCGCAGACCCCGGACATCACGGATGCCTGCCCGTATTCCACAAAACGTCACTCAGACCTGTAAAGCCTCAGCAGGGTAACTGTCTTTTCGGGCACAGACGGAGGATTTTAATGGCGCGCACTGTACCACAGAACCCCATAAAGCCCAATCATGACGGTGCGTTGAGCACCTTGGGGCGCTGGGAAGGATGTAAGCCGCCATACAGAAGCTCACACATGTGAATCTGTATTACGGCAGCAAAAAACATACTCAAACACCAGAGATAACGATCTAAGTATGAAAAAGAGAGCTATTTACGCATATATTTCAGTAAGGCCGGTAAGGTTACGCTCTATGCAGAGTTCCCTAAACTGAGGGCGGATAATGTGCCGGAATTCATCTCACTGACACTGGCTTAATGAGCTAAAGAGCATGGTGTACATCCGGAGTTTATTCAGCCCGGGAAACCCACTCAGAATGCTTTTATTGAACGATTTAACCGGACATACCGGACTGAAATACTGGATTTTTATCTGTTCAGAACACTGAATGAAGTACGGGAGATCACAGATCGGTGGCTGACAGAATATAACCGCGAGCGATCTCATGAATCCCTGAATAATCTGATGCCGGAAGAATACCGGTTGATGACTGAAAACCGGAAACTTCAAAAAGTGTCTGGAACTAAAACAGGTCTGCTTACACAGGCCACGTCCGATAAATGTACCGGCGCGGTATCGATAGCCCAGGCAGACAGCATAACCTCCACATTTTCGGCGTAAGCATGATTTCCATTTTTTATGAGCACTTTGCTGAAAGTCTCGAGATCAAGCCATAATATCTTGGACATAAAATTGCTTCATGTTATAGAGTTAACCTGAAATGGATGGATCTTATGTGGGAAGGAGTCCCTATGCTTAAAAGAGGTGGTTTGCGATTATTAACTTCGGGTGAAATTCGTCTGGCAACTGAGTTATACCGTCACAGCATCCAATACAATCGGGTATGGGTTCATCACGGGAGCTATCTCGCATTTGGTATGCAGGGAAATAATACCGCTATGACACCGAATGGTGAAATATGGTTTGAAACCAATGTTTATCGTGATGATTACTCTATAGCTTCGGTGGATTACCAGCATCTGTTTATACATGAAATGATGCACGTCAGGCAATATCAGCGTGGCATGAACATCAGAATGCGAGGTTTGGTTTCATGGGCTGCGAATTATAAATATAGCCTTGATAAGAAAAGTTTATCTGGTTATTCGATGGAGCAGCAGGCTTCAATAGTGTCCGATTATTGGTTACTAATGAAGTTTGGCTTCATAAATAACAAAAGAATGGTAAATTATAAAGATGATGATTCGTCTCAATCTGTGAAAGATTTGATTGCGAAATATCAAGGGATATTAAAAGGATTTCCTCAATGATAAAAATTCTTTTATTATTCTTTTCCCTTTTTTTACTGGCGGGTTGCGCTGGCGACAGACTTGCATTTCATAAAAAGGGCAGCGCAACCGTAAATGAAAACCGGGTTTGTATAGCATCGACCCCCGGTGATATTCTGGAATATTATTCTTTAAGTTCGTCAGAAAATAGTTATGCGCTACCCATTTTAACAGAAGATAATATCGCGAAAAAATATCATGATACCTGCATACCTTTGATTCTTAAAAATAGTACGAATTATGAGTTGATTTATGTACTAAACGGTGAAAAGTATCGGTTCGAGTTTATAACTGATGCCCATAATAAAGTAAAAAAAAGCTATATCAAGTCGTAAAAAATACCCGGCATCCAACGCCATTCATAGCCATATCAATGATTTTCTGGTGTTTACCGGGCTGGGAGGCGGTATAGGTGAAAGTGAATTGTCATGTCTTACGACACGGCTTGCAGAGGTAAAGCTGATGACCTGCAGTACTTTTACCGTTACGAACTACGTCTTCAGTCCCGGCACAGGCGGGACAACGCACGGGAATTGAAGTCATAAAAGCACCTCAAAAACACCAGCATAGACTAAATCAATAAGTTGGTAGCATTACCCGGGAAGGCATCCCTATGCTTAAAAGAGGCCGATTGCGGTGATTGACCGCAGGGGGGAATTCGCCTGACAACTTCCCCCTTCCGCGGCAGAGCAAACGGATAAAGCTCTTTTCTGCCTCCGGAATGTGGCTTACATTACCTCGTCAGTGACGATACCGTCCGTCACCGGATACCGGCTAAGGGAACCTATCGATGAAGAAACAAGATAAACGGAACATTTTCTTTGACCTTGATGGCACGCTGCATAAACAGGACTTGTTTGGTTGCTATCTCCGTTTTTCGCTGACCAGACAGCCGAAAAATATGCTGCTGGTGGTTCCGTTATTTCCGCTGGTTATCCTCGGGTTGCTGTTGTGCGGCAGGGCAGCACGCTGGCCAATGAGTCTGTTACTTTGGGCAATCACCGCAGGGCAGAGTGAAGCGACGTTGCTTCGCCAGGACGCTGATTTCTGCTGCTGGTTCCGCCAGCGCGTGACGCCATTCCCGCGGGTGATACAACGTCTTAATGAATATCTGCAGGCCAGTGATACCCGGGTCTGGCTGATCACCGGTTCGCCACAATCGCTGGTCGAACAGGTGTATCAGCAGAGTGATTTCCTGCCGGCGGTGAATCTGATTGCGACCCGGATGGAAAGACGCTTTGGCGGAAGGGTACTGACTCTGCGTTGTCTGGGCCATGAGAAAGTGACACAGCTGGAAAAACGGATGGGTCATCCGCTCGCGTTATTCAGCGGCTACAGTGACAGCCGGCAGGACAACCCGCTGTTGTCCTTTTGCCAGCACCGCTGGCGGATCACCCCCGGCGGTGAAATGCAGCGCATCAGGTAGCTGTCGCTGTCTGCCGAAGCCAGGGGCTGCGGGGCTAATAGGTGACCGTCACCGTGATGGTATCCGTATAGCTTCCGGCGGGCTGATTGGTCTGAGAGCTGTCCACCGTGGCGGTATAATTGATCGTCTGGGATTCACCGGTGCCGGTTTCACTCAGGTCGTTTTCGGGTGTCCAGGCGGTGCCATCCGCCTGATAAAGTTGATAGAGCAAATAGCGGGTCGATCCGTCAATCGCCGATGACATCTGTCGCCAGTCCCCGCTGACCGGATTGCTGCTGCTCAGGTTGACGGTATAGGCGGCATTTTTCGTGCACAGGACCGTCAGTGCACTGGCAACAGAGGCGAAGTCTGCCGGTAATGCGGCACTGCCGAAACTGACATCCGGAGCCTCTTCAATAGTGCAATCATTAGTGACTATCGCGGTTAAGGTGACTGTCGATGTCGTATCACCCGTGGTATAGGCACAGATCCCCAGCAGGCCGATAAAACAAATATTGTAATGCCAGTTGATGGTGATGGTATCGGTATAGGTTCCTGCCGGCACATTCAGGCCGGCGGCGGTATGGATATACAGGGGTAACGATCCGTCACTGGCATCAAACAATCCCAGCAGCCCGAGTAATGAGGTTGAGCTCCAGGTGATGGTCTGGCCTATGGTATAGGTGGTGCCACAACCGGAACTGGCACATATTGTGTAAGGGATCGCACTGCCCGACGCACTGGTCATCTGCGGTGTGCTGCCACTTTCCCCGGCCGAGGAGGCGATAGTCGCGGTGATAGTATCCGTGCTTAATAACGTTAATAACCCGCCGGTGCAGGTAAAGCCGGAACCGGTCTCCACGGTTTCAGCCGTGCTTGCCAGGGTGAATGAACTGAGCGAGCCGAAGCTTCCGCTGGCCGAACTGGCCGTACAGTCGGCCAGACAGAGATGAGAAACGAAGAGTAATAACAGTCCTGCCAGCCGCAGGAGGAAGGAATTACCGGTCATTAAGCGGCTCCTTTACTGAGGGGAAGTGACATTCTATCGGGCCTATAGTGGCAGGGATCCGGGTTTCCTGAGGTAAGGTGAAGGAATAGTGACATTCACCGTCCGGGGTAGTGATCACTAAGCGATTCTGTCTGCCGAGATGAGATAACCATGCCTGGCCGTCATAGCCGACGACTGCAGACTGACCACTGTCCAGTTCGTTTAAGGGAGTTCCCACCGGCAATGGTTGTCCCCGATCATTAGTGAGGGTCAGTATTGCTGAGCGTACCCGCATCACAGGAAAGTGCACGATGGCACCACTGTCCTCACGTACAGCCACCCGTTTTTCCGGTACCGGAGCATCAATATCTGCCGGTAAATTCATGGTATCGATAGAGACTTTTCCCGCATACCAGCCGGAGACCCAGGGGATAAGCAGATGTCCCTGTTTATCGGTAACCCCGACCCGACGGTTTTCATACCTGACGACGGTATCCGGATAGCCATCGGTATCAGCCACAATAAAAGCGTCGTTGATTGGCCGCGAAAGAAAATAATCATTATCCATCGCAATGAGAGACCCGCTGGCTTCTATCCACTGATTAACGTTACTGTCATCGCCATAGAATCCGCCACTGACTGTCGAGTAACGGTTTATCCAGGTCAGGTTTGCCTGGTTATAATTCTCTTTACTGAAGGAGTGGGCGACCGTCCATCCCAGCCCTCCCTCCACCGGGGCGGCCCGGGTGTAGCCGATCTGTCCGGTGACCTTGCCATTGGCGTTCTGATTAGCGGTGGCATTCACGGTTGACTGGTCACCCCATGGGATAGTCAGTTGTGCTACCCCGGTCAGCGCATGACTGCTCAGCGTTTTGTTCAGGCTCAGACTAAAGCTGGCACTACGGCCGATGGCATGACTCCATGATGCGTTAGCCAGCCGGGTCCGGGTGCCATCCTGCGCACGGATAGCGAAATAACCCAACCCGAAGGTTCCGGCGGCCTGGCCGATAGGGGTAATGCTGAAGGTGGCCTGATCTGAACTCCTGCTGGATACCGCGTCATTACTGTCATCGGAAAGATCCAGATAAGTGCCGCGGGTATTGATATGCTGAAGATTCAGGCTCCAGAGCCGGCCATAGTAGGACCAGCCGGAGGTATACTGCTGCCCGTATTGCAGGCTGTCGTACTGACTGTGGCTTACGGACAGGCTGAGGGTTCCCCACTGCCCCGGAGTGAAGTCGGCGCCGGTGCCGGCGAGCCATAATTTTTCGCTGGCTTCACTGTGCACGGAGCCGGTAAGACGATTAGTCAGCCCGTAACGGTAAATACCACTGAAGGCACCTTCGCCGTAATCATTACTTTTTGTACCGTAGTTGCGGCGTAATACGCCGGCTGAGAGGTCAAAATCGCTCATGCCGCGCGCAAGTAACTTATTGGAGACGTAAAACGGGATAGTGGTTGAAACCTGACGTCCCAGCGCATCGGTCGTCACTACCGTGGCTTCACCGGCACCATTAATAAAAGGAACATCTGTCAGCGTATAGGGACCGGCATTCACTGACTGGCTACTGGTTTTGTAGCCGTTAACAAATAAATTGACCGTTCCGGGGACGGCCGCCGAGCCCGACCAGTTTAATAGCGGGTATGTCACCAGGTCCGGACGAACGCTGAAATTACGGCTGATCCGTAATCCGGCCATCCGAACGGAATTACTCCAGGTCAGAGAGTCACTGATGAAATCTCCGGCCTGGACGCTGATTAACCGGTTAACATCACTGTATTTCCAGGATGTGTCATAACGCATATACCCTTGCGGGGTGTTATCGTTGCCTTGCCAGGTCGTTCGCCAGACGCCACTTTGTGAAAGTGTGCCCTCATCGCTGAAGAAACGGCCTTCTAACAGCGTACTGGTGGTGGCTGTACCGGATCCGGATTTCAGGCTGTAAGCATCATAGTTGAGCAAGACGCCATGGCTGGTGACCGGAACCAATTCTTTCTGCCGCCGGCGGTTACCCAGGAATTGTTCAGGTAGCCAGGCATCAGGAACCCGCAGATCCAGTTGCTGCCGGGCACTGTCATAAGTGGCATGTACCCCGGGGAGTTGAGTGACATCCACTAACCCTGACGTGGCCGGGAACTTAAGATAGTTTTTTCTTAAGACGGCGGCGCCCACCAGGAAATGATCATTATTCACCGATACCGGCACCAGTTCAGGATTTTTATTACCGTTAACTGACAAGGTCAGGTAAAGGGTATAGGCCTTACTTTCTGCCTGGCCCAGTGTCGGTGGCGGCAACTGGTTATAATCATCTGCCCGGGCGATGCCGGACAGGCTACAGGCCATGCTTAACAGCAGCGGATGTAAGGCCTTATTCATGATTATCTGCCAGCGTCTATCATGACCGGCGCCACATTATCTGCCAGTCGCGTAAAGAGTTGTGGATGCAGGGCGGGCTTTTGCGGCAGAGGGAAGTTCACCGTCTGCCCTGGCAGAACATACCCGAGAAATCCTTTCGAGATAAAAACATCAGGATGCATCGCATCACTTCCCCAGAAAATATCACTCAGCCTGGCGTGGCGTGTTCCATGGTTGGTAATGGCCAGCACGGGTTTGCCCCCGGAGGAGAGTATCTGCCAGGAGAGGTTTTTCCGGATATCCGTCACCGGTCCGTTCTCACCGACAGGCTGGATACCCTGACCATACAGGAACAGCGGTAATACATACCGCATGCGCATGATCAGTCCGGCATTGTGGTTTTGCATCTGAGGTGCCATCACCCCCGGGATCTCATCGATAACAATGCGGTAGGCATCTTCCTGCTGCGCAGCCGTCGGCCGCAGGCGGATCAGACGGATCAGTTGTCTTCCCCCTGGCTGGATCGTCACGAAAGGGGGGCTTGCCAGCACATCTTTCTGGTCCGAGTAAACAGAGGCGGAGTGACGCTGCTGCCATTTAAAAATCCGCACCTGCAGGGTGACGGCATTACCTCCCTCATTCTGTAGCCATAGCTCTGAACCTCTGTCGCTATTTTTTATCACCTGAAATATCGGCCATACCAGGATGGAGCTTGCGGCATGAGCGGCAGTAAATAATGCGGGGAGTGAGAGTAAGAGAGACAGTAAGACAGATCGGATTTTCATGTATTTACGCTTTAATAAGTCAGAGTAACGGTAATGGTATCGGTATAGGTGCCGGCAGTGGGTAAACCGGTGACCGGAAATAACCGTCCGTATAGGGTGTATGTCTGGGGCGTGTCGGGAAAGGATGCGACGCTATAGGCCAGTGAGCCCGTTCCCCAAACGGTACTGTAAGCGGCATCCTGATAAAGCTGATAGCCGAGGGTCGCAGTGCTGTCGCTGTTTTCCATATAACGTTCGCTGGCAGACCCGCCATGGAGCCCGTAATCCAGTGCGATTGAAACAGACATCCCCGGGGTGCAGGTCACGACAATGGAACCCGCCCCGGGAGTACTTGCCACATCCACGTTATCCGCGATCGAGGACATCGAACCAAAATTCAATGTGCCGAAATCGGTTACCGAATCACTACTGCTTGTTCCGAGAGCACATCCACTGGTGATCACTGAGGAGACGGTGAAGCTGCTCGTCGTGGTATCTGCAGACGCGGCCACGGAAAACAGGGCTAACAAGGCGGCTAAAGTGAAGTGGCAGGTCATTTCACTTATCTTCACCTGTTTACCAGGCTAAGGTCGCTGTCACTGTATCGGTATATGTCCCGGAGGTCGGTGCCGTCGAGGTTTGGCCGGTCGGCAGGATCCGCCCATAGATAGGAATACTTTGTGCATCACCACTGGCTGTCAGTGAAATAGCGGTGCCGGGTTCAATTTCTGTGTCGTAAGAAGCATCGGAATAGAGGTGATAAGCGATGTCCGAGCTGGTAGTGGTACCGCTGGTGGTGGTAGTGTTTACCATATTACGGACATTACCCGATTCATTCAGGCCGCCATCCAGTGTCAGGGTCGGGCTTAGCCCTGAGGTGCAGGTCACCGTTACGGCATCCTTCCCGTCTGAACCTAACACACTGCCATTAATGATTGAGGTTAGATCAGCATAGGTACCAAAATTAAGTGTTCCCCAGCTGTTCGTGCCCGAAGACGAACTGCCGTTGGCGACAGTACAACCTTCTTTAATCGTCACCTGAACCCCAACCTGGCCGGTTAATGTCCCTTCAGCCGCGCTGGCCGAAAGACTGGTGAAGGCAGTGGTTAAGGCGACCCCTAACGTAATTAACAGCGTTTTTCTGAGTTTCATAATCAAGTAACCTTATGCAGTGTGGAAGACGGCAGTATGTCCGGCAGCGCAGTGTTTTTCTGACCAATCACTACATGTCTGATTTTTCAGGTCGTCGTTACCGGTGTTAATAATGATTAATTTATCTTTACTTTCTGTTTGGCTAACAACAGATTATCACATGAATAAGAAAAGTCTCAGTTAACTGAGCGGGTGGGGCGCTCGAATACAGAAAGGCAGTCTCAGGTGATTTTTTGCGGAATGGTATGCCAGTGGATTGTTTTAGATGGATTTTTTGGTTTTTTAATCCCGGGTTGTTTTGTGGTTTTTTTGTAAAATTATTTCTGCTGAAATATATCGTAATATAAATTAATGTTAATAATTTAATTTTATAAGAAATTATTATTAATAACTAAAGTTACTTTCCGTATTGCCTCTTTCAGCATGACTGCCGGTAAAAACCGTGCCGTACTACGATTTACCGCCTGAAATCGTTATAATCGGCGCTGTTATCGTTTCAGAGGAAAGAGAGTGACCGACAAAAATGATGAGTACTGGATGCGTTATGCCATGACGTTAGCCACCCGGGCTCAGGAAAATAATGAGGTGCCTGTCGGAGCGGTGTTAGTGCAGGGCGGCGAAGTGATTGCCGAAGGCTGGAATCATCCCATCGGGGATCATGATCCGACGGCCCATGCCGAAATGATGGCATTACGCAATGGCGGAAAGGCATTAGAAAATTACCGGTTACTGGATACCACCCTCTATGTCACCCTGGAGCCCTGCACGATGTGTGCCGGGGCGATGATCCATAGCCGTATCTCCCGGCTGGTCTATGGCGCCCGTGATGCGAAAACGGGGGCTGCGGGTTCATTACTGGATATTCTGCATCATCCCGGGATGAATCACCGGATAGTCGTGGAGGGGGGCGTGCTGGCAGAAGCGTGTGCGAATCAGTTAAGCGAGTTCTTCCGCCAGCGCAGAGCACAAAAAAAAGCGCTGCGTCAGACGCAGCGCGAGGATCAGTAGGTTATCGGATCAGTTCATCGCTATTTGTGGCTCTGACGGAGAAGGCATGTCAGAGTCAGGAATAGGGATGATTTGTTGCCTCTTCTTTTCTGCTTCCTGCAGATATCCGACCAGGCTGATATTGTACTTACGAATATTTTCCACGTAATTATAGGCTTCGGTGCCGCGGGCAAACCCGTAAGTGGTCTGACGGTAGTAGCGCTTCTGTGACAGCAGCGGCAGCCGTTGTTTAACATCGGCCCAGCTGTCCGGGTTAGCGCCCTGCATCATGGTCAGCTTGCGCGCATCCATCATATGAGCAAAGCCCATATTATAGGCCGCCAGCGCAAACCAGATCCGCTCATCCTGAGGGATGGTCGGCGGAACTTTATCCATCAGCTTCTGCAAATACTGGCTACCGCCACGAATACTTTCTGCGGCGTCCAGGCGATTAGCCACATCCAGACTGTCGGCAGTATTACGTGTCAGCATCATCATGCCCCGGACCCCGGTCGGAGAGGTGGCCTGCGGGTCCCAGTGAGATTCCTGGTAAGCAATGGCTGCGAGCAGTCGCCAGTCGATCTGGCTGGCGTACTTCCTGAACAGCGGCTGTAATGACGGTAACGTACTGTCGATAGCCCGCAGAAAAGTCCGGGTATCGACATAATCAAAGCTGCCGGTATGCCCCAGATATTTCTCATCCAGTCTGGCCAGTGTGCCTTCTTCATTCAGCTGATTGTAAAAATCCAGCAGTGCAGCGTTCAGACTATCGTCAGCCGTTTTTGCCATATACCAGTTAACCGGCGCTTCATTGGTGACATCAAATGCCACGGCCAGTTGCGGGTGGATGCGTTGCATCATCCCGATAGTGGCTGAATCGCCGATGGTATAATCCAGTTTGCCGTCAGCCACCTGCTCCAGCATGGCTTGCGGACTGAGCTTATTCTCCACATGCCAGCTGAGTTGCGGATATTTATTCGCTTTGAACGCCTGCAAGGTCGAAATAAAGGACGACTCCGAAGGCACCGACAAGGTGCCGTGTAAATCATCCAGATTTTTCGGGCGGGGTTTATCCACCCGGTAAACCAGTTGCTGCGTTGTCATATAATAAGCAGGGCCGCTACGGTAATCGCGCTGACGTTCTGCATCCCAGGCGAGTCCGGCAGCCAGGATATCGGTACGATGATGGTTAAGATCATCAAACAGGCTTTCAATGTTTGGACGCACGGAGATGTCCAGCTTCACGCCCAGATAGTCTGCAAAGCGTTTAGCCAGCTCATAATCCATCCCCGTCGGATTTTTGCTGTTCTTTTGCCAGGTCAGAGAAGAGCTTATGGTGCTGACACGTAACACTCCGCGGGATTTAATCTGCGACAGAGTATCTTGTGTACCTGAATGCCAGGAGATAGCAGGCCATAGAGCCATTGCCAGTAACAAGGTGACAAGACCGATCAAAAGATAATTTAATTTTAAGTATTTCAAAAAGTTATCTCGTTAATCAGCTCCGGGTTTAGCCTTTTGGCAGGAATGTAACAGAGGGTAAACTCCCCGGAGCGAGGTGCATTCTGAGCAACAAAACGACAAAGAGCAACTTTTATAGCAAGAAATGTTTGTTTTTTGACCGCAGGATTATCCGCAGAAAATCAACGCAAACGGTTTCGTAACAGAGGGTTATTCTTTATAATGACGTCCGTTTTCCCCTGTTGCGCCCAATGAAGCGTCGTCCGGCGTTTCGAAGACGAGAGATCTTTAATGATGGAAATTTTGCGTGGCTCGCCCGCTCTGTCGGCATTTCGTATTAACAAACTCCTGAACAGTTTCAGAAATGCTCACCTGCCCGTCAGCGATATTTATGCTGAATATGTACATTTTGCCGATGTCAGTTCCCCCCTGAGTGATGATGAAAAAAACCGTCTTCAACGTCTTCTTAAATACGGCCCCTCACTGGCGGAGCATGAACCTGCCGGACGCTTATTACTGGTGACTCCTCGTCCCGGGACGATTTCTCCCTGGTCTTCTAAAGCCACGGATATTGCCCATAATTGTGAACTGGCGAAAGTCATCCGTCTGGAAAGAGGACTGGCGTTCTATATTCAGGCTGAGGCTATTTCAGAGGCTCAATGGGCTGAATTGTCCGCGTTATTACATGACCGGATGATGGAAACGGTTTATACCTCACTGGCTCAGGCGCAGCAGTTATTTGTTCAGCAAACGCCTCAGCCGGTAAAAGCGGTCGATATCCTTGGTAAAGGTCGTCAGGCTTTGGAAGAAGCGAACGCGTCTCTCGGCCTGGCTCTGGCAGAGGACGAAATTGACTACCTGCTGGCTGCGTTTACCGGACTGGGACGCAATCCTAACGATATCGAACTCTATATGTTTGCTCAGGCTAACTCTGAGCACTGCCGGCATAAAATTTTCAATGCCGACTGGATCATCGATGGTGTTCAACAGCCGAAATCGCTGTTTAAGATGATCAAAAATACCTTTGAGAAAAACCCTGAGCACGTGCTGTCGGCCTATAAAGATAATGCCGCCGTGATGGAAGGCTCGAAGGTTGGCCGTTTTTATGCGGACGATAAGCAGGGGATTTACGATTTCCACCAGGAAGATGCCCATATCCTGATGAAAGTCGAAACGCACAACCACCCGACGGCGATTTCTCCGTGGCCGGGGGCCGCGACCGGATCCGGGGGTGAAATCCGTGATGAAGGCGCGACCGGACGAGGTGCTAAACCTAAAGCCGGTCTCAGCGGTTTCTCTGTCTCTAACCTGCGTATTCCGGGCTTTGAACAGCCGTGGGAGCAGGATTTCGGTAAACCGGATCGTATCGTGACCGCACTGGAGATCATGACCGATGGTCCGTTGGGCGGAGCGGCATTTAACAATGAATTTGGTCGTCCGGCGCTGAACGGATACTTCCGTACTTATGAAGCGCGGGTGACCAGCCATAACGGTGAAGAACTGCGTGGTTACCATAAGCCGGTCATGCTGGCCGGAGGGATCGGTAACATCCGTGGTGATCATGTGCAGAAAGGCGAGATCAGCATCGGGGCTAAACTGATCGTGCTGGGCGGTCCGGCGATGAATATCGGTCTGGGCGGTGGAGCGGCGTCATCGATGGCTTCCGGTCAGTCCGATGCCGATCTGGATTTTGCGTCTGTTCAGCGTGACAACCCGGAAATGGAGCGTCGCTGTCAGGAAGTGATCGACCGCTGCTGGCAGCTGGGCGAACAGAACCCGATTCTGTTTATCCATGATGTCGGTGCAGGCGGGCTGTCCAACGCGATGCCGGAACTGGTCAGTGACGGTGGACGTGGCGGGCGTTTCAATCTGCGTGACATCCTGAACGATGAACCCGGCATGAGCCCGCTGGAAGTCTGGTGTAATGAGTCGCAGGAACGTTATGTTTTAGCGGTGTCGCCGGACAAACTGCCGTTGTTTGAGCAGTTATGTCAGCGTGAACGCGCACCTTATGCGGTGATCGGTGAAGCGACCGAAGAACTGCATCTGACCCTGAATGACACGCACTTCGATAATCAGCCTATCGATATGCCGCTGGATGTGCTGCTCGGCAAAACCCCGAAAATGACGCGGGACGTCGAGACAAAACAGGTCTGCGGGACGGCGTTAAACCGTGATGACATATCACTGGCCGAGGCGGTTAAACGCGTTATGCATCTGCCGGGCGTCGCAGAAAAGACCTTCCTTATTACTATCGGTGACCGTTCCGTCACCGGGATGGTGGCACGCGACCAGATGGTCGGACCGTGGCAGGTCCCTGTTGCGAACTGTGCCGTTACCACGGCCAGCCTGGACAGCTATCATGGCGAAGCCTTTGCCATGGGTGAGCGTGCGCCTGTCGCTCTGCTCGATTTTGCCGCCTCCGCCCGGCTGGCCGTCGGTGAAGCTCTGACGAACCTGGCCGCCACCGATATTGGTTCTCTGAGCCGCATTAAGCTGTCCGCAAACTGGATGTCCGCCGCCGGACACCCGGGCGAAGATGCCGGGTTATATGCGGCGGTAAAAGCCGTCGGTGAAGAACTGTGTCCGGCATTGGGTCTGACGATTCCGGTCGGGAAAGATTCGATGTCGATGAAAACCCGCTGGCAGCAGGATAATCAGCCGCGAGAGATGACATCACCGTTATCGCTGGTGATCACTGCCTTTGCGCGTGTCGAAGATGTTCGTCACACCGTGACACCTCAGTTACAGCCCGGCACAGATAACCTGCTGATGCTGGTGGATCTGGGGGCGGGTGCCAATACTCTGGGGGCAACAGCGCTGGCACAGGTTTACAGCCAGCTCGGAGACAAACCGGCAGACGTCCGCAATGCACAACAGCTGGCCGGTTTCTTCAACGCCATCCAGCAACTGGTTTCTGAGCAGAAATTACTGGCTTATCATGACCGCTCTGACGGCGGGCTGCTGGTAACACTGGCTGAAATGGCCTTCACAGGTCACTGCGGTTTGCGTGTGGATGTGGCCTCACTGGGGCAGGATGTACTGGCATCATTGTTTACCGAAGAACTGGGCGCCGTTATCCAGGTGAAAGCGGAAGATAAACAGGCCATTAGCGATATTTTTGCCCGTCATGGTCTGGCAGATTGCCTGCATGTTCTCGGTGCCGCTGAGCCGGGTGATGAGTTTGTCATCAATGCCGGTCAGCAGGTGATTTATCAGGAGAAGCGTTCGACACTGCGTCGCTGGTGGGCGGAAACCACCTGGCAGATGCAGCGGTTACGTGATAACCCGGACTGTGCCGATGAAGAACATCAGTCAAAACTGGATAATAACGACCCGGGGCTGAATGTCAGCCTGACGTTCAACCCGGCAGAGGATATCGCTGCGCCGATGATAGCGACCGGCGTCAGACCGAAGCTGGCCGTACTGCGCGAGCAGGGGGTCAACTCACATGTGGAAATGGCAGCCGCCTTCCACCGTGCCGGTTTTGAAGCGGTGGATGTGCATATGAGCGATCTGCTGGCCGGACGTCAGTCTCTGGACGATTTCCATCTGCTGTCGGCCTGTGGTGGTTTCTCTTACGGGGATGTCTTAGGGGCCGGGGAAGGCTGGGCAAAATCGATCCTGTTTAATCCGCGGGTCCGTGACACCTTCGGGCAATTCTTTAACCGCAGCGGGACACTGGCACTCGGCGTCTGTAATGGGTGTCAGATGATGTCGAATCTGCGTGAACTGATCCCGGGCAGCGACCTGTGGCCGAGATTTGTCCGTAACCAGTCAGAGCGTTTTGAAGGTCGTTTCAGCCTGACCGAAGTGGCCGAAAGCCCGTCACTGCTGTTATCCGGCATGGCAGGCTCCCGGATGCCGATCGCGGTGTCACACGGCGAAGGCTTTGCTGAATTCTCAGGACAGGCACAACTGGATGCGCTGCAGGCGGCCGGCCTGGTGGCACTGCGTTATGTGGATAACTATGGTCAACCGACCGAAACCTATCCGGCAAACCCGAATGGTTCCCCGCAAGGGATCACGGCAGTCACCAATACCAGCGGCCGTGTCACGATTATGATGCCGCACCCTGAGCGTGTATTCCGTACCGTCAGTAACTCCTGGCATCCTCAGGAGTGGGGCGAGGACAGCCCGTGGATGCGTATTTTCCGTAATGCCCGTCAGCAGTTAGGCTGATACCGGCTACACCGTCTTAAAAGCGCCCTGCGGGGCGCTTTTTTACTGGCAGGGCCTCAGGATATCCGGGCGGGTGCGCGGCAGGTTGTGATACCGCATCCGGTCTGTACAGCAGGAGTCGGTTGAACGTGATTATCCGATAACAGAGGAGCTGCGCGGAATTTCCCCCGGCAGAGGATCTTCCGGTTAAAGAGTGCCATGATTAAAACGATGCGGAAACTTACCCTGAAGGCCGTTACCGGCATTCGGTCTGTGGACCGGGGACGGCCGCGTGAGCCAGACGAACCGTGCATATGGCAGCGGAAAGCGCCCGGTGCCGCTAATACGGATCCCGGATGCCGGAGAGAAACTGGACGCGGACGATTTTACAAGGTAAGTTGCACGCGTTTATTTTTTACCGGACACACCGGTGAGCGCACTAACCTCCGGGAAATGACCCTGGCGTCACAGATGAAAGCGAAAAAGGTTCAGCTATGAAAAAAATTGATGCGATTATTAAACCCTTCAAACTGGATGATGTCCGTGAAGCGCTGGCAGAAGTCGGCATCACCGGCATGACAGTGACAGAAGTGAAGGGCTTTGGGCGTCAGAAGGGACATACCGAGTTATACCGTGGCGCAGAATATATGGTCGATTTTCTGCCGAAGGTAAAAATTGAATTAGTGATTGCCGACGATATCGTCGATACCTGTGTGGAAACGATTATGCGTACCGCACAGACCGGTAAAATCGGTGATGGTAAGATTTTTGTGTTCGACGTGGCACGGGTAGTACGTATCCGTACCGGTGAAGAAGACGAAGAAGCTATCTGATCCCCCGGGCCACCGCAACAGGGTGGCCCGCTGAACAGCTCAGAGATCCTGATGCGGGCCAAACAGTTCATAATGAATATGCGACTGACTGACGCCGGCTTCGGTTAACTGATGGATGACAGACTGCATAAACCCTGTCGGACCACAGACAAAATAGTGGCACTGCGGGTTATCGAGCGCGCTACCTGCCTGTGTAATATTGATCAGACCTGAACGGTAACGGCTGTCCGCCAGTGCACCGTCGGGCTGTTTATACCAGATGACCTCACGGAAAGACTCCAGCGTCGTGCCCACCTGTGTGACTTCTTCACCGAATGCATGTTCTGCACGATTGTGTGCGGCATGCCACCAGTTAACCCGCGCCGGATACTGATGTTTCGCCAGCGCATGCAGCATGGCCAGCAACGGTGTCTGTCCGGACCCCGCAGAAATGAGAGTGATCGGTGCCGGAAACAGCGAACTGTCCAGCTGGAAATCGCCGGACGGTGCCGAAAGTGACACCCGGTCACCGCATTTTGCCTGACGATGTAACCATTCTGAGACCTGTCCTTGCGGCTGGCGACGGACGGCGATGCGATAGCTCTTACCGTCCGGGTTTCGGGTCAGTGAATACTGCCGGATCTGGCGGTGGGTAAATCCTTCCGGTTTAAGATATAGCGCGACAAATTGCCCGGCGGTAAACTCTGAAACGGGCTGCCCGTCTGCCGGGGTCAGTACGAAACTCTTAATCACCTCGCTTTCCTGCTTAATCTCATTGATCACAAAATCGCGGGTTCCGCGCCAGCCGCCGGACAGCTGTTCATGCTGTGCGTAAATCTGCTCTTCACGGTTGATAAAGATATCTGCCAGGACACCGTAGGCTTCCGCCCAGGCCGCCAGAACCTCGTTGCCAGGATCCAGCAGCTCCCGGATCGTACCCAGTAAATGTTCACCGACAATGGCATATTGTTCCGGCTGAATCGACAAGCTGACATGTTTCTGGGCAATTTTTTTGACGGCAGGGAGCAGGGCTTCCGGGGTATCCAGATGACTGCCGTAAGCGCAAAGTGCTTTAAACAAGGCTTCCGGCTGACGGCCGCTGGCCTGGTTGCTCATATTGAAGATATCTTTCAGTTCCGGGTTATGGCTCAGCATACGCTGATAGAAATGCTGTGTGACCGCCGGGCCGGCGGCCGCGATGGCGGGGAGGGTTTCTCTGACCAGTGCAATAGTTTTCGCATCAAGCATGGGGTGTTCCTTCGCGGGGTTGTAATAACATGCATTTAAAATGCATGTTATTACCCGTTACCCGTAAAGTAAACAGGGGTATTTGTTTTTTATCGTTATTCCTTCCTGCAATATGAAATAAATCGTGGTCGCAGATGAAAAAATATCAGTTAAAAAAGCACTTTCATTTCAGCAGGTAACCCGCATGCTGTCGGTATGCCAATCGTTTGCGTAAAAAGAGTGTATTCCGGCTACCGTCCTCCCGGAAAAGAGTTTACACTGTGGGCCGTTACCCGCCGATGGGTGTTAAATTGCCGTTTTTAAGTTAGCTGAGTCAGGAGATGCGGATGTTAAAGCGAGAGATGAACATAGCCGATTATGATGCCCCACTGTGGGAGGCGATGGAGCAGGAGAAAGTGCGTCAGGAAGAGCACATTGAATTAATTGCTTCAGAAAACTACACCAGCCCACGCGTAATGCAGGCTCAGGGTTCACAGCTCACCAACAAATACGCAGAAGGGTATCCTGGTAAGCGTTATTACGGCGGATGTGAATACGTCGATATCGTAGAGCAGTTAGCGATCGATCGTGCTAAAGAGCTGTTTGGTGCAGATTACGCTAACGTTCAGCCACACAGTGGCTCACAGGCTAACTTTGCTGTTTACACCGCACTGCTGCAGCCGGGTGATACCATTCTGGGGATGAACCTGGCGCACGGTGGTCACCTGACACACGGCTCTCCGGTAAACCTGTCCGGTAAACTCTATAACGTTGTCCCTTACGGTATCGATGACAGCGGCAAGATAGACTATGAAGAGCTGGCTGAACTGGCCAAAACGCATCAGCCTAAAATGATTGTCGGCGGTTTCTCTGCGTATTCCGGTGTCTGTGACTGGGCAAAAATGCGCGAAATTGCAGACAGCATTGGTGCATGGCTGTTTGTCGATATGGCTCACGTCGCGGGCCTG
The DNA here is from genome assembly GCF_018257515.1 of Tatumella sp. JGM118. GTDB lineage: Bacteria > Pseudomonadota > Gammaproteobacteria > Enterobacterales > Enterobacteriaceae > Tatumella > Tatumella terrea. Next base: position 35,646 of record NZ_JAERJR010000004.1, read on the forward strand.
GTGGCTGCGGATGTTTATCCGAACCCGGTACCTCATGCACATATCGTCACCACCACTACCCACAAAACCCTGGCAGGCCCGCGTGGCGGACTGATCCTGGCGAAAGGCGGTGATGAAGACCTGTATAAGAAACTGAACTCAGCAGTGTTCCCTGGCGGTCAGGGTGGCCCTCTGATGCATGTGATCGCGGGTAAAGCGGTCGCGCTGAAAGAAGCGATGGAGCCGGAATTTAAAGCCTATCAGCAGCAGGTCGCTGTTAATGCGAAAGCGATGGTCGAAGTCCTGCTGGCCCGTGGCTACAACATCGTTTCCGGTGGCACTCACAACCACCTGTTCCTGCTGGACCTGGTCGACAAAAATCTGACCGGTAAAGAGGCCGATGCAGCGCTGGGCCGTGCCAACATCACGGTTAACAAAAACAGCGTTCCTAACGATCCGAAGAGCCCGTTTGTCACTTCCGGTATTCGTATCGGTACCCCTTCAGTGACCCGTCGTGGTTTCAACGAAGCGGACGTGCGTGAACTGGCTGGCTGGATTGCTGATATTCTGGACAATATCAACGATGAAGCCACTATCGAGCGCGTGAAAGGTAAAGTGCTGGAAATCTGTGCCCGTCTGCCGGTCTATGCCTGAGACGACTAACGCCGGTCTGACCGGCGTCTGAACAGAGAAAGGCGGCCAGAGGTCGCCTTTCTCTGTTCAGACGCCGTATTCAGTGAAGCATGATATCGTTGTCTCTGCCAATCCTGCCTGCCATATACCTGCACTGACGCCGGTATCTCAGAATATCCTGATGATCCGACCCTCTGCTATCTCCGACGACATACTCTTGTGAAGTGACGCCTGTCCATTGTATTCCGCTGACTTTCCTGCAGAATGCTGAAATAACAGAGCGGTTTTACTGTGATCGGTCACCGGTTATTCCTGCACGCCTTGGGTGGAAATTCAGGGACGCCGGATTGCAGGCATTTTGTCTGCCGGCTTTTTTGTCTGAGTGTGGCTCGGGTGACTGTCACTGCGGTACGGGGGAGAGGGACTCTGCCAGGGACGAAAACCCGGGGATAAGGAATGCCTGAGGCAGTAAAGGAATAACCCGGCGGGGAGGCCGATGCCTGTGAAAAATGTAATAACTGAAGGGCACTGCGGAAATCTGACGGAATACTCCCCGGGCGCGGCGGCCCGGGGAGGGGAGCTTAGCGTTTTAACGCTTCGCTTAATTCATCACGCATAGAAGCCAGGATTGCGCGAACAACACGCGGGTTACCGGCGACGATGTTGCCTGATTGCAGGTAACCATGACCGCCGGTAAAGTCGGTGACCAGGCCGCCCGCTTCACGGACCAGCAGTTCGCCGCCAGCAAAATCCCATGGTTTCAGACCGATTTCAAAATAACCATCGGTACGGCCTGCGGCAACATAGGCCAGATCCAGTGCCGCAGAACCGGTACGACGGAAGTCAGCACACTGAGTAAACAGTTTGCTTACGACATTGATAAAAGGCACGGAGTGTTGTTTTGCTTTGAACGGGAAACCGGTCGCCAGAATAGCCCCGTCCAGATCACGCGCAGTGCTGCTGCGTAAACGGTAACCGTTCAGCTGTGCACCCTGACCGCGCGCGGCACTGAACAGTTCATTGCGCATCGGGTCATAAACCACGGCAACTTCGGTACGGCCTTTAATGCGTACGGCGATAGACACGGCAAAGTGAGGGAAGCGTTTGATGAAGTTGGTCGTACCATCCAGTGGATCAATAACCCATTGAACATCCTTGTCTTCGCCAGCCAGCTCACCGCTTTCTTCGGTGATGATGGTGTGCTGAGGGTAAGATTTACGAATTACCTCAATAATCAGGCGTTCCGCGTCACGGTCAACATTGGTGACAAAGTCGTTACTGCCTTTCTGACTGGTTTCAACCGCGTCAGGGGTTTCGTAATTTTTGGCGATTAAATTACCGGCCTTGCGCGCAGCGCGCACGGCAATGTTCAGCATCGGATGCATCAGTTATTCCCACTGGATGTTAAAGAACGAAAAAACGGCTCGAAGTATAGCAGTGTGTTCAGACAATGTCTCTTTTTATGTTAATATCCTCCTATACATTTTTACACTGGCTTCCAATCTATGTTGCAGAATATTCGTATTGTCCTGGTCGAGACCTCTCACACCGGGAATATGGGCTCCGTTGCCCGCGCCATGAAAACCATGGGTCTTTCGAATCTCTATCTGGTCAATCCGTTGATTAAACCGGATTCCCAGGCCATTTCCCTGGCTGCCGGGGCCAGCGATTTGATCGGTAATGCTTCGATTGTGGACTCACTGGATGAAGCCATTGCCGGATGCAGCCTGGTGGTCGGTACCAGTGCGCGCTCCCGTTCATTGCCGTGGCCGATGCTCGATGCCAGGGAGTGTGGTGTAAAAAGCGTGGAAGAAGGTCAGCAGGCTCCGGTGGCACTGGTGTTCGGCCGTGAGCGTGTCGGTCTGACCAACGAAGAATTACAGAAGTGTCATTACCATGTGGCTATTCCGGCCAATCCGGAATACAGCTCGCTGAACCTGGCGATGGCCGTGCAGCTGATTGCCTATGAAGTGCGTATGGCCTGGCTGCAGGCGCAGGAAGCCGCAGAGCCGGCTCCTCAGTATGCGGAATCACCGTATCCGCTGGTGGATGACCTGGAACGTTTCTATGTGCATCTGGAAAAGATGATGCTGAACAGTGGCTTTATTCGTAAGGATCAGCCAGGTCAGGTCATGACTAAACTGCGTCGTCTGTTTACCCGCGCCCGCCCGGAGCGTGATGAGCTTAATATTCTGCGCGGAATGCTCTCATCCTTCGAAAAAATGGATAAGGAAAACCAGTGATAGCAAGGGATGCGGCCAGCAGCACACGTTAGGTTAAATACCTGAGTAATTTACCCGGTTAAATAGTTGACCAAATCACTCGGGAATGTCAGACTTATTCTCATGAACTTTATTAACACTCCGGTAACCGGATACTGATCGAGGTCGTGTAACGATGAGACTGACATCCAAAGGGCGTTATGCTGTCACTGCCATGTTGGACGTGGCACTTCATTCCAATGAAGGCCCGGTGCCTTTGGCCGATATTTCTGAACGTCAGGGTATTTCTCTTTCCTACCTTGAGCAGCTATTTTCCCGCCTGCGTAAAAACGGACTGGTCTCCAGTGTCCGCGGGCCAGGCGGGGGTTACTTACTGGGTAAAGAAGCCGGCGAAATCGCTGTCGGTACTGTCATTACTGCGGTTGACGAGTCTGTCGATGCCACTAAATGCCAGGGGAAAGAAGGGTGTCAGGGCGGTGAACGCTGTCTGACGCACGTGCTGTGGCGCGATCTGAGCGACCGCATCAGCGACTTCCTGAATAATATTACTCTGGCTGAACTGGTGAATAACCAGGACATTCTGAAGGTAGCGGACCGTCAAAATAATGATAACCGACGTTTCCGTGATAACCGTATCCCTGAGGCGATTGACGTCAAACTGCGAGCCTACAGCTAATTATAATTAATCTGTGATTGGCCGGCTGATCCTTGACCGTCCGACCATAAATTTTGCATTGAAGTGATGTACGGAGTTTAAGAGCAATGAAATTACCGATTTATCTGGATTACTCTGCGACTACGCCAGCGGATCCACGCGTTGCTGAGAAAATGATGCAGTACCTGACCCTGGATGGGGTTTTTGGTAACCCAGCTTCCCGTTCTCACCGCTTTGGCTGGCAGTCTGAAGAGGCAGTTGATATTGCCCGCAACCAGATTGCTGAGCTGGTGGGCGCTGACCCGCGTGAAATCGTTTTCACCTCAGGTGCCACTGAAGCCGATAACCTGGCTATCAAAGGGGCGGCACAGTTTTATCAGAAGAAAGGTAAGCACATTATTACCTGTAAAACTGAACATAAAGCGGTGCTGGATACCTGTCGTCAGCTGGAAAGGGAAGGGTTTGAAGTGACCTACCTGACGCCTCAGACCAACGGTATTATTGACCTGGCTGCGCTTGAAGCGGCCATGCGTGAAGACACTATTCTGGTGTCAATCATGCATGTGAATAACGAAATTGGCGTGGTTCAGGATATCGCGGCGATCGGCGAAATGTGCCGTGCGCGCGGCATTATCTACCATGTTGATGCCACGCAGAGCGTCGGTAAACTCCCTATTGACCTGAGTCAGCTGAAAGTTGATTTAATGTCTTTCTCCGCGCACAAACTGTACGGACCGAAAGGCATTGGTGCACTTTATGTTCGCCGTAAGCCACGTATCCGTCTGGAAGCTCAGATGCACGGTGGCGGTCATGAGCGTGGTATGCGCTCAGGTACACTGGCCGTGCATCAGATTGTTGGTATGGGTGAAGCCTACCGCATAGCGAAAGAAGAAATGGACAGCGAAATGGCCCGTCTGCGGGTACTTCGTGACCGTCTGTGGAATGGCGTTAAGGATATGGAAGAGGTGTATTTAAACGGTGATCTGGAGAACGGTGCGCCGAATATCCTGAACATCAGCTTTAACTACGTGGAAGGTGAATCACTGATCATGGCCCTGAAAGACCTGGCTGTATCTTCCGGTTCTGCCTGTACCTCAGCCAGTCTGGAACCTTCTTATGTGCTGCGTGCCCTGGGAATGAACGATGAACTGGCTCACAGTTCGATTCGTTTCTCTTTAGGACGTTTTACGACTGAAGAAGAGATCGACTACGCCATTGATCTGGTACGCAAATCTATCGGCCGTCTGCGTGACCTTTCTCCGTTGTGGGAAATGTTTAAAGCGGGTGTGGATTTGAATAGCATTGAATGGGCGCATCACTAATAGTCTTCAGGAGAATAAAAAAATGGCTTATAGCGAAAAAGTAATCGATCACTACGAAAACCCACGTAACGTTGGTTCGTTTGATAATACGGATCCGAACATCGGTAGCGGCATGGTGGGTGCACCTGCCTGTGGCGACGTAATGAAACTGCAGATCAAGGTCAGTGATACCGGGATTATCGAAGATGCCCGTTTCAAAACTTACGGATGTGGTTCAGCTATTGCTTCCAGCTCACTGATCACTGAATGGGTAAAAGGGAAGTCTCTGGATGAAGCGCAGAGTATTTCCAACATGCAGATCGCGGAAGAGCTGGAATTACCGCCAGTGAAAATCCACTGTTCTATCCTGGCTGAAGATGCGATTAAAGCAGCAATTGCTGACTATAAGAGTAAGAAAACCGACAAGTAAGCGAGGGTGAGAGATGGCGATTTCCCTGAGCGATTCAGCGGCAGCCCGCGTCAGTTCTTTTCTGGCGAATCGTGGTTCCGGTTACGGTTTACGGTTAGGTGTCAGAACATCAGGTTGTTCGGGCATGGCTTATGTCCTCGAATTTGTGGATGAACCCCATCCTGAAGATACTGTGTTTGAAGAGAAGGGCGTCAGAGTCGTTGTTGATGGCAAAAGCCTTGTCTACCTCGATGGTACAGAACTGGATTTTGTAAAAGAAGGCCTGAATGAAGGCTTTAAATTCAACAATCCTAATGTGAAAGACGAGTGCGGTTGCGGCGAGAGTTTCAACGTATAATCTCTGTATCATACTCTGAATATCTGCCCCAGCCTGCTGGGGCGTTTTTTTTATTAATTCCACGCTTCGGACCGGTTATGAATTATTTTACCCTGTTTGATTTGCCAGAATCTTTCGAACTTGACACGACAGCGCTGTCTGACAAGTTTCAGTCTCTGCAGCGTCAGTACCATCCTGACAGGTTTGCGACCGCCCCGGAAGCCGAACGGCTGAAGGCCTTGCAGCATGCCGCAACCATCAATCAGGGCTACCAGGCCCTGCGCAAGCCTCTTTCCCGGGCAGAATATCTGTTGTCACTTCATGGGTTCGATATTAATAATGAACAACATACCCTGCGTGATACGGCCTTTCTGATGGAACAGCTCGAACTGCGGGAAGAGCTTGAACACATTGAGCAGCAAAATAATAGCGATGCACTGACGCCTTATTTCCATCGGCTGGACTCTATGGAAAAGCAACGCAGTCAGCTGATGCGTCAGCAGTTTGCTGATCAGCAGTGGCCGGAAGCGGCAGATACCGTGCGTAAGCTAAGATTTCTCGCTAAACTGCGGGTCGAAGCAGAAAAGCTGGAAGAAAAACTGCTGGATTTTTAAACGGGAAGCTCGTTATGGCGTTATTACAAATCAGTGAACCCGGGTTAAGCGCAGCCCCCCATCAGCGCAGGCTGGCGGCGGGTATTGACCTCGGAACCACCCACTCTCTGGTCGCGACAGTCCGCAGCGGACTGGCAGAAACGTTGCCAGATGACAAAGGCCGGCATCTGTTGCCCTCGGTTGTCCACTACCAGGCAACGCAGACCCGTGTGGGCTGGGATGCCCGCGCGCAGGCAGCCCGTGACCCGCGTCATACCTTCAGTTCAGTCAAACGCCTGATCGGCCGTTCGCTGGCCGATATCCGCCAGCGTTACCCGCATCTGCCATATCTGTTTACTGCCAGTGAAAATGGTTTACCGATGATGGAAACCCCGTCAGGCCAGGTAAATCCTATCCGCGTGTCCGGGGATATTCTTCATGAGCTGGCGAACCGCGCGCGGGAATCACTGGGCGGTGAACTTGACGGTGTGGTTATCACGGTGCCGGCCTATTTCGATGATGCCCAGCGCCAGGGAACCAAAGATGCGGCCCGGCTGGCCGGATTACATGTTCTGCGCCTGCTGAATGAACCGACCGCGGCGGCGGTGGCCTATGGTCTGGACTCGGGCAAAGAAGGCATTATTGCCGTCTATGACTTAGGCGGCGGCACGTTCGATATTTCCGTCCTGCGTCTGAGCCGGGGCGTGTTTGAAGTGCTCGCGACCGGCGGGGATTCCGCGCTCGGCGGCGATGATTTCGATCAATTGCTGGCGGAGTGGATAAGTCAGCAGGCCGGTATCACTGATGTCAGTGATGCCGGTGTTCAGCGTGAAATCCTTGATGCTGCCACGGCGGCTAAAATTGCGCTGAGTGATACTGAAACGACGACCGTCCGTGTCGCAGGCTGGCAGGGTGAGGTAACCCGTGAACAGTTTACAGCCCTGATTGCACCGCTGCTGAAAAAGACGCTGGTTGCCTGTCGCCGTACCCTGAAAGATGCGGGTGTCAGTGTCGATGAAGTGATGGAAGTGGTGATGGTCGGTGGCTCAACCCGCACGCCAGCTGTAAGGCAGAGTGTGGGGGAGTTCTTCGACCGTGAACCTCTGACCTCTATTGACCCGGATCGCGTCGTGGCGCTGGGCGCTGCCATCCAGGCCGACATTCTGGCCGGCAACAAACCCGACAGTGAAATGCTGCTGCTGGATGTGATCCCGCTTTCCCTGGGACTGGAAACCATGGGTGGCCTGACCGAAAAGGTGATCCCGCGCAACACGACTATCCCTGTCGCACGTGCTCAGGAATTTACCACCTTTAAAGACGGGCAGACGGCGATGAGTATCCACGTGGTTCAGGGAGAGCGTGAGCTGGTCAGCGATTGCCGTTCTCTGGCCCGTTTTGCATTACGGGGCATCCCTGCATTACCGGCCGGGGGTGCACATATCCGCGTCACCTTCCAGGTGGATGCTGACGGGTTGCTGAGTGTCACTGCGATGGAAAAATCTACCGGCGTGGAAGCCTCTATTCAGGTTAAACCGTCCTACGGGCTGACTGAAAATGAAATCGCGACCATGATCACCGACTCTATGACCTATGCTCGCGATGATGTGGAAGCCCGTCAGCTGGCAGAGAAAAAAGTCGATGCACTTCGGGTACTGGAAAGTCTTGAAGGTGCACTGAGTGAGGACCAGTCTCTCCTTTCAGAGCAGGAACTGCATTCCATCCGCGAAGCACAGCAGGCACTGCGTGACTCGCTGGAAAATAAAAATGAGGCGCAGATTGCTGCCGGAATAAAACATTTGGATCACGTGACTCAGGAGTTTGCGGCACGCCGTATGGATAATTCTATCCGTCGCGCGCTGACCGGACACTCTGTGGATGAGGTTTAAGCATGCCTAAGATTGTAATTTTACCCCATAAAGATCTGCTGCCGGAAGGCGGTGTCTATGATGCCACCCCGGGAGAGACTATCCTGGATGTGGCGCTGCGCAATGGTATTGAAGTCGAACATGCCTGCGAAAAATCCTGCGCCTGTACGACCTGCCACTGTGTGGTCCGTGAAGGATTTGATTCACTGGCAGAAAGCAGCGAAGATGAAGATGATATGCTGGATAAGGCCTGGGGCCTGGAGCCCGACAGCCGCCTGAGCTGTCAGGCGCGTGTGACGGATGAAGACCTGGTGGTTGAATTCCCGCGTTACACCATTAACCACGCACGGGAACATTGATCCCCGCACGGGCCGGAGGATTCCGGCCCGTGTTGTTTCTGAGGAATAATTATGTCACTGAAATGGACCGACAGCCGGCCTATCGGCGAAGCTCTCTACGATCAGTTTCCCGACACTGACCCGAAAACCGTCCGTTTTACCGACTTACATCGCTGGGTCTGTGAGCTTGAGGATTTTGATGATAATCCTGAGGCTTCCAATGAAAAGATCCTCGAAGCAATTTTGCTAATCTGGATGGACGAGTACGAGTAATAATTAAGGAGCGATGTCATGACTACACACACCATGCAAATCCGACTCAGCCAGCAGGCTGCTGATGCCCGCTGGGGAGAAAAAGCGACTCTTTCCTGCACCGATCAGGGCATGACCATTCATCTCACCGCCGACGATGCGTTACCGGTGATCCAGCGCGCAGCGCATAAAATTGACGGGCAGGGGATCCGTGCCGTCGAACTGACCGGTGACGGGTGGGATCTGGAACGTTGCTGGGCATTCTGGCAGGGCTTCCGCTCGCCGAAAGGGCAGCGCGATGTGCACTGGCCCGCCCTCAGCGAAGCCGAAAAAACCGAACTGCAACACCGTCTGAAAGTGGTGGACTGGGTCAGAAACGTCATTAATCTGCCGGCCGAAGACCTGGGGCCTGAAGAACTGGCCAGTGCGGCGATTGATCTGCTGAGTGACCTTGGCGGTGATGCCGTGACCTATCGTATTACGAAAGGTGAAGATCTGCGTGAACAGGGGTATATGGGCCTGCATACGGTCGGACGTGGTTCAAGCCGCCCGCCGGTGTTACTGACCCTGGATTTTAACCCGACCGGGGATGATTCTGCACCTGTGGACATCTGTCTGGTAGGTAAAGGCATCACATTTGATACCGGGGGTTACAGCCTGAAAGGCAGTACCTTTATGGACTCGATGAAAGCGGATATGGGCGGTGCTGCGACGCTGACCGGCGCGCTGGGGATGGCTATCAGTCGTGGTCTGAACAAACGCGTGAAACTGATCTTATGCTGTGCAGACAACATGGTCAGTGGCGGGGCATTACGTCTGGGTGATATTATCCGTTACCGTAATGGCAAGACGGTCGAGGTTATGAATACTGATGCGGAAGGGCGTCTGGTACTGGCGGATGGTCTTATCGATGCCAGTAAGCTGAAACCGCGTCTGCTGATCGATGCGGCGACCCTGACCGGTGCGGCGAAAACGGCGCTGGGTAACGATTACCATGCGCTGTTCAGCTTTGACGATGCGCTGACCGGTGAACTGCTGGACAGTGCCGCACGCGAAGGTGAATTGTTCTGGCGTCTGCCGCTGGCTGAGTTCCATCGCCAGCACCTGCCGTCGAATTTTGCTGATCTCAATAACATTGCCAGCCCGTCACATTCTGCCGGTGCCAGCAGTGCAGCGGCCTTCCTTTCTTACTTTGTCGAAGGTTATCAGCACGGCTGGTTACATATCGACTGCTCTGCGACCTATCGTAAAGGGGCTGTCGATCAATGGTCCGCCGGGGCGACCGGGCTGGGCGTGCGTACTCTGGCGAATCTGTTGCTGAAATAACAGCATCAGATTTTTTCGCGAGGCAGGCACAGGCCTGCCTTTATTTTCAGGGCAGGTCAATCATGGAACTCTCCCTCGACGAGCTTTTAGAAAAAGCGGCCACGGGTCCGGCAGACCGGCCGGCCTTCTTCCGGCGACTGATGCAGTCGGATGTCTGGGTTGCCGGTAAACCGGCCCCGGATGCTTCCCTGGTGTTCGATCCTGACTACCGTCAGCAGCTTGATGGCACCGCAGTGATCCCTTTTTTTACTACGAAAGCCGCGTTTACAGAAGTGGCGGGCGATGGCCTGACGGCGGTAACGCTGCCCGTGAGCCAGCTGTTCGCGATGACTTCGGGCCATACGCTGTGCCTTAACCCCTTACTGAAAAGCAGCAAAGTCTTTACTGCCACTGAGGTGAGATCTCTGTGCAGCGGGCAGGGTAATGCGCTGGGGGAAATCAGTATTCCGGCCGAGGGGCAGACCCTGTTACTCTCGGCAACAGAAGATCCTCCGTCTGTCCTGACAGACTCTCTGAAACAGCTTTTCAGTCGCTATAAACCGGTGCGCCGGGCATTTATTGCCTGGTGTCGGGAAGATGCGCAGGCAGAGGGTAATTTTCTGATTGGTATTGAGGCCAGCGCGGATCTTGATGAAATTATTCAGGCGGCGGGCCATGTGGCCATGGACACGTTACCGGAAAATGCCCTGATTGATTTCTGTGAGATCAGTGACCCGTCGTCCGGCGTCAGCCACTTTTTTGTCGCCCACATTCCGCCCTTCTACCAGCGACCGCAGGGCAGTTTTCTGCGCGGGGCTGTCCACCATTAGCCCTGCGGCTGATTTATTTCTGTCGTCAGACCGGGCCTTGTTCAGGCCGGCACCGTTGCTGACTCAGCAGTCTCATGGCCCCGTTCTGCGGAGGCCATTATTTCTGCTGGCCGGCGTCCACCACCAGTGCCTGTGCAGCTATGACACACTTTTTTTCAGGGTCATAGGTCAGTGCGGGTGAACCGTGCAAGACATACCCGGCACTGAGCATTTCAGACACCCGGTGGCAGAAAGAGGCATCGTCAGGACCGGTAATGAGCCGGTAAACCGGCAGGGGAGATTGAGGTTGTGTTTTCATTCAGGGCTCCGTGTAACAATCTCAAAAAAAGGCTCTGGCAGGCAATAGTCAACAGGATGCCCCGTGGAGAAAGTGAGGTGCAGGGGCTGTCAGGCGAATTGCGGTCGCCACTCTTTCTTCCCCGGCGCAGTTATTACCCGGGGGGAGAGGAGATAGCCAGCCTTTTGCAGGACTATTTACCGCCCGCCAGGTCAATAAAATTTCCGGTCACGTAGGATGCCGCATCGGAAAGTAACCAGTGGATGGCTTCAGCCACTTCTTCGGGGTGTCCTCCGCGTTTCATCGGTAATGCGGCACTCACTCTGTCCACCCGCCCGGCTTCTCCGCCATCTGCATGCATTTCTGTATAGATAAATCCCGGCCGGACTGCATTTACGCGTACGCCATACGCCGCGACTTCCAGAGATAATCCGCGCGTAAGGCTATCGATAGCGCCTTTGGACGCAGCATAATCAATATATTCACCGGGTGACCCAAGACGGGAGGCCGCCGAAGAAACATTCACGATAGAACCGCCATTCCCCCCATGCCTGGCTGACATTCTTTTGACAGCTTCTCTGGCACAGATAAAGCTGCCCGAGACATTCACAGAAAAGATTTGCTGCAAACGATCGGCGCGGATATCTTCAATCGATGACTGAGGCAGCAGGATCCCGGCGTTGTTGACCAACCCGGTCAGCGGGCCAAACTCATCGTCCAGACGGTTGAACATCCCGATTATCTGATGCTCATCTGCGAGATCGGCACTAATGGCAATGGCTGTGCCGCCGGCAGAGCGGATCTCAGAGACCACCTCCGCCGCCTGAGTCTCCTTATTACGGTAGTTGATGCAGACCTTATGCCCGTGACGGGCCAGCAGTAATGCCGTTGCCCGGCCGATGCCCCTGGAGGCACCGGTCACCAGGGTGATTTTTTCCTTCACCTATACCTGCCTTTATTTTTGCGGTGGAAAGCTTCGGATGACCGGAGATTTTGAAAATTACTGACCCGTTACCGGACGCCAGGTAAATCGTCCCGGCTTCCCCATTCCCCCCAGGAGCCGTCATACAGTGAGGCATCTTTATGGCCGAGCTCTGTGAGTGCAGCAAGCAGGACAACGGCGGTCACTCCGGACCCGCAGGAGGCAATCACCGGCTTCTTCAGGTCAACGCCCGCCGCTTCGAAGACGGATTGCAGGTGTGCGTTATCCGACAGGCGTCCGTTGCTGACCAGAGTATTCCACGGCACATTCAGGCTGCCCGGGATATGGCCGCGTCTCAGCCCCGGCCGGGGTTCATCCACCTCGGCATTAAAACGTGGCGCTGAACGGGCATCCAGTATCTGTGCTCCGCCTTCATGGCTTACCAGCAGGACATCGTTCAGGCGTTTAATCTGGTCCGGCTGCGGATATGCTTCAAACAGGCCCTCCTTCAGTTCAGGATGGCCCTGCTCTGTGGCGTAACCGTCTGCTTTCCAGGCCTGTAGTCCCCCCGCAAGAATAGACACTTCTGCCACGCCAAAATAACGCAGCATCCACCAGGCCCGGGGGGCGGAAAACAGGCTGCCCTCATCGTAAACGACCAGGTGTTTATCGCTGCTGATCCCGAGTTCACGCATTGCGACCGCGAAAGCTTCCGGACGTGGCATCATATGCGGGTAAGGGCTGGTCGGGTCAGATAACGCTTCAATATCAAAAAAAGGCGCTGAGGGCAGATGTTCAGCCAGATACTCCTGCGTAATATTGCGGGTCAGTTCCTGTCCCGGGGGGAGCATACGTGCATCCAGAACCTGAATCTGTGGGTCATGCTGATGTTCGGCCAGCCATTCAGTGGTAACAAAAAGCGTCTGACTCATAGCTTCTCCTGTGAATAAGCGTTTTTTTGAGTGTCGGTGATTTTCAGGGGCATCTCAAGGGGCACTGCATAAAAAGACGCAGACAGGCGGTGACGACCGGACCTGACGTATCTGCGCCTACAGCCCGGGTTGGTCATCTAATGACCAACCCGGGCGGTCTGCTGACTTTTTTTCAAAAAAAGTGTGATTATCCATAGGCAATGAGCGCTTAGCCCCCTATAATTTGCGCCGTTTCTTCGCCGGAATGGTTAATTCGTACGCTTTTAATAAGAATACCCGACCATTCCACGCGACATACTTTGGAAGTTCAGACTGAGGTCAAAATGACAATCGAACGTACTTTTTCTATCATCAAGCCAAATGCTGTTGCTAAAAACGTGATTGGTGCTATCTACAACCGTTTTGAAAGCGCGGGCTTCAAAATTGTTGGTGCTAAAATGCTGCACCTGACTAAAGAGCAGGCTGAAGGCTTCTACGCAGAACACAAAGGACGTCCTTTCTTTGATGGTCTGGTTGAGTTCATGACTTCAGGCCCGGTTGTTGTTTCAGTTCTGGAAGGTGAAAACGCTATCCAGCGTCACCGTGACCTGATGGGTGCAACTAACCCGGACAACGCACTGGCAGGGACTTTACGTGCCGATTACGCTGACAGCTTTACCGAAAACGCAACTCACGGTTCAGATTCTGCAGAATCTGCGGCACGTGAAATTGCTTACTTCTTCGGTGAAGGTGAAGTCTGCGCACGCACCCGTTAATCTGTCGGTGCGGGGATCCACTGTAAAAATACAGTGACGAAATTGTCATCGAAAGGGGCACCCCCGATGGCATCCCGCAACAGATAATGTACAATGAACACCCCCGCAGAGTTTTCTGTGGGGGTGTTCCTTTTTAACTATCCATTACCGCGCCATAACGTGTAACAACGAGGCCAGAGATTATTATGTCCGAACCTGCAGCTACTCCTGTGTCCGATACCCCCGTAACCGTGACCCCGAAAAACACCAAAATCAACCTGCTGGATCTTAACCGTCAGCAGATGCGTGAATTCTTCCTTGAAATGGGTGAAAAACCGTTCCGTGCCGATCAGGTCATGAAATGGATGTATCACTACTGCAGCGATGATTTCGAGCAAATGACCGATATCAATAAAGTGCTGCGCCAGAAGCTGGCCCGGGTCGCGGAAATCCGTGCACCGGAAGTGGCCGAAGAGATGCGTTCTTCTGACGGGACAATCAAGTGGGCAATCCGTGTGGGTGACCAGTTAGTCGAGACGGTGTATATCCCGGAAGACGACCGCGCGACATTGTGTGTGTCTTCGCAGGTAGGTTGTGCACTGGAATGTAAATTCTGCTCAACCGCGCAGCAGGGCTTTAACCGTAATCTGCGTGTCTCCGAAATTATCGGTCAGGTATGGCGTGCAGCTAAAATTATCGGTGCAGCAAAAGTGACAGGTCAGCGTCCGATTACGAACGTTGTAATGATGGGGATGGGTGAGCCCCTGCTGAACCTGACCAATGTCGTGCCGGCGATGGAAATCATGCTGGATGACTTCGGGTTCGGGCTGTCTAAACGCCGCGTAACGTTATCCACATCCGGTGTTGTACCGGCACTCGATAAACTGGGTGACATGATCGATGTTGCGCTGGCCATTTCTCTGCATGCGCCGAACGACGCGCTGCGTGATGACATCGTACCGATCAACAAAAAATATAATATTGAAGCGTTCCTGCAGTCGGTGAAGCGCTACATGACAAAATCGAATGCGAATCAGGGCCGTGTTACCGTGGAATACGTCATGCTGGACCACGTTAATGACAGTACCGATGATGCGCATCAGCTGGCCGAAGTACTGAAAGATACGCCATGCAAGATTAACCTTATTCCCTGGAACCCCTTCCCGGGCGCACCTTATGGCCGCAGTTCGAACAGCCGTGTAGACCGTTTTTCTAAGGTACTGATGGAATACGGCTTTACTACCATCGTGCGTAAAACCCGTGGTGATGATATTGATGCCGCCTGTGGTCAGTTGGCCGGGGATGTGATTGACCGTACCAAACGGACCATGCGTAAAAAAATCGCCGGAGAAGAAATCTCTGTGAAGACGGTTCAGGCTTAAACAAAACCGGCTATCCCTGTTCTGAGCCTTGTGTGACTCTGCTGGTAACATCGCAATTATCAGCAGGGAGAGGCAGGATGTTCAGATATTCAGGGATAATTCCGTGGTTACCGGTGGTATTGTTATTCGCCGGCTGCACTCCGCATCCTGGCCCTGTGGCCGGAGAGATACGTTTACAATTAGGTCTGCAGTATCTGGCGGTGGGCGAATATACTGCAGCCGGACGTAATTTACGGCGTGCGGTCAAGGCATCGCCGGACGATTACCGCCCGATACTGGGACTTGCCCGGCTTTATCAGACTCAGGGCCATGATGCGATGGCCGGAGTCTGCTACACTCGGGCGGAGAAGCTGGCACCTGAAAATGGTTATGTACTTAATAATTACGGTGCGTTTCTCTGTGCTTTAAGGCAGTATGATAAAGCGCAGTCGCGTTTTTTACTGGCAACCCTCTCAACAACAGGGGACAACCGGACTCAGGCGACGCTGTCATCGGGATATTGCTTCCTTGATGAAGGGCAACTGACCCGGGCAGCAGAAAAACTGACGACGGTGAGCCGTACCGAACCTGCTGCGGCAGATAAGTTACTGGCAGAAGCGGGGCGCCGCATTGAACGGCAGAAATTTGCGGATGCCGGACTCCTGCTGGACATTTATCACCAGTTTCGTTCTGCCAGTGCAGAAAGCTTATGGTTAAAGATTCTTTACGCCGCGCGACAGAATGACGCCAATGACGTGAAACGTTACGGTGAACAGTTAGCGCGGATCTTTCCACTTTCGATACAGTACCAGCGTTATTTAGCTAATGAATACTGAAGCCAACCAAGAAAAATCAGCAGTTCAGTCCACCGGTGAACGCCTGCGTTTAGCACGTGAAGCGAAAGGACTGAGTCAGCAAAATGTTGCAGAACGTCTGTGCCTGAAACTTTCCACGGTACGCGATATCGAGGAGGATAAGTCTCCGGCCGATTTAGCTGCGACGTTTTTGCGCGGTTATATCCGCTCTTACGCCCGTCTTGTGCATGTACCGGAAGATGAAATTTTACCGATGCTGTCCAAACAGGCTCCTATCCGTGCGGCGAAAATTACGCCGATGCATAACATCGCCCTCGGCAGCAGCGGACGCCGGAAAAAACGTGACGGGATGTTAATGACATTTACCGTGCTGGTGATCGTTGTGGTTATCGGGCTGACGGTCGCCTGGTGGTGGCAGAATCATAAAGCCTCACAGGCCGATCTCAATGCTATGACCAGCACCACGGCGGGCAGCGGTAATGAACAATCGATTCCGTTATCCGATGGCAATGATGATGCCTCTGCCGGCGGAAATGCGATCCCGCTGGATACCGGCAATACGGCGCCAGCCGCGACGGACAATGCAGCACCTGTAGCGACCGGCAGCGCGACGGCAGCCGATAGCGCTGCACCAGCGTCTGCTGATGGCACCGGCAGTGCGGCTCAGCCTGCGACTGCGACACCGTCTCAGACAGCCCCGGCGGCAACTCAGCCAGCGACCCCGGCGGTTCAGAATTCTGCAGAAACCCAGGCACCTGCCACGCCAGCGGCCTCTCCGGTCGCTACCGACGCGACGGTGGCCACTACCGATGCACTGGCCATGACTTTCCGTGGCGATTGCTGGCTGGAAGTGACAGATGCGCAGGGTAAAAAATTATTCAGCGGATTACAGCATAAGGGCGGTCAGCTGAATCTTAATGGTAAACCCCCTTACCGTGTGAAAATCGGTGCGCCTGCGGTGGTCTCTGTACAGTTCCGTGGTCAGCCCGTTGATTTAAGTCGTTTTGTTCGTACTAACCAGGTCGCTCGCCTGACGATTGGCGCGCATTAATACGCCATCCCGGGGACTTGTGGAGAGAAAATATGCATAACCAGGCTCCAATAAACCGTCGTAAATCCACCCGGATTTATGTAGGTAAGGTGCCAGTCGGCGACGGAGCGCCTATTGCCGTTCAGTCAATGACGAATACCCGTACTACCGATGTGGAAGCTACCGTTAATCAGATTAAGGCCCTTGAACGTGTGGGGGCCGATATCGTTCGTGTTTCTGTTCCGACGATGGATGCTGCTGAAGCCTTCCGGCTGATTAAGCAGCAGGTAGATGTTCCATTGGTTGCCGATATTCATTTCGACTACCGTATCGCGCTGAAAGTCGCTGAATATGGCGTTGACTGTCTGCGAATCAACCCCGGTAATATCGGTAATAATGAGCGTATCCGCCAGGTAGTGGATTGCGCACGTGATAAAAACATCCCGATTCGTATTGGCGTGAATGCAGGCTCCCTGGAAAAGGATCTGCAGGAAAAGTACGGTGAGCCGACGCCACAGGCATTGCTTGAATCTGCCATGCGCCATGTCGATCACCTGGACCGTCTGAATTTCCATCAGTTTAAGGTAAGCGTTAAAGCCTCGGATGTTTTCCTGGCGGTTGAATCTTACCGGCTGCTGGCAAAACAGATCGATCAGCCATTGCACCTCGGGATCACCGAAGCCGGGGGCGCCCGTGCCGGTTCGGTAAAATCTGCCATCGGTCTGGGCTTACTGCTGTCTGAAGGTATCGGTGACACGCTGCGTATTTCTCTGGCCGCCGATCCGGTGGAAGAAATAAAAGTCGGTTTCGATATTCTGAAGTCATTACGTATTCGTGCCCGCGGGATCAACTTTATTGCCTGCCCGACCTGTTCCCGCCAGGAATTTGATGTTATCGGTACCGTGAATGCCCTGGAGCAGCGACTGGAAGATATCATTACACCGATGGATGTTTCGATAATTGGTTGCGTCGTGAACGGTCCGGGCGAAGCCACGGTATCGACACTGGGCGTAACCGGCGGTAATAAAAAGAGTGGTTTCTATGAAGATGGTATCCGTCAGCGTGAGCGACTGGATAACCTCGATATGGTCGACCAGCTTGAAGCGCGTATCCGGGCAAAGGCCTCGATGCTCGACGAAAACCAGCGAATTAATGTCCGCCAGCTTGAAAAATAATGGTTGATGTCTTCCTTCGGGAAGACATTTCTTTGATGATTGCTCCTGTGCGGTATTAGCCCTATAGGGTATGATGCCGGACAGGTTTTTGTGTTAAGAGATTTTGACGTGGCAAAGAATATCCAGGCTATCCGCGGAATGAACGATTATCTGCCAGCAGATACCGCACTGTGGCAACGAATTGAACAGGTTCTGAAACAGGTACTGGCAGGTTACGGATTCAGTGAGATCCGTCTGCCGATTGTTGAACAAACGCCTCTTTTTAAACGCGCGATTGGTGAAGTGACCGATGTGGTCGAAAAAGAGATGTACACTTTCGACGACCGTAACGGCGATAGCCTGACTCTGCGTCCTGAAGGGACCGCCGGGTGTGTCCGTGCAGGTATTGAACACGGCCTGTTATATAATCAGGAACAACGTCTGTGGTACATCGGACCCATGTTCCGCTATGAGCGTCCGCAAAAAGGGCGTTACCGTCAGTTTCATCAGATTGGCGCAGAAGTCTTTGGTCTGACCGGACCGGATATCGATGCAGAGCTGATTATGATGACCGCCCGTTGGTGGAAAGCGCTGGGCATTGCTGACCATGTCAGCCTGGAGCTGAATTCCATCGGTTCACTTGAAGCCCGTGCCGCCTATCGGGATGCACTGGTCGCCTTCCTGGAACAACATAAAGACGCGCTGGATGAAGATTGTCAGCGTCGCATGTACAGTAATCCGCTGCGGGTACTGGACAGTAAGAACCCGGAAATCCAGCAACTCCTGAACGATGCGCCTCAGTTGGGTGATTATCTGGATGCTGAATCCCGTGAACATTTTGATGGTCTGTGTGCGCTGCTGGATAACGTCGGTATTGCTTATACTGTGAATCAGCGCCTGGTCCGTGGTCTGGATTATTATAACCGTACGGTCTTTGAGTGGGTAACAACCAGCCTGGGTTCCCAGGGCACAGTCTGTGCCGGTGGCCGTTACGACGGCCTGGTTGAACAGCTGGGTGGCCGGGCTACGCCAGCCGTCGGTTTTGCGATGGGTCTGGAACGACTGGTACTTTTAGTTCAGGCCGTTAACCCGGAATTTGAACCGAACCGCAAAGTGGATGTCTATGTTATCTCTTCCGGCGCAGGTGTCCAGTCAGAGGCGATGAAGCTGGCTGAAGAAGTCCGCGATGCGGCTCCGGAGATTAGACTGATGACCAACTTTGGCGGTGGAAACTTTAAAAAACAGTTTGCCCGTGCGGATAAGTGGGGCGCGAAACTGGCCCTGGTGTTAGGTGAAGATGAAGTCACCAACCAGCAGGTTGTGATTAAGAATCTGAGCTCCGGCGACCAGCAAACCGTTGACCGGAATGACGTCTCCGGGTTTTTACTGAGCGCACTGCAGTAAGCCAGGGATAAGTATTAAGTTTTAACAGGAGTAGGATTGCGTGGAAGTTTACAGCAACGAACAAGAGCAAACTGCTGCTCTCAGAAACTTCTTTACCAGCAACGGTAAAGCGCTGGCCGCTGGCCTGGTGATCGGTATTGCCGCCCTGGGTGGCTGGCGTATCTGGGTCAGTCATCAGGAAAGTAATGCCCTGGAAACGTCGGCCCGTTACCAACAGTTATCTGAAGCCATGAATGCAGATAAGCCGGAAACGTTGGATGCGCTCGCTGCTTTTGTGAACCAGACTCACGGCTCTTATGGTGCTCTGGCAGCGATGAACCTGGCTAAGGTGTATGTCGACGGTGGTCACCTGGATAAAGCGACTCAGCAACTGGAGCAGGGGCTGAAAGACAGCGATGATGCGAATCTTCAGGCAGTCATGCGTTTACGTCTCGCCCGTCTGCAGTTGCAACAAAACCAGGCGGACGATGCGCTGAAGACTCTGGACAGCATTCAAGGCGATAGCTGGACGGCACTGAGTGCGGATATCCGTGGCGAAGCATTGCTCAGTAAAGGCGATAAGCAGGGTGCCCGCGCTGCCTGGAGTAAAGGTATTGATTCTGATGCATCACCGGCTCTGAAGCAGATGATGCAAATGAAATTGAATAATTTAAGCTAAGCCAGTAAAGAGAGAGCGCATGGAATTACGTAAATACCTGCTGCCGGGACTCGTTTCGGTCACTTTGCTCAGCGGTTGTTCGCTATTCAGTGGCGAAGAAGATGTCGTAAAAATGGCACCTCTGCCAAAAGTAGTAAATCAGTTCACCCCTAAAATGGTGTGGGATAAATCGGTTGGCGATGGTGTGGGTGATTTTTATTCGAATCTGCACCCGGTATGGCAGGATAATACTGTCTATGCGGCTGATCGCTACGGTATTGTTGAAGCTCTGGATGCGAATACCGGTAAACAGAAATGGAAAGTTGATCTTTCCACCCGTACCGGCTTCTTCTCTTCCAATATTCCGGCGCTGTTATCCGGCGGGATCACGGTTCAGGGTAACCTGCTGTATATTGGTACAGAGCACGGTAAAGTCTTCGCCCTGAACAGCAGTAATGGTGCGGTTGCCTGGCAGACCCAGGTGGCTGGCGAAGCGTTATCCCGTCCTGTGGTCAGCGATGGTTTAGTGCTGATCCATACCAGCAACGGTATGTTCCAGGCGCTGGACCAGAACACCGGTGCCAGTAAATGGGTGGTCAACCTGGACGTGCCGGCACTCTCTCTGCGTGGTGAATCTGCTCCGGCGACCGCTTACGGCGGTGCGATTATCGGGGGTGATAACGGGCGCGTGAGTGCGGTTATCATGAACCAGGGACAGATTATCTGGCAGCAACGTATTTCCCAGCCAAGCGGTGCGACCGAAATCGATCGTCTGAGTGATGTTGATACCACGCCGGTTATCGTTAATGGTGTGGTGTATGCGCTGGCGTATAACGGTTCCCTGTCTGCGCTGGATCTGCGCTCGGGCCAGATCATCTGGAAACGCGATATCGGCGGGGTTAAAAACCTGGTTGTCGATAATGGCCGTATTTATCTGGTGGATCAGAATGACCGCGTCGATGCGGTTAATATCGACGGTGGTGTTGAAATCTGGCGTCAGAGCGGTTTATTACACCGTAACCTGACCTCCCCGGTGCTGTATAATGGCTACCTGGTAGTGGGTGACGGCGAAGGTTATCTGCACTGGATGGATACCACCGATGGTCGTTTTGTCGCTCAGCAGAAAGTTGACAGTTCCGGGTTCCAGACCCAGCCGGTCGTCGCCGGTGATAAGCTGTTAATTCAGGCGAAAAACGGCGAGGTTTATGCCTTTACCCGTTAAGGGATAAGTAAAAATCCGGTAGTCAAATACCTGTTAATGACGGCTCCTGTGATGCAGGGGCCGTTTCGTTTTTCTTCGGCCGACAGTTTTTCCTGTTAATTGCCTGAACTCTGTATCAGGAATCGTTATAATCATCGGATTCGGTCGATTTTTTTTGTCATGAGGCTTTATTATGGTACCTGTGGTCGCGCTGGTTGGACGTCCCAACGTAGGAAAATCCACACTTTTTAACCGTTTAACGCGTACCCGTGATGCGTTGGTAGCGGATTTCCCTGGTCTGACACGTGATCGTAAATACGGGCGCGCTGAAGTTGAAGGCAGGGAATACATTGTTATTGATACCGGCGGTATTGATGGCACCGAAGAGGGGGTCGAAACCCGGATGGCCGCGCAGTCGCTGATGGCTATCGAAGAAGCGGATGTCGTGCTGTTTATGGTCGATGCCCGTGCCGGGGTTATGCCAGCGGATGAGCAGATTGCCCGTCATCTGCGTGCCCGTGAAAAAGCCACCTTCCTTGTGGCTAACAAAACCGACGGTATGGACCCGGATAATGCCGTTGTCGACTTCTACTCGCTGGGCATGGGGGAAATTCACCCGATTGCGGCATCTCACGGTCGTGGTGTCACGCAGTTACTGGAAACCGTGCTGTCACCCTGGGCAGAAGAAACCGTCAGCGAACCGCTGACTGAAGAAGAAGAGAACGAAGCATACTGGGCTGCGGTGGAAGCTGAAGAGCAGGATCTGATCCCTGAAGATGAGGAAGACGATTTTGACCCGACAACACTGCCGATTAAACTGGCGATTGTCGGACGCCCGAATGTGGGTAAATCGACGCTGACCAACCGTATTCTCGGTGAAGACCGTGTCGTGGTTTACGATATGCCTGGCACGACCCGTGACAGCGTTTATATCCCGATGGAACGTGATGAGCGTGAGTACGTGCTGATCGACACCGCCGGCGTTCGTAAGCGTGGTAAAGTCAATGATGCGGTTGAGAAGTTCTCCGTGATCAAAACGTTGCAGGCGATTGAAGATGCCAACGTGGTACTGCTGGTGATCGATGCACGCGAAGGGATTTCCGATCAGGACCTGTCACTGCTGGGCTTTATTCTGAACAGCGGCCGATCACTGGTGATTGTGGTCAATAAGTGGGACGGCCTTTCTCAGGAAATTAAAGACGAAGTCAAAGAAGCGCTGGATTATCGCCTGGGCTTTATTGATTTTGCCCGTGTTCACTTTATCTCTGCACTGCATGGCAGCGGCGTGGGTAATCTGTTCGAGTCCATTACCGAGGCTTACGATAGCTCAACACGTCGTGTGAACACCTCGTTACTGACGCGTATTATGAAAATGGCAGAAGAAGACCATCAGCCGCCGCTGGTTCGTGGTCGCCGTGTGAAGCTGAAATATGCCCATGCCGGGGGATATAACCCGCCGATTGTGGTGATCCACGGTAACCAGGTGAAGGATCTGCCGGATTCTTATAAACGCTACCTGATGAATTACTTCCGTCGCTCACTGAATGTGATGGGGACGCCGATCCGTATCCAGTTTAAAGAGGGTGAAAACCCGTACGCCGGTAAACGTAACCTGCTGACGCCAACCCAGCAGCGTAAACGTCAGCGTCTGATGTCGCATCTGAAAAAGAATAAGCGTTAATTGATTAAGAGGGCCTGAGGGTCCTCTTTTTTATGCCCCGGAGAAAATAATGAACTCTGTCTGTCTTCACTGTCAGATCCCGTTGTCGGAAAAAGAGCATGAATTTATCTGTCCGCAGTGTCAGCGACACTATCTTAAGCAACCCTGCTGCCCGGTCTGCCATCAGGCGCTGGAGGTTCTTAAGGCGTGCGGGGCTGTCGATTATTTCTGCCCGCAGCACGGCTTACAGTCCCGGACGACGGTGGTACCGCGGGCCGGAGCAGAGAAACCCGGTAACGAGACACAGATGAAAAGGGATGAGTGATGGACAAACAGACACTGATTAAATTACTGACCTATAAGCGCTGGGCAGATGCCGCGACATTGGACGCGATAACAGGGATCGATTCGGCGTTGTATCCGAAAGAGCATCATCTGATGCTTCGTCTGATGAACCATATTTATGTGGTGGACCGGATATTCCGTGCCAATATCGCCGGCCGTGCACATGGTTATCAGGCCCTGAATACCCCGGAAACCCCGACAGCGGAAGAACTGATGACCGCCTTCAGGGAGAGCACTGACGAGTATATCGCGTTTATTTCTGCACTATCTGAAGAGGAATTCGGGAAAGTGATCCGCTTTACTTTTGTCGATGGCGGTGAAGGCGAAATGCAGTTGATGGACATGGTTAATCATATCCTGTTTCACGGAACCTATCACCGCGGCGCGGTTGGCTGGCTGATTCAGAGCAGCGGCGGCATTGCCCCGAAAGATGTCCTGACCGTGTTTCTTCGCGACTATCAGTCTTAGTCCAGTCATCGGCCTCCGGGATAAACACCGATACCGGTAATCCCGGACGGCCCTGTACCGGAATCTCTCCCGCAAGGCCTTATCATCCGGTTTCGGATTTGATAAGCGGTATGACCGGTCAATAGCTGCGCTGGTTCACTTCTGTGCCGTAAGGCAGCGGCAAAGGACCGAAACACGATTCATTCTTCTGTGCGTACCGGAATCTCTACGCAAGGCCGTTTCATTCGTTTTGGTTGTGAGAAGCGTAATTGTCAGGCTGGCGAAATGCGTGCTGCGTGACAGGAGGCCTTAAAGATAAAAAGGGTCTGCAACGCGCCTGATAACATACCGGGCTCGCTGATCCCCGGTTTCATACAGAAAAGCAAAGAGCCGTTTCTGCCGGCAGACGGGGCCCCGGTCGTGGTTTTCAGTATGGGTAAGATCACTCTGCGGAAGGGACGCGGGGTTTACGCGGACGCCTGGCCGCTTTTTGGGGGGTAATCGCCGTGATTTCACTTTCCACCCAGCCATCATTCAGGCGTGTTCGCAGGGTCTCTCCCGTCTGTACCTGACGGGTTTCTTTGATAACATCCCCGTTACTTGCGGTCGTCACACTAAACCCGCGCGCCAGTGTTGCCAGCGGACTGGCACTTTCCAGCTGTACGGCCAGGGTCCCGAAGCGCTGCCGGGTGTCACTGAGTTTCTTTTCCAGTGCCTGTTGCAAGCGATAACGGGCTTCGCTCAGTTGCCGCGACCCCTGATAGATCAGCGGCTGTGGCTGACGGCGCTGTAGACGTTGTGATAGCTGTTCAAAATGCTGGCTATGCTGCTGCAACTGTTGCTGCATGGCCGACTGTAGCTGACGCTGCTGCTGTAATAACAGCGTTTGCTGGCGTGAAAGGCGTAATTGCGGATGCTGCTGATTAAGCCGGTGTCCGAGCTGGCTGAAGTTTTGCTGACGGCGTGCCAGATAGTAATCCATCGCCATTTCCATTTGCTGTTGCTGTGACAGCAACTGACGCAGGAGTTCGGTCTGGTTACGGCTGACCAGTTCGGCGGCAGCAGACGGAGTTGGTGCGCGCAGGTCAGCCACAAAATCACAGATGGTGACGTCGGTTTCATGACCCACTGCACTTACGACCGGGATTTTGCTGGCAAAAACAGCTCTGGCAACACGTTCATCGTTAAAACACCACAGATCTTCCAGAGAGCCGCCCCCACGACCGACAATCAGGACATCACATTCCCGGCGCTGGTTAGCCAGCTCAATAGCCCGGACGATCCCGGCAGCCGCTTCGTTACCCTGCACGGCGGTAGGGTAGATGACCACCGGTAAAGAAGGGTCCCTGCGGCGTAACACCTGTAAAATATCATGCAGAGCCGCGCCGCTGGCAGAGGTAATGACCCCGATCTGACCCGCAGGCGAGGGGAGTGGCTGTTTATGCTGTGTGGCAAACAGGCCTTCAGTATCCAGCCGGGTTTTCAGCTCAAGAAATTGCTGCTGAAGAAGCCCTTCACCGGCAGGCTGCATACTTTCGACGATCAGCTGATAATCACCCCGCGGGTCATATAAGGTTACTGTGGCGCGTACCAGCACCTGCTGACCATTTTGCGGCCGAAAGCTGACCCGCTGATTACTGTTACGGAACATGGCACTGCGCACCTGAGCGTTATCGTCTTTCAGGGTAAAGTACCAATGTCCCGAAGCCGGCCGGGTAAAGTTAGATATTTCGGCAGTCAGCCAGACACGACCCATCTCATGTTCCAGCAACCGGCGGACGGTCGCATTCAGGCGACTGACTGAGAAAATTTTGGTGTTTTCGTCATTCAACATGTGATGAAGATCAAATAATAAATCAGCGGGTTAATTAGCCGATACTACATTGCCTGAATGAAGTATCAAGAGTTTTTTATAAAAAAAGCTGGAGGCAAACGGTTCCCCCCTGTATAATGCCGCGGCAATATTTTATCACTTCCAGGTCGAGATATTGCTATGCTACGAATCATTAAAGAAGCCCTCACATTTGACGATGTTTTACTCGTTCCTGCTCACTCTACCGTCCTGCCGAACACCGCAGAACTCGGTACAAAACTGACTAAAAATATACGTTTAAACATTCCGATGGTTTCCGCAGCAATGGACACCGTCACCGAAGCCCGTCTGGCGATTGCGCTGGCACAGGAAGGTGGTCTCGGCTTTATTCATAAAAACATGCCTATCGATCGTCAGGCCGACGAAGTTCGTAAAGTGAAAAAGTATGAAAGTGGTGTGGTGACTGAACCTCAGACCGTACTGCCGACGACTTCACTGCTGGACGTTAAGCGCCTGACCGAAATCAACGGTTTCGCCGGCTATCCGGTGGTGAACGCCGAAAATGAACTGGTCGGGATTATTACCGGCCGTGATGTTCGTTTCGTGACTGACCTGAACCAGCCTGTTTCTGCAGTGATGACGCCGAAAGAGCGCCTGGTCACCGTGAAAGAAGGTGAATCCCGCGAAGTCGTTCTGCAGAAGATGCATGAAAAGCGTATCGAGAAAGCGCTGGTGGTGGATGCTGCATTCCATCTGAAAGGCATGATCACCGTAAAAGACTTCCAGAAAGCTGAACGTAAACCTAACGCCTGTAAAGATGCACAGGGGCGTTTGCGTGTCGGTGCAGCTGTCGGTGCCGGTGCCGGTAACGAAGAGCGTGTAGATGCGCTGGTGGCTGCAGGTGTTGATGTTCTGCTGATCGACTCCTCTCACGGTCACTCTGAAGGGGTCCTGCAACGTATCCGTGAAACCCGTGCGAAATATCCTGACCTGGAAATTATTGGCGGTAACGTCGCGACAGCTAACGGTGCGAAAGCGCTGGCTGACGCAGGCGTGAGCGCAGTTAAAGTAGGTATCGGCCCGGGGTCAATCTGTACCACCCGTATTGTGACCGGTGTCGGTGTTCCTCAGATTTCAGCCGTGGCAGACGCTGTCGACGCCCTGGAAGGAACCGGTATTCCTGTCATTGCCGACGGTGGTATCCGTTTCTCCGGTGATATCGCTAAAGCGATTGCCGCAGGAGCTTCCTGCGTGATGGTGGGGTCAATGCTGGCCGGGACAGAAGAGTCTCCGGGTGAGATTGAACTCTACCAGGGGCGTTCGTTCAAATCTTACCGTGGTATGGGCTCACTGGGCGCCATGTCTAAGGGTTCTTCTGACCGTTATTTCCAGACTGATAACGCGGCGGACAAACTGGTCCCGGAAGGTATTGAAGGCCGGGTGGCTTACAAAGGCCGTATGAAAGAGATCATCCATCAGCAGATGGGCGGACTGCGTTCATGTATGGGTCTGACCGGTTGTCAGACGATTGATGACCTGCGTACCAAAGCTGAATTTGTTCGTATCAGCGGCGCGGGTATCTCTGAAAGCCACGTTCATGATGTAACCATCACCAAAGAAGCGCCTAACTACCGTACAGGCTCTTAATCTCTTTCTTATCCTCATCGCCCGGTCATGCCGGGCGTTTTAAGTAAATTTATTGCCTGGAAAACTGTAATGACGACGGAAAATATTCATAAACATCGTATTCTGATCCTCGATTTCGGGTCTCAGTACACGCAGCTGGTGGCACGTCGTGTCCGTGAACTGGGCGTATACTGTGAACTGTGGGCCTGGGATGTTACCGAAGAGCAGATCCGCCAGTTTAATCCAAACGGCATTATTCTTTCCGGCGGCCCGGAAAGCACCACCGAAGAAAACAGCCCGCGTGCCCCTGAATATGTCTTTACCGCCGGCGTTCCTGTACTGGGTGTTTGTTATGGTATGCAGACCATGGCAATGCAGCTGGGGGGTAAAGTTCAGGGCTCTTCAGAGCGTGAATTCGGTTTTGCTCAGGTCGAAATCAAAACAGACAGCGCACTGGTGAAAGGTATTCAGGACACTCTGAATGCGGCCGGACAGCCCCTGCTGGATGTCTGGATGAGCCACGGCGACAAAGTCACGGCTATCCCTGAGGATTTTGTCACCGTTGCCAGCACGGAAACCTGCCCGTTTGCCATTATGGCGAACGAAGAGAAGCGTTTCTACGGCGTACAGTTCCACCCGGAAGTGACACATACCCGTCAGGGGATGGCGCTGTTACAACGCTTTATCATCGATATCTGTCAGTGTGAAGCCTTGTGGACGCCGGCGAAAATTATCGATGACGCGGTTGCCCGTCTGAGCGAGCAGGTCGGTGATGATCAGGTGATTCTGGGATTATCCGGTGGGGTGGATTCCTCGGTGACGGCGCTGCTTCTGCACCGTGCTATCGGTTCACGCCTGACCTGTGTGTTTGTGGATAACGGTCTGCTGCGTCTGAACGAAGCAGAGCAGGTGATGGAGATGTTCGGTGATCGTTTCGGTCTGAATATCGTGCATGTGCCTGCAGAAAACCGCTTCCTGGACGCGCTGGCAGGCATCGATGAGCCGGAAGCCAAACGTAAAACCATCGGTCGCGTCTTTGTTGAAGTCTTCGACGAAGAAGCACTGAAACTGGATAACGTGAAATGGCTGGCTCAGGGCACCATCTACCCGGATGTTATCGAATCTGCGGCATCCGCGACCGGTAAAGCGCACGTGATTAAATCACACCACAATGTGGGCGGTTTACCGAAAGAGATGAAGATGGGGCTGGTGGAGCCGCTGAAAGAACTGTTTAAAGACGAAGTGCGTAAAATTGGTCTGGAACTGGGCCTGCCTTACGACATGCTGTATCGTCATCCGTTCCCGGGGCCGGGCTTAGGTGTACGTGTTCTGGGTGAAGTGAAGAAAGAGTACTGCGACCTGCTGCGCCGTGCCGATGCTATCTTCATTGAAGAACTGCACAAAGCCGACCTGTATAACAAAGTCAGCCAGGCATTCACCGTCTTCCTGCCGGTTCGTTCGGTAGGCGTTATGGGTGATGGCCGTAAGTATGACTGGGTTGTATCTCTGCGTGCCGTCGAGACCATCGACTTTATGACGGCGCATTGGGCACACCTGCCTTACGATTTCCTGGGTCGTGTTTCTAACCGCATTATCAACGAAATCGACGGGATCTCCCGTGTGGTTTACGATATCAGCGGTAAACCCCCGGCCACCATCGAGTGGGAATGATTTAACGTCCGGCAACAGCCTGCACGTAAAAGCAGTAAAGTACCTCTAAGCCCGCATTGCGGGCTTTTTTTTACCCCAAAACTCTCCCCTGAGTGACGCAGATTGCCTGGCCTGCTGAAGGCTATCCCGGCTCACTTATCATAAGTAAAAGCAGATACCGGCGTGCGGCTTTACGGGACTTTATCAGTTTACTGGCGTTGCAAATCCCACATTGTCGGGACGCTAAAGTGACGTTTCAGGATGCTGAGACATCAGCTGGGTAAGCAGCTTTACTGTTTTTAAAGGCACTCCCCGATCACAGGGCCATGTGTTTTGCAGGTAAAACAGTGATTACAGCTTTGCCGGGGAAGCCGACGGAGCATAAAGCACGCTCTTTTCATCAGATAGACTATGAACCATCAGTGAAATACTGTCGGCATTCTGTTCAATCCTGTGGAGGTGAGATGTCTGGCGGTGATGTGTTATTGAAAATTATTAACCTTGAGCATCGGTATGATCGTAAGGCTGAATGTCTGGCGGAGCTTTCACTCTCAGGCATAACGGCAGATGATGACTCATTCTTTAAAGCTTATTATAAACCTGAGTTTGGCGAGCTTGGGGCAAGTCTGAGCCATGCTAACCTTATCGCCAGATATTTATCTGAGTCAGCATGTCCATATCTGCTGGTGTTTGAAGATGACTTTGAGATTATCAATAAAGATGATTTTTTAGCAGACCTGAACAAAGCGCTGTGTATTGCTGATCGATGGGATGTTTTCCTTTTATCACATAATCAGGCCATTCCTGTCAGTATCATAGATAAAAAGGCAGGTTTTTATCGGGTGATAAATTCTCAGACGGCATCCGGTTATATCGTTAAAAGGGAGTTTGCCAGCCGGCTCATGGCCGTGTTTTTTGATTCAGTGACGGGATTACAGAATACGCGGGTTATCGGTGATGAGGTGGGTGACATAGTTAAGGCCTTTTATTGTCTGGATATGTTGTGGAAAAAATTACAGACCGGATTTAATTTCGTTGCCCGTTTTCCTGCTTATGTAAAACAACGTCCCAGCTACTCCGATATAGAAAAAAAACACGTTGATTATGGGGTCTAGACAGTTGTGGTGAAAGTTTTCGTCATCTGCAGGTAAGTGCAGGAAGGAATACACCTGTTTCAGATAAAAATTCCGGCATAAGCTAAGGTATCAGGATCTGACAATACCGGCATATGTGCAGTGACAGGCCTGTGGCTAAGGTTAGCTGCGAAGATTCAGACTGTCCCGGCGGAAATACGCTATATTCTGCTATCTGACCCTTCGGTCGAATCCCTGCCGGACACTGATATGGGATACATTCGGCAGGACATTCAGCGTATAGCACTTCTGTGCCGGCCTTAGCCACTTTGCTTCAGAACCTACCCGTAACCTTTTCTTGCCCTGAGCCGATTGGCGGGCAGATTTTTAGCCGCTAATCATTATTCTCCCGAAGCTAAAAATAAGTGAGTGTCGACAGTAACCTCCATGTTAAAACATGGAATAAGTCTAAGCCCTTATCACATGAACTGACCCCGGAATGTTGGACACTGGATCATCGGAGTGGGGTGCCCTCTCGCCCAACTTGGTATAGATTGGTCGGGGGGCTTTAACAGAACCTTATTGCTTTGAGCAGCCAAAATGCTTTACAGAGAATTATTCAAAATGGTTTTATTCAACCTTACTTCAAGGTCAGTATTTCTCTGGAGGCTGCAACATCGATTTTTACATTAAAGCTGGTTAACTCTGGTAGAGTGGCGTTTTCATGCAATATTATGGCTTCAGCGCTGGCATGGGGCTTGCTGTGAGTTGTATGGGCATCACTGATAAGCGTGACGTCATAACCCAAAGCAGCCGCAGCACGTATAGTGGTATCGATACAAAATTCTGAAGCATAACCACAAACCAGTAAATGATTCACTTTTAGGTCGTTAAGGCTAGCGTTTAGTTTTGTTTGTAGAAAAGCGTTAGCGGTGGTTTTACTGATAAAGATTGCCTTATCTGGGACGGAAAGTTCATCAAGAATTTTCCATCCTTCTTCGCCAACAGGAATAAACGATGCTTCATGTTGTACAAAAATAACCGGATAGTTACGTTCTATCGCGTGGCAAAGCAGCTCATTGATATTACTAATAATCTGCTGAATATTAAATGGCAAAGGTTCTTGATTACATAACGCTTTCTGCAAATCAATGATGATTAACGCCTGCATGATATAAAACCCTTTATCCCTAAAATTATATCATTACGTATCCGGTTTAATCATTCAATCAAAATCCCCATATGACCACTGCTGTCCCACAGATCTCATCGTGATCAACAACTGAATGAGGCTACGTCCACTCCTCGCTCAGGCTGTGTGAAAACTGATGCGAGGAGAAACCGTTCATATGACATACGCTCCCTGGTCATGCTGCTTTCAGATGCAGTAACCTTTATTCAACAGGGCTGAGGCCGTTCAGCCGCAGGCTGATTCGCTCATGGTTGTAGTAGTGGATATAGGCCTCAATGGCCTCTCTCAGCGCAGGAATTCTATTAAATTCTTCCAGATAGAAGCATTCGGGATACTCTGCAGGTCATTCAGCTCTGATTGCGGCCGGTGAAAAGTGCTGAGAATGGTTCTGTTCAGCAACAGAGAAAGCCACTCTGCCAGTAAAATACCTCCCCGTTATGGCTTTCGCCGATATAAAAATGCAGCTGCCCGATGTATCAGCCATTGCCATTACAGCTCAGCCCGGAATGGCTAACCGCCGATTGCAGGTGTTCCAGAAATGCCTTAACTTTTACCGGCAGGTATTTTCTGCCCGAATACAACGCGTATAGCACCAGGTCTTCAGGTTCGCTATTACAGTTAATCTTCACCAGCAAGCCGTTTTTGATTTCTGGTCCACAAGAGTGAAGTGGCAAAATGGCGAAACCGAGTCCTTTCAGTGCCGCTGCCTTAGCCATCTGCCCGCTGTTAACTTTGTAGCCGGACTGTACCTGGACGGTTTGGTTCTGTTTGAACCGCCAGGGCGTACCCTGAAGTACCGACAAACTGGTGATACAGGGAATTTTACTCAGTTCATCCATCGATTGAGGCGGCGGGTAACGTTTCAAAAGTTCTGGCGCAGCCACTACACAGCTCGGCAAGCGCAGGATTTCTCTGGCAACCCAGCCTGAATCTTCCAGTTGCCCGCGTCCAAAGCGCAATACCAGATCGAACCCGTCCAGCAGTCCTTCTGTGGGATCCAGCTGAGTGTCACAACTTAACTTTATTTGCGGATATCTGATACAGAATTCCGCGAGAATATCTGCCATAAAGGGGAGGTCAGGAGTAATTATTTTCAGGTGACCTGAAATTGAATCACCACTCAGGGATACCTCTTCCAGTGCATGATCCATAGCTTGCGTAAGCGGCGTAATAGATTGATAAAGCTGTTTACCGGCTGTGGTTGGCGTGACTTTACGCGTGGTACGTTCCAGCAGCCGCACATGAAGTTCCTGTTCCAGTAATGCGACATGCCGGCTTACATTGGACATCGGCAACTGAAGTTGTTCTGCTGCGAGCTTAAAACTCCGTTTTTCATACACCGCCTGAAAGCAAATCAGCCACTGAATTTCAATATTTTCAATCATTAACTATCCCATAAAATGAGATTAATAAAGTAATAAATCCATATTTATCACTAATCGGACAGTGATTACAATTTCCATCGCTCTTTATCATCAGGAAAGAAATTATGATCAGAAAGCGGAAAATTGCCATTGCCGGCGCTGGCGTTGCAGGAATGGCACTGGCAATACTTGCGGCGAAACAAGGCCATGAAGTCACTCTCTTTGAGCGCGGCAGTATGGTGTCTTCTATGGGAGCCGGTGTGACGTTGTGGCCGAATGCCATGTTTGTCATGCAGCAAATGGAACTGGACGAAAAGCTCAGGCATGCAGGAGGCGTACCGGATAGGATGCGTCAGTTTGATCAGCACGGCGTTGTTCAGACTGAGTTCGATATTTCAGCCATCAACTCTCTTTGCGGTTTTCCCAGTGTCACGGTATTACGGCGTGAGCTAATGAGTTTACTGGCGTCTGAATTAGAAAGTTTAGGGGTGAAGATTCAGCTTAATTGTTCAATTACTGCCGCGGATGTCAGGCCGTTGGGCCTGCAGTTTGATCTGGTTGTCGGCGCCGATGGCCGTATGAATTCAGCCGTACGTCAGGCATTGTATGCGGATAAAGTCACTCCCTGTTATCACGGCTTTGTGAACGTTATTGGGGTAAGCCGTCCCGAACAGAACCTGGCGAATAACACTATTTGTGATTTTCGCGGGCCGGGTCAGCGTTTTGGTATCGTCCCGGTGAATAACGGTCGGTGCTATTGGGCCGGGGCATGGAATACCGCGGTTGACAGGGAACGACCGCAGGAGGAGTGGTATAAAGAGTTACATCAGCGTTTTCGGGACTGGCCTGATCCGGTAAAGAAAGTGCTACTCTCCGGTGACACTGCATCGGTGGATCGCATTTTTGTTCATGACATTGATCCTCTTCCCTTTTGGCACCGGGGTAATATCTTAATTATCGGCGATGCAGCCCATGCCTCATTACCCACTTCCGGTCAGGGGGCCTGTCAGGCGCTGGAAGATGCATGGCATCTTTCTCTGATACTGAAGACGGAGGATGAACCGGAAACCGCGCTGCAAAGATTTTATCAACAGAGATACCTGAAGACCTCAGCGGCCCAAAGGGTGGGAAGAGAACTTGCGGGTAAAATTTTTACTGAATCTTCCGCACAACCAGAACCTCTGTTACCTGCCACCCATATTTCCGCAAGTGAACTCAGTCGTTTCTGGATGCAAGGGCTGACGTCGCTGGCCTGATAAGGCCCGGGGCCAGTGATACCGTTTTGGCCCGGCGATATAATAGTTTGGAGAGCAGCAAAATTGTTATTTTAGCCGGGCACAAAAGGAAATAAGGATCCTGTTTATGGTTTTTCTGATGAGTAACTTACCTGTCATATCATAAAAATATTTTAGAGTGAGGGTGATTAGCCGTCATAGTAAAACCAGAGGATTATTAATTAACAGTTAATGATAAGAATGTTTCAGATACTGGGTTAATATCAGTAAATTACTGTTTTTATTATTATGAGGTCTGCTTCATGGATTCGGGTGAAGAACTTTGCCACTATCAGAGTTAAGGATTAATGTAATTTAAAATTGTATCAGGCGGAGAGAATAATGTTAAAACGTAACGGATTACGGTTACTAACACCTGGCGAGATACGTTTGGCGAAGGAGATTTTTGGCCATAGTATTCAATACCGCCGTATATGGGGGCATTATGGGAGTTATCTGCCATTCGGATTACAGGAAGATAATACAGCAATAACTCCCGATGGAGAAATGTGGATCGAAACGAATATCTATCGCGATAATTACTCACGTGAGACGATTGATTTAAAACATTTATTTTTACATGAAATGATGCATGTCAGGCAACATCAGCGGGGAATGAATGTCAGGATAAGGGGGTGATCTCATGGGGGGAAGTTACGAATATGATCTGAGTCAGGGGTTGTTATCCCGAGATTCTATGGTGCAGCAGGCAAGTATCGTTGCCGGCTACTGGTTGCTAATTAATTCACTGTACGGGTCAATGTACGGGAAGTGTCATAATATTATTAGCTATAGCGGGAAAAAACAGAAAAGAATCTGACACATTTTTGTTGGAAAAATATAAAATTATTCTCCGGAGGTTTCCGTAATGAAAAAATATAGCTATTTCCTGGTGATGTTTATCATAACCGGTTGTGGTCCGGGTGACAGGCTGGTCTTTCGTCACCCAGGAGAGGTACGTGTTGTGGATCAACACCTATGTATTCGTTCCTCACCGGGTGATCATCTGAGTTATTATTCACTGAGTTATTCAGCTGATCAGTATCAAAACCCGTTAGCTTATGAGGATAATATTGACAGGAAATTCCCTGACACCTGCATTGTTGCTGATCTTAAAAAAACTGCAGATTATAATCTTCTTTATATCATTAACGGGATTAAATATCGGGTTGATTTCATTATCAATGAGAAGGGTGAACTAAAAAATAAGAAGGTAATAAAATAAGCCCCGTGTAAATAAATATGAAAGATCTGAGGGCGGAAAAAAGATAAGATGAAAAGGGACTGCAGAGGTAAGCGAGTGAAAATTCATTCTGAAACTTTCCGCACGAGTGGGTAAGGTTAAATCAGCGCATAACTCTATAATCCGGGAAGATATTCGTTTTTTTTAAATCGTTTACAGACAATCCCTGTTTAGTAAATAGAGTAAAGGGAGTAAAGGGAGTAAAGGGAGTAAAGGGAGTAAAGAGAGTAAAGAGAGTAAAGAGAGTTAAGAGAGTTAAGAGAGTGAACAGGTGAATGATTAGCATTAAAAATTCACTCGCTAATTTAATAATGACAGTCATTATCAATAACAATGTGAAAATGAAGTCTCCCGAAAAATCCCTGTTGAGGTATATATTTTTAGGGGGCAGGGGATTCATAATGGAATTTACAGGGGAAATCAATCCTGACCAGTCAATTTAATAGACATGTAGATGAGTGCCGTAATCTTTCGGAGGTTAACTTAACCGCTGAAGAAAGGTTATGTGAGAAGGCGTTTTGAACGCGATTTTTCCGCAAGGCATTACGATAGGCAATAAAAAGGCCACCTGAGTTGAATAGATATTCAACAGGCAGCCATTTTATTTTTCTGTTACCGTAATCCTAATCTCTGAGCGCTATGACTCAGATGTTTTTATCATCCGGTGTTTTCGCGACGATAATTTCAAGGGCACCGCGTAAAACATCCAGCTGAACAGGATCAGAGGTATTTTCAAGCTCGGCGATCAGGTAAAGGATAATAGCTTTATTCGTCACTTTTCTGCCATGCATCACGATATCTGCGATAACAGCGTCGAGAACTTCCGTTTCTGCGGTTAATTTATCGCCTGCATTACGAAAGTGACGAGTAATCTCTGCTTCATGAGTTGTCTGTTGCACGTTATTATCCATTAGGTTAATTGACCAGAGGCTGAAAAATGTATTCAGCCGTAAAGTTTACGATGCAGGTCAGAGCCAGGCTCCATACCTGTCATCAGTCTTTAGTGATAAAAGCGAATACCGGAACTAATGTTTTTGTATATCTTTTGAAGCCGGAATAGCTGATGTAGTCTTCGGCTCAGCTTCTCTCGCTGAAGAGAGGCTGGCTTTCACCTCTGCCAGTGCGCAGAAAAGTGCATGACTACGCTCAGGATTAACTTCCGCTGTTATCATTTGCCTGATACGGCGAGCTAAAGCAGAACCATTCAGCGCCGCATTCACTTCCAGCAAAGACATGACTGCTTCGCCAAGGACGATTTCAGTTAGTTTTTCCTGTGAGTATTTTCGCATCGCTATAATTCTGAATATCCTTTTCGGGAATAAAATTTATCTTTCAGACAACTAAGAATGAACAAAAGAATTCATTCATAACTTACCCGTCTCCGGAACCTGAGTAATTACATCAGTAATCCAATCAGCTTCTGATAATGTTGCCCTTCATCTTCGGTCGCCGCATGGTCAATACGGGCGAGTAATGCGCCGCACAGAGCTTTACGGTTGATATTTTTACCTTCGCTAAGGATCTCTAACACGATCTGGCCCAGCGTTTCCTGCTGTGAAAACTCTGCCGATCCGTTGAAATAATTGATGATTTCACCTGCACTACCCGGACTGATTACATTCTGACGCATGGTATGCCCCTTTAGTCGTTCATCGCCGAACCTGCTTGTTTGCCTGTGTTGTTCACCCGCAAAGTTGTACAGTTCCGATTAACTTGTACAGCAAATATAATCTTGTACAGTTTTTAGTTTTGTCAAAAAATGCTATTTTTATAACAATTATTTTTCATTACCCTATACGCTTTGAGTAAAAAATGATCATTCTTAGGCTCTCCTCCGCAGAGGTGAAAGAGGATGAGGGAGAGAAAGTTTTTTTAATCAACCAATTGAATTACAATAGAATTTAACTAAAAATCGTGAGGATTTTACAGGAGCTACGAAGGATTGCTTCCATTGACAGGTATCTATGTTACCTCATAATTATCAGCCGAATCATCATGATTCTGAAAGGAATATTTAACTCTATGAACCTGTCTGATCAAATCAAACATGACATCCGGCTGGGGTTGTTTTGCCTCCCGGTCATGATAGCCATCTCTGTTACGGGCTTACTCTCAGGGCACGTTCCGGCGGCGAGCATTGCCGCGAGCGGTGCGATGACCCTTGCATTCGGTGCAAATAAGTCCTGGGGCGGATCTACCTTTGTGATGATGCTTATCACGACCTTGGGCCTGATGTTATCGGCCTGGATGGGGAGTATGGCAGGGAATGTGGTACCGCTCTATATTGCAGGTGCACTATTTTATACCGGTCTGTATGTGATGATAGCCAACATCGATAGCAGTGCCTGGTGGATGATACAGCAGTGGGCTATTGCATATCTTATCTCAGGCTATTATTCAGATAATGCAACTCAGGACCTGGGAAGGGCCGCTATGATAGGGCTGGGTGGCATGATACAAATGTTTTTCCTGGCTATCGTCTACCAGCATACCTCATTCAGGTTGAAAAACCTTAACCCGCGCGCGTGGCTGACATTCCTCAAACGTAACGCCTTTCTTTACCGGCATAAATTACATTTACAGTGGTCCGTGTTGACCGGCGTGATGGCGATGTGTGCGGTAATGAGTACGGTACGGTTCTTTCACATGCCGAATGGCTACTGGGCAGGTATGACACTGTTGCTGTGTTTACGTAATAATTACCAGGATACTTTTGGCCGTGCCCGGAGCCGTGTGACAGGAACGTTACTGGGAGGCGTTACCGCAGCGTTAATGATTACCTATTTTCAGCACCCGTGGTTTCTTGTCACCGCATTTATGGTGACAGGGTTTATCTCTTTTACCTTATCTTATTCACTGATATCTAAGTGTTACTGGCTGTATAGTGCATTTATCACTATGACGGTTGTGTTTATGATTTCCAGTTTTACCGCACCGGAAACCGGTATTGCTGAACACCGGGTTGAAGCAACTCTGGTGGGCGGTTTTTTTGCCATTGCCGCATTCCTGATAACCCGGTGGGTAACGCACCGTAAGGTTTGACCTTACGGCGTAAAATTACCGCGGGAGAATAACACTGAAACTTACCGGCCTGAGTCCGGTGAAGTGCCGGACTCAGGCCTGAATAGCCAACGGATATAAACCGCTCACTTTATGGTATGAGTTCAGCCGGGCGGGTTTCCGTGGTCTGTAACCTGTGATCCCGCGTTAACCCGTCCGCCAGCCCCTTACCTCCGCCACTTCTCTTCGGCCCCGCAGGCAGCTCCCGTCACTGGCTGCCGGGATATGCTAACGGGTGGAATAATTCAGCATTTATCGTGTTTTAGTTACCGGAATGCATTAACTGACGGCAGACAGTGCTGTCCTGCCTTGCCTGTTGCTGCTGTTCGCTGCTCAGTGTTTTCCAGTGTTTTATGACGGCATCGGCAGCAGCATCGTCATATTTTGTTTTAGTGAGTGCGTAATCTGAATCCGACTGTGCCACCGTCTTTTTCATTACCGAGGGTAAATTCCCGGTCGGGGTATTTTGCGGGTTGCCGACGATCAGACAGAGCAGAGAACTGTAATAACTGTAGGATTCCGGGGAAACTTTTTTAGGCCAGAACCACCCTGCGATGATGATCAGGAGAAAGCATAACAGCAGTAAATTGCGGCGGCGGGCGCGGAGTGATGATTTCATAAGATGATAATTTCCTGAAAAATACATCACAAGATCATAACACAATAGTATATCTGAAGATTAAATCGCGACGCTGTCTCTCGGTCAGACAGCCTGGCAGAGACGATTTTTCAGCGACCTGTTCTCTGTTTGTAATTGTTTTGTGATTTTGTTTTTCATTTGTTTTATTTATGTTTGTTTTATGTTTTTAAATGTATACTCCCGGGGCTATTT
This sequence comes from Tatumella sp. JGM118, assembly GCF_018257515.1. Classification (GTDB taxonomy): domain Bacteria; phylum Pseudomonadota; class Gammaproteobacteria; order Enterobacterales; family Enterobacteriaceae; genus Tatumella; species Tatumella terrea. Next base: position 74,411 of record NZ_JAERJR010000004.1, read on the forward strand.
CTTTTCAGGGGTTACATGATGAAATTATTATCAAAAAAGAGACCACTTTGGTTAAGGCTGGGGAGCTTGATTCTCGGCCTTTTGCTGATCGCGACGGCCCTGTTTTTTATTATTGGCGGCGTCAGGCTCGTTAGCCTGGGGGGGAGCGGGTATTTCCTGATTTCCGGTGTGTTTATGCTGATCAGCGGGGTACTCCTCCTTCGTCTGCGCTCGTCAGGTGCAGCACTTTATCTGCTGACGATGCTGGGCACGCTCATCTGGGCTATCGCTGATGCAGGCTTAAATTTCTGGCCATTAATCTCCCGTCTGATGTTCCCCGGTGGCCTGGCGATTCTGGCATTTTTCCTGCTGCCTTCGTTACGTCATTATGAAAACCGTTCTTCTGCCTGGAAATGGGCCTATGTACCGGGGACGCTTGCCATTGCAGCGTTTATTGCGGCCTTTGCCGGCATGTTTGTTCCTCATGATCCGGTGGAATTTTCAGGGCAGGAGAGACCCCTTGTCCCGGTGGCTAAAAATGAGATGCAGAAAAACTGGGAAAACTACGGCAATACGCCGGGTGGCAGCCGCTTTGTCGCGCTGGATCAAATCAACCGTAATAACATTTCTGAACTTAAACCGGCCTGGACCTTCCACACCGGCGATACGCCGCTGAGCCCGGATGGCAACGGTGCGGAAGACCAGCAAACCCCTCTGCAGGTCGGGGATAAAGTCTTCCTGTGTACTCCGCACAATAACGTGATTGCCGTTGATGCCGATAGCGGCAAGCAGATCTGGAAAGCCGAAATCAACGCAAAATCTTCCGTATGGATGCGTTGCCGTGGTCTGGCCTATTTTGATGCCACACAGCCGGTTCCTCAGCCAACCGTTCCGGGCAGTGTTCCGCCGGCACCGGTAGCCGCGGTGGATGCCGGTGGATGTCAGCGTCGTATTCTGATGAATACCATCGATGACCGCCTGATTGCTCTGAATGCCGATAACGGCCAGTTCTGTCAGGACTTCGGTAACAAAGGGACGGTTAACCTGCTGGAAGGCATGGGCCATGCACCGGACCCGCAGTATGTGCTGACTTCAGCACCGACACTGGCAGGCACGACGGTTGTGGTGGGCGGACGAGTTTCCGATAACGTCAGTACCGATATGCCGGGCGGCGTGATCCGCGGTTATGACGTGGTCACCGGTCAGTTACGCTGGGCATTCGATACCGGAAATAATCATCCGAATGCGGTGCTGAAAGCGGGTGAACATTACGCGCGCAGTACCCCGAACTCCTGGGCACCGATGTCCTATGATCCGTCGATGAACACCGTCTTTATGCCGATGGGCAGCTCCTCGGTGGATATCTGGGGGGCAAACCGTACGCCACTGGATCATAAATACGGTGCGTCCATTCTGGCGGTAGATGCGACCACCGGTAAAGAAAAATGGGTCTATCAGACCGTCCACAATGATCTGTGGGACTTTGATATTCCCATGCAACCTGGCCTGATTAACTTTAAAACCAGTGAGGGTATCGAAAAACCGGCCGTGGTGGTCGGTACCAAGGCGGGGCAGATTTATGTGCTGGATCGCCTGACCGGTCAGCCGCTGACTAAGGTTGAAAATGTCAGTGTGAAAGGAGGTGGGATCCCGGGTGAACAGTACAGCTATACGCAACCACGTTCTGTCGGAATGCCACAGATTGGCGCACAGACACTGAAAGAATCAGATATGTGGGGGGCCACGCCGTTTGATCAGCTGGTCTGTCGTATCAGTTTCAAATCAATGCGCTATAACGGGCTGTACACCGCCCCCGGGACGGATGTTTCACTGAGCTTCCCGGGATCACTGGGGGGGATGAACTGGGGCAGTATTTCTACCGACCCGGTCAATCACTATATCTTCGTGAATGATATGCGTCTGGGCTTATGGCAACAGCTGATTAAAGCGGATCCGAAAGCACAAACCGGGGTGAATACCGGCGGGGAGGCCGTGAATACCGGGATGGGCGCGGTGCCGATGAAAGGGGCCCCTTATTCGGTGAATAAGAACCGCTTTATGTCTCCGCTGGGTATTCCTTGTCAGGCGCCGCCATTCGGTACGCTGAGTGCTATCGATATGAATACGCGGAAAATCGTCTGGCAGGTCCCGGTAGGGACGGTACAGGATACCGGTCCTTTCGGTATTAAAATGAAGATGAAAATGCCGATCGGTATGCCTACCCTGGGCGGTACTCTGGCCACACAAGGCGGGCTGGTGTTTATCGCCGGGACCCAGGATTATTACCTGAGAGCATTTGACAGCTCGACCGGGAAAGAAGTGTGGAAAGCCCGCTTACCGGTCGGCAGTCAGGGGGGACCGATGAGTTATATTTCTCCGAAAACCGGCCGACAATATATTCTTATCACGGCCGGCGGGGCGCGTCAGTCACCTGACCGCGGTGATTACGTCATCGCGTACTCTCTCGACGGTAAGTAACTGACCAGCTATCAGCCCCCGCACAGCGGGGGCTTTTTTTAATGCAGCAGAAAGAGTGTTGCCAGTCCCAGGAAAATAAAAAAGCCGCCGGTATCGGTCATTGCCGTGATCAGCACACTGGACCCGACCGCCGGGTCGCGTTTTAGTTTGGTCATAATCAGCGGGATCATCACGCCCATAAAGGCTGCCAGCAGTAAATTCAGGATCATGGCCAGCATCATAACGCCGCCCATCGCCAGGTCATGGTACATCAGCCAGGTGATCCCCCCCATCATCCCGCCCCATAAAATCCCATTGATCAGGGCGACCCCTAATTCACGCAAAAACAGAAAGGAAAAGTTCCCCGGCTCGACCTGACGCAGTGCCAGCGCCCTGACTATCATGGTAATGGTCTGGTTGCCTGTGTTTCCTCCGATACCGGCGACAATCGGCATCAGCGTTGCCAGTGCCACCAGATGAGCGATGGTATTTTCAAACAGACCAATCACGCGGGATGCCACAAAGGCGGTACATAAGTTCAGTGCCAGCCAGGCACAACGGTTACGTACGGCTTTAGTTACCGGCGCAAACACATCTTCTTCCTGACTGACGCCCCCCATATTACGAATATTGTTTTCGTTTTTCTGATTTACCAGGTCGATAATATCTTCGATAGCAATACGACCGATTAACTGCTGTCCGGCACCGGTGACTGCTGCAGATATCAGGTTATAACGCTCAAACGCACTGGCGGCATCCTCCCCCTTATCTTCCAGCTGAAACGTGACCGGGTCTCTGTTCATAACCTCACTGACCTGCTGTTCCGGGTTATGGAGTAAAATATCGGTCAGCATCAGTTCACCCAGCAGGGTGTTTTTATCATCGGTGACAAATAGCTTATCGGTTCCTGCCGGGATTTTTCCTTTGCGCCGTAAAAAGCGCTGGACGACCCCGAGACGGATATCCCCGCGGACGGTAATAAAATTAAAGTCCATCACCCGGGCCACACCGTCGACATCGTTTCTGATGATGTTTAACAGGTCGGCACGCTGACGCGGTTTCAGGGTGGTTAACAGGCGTCCGGTCAGATCCCGGGATAAAAACCGGGCCAGCCAGGCCTGATCATCAAGATCCAGTGGTTCAATGGCCCGTAACAGCGCTTTATCGCTCATTCCATCGGTCAGGCTTTCACGGATATTGTCTGCCGCCTCAACCAGAATTTGTCCCCGACGTTCCACCGGCACCAGTTGCCAGAGAGCCTGGCGGGCATCTTCCGGTAATGATTCCAGGATATCGGCCATATCCGCCGCATGCAGATCGCGGCATGCGGCCTCCAGTAACTGGCATTTTGCGCTCAGATGAGCATCAGCAGCTAAACGGGGATTATCAGAAACACCTTTCAGCAGTGCCGAAATGAGAGAAGGCTCATTCAGTAAGGTACTGATGATCAGGTGGCGTTTTTGCTGCAATGTCTGGGCATGTAATGCGGACATAAAACATCCTTTGTTCATAAATCAGAAGTAACAATTGTAGCCTTTACGGTGAAAATCGCTCAGGCGGCAAAGGGGAAAGGGTATTCAGTGGGCTGGCGCAGCGGGGAACGAGGGAAGTCAACGGCGCACCTGTCAGCCGTTTCCGGCGGACAGGCGGCAGGCCGGGGTTACTTGATAGACGTTTTCTGTGCCAGCAGGGTGGCAAACCGCATGCGGATACGCTGACCCGTGGCATCCCGTTTATGCAGTTCGCCGTGATGTTCGTTGTATTTCAGGATATGCCAGTTACGGTAGTAGTGGCTGAGTTCACCGGATTTGAACGTAAACGGGAAGTCCAGCGGGCAGGGCGTATCCGCCGTATCCATGGCCGAGACAATCAGATTAAATCCCTCTTTTGCCGTGGCTGCCTGCATATCGGCAATCAGGCGGGGGATAGTCTGCGGTTGCAGAAACATCATGACCACCGTCGACATGACCAGCTGATAGCTGCCATTAAAGCGATGCTGATTTAAATCCACCGGGTGGCAGTCAATGCCGGTCAGTTGTTCCTGGTCAATAATCTGCTGCAGATGCGCCAGACTGGCGGGATTATTGTCCCAGCCGGTCACATCAAACCCGTGGCTGTTCAGATAAAGCATGTTCCGGCCGCGGCCACAGCCGATATCCAGGGCACGTCCCGCAGAAAGATGCGGGAGTGCGGCACAGAGTTCAGAGTGTGGCAGAGTAAGCTGGTACTTCTCTGCAAAATAATCGTCAGCGAAACGACCGGCACTGGCAGATTTTTCGTCCATGGGGATTCCTTCGTTTATTCTTCTTCAGCCAGCTTCAGTTGCCAGCCGGTAACCTCTTTCCAGTAGCTCTGTTCCCGCTCCAGGTCCAGCTGAACCAGGGTATTCTGGTCGAAAAAGCCTTTCGGAAAGGTCAGCGTCCAGTGACCATCATCGGTTGTCAAATCCAGCGATTCAGGACGGGTTGTCGCCTGTCTCTGGTTACTGAGCAGGGCCGCCAGCCGCAGGATGAAAATAAGCGGTAAATACTGCTTTTTCTTGAAGGAGAGAAAGCGGGGAAACTCATCCGGCTTAATCCCTTTGCGGTGATAACGGACCAGCGTTGCCAGTAATAACTGCTGGGACTGGCTGAAGCCCGGCATATTGGAGTTTTGCAGAATATAAGATGAATGGCGCTGCATACCGCTGTGGTTAATGGATAAGCCGACTTCATGCAGCATAGCGGCCCACTGCAGTAACGCGGTCAGCTGCGGGTTAGCAAGCTTAGGGTTTTGCTCCGCCCACTGAAGATGTAAATGTTGTACGGTGGACAGCACACGGGCGGCTTGTTCATTATCAATGGCGTAATGATTCGCCAGGCTCTGTGCCGTTCGGGTACGGATATCCTGATGGCGGAACCGGCCTTCCATTTCATAGAGCACACCTTCACGCAGCGCACCGTCAGAAAACAACAGTTCCCGAATGCCGAGAGAATCAAAGACCCCACGCAGAATGGCAAGCCCGGGAACAAAGACGGCTTTTCGCTCTTCAGAAAGTCCGGGCAGACTCAGGGCATCAAAAGACTTAAACCGGATCACTTCATCGTAAAGACGGTCCAGCCCTTCAGGAGTGAGCGTTTTCTCTTTTTCTCCCAGCGCGGTGAGCACTTCACAAGCCGCTTTGATGGTACCGGACGCCCCCAGGGCATATTTCCAGCCATGCAGCCGGAATTGCCATGACAGGGTTTCCAGCTTCTGTACCGCAGCCAGACGGGCCCGCCGGAAATTATCGGCAGAGATGACGCCTCCCGGGAAGTAGATATTAGAGAAACTGACGCACCCCATACGACGGCTTTCCACCAGTTGCGGTTCGAAGTCCTCGCCGATGACCAGCTCCGTAGAACCGCCACCGATATCGATCACCAGTTTGCGGCCTTTTTCCGGTTGGGTGTGTTCAACCCCCATGAAAATCAACCGGGCTTCTTCGTTACCGGCAATGATTTCAATCGGGTAGGGGATCACTTCTGCGGCGCGCCGTAAAAACTCTTCCGCGTTGGTGACCACCCGCAGGGTATGTGTCCCGACAATGGAAACATTGGCAGGGTCGAACCCCTGCAGCCGCTCGGCAAATAAAGCCAGGCAGGACAGGCCGCGGTCAATTCCTTCTTCACTCAGGCGATTATCGCTATCGATAGCATCGGCCAGATGGACCCGTTGTTTCAGACGACTGAGCACCTGTAAGGCACCATCGACAACCCGGGCGATCACCATATGAAAGCTGTTAGAGCCGAGGTCAATCGCCGCGAATTCCTGAGGCTTTGCGATTTTTTTATCTGTTTTTGGCATAAATATTATTCAGGTTGTTCCAGATTTTTGATGTAGTCGTAAATGGCCAGTTGTCCGCGGACTTTACGGCGGTTACCTCTGGGCACATATTGATTACTCAGCTCTTTATCGATGATCCTTGCCTTCACGGTATCACTGAACAGAATACCGATAATATCAAGAATGCGTTGTTTAATTTGCGGGTCAAGAATAATAACGGCCACCTCGATACGGTAATCGATATTACGCGTCATCCAGTCAGCCGACGAGAGATAGACTTTTTTATCGCCGTCGTTCTCAAAAATATACACCCGATCATGCTCAAGATAGCGATCCACGATACTGATCACCCGGATATTGGTACTGATACCGGGTAAATCCGGGATCAGCGAACACATTCCGCGCACCAGCAAATTCACTTTAACCCCGGCCCCGGAGGCGGCGTACAGGCGGTCTACCAGACCTTTGTCCACCAGGTTATTGATCTTCAGGGTGATGCCTGCCGGCTTACCTGCCTGTGCGTTGGCGATTTCCTGGTCGACCAGTTTATACAGCATACGCCGTGAGTTTTGCGGCGATACCATCAGGTAATCGAAAGAGACCGGGCGGTAAGGGTTTTCTATAAAGTTGAATACCCGCCTGACTTCATTCGTGATCCGGGCATCTGAGGTTAACAGCGAGTAATCCGTATATAGGCGTGCTGTCTTTTCGTTAAAGTTACCGGTACCGATATGCGCATAACGGACAACTTCTTCGCCCTCACGGCGGGAAATCAGGAACAGTTTGGCGTGAATTTTTAAGCCCGGCGCAGAAAAAATGACATGCACCCCGGCCTCTGTCAGGCGTTTTGCCCAATGAATATTGGCGGCTTCATCAAAACGCGCCTGCAGTTCGACCACAACCGTCACTTTTTTACCGTTGTGCGCCGCATGGATCATGGCCTCCATGATCCGTGAATTTTTGGCGACACGATAAATATTAATTTTGATTGAGAGTACGGCCGGGTCAAAAGAGGCCTGACGCAGGAACTCCAGCACGTGCTCAAACGTGTGATAGGGGTAATACAACAGAATGTCCCGTGCGCGCACCGCATCAAAACCATTACGGAACCCGTTAAACCCCTGATGACGAATCGGCGGCAATGGCTTGTTTTCCAGATTGCGCTGGCCGACATTCGGGAACTGGATAAAATCTTTGAAATTGTGATAACGACCGCCCGCCAGAATAGAGTCCTGGTTCGAGACAGAGAGTTTTTCACACAGCAGCTCCACCATTTCAGCCGGCATATCACGCTGATAGACAAAACGTACCGGCTCGGCCGTCAGACGCTGTTTCAGGCTGGATGACATCAGCTCAAGCAGGCTGGATTCCATTTCGGTCACCAGATCATACTCCGCATCACGCGTCATCTTCATGGAATAGGCATTCAGTTCGTCGTAGTCAAAGAAGCCTTTAAAGATTTCGTTCAGGCAGTAACGAAGAATATTATCCAGCAGGATCATGGGTTTTCGTCTGCGCGGCGGTTCGGCCGGCAGATTGATGAAGCGCGGCACTTTATCTGACGGGATCTCCAGCAGTGCATAGCGTTTACGGCTGCCACGGATCAGTTCCACCGCCAGATAGGTATAGTCATCTTTCAGAAACTGAGTGAGATCGGTATCGCTGTTGATCAGGATAGGGGTGACATGCGGGCGCAGATGCTGGCGGAAATAATTCCGTAGCCAGATTTGCTGATTCGGTGAAAGCTGCCGTTCATTGATCAGGAAAATCTGGTTGCGGGCCATTTCCAGCAGTAATTCATTATACAGATGGTCAAATTCCTGATCGGCTTTTACAACCCGTTGCTGTATTTTTTTCAGCAAATGACGCGGCACGGTGACGGAACCTTGTTCCTCACCAATCAGAATACGGCGTTTCAGATCAGCAAAGCGGACTTTATAAAATTCATCCAGATTGCTGGAATAAATCCCCAGAAAGCGCATACGTTCAATTAACGGATTCAGTTTATCCGCCGCTTCCTGCAGCACCCTCTCGTTAAAAGATAACCAGCTTAGTTCTTTCTCTATGTACAGTTTTTCCTGACCCATTACCACTCCGTATCACTCTGACAGAACTCCGGTCCCAGTGTCTCGTAACATTATGGCGAGAATATGGCAGAAATGTCCAATACTGGTCAGTTTCCTTCGGGGCGGTCAGCGGTTTGCCGGCAGATGAAAAGAATAACGCTGCCGGAAGGCAGCGCAGAGAGATTAACGAACAGCGTGTTCCGGAGAGTAGCCGCCGGGCGGGAGAGGGATATTATCCAGCCAGGCCTGATGATTACGCAGCGCCAGCCGCCCCTCAAGGAACCAGCGGATAGCCTGCGGATAAAGCGAGTGTTCTTCGGCTTTGACTCTGGCCTGTAACTGTTGCTCTGTTTCACCAGGGAAAACCGGGATCCTCGATTGCAGGATAACCGGTCCGCCATCCAGTTCCTCGGTGACGAAATGCACGGAAGACCCATGTTCACGGTCCCCGTTTTCCAGCACCTGGCGATGAGTATGTAACCCGGGATACGCCGGCAGGAGAGAAGGATGGATATTAAGCATCCGTCCGGTATAACGGGCAACGAATTCCGGACTTAAAATACGCATATATCCGGCCAGGACGACCAGATCCGGATGAAAGTTGTCAATTTCCGCCATCAGCTGACGGTCAAATTGCTGACGATCAGAAAACGCGGCCGGGTCGAGTGACAGGGCAGGGATACCGGCCTCACGGGCATAGTCAAGGCCCCCTGCGCTGGCTTTGTTACTGACGACTGCGGTAATTTCAGCCGCCAGTTGACCTGACCTGCAGGCATGCAGAATCGCCTGCAGGTTACTGCCGGTTCCTGAAATCAGGATAACCAGCTTTTTCATCACTTGATAATGACCTGCTCTGCAGAAGGTTCCGCGGCTGCAATTACCCCGATCTTCCACGCTTTTTCTCCGGCATCCTGCAATAATTGCAGCGCCTGATCGGCGTTCTCCGGGCTCAGCGCAATGACCATACCGACACCACAGTTAAAGGTGCGATACATTTCATGGCGGCTGACATTCCCTGCCTGCTGTAACCAGTTAAATACGGCCGGCCACTGCCAGCTGGACTCATCGATGACCGCACAGGTGTTTTCCGGCAGGACACGCGGGATATTTTCCCAGAAGCCGCCACCGGTCAGGTGGGCTATCGCATGCACATCCACCTGCTCAACCAGGCTAAGGATATTTTTGACGTAAATACGGGTCGGTTCCAGCAGGTGATCGGCCAGAGATTTGCCTTCCAGTTGTTTCACGGTCGGGTCGGTCTGGCTCACTTCCAGAATTTTACGGACCAGAGAATATCCGTTTGAGTGCGGGCCGCTTGAGCCCAGGGCCAGTAACACATCCCCTTCACTGACTTTACTGCCATCAATGATTTCTGATTTTTCCACCACCCCGACACAGAAACCCGCGACATCGTAGTCTTCACCGTGGTACATGCCTGGCATTTCAGCCGTTTCACCGCCGACGAGTGCACATCCGGACTGCGAACAACCTTCGGCGATCCCGGTGATCACGGCGGCAGCGGTATCGACATCCAGTTTGCCGGTCGCGTAGTAATCCAGAAAAAATAAGGGCTCAGCACCCTGTACCACCAGATCGTTGACACACATGGCCACCAGGTCAACACCAATGTGATCATGGCGTTTCAGGTCCATCGCCAGGCGCAATTTTGTTCCCACACCGTCGGTACCTGAAACCAGCACCGGTTCGCGGTATTTTTGTGGTAAGGCACAAAGTGCACCAAAGCCTCCGAGGCCTCCCATCACTTCCGGGCGGCGGGTTTTTTTCACAACCCCTTTAATACGGTCAACCAGAGCATTACCGGCATCAATATCAACACCGGCATCTTTATAACTGAGAGTGGTTTTGTCGGTCACTGCAGATTCCCCACGCGAATTGCGGTTGGTGGTTTAAATAGAGCGTGGGTATTCTAGCAGTGCAGGCAAACGTTTGCGAGTCTGTTGTTCACCTCTCTTCACTGAGCATACCCCCGGTGTCTGATTCTGTTTTTTCCGGAAAATCTGCGCCTCAGATTTGCGTTAAGTCAGTATCGGCCATCCGTAAAAAGCGCTATAATCCGACGATTTTTTTTTAGCTCAACACTTTCCGGGAGAAGAATAATGAAGATCGTGGAAGTCAGACACCCCCTGGTCAGACATAAACTTGGCCTGATGCGTGAACACGATGTCAGTACTAAGCGCTTTCGTGAATTAGCCTCTGAAGTCGCAAGCTTGCTGACGTATGAAGCGACGGCTGATCTGGAAACAGAAACCGTGACGATTGAAGGCTGGAATGGTCCGGTAGAAATTGATCAGATCAAGGGTAAAAAAATTACCGTGGTTCCTATCCTGCGGGCAGGGCTGGGCATGATGGACGGTGTGCTGGAACATGTTCCGAGCGCCAGGATCAGTGTGGTCGGGGTTTATCGCGATGAAAAAACCCTGGAGCCGGTGCCTTACTTCCAGAAGCTGGTCTCCAATATAGAAGAACGTATGGCGCTGGTGGTCGATCCGATGCTGGCAACCGGGGGATCGATGATTGCCACCATTGACCTGCTGAAACAGTCTGGCTGTGAATCCATCAAAGTTCTGGTGCTGGTCGCGGCCCCGGAAGGGATTGCAGCACTGGAAAAAGCGCATCCGGATGTCGAGCTATATACCGCGTCGGTCGATCAGGGATTGAATGAGCACGGATACATTATTCCGGGGCTCGGTGATGCGGGCGATAAAATTTTCGGGACTAAGTAAGCCCGGAATGCGGGGCAGGGGCAGGAGACTGTTTTCCTCCGCCGGAAGCCGCGGATGCAGGCAGGGCCTGATGACCGCGCCGTCTCCGGCGCGGTCCCGGGCAATCCCCGCGACTTCTCTGGCCCGCAGTGACCGCACTTTTTTTTCGCCGGAAGAGACCGGCACTATTCTGTTTGTTCTGACCGACGTGATGTCGGTTTTTTTATGTCCGGTAAAAATAAAAATGAAGGGGATGAAGGAATGACACGGCGTACGATAGAAGTGAATGAAAGACCACCTTTGCTGCAAACTATCCCGTTAAGCCTGCAGCATCTGTTTGCAATGTTCGGGGCGACGGTTCTGGTACCGATACTGTTTCACGTTAATCCGGCGACCATTCTGCTTTTCAATGGCCTGGGCACTTTGCTGTATCTGTTTATCTGTAAAGGCAAAATTCCGGCGTATCTCGGGTCCAGTTTTGCGTTTATTTCCCCCGTATTACTGTTGTTACCTCAGGGATATGACCTGGCGTTGGGCGGCTTTATTCTGTGCGGGGTCCTGTTTTGTCTGGTGGCATTCATTGTCAAAAAAGCCGGCACCGGCTGGCTGAATGTGATGTTTCCTCCGGCAGCCATGGGGGCCATTATCGCCATCATCGGTTTAGAGCTGGCCAGTGTTGCGGCCGGGATGGCCGGGTTATTACCGGCGAACGGTGCGCTGATGGATAATAAAACGGTACTGGTCTCACTGGTCACCCTCGGTGTCACGGTGTTCGGATCCATTCTGTTCCGGGGCTTCCTGGCGATAATCCCGATTCTGATTGGCGTCGTCGCCGGTTATGTGCTGGCTTCCTGCCTGGGGATGGTGAACTGGTCGGTGGTCGAACAAGCCCCCTGGCTGGCATTACCGACATTCTACAGGCCGCGCTTCGAATGGGCGGCAATGCTGACGGTTCTGCCGGCGGCACTGGTGGTGATTGCCGAACATGTCGGTCATCTGGTGGTGACGGCAAATATTGTAAAACGTGATCTGATAAAGGATCCGGGCCTGCACCGTTCCATGTTCGCCAACGGCCTGTCAACGATCATCTCCGGCTTTTTCGGTTCCACACCCAATACCACTTACGGCGAGAATATCGGTGTGATGGCGATTACCCGGGTCTACAGTACCTGGGTGATTGGCGGGGCCGCGATTATTGCTATCTGCCTGTCCTGTGTCGGTAAACTCGCGGCATTAATTCAGGCGATTCCGGTCCCGGTGATGGGCGGTGTGTCGCTGCTACTGTACGGCGTTATTGCGGCCTCCGGTATCCGTGTACTGATCGATGCTAAAGTGGATTACAGCAACGCAAAAAATCTGATGCTGACCGCTATCATCCTGATCATCGGGGTCAGCGGTGCGAAAATTCAGGTGGGTGCCGTTGAACTGAAAGGGATGGCGCTGGCAACGATTGTCGGGGTGATCCTGAGTGTGATTTTCCATCTGATCGGAGTGCTGCGCCCGGAAAAGGATGACGCTGCCGGCAGGGGATGATCCGCGGATCCCTCATCGGACAGCCTGGCGGGTTGTCCGATTCATCTCCGCGGGAAAGTTGTGATAGACTGAGCGCGTTTTTTGCCATTTATGCTGAGGTGCACCTGAACACGCCGGCGCAATTGTCATTGCCACTTTACCTGCCTGACGATGAAACCTTTGCCAGTTTCTGGCCCGGGGCCAATTCGTCGCTACTCGCTGCGCTCAAAGGAGCGTTAACACAGCAACATGGCGGCTATCTCTATTTCTGGTCACGTGAGGGCGGGGGAAGGAGCCATTTACTGCATGCCGCCTGTGCCGAGATATCCTCACGGGATGAAGCGGTAGGCTATGTGCCGCTTGATAAACGGACCTGGTTTGTTCCGGAAGTTCTGGAAGGGATGGAACATCTGGCGCTGGTGTGCATCGATAATATCGAATGTATTGCCGGGGATGAAGACTGGGAGATGGCTATCTTCGATCTCTATAACCGGATCCTGGAAACCGGGAAAACCCGCTTACTGATCACCGGCGATCGACCGCCAAGACAGCTGAATCTGAAACTCGCTGACCTGGCATCCCGTCTTGACTGGGGGCAGATCTACCGTTTGCAGCCTCTGTCCGACGATGAAAAATTACAGGCCATGCAGTTACGGGCAGGGCTGAGAGGGTTCGAGTTGCCGGAAGATGTCGGTCGTTTTCTGCTTAAGCGGCTCGACAGAGAGATGCGTACCTTATTTGAAACGCTGGACAGGTTAGATCATGCCTCGATCACCGCCCAGCGTAAACTGACGATCCCTTTCGTGAAAGAAACCCTCAGTCTTTAGCAATCGAGGATTTCAATAACCTGCTCAGGAGGCCGGCCCAGCCGGGCCCGGTCACCGTTTACCACTAACGGCCGTTCTATCAGTTTCGGATGGCTGGCCATCGCCGCCAGTAATTCATCCTCCGTCAATGTGTTATCGGCCAGCCCCAGTGTTTTATAGATTTCCTCATTACGCCGCATCAGCTGGCGAGGATCACTGAATCCCGCGGCCACCAGCAGCTGTTTCAGCGTCGCCGGGGATGGCGGGGATTCAAGGTAAAGAATAATTTCCGGATCAATCCCGTGTTGCTGCAGCAGGCTGAGGGTCTCTCTGCTTTTGGAACAGCGGGGATTGTGATAAATCTGGATAGTCATAGGAGATTAACCTTTCTGATACTGGCGGAAACGTTGCTGTAACTGACGCAACTGATCGATACGGGCATCATAACGCGCCTGTTTCAGGCTGCCAACGGGGACCTGTGCACTGGCACTGGTCAGAGCCCGAATCGCCTGTTCCAGTTGTCCGTTCAGTGCCAGCCCCTGAGCCTGAGCAAATAACACCTCGTCACTGTCGCCCAATGCAGCATTTGCCTGCGTGAGGAGATCCCAGCCGTTAGGGTCATCCGGATAACTCCAGGTATAGCGATTCAGCAGGGTGCGGGCCTCGCCGGGCTGGCCGGCTTCCAGACGGGCATTCGCCAGATTCAGCTGGATCACCGGGTTTTTCTGCAACGGGCTGCTCACCGACGTCAGTAACTTCACCGCCGCCGCTGGCTGTTTCAGACCGATGTCGATGTCGCTCATAATATCCAGAAACCACAGATTATCCGGATGCTGTTGCAACAGCGGTTGAATGATATTTTCGGCATCACGGAATTTCTTTGCCTGCAGGAATAATACCGCTTTACCGTACCGGGCGGCCAGTTGCTGACGCTGATTACCTTTCGCATACTGGTCGAGAATATCGTCCAGCAGCCCGTTAGGTTGCCCCCCCGTCGTGCCATACATTCCCATAATTCGCACCCTGGCGAAGAAGAAATCCTGAGACGAATGCACCACGACGGCAGGCATCTGATTGGCACGATTCCGTGCATCGGCCAGCCGGCTATCCGGTAACGGGTGAGTCAGCAGGATCTCCGGGGGTTTTGAATCATACCGGGATAAATCCGCCAGTTTTTGCATAAAATCCGGCATTGCCTGCGGGTCAAAGCCGGCGCGATCCAGTACCTGAATACCGATACGATCGGCTTCTTTTTCGTTTTGCTGAGTAAAGCTGATGATCCCCTGCTGTGTACCGGCCAGGGTACCGGTCAGTGCCGCCATCCCGACCTGCGGATTGGCCATGGCCAGCAGAATGGAGCCCAGGGCGCCAACCCAGGTGAGAGGCGCACTACGTTTCTGTTCTTCCATTGCCCGGGCGAGGTGACGCTGGGTTACGTGCGAAATCTCATGGGCCATAACCGAGGCCAGTTCGCTTTCGTTATCGGTATAGCGAAACAGGGCAGAATGCAGCACCACATTACCGCCGAAGAAGGCAAACGCATTCAGCTCATCATTCTGAATCAGGTAAAAGTGAAAGGGGGTTTTGACCGAATAAGCATGGGCCACCAGGCGCTGGCCCAGGGTGTTGATGTAACTGTCCAGCAGCGGGTCATTGATCAGCGGTGCACTTTGGCGTAATTCACGCACGTAAAAGTCACCCATCTGCAGCTCTTCACTAATCGACAGTGTGGAGCCGGCGGTAGTCCCGATATCCGGCAGGGTATCCGCCACATCGGCGGCAGAGACAGCCGTGATCCCCCCTCCGGCAGACGTCAGTAATATCAGCGTTGCCAGCGTGTTTTTTAACGAGAACGTCATTCTCCGTCCCTGTTCGTCAGCAGTGGAACAATGACCCTGATACTGAGGCAGGTTCGCCGGTTTCGCAACGGCTCATATCTGAATCTGCGTGAATGGCGAACGGTGTCAGAGGGGGTCGTTATACGCTGAAGTATAACAGAGTGACGGCAGAGGCGTGAGCGCCGTCCTGAGAGGGTGTGATACCGGCGGATAATCCCGACAGCGGTATCACACCGGGGGATCAGGACTGCAGGTAATTCAGGATAATGTCGTGATGATTGGAGGTTTTAAAATCATCAAAGACTTTTTCCACCGTCCCGTCAGCCGCAATCAGAAAACTGGTACGATGAATACCGTCATAGGTTTTCCCCATAAATTTCTTCTCACCCCAAATTCCGAACTGCTCACAGACCTGGTGGTCTTCGTCGGACAACAGGGTGAAGTTCAGTAACTCTTTCTCTGCAAAACGGGACAGCTTCTCCGGTTTATCGGTGCTGATCCCCAGCACCTGTACTCCGGCGCTGTTCAGGGCTGCCATATTATCCCGTAAGCCACAGGCCTGTACCGTACATCCCGGGGTCATCGCTTTAGGGTAAAAGTATATAAGTACCCGCTCACCCTGGAAGTCGGTCAAATTAACCTGTTCCCCATCCTGATCAGGCAAGCTGAACAAAGGTGCTTTATCACCGGCTTTCAGTGGATTCATCACAACTCTCCGAACTTATCTCTGGGCTCTATCCGCCCGTGGGTATTAAGATATCTGCTAACCTTACCTTCGGAAAAAACTGGCTGTGGCACAAGTGCGTAAAATGCGCAATTTTTCCCTGATAAGGGTAACTTCCGGGCAGGTGCCTTCACCGGCCGGGAAATGTTTCTGACGCGTCACTGTCGAGTATGCTAAACAGCCGTATACTGCCCTGCGCGTGCAGTTCTGTACAGAGCTGATGAAACGCCTGTTCAAAAATATGACGTTCATTCTGACCGGTGCTGTGTGCGGTCATCTGAATATACAGGGTCGGGGACTGCCCTGCGCTGACCGGGTGAGTACGCGAGACCAGTTCGGCAATATTCATCCGGTGTTTATCCATCAGGTCGGTAAAGCGTTCGATGATACTGGGCGAGTCGGCCACTTCGACTTCAATCCGAACGGTTTCCGGCCTTGGCGGATGAGCCTCAACTTCTGTCCTTTTCATCACGATCAGCAGTTCGAGTTCAGCCCCTTTCATCGGCAGCGTGGACTCGATCCGGCCGATAGCGTCCCAGCACCCGGACAACAGCATAATAAAGGTGAATTCGTCCCCTAACAGAGCCAGTCGGCTGTCATCGATATTGCAACCGCAGCGGCTGACATGGCGGGTGATGGTGTTCACTATCCCCGGCCGGTCAGCACCCAACGCGGTAATGACCAAATGGTGTTGTTGTGATGGCGACAAAGTATGCTTTCCTGTTCTTTTACTAATAACCCTAAGGTAAACATAAAAAAAACTGCTGACAAGCACATGAAGCGTCTGGCTTGCTTGCTTTTCACCTGAGGTAAACCGTACCATGAACTAATTGTTGGTTGAGGGGATCGCTAATGTTTACCGGAAGTATTGTTGCGCTAATCACGCCGATGGACGATAACGGCCATCTTTGTCGGGAAAGTCTGAAAAAACTCATTGATTATCATGTTGATAGCGGAACGTCTGCCATCGTGTCCGTCGGTACGACGGGAGAGTCGGCGACACTCAGCCATGAAGAGCATGTGGACGTCGTAAAAGCCACGGTCGAACTGGCAGACGGACGTATTCCTGTCATTGCCGGCACCGGCACCAACGCGACTGCCGAAGGTATTGCACTGACCCGTCATTTTGAAAACAGCGGAGTGGTGGGGTGCCTGACCGTCGTCCCTTATTACAACCGTCCAACGCAGGAAGGGATGTACCAGCATTTCAAAGCGATCGCCGAAAGCACCGATTTACCACAAATGCTGTATAATGTGCCGTCCCGTACCGGGTGCGACATGTTACCCGATACCGTTGCCCGCTTAGCCGAAATTAAAAATATTATCGGAATTAAAGAGGCGACAGGGAACTTATCACGTGTGAGTCAGATCCAAGAGCTGGTTGATGAGAAGTTTATTCTGCTGAGCGGCGATGACGCCAGTGCATTAGACTTTATGCAACTGGGTGGCTCGGGTGTCATTTCTGTCACAGCGAATATTGCTGCCCGTGAAATGGCAGAAGTATGTACGCTTGCTCAGCAAGGAAATTTTGCTGAAGCCCGGCGCCTGAATCAACGTCTGATGGCTTTACATCACACGTTATTTTGTGAACCCAATCCTATCCCCGTTAAGTGGGCAGCCAGGCAGCTGGGATTGATCGCGAAAGACACTTTACGCTTGCCGATGACGCCGTTAACTGCAAAAGCAGAACCTGTCATCGCCGGGGCAATGCGTGAAGCCGGTCTGCGATAATTTAGGGAGTTTCGATGGCTTATTCAGTTAAGAGTTCGGCAGTCGCCAAAGTTGCCGGTTTGTCAGTGGTGTTATTACTGACCGCCTGTTCTCATGATCAGCATTACAAACGGGAAATCAATGGCAACCAGGATTACCTGAAAGCGGCAGGACTGCAGGATCTCAATACCCCTTCAGGTATGATTTTACCGCTGCAGAATAGCCAGTATCAGGTACCGGCGGGCACCATGAAAGGGGCTACCGGCAAGCAGCTGGATATTCGTCCGCCAGCCCAACCGCTGGCACTGCTGAATGGCAGCCGGACACAGCTTTCCGGTAACAGCGCATTGCTTATCATTGAAAATCCGCAATCGGATATCTGGGACCAGGTCGTGGGTATTCTGCAGGCACAGAAATACGGCATTGCACAACGTGATGACGCGACTCAGCAATTAACCACGGAATGGATCAACTGGAATCGTCCGGATGAAGACCATCAGTACCGTGGCCGCTACCAGATAGCGGTACAGAAGCAAAGCTACCAGACGGTGATCACCGTTCGTTCGCTGGATCTGCAGCAAAAGGGCGGGACTGTCACGAGTGCCGAAGAAATTCAGCGTTATAACACCCAACTGCTGAATACACTGACAACCGGACTGAATGCTGTCGCGACGGCGCGTGCCAATGCCGCCGGTAATGTGACCGGCAGCATTGATGTGCAAAGCGGTGCGGATGATACCGGGTTGCCGGATCTGATTATTCGTGCGCCGTTCAATACGGCCTGGGAACGCTTACCTGCAGCATTGTTACGTGTGGGTATGAAAGTGTCCGATAAAGACCGTTCTGAAGGTAGCCTGAAAGTGAGTTACAGCGCACCGGGTAGCAGTACCTGGGATGCTCTGGGGGCGAAAGACCCGGGCCTGGTGAACGGGGATTACAAATTGCAGTTAGGTGATTTGGATAACCGGAGTAGCCTGCAGTTCATCGACCCGAAAGGGCATGTGCTGACCCAGTCGCAGAATGATGCGCTGGTTCCGGTGTTACAGGCCGCGTTAAACAAATAAGTCCAGAAGGCCGGAGCTTCTCCGGCCTTTTTATTTTTGTTTTGGCATAGTAGTATTCCGCAAGGTAAACGATTGCGTGGCGTGAAGATTCCGATAAAATCAGCAACCGTGCGTAAGTTCTTTCATGTTTGGAGTTAATAAGATGCAAAAGCAAGCTGAGTTGTATCGCGGCAAAGCTAAAACAGTGTTCAGTACTGAGAATCCTGACTTACTGATACTGGAATTCCGCAATGATACATCAGCAGGAGACGGGGCAAGAATTGAGCAGTTTGACCGCAAGGGAATGGTTAACAACAAGTTTAACTATTTTATTATGCAAAAGCTGCAACAGGCCGGTATTCCGACTCAGATGGAAAGATTGCTTTCTGACACCGAAGCCCTGGTGAAAAAACTCGATATGGTGCCGGTGGAGTGTGTGGTACGTAACCGTGCAGCCGGTTCTCTGGTGAAAAGACTGGGTGTGGAAGAGGGTATCCCCCTGAATCCGCCGCTGTTTGATCTTTTCCTGAAAGACGATGCTCATCATGACCCGATGATCAATGAATCTTATTGCGAAACCTTTGGCTGGGTCAGCCAGCAGCATCTGGCGCGGATGCGTGAACTGACGCTGCAGGCAAACACGGTACTGAGCCAGTTGTTTGATGACGCCGGGCTGATACTGGTGGACTTCAAACTGGAATTTGGTCTGTTCCGCGGTGAAGTCGTGCTGGGGGATGAATTTTCTCCGGACGGCGCACGCCTGTGGGATAAATCGACCATGGCTAAAATGGATAAAGACCGTTTCCGTCAGAGCCTGGGCGGTGTTGTGGAAGCTTATGAAGAAGTGGCTCACCGCCTGGGTGTTCCGCTCGATTAATTTCCGCAGAACCTCGTGCTGAAACGCCGGTAGGGCACTGTCTGGTGCCACCGGCGTTTTTGTTTTTGGCATATCCTGCCGGCCGTTTATCCCCCGCCTGTCTTTGCGTTATCTTCCGGTACTGGTTATCTTTCCGTTCAGCCACTAAAATCAGTCTATTGTAATAAAAAATAACAGAGGTAACAGATGCGTTGGCAAGGGCGTCGGGAAAGTGACAACGTAGAGGACAGACGTGATCAGTCCTCTGCTGACAGCAGCGGGACAGGGGGCGGAGGCATTCGTATTCCGCGGGGGAAAAGCGGTATTGTGATACTGATTGTGGTGGTGGTGGCCGGCTATTATGGCTATGACCTGACGCCGTTGCTCGGCGGCGGAAGCTCTCAGAGCCAGGTGTCCACCTCTTCACAGACCACCGGGAAACCACAGCCTCATACGGCGGCGGATGACCAGGCAGCGAAGTTTACCTCGGTGATCCTCGCCTCCACAGAAGATGTCTGGGGGCAGATATTCCAGAAAATGGGCCGCCATTATGTGGATCCTAAGCTGGTGATGTACCGGGGACATACCACCACCGGCTGCGGTACCGGACAGTCAGTGATGGGGCCTTTTTATTGCCCGGCGGATCAGACCGTTTATATCGATCTCTCCTTTTATGATGAGCTGAAAAATAAGCTGGGAGCCGGGGGTGACTTTGCTGACGGCTATGTGATCGCCCATGAAGTCGGTCACCACGTTCAGAAATTGTTAGGGATTGAAGAAAAGGTCAGACAACAGCAGCAGCAAGGCAGCAAGGCGGAAGCAAACCGCTTATCTGTGAAGCTGGAATTACAGGCCGATTGCTTTGCCGGGGTGTGGGGGCATTACATGCAGCAACAGAATGTACTGGACACCGGTGACCTGCAGGAGGCGCTGAATGCCGCAGAGGCGATTGGTGATGATAAGCTTCAACAGCAGAGCCAGGGACGTGTCGTGCCGGACAGCTTCACCCACGGAACATCACAACAGCGCTACAGCTGGTTCAAACGTGGTTTTGACAGCGGAGACCCGGCTCAGTGCAACACCTTTGCGGCTCAATGACAGCACTGCTTTCTGAATGTGAACTGATGCGGCGAACCGGGGTTCGCCGCATCTGTATTATCAGTGGGGAGGACGGCTGGGTCAGTCAGTCAGCGCAGAGACTCCGGCAGAACCTGGCGGGGGACTGGCTGACCGTCAGTACCGATACACAGACGCTTTCCCCCTGTATTCCCCCCTCAGCGGTCAGGCAATGTCTGGGCCGCGAGTTTCTTCATGCCATTTTTGATGCCCGATCCGGTTTTCATGCGGAAGCGCTGGCGACCGTGGCCGGTACCTTACTGGCCGGTAGCTGGATGCTGTTGCTGCTGCCGGCCCGTGAGAGGTGGGAGCACTGGCAGGATCAGGACAGCCTGCGCTGGGCCGATACTGCGGAGGCGATCGCCGTCCCCGGGTTTATGCGGCATCTGCAATCGGTGCTCGCCTCGTCCCCGGACGTCAGTTACCTGGAACAGTATCAACCCGCCAGAGTAGCGCCGATCACCGGTCATCAGACATGGCAATGCCGCGCCCCCGCGCAGCAGGCAGTGTTACTTCACCGGCTACAGGCCATGCAGCAGGGCGTGGCGGTCGTCACTGCCCCCCGGGGACGCGGGAAATCTGCGCTGGCCGGGATGCTGGCCCGGGATAACCCGGGGGCACTGATCTCTGCACCCGCCAAAGTTTCTACCGAAGTCTTACAGCACTTTGCCGGGCAACATTTTCAGTTTATGGCCCCGGATGCGCTGATTGCTGCGGGGAAGACGGGAGAGGGCTGGCTGATTGTCGATGAAGCCGCGGCCATCCCCGCCCCCGTGTTGCAACAGATGGTCAGCCGCTTCAGGCGTGTGCTGCTCTGTACCACGGTGCAGGGCTATGAAGGCACAGGCCGCGGTTTTCTGCTGAAGTTTTGCGCCGGATTACCGGAGGTAGCTCAGTACACTCTTTCTGAACCGCTGCGCTGGGCGGCCGGGGATCCTCTGGAACGTTTTATTGATGCGCTGTTTCTGTTTGACGATAGCACCGCCCCCCCGGCCGGCCGGGGCACCGGCATCCGGCGTCTGCCGCCAGCGGTCTGGTCAGAGGAACCCGCGAAAGCACAGGACGTGTACCGCCTGCTGACGGCAGCCCATTACCGGACCTCACCGCTGGATTTACGGCGAATGATGGATGCTCCCGGCATGACTTTGCTGGTCGATGAAGCGAACACCGGGTTGCGGGGGGCCTTGTGGTTACTGGAGGAAGGCGGGCTCTCATTGCCGCTCAGTGAGGCGGTGTGGGCCGGATTTCGCCGTCCGAAAGGGAATCTGGTGGCGCAGTCTCTGGCCGCCCATGCCGGTTTCCCTCAGGCGGCCTGCATGCATTCTCTGCGCATCAGTCGTATTGCCGTTCACCCGCAGGTGCGCCGTCAGGGGAGAGGCCGGGCACTGGTGATGGCAGCGATTGCCGCGGCAGAAGGCTATGATTATCTGTCGGTCAGTTTCGGTTATACCCCTGAGCTATGGCATTTCTGGCGGTCATGCGGGTTTCGTCTGGTCAGGCTGGGGACCCAGCGTGAAGCCAGTAGTGGCTGTTATGCGGCCATGGCTATCCTTCCGCGGACGGTGGCAGCAGAACAATTAGCCGCCGCCGCTGAGCGGCGATTATCCCGTGACGGGGGATATATGCGCCAGCGCGGGTTGTCAGATCCGGATTTACCTGTCGCTGAAGAAGACAGCGATACGGCACTGAATGATGAAGACTGGCGTGAGCTGGCGGCGTTCGCCTGGGGAAGGCGGCCGTTTGAATCGGCTTTCCCGGCACTGATGCGCTTACAGGCCAACCTGCCGCTATCTTTTCTCTGTTTATCTGCGCTGTCGGCTGAGGAGGGCGCTATCTGCGAACAGCAGTCGGTCGTAGCGGCGGGGGGCAGAAAGGCGTGGCTGCGTCTGCTGCGTGAGGAAGTCGCTCAGGCATTGTCCGCACGTCATCCGTCCGTGGTCAGTCAGTGGGCCAGTCGGCTGCGGGCACTGCAAAACGTCTGATCCGCGGAGCAAGCTGCTCAGGCGATATCCGCGATCCTCCGGCGCAAAGGGAAATCTGTGGAGATAAGGCGGCCCCGCAGCAGGGCTGATGATGCCATTATCCGGCAGGGAGGATGTGGGGCCGGATGAAAAAACAGAGCCGGAAGGGGAGGAACACGGATATCCGCAGAGGATATCCGTGTGAGGTCTGATTATTTTTTCTTTGGCCAGTCGTCGTCGTCGTCCCACTTATCGTTGAAATCACGATGTGGCGGGAGTTCAGGTTTATTATCCAGATATTTCTTCGTATCGACGCGTTTCAGATCTTTATACACATTCATCAGAATGCCGACCATAAACACAATAATTAAAACCCACCAATACTCTTTTAACCATTCCATGACGTGACTCCTTCAGTCATCAGGCAATCAGCTGGTCCATGATCCTCTGGTACATCCGGCTGAGTGTTTGCAGATCAGATGCTTTCACACATTCATTAATTTTATGGATGGTGGCATTGACCGGCCCCAGTTCCACGACCTGCGTTCCCATCCGTGCGATAAAACGTCCGTCAGAGGTACCGCCGTTAGTCAGCAGTTGTGGCCTGATTTCATTATAGTGCTGAACTGCGTTTACTACCGCATCCACCAGTTTACCTTTCGGAGTAAGGAAAGGCTGACCGGAAAGATTCCATTCCAGGGTGTACCGGAGCTGATGGCGTGTCAGCAGGGACTCCACCTGTTCACGGATCATGGTATCGGTCAGTTCCGTACTGAAACGGAAGTTGAACTGCACAAAAAGATCGCCCGGGATCACGTTATTACTGCCGGTACCGGCCTGAATATTGGCAATCTGCATGCTGGTGGGGGGGAAGAACTCATTACCTTCATCCCAGCGGGTGGCCGCCAGCTCAGTCAGTGCCGGCAATGCGCGGTGTACCGGGTTATCGGCAAGGTGCGGATAAGCCACATGGCCCTGTACACCATGTACCGTCAGATTCGCGGTAATGGATCCCCGACGGCCATTTTTAACCACATCCCCGACCACTTCGGTACTGGAGGGTTCACCGACCAGGCAGTAGTCCATGCGCTCCCGGCGCGCCATCAGAGCATCAACTACTTTGACGGTACCGTTTATTCCGCTCGCCTCTTCATCAGACGTGATCAGAAAGGCCAGGCGACCACGATGGTTCGGGTTCATGGTGACAAAGCGCTCCGCTGCCACCACCATGGCCGCCAGTGACCCTTTCATATCGGCCGCACCACGACCAAACAACATACCGTCGCGGATCGTCGGTTCAAAAGGCGGGTTTAACCAGTGGCGGGCCTCTCCCGGCGGGACGACATCGGTATGGCCTGCAAAGGCCAGTGTTTCGCCTTCGCCCCGGGTCGCCCAGAAGTTTTTGGTATCTCCAAAATTCATCGGTTCAATCCGGAAACCGATCGCTTTCAGACGGTCGGTTAACAGCGACTGACACCCGGCATCCTCAGGACTTACCGAAGGACAACGGATCAGTTGCTGTGCAAGCTCAATAACGGGGCAAAACATTATACATTCTCCTGAATAAACGTCAGGTAAGTGGAAGGTGAAAAACCGGCGAGCAGGTGACCGTTGGCTGCACATAACAGCGGACGTTTAATCACGGCCGGATGTTCCAGCATCACCCTGACAGCGCTGGCATTATCCTGAACGGTGTCACGGAGTTCTTCAGGTAGGTTTCGCCAGGTGGTACCGCGCTTATTCAGCAGCGTTTCATAGCCCAGTGTGTCAACAAATGCCGATAAGCGACGGCTGTCGATTCCGTCAGCACGGTAATCATGGAAGCGGAAAGCAATACCCTGTTCTTCAAGAAAGCGACGTGCTTTACGCATGGTGTCGCAGTTCTTAATTCCATACAGGGTCAGGCAGGGAGTGGTTTCATTATTTATCATTCAGGGGAACAACCTGTTATTAAAAGTGCTGCCAGCCACACCAGAGGACTGGTCTGATAAACCATTTATCATCTATGCCTGTGATAATGCCGTATCGGCGCCGTTTAATCTACCCTGCAGTCATGCCGTTGGCCTTGACTGGCGCGGGGGGAAGGCCATTTTTGGCAGCTAAAACGCTTCGTCGGGAGTCCGGTTGCGGATCCTGCGGTTTTGTTCTGTTGCGGATATGCCCCGGATATCTCACCGTCCCGTCGCGGGCCAGGGGAAAGGGGTGCCAGAACATTGTCTTACATTTTTCAACGACAGGCGCTGAAATACGGTTTTTTTGATACAAAACACCCGACATAACATTAAATTATATTACTTTTGCCCACAGGGTAACGACAGACTGTGATCCCCGACGAATAACGGGTCTTTACGGAGGATGTATTTAACGGGTAGGATGCGACGCCCCATTTTTTTCTTATGACAGAATTTTATGACGTTGCGTGGGATGTTGTACTCCGTTCGCAATATCCAAAACGCAAACGATTACTGTTGTGTGGCAGATGGTCAGGACAAACAGGATAACTATGAAACATACAAAAAAAACAGCCGAAGAGTTACGAGCGGCAAAGCGTAAATGGCTTAATTCGCACGATGCCGGTTACCGGAAAGAGATGGGTAACCGACAGGTACAGATGATTGCTATTGGTGGTGCGATCGGTACCGGATTATTTCTGGGCGCCGGGGCCCGTTTACAGGCAGCCGGTCCGGCACTGGCTCTGGTCTACCTGGTCTGTGGTATTTTTTCCTTTTTCATTCTCCGTGCACTGGGTGAACTGGTGCTGCATCGCCCGTCGAGCGGGAGTTTTGTCTCTTACGCCCGTGAATTTATGGGCGAAAAGGCCTCCTACGTTGCCGGCTGGATGTATTTTGTTAACTGGGCAATGACCGGTATTGTCGATATTACTGCCGTGGCGTTGTATATGCATTACTGGGGTGCATTCGGTGACGTCCCGCAATGGGTCATTGCGCTGGGGGCCTTAGCGGTCGTCGGTACCATGAATATGGTCGGGGTGAAGTGGTTCGCCGAAATGGAGTTCTGGTTCGCGCTGATTAAAGTCATTGCTATCGTGGTGTTCCTGATCGTCGGTGTGGTTTTTCTCGGCAGCGGCAAACCTCTGGCGGGCAGTCAGCCTGGTTTCCATCTGATCACCGATAACGGGGGCTTATTCCCGCATGGACTGTTAGCGGCACTGGTGCTGGTGCAGGGCGTGGTATTTGCTTTTGCCTCTATTGAGCTGGTGGGGACTGCGGCCGGTGAATGTAAAAACCCGAAAATCATGGTGCCGAAAGCGATCAACAGTGTTATCTGGCGTATCGGCCTGTTTTATGTAGGTTCTGTAGTCCTGCTGGTCCTGTTACTGCCCTGGAATGCCTATCAGTCCGGTGAAAGTCCGTTTGTGACATTCTTCTCTAAACTGGGTATCCCGTATATTGGCAGCATTATGAACATTGTGGTACTGAGTGCCGCGCTGTCCAGCCTGAATTCCGGTCTCTATTCGACCGGCCGTATTCTGCGCTCAATGTCGATGGGCGGGTCGGCACCGAAGTTTATGTCGCGGATGAACCGTCAGCAGGTCCCTTATGCAGGTATTCTGGTGACTATCGGGGTCTATATTTTCGGGGTACTGCTCAACTATCTGGTGCCTTCTCAGGTATTCGAAATCGTTCTTAATGTGGCATCACTGGGGATTATCTCTTCCTGGGGCTTTATCGTGTTATGCCAGCTGAAACTGCGTAAGGCGATTAAAGAAGGGAAAGCGGAAGATATCAGCTTCAAGTTGCCGGGGGCTCCGTTCACCTCCTGGCTGACTTTACTGTTCCTGTTCAGTGTGCTGGTTCTGATGGCTTTCGACTACCCTAACGGGACTTATACTATCGCCTCTATCCCGCTGATTATGATCATACTGGTTGCCGGCTGGTTTGGCGTGCGCAAACGCGTTAATGCGATTGCTGCACAGCAACATGATCATGCCGGGAGCGTGCCGCTGGATAAGCTTTGATTTCCGGTAATGCATAAGATGAAAAACCTGCCGCCGGCAGGTTTTTTTTTGCCGTGGCAGGTCAGCCAATCCTGAAACTTACCGCAGAGCCGATTAATCAACAAGAGTCCGAAGATTCTTATTGAGGCAGACCAGGGCATTCCGGATGATTCCTGTTTAGTTCGTCTGTACCGGAGATCCTGTCCGGCGCCTTCCCCGGTAAAGTGTTATGCAACTATATAAAATTCTTTTGTTATCGTTATTGCTCCCGGCGGGGGCCTGCCACGCGGCACAACCGGTCCAGACAATTATTTCCGGATGGGAGTTAACCTGTGATAATTTTTCTGCCTGTCAGGGACGGAATCTGAACAGCGATGGCGGGTTAATTATCAGCTTCTACCGGACATCTTCCCGGGCGCCGGTCAGCTGGCTGCACGTTGAACTGCATCCGCATGCAGCGCTGCCCGCGACAGAGACTCCGCTGACACAACGACTTAAGATAGATAACCAGCCGCTGACGCCGGTCCCGGCACAGGAGAGCAGCCACGCGTTACTGATCGATAATCCTGAGGCCGCACA
This sequence comes from Tatumella sp. JGM118, assembly GCF_018257515.1. Classification (GTDB taxonomy): domain Bacteria; phylum Pseudomonadota; class Gammaproteobacteria; order Enterobacterales; family Enterobacteriaceae; genus Tatumella; species Tatumella terrea. Next base: position 101,543 of record NZ_JAERJR010000004.1, read on the forward strand.
GCAGATACTGTCGGCGCTGGTACACGGTAACCGGCTGACCGCCGGTCAGCCCGGCGGGGGCGGGATATCCCTGACGGCTCTGGGGGCGGTACTGGCAGAGGCCGACAGAATCCAGTCGGCGGTACAGCCTGCTTCCTCCGGACCGGAAACGCCCCCGATTCTGACGGTGGGCGGCGGTCAGCCGGCACCGGTCACGCCACTGACGGCTCCCGAGATCAGGGATTTTGTAGATTACGCAATTTCGCAGATAGATGTGAACAGTTGTCCGCTGGCCCCGGTATTCCGGCAGATCAAGCTGGCGGCCCTGAGTAATTCACAAGCCCTGATGCTGATCAGTTGTGAAAGTGCAGCGTACAATACCTTCTACCAGGCTTACCGAATCAGCCGTCAGGCACCGTTTATTGCCCGGCGCCAGGTCTTCCGTCTGCCGTTTACTTATCCGCAAGGGTTCGACCTGACGAATGTCCGTTATGATCCACAAACCCGTGAACTGACGACGTTATTATGGGGAAGGGCGTTGGGGGATTGCGGAACGGCCAGCCACTGGCGTTACGATGGTCAACAGTTTGTGCTGGAGAAATTCAGCAGTGAAAGTGGCTGTGACCACTGGCATACCGCCAGTGACTGGCCGGTATTATGGTCATCACCGTCTGCGGACAGAGCCCTGCCCGCAGACGCCGGAACCTAAGGGCGGTGATTACTGACCAGTGCGGTGATCAGTTCGTTGACGCCATTACTCATCGGCATAAAATGGCTGGCACCGGTGCGGGCGACCACAATAAAGACCCCCACATTATGTTCAGGTGACATGGCGATATAAGTCATAAAGCCGCCACCTCCGCCGGTTTTTTCCAGCAGTGCGGGTCTCTCACCGTCCGCAGGCATATGCAGCCATCCCATGCCGATAGCATCGGCCCGGCCGGCGACATCCATCCCGTTAACACGCAACAGAGAAGAACGCGGATAAATCATTTTTTGCAGGTCAGGTGCTAACGGTGAACGCGGATGCCCGGTGGCGCTCAGGAACTGCTGCATCCAGCGGCCCATATCCTCAGGGGTGGAATAGACCCCACCGCTACCGATGGCGGCCAGGGTGTTATCACACGGGCTCGCATTCTCTTCCGGGATCATCAGCCTTTCACACTGGTCCGGTGACGGTGTAAAAGTGGTGTCTTTCATACCCAGCGGCCGGGTGACCAGTGTACGAAGCAACTGAGGATAAGGCTGACCGGCGGCTCGCGACAGGGCATCAGCCAGGAAGTCAAAGCCAAGGTTGGAATAGGAGACTTCAGTCCCTGGCGAGTATTTGAGTCTGGCATGCGCAAGCCAGGACCAGCGCTGATTGTGCACCGGCCAGACAAAGACCGGACGGTTCGCTCTACCGCCAGGCATTTCACGGGGCAGGCCGGCACTGTGGGTCGCCAGGTTGATTAACCGGATACTGTTACCATGCCACGTCGGGACGACGGCACCCTTTGGTGCATAGCGGCTCAGCGGATCATTAAAGTGAACCCGGCCGGATTCGGCGAGATGAACCAGTACATCGGTGGTCATCAGTTTACTCAGTGACGCTATCCTCACCACTGAATCTTTTCCCGGATGGATACGGCTTCCCGGCCGGGTTTCTCCCAGACCGGTAAAGACCCGCTCGTTGCCATCGATAACCATGATCGCCATACCGGCGGCCCGGGTACCCTTGAAAATCTGATCTGCATAACGGTCGGTAATCTGAGATGTCAGTTCCGGTGACGGGGTGACCTGTGCCTGGCTACAGAATGAATAAAGTGAGCCAGCCAGCGCCAGCAAAAGTGATGCATGCTTTTTCAATCGATAATGTCCGTGGAAAATCAGTGGATAACGGGAAAGGGATAGTGTAATGGGTTTAACGCTGGCGGAAAGAGAATAATCAGGGATTTTATGTATCCTGATATGAGAATCGTTACGCTTTTTAAAAATCTCCCTCTTTTCGTTACGAAAAGAGGGAGCGGAGGGATTACAACAGAGCGTTAGCTTTCGCCACCACGTTCTCCACGGTGAAGCCGAACTCTTTAAACAGCAGATCTGCCGGGGCTGACTCGCCGAAGCTGGTCATACCGACAATCGCACCGTTCAGGCCGGTATATTTGTACCAGAAGTCAGCGATAGCTGCCTCGATAGCCACACGGGCGGTGACCGCCGCCGGCAGTACCGATTCACGGTACGTCGCATCCTGCTTGTCGAAGGTATCCGTTGACGGCATTGAAACGACCCGGACCTTACGGCCCTGGCCGCTCAGCTGCTCTGCGGCCGTCACGGCCAGAGAGACTTCTGAACCGGTCGCAATCAGGATCAGTTCCGGCTGACCGTCACAGTCCTTCAGAACATAGCCGCCGCGGGCGACGTTCGCCAGCTGCTCCGCACTGCGTGGCTGCTGTGGCAGGTTCTGGCGGGAGAAGATCAGCGCGGTCGGGCCGTCCTGACGTTCGATAGCGTATTTCCATGCCACCGCCGATTCCACCTGGTCACCCGGACGCCAGGTACTCATGTTCGGGGTGGTGCGCAGGCTGGCCAGCTGCTCGACCGGCTGGTGAGTCGGGCCGTCTTCCCCCAGACCGATAGAGTCATGGGTGTAGACCAGCACCTGACGGATCTTCATCAGGGCTGCCATACGGGTTGCGTTACGCGCATATTCCACAAACATCAGGAAGGTCGCGGTGTAGGGCAGGAAGCCGCCATGCAGCGCGATACCGTTCGCCACTGCGGTCATACCGAACTCGCGCACACCGTAATGGATATAGTTACCGGCGGCATCTTCGTTGATTGGTTTAGAGCCGGACCACATGGTCAGGTTGCTCGGTGCCAGGTCGGCTGAACCGCCCAGATATTCCGGCAGCAGTTTACCGAACGCTTCAATGGCATTCTGTGAGGCTTTACGGCTGGCGATGTTCGCCGGGTTTGCCTGCAGCTGTTCGATGTATTTCTGTGACTCTTCCTGCCAGTTTTCCGGCAGTTTATCCGTGGTACGACGGATGAATTCCTCAGCCAGCGCCGGGAAAGCCTGCTGATACGCCGCAAATTTCTTATCCCACGCCTGCTCTTTCTCTCTGCCGGCGGTTTTGGCGTCCCAGCCTGCGTAGATATCTGCAGGAATTTCAAACGGCCCGTAGTTCCAGCCCAGCTGTTTACGGGTCAGTGCGATTTCCTCGTCACCCAGCGGGGCGCCGTGAGCATCGTGGGTACCGGCCTTGTTCGGAGAGCCAAAGCCAATCGTGGTTTTGCAAATCAGCAGTGACGGTTTGTCGGTCACGCTGCGCGCTTCTTCCACCGCACGGCGGATAGCGTCATGGTCGTGGCCATCGATACCGCGGATCACATGCCAGTGATAAGCTTCAAAGCGTGTTCCGGTGTCGTCGGTAAACCAGCCATCGGTATGACCATCGATGGAGATCCCGTTGTCGTCATAGAACGCGATCAGTTTACCCAGTTTCAGGGTACCGGCCAGTGAACAGGCTTCGTGAGAGATCCCTTCCATCATGCAGCCATCACCCATAAACGCGTAGGTGTAGTGGTCGACGATATCGTGGCCCGGACGGTTAAACTGGGCAGCCAGCGTGCGCTCAGCAATGGCAAAACCGACGGCATTGGCAATGCCCTGGCCCAGAGGCCCGGTGGTGGTTTCCACGCCCGGGGTGTAACCGTATTCCGGGTGACCCGGGGTACGGGAGTGCAGCTGGCGGAAGTTTTTCAGTTCCTGAATCGGCAGATCATACCCGGTGAGGTGCAGCAGGCTGTAAATCAGCATCGAACCGTGGCCGTTAGACAGCACAAAGCGGTCCCGATCGGCCCAGGACGGGTTCTGCGGGTTATGATTCAGGAAATCACGCCATAACACTTCGGCAATATCCGCCATGCCCATCGGGGCGCCCGGGTGACCGGATTTGGCTTGTTGTACGGCATCCATACTGAGGGCACGAATAGCATTCGCGAGTGCGTTATGAGAAGGCATAGTACATTCCAATCGGTTAATAAAAAGTTAATGAATATAAAAACTATAGCCGGGCTGCCAGCATGTCTTCCAGTTTTTGCTGGTCGATAGCGAGCTGACGTATCCCTTCAGCCAGTTTTTCCACAGCCATAGCCTCCTGATTATGCAGCCAGCGAAATTCATCTTCGGCGAGCGGGGCTGGCTGATGGAACGCTTCAGTCGAAGGAATAAGTTGACGTTCAATGGTGGATTCTGAGTCCTTCAGTGCCCGAAGTAATTCCGGTGACACTGCCAACCGGTCGCAGCCGGCCAGTGCAAGCACCTGTTCCGGTTGACGGAAGCCGGTAGCCATCACGATCGTCATATAGCGATGTTTCTTATAATAGTCGTAAATCGCTCTGACTGATTTCACACCAGGGTCATTTTCTGCAACATAAGATGAATCAGGGTAACGGCTCTGATACCAGTCGCAGACAGGTCCGACGGGCGGTGAGATCAGACAGACACCGGCTTCAGCACAGGCCCGGGCCTGAGCGAACGAGTACAGCAGCGTCAGGTTGCACCGGATACCGTTCTGTTCCAGCGTTTCAGCCGCTTTAATTCCCTCCCAGGTCGCAGCCAGCGTAATCAGCAACCGGGAACGGTCAATGCCCTGTTCTTCGTACATTTTAACCAGCTTTTCGGCGCGCGAGACGCACAATCCACGGTTAAAGGAGAGGCGCGGATCGATCCCGGCAGATACCCCTCCAGGAATATGTTTCAGGATTTCGACACCGGCATTGACTGCCAACCGGTCACTGGCGTTGATGATACGGGTTTCCCGGTTTCCGCCTTGCAGACTGGCATACTGAATCGCCTCTGCGATCAGTGGCTGGTAGTCGCTTAAGGTGGCCGCCTTCAGTATCAGCGAGGGCGTGAGGGTGGCGTCATGGGGCTGATACGCAAGCACAGCGTGAATATCGTCACTGTCGGTGACCACAGTCGTAAATTCTTTTAATGCGTCAAGCGGATGCATAATCCGGTTCTCGTCTCTTCAGAAGCGGGTTTCCGTGGCAAACGGAATCACCCGTAACAGTAATTTAACACTGTGCCGGAGTTTTTTCGGGAAGAAAATACGTTTTCTCCGATAGTAGCAACAGGGGAGACTAAAAACGGGGAAAGCGGGAGAGCAGGGACGCTCTCCCGTCAGAATAAGGGTGGGGGTCAGATCCAGTCGTTTACCGGTAAGAATTTTTCATACAATTCGGCTTCAGGGCTGCCTGCTTCCGGCTGGTAGTTATACTCCCAGCGTACCTGCGGCGGCATTGACATCAGGATAGATTCGGTCCGGCCTCCGGTCTGTAAACCGAACAGGGTACCGCGGTCCCAGACCAGATTAAATTCCACATAACGTCCGCGCCGGTATAACTGGAACTGGCGTTCACGCTCACCCCAGCCCAGAGACTTACGACGTTCGACGATCGGCAGATAAGCTTCTGTGAAGCCAAGCCCGACCGCCTGCATAAATGAGAAGCAGTGGTCAAAATCCGGGCTGTTCAGGTCATCAAAGAACAATCCACCGATACCGCGCTGTTCATCACGGTGGCGCAGATAGAAGTAGTCATCACACCACTTTTTATACCGGGGATAGACGTCTTCACCAAACGGCTGACAAATATTCCGTGCGGTCTGATGCCAGTGCACGGCATCTTCTGTAAAACCGTAATAAGGCGTCAGATCAAAGCCCCCGCCAAACCACCAGATAGGGTCAGCACCGGGTTTTTCTGCAATAAAAAAGCGGACATTGGCATGGCTGGTCGGTATATACGGGCTGTGCGGATGGATGACCAGCGAAACGCCCATCGCTTCAAAACTGCGGCCCGCCAGTTCAGGCCGGTGGGCTGTGGCCGAGGCCGGCAGGTTATTTCCGGAGACATGAGAAAAATTAACACCCGCCTGCTCGAAAACCGCCCCTTCACGCAACACGCGTGAACGTCCGCCACCACCGCCTTCCCGCTGCCAGACATCTTCGCTGAAACCTGTTTTACCATCAGCATCAGCCAGTTGCTGACAGATATTGTCCTGCAATGACAGCAGGAAGTTTTTGACCTGATTCTTGTCGGGAGCGCTCATATCACTTTATTCGTTGAGGGGTTTCCGGGGATTATACCTAACTTACCCGGCGATTGTGGACCACTGACTCATTATAATAATTCACGATCCCTTCAGTGATTGCCCCGGCAATTTTACGCCGGAAGGCCGTCGTCCCCAGCAATTTCTCTTCTGACGGGTTGGTAATAAACGAGGTTTCCACCAGAACCGAAGGAATTGACGGTGATTTAAGCACGGCAAACGCGGCCTGTTCGGTGACCTGGCTGTGCAGGTGATGCACCGGACGGATACGTTCAATAACATGTTTCCCCAGCGTCAGGCTGTTTTTTATGGTGTTAGTCTGTACCAGGTCAAACAGGATCTGCTGCAGATAGTGGTCTTTTTCCTCGACTTTGAGTCCGGCGACTTTATCGGCAGAGTTTTCGCGATCTGAAAGATAGCGGGCCATGGCACTGGTGGCTCCACGGTTAGAGAGGGCGAAGACCGAGGCACCATGAGCATCCGGGCTGGTATAGCCGTCAGCATGAATGGACATAAACAAGTCGGCACCGTGCTGACTGGCGATTTCCACACGCTGATACAGCGGGATAAAGTGGTCGCTGTCACGGGTCAACCGCGCTTCAATATAGGGATGATTGTTCAGCATCTGACGGACGTTACCGGCAATTTCCAGCACCACGTGTTTTTCCATGGAGCCTTCTTCACCGACGGCACCGGAGTCGATCCCGCCATGACCCGGGTCCAGCATGACAATAAACTTACCGTTTTTGGCAGGCTTATGGGGCTGCGGCGTATGGGCTGCCTGCGCTCTGAGATCTGGCTCTTTTGCCAGTACCGCCCTGGGTGACAGTACTGCCAATGCCAGACCGGAAAAGAGTAGCTGGCGGCGGTTCACCAGTTGTTTCATCGGGGACAATTTTTTCATCTGCAGTTCCATTCTGGTAATTATTTAGTTAATACCATTGTGTTATATCGTAACAACCCTGCTTTTGCGACAAAGCAAATATTTCAGCCTTTTACCGAGTATTGCAGTTCTGTTCTTTACAAATATCAGAATTTTCGGCTTTGTTTCATGCTTCAGGCTTGCAGTGAGGGCGGAAAACGCCATAATCAGCGGATATCTGTAATGTAAAAGGGGCATCGGCGATGGAAATACGGGTATTTCGCCAGGAAGATTTTGACGAAGTTATTACGCTATGGGAGCGTTGTGATTTATTACGCCCATGGAATGATCCGGAAATGGATATCGAGCGTAAAATGAGCCATGATCCTGATTTATTCCTGGTTGCCGTGTTAGGCGGTGAAATTGTTGCCACGGTGATGGGGGGGTATGACGGTCATCGCGGCTCTGTCTATTATCTGGGGGTGGATCCGGACTATCGCGGTCGTGGTTTTGCAAATGCCATGATGACCCGGCTGGAGAAAAAACTGGTCGCCAGAGGCTGTCCAAAGATCAATCTGATGGTTCGTGAAGAGAATGATGTGGTTCTCGGGTTTTACGAAAAACTGGAATACGAAACGGTTGACTCGGTATTACTGGGTAAACGACTGATTGAAGACAGGGAATATTGATCTGCCTGTCCCCGCAGGCACGGAGTGAGGCCACAGATTACCATTGATTCATTATTCACCTGATCACTATGACAGCCAAGGCCAGCTTCGCTTGCCTCTTATGTTCTGGCTGGTCCTGATTTTACAGGCGAGAACCTGGATAGTGCTGGTATTCGCCGGTGCGTCCCGCCAACAGGGCAATGCACTCCTGACGCTGTTTTATCCTGACCAACAGGGGTTCTATCCAGGGCTGGCGTTTGGCCTGGTGGCGGCGGTGGCGTTTTTACTGTCCGGTCGCCGCCAGCAATTCCCCCGCCTGTGGGCGGCCTGGCGCTGGGCCTTAGTCGCCGCAGCTGTATTCACCGCCGTCTGGCAACTTCAGCAGTTCAGTTATACGTTATTGCAACAATCACCGGTCCCGTTGATTTTACTGATCTTTGATCTGCTATCGGCCCTCTGGCTGCTGGCTGATCGCCGCCTGCGCGACTGCTTCCGGACGGAGAATATGGCCGGCGAATAAACTTTCTGCTGATTTATGACTCCAATCAGGCATTAGCTTAATGCGTAAGGAACAGAAACTGCCATGAAATTGTTAAAAACCGCGCTGTTGACCAGTGCCATGCTACTTGGCGGATGCGCCGGTTCCGGCCAGAGTACAGCGACGGAGAGTACCGTTCACTGGTGGAACCCGCTGACCTATTCCTGGTCATCGGCACTCCCGTGGCACTGGTTTAGCAGTCCGGTTAAAGTGACAGATCAGGGCGTGGGCGGACTTAATAGCCTGACGCCAATGAATGAGTCTGAGATCCATCAGGCACTGGGCAGCGACTATCAGTTGCGACAGGGGATGCGCACCGAAAACGGAAATATTGTCACTTTCTGGCAGGCGCTGAAGCAGGGACAGGTCATGCTGGATATTCAGGGGCAAAGTACCATTTCCCGGATTACCGTGACTGACCCGTCCGTCGTGACGGCAGATGGCGTACATATCGGCAGCCCGTTCTCAGCGCTTTACAGTAAAGCTTTCGGTCACTGTCAGTCAGCGGATAACGGTAACAGTGTGCAGTGCCGTTCGCCGGTGGCCGGAAATATCCAGTACCTCTATCAGGGGGAAGGGCACGGGCCGGAAGGCATTATGCCGGCCGATGAGACGCTGAAAAACTGGACCCTGACCAAAATTATCTGGCAACAGTAACCGGTGACGCAGAACAGGGGGACCGGGAATATCCCTGTTCTGTCACAGGTTATTATTTCGTTTTTCCGGTATCATAAACCAGAAATATATCCTGTTGAGTGATACCGGAGAGCATAACGTGACACATTTTCAGAGCGGCATTTTGCCGGAACATTGCCGTGCGGCTATCTGGCTTGAAGCCGGCGTCCGCGGAGACCTGACGCAAGCAGGACCTAAAATCCGGCAATTTCTCGCCCGCCAGCATGAATTACAGCAAAAGTTTCCTGATGCGCAACTCAGTTCGGTGATTGCCTTCGGACCGGGATTATGGCGTGATCTGCAACCCTCGGCCACCTCTGCCCCGGAACTGAAAGACTTCACCCCGCTCGGGAAAGGGATGGCACCCGCCACCCAGCGTGATCTGCTGATCCATATCCACTCCCTGCGTCACGATGTTAACTTTTCTCTCGGCCAGATGGCCTGTGAAATTTTTGCGGGTCTGCTGGAGATCAACGAGGAAACGCAGGGGTTCCGTTGGGTCGAAGATCGTGATCTCAGTGGTTTTGTGGATGGTACAGAGAACCCGCACGGGGACGACCGCCGCCAGGTCGCCATTATCGAAGATGGCGAAGATGCAGGCGGCAGCTATGTTTTCACTCAGCGCTGGCAGCACAATCTCGGGCAGTGGAATAAATTACCGGTAGACCGCCAGCAAGCCATTATCGGGCGAACCAAAGAGACCAGCGAAGAACTGCCTGCCGATGAACGTCCTGTCACATCACATGTCAGTCGCGTGGATCTGAAAGAAGCGGGGAAAGGCCTGAAAATTTTACGCCAGAGCCTGCCTTATGGCAGCGTCAGTGGCGTTCATGGGCTGTATTTTATTGCCTACTGCGCGCGACTGCACAATATTGAACAGCAGTTGCTCAGTATGTTCGGCGAGACCGATGGTAAGTTTGACGGCATACTGCGTTTTTCCAAACCGGTGACCGGCAGCTATTATTACGCCCCGTCGCTGTCCCAGCTGGACGCACTCTGATATCCCTGCCGGGGCGGCGGTCTTATGCTGATGCATGGCGATCGCTGGCCTCAGCCTTCGCCCTGCCACATATCTCCGGACAGGCACTAAACCGTCGGGCCTTATCGTAAGCACCGCCAGTACAGCCGGATGTGCCGGGGCAGGCTCCGGTCCGCTGACCTGACATTCAGCCCTGCCAGTCGGGGTTGACAGGCGCCCGGGCGGGCAGGGCGCATTCTCCGCTGCGCTGTTTGCCATCCTCCGGCAATCCTTATGCAATTTTAGACTTTGAAAGCAATAAAAAGTATATAAAACTGCTACAGCTTTCCCCTGAGAAATAAATACACTGACTCACTGCGGCTATCGGGTGTCGCGTGGGTGCTCAGGGGTAAGTTAATGAATCTCTCAGGAAAAAAATGGACAGGTGCAGCGTTGTTGTCGCTGGCCTTCGTCAGTACGGTTCAGGCGACGACTCTGCTGAACAGTTCCTATGATGTCTCCCGGGAGTTATTCAGCGCCCTGAACCCGTTGTTTGAAAAACAGTGGGATCAGGCTCATCCGGATGACCCTCTGACGATTCGTCAGTCACATGGTGGCTCTTCCCGCCAGGCGCTGGCAATCCTGCAGGGATTACGTGCGGATGTCGTGACCTATAATCAGGTCCCGGATGTGCAGATCCTGCATGATAAGGGCCATCTGATCCCGGCGGACTGGCAACAGCGTTTGCCGGATAGCAGCTCGCCTTTCTACTCCACCATGGCTTTTTTAGTCCGCAAAGGGAACCCGAAACATATTCACAGCTGGGCGGATTTAACGAAGCCCGGGGTGAGTCTTATCTTCCCGAATCCTAAAACCTCCGGTAACGGGCGCTACACCTGGCTGGCTGCTCTCGGGGCGGCCGAAAAAGCAGACGGTAACGATCCGGCGAAGACCCGGGCGTTTATGACCCGGTTTATCGGTAATGTGGCGGTCCTGGATACCGGCGGACGCGGTGCCACCACCACCTTTGCCGGGCATGGTATCGGGGATGTGCTGATAAGTTTTGAATCCGAAATCAATACTATTCGTCAGCAATACCCGGACGCCGGTTATGAAGTGATTGTGCCACGGACCAATATTCTGGCGGAGTTTCCCGTGACCTGGATCGATAAAAATGTGTCTGAGCAGGGGAATACCGCGGCCGCAAAGGCGTATCTCAATTTTCTGTACAGTCCGGCGGCTCAGAAAGTCCTGACCGGATTTTACTACCGGGTCCATAACCCGCAGTTAATGTCGCAGAATAAAGCCCGTTTCCCTGATGTCACCCTGTTTCGTGTTGAGGAGCAGTTTGGTGGCTGGGAGCAGGTGATGAAAACACAATTCGCTACCGGCGGAGAGTTTGATCAATTGCAGTCAGCAGGACATAAGTAATGATACTAAAGCGTCAAAAGCGGGTATTACCGGGATTTGGATTAAGTTTAGGGACCAGCTTGTTTTTTACCTGTCTGATCCTGTTATTACCGATGAGTGCTTTACTCATTCAGTTATCAAAAATGACCTGGTCAGAGTACTGGCATGTGATCACCGACCCGGAACTGGTGGTGGCTTATAAAGTGACACTGCAGTCGGCGGCCGTGGCAGCGATATTCAATGCTTTTTTTGGCATGCTGATGGCCTGGGTTTTAACCCGCTATCGGTTTCCCGGCAGAACGTTTCTGGATGGTCTGATGGATCTGCCTTTCGCATTACCCACGGCGGTGGCAGGCCTGACCCTGGCGGGGTTACTGGCTCCGTCCGGCTGGTACGGTCACTGGCTGGCTGAGCATGGCATCAAAGTCGCCTATACCTGGCTTGGGATTTCTGTGGCGATGGCCTTCACCAGCCTGCCGTTTGTTATCCGCACGGTGCAGCCGGTACTGGAAGAGCTGGGGCCGGAATATGAGGAAGCGGCTGAAACATTGGGGGCGAGGCCCTGGCAGACGTTTTTACGGGTGATCCTGCCGGAGGTGGCACCGGCTCTGATGGCAGGCACTGCGCTCTCTTTTACCCGCAGCCTGGGAGAGTTCGGCGCGGTGATCTTTATCGCCGGGAATATCGCCTGGAAAACCGAAGTCATTTCGCTGATGATTTTTATCCGTCAGCAGGAGTTTGACTTCCCGGCGTCCAGCGCGATTGCCTCCGTCATTATGGCGGCCTCTTTACTGTTACTTTTTGCCATTAACGTGTTGCAGAGCCGTTATGGCCGTCGTATCGGAGGTCACTGATGCGTGATGTCACCACAGGGCCTGTCGCCTTTAAAAAGTCCCTCCCGTGGGGGAAATATCTGCTGATCACCGTGGGTGTGCTGTTGTCTGTGCTGATCCTGGTGATCCCGCTGATCTCCATTTTCTGGGAGGCGCTGGGAAAAGGTATTCTGGCTTCACTGCATAATCTGTCGGACCCGGATATGCTGCACGCTATCTGGCTTTCCGTGATGATTGCACTGATCACCGTGCCGGTAAATCTGGTGTTCGGGACGTTACTGGCCTGGCTGGTGAGCCGCTTTAATTTCCCGGGCCGTCAGCTACTACTGACGTTGTATGACATTCCGTTTGCCATGTCGCCGGTCGTGGTGGGGCTGTTGTATCTGCTGTTCTGGGGGATTAATGGACCCGCAGGACACTGGCTGGATGCCCATAATATTCAGATCATGTTTGCATGGCCCGGCATGGTGCTGGTCAGTATCTTTATCAGTTGTCCGTTTGTTATCCGTGAGCTGGTCCCCGTCATGTTAAGCCAGGGGAATCAGGAAGATGAAGCCGCAGTCTTACTGGGCGCGAATGGCTGGCAGATGTTCTTCCGGGTAACGTTACCGAATATCCGCTGGGCGCTGCTGTATGGTCTGGTGCTGACCAATGCCCGCGCTTTGGGGGAATTCGGCGCCGTGTCGGTGGTTTCCGGCTCGATACGGGGTGAAACCTATACTCTGCCTCTGCAGGTGGAATTACTCCATCAGGATTACAATACCGTGGGTGCCTTCACGGCAGCCGCGTTACTGGCATTAATGGCTATCGTTACACTTTTTCTGAAAAGCGCACTGCAATGGCGACTGGAACGTCAGCACCGGCGCCAGCAACAGGACGACAATTATGAGCATTAATATTGAGAAGATTAATAAATCTTTTGGCAAAACATCGGTACTGAACGATGTGTCGCTGGATATTGCCTCCGGTGAAATGGTGGCGCTGCTGGGGCCGTCCGGGTCCGGTAAGACGACGCTGTTACGTATTATTGCAGGCCTGGAGCACCAGAATAGCGGAGCCATTTCGTTTCACGGCCGTGATGTGAGTCACCTGCATGCGCGGGATCGTCATGTGGGGTTTATGTTTCAGCACTATGCGCTGTTCCGGCATATGACGGTCTCTGACAATATTGCGTTCGGGCTGACCGTATTACCCCGCCGCGATCGCCCTTCGGCGGCCGACATCCGGAAAAAAGTCAGCAAGTTACTGGAAATGGTGCAGCTCTCGCATCTGGCCAACCGCTATCCGGCCCAGCTGTCCGGGGGCCAGAAACAGCGTGTTGCACTGGCCCGTGCGCTGGCGGTCGATCCGCAGATTCTGTTACTGGATGAACCCTTCGGTGCCCTGGATGCCCGGGTGCGCAAAGAGTTGCGGCGCTGGTTACGTCAGTTACATGAAGAGTTACAGTTCACCAGCGTATTTGTGACCCATGATCAGGAAGAGGCGATGGAAGTGGCGGATCGGATTGTGGTGATGAGCCAGGGGAATATTGAACAGACCGGGACGCCGGAGCAGGTGTGGCAGCATCCTGAATCCCGGTTTGTGCTTGAATTCCTCGGTGAAGTGAACCGCTTTGATGGCCATGTTACGGGGGGAGTATTGCAGGTCGCCGGGCAGTCCTGGCCACTGAATGGCGTGACCGGTATTGAAGGCGAGGTGGCTCTGTTTCTCCGTCCCTGGGAAGCGGCAATCCGCCATGAGTTCTCTGACGTTACGCCACTGGCCGTTAAGATCCTGGAAGTCAGCCCGCGCGGCCATTACTGGCAAATCATTGCCGAACCGCTGGGCTGGACAGGCGAACTGCTGACGCTGGTGAGTGAAGTTCCCTCTGCGCCTCCGGTGCGCGGTCAGACACTGTATATCGGTGTTCAGAATGCGCGTGTCTATCAGGGAGAGCAGAGGTTGCAACCTATTGCCTTTGCGAAAAGCGCCTGATATTTTCAATTCATTGTCTGTAAAACAGCCTGGCGCTCATCGCGGCCAGGCTGTTTTCGTTTCTCTGTGCAGGTAACACGCTGTGATAACTCTGGAAAGCACTATCGGTAATACTCCCCTGATCCGCTTACAGCGCCTGGTGCCAGATAATGGCAGTGAGGTCTGGGTGAAGCTTGAAGGAAATAATCCTGCCGGCTCGGTCAAAGACCGGGCGGCCTATTCGATGATCCATCAGGCTGAGCTCCGTCAGGAGATCTCCCCCGGTGATACGCTTATCGAGGCCACCAGCGGTAATACCGGGATTGCTCTGGCGATGATTGCGGCGATGAAAGGTTACCGGATGGTTTTACTGATGCCGGATAATATGAGCCTCGAGCGTCAGGCGGCAATGAAGGCTTACGGTGCAACGCTGGTCCTGGTCAGCCGTGAACAGGGGGGAATTGAAGGCGCCCGTGATCTGGCGATGCAGATGGCCGCCAACGGCGAAGGTAAGGTGCTGGATCAGTTTAATAATCCGGATAACCCTCTGGCGCATTACCGCACCACCGGTCCCGAAATCTGGCAACAAACCGCGGGAAAACTGACGCACTTTGTGTCCAGTATGGGAACGACCGGGACGATCACCGGAGTCGGACGTTACCTCAAACAACAGGATCCTGCGGTGCAGGTGATAGGATTACAACCGGAAGAAGATTCTCAAATCCCGGGGATCCGCCGCTGGTCAGAAGCTTACCGGCCGGGCATTTTCCGGGCGGAATGGATAGACAGGACCATCGATATGTCACAGGCACTGGCCACTGAGACCATGCGCCAGCTGGCCCGTCGTGAGGGTATTTTCTGCGGAATGAGTTCCGGGGGTGCAGTGGCCGGGGCGTTAAAAATTGCCGGAGATGTCCCCGGGGCGAAGGTAGTGGCGATAATTTGCGATCGCGGTGATCGTTATCTTTCTACCGGAATCTATGAACTATCCTGAGCAGAGACGCCGCGGGTCTTGCGGCGGAAAATGGTAAGGATAGCGTAAATCCTGCGGTCAGCGGCGGAATAACCGGTCAGAATACGACGAATACAGAGACAGAGAGTGTGACATGAAAATATTACTGGTTGATGATGATCACGAGCTGGGCACCATGCTGAGTCAGTATCTGGAAGGTGAGGGCTTTGCGACTGTGCTGGTGATGACCGGCAAAGAGGCCATCAGTCAGGCGGCTTCGGGTCAGTTCAATGCGGTAATTCTGGATATTATGTTACCCGATATGAGCGGCATTGATGTTCTGCGGCAGATCCGTCAGCAGGGACGGTTACCGGTCATTATGCTGACCGCGAAGGGCGATAATATTGACCGGGTTATCGGTCTGGAGATGGGGGCGGATGATTATATGCCAAAACCCTGTTATCCCCGTGAGCTGGTGGCCCGGTTACGCTCGGTGATGCGCCGTATTGACGAACATCCGATAGTCCCGGAGAAAAAAGAGTTACTCACCTGTGGGGAGCTGACGCTGAATTCCTCTACCCGTACTTCCGCCTGGCGGGGTGAAAACTTTGATCTGACCGCTTCGGAGTTTAATCTGCTCGAACTGCTGATGGCGGCCAGCGACCGGGTAGTTTCGAAAGATGAGCTATCAGAGAAAGCGCTGGGACGACAGCGTGAAGCCTATGATCGCAGTGTCGATGTCCACGTGAGTAATATCCGTCAGAAACTGAGTAAGCTGACCGATGACGAGGTGAACATCGAAACTGTCCGCAGCATCGGTTACCGGATACGATGAAAACAGGTTACCCGGGACGGTTGTTCTGGAAAATGCTGCTGCTGTTCTGGCTGGTGTTTCTGATTATCAGTCAGTTCCTGTGGCTGGGATTCAGCATGTTCGGTAACTTTGAACCGCCGAGCCAGAAAGAAGCCCGGCGGATGCTGAACCTGCAACTGGAATCGGCGGTTTCGACGCTCAGGACGGCCGGACCGGAAGGGATTGCTACCCTCACTGCCGGCTGGCCGGAGAATATGAAACAGGTCTTCACGGTCAGCGTCAGCCCGCAACAACCCCCGCGGTTACTGGATCTTACCGATATGCCGGCGGAAAGCCGGTCGGCCGGTGAGCCGCAGGGACTGCCGCCGCCACTGATACCTCGTTCGGGCAGTGATTCGCAAACGGTCTCTTCACCCCTTTATATGTCCTCCGGACAAATTTATCGTCAGGTGACCGGACCACGAGGGGTGGTATATGACCTCTGGTTCAATCTCCGTGCTTTCCGTCATCAGGAATCCTATGACCATTCGATCATCCAGCGGTTCCTGCACATTCCGATGCCAATGGTGATCATGTTTGTTCCTATGGGACTGATGATGAGCCTGTTACTGGCATGGAACCTGACCCGCCCGATGCGGCAGTTCCGTGAAGGGTTCAGACAGGTTTCTACCGGTGATCTGTCGGTCAGGCTGTATCACAAAATGCAGCGGCGCCATGATGAACTCTCGGCGGTTGCGCGTGACTTTGATGCAATGGTGGAGCGACTGGATGTTCTGGTAAAAGCCAGAGAGGAGTTGCTGCACGATATCTCTCATGAGTTGCGGACACCGCTGGCGAGGCTGCAACTGGCAACGGCACTGGCCCGCCAGACGCCGGAAAATGTCGAAGATTCACTGGATAGGATCGATAACGAAGCGCATAAGCTCGATAAAATGATTGGTGAATTGCTGACCTTATCGCGGGCAGAGCATGACTCTCCGGACGTTGATCAATATTTTGATCTGACCAGTCTGCTGGAGGTTGTGGTTGCGGATGCCCGGTTTGAAGCGCAGATCCCGCAGGTGAAAATCGATGTCAGTTATGACACCCGGGCTGATCATATGGTGCAGGGGAACGCAGAGATGATCCGCCGGTGTATTGAGAATGTGCTGAGAAATGCATTGCGTTTTTCCACCGCAGGACAGTGTATTGATATTCAGCTATCTTCCGCACCGGAATGGCTGACGCTGTATATCAGGGACCAGGGGCCGGGGGTGGAACAGGATAAACTCTCCAGCATCTTTGACCCGTTCGTCCGTGTACAGTCGGCACAATCCGGAAAAGGCTACGGTCTCGGACTGGCGATTGTACGTAAAATTATCCTGGCCCATCATGGTGAGGTCAGGGCAGAAAATCGCCGTCAGGGCGGGCTGGAAATTATGTTGCGTCTGCCGCACTGGGTGGCCGGCGAGTAATACAGGCGACGTGTATGTGGCCTGTTCAGCGTGGCGGTTTTGATGGCAGGCAGACCAGTATCACCCCGGTGATCACCAGCAAGATACCGGCCAGCGCAGACACTGAGAAATGTTCCCCGTGTAACCCCAGTCCGAGGGCGATCCCCCACACCAGAATATAACTCAGGCTCAGTAAGGCATAAGCTTTACTGAGCGCCAGCCGTTTCAGGGCCAGAAACCAGCATCCCATCGACAACGCATAGCCAAGCAGCCCTGCCAGCAATAATCCGCTGGTCATCGGATGATGCCACAGGAAAACAAGCAGTGATATCAGCTCCCCTGACGCAGGGAGTACGGTCATGGCTTCCTTCATGGCAGGCTGTGCACCGCTCACCAGCAGGACGCTCAATAATGCCCAGAAATATCCCATCAGATCCCCCGGCTAAGTAACAGAATACCGCCGATAATACAGGCAATCCCCAGCCAGTGCCGCCGGCTGACAGGTTCATGCCACAGCCAGCGCGCGGCCAGTGTTATCCAGATAAAATTCAGACTGAGCATCGGGTAGGCCAGCCCGACCGGCAGGGTGCGCAGTACCTGCAACCAGAGCAGCATCGCACACCCAAGGCAAAGCAGGGCCAGGCCGAGCCACAGACAGAGATGGTTCAGCCCGGGGCGCCCCGTTGCTCCGGAGGCTGCCTGTTTCTGGCATAACTGTCCCAGGCAGCTCAGTAGGCTCGAGAACAACAGTGCGACCAGGGTCATCGTTGCGGGCCGTATTCGACATACAGCAGGCGGCCCTGCTGGACACTAAAGTCAGGCTGCGGAAGGTCCATCCCGGACAGCGTTTCACCTTTATTTGTCTGCAGCACCATCGAAACCCCCTGACTGCGATGTGTGGCCAGCCACGCCGGGAATGCCTCACGGGAAATAAACCGCCCCTTGCCATCGGCATAGTTCAGTCCATAGGTAAGTTCACCTTTTTCGTCATACAAATCAATATCTGAACGTTTAAGGTGCCAGGCGATCCCGGAGGCAATCCCCACCCGGTTGGACAGAATGTAGCGGGTTGCTGTCAGGTGAGTCGTCATCCGTTCCAGAAACTCCTGCGGCTGTTTACTGTCCCTGACGGATGCGGGGATCGTATACCCGACCAGTAAAGCCAGACCTAACGGACATAGCGCCGCTGCCAGACGGAATTTTCCCTGGCGAATGAGTGCCAGTACGCCAAACAGGCTCCAGCTCAGAAAAACAATCAAGGCCAGCAGTAAACGGTGGCCTTCCTGCGGGCTATAGAACGGATGCGTGGGCATTCGCCAGCTCACCACTAACAGAAGGATGCCGGTGATACCGAAAATGATATTGATCCAGCCATTCGCCGCAGTGGTACGCCGGGTCGCATTCAGCACCGTTTTGCCCAGTAAAATGGCCAGCGGAGCAAAGCAGGGCAGGATATAGGTCGGTAATTTCCCTTTTGCGATGCTGAAAAAGAGTAAGGGCATGATGACCCATCCGAGCAGGTAAACGGTGCCCGGGTGCTGATGACGTCCCTGCCAGCCGGTTCTCAGCGCCGCTGGCAGATAGCCGAGCCAGGGCAGTGAGCCGCCCAGCAGCACAGGCAGGTAGTACCAGACAGGCGCCTTGTGCTGAGCATCCGGTTCGGCAAAACGCTGAATATGTTCAACCCAGAAGAAATAGTGCCAGAAGTCAGGCTCTCTGGCATTGATAGTCAGCGCCCAGGGCAGAGTAAACAGCAGGCAGCTCAGTACCGCCAGTGGCCCGAATATTACTACTTCCCGCCAGCGTCGTGTGCTGATAACCCAGGGGATAATACTGATCACCGGTACGGCCAGAGCAAGAAAGCCCTTAGTCATGATGCCCAGGCCACAGGTTACCCCCAACACCAGATACCAGGCCGCCCGGCCAGTGCCGGTGGTTGCGGTTGTCGCCCGCCAGAAACTGACCATCGATGCCGTCAGACAGAGTGCTATCATCGGGTCAAGCACCGCATAGGTGCCGATACCATTCACCAGCAGGCAGGTCAGGTAGATCCCGCCGGAGATAATGGCCAGTTTCTTATCCCGCCACATCAGCCAGGCCAGCCAGCCAGCCAGTAAAGCACACAGCGTGACCGAGAAGACCGCCCCGAAGCGGACAGCGAAATTGTTATGACCAAAAATCATCTGGCTGACATTGTTTATCCAGTATCCCGCCACCGGCTTCTCAAAATAGCGCAGTCCCAGAAAATGCGGATCCGCCCAGTTATGATTTACCAGCATCTCACGGCTGATTTCGGCATAACGCGATTCGTCAGGCTGCCAGAGCGCGCGCGTCTGCAGTGGGAACAGATAAAAAAGAGCATACAGCAGTAGCAGGCATACACCGTATTTAGTGGCTTTCATCATATACACATTATCGTTGAAGTGTCTGACAGCCCAGCCAGCCTTCACGGCCGGGCACATGTCCGCGCATTATCTTTCCGGCGGGCAGCGATGCATCAGTTTCGGGAAGCAGTTCACTGAGCGGGACAAACCGGATCCCCTCATCACGGGCGGCGGCCAGCAGGCGTGAAAAGTCGTCGCGATAGGCAATGCCTTCGACCTCGGCATGGATGGTATAGACAGGGGTGCCTTCGTCTTTATGCATGGCATCCAGGATAAAACGATTAAACGCTTGCGGACGAATATTGCGCCCGACGACCTCATCCCAGGTCGGCAGGGTCACCGGGATCTGCACCGTGCCAGAGGTGGTGTCATTCAGCACTGGCCTGAAGGGGGCCGTTCCCCGGCAATCACTGTTATAGCGAAAGCGGAAAGGTTGTTTGGCTTTCACCACCCGCTGGTCGGCACGCCAACCGGCGACCGCTGAACAGGTTACCTCTGTGCCGGTAATGGCTTCCAGGGCCTCTTTCCCCCGGCGGATATGTTCAGTCAGATCCTTCGCTTTCCAGACCCCGGCCCAGGTTTGCCAGGCATGATGATCCCAGGCATGCAGCCCGGTTTCATGTAAACCGGCGGCCCTGCGGATAATCTCCGCATTACCGGCACCGATCAGCCGGCCAGGCCAGGCCGTTCCGGCCAGTAAAATATCCCAGCCATACAGGGAGGGGGCTCCCGAGCGAAGCATCTTCAGTAAAAATGCCGGTTTGATCAGGCGCCAAAGATGGCGCCCCATGTTGTCCGGTCCGACAGAAAAGAAAAAGGAAGCCCGGATATTTTCAGCCGCCAGCATGTCCAGCAGCGCGGGAACCCCCTGGCGGGTTCCCCGCCAGGTATCGACATCAATGCGCAGGCCGACTTTTTTCATCGGGTCTGATCCGCGGGAATGACCGTATTAAGGAAGAAGTCGAGTGTCTCTTCGATGGTCTTCTCCATTCCGATGGACGGGGTCCAGTTCAGCAGGCGTTGAGCATTACGGATATTAGGCTTTCTGTGCTCGACGTCCTGGTACCCTTTACCATAATAACTACTGCTTTCGATATCGCGATAACCGGCAAACGGCGGGAAGTGCTGCCGGAGTGGATGACGCTCGAAACAGCGGTAAAGCATTTCGGCCAGTTCACGGATACTGGCTTCATTCTCCGGGTTACCGATATTGATGATCTGTCCGTCACACTGTCCCTGTTTATTTTCGATAATACGGAACAGGGCCTCGATACCGTCGGCGATATCCGTGAAACAGCGTTTCTGCCGGCCGCCATCCACCAGTTTGATCGGCGAGCCTTCGACCAGATTCAGGATCAGTTGGGTAATGGCCCGGGAACTGCCGATCCTCGCAGAATTCAGGCTGTCGAGGCGCGGCCCCATCCAGTTAAATGGCCGGAACAACGTGAAGCGGAGTCCTTCTTTTTCGCCGTAGGCCCAGATCACCCGGTCCAGTAATTGTTTTGAAACCGAATAAATCCAGCGTTGTTTGTTGATAGGCCCGACCACCAGGTTAGAGCGGTCTTCATCGAAGGTTTCATCCGTACACATGCCGTAAACTTCAGAAGTGGACGGGAAAATGATCCGTTTTTTGTATTTTACACAGCCACGGATAATTTTGAGGTTCTCTTCGAAATCCAGCTCAAATACCCGTAAAGGGTTACGTGTATATTCTACCGGTGTGGCAATGGCCACCAGAGGCAGGATGACATCACATTTTTTGATGTGGTAATCGATCCATTCGGTATGGATCGTAATATCACCTTCGACAAAATGAAAACGCTCATTGCCAAGAAAACGGCTGACCGCATCCGAGCCGATATCCATGCCGAAGACTTCATAATTGTCATCCTGCAGCAGGCGTTCGGTCAGATGGTTGCCGATAAAGCCGTTGACCCCGAGGATCAGCACCCGGGTGCGTTTTTTCTGCGCGACCACCGGCTGTGTACTGATAATTGAACCTTCGGTCAGGCCTAAGGGACGTACGAGTTCGCGGCCCTGCATATAGACGCTTTGTTCCGTTTGTCCGGTCACAATTTCCAGTGCGCCCTCACCACAGGCGACTATCAGCGGAGAGACCGACAATACCTGGCCTGGTGTCGCTGCCGGGACATCGGTATGTACGCGGGATTTCCAGACGATAAACCTGGTGTTACCGACATAACTGAAGGCGCCCGGCCAGGGTTCACTGACGGCGCGCACCAGGTTATGCAATACCGTGGCGGGCTGATTCCAGTCAAGTCGACCGTCTTCCGGGGTTCTGCGGCCCACATAAGTCGCCCGTTGTTCATCCTGGGCTGACAGCGCGACCTTGCCTTGCTTTATCGCCGGCAGAGTGGACTGAAGCAGTTCGCGGGCCGCCTGAGTCAGTTTTTTATGTAACCGCAGTGCATCATCACTGGCGGAAATAGCGACCGTTTGCTGAGATACAATCTCTCCGGCATCCGCCCGTTTCACCATTTTATGTAAGGTAACACCGGTCTCTGTTTCGCCGTTCACCAGCACCCAGTTCAGAGGCGCGCGTCCGCGGTAACGGGGCAGCAGAGAACCATGCAGATTATAAGCACCGGCCGGCGGGAGATTCAGGATCTCTTCTGACAGCAAGTCCCGGTAGTAAAAAGAGAAGATAATGTCCGGCGCACTTTCGCGAAGCCGTTCCACCCACAGCGGATGATTCACGTTCTCCGGTGAAAATACCGGAATGTTATGTTCTGCCGCCAGGTGTGCGACAGAACCGTAGAAATGATTTTCTGACGGATTGTCCAGGTGGGTATAGATGGCAGTAATATCGAAACCGGCTTCAATCAGCGCCTCAACGCCCACACATCCCATGTCATGATAAGCAAAAACGACAGCTTTCATTATAAATTATCCTCATTAGTTGACGAAGCGGCGTGATTAACGACACGCTGAACAAAATAACGCGGGCGCGCACGGACATCGCTGTAGATCCTGCCGATATACTCACCCAGTAATCCCATGCCAATGAATTGCGCGCCGATAAAAATAAATAACACGGCGAATAGCGTAAAAACCCCTTCAGCGGCCCAGTGGGCACCGAAAATCAGTCGCAACACGACCAGCAGAAATGCGAACAGAAAACCGGCACAGGCGATCAGCGCGCCGACGACACTAAGCATTCGCAGTGGTGTGGTCGTCAGACAGGTCACCAGGTCATACATCAGGTTTATCAGGCGCATAAAGCTGTATTTCGATGTGCCGTGCTCACGCTCCGCATGATGCACCGGAATCTCCGTGGTATGACGGGCGAAGGTATTGGCCAGAATGGGGATAAACGTGCTGCGCTCCTGACAATGCAGCATGGCCTCGACGATAGGGCGCCGGTATGCCCGCAGCATACAGCCATAATCGCCCATCGCTTTACCGGTGGTACTCTGGATCAGCCGGTTAATCATCCGTGAAGCAATCTTACGGAACGGGCTGTCCTGACGGTTTTGCCGTACGGTGCCGACGACGTCATAGCCCTGCCGGGCGGTCGCGACCAGGGCTGGGATCTCTTCCGGCGGATTCTGTAAATCTGCATCCAGTGTGACAATCAGGTCACCGGTGACATAGCTGAAGCCTGCCATTATGGCGGAATGCTGGCCATAATTACGGTTCAGGAGGATGGCGACGATATGGCTATCCACCGCTTCCGCAGCATCAATAATCTGTTGTGCGGAGTTATCACTGCTGCCGTCATCAATGAGCAGGATCTCATAATCGGTGTCCAGCTGCCGGCAGGCGGCCGTGGTCCGGGAAATCAGGTCAGGCAGGCTCTCCTGCTCGTTATATACAGGAATAACGACAGAGACTTTATTCACAGGGGTTGGTGTCCGCATCTTACATCCTGGTAATTTCTTTAATGGCGGTAATCACCCGATGACAGTCGCCATCGGTCATGTCCGGAAACAGGGGAATGGAGCAAATACGGTCGCTGTTCCATTCGGTGGCCGGTAAGTGCAGGTCCGGAAATTGTTCACGGTAATATTTCTGGGTGTGCACCGCGCGGAAATGCATACCGGTTCCGATATTCCGGTCTTTCATTTGCTGCATAAACTGATCCCGGCTGACACCACAACGTGTCTCATCGATCCGTAACACAAATAAATGCCAGGCGTGCTGGTGGGGCCAGGCGGGCAGGGCCAGAGGTAATACGGGAGCATCGGCGAAGGCTTCGGTATAACGGGCTGCAATATCTGCCCTGCGGCTATTAATCGCCGGGAGTTTACTCAGTTGATTCAGGGCAATCGCGGCCTGAATGTCGGTCAGGTTATATTTAAAGCCGGGGGTGATCACTTCTGCCTGGGGCTTACGGCCCAGTGTCTCCCTGTCAAAGGCATCTACGCCCAGGCCATGGAATTTCAGTGTCCGTATGCGGGCGGCCAGTTCATCATCGTCGGTAACGATCATTCCGCCTTCCGCGCAGGTTACGTTTTTAATGGCATGGAATGAGAAAATGGCTGTGGCATGGTGACCGATGTGCTGCCCCTTGTAGTAACATCCGGTAGCATGAGCAGCATCTTCGATAACCAGCAGATTATGACGGCGAGCCACCTCATAGATGGCGTCTGAATCTACCGGCGCACCGGCATAATGTACCGGAATAATTGCCTTGGTCCGCGGGGTGATGGCCGCTTCCAGGGTGGCTGCTGTCACCATAAGGTTATCAGGGTCAATATCTGCCATCACTGGCGTTGCCCCCAGTAACGAAATCATATTCGCGGTAGACACCCAGGTCAGCGACGGAGTAATGACCTCATCGCCCGGGCCCACACCCGCGGCCATCAGTGTGATATGCATTCCGCCGGTTGCTGAACTGACGGCAATCGCATGCTTTGTTCCCGTAAGCTGGCTGAACTCTGCTTCAAGCGCCTGATTTTTTGGACCAGTGGTGATCCACCCGGACCGGAGCACCTCACGAATTGCATCAAGATCCTGTTCATCCAGAGAGGGACGTGAAAAAGGAATAAAATCAGTCATAAAATTTCCTGGTATTAAAATAAAAGCTGGTCAGCAGGTAAACGTATTCCGTTATGCAAAACATGCATGGCGGATAGCGCGAATAACGCAGCCTGAAAGGAATAGTACCTGACCAGATATATATGATGATTCAACGAAATACAGGGTGATGTGCCCTGTATTTTACTCAGGTTAAGAGAATTATACAGAGGAAAAGTTCCGGGGGAACAGGAAGAATATTTAAATTATTTTACGAAGGCATGATTATTAATTTTTTTTAATGTTGTCTGACCGGTGAATATTTAATGGAACATAAACAATTATAAAAAATCGCGCCCGAAATTAAACGAAAGATAACCAGTGGTGAAAAATGGCATTTTTCGGCTTTGCATATTTTAATTAATCGTCTAGCACCCCAAAGGGATATTGAAAAAAACAGTTGCAGTATAAGGCGAGGAAAAATAATTTTTCACACTTCGTCATCATTGTGTCCGCTGAACAGCCAGTAACGTAGGGTAGCCGGGAGTGACCAGCCGCCGGCAGGAAATGGCTCTCTGCACAGGGGGGACTTGACGGTGTCAGACACCAGTGTATCGTTCCTGCCTAAGCCCTAAGCCCTAAGCCCTAAGCCCTAAGCCCGGGTTCTATGTCCGGGTCCGGTTGTGCTGAGATTGTCCGGTATGCCGGGAAATGCGCTTTCAGTTGATGATTGACGTACAGGCAGTGTGCCCCGGCGAGAGGGGCGGTCTTCTTCAAGGTATGCCAGCACGCTGCGAAATAAGAAAAATACAGATTATGGCACGACTGATGAGTGTATTACGACGTGAGAAGTCGTCGTCAATGATATTAACCAACGGGAGACTTTGCTGATCTGGCGTGAAGGCGGTATCGTATTTTTCTGAGCCTGAAAGCTCAGTGCCTGATACGCTGCAGTAAGTCTCTGAGTCTGGTGATGCTGATTAGGAATAACTTAATTTATTATTATATAAGAAAAACAGTGCGACAGGTGAGATGCAAAGTACAGAAGGTGACAGTTTTATTTTTGTTTGCGGGTCAGCAGAGGAGCAGGAGAAATATGTCAGGATATATTATTGAATGATAAAAACTCTATGGAGATGTCAGCGGCCAGGTACTGGTGAATGTTTTTAAAAACATGAAGTTAATTATTGCGAATATTATCCTGCAGGGATGAGGGACACTCCGGTAATTAAGAATATTTCAAACCGTCAGCGAAGTCGTGTGAGTTTGTAAGCACCTTTGCAGACAGATCTCAGGCCGAAAAAAAACGCCAGCCGGGAGTATTCCCTGACTGACGTCTTTGGCTTATCCGGAAGAATTACTTCCTGATACGGATGACCGGTGTTTCTCCGGCAACGACCTGACCGGTGAGTTTAACCAGTTCACGAATTTCATCCATATTGGAAATCACGACCGGCGTCAGCGTCGATTTGGCCTTTTCTTCGAGGAAAGGCAAATCGAATTCGAGCACGATATCGCCTTTTTTGACTTTCTGCCCTTCTGAAGCAATGCGTGTAAATCCTTCACCTTTGAGCTCGACAGTGTCGATACCAAAGTGGACAAACAGTTCAATGCCGTTATCGGACTCGATAGAAAAAGCATGGTTTGTTTCAAAAATTTTACCGATAGTGCCATCTACCGGGGCAACAATTGTGCTTCCGTTCGGCCGTATGGCCACACCGTCACCGACAATTTTCTCAGCAAACACCACATCAGGAACATCTTCAATGTTTACAATTTCGCCGGACAGCGGGGCGACTATATCGATAGTACCGGAGGTACTCTCAGACTTCTCGCCGAATAATATAGAAAACAATCCCATGATCTTCTCCTGAGCAGTAATTTTGGGCCCGCGTATGGCTGATTAGCAGAGTGTCTTTTCTTTGATGAACTGGTTAACCAGTGTCATCAAATCGTCCGCGGTCGGCTGTTCCAGTGCCTGTTCTGCTAATGCTTTCGCATCCTCAAAATTAGTATTGCGAATAATTTTTTTGATACGTGGAATTGAAATGGCACTCATACTGAATTCGTCCAGCCCCATTCCCAGTAATAATAGTGTAGCACGTTCATCACCGGCCAGTTCACCACACATCCCTGTCCATTTACCTTCAGCATGGGATGCATCGATAACCTGCCTGATAAGGCCCAGAACGGAAGGGCTCATCGGATTATACAGGTGAGAAATTCTATCATTACCACGATCTACCGCCAGAGTATACTGGGTCAGATCGTTGGTGCCGATACTGAAAAAGTCGACTTCTTTCGCCAGATGGCGTGCAATCACAGCCGATGCTGGTGTTTCGACCATAATTCCGATTTCTATATTTTCGTCGAAACTTTTACCTTCGTCACGTAATTGTGTTTTCAGCAGTTCAATTTCGTTTTTAAGGAACCGGACCTCTTCTACCGAGATAATCATCGGGAACATGATGCGCAGTTTGCCAAAACCGGACGCACGTAAAATGGCGCGTAACTGCGCATGCAGTATCTCTTTACGATCCATAGCAATACGGATAGCGCGCCAGCCGAGGAATGGGTTGTCTTCTTTCGGCAGGTTCATGTAAGGGAGGTCTTTGTCACCTCCGATATCCATGGTACGCACAATCACGGCTTGTGAGCCCATCGCTTCCGCAACGGCTTTATAGGCTGCAAATTGTTCATCTTCGGTAGGCAGAGATTCACGGTCCATAAACAGGAACTCGGTACGGTACAGTCCGACACCTTCTGCGCCGTTGCGCTCAGCCCCGGCCACATCCCGCACCGTACCGATGTTGGCACAGACTTCCACCTGATGACCGTCGAGAGTAATGGCAGGTAAATCCTTCAGTTTAGCCATTTCGGCTTTTTCACTGAGATAGTGATCCTGTACATCGCGCAGTTCGGCAATGGTCTCTGCCGTCGGATTGATGTGCACCTGGTTACTGACGCCATCCAGGATCAGGTAATCACCGTTTTTCACTTCGCGGGTGATACTGCCGGTGCCTACAATGGCCGGTAACTCGAGAGAGCGGGCCATAATAGAGGTATGTGAGGTTCTGCCGCCCAGGTCGGTGATAAAACCGAGTACTTTTTTCAGGTTCAGCTGTGCTGTTTCTGAAGGCGTCAGGTCTTTGGCGACCAGAATAGATTCGTCACTGATAGCGCTGAGATCGACAATCGTTAAGCCGAGAATATTTTGCAGCAGACGTTTACCGATATCACGCACATCCGCAGCGCGTTCTTTCAGATACTCATCGTCGAGTTCTTCCAGCGCACCGGCCTGATCTTCGATCACCGCCTGTACAGCCGCATCGGCCGACTGATGATCTTTCTTAATAAGGTCAATAATTTCCTGCTCAAGCTCTTCATCTTCCAGCAGCATGATATGACCTTCGAAGATCGCTTCTTTTTCCGGGCCGAAAGTCTCGCCAGCCTTTATTTTAATGGCTTCCAGCTGTGTAGCGGCTTTACTGCGGCCTTCAAGGAAACGAGCAACTTCTGATTCAACCTGATCATCGGCAATTTTTTTCTGATTGATGACGATCTCATCTTCTTTCAGCAGCAAAGCTTTACCGAAAGCGATACCGGGTGATGCGAGAATGCCTGAAATCATAACCTTACCTTTAAGTACGATGGCCAAAAAGAATGACGGTACGCCATTTTCCGTAATCAGTGTAATCTACGGAAGCAATAACGCGGACATGTTGTCCGCGATCAAGACTGTTGCATAATCTTCAATAAATCTACACTGTTTCCGTTGAATGACAACACTACTCAAGTTCAGCCATCAGGCTGACCAGATGTTCAACGGCTTGCTGCTCATCTTCGCCTTCGGCAGAGAGGGTGATAACCGTCCCTTGCGTCAGACCAAGCGTCTGCAACTTGAACAGACTTTTTGCGCTGGCAGATTTACCATTTGAGGTAACGGTGATTTCGGACTGAAAAGCCTTGGCTTCTTTGACAAACTGCGCTGCAGGACGGGTATGTAAACCGTTAGGAGCTGTGATAGTAACTTCTTGCTGAAACATTTTATTTCCCCAACGTTATCAGAGGTTAATTCTGGCACCGGAGCCGGAAAACGTCCCTGTGGACTCCTGCGACAAAGCCCGGTTGTACGGGCAATGTCAGTTAGCAGACCCGGTTTCGCCTGTTCATAGTTTGCGGTAAATCCGCACACCTGACCGAATCATTATGCCGTTAATTTGGATTATGCCCTATCGGTAATTGTGCTGGTTTTGATCCGCTTCATAACAATGACTATTTATTTCGGGCTTCTAAATAAATATCAGCGTTGATAACAAACCTTGACGTCAAAAAGCAATACGATTTAGGGTAAAAATGAGATCGGGGACACAAAAAAAGCACCCGCAGGTGCTTTTTTCAGACAGACGAACCGGCAGCGTAACCCACTGATTATTAGCCAAGTTCTTTTTCGGTGAACAGATCAGCAAATAATGCGGTACTCAGGTAGCGTTCTCCGGAAGACGGCAGGATAACAACGATATTTTTATCGGCAAACTCCGGTTCCTGTTGCAGTTTCAGTGCTGCGGCGACAGCTGCACCGGAGGAGATCCCGGCAAGGATGCCTTCAGATTCCATTAACTGGCGTGCGGTGGAGATAGCTTCTTCGTTGGTAATCGCGACTACGCGGTCAACCAATGATAAATCCAGATTTTCCGGGATAAAGCCGGCACCGATCCCCTGAATTTTATGCGGGCCGGGCTTAATTTCTTCGCCTGCCAGTGCCTGCGCGATCACCGGAGAATCTGTCGGTTCTACCGCGACACTCACCAGTGATTTTTTACCGCGGGTGTTTTTCAGGTAACGACTGACCCCGGTCAGTGTTCCCCCGGTCCCGACGCCGGCAATAAAGACATCCACGTCACCGTCGGTGTCTTCCCAGATTTCAGGACCGGTAGTTTTTTCATGGATTGCCGGGTTGGCAGGGTTGCTGAATTGCTGCAGAAGGACATATTTGGCCGGGTTGCTGGCGACGATTTCTTCGGCTTTAGCTATAGCGCCTTTCATCCCCTGAGCCCCTGGCGTCAGCTCCAGATTAGCTCCCAGGGCCTTGAGTAATTTACGGCGCTCAACAGACATGGTTTCCGGCATGGTCAGTGTCAGTTTATAGCCCCGGGCAGCTGCCACATAAGCCAGAGCGATACCGGTATTGCCGCTGGTGGGTTCAACCAGTTCAACCCCGGGTTTCAGGATACCGCGTTTCTCCGCATCCCAAATCATATTGGCGCCGATACGGCATTTAACGCTAAAGCTTGGATTACGCGATTCAACCTTTGCCAGAATACGCCCGTTACCAATGCGGTTGAGTCTGACCAGCGGAGTATGGCCAATGGTTAAAGAATTATCTTCGTAAATCTTACTCATAGCTTGTCCTTAACTCTTTGAAATGTGGAGCACGACATGAGAATACGCTTTCTTTTGAGACAGTGAAGGAAAGAAATCGTATATCCTTATTTCAGAGGGCAATAAAGGCCGCTTTACTCAGCTGCTTTTCACGTCACGCTGACCCTGTGCAGCCAGCGTAGCTGACAGGCCCCGGTACTGGTCAACCCACATGGCGGTCGCCCCGCAAACGGCAACAGGCATAATGACCAGATTAACCCCCGGGATCAGGGTAAACACACTGACCAGCCCGCCAAATTGTAAGTGCGCACTCCGGTGGGTGGCCAGGGCCTGGCGCATGGTCACGAACGGCACACGATGGTTATCAAAGGGATAATCACAGTACTGAATCGCCATCATCCATGCGCCGAAGATAAACCAGAGCAGCGGAGCGAGGGTTTGTCCGATACCCGGGATAAAGTGTACCAGCAACAGCAGAAGAGCCCGCGGCAGATAATATTTTAGCTTAAGCCACTCACGCCACATAATGCGGGGCAAATCCTTAATCAGTCCTGCCCAGCCAATCTCCGGAAGAGGGTGCCCGGTGAGTTTATTTTCCAGTTGCTCCGCCAGTAGTCCGCAAAACGGCGCGGCAATCCAGTTGGCAAGGGTCGAGAAAAAATACCCAAAGAAAAGCAGCAGCGAGAGAACAGCCAGTGGCCAGAGGAGATAATTCAGCCACTGCAACCAGTGCGGAATGTGGCCGAGTAATTCCGGAATCCAGACATTCAGTCGTTTAAATAACCAGATAAGTGCAGAGCCCATTAGCAGTACATTGACCAGTAACGGGGCGATGACATATCGACGGATGCCCGGCAGCATCGCCAGGTGCCATCCCTGACGAAAGTAGTCGACACCGTTCATCGCTGTTTTGGTTTTTCCTTCCGGCATTCAATCATTCTCCTGACGTAACTTAGGCATATCATAACGTTGTTTAGCGGACGGGTAAGTAAATATTGGCTAAAAAGTCAGCAGTTACACGACGGATAGCATATTATTTGTCAGAAAGTACTATGCAGACTTGCACTTGTCCGGCCCTGCAAATACATTTAAGGGTAAAGGTGCCTTTTTTAGGCAAAGTATTGGAACAACAGAGAATACAATGATGCAGGATTTGCGTCTGATATTAATCGTTGTTGGTGCGGTTGCCATCGTTGCACTTCTCCTGCATGGTCTGTGGACCAATCGTAAGGAGCGGTCTTCTGTATTTCGCGATCGCCCGCACAAACGTCTGAAACAACGTAACGATGATGATCTCAGCTTTGAGGAAGAGGACAGTGTCTCTGATTTTCGCGCCAGCCGTGAATATGAGGAGGAGCCTGCTCCGGCTGAGAAACGTGCTACCCGTGCGCCAGAGGCTAAGCCTGCGCTGAAGAAATCACTGCGTGACCGGCCTGAGCCTTCAGCCGATCCGTTGATGGATGTCAGAACAGACTATGAAGCCACGCAACCGGAGATCACCGCCGACATTCATCAGCCACAGATTACCCCTGAGCGTCCGGAATCGGTGGCGGATAATGCCTATGCTGCGCCAGGCATAACCACTGCGCCGAAAACTGCTGCTCCGGCGAGTGATTCTGTGCCACGTGAAGAGATGCGCGCACCTCAGGCTGAGGCCGCGTATGAGGCTGACGTCGATGCAGAGCCGGTGGCTGAAAGTGTCCCTGCTGAGGCTGAACCTTCAGCTCCGGAAAATACCGACGCGCCCGCGGCGGAAAACACCGGTGGTGCTAAAGAAGCGGTACTGGTGCTTCATGTGTCTGCGCATACCGGCGGAGAGCTGAATGGTGAGCCTTTATTGCAGGCGATTCTGCAGGCCGGTTTCCAGTTCGGTGAAATGAACATTTTCCACCGGCATCTGAACCCATCCGGCAGCGGTCCGGTACTGTTCAGCCTGGCGAATATGATGAAGCCCGGTTCATTTGACCCGGAACAGATGGGTGACTTTACCACCCCTGGCGTTTCCATTTTTATGATGGTCCCTTCCTACGGGGATGCACACCAGAATTTCAAGCTGATGTTACAGTCTGCACAGCGAATTGCTGACGATGTGGGGGCGGTGGTTCTTGATGATGAACGCAGAATGATCACTCCGCAGAAACTGGAAGTGTACAAAACACGTATCCGGGAAGTCACTGAAATCGCTTAATCGCTAATTTGTCTCAATAAACCCCCGCTAGTCGGGGGTTTTTTATCTTATGGGGTTGTATGAATAACATCCGCCAACAGCTCAACCAGCTGCGCACACAGTTGCGGCATCACGAATATCTCTATCATGTGCTGGATGCACCGGAAATCCCTGATGCCGAATACGATAAACTGATGCAGGCGCTGAAAGCTCTTGAAGAACAGCATCCTGAACTGATCACCCGCGATTCCCCGACACAGCGCGTCGGGGCTGCCCCGCTGACCGGTTTTGAGTCTATCCGTCATGAAGTGCCGATGCTGTCTCTGGATAATGTCTTCGATGACCAGAGTTTTCTGGCATTCAATAAGCGTGTTTCTGAGCGATTGAAGAGTAGCGCTCCGGTGGAATACTGCTGTGAACTGAAACTGGACGGCCTGGCCGTCAGCCTGTTATACGAGCAGGGAGAGCTGGTACAGGCAGCTACCCGGGGTGACGGGACGACCGGCGAAAATATCACCGCGAACGTCCGTACCATCCGTGCAATTCCTCTGCGTTTAACCGGTGACGGCATTCCGGCGCGGCTGGAAGTGCGTGGTGAAGTATTTATGAACCAGAAAGGGTTTGAAAAACTGAATGACAGTGCACGAAAAAGCGGTGCAAAAGTTTTCGCCAACCCACGAAATGCCGCTGCCGGTTCCCTGCGTCAGCTGGATCCAAAAATTACCGAAAAGCGTCCGCTGACCTTCTGCTGTTACGGTATCGGAGTCTCTGAAGGGGGAGAACTGGCGGATACGCACTGGCAACGTTTGCAGCAACTGAAACACTGGGGATTACCGGTCAATAATCATGTCCGCGTCTGTGATACCCCGGAAAGCGTACTGGCGTTCTACCACAGTATCGGCGAACAGCGCTCTGAACTGGGCTTTGATATTGACGGCGTGGTGATTAAAGTTAACTCACTGGCCTTGCAGGAACAGCTTGGATTTGTCGCCAGGGCCCCGCGCTGGGCGACTGCCTTTAAATTCCCCGCCCAGGAGCAGGTCACCACGGTGCGTGATGTGGAATTCCAGGTCGGACGTACAGGCGCGATTACCCCGGTCGCCCGCCTTGAACCGGTACAGGTCGCCGGCGTGATGGTCAGTAATGCCACGCTGCATAACGCTGATGAGATAGAACGGTTGGGGATCCGTATCGGCGACAACGTCGTTATCCGCCGTGCCGGGGATGTTATTCCGCAGATTGTCAATGTGGTTCTCTCTGAACGCCCGGATGTCACACAGGAAATCATCTTCCCTGTCCACTGTCCGGTGTGTGGCTCTGATGTGGAGCGTACCGAAGGTGAAGCCGTGACCCGCTGTACGGGGGGGCTGATCTGTGGCGCTCAGCGGAAGGAAGCCCTTAAGCATTTTGTTTCGCGCAGAGCGATGGATGTGGATGGGATGGGAGATAAGATCATCGACCAGCTGGTGGAAAAAGAATATGTGCATACGCCAGCCGATCTGTTCCGTCTGACCGCAGGAAAACTGACCGGGCTTGATCGGATGGGGCCACGTTCGGCGCAAAATATTGTTGATGCGCTGGAAAAATCAAAAGAGACCACGCTTCCCCGTTTTCTTTTTGCATTGGGGATCCGCGAAGTGGGTGAAGCGACGGCCCTGAGCCTGGCGTTACACTTTGGTGAATTGCCGCCACTGATGGATGCGCCGCTGGAGGCTCTGAAGGAAGTCCCGGATGTGGGGCCGGTGGTGGCCAGCCATATCCGCCATTTTATGGATGAAGAGAGTAACCGTGAAGTGATCCGCCAGCTGGTGGAAGAGACCGGCATTCGCTGGCCGGCCCCCGGGCGCGGAGCCACTCCGGTGGACGATAATCCGTTTGCGGGTAAAACCGTCGTGTTGACCGGATCATTAAGTCAGCTGACCCGTGATGAAGCAAAAGACCGGCTGACCGCACTGGGCGCGAAAGTGAGTGGCAGTGTGTCGAAGAAAACGGATCTGCTGATTGCCGGTGAAGCGGCAGGATCCAAGCTGGAAAAAGCCAATGCACTGGGTATTCAGGTCATTGATGAACAGCAAATGATCGATTGGCTGGGAGGCTGACTCTGAACAAGCAGGACCTTATTGCGCTGGCGAATACCCGCATGCCTTTCGGAAAATATCAGGGGCGGGTGCTGATAGACCTGCCGGAAGAATATCTGTTGTGGTTTGCCCGCAAAGAGGTCTTTCCGGCGGGGCATCTCGGTGAGCTAATGCAGCTGGCGCTGGCGATTAAGATAGAAGGATTACAGGGATTGGTGGATCCGCTACGGAAAACCACAGGGTACTGAGTACCCTGTGGGCTATGGTTATTGTGCGGTAACGCCGGTTTTCGGGGTCGCTCCGAATACCGGATACTCCGGCAGTGATACGGCCTGATAGTTTTCCCAGCCTCCGCCCAGCGCTTTGTATAATGCGACCAGGTCTGTGGCGGTCTGTGCACGGGCGCTGATCAACTGTAACCTTGTCTGAGCCAGTTGCCGTTGTGCATCCAGGGCATTGATATAGCTACTGAGACCTTTTGAGTAACTTTCGCTGGCCAGTGAAAATGCCTGTTGCAGCGCATCTGCAGAGGCCTGTAACGATGTCAGTTGCTGCTGATCCGCCCGGTAACTTACCAGTCCGTTTTCAACTTCCTGCAATGCTCTCAGCACAGTATTTCTGTAGTCCAGTGCCGCACTTGCCTGAGAAGCCCTGGCGAGTCTGACCTGCGACACCAGTTGCCCTCCCTGGAAGATAGGCAATGAGATGCCGGGACCAATGCTATAAAAATGGCTGCTCCAGTCGTCAAGATAGCTGGCATCGGTGTTCCTGACCCCCAGCTGGCCTGTCAGTGAGATATCCGGGAAAAGCTGCGCAACCGAGACTCCGATATCTGCGGTGCGGGCATGCAGTGTGGCTTCCGCCTCCTGAATATCCGGTCGCCGGCGTGCGAGCTCTGCCGGGACGCCGACAGAAATCATCGCCGGCAGGGCAGGTAAAGGTTTCACCTGTATCAGTTCGTTATCCAGTGTGCCCGGGGCTTTGCCCAGCAGGACCGCCAGTCCGTTCATGGCCTGACTGATTTGCGCCTGATATTGCGGCAACTGTGCTTCAAGGGACGTGACCTGGGCAGTGGCACTTTGCAGATCGGTGGCCGGGGCCAGGCCGTTCTGCATCTGACTTTCCGTCAGTTGCTGTGTCTGACGGGCAATGGTGATCTGCTCTTCTGTGACACGGGTCATTGCCTGAGCAGCACGTAATTGCAGGTAAGTCCGCGCTACCTCGGCTTCGAGTGACACTAACGCATCATTACGTTGTTCAATAGCTGACAACTGTTCGGCCTGCGCCATTTCCCGCTGGCGACGTACTTTGCCCCAGAGGTCCAGCTCCCAGCGGGTATCAAATCCGCCCTGATAAAAGTTCACACTGCCGGTCGCCGAATTCACCAGCTGACTGCCTTCCTCGTTCAGATTATCGTAGACACCGTGTGATTTAAGCAGGCCTTTTAAACCGACCTGCTGGCGGGCATAGCTGGCCTGCGCACTCAGCGTCGGGAAAAAGCCGCCGGTGGCCTCATTGACCTGTTCACGGGCCCCGGCGATACGCAGCATCGCCTGTTGTAATGTCAGGTTACCGGCAATCGCCCGCTGGATCAGACTATCCAGTTGCGGGTCATTAAAATTCTTCCACCAGCTGGCTGACGTATCGGCAGTTTCCGGACGGGATTGCTGAGACGAGTCGAGATTGTGCCAGTTAGCGGGTAACTTATTTTCCGGGGCATGAAAATCAGGGCCCACGCTGCATCCTGCCAGTAACAGACTGACAACGATTGCACTGAAGCGATAACTGACAGATCGCATAGTAATTTCCTTCATTTTAATGGCCTCCGGCACTGCCTTCGCTTTTGACCGGAGCCAGCAATAAACAAAACGGTAACAGGATCAGGCCGATAATACAGAGGCCTGAAAAGACATCCACATAGGCAAGAAAACGGGCCTGGCTGATCATCTGTTTATACAGTTGCCCTGTGGCCAGAGAGGTTGCATCTCCGGCGGCGCTCGAAAAGTTCTGTATCGCGTGCGTCATTTTCGACACCGCCTGATCAAATTGCTGGTTCAGGGACGTCATATTGGACGAGAGGTAGGCGGAACGGGTTTGTGCCCGCTCGGTAATGGCTGCGGTGGATAATGAAATCCCGATGGAGCCTGCCACGTTACGGAACATAGTAAACAGCGCCGAAGCGTCCCCGTTAAGTTTTTGCGGAATCGAGATAAACGCCACGGTAGTTAACGGTACAAACAGGAATCCCAGACCGATGGATTGCAGGCTACGCATAATTACCATGGAGGTGAAATCGAGGTCCGGCGTCAGGTGCATCGCTGAGTAGAGGAACGAAAGTGCCAGTGAAGCAAAACCGAACATAATAATGTAGCGGGTCTGCACGACGGGCATCAGTTTCAGCACCACGGGTATGGCCAGAATCACACAAATTGCCCCGGGCGTTAGTACCAGGCCCGCCAGGGTTGCGGTGTAACCCAGCTCCTGCTGTGCCAGTTGCGGAATAACCACCGAACTGCCATAAAGGATAAAAGCCATGCCCGCCATCAGTAAACCTGAGACCCAGAAATTGCGATCCTTCATCACCAGAATATCGACCACCGGCTTACGGGTATACATCAGCCAGTAAATGGCACCGGTGATCCCGATAACCGCAAGCGTGGCAAACAGCACAATAAAGTGCGATGCAAACCAGTCTTCATCCTCTCCGCGATCGAGAAAAACCTGTAAGCAACCCAGTCCCAGAGTGATGAGCCCGATACCGATATAGTCGATACTGAGACTGCCTTTTGCCGCTTTTTTCTCCCACGGGGGATCTTCCAGCAACTGGTAAATGGCCAGTGCGGTCATAATCCCTACCGGGATATTGATAAAGAAAATCCAGCGCCAGCTAAAGTTATCGGTGATCCATCCGCCGAGCGTCGGTCCGATGACCGGTGCGACGATGATCGCTATCGACGATAAACCGAAGGCCTTACCCCGGTCTTTTTTACTGAAGTAGTCCAGCAGGACTGACTGCTGAACCGGCTGTAAGCCACCACCGAAGAATCCCTGCAGGATACGGAATAAAATCAACTGCCAGAGCTCGGTGGCCATTCCGCACAGGAATGAACACAGTGTGAACATCACAATACACAGCAGAAAGTAATGTTTCCTGCCAAAATACCGGCTAAGGAAGGCAGAAATAGGCAGGACAATGCCGTTAGCCACTAAATAGGACGTCAGTACCCAGGTGGATTCATCGTAACTGGATGAGAGCGACCCCGCCACATGGGGCAGGGCGACATTGACGATGGTGGTATCCAGTACCTCCATAAACACCGCCAGCGTTACCGTTAAGGCGACCAGCCAGGGGTTAGCTGCCGGACGCCACTCTGTGGCGCCACTCATTTTATGGTTACCTCAGGTTCGACAGATAAGCCCAGTGGTAGCGGATGGTTCGGGTCCAGTCCTTTATCGATAACTATCTTAACCGGCACTCGCTGTACGATTTTTACGAAGTTACCCGTGGCATTTTCCGCCGGGAATGCAGAGAAATGTGAACCGGAGCCCATCTGGATACTGTCGACATGGCCCTGCAGTTTCAAATCGGGCCAGGCATCGACACTGATATCGACGTGATCGCCAGGTTTCATCGATTCCAGCTGGGATTCCTTAAAGTTCGCGGTGATCCAGATATCCGGCGAAACCAGCGCAAACATACTGCTGCCTGCCTGGACCAGGCTACCCTGATCGACATTACGTTTGGTCACAAAACCGGTATAGGGGGCGGTCACGCGGGTATATGAGAGGTTGAGTTCGGCCGTTTCCAGCTGTGCTTGCGCCTGTGTCACCTGTTGTCTGCGCGCTTCAACATTGGTTTCCTGCTGACGGATCTGCAGTGCGACCTGTGAGGCGACATCAACCTGTGCTGTGGCGTTCTGATATTCTGCCTGGGCAGAGCGCCATTGGGCCGTGGCACTGTCTATATTGGTCTGCGAGGTCGCTTTCGGATCAACCCCGTGCTGGCGGCGATAGGCAGCGGTAGCATTGTTCAGTTCCGCTCTGGCTCTGGCCTGGCTTGCCAGTGCCTGTTCTTTCTGCGCCGGATACTGAACTTTAGCCAGGGCTAACTGAGCTTCGGACTGTTGGAGCTGCGCATTGGCCAGTGCCAGTTGTGCCTGAGCCTGATCACGCTGAGCGATAGCATCCCGCGGATCAATAACGGCCAGCAGATCCCCTTTATTAACCTTCTGGTTATCTTTCACCAGTAACTGTGTCACATAGCCGGAGACCCGGGGAGAAATGGTCACCGCATTCCCGTCGGTAAATGCATCATCTGTCGTTTCGATGCCGCGGTTCATCAGCCAGTAGATAACGGCTGCGATGATGACGACCACCACGACAATCGCCAGGATGATCAGCGGTTTTTTACCGGGGCGTTTGCGCTCGTCATCAGGCGGTGAGTTCTCTTTCTTCTGCTGATCATCCTGAGATGAAGAGGCGGCCGCGCTCTTTTCCGCGCTGTCATCATGCGTTTGTTCGTTCATATCTGCCTTTGCCTTTAAAAAGTGAAAAGTGAAGCCCTGAAACGCTTTTAGTTCAGTTTATTATCGTCACTGAGGTGGTGGGACTGACTCAACGGACTGATTTGTCTTAATAGCACAGCACTAATCATTGACAGAGTCGGCAGAAAAATCAATAGCGGGAAAACCCGAAAATATCTGTACCGGAGGCGGGGGAACGGGGGTAATACAGCGCAGAACCTGATGGTAGCTGCGCTGCGGAGGGATCACTGTCCGGATGAAGAGGCGGTTATTTGCTCCTGTTCAGCAGCGTCATCATTCAGTTTTCGGTAGTGACGGGCAATAAATGAACAGGCCATCAGCTGAACCTGATGGAAAATCATCAGCGGTAACACAATGATACCGATAGTACTGGCAGGAAACAGGATGTTTGCCATCGGTACGCCATTGGCCAGGCTTTTCTTCGAACCACAAAACAGGATGGTAATTTCGTCCTGACGATTAAATCTGAACGCACGGGCTGCAATTACGTTGATCAACAGCACGACGGATAACAGTCCCAGACAGCCCACGATGATCCACAACATGGTCGCGAGGCTGACCTGATGCCAGATCCCGTTGACCACGGCCTCACTGAACGCGGAGTAGACCACCAGCAAAATCGAGGTCTGATCCGTTTTCCCGATCAGCGAACGGTGTTTTTCTACCCAGCTGCCAATCCAGCGACGGGAAAAATGTCCCAGCAGGAATGGCACCAGCAACTGCAGCATGATTTTTCCGATCTGTTCCATCCCGTTACCCGGCACATTACTGTGAACATGCATGACCAGCCCGACCAGCAGCGGAGAAACAAAAATCCCCAGTAAACTGGAGGCAGAGGCACTGCACACCGCCGCCGCAACATTGCCCCCGGCAAGCGAAGTAAATGCGATGGAAGACTGAACGGTCGCCGGCAGGATGCAGAGGTAGAGGAATCCGTTATAGAGATCAGCAGAGATGTGCAGCGGATGCCACCACGCAAAAAGCAACCCAAGGATCGGGAACATAATAAAGGTACTGAACATGATCCACAGATGGAGCCGCCAGTGGCTGCTGCCGGCCACGATTTTTTCCCGGGATAATTTGGCGCCGTGCATAAAAAACAGCAGAGCGATAGCGGCAGTGGTCAGCCATTCAAAAAACGGCACGAAACCGCCTTTCGCTGGCAGAAAGGTGGCAAGTAATACGGTAATGATGAGTTTTATCATCATCGGGTCAAGGCGCAGAAATCCCATCGTCATTTTCCGATCTGAAATAAAAAATATTGTGCGGTAATGCAGCTTAGAAATAAAATTAATTTATCGAACCTATATATGAATATAATGCATGAATTATACTCTCAGGCAGTTGAAAGTATTTGTGGCTGTCGCCACCGAAGGCAATTTCAGTCTGGCAGGGCAGGGAGTAGGCCTGAGCCAGTCTGCGGTCAGCCATAGTATCAAAGCGCTGGAGGCCGAGATTGGTGTCAAATTACTGGACCGGACGACCCGGGAAGTCCGGCTGACTCATGCCGGTCAGCAACTGGCCTCGAAGCTGGGTGTGCAACTGGAGGAGCTGAACACGACGTTACTGGAGCTACGGCGTTATGGGGGACAGCGCAGTGGCACGGTCAGGCTGGCTGCCAGTCAGACGATTTCTGCGCGGTTAATGCCCGCCTGCCTGGCACAGGCACGGCAGTGCTATCCGGAGATACGGTTGTTGCTGCAGGACAGTGTTCAGCAGTCGGTACTGCAGAGTGTACTGAACGCCACGGTCGACTTTGGTATCGTTATCGATCCCTTAAATAGTGATGAATTTGAGATCCAGCCCATCCTGAATGATCCTTTTTTGTTGCTGTACCGGACAGACGATCCATTGAGTGCAGCCCCCGCGGTCAACTGGGGAGATCTCCGTGATCGGGATCTGGTGCTGCAGGATTATGCTTCCGGTAGCCGGGCGCTGATTGATAACATTTTTCGCGAACAAAACATAACCCCCCGTGTGATCCAGCAGGTCGGGCATCCGGTAACGCTTTATCCGATGGCAGAAGCCGGGATCGGTATTAGTATTCTGCCGGCGCTGGCATTGCCACTACCTTCCGGCAGTCAGCTGGCCGTCAGGCGGATCTACCCGGAGTATCACCGGACACTGATGCTTATCCGGCGAAAAAACCGTTCACTGAGTCCGGCGGCAGAAGCTATCTGGCAACTGGTCTGTGAACAGGCGGATTATCTGAGCAGCCACCGGGATTTTATTCCTGAATGCTAAGGGAATGTGTGCCGGGGGGCGG
The DNA here is from genome assembly GCF_018257515.1 of Tatumella sp. JGM118. Taxonomy (GTDB): domain Bacteria; phylum Pseudomonadota; class Gammaproteobacteria; order Enterobacterales; family Enterobacteriaceae; genus Tatumella; species Tatumella terrea. Next base: position 142,516 of record NZ_JAERJR010000004.1, read on the forward strand.
GACGACAACCCGTGAATAAAAGCAGGCAGGGGATCTGTGCTCCCGGTGATACCTGTCGTCGCGGTAATAAAGGAAAGCTTTGTCATCCGGGGTCTTAGTGCCCTCTATCTGAGGGTTTATTACCCGCCACCGAGACCTGTCGTTAATTCCGTGGCATTACACAGGATCGGTGTAATGCCATACGGGGACTGAAAATCGCTGACTCAGCGTCTCACAGATCTTACCGCGTGACTCAGAAACACCGCAGTAAACTTTATCAGGTAGTGTTAGTAGAGTGCAGACCTGGCAAAAAATGACACGGCGGGCGAATCAGACCTCAGCCGCTGAGAGTGCTCCGCTGAACAGAACCGGTCATTTACCTGAACGGGCTGGCCGGTCGCTTGGCATATTAAGCCGGAGGACAGGACTCTGGCCGAAAGATGCTACGTCACCGGACGTGCCGGTGCCCGGGGATGAGTATTAACAACGGGCTGGTAAAGTACAGATAACGGAGTACAATGTCACCCTGGAAGGGAGTCCTTTATGGATCATTCAATTGAATTTATTGAGACGTCGCTTTTTACCCGGCAAATCCGAATGATTGCCACGGACGATGAGCTGAAAGCATTGCAGTGTGAACTGATTGAATCCCCGGAAAAGGGGGATTTAATTCAGGGAACCGGCGGACTGAGAAAAGTCAGAATGGCGACCGGCCATCAGGGGAAAAGCGGCAGTGCCAGAGTCATTTACTTTCTGGCGACCTGTGAGGTTATCTGGCTGGTGATGGCCTATCCGAAAAATACTAAGGACAGTCTGAGCGCGGCAGAAAAAGCGGCGCTGAAAAAACTGACCCGACAACTCAAAGATGAGGTATAGCATGAGCATTTTTAACGAACTGAAAACCTCTCTCGAAGAAGCCGTCGCCATCAAAAAGGGTGACGCGTTACCGGCACGGGTAACCCGTTATAACGTCGCGGATGTTAAAGCTATCCGGGCGAAACTGAACGTTTCGCAGGCCGAGCTGGCGGCAGCGCTGGGTACCAGTCTTGATACGGTGAAAAGCTGGGAGCAGAAACGGCGTAACCCGACCGGGCTGGCCGCGAAGGTTCTGGCGACCCTTCAGGACGACCCGCAGTACTTTAAGGTGCTGGCAGCCCACTAAAAATGACGGGGAAAGTGGCAGGTAACCCGTCAGAAGCGGTGCTTTACGTGTCACGCTAATGCCAGCGGAAAAGATAAGACCCGGCCCCCTGGCGGGCGGCGATGAAAACTTTCCGAAACCGGACTGACACTGCGCAGAGCTTCATCCCATCATCCGGTTCTCAGAGAGCAGGGGGCCGATAAAAATGCGCACAGTGAGTGATTTTAGTGAGTCAGCAGGGCCGTGTAATTTTTACTGCTGATGCTGATGCTGATGCTGATGCGGGCAATATTTCCGGGACCTGGCTGACATTACGCAGACGGTGAGCGGGCTTATCAGAGGGCAGAAACGAAAAAAGCTCCCTGAGGGAGCTTTTTTCTGAATTGGTGGGTCGTGCAGGATTCGAACCTGCGACCAATTGATTAAAAGTCAACTGCTCTACCAACTGAGCTAACGACCCGTTTGGTGGGTGATGACGGGTTCGAACCGCCGACCCCCTCCTTGTAAGGGAGGTGCTCTACCAACTGAGCTAATCACCCCCGCTGTGTGGAGTCGCATTATAGGGATAGTTGAATATGAGTCAACGCTTTTCCTGAATAAAATGTTCGTTCGTTTTAAAAATAGCCACCCTGCGGGGGTTTTAAACAAAACGGTGTTTTTTTTATCGCAAAACGCAGATTAAACAGTTTCAGAGGGCGAGCAATGATTGAGGATTCACTGCCAGGTGTTAAAATGAATCCACTGAATTCCGCATTTATTTCTGGTTTTTGTCGTCAGTGATGATAAAACCGCGTCCTAAGGCAATGTTTAATGAAAATTAAGACTCGTTTTGCGCCAAGTCCTACCGGCTACTTACATGTGGGTGGAGCCCGCACCGCTCTTTATTCCTGGTTATACGCCCGCCACAATAAAGGTGAGTTCGTTCTGCGTATAGAAGACACCGATCTTGAACGCTCCACACCGGAAGCCATCGAAGCCATTATGGATGGTATGAACTGGCTAAACCTGGACTGGGATGAAGGTCCTTATTACCAGACGAAACGTTTTGACCGCTATAACCAGGTCATCGATGAGATGCTGGAGGCCGGAACCGCCTATAAGTGCTACTGCTCTAAAGAACGCCTGGAGACACTGCGTGAAACGCAGATGGAAAATGGCGAAAAACCTCGTTATGACGGACGTTGCCGTGATAGCCATGAGCATCACAGTAATGATGAGCCTTGTGTGGTTCGCTTCCGTAACCCGCAGGAAGGTTCGGTGATCTTTGACGATCAGATCCGTGGTCCGATTGAATTCAGTAACCAGGAACTGGATGATCTGATCATTCGTCGTACCGACGGTTCACCGACCTATAACTTCTGTGTGGTGATCGATGACTGGGATATGGAAATTACCCACGTGATCCGTGGTGAAGACCATATCAATAATACCCCGCGTCAGATCAACATCCTGAAAGCGATCGGTGCGCAGGTGCCGCTGTATGCACACGTTTCTATGATTCTGGGAGATGACGGTAAAAAACTGTCCAAACGTCATGGTGCCGTGGGTGTGATGCAGTACCGCGATGATGGCTTTTTACCGGAAGCGTTACTGAACTATCTGGTTCGTATGGGCTGGGCGCACGGTGATCAGGAAATCTTCTCTGTGGCTGAGATGACTGAGCTGTTCCGTCTGGATGCTGTCAGCAAATCTGCCAGTGCTTTCAATACTGAAAAGCTGTTGTGGCTGAACCACCACTATATTAATACGCTGCCGGCAGAATATGTGGCAACCCAGCTGCAATGGCATATTGAACAGCAGAACATCGATACCGCTGTCGGGCCGGAACTGCCTGCACTGGTTAAACTGCTGGGCGACCGTTGCAAGACACTGAAAGAAATGGCGGAAAGCTGCCGTTATTTCTATGAAGACTTTGATGCCTTCGATGCAGATGCTGCGAAAAAGCACCTGCGTCCGGTTGCGCGTCAGCCATTAGAATGTGTGGCTGAGAAACTGGCAGCGATCACTGACTGGACGGCTGAGAATGTTCATCAGGCAATTCAGTCTACGGCCGATGAACTGGAAGTGGGTATGGGTAAAGTGGGCATGCCATTACGTGTCGCGGTAACCGGTGCCGGGCAGTCTCCGGGCCTGGACGTGACCGTTGCGGCAATTGGCCAGCAACGCAGTATCGCCCGTATTCATAAAGCCTTAGGCTTTATTGCAGAGCGCGAAGCACAGGCGTAAACGCGGTCAATGTACCGGAAACCGACGGGTTTCCGGTCTTTATTATTCCCCGTCCGGGATATCCAGTCGTTGCAGCATTCCGCGGATCCCTTCACGAAGTAACAACCCGCTTAACTGTTCTTTTTCATGACGTGTCATCTGACTGATACTGCTCAACAGCAGGGTCGCCAGTGGATCTTTTTCGGCAAAATAGTTGCCTTTCGGTTCAGACACATGCCTGATGGAATCCAGAAACGTCTTCACTTCTTCATCAATATGTATCAGCCGGGCTTTGCCTCCCTGTACACCAGGTTTTGGCAGGGTTGTCCAGCCTTCACGCTTGATCCACTTATTGATCGTCTGGCGGCTATACCCTGTTTCCAGCGCCAGTTCTTCCGGAGTCATCCATTCCTTTTTCACACTGTTTTCCTTTCCTGGTTGATGTAACGATGTCATTTTACAATGAAAGGTAACGTGTACTTTGAAAAAAGAAAAGATTTCGTCATCATCCCTATGGACGGATTCACTTTTTATTTTCCTTAACTCCCCGGGGACTGCGATCCTGAGGAGCTGCAGATGAGGTTACCCCCTGAATCTGGCGGCTTTTTCAGCAGTTGCACACAGATCAGAAATTTGCCGTTGACACTCATGCGCCGGTTTCATATTATGCCGTCCGTCAGGTCAGCCCTGACAATTTTCGGTCTGGGGGTATAGCTCAGCTGGGAGAGCGCTTGCATGGCATGCAAGAGGTCAGCGGTTCGATCCCGCTTATCTCCACCACTTCTTTCTTCTCGTCCGATCTGTTTTCTTTCAGCCTCATCCTTCAGCTTCAGCATTATCATCGTTAGCACTGCTTTCCTGATCTCAGTTTGTCCCGATTAACGGCTTATTAAATAAAGCGTTAGGCTGTTATTCGTCGGCTATCGGTCATTATCCCTGCAAAGTCTCAGTTCTCAGTTCTCAGTTCTCAGTTCTCAGTTCTCAGTTCTCGGTTCGAAATAGTTATCCTGTTATCATTTAAAGTAACGTCATGATGTATAACCTTATTTTCAGGTTTTTTAGGTTTGTCATTAGCTGTGGCCGTCGGCAGATAAATACTTTTTACTGCCCCCGCTGTCTGTATCGCGACGAAACGGTAAGACGCTTAGTATGGTTCAGGGACGTTGCCGCCAGCAGGTGACCGGCAATCGGCGTCGTGCCGGAGAGGCGGATCCTCCGGGATGCTCAGAGAAACCCGGCAGTGTATTAAGGAATGACAGTGATACCGGCAACGCGACAGACGTATGTTGTGGCAGGGGAGCAGCTCACGTGTTTGTGCGACCGCTCTTAGGCCATTTGCGGGGGACGTATCAGGGCGAATGGCCGAACAGTGTGTTTTCCGGCTGTGCAATACTGGCGGTGATACGCGTGAAACAGAGCCGGGGCATCCTGAGGTCCGGGCGTCTCACTGCAAAGGCCCCCGAATTTCCTGTTATCTTTCAGTAAGTCAACTCATTCGTGGCCTTCACCGGGATCAGCGCCTCTGTGTTTTTGCTGCCAGGCATGGTGAAAGGGGACTGCAGAAGAATGCGCAGGGGAGATCGTCTTCCGGCGAGTGAATAAACTGTTTTTCCTGTGACTACCGGGGCAATGATGGCTATTTCTTCTGCATCCTGTTGCCGGGAAGTTGCTTTCTGTACTTTATTCACTACAGTTAACAGTAACTTATTCAGAGATAATGAGAATAAAAAATGAGAATCAAAGGCATTAATGAAGGATTTTTTGTGCTGCTCTTATTGCTGAGTACCCTGGCGTTTTGCATGGTACTCAAGTCATATTACTCGTCCATATTCTGGGGAGTGATTCTGGCACTGCTGTTTTATCCGCTTAAAACACGGATCAGGGCGTGGCTTGGCGATAAAAATGGTCTGGCGGCATTACTGACGTTACTGATCATCTGTCTGATCGTCTTTATTCCGTGTGTGGTTGTGATGAGCTCTCTGGCTTATGAAGGCAATGAGGTCTACAACAATCTCCAGCAGAACAACCATTTTTTATCCACCTCCATCAGCACTGTGGTTCAACATCTGCCTGGCTTCGTGCAGGAGTTTCTGAATCGTTATCACCTGACCAATGTCGATCAGCTTCAGCAAAGAATTTCCGGCCTGGCGATGCAGGGGAGCCATACACTGGCCAGTAGCGCGCTGGTGATAGGGCAGGGAACCTTCAGCTTTACGGTCGGTTTTATCATTATGTTATACCTGCTGTTCTTCTTCCTGAAGGATGGTGCCTATCTGATTAGCCTGGTACTGGATGCCCTGCCTCTGAGCCGAGATGTAAAACATCACCTGTTCACTAAACTGGCCGCCGTTTCCAAAGCCACGGTAAAAGGAACGGTAGTCGTGGCAATCGTGCAGGGCGCGCTGGGGGGGCTGGCTTTCTGGTTCCTGGGTGTGGAAGGCAGTGTGCTGTGGGGGGCATTAATGGCGTTCCTTTCACTGGTCCCTGCCGTCGGGTCAGCCATTATCTGGCTGCCGGTGGCTATCTATTTCCTCGCCGCCGGGCCGCTGTGGAAAGGAGTCTTCCTCGTGGTTTTCTTTGTCGTCGTGATCGGGCTGGTGGACAATATCCTTCGTCCGTTACTGGTGGGTAAAGAAACACGTATGCCGGATTATCTGGTGCTGATCTCCACCCTGGGCGGAATGGAATTGTTCGGCCTTAACGGGTTTGTTATCGGACCGCTGATTGCTGCGTTGTTCATCGCCTGCTGGAATTTATTATCCGGTCGTGACAACCAGTCCAATACCGATAGAATCGATGATGATGTTATTGCCGAAGGACGGGAGAGTCATAAAGTGCAGCAGGTGACGGCGGATAAAGCCGACTAGTCACTGATAAAAGCGTGTCTGTCAGCCCGGTCGCGGCACTTTTAAGCGCGTCGTCACTAAAAACCCCTGGTTCAGGGGTTTTTTCATCTCTACGTGCGGTCATATTTTCTGCCTTGCGGCTGCAACCTTCTATACATCAGAGGGTCTTATCAGAAGCATCGCCGGTACAGGAAGGTCTCCGGCTCCACGTAGTGGGAGACTCCTGCGGATCCTGGACTCAGGCCGTCGGACTGATGATTCTGAACATGATGATAAGCCTGTAAAACAGTGGCAGGCGCCTGGCCGCCTGAGCGTACAAATAAAACAACAAAGTTGACCAAAAGATGAAAATACTGATTATTCAGAGGGATAACATCGGCGATCTGATACTGACTACGCCGCTGATCTCCTCCTTATCACGTACTCTGGGGGGCAAGGTTGACCTGCTGGTAAATACCTATAATCAAAAGGTTCTGGAAAATAATCCTCATGTGGGGAAGGTTCATCCCTACAGTAAATTACACCACCGGCAGCCGGGGCAGTCATTGTTTTCTGTCCTTTTTCAGCGGGTTAAAAGCTACCTGAATGTACGCAATGCCGGATATGACGTCGCCATTATTGCCCGCGGGGAGTGGTCTGAGCGGCCGCTGAAATGGGCCAGACTCTCCGGTGCGAAGCGTATCATAGCCATTGGTAATGATACCCCGCCGGAGGTGAGTGACCCGGTGACTCTGTCGGGTGAGCAGTGTCATATTGTTGAGTTATTCTCCCGCCTTGCCGCTCCCCTTGGGGTCACTGAGCCGCCGGCCGGACTGGAATTGTACCCTACCCGCGAAGAGATCCTGACCATGCGTGAACGTCTGCCGCTGTCGGAAGAACTTCCGGTGTTTGGTATTCAGATAAGCTCCCGTAAGCCGGAACAGCGCTGGCCGGCAGAGAAATTTATTCGTCTGATGCATGAGATTGCCTCGCAGCAGCCTTGTCAGTTCCTGCTGTTCTGGTCACCCGGCGCGGCGGACAATAAGAGTCATCCGGGGGATGATGATAAGGCCCGGCAGATTATTGAGGCCTGCCCGGATATTGCGTTGATCCCGGCACAGACCCGTAACCTGAGAGAACTGATTGCCGGCATGTCTCTTTGCCAGCAGATACTGACCAGTGATGGCGGGGCATTGCACGTCGCCGCCGGAGTGCAGGTGCCGACCGTGGCCCTGTTCGGTAACAGTGATGCCTGGTTCTGGGGCCCCTGGAAGGTACCTTCAGAAATCCTGGAGGCCCCCGGGCAGGATGTTTCCCGGCTGGAAGTGGAGGTGGTGGTGAAGCACTTCATGCAGTTACGTCAACGGGTCGTCGCCGCGGATCAGGCCACGGTGGTGGCTGAGCGTTAAAAAAAACGGGGCCTGCGAAGGCCCCGTTTTTTGTCTGTGTGTCGGATCAGGCAAGAACCAGTCCGGCAACCGCTGCGGATAACAGGCTGACCAGCGTTGAACCGTAAAGTAATTTCAGACCAAAACGGGAGACAATGTTCCCCTGCTCTTCATTCAGACCGCGGATAGCGCCCGCGACGATACCGATAGAGGAGAAGTTAGCAAAAGAGACCAGGAAGACAGACAGGATCCCTTCAGAGCGGGGAGTCAGCTGGCTGGCCATTTTCTGCAGGTCCATCATGGCGACAAACTCGTTCGACACCAGTTTGGTCGCCATGACACTACCGACTTTCAGCGCTTCGTTAGCAGGAACACCAATGATCCAGGCAAACGGGTAGAACAGGTAACCCAGGACACCCTGGAAGCTGATACCGAAAATGCTGGTAAACAGCGCATTGATAGCAGAGATCAGCGCAATAAAACCAATCAGCATGGCCGCCACAATGATAGCGACACGGAAACCGGCAATGATGTATTCACCCAGCATTTCGAAGAAACTTTGTCCTTCATGGGTGCTTTTCAGTTGCAGATCATCTTCCTGTTCGACTTTGTACGGGTTGATAATCGACAGCACAATAAAAGTACTGAACATGTTAAGGATCAGGGCGGCGACCACATATTTAGGCTGCAGCATCGTCATATAGGCACCGACGATAGACATGGAAACCGTAGACATCGCCGTGGCAGCCATGGTGTACATACGGTTATGGGACATCTTCCCGAGGATATCTTTATAAGCGATAAAGTTTTCAGACTGCCCAAGGATCAATGAACTGACCGCGTTGAACGATTCCAGTTTGCCCATACCATTGATTTTGGACAGTACCGTACCGATGGCGCGGATGACCAATGGCAGCACCCGGAAATGCTGAAGAATACCGATCAGCGCGGAGATGAAAACGATAGGGCAAAGGACGTTCAGGAAGAAGAAAGCCATGCCTTTGTCATTCATTCCGCCAAAGACGAAGTTGGTTCCCTCGGCGGCGTATTTCAGCAGCGTATCGAAGAAACCTGCGAACGCTCTGACAAAACCGAGACCGGCTTCTGAATTCAGGAAAAACCATGCCAGCAGAACTTCGATAACCAATAGCTGAATAACGTAGCGGATACGAATTTGTTTACGGTTTTTACTTGCCAGTAAGGCAAGGACTGCGACAACCACCATTGCCAGAATAAAGTGAAAAATGTGTGCCATGCGGGCTCCGGTTCTGAGGAGAGTTATATTTTGTGGTGTATTCTATGTAACACGCCGCATAAAAACGAGATCCAAAACCCAATATAAGCAAAAGATCTCGCTGTTTTTTCTGAATAACCGACGCAGACAGTGTGTGCTTTTGTATGGAATGTATCGGATTATTAAATAATCTGTCGTTTTTCTGTTAATTTCTCATTCTCCCCCGGCGAAACTGTTCACAAAATCCTTTGCTCAAATTTTGCTAATCGGGTAACGTGAGGGTTCGAAGTATAGCCAGTGCTATACTTTTTAGCTCCGTCTATTGATGTAATAATTATTATCGATTTAACACCCCTGATGCTTTACAGGTAGAGTGGGGGTCAACCATAGCTCCGGGGAACCCAGATGCCAGACAGTCAGATTACTGAACGTAATAACAAACAGAGAAAAGTGAAACTGGCACTGATGGGGCCTGCGTTCATTGCGGCGATTGGTTATATCGACCCCGGAAACTTCGCAACTAACATTCAGGCCGGTGCCAGTTATGGCTATCAGTTGCTGTGGGTGGTTGTCTGGGCAAATATTATGGCGATGCTTATCCAGTTGCTCTCTGCGAAACTGGGGATTGCCACCGGAAAAAACCTGGCTGAGCATATCCGTGACCGTTTTCCCCGCCCTGTCGTCTGGTTCTATTGGGTGCAAGCCGAAATAATCGCGATGGCGACCGACCTTGCGGAATTTATCGGTGCAGCCTTAGGGTTCAAACTGCTGTTCGGCATTTCATTGTTGGAAGGGGCGGTAGTCACCGGCATCGCGACGTTCCTGATCCTGATGTTACAGAATCGCGGACAGAAGCCACTGGAATGGGTGATCGGCGGAATGCTGCTGTTTGTCGCCGTAGCCTATGTCATTGAATTATTCTTTTCTCAGCCGAATCCTGCAGGCTTACTGCGCGGTATGGTGGTGCCTGCATTACCGGAAACGGATGCCCTGTATCTGGCGGCCGGGGTACTGGGTGCCACCATTATGCCGCATGTGATTTATCTGCACTCGGCACTGACACAGCGGGATACCGGCGGTAACCGCAGCCAGCGTTACAGTTCGACAAAAATGGATGTCGCCGTGGCGATGACGATTGCCGGTTTTGTTAATCTGGCGATGATGGCCACGGCCGCGGCTGTATTCCATTTTAATGGGCATACCGGTATAACGGAACTGGATCAGGCCTACGTGACCCTGAAACCCCTGCTGGGAAATGCGGCCGCCCTGGTATTTGGTCTGAGTCTGGTCACTGCCGGTCTGTCATCTACGGTGGTGGGGACACTGGCCGGCCAGGTGGTTATGCAGGGGTTTATTCATTTTACCATCCCGTTATGGGTACGCCGTGTCGTGACGATGTTGCCGTCCTTTATCGTTATTATTGCCGGCATGGATCCGACCCGGGTACTGGTCCTGAGCCAGGTGTTACTGAGTTTTGGCATCGCATTAGCCCTGATCCCTTTACTGGTCTTTACCGGTAATCCCCGTCTGATGGGTGAACTGGTGAACAGTAAAAAAATACGTATCACCGGCTGTGTGATAGTTGTCCTGGTGATAATGCTTAACCTCGGGTTGTTGGTAGGTGAAGTTCCGGGACTATTGTAGTAATCTGCAAATCTCCGGTCTGAACTCAGCCGGATGGCGGAACGCCTTCTGAAAGGGCGGGGTTACTCCCGGAGTGGCAGGTGTGACTGTCAAGGGTAAAAAGTTTTCTTTGGTATTATTCAGCATCTTACCTATGTGCATGGGGTATTCTGCAAGGTATGGTAGATGACTGTAAAAATTATAATGTGATTTCACCGGAATTCCCGGTGAAGAAATAATTTGAAGACGCCACTGCGTCTTCACCATCAATTACCCCCAAGCGGAGTAGCATAAGAATGACAAACTATGCCTTGGTCGGCGATGTCGGCGGAACTAACGCCCGCCTTGCATTGTGTGAGGTGAGTAACGGTAACATCTCACAGACCAAAACCTTCTCTACCTCTGATTTTCAGAGCCTGGAGGATGTCATCCGTCACTATCTTTCGGAACAGCCGGAAGTGCAGGCTGCCTGTATTGCGATAGCCTGTCCGGTCAAAGATGACTGGATCGAGATGACTAATCATCACTGGGCATTTTCCATCGAAGAGATGAAGCAAAATCTTGGTCTGGAACATCTGGAAGTGATCAACGATTTTACCGCCGTCTCAATGGCTATTCCGTGTCTGAGTGATGAGGATGTTATTCAGTTTGGCGGCAATGAACCGGTTAACGGTAAACCTATTGCCATCTATGGTGCCGGGACCGGGCTGGGCGTGAGTCATCTGGTACATGTGGATAAACGCTGGGTCAGTCTTCCGGGCGAAGGCGGTCATGTCGATTTTACCTGTGGCACCGAAGAAGAAGATATGATCATGAGCGTGCTGCGTGCAGAACGTGGCCGTGTTTCTGCTGAACGTGTACTGTCCGGGAAAGGGCTGGTAAATATTTACCGTGCGATTGTGATTTCAGATAACCGTGAACCGGAGGTATTACAGCCTCAGGATGTGACTGAACGCGCGCTTTCCGGAGAGTGTACCGATTGCCGCCGTGCGCTGTCCCTGTTCTGTGTCATCATGGGCCGTTTCGGTGGCAACCTCGCGCTGACGCTTGGCACCTTTGGCGGTGTTTATATTGCCGGGGGGATTGTGCCGCGTTTCCTGGAATTCTTTAAAGCCTCCGGTTTCCGTGCCGCCTTTGAAGATAAGGGGCGTTTCCGTGCCTATGTTCAGGATATTCCTGTCTACCTGATCACCCACGATCAGCCGGGGCTGTTAGGTGCCGGTGCGCATATGCGTCAGTATCTGGGTGTGGTGCTGTAACTACACCCTGTGATAGTTCGCTGTAACCGCACCGGTACTGACCGGACGGTTACAGCTTCATCAGCTGGCGAAACGCTTTCACTTTACTGCGACTGACCGGGATCTGAAATTCCAGCTCATGGAGTTTCAGGATATAGGTATTATTAAACCAGGGCTCAATTTCGCGGATCCGGTTCAGGTTGACGCAGAAAGAGCGGTGACAGCGGAAGAACTGATTTTCCGGAACCCGCTGGCAAAACTCACTGATACTCATCGACATAATAAACTGATCTCGCCGGGTATAGACGATGGTCAGCTTCTCATGAGCTTCCGCATAACAGATATCGTGGATATTGGTCACGATAATCCGGTCATCCTTTACCAGATTGATAGTCTGCTGGATCTTTTCCGCCGCCCGGGGAGCCACAGGGTGTTGCTGCGCCTTCCAGTTGCTTTCCAGCTTATTCAGCATTGTCACGATACGGGATTCCTGGTAGGGCTTAAGAATGTAATCAAAGGCTTCTAATTCGAAGGCTTCCACGGCGTGCTCTTTCCAGGCCGTAATAAACACAATTAACGGGCGCACGGCGAACATACTGATATTTTTTGCCAGCAGCATGCCGTCCAGCGACGGGATATTGATATCGAGAAAGATCACATCCACCTGATGACTTTGCAGATATTTGAGGACATCCACACCGTCGGTAAAGCAGCCCTCAATACTGATATGACTGTGATGCTGTATCATCCAGCGGAGTTCCTGTTGCGCCAGGTACTCATCTTCCACAATTATGGCCTTCACGTAATATTCTCCGGACTGAACTGTCGTTGGTCGGGAGGCTTAGGCGCGACGTCTTTAGTCACGGTAAAGGAGATTTCGGTGCCGGGTGAAAGCCGGCGGATACACAGCCCTTCACCGTACAGCAACCGGACGCGATGATGAACATTCAGCAGTCCTATCTTGTTCCCGGGCATCTCATTACCGGCTACCCGACGAATAACGTCTTCGCTGATCCCGTCACCGGTATCGCGCACCGAAATATGCACATCCCCGCAGGTTTCTGTCTTTCTGACCGTAATGGTGACCACACCTTTTCCCTGGCTCCGCTGTATACCGTGCACAATGGCATTTTCCACCAACGGCTGAATTAACAGGCTAGGAATTTTGCAGGCAATATCTTCATCAATATCGTAAATCACCGAGAGCTTATCGCCGAAACGCGCCTGTTCGATAGCGATGTAATCCATCACCTGATACAGCTCTTTTTTGATATCAATGGTTTCGTCATCACTCAGCTCCAGGTTATAGCGCAGGTAGCGGGAAAGATTGATCACCAGTTGTCGTGCGGTATCCGGGTTCATCCGGATAGAGGAAGAAATGGCATTCAGTGCATTAAACAGGAAGTGCGGATTAATTTTACTCTGCAACGCACGGAGTTCAGCTTTATTCGCCATCTCGCGTAATTGCTCGGCCCGTGAAACTTCCAGCTGGGTCGATATGATCTGTGACAGACCGACCGCCATCTCTTTCAGCGAGCCGGTTATTTTATGGGCCCGGCGATAATAGATTTTTAATGTGCCGGCGACCGCACCTTTTTCCCGCAGCGGGATCACCAGAATAGAGTGGATGTCCCGGGTACGGTAAGCTTCATCATTATTGCGGATGATGATTTTCCCGCTGGTAATGGCCAGGGTGGTGGTCGGGCTCAGGCTGATATTTCCCGTCTGGTAGTGTTCCTCGCCGTATCCGACATAAGCCAGAATCTCCCGGCAGTTGGTCAGGGCAACGGCATCTGCGTTGATATCATGGCGGATAATTTCACATACCTGGCGTAACGATTCGCTGTTCACCTGACGGAACAGGGGCAGTGTTTTGTTTGCAATATCGAGTGCCAGCTTGGCCTGGCGGGCGGCCTGGGCTTCTTTTTCACCTTCCACGCTCTGCACCAGTAAAACAATCAGACCGATACTCATCGACCCGAGGATCATTGGCAGTGCAATTTCACTGACTATCTCGATGCCCAGGGCGGCAGGGCGGGCGAAGAGCACAATCAGCAGCATGGTCAGGGATTCACATAACATCCCGCAGAGGATCCCGGCGCTCCAGCGTCTGGATTTATCGACTCGCTGATAAATCATTCCTGAAATCACGCCAGCCAGAATACTGGTGATCAGGCAGGGAATTGAGCTGACCCCGTGCATATCGATCAGATAGCGATGCAGTCCGGCAATGATCCCCGTAGAAATGCCGACCCAGGGACCAAACAGGATCCCGCCGGACATCACGGCAATGATACGTACGTTCAGCAGTGACCCATCAACATTGATCCCGGTCCAGGTACTGAACAGCGCAAATAACGAAAAAATAACGATGACGGTCAGTTTTTCTGCCGGCGTATAGTCATCTTTTTGCAGTAACTGGCGGAAAGGGGCGGCCCGGGTCAGAAAAAACAGGCAAATCAGCATCAGGGCTGCCCGATCAAAAACTGCCAGTAGCTTATCAAGGTGCAGGAACATCGGGGCTGGCCTTAGATCAGAATGCGACAGGAATTGCGGCGTATGATAGAAAAAACTCACCCTGTGCACCAGTACCGGGCCCGGTTATTCCACCTGAATGGGTATTCTGATCAATTTTTTAACCTGCCGGCGGCCCGCCAGTCTGGCTGAAGGTACCGGGAAATAGCTGCTTACCTCATCACATCAAATTTTTCAGGATTGAAAATATATTAAAAGCCCGTTTCTGCCGCGCAGTATTCCTTTTACACTCCGGGATGCGGTAATCGGCAATTCCGGACCTTTTTCATCGCCGGACGGCATCAATCCTCTGACAAATATAGATAATCAGGCTACAGTAGTTGCTCGTTAAACTGAGTTACCCGCAGACGACGTGATGTCTTTCTGAAAATATACTGATGCGACAACGGGTAACCGCCTTTCACTGAAAGTGAGCTTGATAGAATGAAAACACTGTTAATGGCGATTGATCGTCAGGCTACCATGGCAGAAAAAGTGATTAACGTGACTCTGGAACAGGCCAAAGCACATCAGGCGTCGGTGATTATTTTATGTTGTGTGGCGCCGGATGATGCTGCCTGTAGCCAGCCGATTGAAATTGATACCGCTGAAAAAAACGCGCTGTCGATGGATGCGCTGGACTCCCGTAATTCCGCTGAACAGATAGTGCGCTATGCGCTTAACCCGTTTGCGGAGGCCGGTATTCCTGCCCGCGGAATGATTTGCAGCGGTGACCCGGCCACCACGATTGTTGAACAGGCTGACCGGCTCAATGTATCAATGATTATCATGGGGCGGCGTCATCTTTCTTCGTTCAACCGTATTCTGAAAGGTTCAGTCAGCGCGGCGGTCCTGGAAAGGGCACACTGTCCGGTATTAGTCGATGTATCACGAGAGCCTTCGCCTTCAGTATGACTGACACCCTTATCCCTTCTATTGCTGGTCTGATTATATCGGGGCTTTTGTGGACACTGGTTGTCAGGAAAAGCCGGTTGTCACTGGCCGGCGGACTTCTGCTGACCGTGTTACCGGTCATTGCCGGAAATCTCTATTGGTTTTATGCCTGTAAACCTGAACGGGATGCCCGGAAACAGGAACAACAGGCGCTGGCTGAGATGGCCTCTCTGCCGGGCTACCGGATACTGAAAGTTCAGGAACCCGGGCTCTGGCGTATGCTTCAGCCGGCGTTTTTACGCTCAGTTCGAGAAGGTAATAGTGTGCCTGTCGCGCTGGGGCAGTTACGCGGTATGCTGGTGGATGTGATTAATCAGCGGATCGGCCGGGCCAGTGACGATGCGGTGATCCATTATGTCTCAATGTCGGTAGATGAAATGAAGACGCTGGATAACCTCTCATCCGACGCCTGTTTTCGTTTCCTTTATCCCCAGGTCGAGGGCGGGGTTAATCTGATGCAATTGCTTCCGCCGGCGTTGAACACGGAAGATGCTCAGGCAATGGAGGCACTGCTGTTGACCAGTCAGGGGCCGGATAAACCACTGAATAAAACACTGGCGACCGAAACCCTGAAAGAAGTGGTCAGTACGCTGTATCCGCGCTGGGGGGATCAGCTCAGACAACTGAATGAGCCCGGAGATACTTCCTCGAATCATCAGGCGCTTTGTCATATGACAATCGACTTCTACCAGACCATTCTCAGCTTACCCCCGATTCAGTCGGTAAACCTGTTACGGATGATGGTGCTTAGTGCCGAATAACCGGCGGTAACCGAGCGGTGGCTCAATGCCGGGAGTATTCCGTCCTGCACTGGGGCGGGGTCATCCTGCTGTGCTGTGCTGTGCTGTGCTGTGCTGTGCTGTGCTGGTCTGCGGGTCGATCGCCGGCGGCCTCTTGTGTGCCGCCGGGCCATCCGGCCTCCACGCTTTGCTTCGCAGGCACTGACCCGGTGAAGTGTGGACCAAAGCATTCATTGCCGGTGATGTGCTGCCGGGCTATCCGGCCTCCACGCTTTGTTTAGCAGGCACTGACCCGATGAAGTGTGGATCAAAGCCCTCATTGCCGGTGATGTGCCACCGGACCATCCGGCTTTCACGCTTTGTTTATTAGATACTGACCCGATGAAGTGTGGACCAAAGTATTCATTGCCGGTGACCCGGCTCAGCTACTGTGCATGACCGTTAATACGTCCGCCATGATCCTGCTGCGGGGCTGAGCTGCAGGGTAAGTGAACCATTATTTCCCGGTCTTCGCTGCGGACTCCATACGCTTCAGCCCCCCGGTGCCGTCAGGCCGTTTGCGCTCACGGCAATGCTGTGGAGTGATGAAGCGGTCTGTGCTGATTTTCCTGTCGGGGTCTGTGAACGTAAAAGCAAACAAACAGGCAAGGATAGAATGAGGGTAAGGGGGCAGTTCAGGAAGACGGGGGGATCAGGAGGCCTGCTACAGTGAGCAGGCACAGTGATTGCGGTGAAACGGGCAGTCAGGAATTCAGGACCGGAGCGGTAGAGACAAAACGTACGCCCGGCTGGCGAATGGTTAGTGATAACACCAGCGATACTGTCAGCAGAACCATAATCAGGGCGAAAGTGACGGTGAATCCGCCTGACAGCGAAGCGACCAGCGAACCGAGAATACTGCCGATACCGAAGCCCAGATAAATCACACCATAATTTTTAGTCAGATTATTCAGGCCAAAAAAATCACTGACCAGAGAGGGGAAAACGGTGATGGTTCCGCCAAAACTGAATGCGATACTGGCCACCGCCATGAAAAACGTGGTTTCATTCAGTGACGTGAACATTAACAGGCTCATCCCTGCCAGAGAGATAATCTGCGCCAGAGAGATGACACGAATGCGTGGCAGTTTATCGGATAAGACTCCCAGAACCAGGCGCCCGCCCAGATTGGCTACCGCTATCACGGTGACCGCGTTAGCTGCGCTCAGCGCAGGCAGGTGAACCATGCTCTGACCGATATCTTTAGCCACCCCGATGACATATAAGCCGCTCATACAGGCGGTAAGAAACATCAGTGCCAGCATCCAGTACTGCGGTTGTTTCATCGACTCCGCCAGAGAGAAATCACATACCGAAACAGCACCGGGCTGCGCTTCTCTGCGTGGGGCCTCTTTCATCAGTGATGCACCGATAGCCACCATCACCAGCGCAATACAACCCCACAGCATAAAGGTATGTTCAAGCCCCTGGTGAACCAGCAGATAGCTGCAGATAAATTTAAAGCCCAGACTGCCCAGACCGTATGCCCCAATAGCACAGGCAGAGATAACGCCCTTACGTTCCGGGAACCATTTCACGCAGTTTGACAATGTCATCAGATAACCGGCCCCATCGGCCAGTCCGACCAGTACTCCGGCACTGAGATACAGCATCGGCAATGATGAGGCTTTGGAAGTCAGGAAAAAACCGACCGCCAGTAACACACCGGCACCGACGGTGACTTTTTTCACGCCGAACCGCTCCTGCAGTTTACCGGCCAGAGAGGAGGCAATTGCCAGTCCGAGACTGAGTAAGCCGAAAGAAAGTGCAACTTTACTGATGGGGGCTGAAAGTTTTTCTGACAGGGGCTGATTAAACAGGCTCCAGGTATAGACTGAGCCAAGGGCGAACTGCGTAACAATGGTGCCGGCCAGTGTCAGCCAGCGGGTCATGGGTGAAAAAGGTGAGTTTGTATTCATATCATGCTCCGCATGCAAGTTATCTGCTGCGGTGAGCATAATGAATCCCTGCTTTTGTGTGTGGGTAATGGCATGAAATGCAGTTTTCAGGGAATGAATGGCAGGGGAGGGGGAATAAACGGAGCAATGGGCAGCGGCCTGTCTGTTAACCGGCCGCTGCCAGGGGTTATGAACGGTGGTTGTTAAGCCGCAGGGGAGTGCGGATAAACATTAACAGGTTAGCGCAGGAGATAGCTGCCAGCCCGATAATGGCATGGGGTTGCCAGACGAACCCTTCATATTCTGCGGAAAACGCCAGGGCAACCAGAGGAAATAACAGGGTACTCCAGCTGGCTTTAGCGGCACCGATCCGTCCCAGTAAAATAAAGTAAGCGCCGAACCCGCAGACGGAACCGATAATGGCCAGGTAACAGACCGCGCCCAGCCAGCGGATATTCCCCGGAGGAACGAGTGAATATCCCATCACCAGGCTCAGTAACGCCATCACTAACGCGCCATAGAGCATGGCATAACCGGTTGTGGTCAGTGTATCCTGCTGCTGCCGTTGGTGGCGAACACTGATCATATTGCCCAGCGAAAAGCCAAGTGTACCGAGTGCCGATAAGCCGATGCCGGCCAGCAGTTGCGGTGAGACGTGGTTTTCTGATAACTGCGGCCAGAATAAGATGACAATACCCCCGATACCGATCACAACGGCCGGCCAAAAGCGGGCGGGCGGTTTCTGCCGGAAGAAAATCCAGCTGTTAACCGCGTTATAGCAAACCGCCATCGAAAAGATAACGGATTCCAGACCGCTATTGATCCACTGGGCAGCGTGATAAAAGCAGACGAAATTGATCCCGAAAATCGTACATCCCTGAAGGAGACAATAGAGATGTGTCTGCCGGGACAACGACTTCAGCCGCCCGCTGAGTTTCAGTACCAGCAATAAAACCACCGACGCCAGCGCAAAACGCCAGAACACAGCCACCGTGACCGGAATTGCAGCATTATGTTCCTGCACAAAGATAGCAATCCAGGTGGTTCCCCAGATCAGAACTACAGCGAAATAGAGCAGTATTGTCATTATTAATCTCCGGCCAGTGTTTTTCTTCCTGCCCCCAGTATTCACAAAACAGAGAGCGACCATTTGTACCAGTCTGCTGCCGGTTTGCGTATTTCTGCGCTTTTATGTGTGCCGGGTGAGGTATTAGTGGCGCACGGGGACAGCGGCAGAATACACTGTGCGTCTGACAGCCGGAAAAGGCGGAGAGAAGATGCCTGATTATCAGACGATGGAAATTCTGCAACGCCATAAAGCCAGGCTGCTCGACAGCGTTGCACTGGACAGCGGGGTTCAGCTGGCTTCGTGGTTTAACCAGTGTGACAGAGTTCACCACCAGAGCAACCACCACACGCTGAGTCTGTATATTGCGGATGGTTATGATACCTGGCATAAAACGCCCCACGGATGGCGTAACGGGGGCGGGCCGGATCGTTTTTGTCTGATGCCTGCCGGCAGTGGTTCGGTCTGGGATGTCCGTGCCCGCCTCTCATTTGTGCATCTCTATTGTACGCCGGAGCATTTATCCGTACTGGCAGAAAAAATCTGGGATCGCAGCCCGTCTGATGTCGTACCCGATGAAAAAATCTTTGCGGATGATGGAAAAATCACTCAGCTTTACCGGCAGTTTCTGCTGAATTATGACTGGCAGCAACCGGCGAACCACCTGTTACTGAGCACGGCCAGTACGTTACTGCTGACCTGTCTGGTACAGCAGTACAGTCGGGTTAACTGGGCTTTGCCGGCGGTCCGGGGCGGCCTGGCACCGGCCACGCTCAGACGGGTGTGTGAATTTATTGAGCATCATCTCAGCGATTCGCTGACGTTGTCCACGCTGGCCGGGGAGGCTGCGTTAAGTGAATACCACTTTTCAAGGATGTTTCGCCAAAGTACCGGACGGCCGCCACATCAGTATGTGATGGAAAAACGCATGGCAAAGGCGGCTGAGTTGCTCAGATATCAAGGCATACCACTGACAGATATCGCGGTAAGCTGTGGGTTTAATTCACTGAGCCATTTCAGCCACCGTTTTCGCCGCTGGTCCGGAATGAGCCCTTCAGTATACCGTCAGGACCGGCACCGTTAGCGGTGCCGGACTCAGGGCAGGGCGGTTAGTGACGGGCGTCGCTTTCACCCAGGAAGAAATACCAGAGCGGAACCGAAAAAATTCCTGTAAACACGGCAGTATAAATGACTATCATCATGCACTGGGTCAGGATAAGTTCCGCAGGCCATTCGTTCAGTGGCAGATGATACTCATCAAATACGCCCCCGATTATCGCTCTGCTCATTACACAGGCGGTGATCACCGCTACGGTAATCACCGCATATAAAAAATGACGCCTTTTTTTGTTTAACATCTCTCCGTTACCTCGTTCAGTCCGGCGACCCGGAATGCCCATGAATACTGACAGTATTCACCAAACGATACCTGTTTATGTCACAGGAGTCCGTGATCTGCTGCGGATTGGCGGTTAACACTTGTCGCCAGCAGCTAACCGGCACTGAACTGTGCCGGAACCTCAGCCAGACCACTATCATAGCGCCTGTTTTTATTTAACAAAAGGTTAACTTTAATGACTGGCGGCGATGGGGTAATTCCCTGCTCACGGTGAAAAATCACTAATGTATTTATAATAAGAATTATTATCAGGCTTAAATATGGCTACAGAATATAGCGTAATAAGCGCCGTGCGGTTCTCCGGTCGGTGAACCGGAATTCAACTCCGGGGGAGTTATTTAAAAATAATATTAATGATATTAATATTATTTTGAGTCTTTGCCGGTAGGCGATCAAACGGAGTGAATTTCTGACTGCGGCGAAAAAGTCCGTGAATCTGAGCGTGTTTAAACGCAGAAATACTTTTTGGTAAAACGAGCGGCTGGTCAGAAACGGATCTGCCGGACATTTCCTGAAGGGGATAAAGCCTCTGTCTGTCTCGCATAATTACGCGACAGCATTGCCGGCTGCCGCATCGCGCCCTCAGCAGGCAGCCTGTTGCGCAGACTATTTTTTTAGCTGCTTTTTCAGACGGGTGAGTACCCGCTGTTTTTTTAAAGGGGACAGATAACTTGCGGGAGAGCGTCCATGGAGATGGTCGAGGGTATGCTGCAGAAAAACGGCCAGATAACCTTCGGCTTCCAGTTGCTGATGCCGGCCCTGCGGATCCTGATATTTCACCTTCACCGCCACGGCCCGGGTAGTCTCTATCGTTTCATCGGGCAACGAAGGACATTGTTCTTTGAAGAGGGCAGTATCCTCTGAGTATCCGACAATTACCGGATTGATCAGCACAAATTGCTGACGGCGAGTCTGTTCATCGGTGATATCAATCGCGACGATTTGTTTCGGTATACCCAATTGAATGGCTGCCAGTGCCGATTCCTGGTGGGTTTTCATGGCTTCATGCAGCGTTGCGATGTCCCTGGCCAGCTGTTCATCAAACTGTGTCACCGGCTGGCAGGGTTGCTGCATTTCAGGCTGGACAATGGAAAAGATCGTGGTGTCCATAATGTGTCCGTTGTTGAGAATTCATCGTGTTTCAACAGCATAGCCGGATCACTGGCCAGGGAAAAGTCCGGATTTACTGCAGCATACCGGGGGACGGGGCTGATGTATAAAAGATATTGTACAGAAACACTGCGCAACGGCTAAAATAACGTCACTCAAAGAGAGGTAATACTGACGTAATGAGAGCCAAAAGTTATCACTGGCAGCCTGAAAAAGTGTCGTTTATCTACCCGGTGGCACTGCGCGAGAATATAGAAAGCGTTCCTGCCGTCACCGGTGTCTATTTTTTTTATGGTGAAAGCGACACGATGCCACTTTACATTGGCAAGAGTGTCAATCTCCGTTCACGCCTGTTGTCACATTTACGTAACCCTGATGAGGCGAAACTGCTGCGTCAGACCCGCTATATCCGCTATCAGCAGACATCCGGAGAGATAGGGGCGCTCCTGCTCGAGGCACAATTGATTAAGCAGCTTAAGCCATTATTTAATAAAAGATTGAGGAAGATCAGGCAGTTGCATACCCTGAAAATGGATGAGGCGGGTATCAGCGTGGTTTCCCTCACCCAGCAGGAGATTGGCTACAGTGAAAATATCTACGGATTATTCAGGAACCGTTATAGCGCTCAGGAAGCGCTGAAGGAGATCGCCGATCGCCATCAGCTTTGTTATGGACTGCTGGGGATTGAAAAAATTTCCGCCGGCCGCGCCTGTTTCCGCCATGCATTACGTAAATGTTCCGGTGCCTGCTGCGGCGTTATCACTACCGAAGCGCATAATGCTCAATTACTGGAAGCATTACAGACCCTTAAAGTCGTCTGCTGGCCGTGGCCTGGCCGGGTAGCGTTGCAGGAAGGCGATAGATATCATGTGATTGACCATTGGGCATGGCTCGGAGAAGCAGAGACCCTTGAGCAGGCGAGAGAGCTGACGCAGGTCTCCGGCGGGTATGATATCGACAGTTATAAAATCCTGTGTAAGCCTCTGTTATCCGGTAATTACGGCATTATCCCGCTCTCCTGAGCAGGGGCACCGGCTTTACCCGGGAGCCGGAGGAGACAGACCTGCAGGATCTGCCACCGGGCGCCTGGGATCCCGGGTCACGTCTCACCGGTGCGGTGGCGACCGGAGGCGATGTTCTGGCGGGCGGGCAGAGGGCGTCATCCTGCCAGCCACCGGCGGTTCCGGGAGCGGTTTTCAGGGATCGGCTTATCCGGTAATAGTTATTCCGCCTTCTGCGAAATAAATGCTGATGACCTGTTCCGGCAGGATTTTTTTATTTTATCGTGTTTCTTGCTAAAAAAGAAAATACCGGCTACCCGGTTTCCCGGGTGGATATGGCGTTCAGAAAACCGGGAGATTATCTTTATTTCCGGCGGATAACGTGGCCGTTTTTTCATTTGTCGCACAGACATTATCGCGCGGGAACGGAAGCACGGACGCATCTGAATTGAGGGGCCTGGTGGCGGTGCCTGCCGATATGTTCGTCAGACCCCCCGGGAGAGGGAAGACGGCCTTTTCACGACAGAGAGGGCCAGGCGCTGTGACAGGCCCTTCGTCACCCGCAGGGCCTGGCGATGGTTGTGCCGCCGCCGGGGCTCCTGTCGGGAGGACTGGCGGTTTACCGGAGACCGGAGTTCCTGATTTCGCTCCGCGCTGCCGGTTGTCCTGCACTGCAGCCATGTGTCTGCAGTGCCCGTGAGTCTCCGGCATCACATTCAGCGGCAGGGCTATCATCGATGGCTAAAGGACACTCCGTCTGTGCGGCTATATAACTCTGCTCACAGGCACAGGAGCGTTCTAACCGGGCATAATCACTTTGCCTGCCTGGCATAGACGAATGACCCCGTTACCTCCACTGCGATCCCGACAGGGGAGGGGGGAACCCTTGCCCGGACTACCAATCGACGGCTTCCGGTGGTTATTTTGCCGAGCGCCGTAATGACCCAAAGGCGGCGGACGGCATCCGCCGGTTCTGCGGGATCGTCAAACCAGAGTGTCTTTTGGCCTGCCAGTAAAGTTTGCTATCCCTGAAAACACAATGTAGGGTATTAAATAAGAAAGATTCTTATTCTCAACTTCCATATTGTTATAATTAGGTTATATTGGTTATAAAATATAGTCTCAGGTTTTATTTGTGTATATTTAAAAGTAAATTAAATGGCCTTTATTTACGTCGGGTGGCTATGACTATATTAACCAGGCGTGATTATAAATATAGGCAATTAATATTTCTTTCAGGATAGCGTAATTTTATTTGCGGTAATTCTCTTCTGAGCCCTCTCGCAGCTTGTGTTTTTAAATTTATGATTTAAATGGGTAAAATCTTATTTCTGATATTTAAATTATATCTGAACCCGGCGGGGTGAGTTGTTTTCCCCTTCAGAGATCACGGGCTGATTTTCTTTTGGTTACAATTGGTTCATTGAATGGGGAATAATTTTTTTGGTTGTGAATGAATATAATACACTCCGCAACAAAAAGTCGTTTTTCCCACATTTTTCTTGACAACATCCGGGTGTGGAGGAATATACTGGGCCTCATTCGGACTACACAGAACCAGTTATTGTGCTCTTATGACAATATATGCGTCTCTAAAATCTGGGTACATCTCTTATAAGCAAATTCAGCGTCAGTCAGTTCAGTAATTTGTTTATAGTCGGGTACCGCATAGCGCTTATCCAATAAGCTTCGCCTGTAAACGCTTCGTTGCAAGAATTGTTTACGTCCCTGTTTGTCAAGATAAGGGCGGTCGGGCAAGTTTTATCCTGTGTTTTTGGTTTTTTGCAGGGGTATGTGCTATCGGAGTGCTCTGGCGTTTAGAGGAAAGGATGGTGCGACACCTGATTCTACTTCTCCCTGTCTCTTCTCTTATCATTTTACCTGCCTGGTAAGGGAATTGGCTCGTGGGTGTCGCGGGCTACTACGGTCACTTAATACAAAAGAAGATAGTCATGTTAAGTAATGATCTCACATCGCTGATTACGCGTATCGACTTCGCGTTAATCTCATCAATTCATATAATTTATCCACCGCTCACCATTGGTCTGGCTCTGCTTCTGTTCATTTCTGAACTGATTTGGGTCAGGAAAAAAGATGATAAGTGGTACCGCATAACACGTTTTTTTGAAAAGCTGTTCATTGTCAACTTCGGTGCAGGTGTTGCTACCGGGGTTACGATGGAGATGGCTTTCGGTATCCTTTATGGTCGCTTCTCTCAGGCCGCCGGTCCGTTCTTCGGCCAGGTCTTAGGGTATGAAACCATTACAGCCTTTATGTATGAAGCCGGATTCATCGGTCTGATGATCTTTGGCTGGGGCAAAATCAGTCGCGGTATGCACCTGTTTGCAACCTTTAACGTCGCGCTGTCTTCAACACTGTCGGCAATGTGGATCCTGGTCGCAAACTCCTGGATGCAGACGCCAACCGGTGTTGTCTACAAAAATGGTATCTTCGAGGTCACTGACTGGATTGCGGCACTGTTTAATACCAACGTCCGTTCTGCTTTCCCGCACATGCTGCTGGCGAGCTTTGAGCTGTCGCTGACTTTCGTGGTCTCAGTCTGTGCCTTCTTCGTACTGAAGCGCCGTCATGTGGATATCTTTCTGAAACCGTTTAAATATGGTCTGGTCGCGCTGGCAGTTGTCGCGGCAGCACAGGTGTATATGGGGGATGTTCTGGGTGAAAATACCCTTGAGAACAAACCTGCAGCGCTGGCAGCGATGGAAGGTCAGTATGATGCTTATGATGCTTATGATGCGCAAGGCAATGTTAACAATGCCTGGAACATCATCGGCTGGCCAAATAAAGAAGGTACAGGCCTGGCATGGTCGATTTCTATCCCTCATGCACTGAGCCTTATCGAAACTAAAACCTGGAATGGCCCGGTACGCGGACTGAACAGCTTCCCGAAAGATGAGCAGCCACCGGTTGTCATCCCGTTCTATACCTTCCGTATCATGGCAGCTGCGGGTGGTGCACTCCTGCTGGTTAGCCTGTGGGGTGTATGGCTGATGGCTCGTCGTCGTCTGACGGCGGAAAAAGCGTCAGATAATAAGCTGTTCCTGATGATTTCTGTGGCGATGGTGGTTCTGCCTTATCTTGCGGTTATCGCAGGCTGGTGGACACGTGAAATCGGTCGTCAGCCGTGGATTGTTTACGGACTGATGCGTACAGAAGACGGAATGAGTGCTATGACCACCGGTCTGGCTATCTTCTGGCTGATTGGCTTTGCCATCTTCGAATCAGCGGTCGTTGTCGGTACTATCTGGTTCCTCGCGAAAGTGGTTCGCCAGGGTCCTGATTTAACCAGCAACATCCCGGGTGAAGGTCATGAACACCTTGGGCAGCTTGACCTGCCTGAAGGCGAGCATGCTGACCATCCCGAATACATAAGACCGGTTTGATACGGAGAAGAAAATCATGGATATGCTTAATCATACTCAGCATTTTTTGATAATTGCCTGGTGGCTGGCCTTTGGCGTCAGCGTACTGTTATACATCGCGCTTGATGGCGCAGACCTCGGTGCCGGGATCTTCTCTCTGTTTGTGAGAGATCACGATGAGCGCGGCGCTATCATGGCAGCGATGGCCGGAACCTGGGATGCTAACGAGACCTGGCTGATTGTCGCGGGCGGTATCATGTTTGGTACTTTCCCGTTCGTTTACGGCTCTGCGTTCAGTTACCTGATGGTACCTATGGCTCTGGTCCTGTGGGGCATTATGTCCCGTGCGGTGGCCCTGGAGTTCCGTCACCTGGCGTCCCCGTTCTGGCAGCGTTTCTCTGACGGTGTATTCGGTGTTGCCAGCCTGACAGTAACGTTCTTTGGTGGTGTTTGTGTCGGTGCGGTACTGCAAGGTTTTGCACTGGATACGCCTGCTCAGGGTGTACCGCACTATGCGGGTGGGGCGTTCAGCTTTATTACCCCATTCTCTGTCTGGACCGGTATTGCTTCCTGTATCGCCATGACGTTCTCGGGTGTTCTGTTTGTCCGTGCACGTTTTGAGAAAACCGAACCCCTGCGTCAGATTGCTGCACGTTGGACGGCCGTGGTTTTCTGGTTAGCGATTATCGCCGTGGTTATTACCTGGATCTGGAGCGCAGCAAACTTCGACTGGGCACGTGCGAAATGGTTTGGTCCGCACTTCTGGATTTGGGGTATCTTTGCCCTGCTGGCACTGATCTGCATCGAAATGGTACGTCGTGATACCCTGAAAGATAAAGATTTTGCGGCAATCCTGTGGTTCAACGCCGCTGCACTGATCCTGGGCTTTGGTATGCTGATTACCATGTTCCCGTGGATTGTGCCAGGCACCTGGACCATCTGGAGTGGAGCCACCCCGCAGGTTTCCCTGATCACCTTCACCCTGACCATGGGTGGGTTCGTACCGGTCATGCTGATGTATAACTGGTATCAGATTTGGGTATTCCGCGGCCGTATCTCTAAACTGGTTGGCTACGGACACTAATCACACTATGTCGTCTCGCCCCCCCCTTAGCGGAGCGGCAGCTCGCCTGGCGGAACGTTGGCTCTCGGGTCAGCGCCGCCAGGCTGGTGCGCTCTTTGCCTTGTCTGTCACTATGGCCACGCTCAGTGCCATCATGATGATTGCCCAGTGCTGGCTGTTAGCATGGCTGATAGATAAGGTTGTCATTGGCGGCAAAGGATTAGCCGACCTGTTCCCGGCGATTTGGTTGTTACCTCTCGTCATGATCCTACGCGCAGGGCTGGACATGCTGCGTCAGGGCTTTGCTTTTGAAAGCGCCGCCCGTATCCGTCAGACATTACGCGCGACGTTACTTGAACGAATTTCAGCACTGGGTCCCTCATGGAGCCAGCAGCAGCGGACCGGCAGCATTGCCAGCACGCTGGGCGAAAGTGTTGAAGCTATCGAAACGTATTTTTCCGCCTTCCTCCCTCAGAAAATCATCATCGGTGTTGTCCCTCTGGCTATCCTGGTCGCCTTATTCCCGGCCGACTGGATTTCCGGGCTTATTATGCTGTTTACGGCGCCGCTGGTCCCCCTGTTTATGATTCTGGTGGGGAAAGGTGCAGAGAAAATGAACCTCAGACAATGGCGTAAGCTGAGTCTGATGAGTGCCCATTTCTTTGATGTGATTGCCGGCCTGACAACTTTACGCCAGGCTAATGCCGCCCGCAGACAAGCGAAGATCATTGAAGTGATCTCTGATAATTATCGTCAGACGACGATGAAAGTGCTGCGTGTCGCATTTCTGTCTTCTCTGGTGCTGGAGTTCTTCGCAACGATCAGTACGGCGATGGTGGCGGTGTATGTAGGCTTTCGTCTTTATTACGGTGATCTGGCGTTTCTGCCAGGCCTGTTTGCTCTGCTGCTGGCCCCGGAATTTTTCCGTCCGCTACGTGACCTCGGTGCGCATTATCATGCGCGTATGGATGCCATCGGTGCCACTGAAGGCCTGCTGGACATTCTGAATGCAGAGCAGCCTGAACAACCGCAGGGCAAACCATTACCTGAACAGTCTCCACAGGAAATCCATGTGGAAGGGCTGGGTTACCATCACCCGGAAGGCGGCGGAATAGACGATATCTCCTTTACGCTGCGCCGCGGTGAAACGCTGGCGATTGTCGGGTCCAGCGGTGCCGGTAAAACGACACTGGCGCGGTTACTGCTGAGATTTATCAGCCCGGCCTCCGGTAAAATCCTGCTGGACGGTCACGAGCTGTCTGAACTTGACCTCCGGGACTGGCAAAAGCAGATTGGCTGGTTACCTCAGCGACCGACACTGTTTGCCGGGACCATTGCGGACAATATCTGCCTGGCACATCCCGAGGCCAGCGTTGAGCAAATGCAGGCAGCTGCGGCTCTGGCCCAGGCGGCAGCCTTCATCGAACGTCTGCCTGAAGGGTATATGACTCAGGTGGGTGACGGGGGGCAGGGGTTGTCCGGTGGACAGATCCAGCGTGTGGCCATGGCGCGTGCCGTACTGACGGCTCCGCCGGTATTGATTCTGGATGAGCCGACAGCGGCGCTGGACAGTAACACAGCGCAGCAGATGATGGCCTCACTGGTTACGGCATTACCGGAATCCGCCCGGCTGGTGATCACCCATGATACCTCGGTGGCGGCGATGGCAGACCGGGTATTGGTACTGGCTCAGGGCAGGGTCATTGAGTCCGGTCATCCGGGTGACCTGTCGCGAAGCGGTGGTGTGTTTGCTGAACTGGAACGCTTGCAAAAGGGAGCGACAGAATGAACGACTTACGTCATTTGTTAAAGCTGGCGCGACCATGGCGATTGCGTATGGCTGTCGGGATTGCGCTGTCTGTTGTGGTTATCCTGTCTAATGTCACTCTGCTGTCAGTCTCTGGCTGGTTTATCGCCTCTATGGCACTGGCAGGCGTGGGTAAGCTGACGCTGGAGTTTTTCACCCCGGCAGCGGCTATCCGTGGCCTGGCAGTACTGAGAACGTTTGCACGTTACCTGGAACGTCTGGTGACCCATGATGCGACACTGCGCCTGCTGTCTGTACTGCGTGTCTGGTTCTATAAGCATCTGGAGCCACTGGCTCCGGCACGATTACAGGACTTCCGTGACGGTGACCTGCTTGCGCGTCTGCGGGCAGATATCGATAGCCTGGATAACTTCTATCTGCGTATCCTGGCGCCAGCGATTGCAGGGTTAATCTCTTCGATCGCTATTCTGTGTGTTCTGTTCTGGTTCTCGCCAGGTGTTGCGGGTATTGATGTCGTTATGCTGCTGCTGGCCGGGGTAGTGATACCGGTGGCTGTGGCCGCAGGCACCAAAAAAAGCGGTAATGACGTGGCCGGTTTACGGGCATCGTTGCAGGTGGCCTCGACGGATCTTATCCGTGGTCTGGGGGAATTACAGGTTGCGGGGGCGGTTCGTCGTCAGACCCGTCATCTGTCTGATCTCTCACAGCAACTGATCTCGGCGCAGCGCCATCAGGCCTGGATCAGTGCGTTAGGCAGTGCGTTATCTGCGCTGGCAGGTCAGCTGGGCATGTTCTGCACCTTCCTGTTTCTGTTAAGTGCCGTGCAAGCCGGGAAGATTGCCGGTAATGACTTTGTCATGCTGGTGTTTGCTGTGCTCGCCAGTACCGAAGCGGTAGCTGCGTTGCCTGCAGCGTTTGCGGCGCTGGGAGTGACTCGTGAAGCGGCACGTCGTATTTTTTCGATGGCAGAACTCAAACCGGCCATTACGTTACCGGAGACCAGTGTTACTCCTGAGCACTTTGATCTGGCATTTTCCGGCGTTACGATGCGTTACGGGGCCGGCAAACCTGCGGTTCTGGATTCACTGAGTTTTTCTGTGTCTGAAGGGCATTGCCTTGCTCTGCTCGGGCCGAGCGGCGCCGGTAAGACGACTATCCTTAACCTGATTCAGGGTTTCTGGGAGTGTGAAGGCAGTGTGACCATTGGCGGCCACGAGGTCAGAACGTTGTCTGATGAAGTGCTGCGCCAGGTAATTTCGGTCGTGGGGCAAAAAACGTATCTGTTTAATGCCTCGATCCGTGACAACCTGCGTCTGGTGGCTCCGGATGCCGATGACGATGCGTTATGGCAGGCACTGGCGAAAGCATCGCTGGAAGAGGAAATCAGGGCGTTTCCGCACGGCCTGGACACTCTGGTCGGTGAGCTGGGGGCAAGGCTGTCAGGTGGCCAGGCGCGCAGAATTGCTATCGCCCGGGCATTCCTGTCTCAGGCACCTGTCATCCTGTTAGATGAGCCGACAGAAGGACTGGATGCGACCAATACCGGACTGGTACTGAACTCTCTGAAAACGCTGGTGAAGGGGAAAACGACTTTACTGGTAACCCATCAGATTCAGCCACTGGTACTGGCGGACAGCCGACTGATACTGGAATAATCGCTGATAAGGCCTGCACGGATAACCGGTTATCGGTGCAGGCTTTTTTCTTCCTCTCGCCGATACCGGCCTTCCTGTTTTATTTTCCTGGTCTCTGGTGTTATCCGCCAATCGGGCATAGCCTCCTCAGCGGGGTCTCCGGAGCAGCTCTTTTCGCATCAGGTCTTCGTCATAAAATGCGTCATCAATACACAAGGCATACTTGTCGATTGCCCATTCATTGAATCTGCCAGCACGGTAAAGTGAATAAGTGGCCGTATGGGTAGTCAGTACTGAGAGTTTTAAGACTTTCACTGCCGTGGTTGCCTGCGGCGCTGCTTCCGTCAGGCTGCCTGACCGCCCTGATCCTCTTGCCTGTTCACGGACATACCTTCCCCACAGCTTTGACTTTTCCGAAGGATTACGGCTGACCCCGATCATACCTTGCATCTGAGCCGCGGCATCGAACCCCCCAAAAAACGGGCTGCCCCCGGGAGCTGGATATCTGATTGAGTAAGGTATCGTTTTTTATGTGGAAGTATTCTCTCAGCTCCAAACCTGAGGTCGTACAGCACTATCTTTCCGGCTTCCGGCGCCACTCCTTATAAAATGCGCCAGAGGCTTAATGAAGATAATGTAGCGCTTCCAGCCTTATTTAATATGAAATCATCCAGATCACTTTTGATCCACCGGCGTATCGTAAATTCTCGCGGATCACCCTGCCGGCGATGATGTTTACCAGGCAGGGTTTGCCGGCTATTTTCATCAATACGCCGTGGACACGCTGTCGTGATCGGGTGAGGCAAGCGTTTGCAGAGTCAGCTTTGCTTCAGCATAGTTATAACAGGTGAATTCGATACTGTTCTCACTGAGATCACACAGATAGAGCGAGACAGAGACATCATGGTCGCATAGGGTAAAAGGAATATCCTTCTGGCGAAGGGTGGGTATCAACTCCGTAAATACCGATGCTTCTACAGCGAAAGCAATCGTATGACCGGGAGACTGATGTTTTCGGGGAAAGAGGGAAAGAGATACATCGTTATTGCTGATCACCAATGGTCCTCCCTGCTCAAACCAGAAATAAAGCGATTCATCCCGGGTAAAATCGAGGACGTCTTTGTACCATTCTTCTGCCAGCGCGATATTTTCAACGTATACATGCACGTGGTCGATCTTCGTTATCTTCACCGCTTTACTCCCTGATGTCATCAGTAATGAGCTTCACTTAACGGTTGCTGAAAAACAATCCCTCCGGATCCCCGATCGCACTGACGTTCACATTAAGACTCCAGCCCCTGACGAAGCCTGCCACTCTTCTATCTCCGTACATTCCGGACAGATTCCGCTTCAGCGGCAGAAAGCGTTGAGATGCAATACCGTTACGCCGCTTAGCGGATCGATCACTGCGCTTGTTCTGTTCAGGCGGGTCTGATAACAGAGGCTGGCTTTGTCGCTTCAGCATCACCCTGTTTATTCCGGTCAGACATCATTACTTTCCGGGGAGTACTGTGCCGGTAAAATTACGCCGTGCCTCCGATAATGCTATTACAGGAACAATATTTCCGGACTTCCTGAAGAGTCGTCCGGAGTTATGTGAGATGCGTATTGTTTACTCTCCGGCTGGCCCCGGAGAGACAAGGGCGTTGTAATGCTGCCTTGTTTCTCCATTTCTCCATTTCACAGAAAGCATTGCCGCGCGTCAGGACGACTGCCTTCTCAGGCGGGCAGTATTGCAGTTAACAGCCTCATTCCGGCGGAGAATCACCCGAAAAGAGGCCGGCAATTCCGCTGTTGATAACCGATTATCATACCGGCGAAAGATAACCGCGGCAGGGGGGGATTATCCTCTTTTTTCCGCCGGAAGGCTTCGGACCCTTCTATGATTGCACCATTTTCATCACCCTGCACCAGAGAGGGTACGATAGAAATCTGAACGTCACATCGGCAATTTTGGGTTAGCCGTATGATCACCCGCACGGACTGTGCAGTTAACCAGTCCCTCCGGCCTGCGTGAAAAATCCTCTGTTTTCCGGAAGGTTAGTGCTTAATCAGGGACAAACCTCAAGACCCCGGACAGGTCTGCATCCGGTATTTTAATAAACAAATAGAAACTATCACGTAAAGTTATTGATGCCTGACGGTGCAGCATTCTGCCGCTCTGCTCCCCTGAGGTGCATTTTTATTCAGCGAGCGACGGGCGCTAAGGATAACTCAGACCTGCTTCTGCAGGTAGCCGGCCTGTTGTGCCTTGCCACTTCAGCAAGTAAAGAATTATATCGCCCTGCAATTATGAGTTGGCATAGTCGTTGCTTAATAACTATGAGTTTTTACTGCTAACCGGTCTCCCGGGCGACGGAATATTTCAGAAGTTATGGTATACGATATCTAATTAATCGTGGTGGTCGGGGATTCCGGCAGATGAACAGAGTTATTTTGACCTGAGCACGATGTCTTTTCTTCAGAGCATTCGTCATCCGGATTTATGCAGGCCTGGGGCCCGGTGTCGACAGAGATAAATTTTAGGGAACGTGAAAAATGGTATCAGCACCAACACTTGTGGTTCTTCTGGTTCTTTCTATCTTTTTGCTTGTGTTTTTTATTGCCCGTTTGAAAATGCATGCCAGTATTGCACTGATTCTGTCGAGTCTGGCACTGGGACTGGCGACAAGGATCCCGCTGGAAAAATTAGTCTCTACTCTGGAAGACGGTATTGGCAGCACCTTATCTTATCTGGCCCTGATTATGGCGTTTGGCGGTGTACTGGGTAAGATGCTGGACGACTCGGGAGGAGCGGAGCAGATTGCCAGAACTTTACTCAGAAAAGCCGGTAAACAAAACGCGGCCTGGGTCATGGCAGGGATCGGATTCATTGTCGGAATTCCTATTTTTTCAGATGTCGGCTTTATTCTGATGGTGCCGCTGGTCGCCGTGATTGCCAAAAATGCGGGTATGTCGAGAATGAAGATTGGCGTACCGCTGCTGGTCTCTCTGCATGCTATTCACTGTATTGTTCCCCCGCATCCGGCGGCGACGGCAGTTACAGAAATACTGCATGCGGATATCGGAAAAGTGATTATGACGGGCATGCCGCTGGCATTGCTGTGTGCACTGATGGCAACCAGTTATATTATTTTGCTCTCGCGTAACTCTTCGGTATCACCTGTCCTTGCAGATGAAGTGATTGCCGGCCCTCACCAGAATGCCAGTGACAGTGAGTTACCAGGGTTCGGGATCACCTTGCTGACTATCCTTATGCCCCTGGTGTTTATGGTCAGTAAAACCATTCTTGCTGCGTTACTGCCTGCCGGTAACCCATTACGACCTTTATTCGATTTTTTAGGTAACCCGTTTACCGCACTGCTTATTTCGGTCATTTTTGCCTACTGGAGCCTGGGGTTAGCCAGAGGGAAAAAAGCAGGCGAATTGAGCTTTCTGACCGGGAAAAGTTATCGTCAGATTGCCAATGTGATGCTGATTATCGGCAGCGGGGGGGCATTTAACGCGGTGATCACTGCCAGTGGTATCAGCCATACGTTGGGTATAATGATCGGTGAACTGCCGGTCAGCCCGGTAATCCTGGCCTGGTTATTAACGGGGCTTATTCATCTTGCGGTGGGTTCAGCAACGGTCGCAATGCTGGGCTCGTCCGCGATTATTCTGCCTCTTCTGCAAAGCAATCCGGCGCTCAATCCGGTCGCCATGACTATTGCCATCGGTAGCGGGGGGCTGGGGTTTGTCCAGTTTACGGACAGTCTGATCTGGCTGGGAAAAGAATATCTGGGGCTTTCTCTGGCGAATGCCCTGAAGAGTATTTCTGTCGCTACGATGATTGCTTCTCTGATTGGTCTGAGTGGCGCGTTATTAATGCAATACGGCGTCTGACAGAATATGCAGGCTGTATTACCGGGGCAGGTAAAGACGGTATCACCGCGGCGGGTGATACCGTGCTACTTAAAATCTGAGTCTGAAGGCACCGGCGATGATACAGATCATCGAGACAGACATGCAGAGGAAGGCGACCTGCAGGCTGGTCATATTGGCGATAAAACCGATAAGTGCCGGCCCCATCAGGATGCCGAGGTAACCGACAGTGGAAACAAAGGCAACCGACATATTGGAAGGCATAATGGTCTCTTTGCCCGCCAGGGTGGTCAGGACGGGGGCCACGTTCGCCGCGCCGATACCGATAAATGCAAAGCCGAGCAACGAAAATAGCCATCCGGGGAGGTAGACGGCAATGGCAAAACCGGCCATCGCAAATACGCCGCTCAGTATCAGTACTTTTTGCCGGCCCAGAGCGTTGACGATGACGTCACCGGATAAACGCATGATGGCCATGGCAGTACCGAAGACGGCATAACCCCAGCCGGCATGTTCCAGTTGTACGTGCCGGTGAGCTGTCAGCCAGATCCCGCCCCAGTCGAGCATTGAGCCTTCCGCAAGAAAACAGACCATACACATGACCGAGATAATGACCAGACGCAGATTAATCCGGAGCGGGGAACCGGATTTCTCTTCATTAGAAGCGAAAGGTAAAAGAGACTTTCCGGTGGCCGAAATGATGATAAGAATCAGAATGATAGCAGCAAATGCAAACTGAAGAGGCGAAAACCCTGAACTTAAAATCAGACTCCCCCCTGCGGAACCGGCAATTCCCCCTACGCTGAATAATCCGTGGAACCCGGACATCAGGGGTTTATCGGATTTTTGCTCAACCAGCGCTCCCTGAATATTGACAGTAACATCGGTGAGGCCGACTCCGGCACCAAACAGCAACAAGGAAGGAACCATCAGGGATAACGTACTGACGGTTGCCAGCAAAGGAAGTGAAAGACAAATACTGGCGACACCGATAAGGATCATCGTTCTGCATCCGAACTTTCCGGCCAGTTTTCCTGAAAAAATCATGGTGATCAGTGAGCCACACCCCAGACAAAGCAGCAATAATCCCAGTAAGGCAGGATCAAGATTCAACCGGTGCTGAGCATAAGGCACAAGCGGTGCCCAGGCACCCATGGCAAACCCTGCGATGAAAAATGCTGCGCGGGTCGAAATCCTTTTACCGGCGGTATTAATATTGTTGGCAACCAGAGTATCAGCCATGACTTCTCCACGAAAAGGGATAAGGTATACGAAGTTGAACGCATAATATAGGCTGAAATTATAGATAACAATATGTTTGTATCAAGCAGACTGAGGTGATTGGCCTTTATATTCAGAAAATGATGATAAAGAAGACGACATTTATCTGAAAGTGATATCTTTCCCGGGGTTATGACCAGTATTTTTGTTAACTTTATGTATTGAAAGATAAAAAACAGAAACTGTTTGCCGGTAGTGAAGATGGCGATTGTCTGTGGCCCGTTGCTGGTGTTATTATCAATCTATGTATATGCAATATACTTTCCGATGCCTGGTAATAAAAAATTATTTCAGGTTGAACCATAGAATAAGAGGCACACTGAGTTGAGATTAAAATCAGAAATTCCTGACATTGGTTCAACGCCGTCAGCGTCGGTGATTATTTCTAAATATTTACGGGAAGCTATCATTTCCGGCGAGCTGGCTGAAAACGACCCCGTACGCCAGGATGTTATTGCCGGCCTGTTCAATGTCAGCAAAATTCCGGTGCGGGAAGCGTTAAAGATCCTGGAAGCCGAAGGTCTGGTCGTCTTTCATCGTAACCGCGGAGCAGTCGTTGCTACGATCACAGAGCCTGAGCTGGCCCAAATGTTTGAAGTCAGGGTGCTACTGGAGTCTGACATTATGAGGCTCGCGGTCCCGCGGATGACCGAAGGTCATCTGAAGAAGATTGCGAAAGCCTGTGATCGCTTTATCAATGAGGATGACCCCAGACGCTGGGCGGAACTGAACTGGGAAATACACTACGCGTTCTACGAAGCGGCGAACCGGCCATTTATGATGGATATGATCCGCTCGATCCACGATAAAATCGAACGCTATCTGAGATTACAATTGTCTGTGGTTGACGGACTGATCGAAGCCGATATGGAGCATCGAAAAATCCTGCAGGCCTGTATAGACAAAGATGCGGAGAAAGCGGCCGGGTTGATGAAAGAGCATATTATCGGCGTATGCCGGGATCTCTATTCTCACCTGCCGGGTTTCACCGGATTCGACGAGACAAAAAAAGAGAAATAAACCTCAATATCAAGGCATCGTCAGGTGCCTTTTTTATTGGGTCACGGGTTGCCCATCCCCGGGGGAGTGCAAATGTTGTTGTGCAGGGATAATTCTGTTTCACTTTGGTGTCGTCTGTGAATCCGCTTCTGTACTTCAGTCACTGAGTGACCTGTTGCGATGTGAAATCTGCCCGGGGAAGGGGCGCTTACTGTCTCGCCGTATTTTGTCCTGGTTAACCGGTAGCCATTATTGCTGAGGTCCGGTGCCTGGCCGGCTAGCGGCCAGGCAGTGACAGTCTGCGTCTGCGGCCGGGGGTTAGATCCCTACAGTAAAGAGCGGCTTGCCCAGTTTATCGGTATTGATTTCAATCCCAAGACCCGGGCCTGTAGGTGCCGAGCCAAAACCTTGTGAAGAACGGGGCGTGTAGTCAGCCAGATGGCCGTCGGTCCAGTCATTAAAGAAAGGCGTCATTAATAGGGATTCCGGTCGGGTGGTGGCCGCAATATGGCTGGTGGCGGCGGTGATAATATCGCCTCCCCACATATCTTCCACCGAGACTGCCATATTCAGATCCTGGATCAGGTCACGGGCTTTTACCAGATTGGTGAGGCCGCCCAGCTTACCGAATTTGATGTTAACCGAGACTGCGTTGGCCTCGTACTTCGCGCGGTACACTTCGTCATGATTAACGATAGATTCGTCGAGAACCAGTGGCAGAGAAGAGTTACGGGAGGCCAGAATACAATCGGCGGTACTGCGGCAGGGTTGTTCGACGAAGACAGGCAGGCCGTTGAGTCCCTGGAAGGCCATCCGTGCGGAAGCCAGAGACCAGCCGCCGTTAGAATCGGCAACGATAATCGTTTTATCATCCCCGGCTTCGACACTGGCCCGTGTACGTGCAATATCTTCAAAAGGGTCATTACCGACCTTTAGCTGGAACCGGTTGATACCGGCCGCACGCCGGCTTTTAATATAGTCTGCCATCGATTCCGGCGAACCCAGCGGAACGGCCTCATAGAGAGGGAAAGACTCATTCAGTACGCCGCCGATAAGGGCAGAAATTGGCCGGTTTAATGACTTACCAAAAATATCCCAGCAGGCGATATCGATCGGACTTTTTGCAAATTCCTGGCCCATCAGGGTGGCGTTCATGATCCGGTTGATACCGGAAATATTGGTCGGATCCGCCCCTAACAGAGCCGTACCCAGGTCCCTGATCGCCGTGCGGATACCTTCCGGGAAGGTCGGAAGGTACACTTTACCTAGCGTGGTTATTTCACCCCAGCCTTCAATACCTTCGTCGGTACGGATCCTCACCACAGTGCCATCCTCAGTGTCGGCCTTACGATCACCCGACATGATATAAGTACCATGAGCATAGCCCACCTGATAGCTGTAAACATCAATACCAATAATCTTCATTGTCTGACTTTCCTCAAGCTGGTTTTCTGTTATTCCGGATCGGGCATTCAGGACCGGATTGATGCAGAGTGATACGTCAACCTGTTGTTGCACCTTCAGTCTTTGCAATTTCAGTTGCTATGAAATATCGTATACTAAATACTTTTTGTGTCCAGCATGTATTAAGCCCGCTGACATAGAAAACGCGTATCTTTGCGTAATAATACTCAGTACTTTAACCCCCTGACGGAAGGCCATCATGAAGACGCTATCGCTGAAAGAAGTATCCACTATCGCAAAAAACGTTCTTAAAAAACATGGTTTTAGTGAAGAATGTGCTGCGGTGATCGCTAAAACGATGACGGCCGGAGAGCGTGATGGTTGTGCCTCTCATGGTATTTATCGCCTTCTGGGGTGCATTCATACCCTGAAAGCGGGAAAAGTCATTCCGGATGCGACACCTGAAATCAGGGATGTGGCACCGGCAATCGTCGCGGTGGATGCAAAAGGGGGATTCTCCCAGCCAGCTTTTGAGAAAGGTTTTCCTGTGTTATGCGATAAAGCAAAATCTCAGGGGATAGCGGCACTGGCGATCAATAATTGCGTCCATTTCTCCGCATTATGGGTGGAAATTGAAATGCTGACAGCACAAGGCCTGGTGGCCATCGCCTGTAATCCGAGCCATGCATGGGTGACCCCGCATGGCGGCAAAAAGCCCTTGCTGGGAACTAACCCCATCGCCTTTGGCTGGCCACGGGCCGGTAAAGATCCTTATGTGTTTGATTTCGCCACCAGCGCGATAGCCCGCGGAGAAATTGAGCTACATAAAAGGCACGGTACACCTTTGCAGCCGGGCTGGGCGGTCGATGCTCAGGGCGAAGCGACCACCGATCCACAGCAAGCGCTTGACGGGGCGATGCTGACCTTTGGGGGACATAAAGGGTCAGCGTTATCGACCATGATCGAGTTACTGGCAGGCCCGTTAATTGGCGATCTGACCAGTCCGGAATCGATGCAGCATGATAATCATGCGGGAGCCTCCCCGTATCATGGTGAACTGATTATTGCATTCTCCCCTGAAAAATTCCTCGGGGACGGTGTGGCAGCGCATATGGCCAGGGCAGAGGACTTCTTTGCTCATTTTGAAGAGGATAATGTCAGAATGCCTTCACAACGACGTTTTACTGCGCGGAAAAAGTCTTTACAGCAAGGAGTTGAGATCTCAGACGATCTTTATAAAGAGATCATGGCATTGCTGGAATAACAGACGGGTGTTTATTGTACAGTCCGGAGGCTAAGCATACACGTGTAATAACCTCCGGAACCCGTGTCGCGTTAAATACCCTCGCTTTCCGGTGGCAGAGTCGTGGCCGCAGAAGCTGATATTTCCCGGAATGCTCCGGCAGGGCGGCGATTACCTTCCGGGCGAATAGCTTGAGCCGCAAGGGATTTATTTTCTGAGGCGTGAAGCGGCCTTTATCGTCGCCTGACGTCTTTTTTCCATAAAAGGTGCAGCCTGCGCCCGGGCTTTTTTAAGCTCGTCTTCAGAGGCGAATTCGGGAGAGCCGCACAGGAAAGGAGGCGCCGGATCATATTCCATCTGCAACTGAATATTCCGGGCGATGGCTTCACCCAGGACTTCAGCAACGACATAGAGTGCAAAATCTATCCCTGAGGTCACTCCGGCCCCGGTGATACGATTGCGATCACGAACGATGCGCTGGCTGACAGGAGTGGCCCCTAATAAGGTTAATTGATCCAGAGAGGCCCAGTGTGTGGTGGCACGAAATCCCGTCAGCAGACCTGCCGCTCCTAACAGTAATGATCCGGTACAGACCGAGGTAATCAGGCAGGCCTGCTGGCTTTGGGTCCGGATAAATGACAGTACATCTTCATCGTCCATTAGCCCGACCTGTCCGGGCCCTCCGGGAATACAAATAATATCCAGTGGCGGACAGGTATCCAGAGTGGTCGTTGGCAGGATAGCCATGCCCCGGTCAGACACCACGGGGTGCAGATCTTTCCAGATCAAATGAACGGTGGTCCCCGGTGCTCTGACGAAAACTTCATAGGGGCCGGTGAGATCCAGCTGCGTCAGTGACGGGAATAACAGCAGACCAATAGAGATACTTTCTGAATGACCCATGATCACCTCGTTTGCAGAATACAGACAAAATATCCGTTTCCCGGTAAAGGTAAGTGCTCTTGATGGGTAAGGCAAACATTCGATGAAGCCTGATACACTCCGCTATTTGAATCAGTATTATCTTCTGTGGGGAAAGATCCCGGGGATAATGTAATGATATTTGACATCCTAATTGTATACGATATACATTGAATTTATCGGAAGCGCTTTATCTACGACGCTCAATCTTATGAGTCCGGGGCAATGCTTTATCTCTTATTTTTAGCACGGGATGTCAGCCAGTATAGAAGTTGCACCTTCAGTGACGTATACGATATCTCTTATTTATGAGGGGGTGAGATCCTCGTTATGCAACGGACATCGTGACACCCGATCGTTGCAGGCCACATAGCTGATTACGGCGCTTCATATTTCTTTTTTGCTTTATCTTGCAGGAGTATTTAATGAACCAGAATACCGGTAAACAGTTTATTAACGGACAGCGGGTCTCCAGCGGAGCGGCTGAACTTGTGAGTATCGATGCCGGCAGCGGAAAACCGTTACCTTATACTTTTTATCAGGCGACACCGGAAGAAGCAGACAGGGCGGCCGAAGCTGCAGATGAGGCTTTTTATGCTTACTCTACTCTCCCGCTGAGCCAGCGGGCTCGTTTTCTCGAAGCGATTGCAGAACAGATTGAAGCACTGGGCGAAGATTTTATTTCCATCGTTTGTGAAGAATCGGGATTACCGGCGGCACGAATTGCCGGCGAACGGGCACGCACTGCGAATCAGATGCGTATGTTTGCTGCGTCAGTCCGGGACGGCAGTTTTCTCGGCGTACGAATAGATACCTTCGAAGGTACCGGTAAGCCGGCCCTGCGTCAGATGAATATCGGTATCGGTCCGGTGGCAGTGTTCGGAGCCAGTAACTTCCCGCTGGCATTTTCCACGGCGGGCGGAGATACCGCATCGGCATTAGCCGCCGGGTGTCCGGTGGTTTTCAAAGCACACTCCGGGCATATGAGAACGGCTGAAGTGATTGCTGAGGCTATTCTGACTGCTGCAGAGCAGTGCGATGTTCCGGCCGGGGTATTTAATATGATCTTCGGAGGGAGAATCGGCGCAAAACTGGTCGAACATCCGCGGATCAAAGCCGTGGGTTTTACCGGTTCCCTGCATGGTGGTAAGGCGTTAATTAATATTGCCAATGCACGACCGGATCCTATTCCAGTGTTCGCTGAGATGTCGAGTATTAACCCGGTGATCATGCTGGACGGGATCATGGAAAGCAGCGCGGAAAAACTGGCCGAAGAGACTGTCGCCTCATTTACGATGGGAACCGGACAGTTTTGCACCAAACCCGGGCTAATTATCGGCTTTGCGTCCGAAGGGTTTAACCGTTTTGTCGATAAATTAACCGCTACCGTCGGGGCATTATCGCCGATGATGATGCTGAATCCTTCCACACTGCATTCCTATAACGAACGAAAAGCCCTGTTCGATAACACTCCGGAACTGACGCTGCTGGCTAGCGGGCAGGCCGAAGAGAATCGGGCACAGGCGGCTTTATACCGTGCGGATGCGGCGTTTGTGGCCGGTAAAAATCCTTTGGTTCAGGAAGAGATTTTTGGTCCTGCAGCCATCGTCATCAGTGTTGAGAGCAAAGAGGCATTATTGCAGGTATTATCTGCCCTGCAGGGACAACTGACGGTGACGTTGTTTGGTGAAGACCAGGAAATCGCTGAATCAGGCTATCTGGTGAATACCTTGCAATCGTTAGCCGGACGTTTGATTGTCAATGGCTATCCCACCGGGGTCGAAGTGTGCCAGGCGATGGTTCACGGTGGTCCGTGGCCCGCGACATCGGATGCCAGAGGAACTTCCGTCGGCTCATTAGCGATTAACCGTTTCCTGCGTCCGGTCTGTTTCCAGAACTACCCGGAAAGCCTGCTGCCCCAGGCCCTGAAAGATAGCAATCCGCTGCAGATCACCCGTTTAGTGAATGGTGTGATGCAAAAATAATTCGCAGCGTAGAAAGCCATTCTGCAGGATAGTATCCTAATCAGACTGCACCCGAAAAAATCGCTCTCCGGTCAGTAAGGTGCAGTTTTCATTGTGCTGAAGCGAAAGCATTGTCCCCGGAATTACTCCCCTGCAGAGGGCTCCCGGGCCGTCAGGGGTCATTGCGCGGAGGCGGGGGAGTGTGGCTGCCTGGCAAGGCGGTTTTGCCGCCCGAAATCAGTAACCCTGACACCGCTCAGGATCAGCGTTTACGCCGGTAGGCATCCCATAAGGCGAGTCGGAAAGCGATCCTTTTTACAAATGCCGGATAACGGCCAGCCAGGATCCGGAAGTAGAATTTCTGCATTGTGCTGGTCTCATCAATCCTGTTCAGTCAGTTGCAGGACCGTAAAGAGTATACTTTTTTTTATCCGGCTAAAACCCGAATACAGAGATGTAGTTCAGTCGATATTGCGATTTCAACTGTGCTTCGGTCAGATCACCGCAGTGCATATCACTCGCGCCGTAGTCGTCCATCCATTTTTGGGTTTTGAATAGAGTGTCGGGAAACTGTAGTGCAGCCATTGGTATACATTCCTTGTGTAATAGTCCATTGAGGTATTCACAGGGAATAATACGCGGTGACTGGCGAGAGTGTAAATCCTGCATTATCTTCCCGTCATTTTTTTCAGATTCCGGGCTGGTGCATAGTGGATCCCTTACGCTTTCAGCCCATCGTCAAAAATATAATGTAGCCTCTTTCAGGCTTTCGGGAATATCACACCTGCGCATCACGACGGGTCCGGTTTAAAGTGTACGTCCGGATCCGCGACCTGTTTTGCCTTTTTCCAGGCCACTCGTTCACTGATGTGTTGAAGACAGGCTTTCATAGGCGGATAGCCTTAAATATCGCGAGCTATAAAGGTCCGTAGAGTAGTTCATGGGAATAACATCATAATATCTGCAGCAGTGAACTTATTACCCGCAAAATAAGGGTGATGCTGTAACCTTTCCTAAATTGTGTCGAATGCGCGTACAGTCCGGTCGCTGAATACCGCCCACACAGGATAATTTTCGTTTCCCGGAACCGTCGAAAATGCTATTCCGGCCATGCAACCTGCGACCAGTGATGCATCCGAAAAATGGAACCGGTAAAGGTAGTCTGCAAACTCCGCATCGGCGACCGGTGGGACACGCCGGTTTTCCAGTAGCGTGCGGGAATGTACTGAATAATCGCCCCGGACTCGCCTGGCGTGATTTTGCCATCGGTGAGCACGGATACGGTATGATAGGGAGGTCATGCCTCAGGCTTCAGGTGCCCGCCCGGTCGCAGGATCACGGGGATATTTCACCAGCGTATAAGGAATATTGAGTTCCCCGCATCGCCATACGATACGTTCTGACGTGGAAACTCCCGGATGATGCACTGTT
This sequence comes from Tatumella sp. JGM118, assembly GCF_018257515.1. Classification (GTDB taxonomy): domain Bacteria; phylum Pseudomonadota; class Gammaproteobacteria; order Enterobacterales; family Enterobacteriaceae; genus Tatumella; species Tatumella terrea. Next base: position 185,825 of record NZ_JAERJR010000004.1, read on the forward strand.
AACATGTTTCCTTGGGCTCGGTGCCGATACTATGCTGTTATCAACCGGTGCAGATACACTGCATGATAATTATACGGACGCATTAAAATAGTGCTCCTGTACGGCTGACAATTGTGCCATAGATTGCAGCGGAATCCCGGTCACCAGTGCGGCCGTTTTTTATCGATGTAACGCCAGCAGGCAATCAGAAAAAAGGCGGGAGCTTATTGTGCTAATTTTTGATGGACAAAACAGACAACTTTGGTCCCAATAATAACTGATCCCGGCAATGACCATACGCTGTTACTTAAATGCTTTGAAATTATCTGCGAATAACGTGCCATGTGGTGCCGGAAAAATCCCCCTCCCTTTGTCAATCTGTTATTTACCTGCCTGAGCCACAAGTCCGGTGAGATAATGTTTACAGACTTGTCGCTTTAATCAGTCACGCTCAATCCCATAGACTACGGCAGATACCAATCAACAGATGACATATCCGGACTCTCATTTGAATGAAACCGGTTATAGTCTTCTCCAGGAGAATAATGCCACTAAAAAAACTGAAATGAAAGACAGGCAACCACCTAAAAAAATCTCAGTAACTCTTGCAGAGATAAGGTTATCCGATTGGTACAATGCACACACTCCGACAGGGAAAGATACACATCGGATAAAAAAACCGACAGAATAATTTTTAAAAGATATGAGGGATAACATAGTGATATAACTGGAAATCAGCAGGGTATACTCCAGGTTCTTTAAAAAAATTCCAATAATATACCCAATGCAAACACCTGCAATTCCCGGGAAAATGCGATCTTTTAATTTATCTCCGGAGTTTTTAATTCTGCAACTGTTCACTACAATGCAAGACCACATAAGCATCGGAGCATCGTACCCGTGAAGCCGTGATGCAATTGCAGCGCATATTACTGTAGATATGAGTAGTGAGGTCGATTCTAAGACTATCTCTGTTTGGGAGGTATATCCATTTTCATTTTTTATATCTTTGAATCTGGTTGAGTATAAAAAGAGCATGACAGGGGGCAGTGTCGATATCAGAAAAACAGAAGAAGTTGCAAGGTAGTTAACCAGGAGGGGACTCATCCGGTAATGACTTACCGGTATAGCAAAGAATAGAACTATCACGGATACATATAAACCTGTTGATTTGTTGAGATTAACCATCCTGAAGATGATTGATAAGAACGATATAATGATAAGAAAAGGGTAAGTCATGACCGATGCATTGTTTTCAAGAAATAACAATACCATTGATAAAAGATAAGTTATGGGGATTATGTATAATATTTTTTTCGTATCAGCTTCAGTGGCCAGCATGTAAAAGAAAGAAATGGAAGCGATACTACCAATGATGAATTTTTGATCACCTGTGAGTAAATAAATTAAAAGAGACGGAACTATTGAGAGCGTACCGCCAATAAATAGTTTTTTATTGAAAAAATGGTCTGTAATTATCATTCATTGCCCTTTATAAATACCTTTACCAGGTTAATTATGATATTAGTCAGCATTTAGCCGAATGCAATGATATAGGGCAGATTAACCACTACGGCTCAAGAGATCCGAACAGAGAAATCATCCCGCAGACCGTTGAAAATCCCCGACCTGAGCGGATGTTTAGGGTCAGATAAGAATGCAATCCCGCAGACAGACCTGTAGCCTTTAACGTCAGTATTACCGTACAGAAAACTAAAACATTACCGTACCGGCGATTAAAACGGTCAAGGGGAGCTCGGTATAATCTATCTCTGAAAGTCAGTAAGGATCTCTTTTTCGTAGCTTGGCGGCTCGTTCAGGATTTTAACCTCTCTTTAGTATAGCGCTTTATTAGCGGCGGTTTCGTCTTCTGTTTATCTCAGATGGGCGGTGGGGTAAGACTTAATCCCGTCAAAATGAGACCATTACCAAAAATGGCATGACTCATGCAATGCTCGCGGTCCGATACGCCCCTGGTATTTCGGTCAATTCAGGCTCCAGGATTGCGATGATCTGACTATAGGTAAAAGTATTTTTTGAGCTTCTCTGGCCTTTGGGTCACAGAAAGCTCTTCAGGTTCAGATATTGACGAAATACTGCTTAATAGATGTCGGTTTCGGGAGGGATGATCGGGAAGTTATAAAATTCCGGATTAATTTTAATTACCGGTATTATTTTAGAGGTTTTACTACGCTTTGTAGCGCACAGCTTCTGCCGGCAGAGATAACTCAGATGGCCCTCAGTATTTTACCGCTACGGACAGGAATATCAGAGACAGAATCGGACGGAACAGTCACAGGAAATGATGCAGTGGAATATGCTTAAATTAGCCATCGGATACGTCATCAGACGAGTAATATAACGCGAAATCGAACATACTACAGAGTGACCGGGGAGGTGGATACAGGAAGAAACTAAAGACATTTCCCGTCCCGACATGAAAGACTGTTGTTGCCTCACTGTTTATTATCAGCAAAATTCATACCGGCAGTGAGGCCGAACAGATATCATCGAATTCTGCGAATGAGTCTGCGGTGAACTACCGGACAGAGATTGACTGAAGCTGCAATGATGAGATCGGTATATCTGCTGTTTATCAGAAGTGCTGCCGGTTGTAAGGGGCTAACTGGTGACGCCTGCAAAGAATAACCGCCCGGTTCAGGGGGAAATCCGGACATAACGTCCGGATTGATATTCACTACTCTGCTACAGATGCGGTTTTAATACTTTCACCAAAGTGCTCACGTACGTGCGCTTCGATCTCTTCCAGAGACTTACCGCGGGTTTCCGGTAATGCCAAAGCGACGAAGATAAATGATCCCACATTAATCGCCGCAAAAATGAAGAATGCACTGTTCCCGACCAGCGATAATAATGGGGGAAAGACGAACGCGACAATCGCATTACAGACCCATTGAAATGAAACGGCAGACCCTGTCAGAACGCCACGTAACTGCATCGGGAACAGTTCAGACATGAGTAACCAGTAGACCGGTGAAATACACATTTGCATAAAGAACAGGAAAACCAGAATACAGGCCAATGCCAGCAGGCTCTGGGTCAGGTTATGAGGCATAAACACCAGGACAGCACCGAGCATGAGTTGCATAGTGATCACAATAGTCAGTCCGGTCAGCAGAATCGGGCGACGACCAAAATGGCCGATAGCCTTAATACCGGCAAAGGTGGCAATCACCGATACAATACCATTACCAATGGTCGCGGCGATAGCCGCACTGGTTCCCAGCCCGGTACTCTTCAGGATAATCGGCGTATAGTACATAAAGGCATTCACCCCCGTAAACTGCAGCACGATCCCCATACCGAAACCCACCAGTAATAAGCGTATTACCCATTTCTCTTTAAGTAATTCACGGGGCGCGGGGCCTTGTCGGGCCTGCTGCGCATTCTGTCGCATCTCAGCCATTTCTTTTTTTATTTCGCGAGGGTTTTCACGCAATTTTCGCATAATACGCAGTGCTTCTTTGAAGCGACCTTCCGAGACCATCCAGTGAGGAGAGGCGGGCACAAAGAAAGTACCGATAAACAGCATTACGCCTGGGATCATCGCTAACGCCAGCATGTACCGCCACATACTTCCGTCATGCAGCAGCAGGCTCATCGCAGCACTCACCACATATGCCAGCAACTGCCCTGACACAATCATCAGCTCATTGCGGCTGACCAACGGGGCCCGGCGCTTGGGGCCGGCGATTTCAGCGATAAATACCGGGACGGTAGAGGATCCCCCGCCTACAGCGATCCCAAGAATGAATCTCATGGCGACCATTATTTCAATATTCGGTGCCAGAGTCGTACCCAATGCTCCGGCAACAAACAACAGTGCCAGGCTTCGCAGAGTAATGCGGCGCCCGAATCGATCAGAAACATATCCGCTGATAAAGGCTCCGACAGCAGAACCGAAGGTCAGTGAAGAGGTGATTAATCCTTCGGTAAACGGGGTCAGATTGAGTCCGCCCCTGTCTGCCGGTAAGGTCATGTAAGGTAATGCGCCGGAAATAATGCCTGTATCATAGCCATAAGCCAGTGCGCCCATCGTCGCAACCAGTACCACAAAAAATAAGCGTTGCTGCACGGTAAACTTGTTGGAACCGCTTTCATCAGAAGCGGCTTGTGGAGAGTGTTTCATTTTATTCATCCCTGGTTCTGGAAACTGCCACGCCATGATGGCGACCGAATGGTTGATACATTTGCCGCTCAGACACAGGTATGAGACCTGGCTCACATTAATAATTACATACTAATAATTAGGCAGGTTAATAAATTTGTTTTATGGAAGCGCTTTCAGATATTTCTGCAGCGTAAAGATTCCCAAATGGCGCGGATCCCCCCTCAGAATACCTTCGACACTGCGTACTGCAGTTTACTGTTCCTAAGACAGTTTGCTCTGACTGGCGAATGATACGCTTTGCCAGCAGTTTCAGGTTCAGGAGGATATCCGCAGGAAGTCAGTCATTAAGGATGAATGGCAGGTGGAAAGATTTTCCGGGTTGGAAGACAAGGGTTATGCGTTCAGCGACACCCATGGCGCGGCAAGCACACGGAAGTAAAGACAGGGGGTAACCTCAAAATGACTATATACACTCCATAATCGGGTGGATATCACAACCTCATTTTTAAGGCGCGGTGCTTCCCACCGGAGGATGCGCCTGATTAGGTGCGCTAACTTCAACGGTGCCGGTCCTGCTCACTGTTGCTCTCTGCTTTATGTTTCATTTTGGATTTTCCCCCGGGGAAGACTGAATCGGTATGAGTTCGTTTAAGAGTTGCTCTTCACACGGATTCACAGCTTTCAGCGGCGAAATGGATCTGTGTAAGAACGATAAACGGAAGGCAATTCAGTGACTGACATAACACGAATTAAAGCACTGCGACAAGGAGGCTCCCTTACGCAGGTTTGAAACCAGGATTAAGCGAAAAGTGGTGCAAACATTCGCAACTTGCACTTTTGCATCATGGTGACATTCTGCGGCAACGCCCGGGCCAGATGTAAAGACTGCCACGTGACAGGTCGCGTCTGTGTCCGGGAGAAGACAAAGAATAGCAGGGGATTTACTGAAAAGGAGTGTAACCGGTGTTCCGGGGTAGGTTAGGGGCCGATGACCAGAGTCTTCTCTTTTCCTGAGTGACGATACCGGAGTCGCCAGACCTTTTTGCCGGTCGGAGGCACGAACAGAAACAAGCCGGCCGGGTCTGGAGCCGGTAAGATTTTTCTTTTGGTTTAGCGGCATCGATCTGTTTGACGGTGAGCATGGGTAAAATTCCGGTGGGTAAAAATCTTTACCCGTTTTTTTCCCGCTTTAGATTGCGGCTGTCAACGAACTTTGACGAACTATAACGAACGGTTGTTTTTGATGAGTACTGATTTATGAGGGGAGTGCGAACTATAACGGAGGGTGGCGAACTGATGACTGGTGTCCCCTGCAGGAATCGAACCTGCAACTAGCCCTTAGGAGGGGCTCGTTATATCCATTTAACTAAGGAGACTTTGCGCGTTAGTGTTTCAGGTTGTTCCTGAGTGTTCCGATACTACCGTAATTCCTCATGTTTCATCAAGCACTTCCGATGTCAATGTACTCACTTTGTTTCTGGTTGTTCCGCATTGGTTCCGTTTTGTTCATTTGCCATTGCGTACAGATTGAGTACATAATGAAAAAAATCCCTGTGTACATCTCATAATCATGGCCCTTAGCGATACCAAACTGCGAAACCTCAATGGCAAGCCTTATGACGGACCGGCAGAACTTACTGACGCCGAAGGTCTCAGCGCACGCATTACACCCTCCGGGACCATTGCTTTTCAGTTCCGGTACCGCTGGGAAGGTAAGCCGGTACGGCTGACTATCGGACGTTATCCTTCAATGTCTCTTAAGGACGCCCGGATCGCTGTCGGCGAGATGCGTGAATTGTACACGCGGGGCATAAACCCGAAAACGTATTTTTCATCGCCTGGCGATGATATCACCCTGCAGGTGTGCCTTGACCAGTGGTGGGAGAAATATGTAAGCGGCCTAAGAAAGAACACGCAGACGCTGTATCGTTCTGTCGTGTACAACACCATGTACACACATTTTCAGGGCGTGCCTGTACACAACATACCGGTGTCTCAGTGGGTCCGTTTCTTTGATAAGCAGGAAAAGGATAATAAGAAAAAGGCCAGAGTATTACTGATCCAGTTGCGCTCCGTTATCAACTGGTGCATCAGCCGGCAGATAATCCCATCCTGTGAAGTGATGAAGCTCAGTGTTAAAACCATTGGCAAGCGGTCCGACGTGGGGACGAGGGTTCTGACGTATGGTGAGCTGGCAAAGGTATGGGTAGCACTGGAGAATTCAAAGATACATTCTTCAAACCGCATCCTTCACCAGCTGCTGTTGTTGTGGGGGAGCCGACTTTCAGAGATGAGACTGGCAACAATGTCAGACTTCAATCTTGAGGACATGATATGGACTACGCCGTCTGACGTCTCGAAAATGGGTAACGTCATCCGGCGTCCGATCTTCAGCCACGTTCAGCCTTATATTGAGCGTCTGATGAATAACGGAAATCACGTACTGTTTCCCGGGATGGAACTGGACAAGCCGATAGACCGGTCATCGTCAAACCTTTATATGGCGAAGCTAAGGGAGTTAATTGATATACCAGAATGGCGGACGCACGATTTCAGACGATCCCTCGTTACGAACCTGTCCAGTGAAGGAGTTCCGCCCCATGTCACCGAAAAGATGCTGGGGCATGAACTTGGGGGAGTGATGGCCGTGTATAACAAACACGACTGGATAGCGGAGCAAAAAGAAGCGTATGAAATATATGCCGATAAGATATTCTGGCACGTTAAGAAGCTCGGTTAACTCCGCCGGTTAAAAGCCAGTTTTCAACGTCAGCACGAACGTAGCGCGATGGATATTGCAATACCGGCTCCGGAAATCCCTTTTCCTTGCGCAGCCGGTAAAGTGCAACGCGCTTTTTGCCGATCACGCTGAATACTTCTTCCTGTGTCATTAAATCTGATTGCTGCATAGCATTCTCCTTTACCCAACCCGCAGGCGCGACGATGCCGCCGGTGACCGGTGCGGGAATAGGGTGGTTTGGTTTAGGGGGGGGGGGTTACTTACTGTTAATGTGGGGATACTTCTTCAGGAGTTCGGCTGCCTTGAACAATGGGCCTATCCCGATCCCCTTGCGGTTGTTGTCTCGGTAGTTATCGAGGACGTCTTTAAGCATCTGCAGGGCTTCGTCGCGCTGTTTCAAAAAATGCGAGTCCAGTTTGTTGCTCATTCTGACCTCAATGGCGTTTAAACTTCGCTGCGCGTTCTCGTTTCTCGTCATCTTCACGGCAGACTGAATCGCAGTAGTGGCCTTTGCCGATCGTGTCGCCACAGCTATAGCACTTACCGGTGAATGGCTTCGGCCGCGGGCGGTTCGCCATCGCAATCTTCAGTTGTTGCTGCTCCAGTTCTGACGCCTGGTCGAGTGGGTCTGCGTAGGTCATAGTGGTTTCCTTTAGGCAATAAAAAACCGCCTCAGTGGGCGGTTTGGTAAGTGTTAGAGAAGAAATCTTTAGCAGCTCTGAATCTTATTATTAGATATATGTCTTGCTCGGCGGCCAGGTCCCCAAGGGCGTAATTGCCCTCTTTCTGTCTTTTCATTACAAGATTAATAGCTGGCGGGAGCATTAAAAGAAAATTATGTTTGAGCCTTTCCTGTGATTCATAGCTGATGCCAGATTCAGTAAGGACGGCATGCGCAACACATATCAAGGCTACGATATTACCCTTCATTTCTTTTGGTATATTTGATGCCGACAATCCTTTGGCGTGACCGTCTATCCTGTTGGAGATTGAGAGTAAATTCTCAAAGACTTTTACCTCATCCATTTTTTCTTGAGACACACTATTAGATTTTGCAGCTTTGTATGCAAACCATGCCGCAGCAACCGTCCCTATTGCTGATCCTAATGAAACTACAAAATCTCCCCAATTTCCCGCATGCCAACTCACCTGCAGCCCTCCGATGTATATAATAGCCCAATGCTTTTCAGCTCACTGATACATAAGGAATATTACATCTTTCTTTCGACTTCGCCACACAATAACGCAGCCGCCGGCCGCCGCTCATGCAGTCGGTCGATTGTCATCTGGCACTGTGTTTCGGTGGGGTAGATTGTTTCAGTGAGGGGAGTTGCCTGGTTACCGGAGAGGATGAGGATGACGTATCCGGCGAGTATCATCTTTCGAGTGCCTCAATTTTTCTCATGAGGTCGTCATACTGTTTTGAGCTGACTGCCCCTTCAGAAATGGCATGTCTTATATCCTCAACATCGTCATCGCTCAGGAAATCATCACGGTAGTCCTGCCAGCTAACAACGCATAGCTTCCCACCCAAAATATCCATGCCAAAATTAACCCTCGGTTCCTTGCCGTCTTCGAACTCAACAACGAAAGTTACCTTTCCCATCACTTCCTCCTGTACGCATCCCACAGAGCTATGCGGAACGCTATTCGTTTAATGAAAGCAGGGTAGTTCCCTGCCAGTATGTGAGTGGTGATTCGGGTCATTTTCGTATCCATATCAGGCAGAAAATCAGCCCGATAATTAACCACGGGATCGCTTCAGAAATAATACTCATCACTCCCCCAGGCCGTTGAGATTTTTAATCTCTTCGATGCATTCATTAAACCCAACAGAAAAACCCTTATCAAAAGCTAAGGTCTTTGATTGCTTATTAAATTCAACGGCGCCAGGCAACTTAATCACCGGTACCGGCGGGGCGGTATAAATTTCAAGTATCGAATATCCTGGATTGGGTGCTTTGGATGTAATGAATTCAGCATCCGCTCTGCATTTGTGGAACTACTGCCAAATGCCGGCGCTGGTTACAACAACAAAGAAATCAGGCTCCTGCCGTTCCTGCTCAGTCATCATGGCTAATTTCCTCCAGGTAATCTCTGACGCATACATGCCTGTGACCTCTCATGTCATCGTCAGATTTATAGAGCCTGCCACAATTAAGCCCTCGGGAATGTCCATCGTCATAACCTGCCAAGAACGACCGCAATATCCAATCCCGGCGCCCGTCTTTAATCAGTGGCAAAATCCTGTCCGTTAACTGACGCTGAATCTCTTCAGGCGTTTCCGGGCGCCCTGGCGATTCCAGCCCGGCGCAGAAATCGCTTATTTCAGATTTCACCAGTTCTGAGATATCAGTCATTTATCACCTCTTCAAACAGCACTTCGCCTTCAATGCCACCAATCTGATACACGACTGAATCGTCTTCCCGATATTCTATCGGTTGAGCGCTCCAATTTTCCCCATCCAAATCTTCATCATCGCCAACCTGAACATAGCCACCGGTCACAATACGAGCCTGGTACATTTCGCCCTCAGTCCAATACCCTTCGGTATCTTTGATGCATTTCACTTTCATGCAGCACGCTCCATTTCAGATAGACCAACACGGACAGCATTCACGATGCGGTTAAGGTACTGATATTTATGATTCGGTACAGAGGGCCACTTTGCGTACCACGGCTCGTCACCCAGCAGGCCGGGGAGTTTGTCTCCTATCCTGCAATCGCAACAGCTAACCTTAACGTCCTCAGCATCTTCAGCCTCTACCCACATTTCCCGGGCTTCATCGGACGTTATTTCCCTGCCAAGCCGCAATTTAATAATTTCAGTCTTCACGAAAGCAAGATTGGCGTCATTGTCATCATTGACCGTGCTTTCAATGTCGGGGGCAAAATATCCGATCAGGTATTCGTTGCTTACCCGCTTAATGAACTCCTGTACTGAGTCCTCGCCCATTGCGAACCATGCGCCGGTCCACGCCTTCCCATAGCATGTGATTGTGATACGACCTCGCCCTGGCCCATAGTTTTCAATCATCACCCGGACAGGATCTAATCGCTCCACGCCGGAAATGATGAATGAGAGCACATCTGTTTTTTCGACTGTGACGCCTGTTGCTAATGTTTCCACTTTTCCTCTCCAACAGATAACCCTCCCGGTGCCGTATGGCAGAGGATAGGGTGGGGTGAGTTAGTCACCGAAGCCACCGCGCCCCGGGGTGTTGGCTGTCGGTATTTTAATTTCAGGTGCGCCGCGTTCTTCGTGGTACCGTCTCCAGTCCTCGGCGCGTTTTCTTCGGCGTTCCTCTGCCAGCCATCCCGGCAGCGGAGGGTTAACGGATGTCGCCTGACATACCAGCCGCTGCACAGTGCGCTCCATGCGCTGATTCAGCCGCGGGTGATAGCTTCCCTGCTCAGACGCCTTAATCGCTTCCTCGCACCCCATGACAATCCGTTGCCTGACCAGCCATTCCTTGCGCTCACGGACTGTCATCCGGATGATGTTTTCGCGGGTAATACTCCGATACTTTTCGGGCAGGCGTGACAATACCGCCGATTCTTCCGGTGACAGTTCCATGATGTGGCCTTATTTGGTTAGGGTGGGGAGGGGGATTATTGGCTTATGATATTTGTGCCATTTAACGTGACAGGCCTTGCATAACCACTGGACCTCCAATGGCTTGCCGTAATCGCAATGATGCGCTTCGGGCCTGCATTGTTGTTTACAGCTTTCACAGTAATCAGGCCTGGATAGTCTACCGGACCTCAGGGCATTTCCGACTTTGATATGCGCCGTCCTCTTATGAGGATTTCTAAGGGCAAAATCCCTTTTAGCCTTACTTGACGCTTTCATGCCTGAGGTAGTCTTCTGGTAATCCATTCTGGCCTTAACCCTGTGTGGTAAGTTGGCCCGCATCCGATCGTATGTTTTTAAGCATTCTTTGCATGAAGCTGTCAGTCCGTCCTTGGAAGCGTTTCTAATCTGAAAGCTCTCAGGAGGCTTATGCTCGCCGCATCGCGTACAGGTTTTCATGCCTGCCTCCTTGCTTAAAATGGAATATCGGAATCGTCGTCGAAATCCATCGGAGGGTCGCTTGCCGCAGGTGCTGAGTTGGCCGGAGGGTTTCCGCTCCCGCTGTATTGCTGGCCTGTCGATTGCCGGGCCCGGCCGCCTTGACCTGCTGACGGTGCGGCGCTTCCATCCTGCTTCCCGCCCAGCATCTGCATAGTTCCGTTTATGCCGACCCGAATTTCAGTGGTGTAGCGGTCATTCCCTGACTGGTCCTGCCATTTGCGGGTTTGAAGTTTACCTTCCAGGTAGACTTCCGATCCCTTCCGGAGATACTCGCCAGCTATTTCTGCCAGCTTTCCGCTGATAACTACCCGGTGCCACTCCGTCAGTTCTTTCTGCTCACCGGTATGCTTATCACGCCATTGCTCTGATGTAGCCACCGACAGGTTAGCGAAGCAGGCTCCGGACGGAGCATAACGCACCTCCGGATCTTGCCCCAGCCGACCAACGATGATGACCTTATTTACGCCTCTGCTTGCCATTTATGCTGCCGCCTTAAAGTCTGATTTTCTGTGTTTGAAGATTTCGATTACCTGTTGCTGATGTGGTTTTGATTCACCCACTGCGGCCCAGGCTGTTTTATAAAGCTCAGTCAATTGCGACTCCGTTGTTGCCTGGTTCGCTCCATTACTGAACGTTGCCACAGCTTCATCCGGATTCATTGCTCTCGGGTGATGGACCTCACTATCGGCATCCACAGCTGTTTCCTCTGTCGGGATGCAGAACGTCTGAAATGCCGCGTATTTGTAGGCGATTGACATAGCCTTGTTCGTCGCTTTGTCACCGCTATCCATAGCTTCGCCGTAAGTGGTCACAGTGTGGGTGCTGCCGTCCTCTGCACCGACGAAATCGAACTCAGCCTTTACCACGACATAAAACAACACGCCCCCGCGCTGCGTCTGTCGTTCCGTGACAGTGCGCTCAATTATGCGAGGCAGGATAAGCAGCCCATGACGCACCAGAGCGGGCGCTAGCGCGTTATAGACCTGGTCGATACCACGGAACATAAATCTCTGCTGTTGGTTTTCTCTGTCCTTGCTGATGCCTTTCTCCGCCATTTCCTTGGCTACGGCGCTGATAGCTTTGTACACACTCATGAATAGTCCCCCGCAAATTCCTGCCAGCTAACCACCTGATTCTGGCGCTCCGCTGCCAAGTCAATTTGCTCCTGCTGGATGGCTTCCATTTCCTCTCCGATGGCCTCCCTCATTTCCGCTATGAAGTCGGTGTCATTGCTACGCCACATTCTTCACCTCCGCGAACGAATTCACATACTCAACCAGGACGTCGAAATCCATCTGGCCGCACAGTTCTGTCTGTTGCTCAGTGGTCAGTCCGTCGATGGCGCAATCCTCAAGTGAAACGCTGACCTTTCCGGGCCGCATTGCCCCGCGTGCCTGCACATCTGAGCATTCGATTGTCAGGTTCAGGCTCATTTTGACCTCCTGGTAAGCTGTAACATCCGAAGCCGGTTAGCATCGTTATCCGGCAGTGAGTAGCGAATAAATCCGACGTTAAATTTCAGTCTCTTCACGCAAAAGCCTCCCCGCCCGGACGGGCCGCCTCATTAACAAATCGCTTGATACGGTCAAGCTGTGATTTAAACAGTGATTTAGCAGCGCCAATGACGCCGCCGATGACGTTGGTTGTCATTAGCGATACTCCGGTGTGATTAGTAGTTGACGTTCAGGTGCGGTATTTCACCGTCTTTAATGGCTTTAAATGCGCGGACAGCCTGTTCACGGCTAAGGCCAACGACACTTTCCAGTGCGCCGACCGATTCAGAGCCAATGCGCTTGCGGTGGTTTTCATTTGCTGTGCGCCGGGCCAATTCATCAGCCTTGCGCTTCTCTTCGGCCAGTCGCGCTTGCTCTGCATGAGCTGCTTTACGGCGTTCAGCTTCGATGGCTCCTGCTTCTCATGCTCAGCCTTTTCACGTGCTTCCCGGGCCTGACGTTCTGCCAGTTGCTGGGCTTCGATACGCTGCTGCTTTTCCCGTTCGGCTGCGGCCTGTAACTCACGCTCACGGCGTTCAGTCTCTTCGTGGTCACGCTTGGCCTTTTCCTCGGCCTCACGTTTCACGCGTTCTTCAGCTTCCCTGGCGATACGCTGCTCATGCTCAATGCGTTGCTGCTCTGCCAGGCGGGCGGCTTCGGCACGGTCACGGTCAAACTTGTCGTTCATAAGCAGGGCGATTTCATGATCGGACTCGAAACGTTCAGCGGCTGCTTTATCGAATACCGCGTTCATTTCCAGCGCTTCGGCGTGGGCGGCGGCCAGAGCTTCTTCTGCCTTGATGCGTTCCTGCTCAGCTTCCCAGTCGGTCACCGGCTGCCGGATTTCGATAGCCAGGGCGTCGAGTGCCTCGCGGATTTTCCGGCGGCTGGCATCAACCAGGGCAGGGCGTTTCTTCATCTCAGCAACCAGCGTTTTACCGGCATCATCAATCGCCACCTTTGAGCTGCGTACGGTGGCCGCCATGCTGATGTAGGCTTTGCGGCCTTTGGCGGTGTTGATGTCACCAACGACTGATTTCGCCTTGGCGCGGATTTCTTCAATCAGCCGGTCGGTGTAATCACCGCTGATAAACGCCGCTTCCAGTTCACCCGCCGTCTTTGGCAGGCTGTACAGCTGTAACTCTGTGCTTTCCATAATCCTCTCCTGAATGTGGTCATATAACCGCCCACTCAGTGAATGGACGCTGATATGACAGGCATAAAAAAGGCCTCGCCGTAGCGAAGCCAGATTGAATTAGTGCCTGTTTTTGCCGGGGCAGGCTCCCGCTTTCCCTGCTTTCCACAGACAAAGGAAACTGATACGTTGGTTATTCCACAGACAATTAAGGAATGATAATGGCAACGTTCACCGTTAGAGTTGAGCTGCATAAAGCAAGCGCAGAAGACTACAGAAATTTACATGAAAAAATGCAGGCCCATGGTTTCAGTAAAATGATTACCGCTTCATCTGGTACTACTTACCAATTACCCGAAGCTGAATATACTTATTCATCAATCAGTGAAGATGAGTCACAGGTAGCAAACAAAGCTCAAAGAGTCGCTAGCGATATAAAGCGCGACCCGGGGATATTAGTTACAAAATCTTCTGGGAGAGCAGTTAGAGGCCTTATAACCGTATAGCGCTTCCATCATCATCGATATTGTTGAAAGCCCTTTTTGCAAGCCAGATGTGCGCCTGTATCGCTGCGTTTGGCTTAATGGCGTTTAACTTTTCAGCATCTTCAATTAATAAAGCAACAATGTGCCTCAACTCTTCATTATCCATACTTCACCTCAATCACACTAAAGGAATAGACCGGCCTCTGACCTTCTGACGGCCGGTGCATGTTACCCGGTCACTCTTGGTGCGGTGGCCGGCTGAATAAATTGCTACGTCTGGCATGCACTCTGTAACCTGCTCAGGGCGATTACGCCAGTTCGGTGCTTTCAGTGCCCGCTCAACGCGATCAACTGGTTTAAGCTGCATTGCTTCGGCTGCCTTGCGGGCGTTGAACTCTGCCATGCGGCGTCTGTTTCTGTTCATTGCTATCTCCAGTAGTCTCATTCATGCGCCCGGTGACAGACGCATGATGAATTCGCTAAAAGTTCCAGCAAGTTGCTTCTGCTTCCTTTGCTATCAACCTGGCAGAAGCTTTGCCGCTTACAGACTTTGAGAACCACTCGCTGCCATCTTCCAGGTAAACAACAACGAATTTCGTTTTCTTGCTTGCGTAGTAATAAGCCTTTTTCATGGGTATTCCTCTGTAAGTTCTTTGGTGGGGGAGTAAGCGCGACATTGTGGCCCTATCTCAGATTGTGCCTACTGCCGTCCCGATACAGCGATAGACTGAGATCTACCCCTGATTAATTTTGTGCTCGGTTACTCACCCCCGAAGAACTCACTTCGGCCTGTGTATTCACAGGAACCTTGTTTTTAAATAGCAGCCTGACTTCATGTCCGGCGCGGTAGGTAGTCCGTTTACCGCATCGATGTTTCGTTTCGATGGGTTGATAATATGCGTAAAGCGCAAATGCGTCAAACGCATATTTGAGCTAGAAATAGGGATCCGAGATTAACTTTATGATTTTATAGATTATTTATTTTTCCTCAGACGAAAAATTCCCGACTTGTGAGTGGCGGGATAAGATAGGGAGATTAGATTTGGTTATAGTTTGTTCATTTGTGGATGGGGTTCGCTTAACGACTTATCTGGCTTTTCCCTTACGACCATATTTTCAACAAAAAATGAAGGCAAGCTACCAACTGAATTGACAGGTCGCTCTGAACAATGAACGAAAATTAATATGATGTTAGAAATGGTCGCTTTAAGGGCAAATATCACCCGAACTAACAGGATAGAACTAGTGTCAGAACGCTGTTGCCTGTAAAATTACCGCTTTCATCTTCTTCAGGATTTTATGCGTATGTCCCATTCAGAATCCCACGATTTAAGCGATATTAAACAAAATGACTGGGTTGAACGCTGGTTCTCGCCAGCTCTTACGTCATACCTTAGGTTGGCGCGCCTCGACCGTCCGGTCGGTATCTGGCTGGTCCTATTCCCATGCATAGCAGCTCTTTTTCAGGCATCGCACGGCTGGCCCGGAGCAAAAGAAATGTTGGTTTTCTGTTTGGGTGCTTTCCTGATGAGGAGCGCGGGTTCAACAATCAACGATATTGCTGATCGTAACTTCGATGCACACGTTGAAAGAACCCGCTTCCGCCCTCTTGCAAGCAGGCAGATTTCAACCCGGCAGGCCGTAATTTTCTTTATTTTTCAGCTGCTTTTCGCTGCTTCGCTGCTCTATTTTCTCAACCCACTCACCCGCCTGATGGCACTGGCAGTCGTGCCGCTTGTTATTCTTTACCCATTCTGTAAACGGTTTACTTACTGGCCTCAGGCTGTTCTGGGTGCTGCGTTTAATTGGGGAATGCTGATGGCGTGGGCACAAATAAAAGGTGCTGTACCGCCGAGTGCTATTTTGATATGGCTGGGAGCGGTTGCTTGGCAAATTGGCTATGACACAGTCTACGCTTATGTAGATGCAAGAGATGATGTGCGGATCGGTATCAAATCAACTGCGCTGCTTTTTGGGAAATGCGGAAAGGCCAGTATCGGGTTATTTTACACTGCAGCAGTAGCGTTGTGGTCATATGGCGGCCTGCTCAGTAGTATGAAAGCCCCTTACTATGTTGCTATGGTTGCCATTGCCATGCACATGTCCTGGCAGGTTTGGCGCCTTGATTTACAGAAGCCTTCACTAAGTTTTAACATGTTTCTTCATAACATTCTTACCGGTATTCTGTTTGCACTTGCAGCACTGGTAGGTACGTTCTAGTGACGGAAATCAGCTTCCTGCTGGCAACTACGCATCAGAATAGAGTTGCCATCAGGCGGGGAGAGTACGGTGGGTTACAGGCACAAAAAACCCGGCGCGGTGGCCGGGGTTAGCAGTTAATTTTGCTTTTTATGTCGACCAGAAGCCTGTCGGCTCCGCTGGCTTTTAGCTTTC
Organism: Tatumella sp. JGM118; assembly: GCF_018257515.1. GTDB lineage: Bacteria > Pseudomonadota > Gammaproteobacteria > Enterobacterales > Enterobacteriaceae > Tatumella > Tatumella terrea. The sequence goes on from NZ_JAERJR010000004.1 coordinate 202,259, forward strand.
TTTCTATCCTCCCACCAATCTGGTGCTGGGTTCGGTTCTGCATGCAATGCATCCGCAAGCCCAGTAATGAGGCTAAATGATTGAACCCCATCTATGTGTTCGGATAGTGAAGGGCTGACGTTTTGTCTGAGGGGATCAAGAATGAAATCAATGCCTTTTATGCGGGCGTGCTTTGCTGCCGGAACAAAGTCTGAGTCCCCAGCAACCAATACAATAACATCTACGAGTTTTTCATAAGTAAGGGTTGTAATGTCTACCCCTAACTTTATATCAACCTGTTTTTGCTTGATGTCATAATAAAAATCATCGTTAGTTAATTCGCTCCACTGCTTATGCCCCTTCATCAGGGCATCAAGAGAAAAGCTGGTTAGTTGCCAACGCTTATTGTCAACTAGGTGACCGAGCCGCAGAGCTGTCTTTCTTGTCTTTCTTAGCTCTTCGTGAAGCTCAGTTCTTAACTGATAGGACTTATCTAGCTTGAAGTTTTTACGCCCAGGGGTTTTATTTCCTGGCTCAGGGAGTGGGTATCTTGTTTGTATATCTAAAGGAGGGCAGTCATAAAAATAGATACGGTAGAGTTCGAGTGGATCTCTTCTCTCCTGAGATTGCTTCCTGTCCTTGAGGTGTGAAATTACCATCGACCATATCACTTTCATGATACAAGGTGCCGTTAATTCCTCAGACGAGAAGTGCTTTCTATGTGTTGCATTTAGACGCTGCATAAAAAATCCGGCGTCTATCAGTATTGCTGCTTTTTTCATAAAAAATCCAAAAAAAAGCCCGGAGCCGTTATGCAGATATTAACAATTGTCTGCGAACGGGGCCGGGCTGGTGAGTAAAATCTACTTAAACTTGACCCGTGAGTCAAACAAAAAAAACCAGAAGAATTAAAAAAAACAGAAAAGCAAAAAAAACAAAAACGTAAAAAACGGAAAAACCAATTCACTTAAACCGCATCTTGGCCTCAACGGCTACACCAATTACCCATGCTTCCTGTAAGTCTGCGGCATACTTCCGATTACCTTACCGAAGATGACTACACGATTCATTTCGTCGCGTTCTATGGGGTCCCATGGCGTGTAGTTCTTGTTGTCAGAGATAACCAGCAGCTTGTCTTTCATTTTCTGCAGGCGCTTCACGTGGGCAGTGTCGTCGTACAGGAAGGTGTATATCCCATCCCCTTCAAACATCTTGATACTGACGTCCACAAACAGCAGATCACCGGCCTCTATCGTTCCAGACATACTGTCGCCATTGGCGCTAATTACCTTCACACTATCCAGGCTTCTGCCGCTGAAAAGAGCTTTCGCCTCTTCCGACGTGTATTCGATCGCCCGAACCTTCTCTACGAAGTCATGAGTCAGGTAAGTTCCAGGTCCGGCGCTGGCCTGGATGTCGAGAACGTCAACCCTGTGGCTTGAAATAGGGCGATTCACCGGCTCAATGTCGGTTGGCATATCATCAGAAAAAAGGTCGGCAACTTTCACACCTAGAGCTTCGGCGATCTTAATCAATGTTGACTCTGTATAACCCTGCTTGCCTGTTTCTAGACGTGAAATATTACCCACGTCACTGCCTACAGATGTGGCTAATTCAAGGATTGTCATTTTCTTCGCTTTGCGAAGTTGTCTGATGCGAGTTCCAATTTTCATATCCATATTGAAGTCCTTTTTTGCGTCACTCGCAAAGCGTGTTGCGCATATATGACATATGTATTAATATGCGTGCAGCGCATTTAATGGAGGTAGTCATGGAAACACCACTAAGAAAAATGCGTATGGAGAAAAAGCTAACCATGTCCGAAGTAGCGCTTGCCGTTCATTGTGATGTAGGAAACCTGAGCCGAATTGAGAGAGGGGTGCAGGTCACATCACTTGATATGGCAGAGAAGCTATCGAAATTCTTCGGTGGATTGGTGACTGAAATGCAAATTCTCTATCCGCATAGATACATGGACCACAAAAACACGGCCGCATAAGTACTAACCGCTCTTTAACAGTCTGCCACCCTCGGAATACCAGGGACCAATTTAAGTGACAGCACCTGCTGATCACTCAACTACACACACAAGGATTTAATCAAATGGAACATGCAAATAACAGCAAGCTATCTCAGCGAGCCATAGACCGGGCGGAGACTGATTTACTCATCAACCTTGCCACGCTGACACAGCGCAAGCTGGCGGCCCTCGTAGGGTGCCACGAATCGAAGATAAGCAGAACAGACTGGAGATTTATTGCTTCGGTGCTTTGTGCTTTCGGAATGGCATCAGACGTTAGTCCGATCAGCAGGGCGTTTCAGGAAATGTTTAACGTTCTGACAAAGAAAAAGGCCACTGCGGGAACAGTAGCCTCTACACAACTAACCATTGATTTCTAAACAACTCAACAGGGGTAATTATACATGAAAAACACGAAGAAAATCCAGGGTAAGGCACCAGAATTTCACCCGGAAAGACCGGTCAGTCTGGTCGATGTTGCAGTTAAAAATCGGGCCTTTGCTGCCCGGCTTATTGGTGAGTATCGACTGGCTAAAGCGGGGGTGAAGAATGGTCGCCGCTAGACATTTATCGCTGGTTCAAAATGAGCCGGTAAACGAAGAACTGGAGCGCAAAGTGGCCGACACCGATGATGGGTATACCCGCATCGCCAACGAGCTACTGGAAGCCGTTATGTCAGCCGATTTAACTGCCCGGCAGCTAAAAGTTGTGCTTGCGATCATCAGGAAAACATACGGATTTGGCAAGAAGCTGGACAGGATAACCAATACCCAGATCGCTGCGATGACAGGCATTCATCACACGCATGTCTGTAAAGCAAAAAACGAAATGATTGCGATGCGAATCCTTGTTTCTACAGGGATTGCAGTCGGGGTAAACAAGGTCGTTTCTGACTGGAATACCGGCATTAGCCAACATAGCGAAACATTAGCCAAACCAGCTAATGAAACATTAGCTAAGTCAGCTAATACCCATAAGCCAAGTCAGCTAAACACAAAAGAAACTATTCAAAAGAAAAAAGAAACTACCCCTAAATCCCCAGAGGGGAGTTTGTCGGTTCAGGAAGAATCAAACCCTGAAAAGCCAAAACGCAGTAGGAAGAAAAACTCTGAAATCCAACTCGACCACCAACGGTTCATAAACACTTGGAACGCCAAGGCCGAGAAATACGGACTACCAAGAATCACCGTGATCAGCAAAACCAATCTGGCTGGACTGACCCGCCTGTATACCTCGCATGTTGCGTACTGCAAGCAAACAGGCTGCGAACCGGCTGACGTGGACACGATGGTTAACGGGTATATCGAGTTTGGCTACACGCCTACGGATTATGCCTGCGGGAATAACCCGAGCGGCACGAAGTATGGCCTTCCCACTGCGCTGACACAGCGGATGATCGACTCCATCCTGACGACTGAGGCCTGACATGGAAAGTATTGAGTTTGAGGAATTACTGGTTGCCTCGATGATGGTCAAAGGCGATCACATCGACTGTCGGGACATCGCCGGTAAGCTACCGGTCGAATCGTTTGAGAATTTCCACTTGCGGGAAATGTACCGGGCCATTGTCCGATTGCTGGACCAGGCCGAACCGGTTGACGTATTCAGCGTGAAAAACGGCGTTCCGGAGGAAACATCCCATCGGGTGCTTGAGGTGGCAAAGGGAGCATCGGCGGCATCGAACATCAAGGCTTGGGCCAAACGTGTTCGCCAGTGCTGGATGATCCGCAAGGCTAAGGCGCAGCTATCAGAGGCGCTTAACTCGCTGGGAAGTATCAACACCAACAACATCAACGAAACCCTCTCAGAAGTAGCATCAGGCCTGTCAAAGATCCAGTTTGAAACCAACGACAAGTTACCACGCCGCATCGGGGATATGCTGGACGATTACATGGCTGTCCTTGAGGAGCGAATGACCGGTGCAGAATCTGGGCTGTACCTGAAAACCGGTATCGGGCCGATGGATGATGAGTACGGCGGCTTTGACCGGACAGACCTGATCATCATCGCCGGTCGCCCGGGCATGGGTAAGACCGAGATCGCAATTCACATCGCAAACAACATCGGCCGGCAGAAGGGCAGGGGTCTGTTTATCTCGATGGAAATGTCAGAAATGCAGGTTGTTGAGCGCCATCTGGCTGACCGCGGGAATATCGCAGTAGGCGCACTACGCAACCCGCTGGATATGATTGACGAACAGTACACCCGCCTGACCAATGCCGCGGCACAGATTCAGAACGAAGACAATTACGTCCTGGAAGGTACGTTGAGTGTCAATGAAATTATCGCTCATGCGGAGCGACTGAACGCCGACAACGGACTGAGCTTTGTGGCCATCGACTACCTAGGCCTGATGCGAAAGCCAAAGTCTGACCGTCACGACCTGGCAATCGCGGAGATCACCCGCAAGCTGAAGCAGTTCTCCCTGAAAAACAAAGTACCGGTCATCCTCCTGTCGCAGCTTAACCGCGGTGTGGAAGGGCGTGTCGATAAGCGGCCGACAATGGCAGACCTGAAAGACTCCGGGGCCATCGAGCAGGACGCAGACTTGATTATCTTCCCGTACCGGGACGAGGTGTACGACGAGCATAGCAACATGCGCGGCATCGCTGAAATCATTATCGGCAAATACCGGTCCGGTCAGCCGAAGACGTTTTACATGGGATGGCGCAATGGTCACTTTGTCACAATCGACCAGGAAGAAGCCGCGAAGCGATTTTCTCAGAACGAGCAGGAATCGAAGCCGGTCAGTAACTGGCGAGGCCAGAAAGCAAGCTAACCCCGCCGCCGCTTAATACGGTTTTTTTGTGCCTGAATTTGGAGAGGAATATGAACTACAGCAAGCTAACTGACGGCGAGATATCCGTTTTAGTTGGGCGAATTGAAAACCCAAAATGTCGAGTCGAACTGGGAGAACTAAACCCGAAATCTGCTTCAATTTTTAAAGGGTTTGGACGGGTCGTACACAAGCTGAGCTTTTGTCCATGCAGTCGTGCAGAGGATGGATTTCGGATTATTCTCCGAGAGCGTATATCGCTAACTCCCCACGGAAAGGCGTCCTGGATGGCAGCGCATGAGAGCGGAGTTTCAGCAAGCAACAGAAACCCACTCCGCGCCGCAATGATCGTGTTCCTGATGATGAAGGAGTCTGGCAATGGATGAATCCAAAGGCTGTGGTAAGCACATTAATCCCAATGGTAGTGATTTGAGATGCGGGCAAAAAGAATTTAGTCCGCTATCTGGATTTTCAGCTGTAATTCTTTGTCATAACTGCCAGATGATAAGGCGATTGGAAGCGTATCAAAGCGCGTTCTACAGGCTACAAAACAAGGGGCCAAAGAATGGATGAAGCCCGCAGGCAGTTCGAGGCGTTTATCCTCAGTATTTCTGGCATCGATTTATGCAAAAATTTTTTGTTAGATAAAGATGAGTCAGGGTTCTACACGCTACCCAGAACTAACGACAGATGGTTATTCTGGAAAGCATCCCGACAGGCACTACAGGATAGCCAGAAAGGAGAGTGACCTTTGCAATTCGACCTGGTGAAACATCCGGGCGGCGTATTCTCACTAGCAGACGATATAGACCTTCCTCGAATCAACCGCTTCAAATCCGGCGAAACCTACATCGCCGAAATCAAACTGACCCGTAATCCATCCTTTCACCGCAAGGTAATGGCCTTCTTTGGCTTTTGCTTCCAGCACTGGTGCGCCAACCGTGCCGGCCTGGAGCATATGGACGAACAAAGCCAGTTTGACCGTTTCCGTAAAGACCTGACGATACTGGCCGGTTTCTATGTCCAGACGGTCAGATTAAACGGTGACGTCCGGACAGAAGCGGAAAGCCTGGCCTTCGCCAGCATGGAGCAGGAACGTTTCGAGAGGGTGTATAGCGCACTGATTAACGCCGCCATTAAACACGTATTCGCGGGCACCAAAGACCCGAACACCTTAAACAGGCTGTATGCCTTTTTCTGAGGAAACAGAATGACTGATAAATCCAATACGCCAGCAGAGCACAAGGATAGCTGGCAAACCCCGCCGGAAATATTCCGCGCACTCAATGCTGAATTTCAGTTCCAGCTTGATGCCGCTGCCAGCCCGCACAACGCGCTTTGCCGGAAGTACATCACCGTTGAACAGGACACGCTTCAGACAGAGTGGGGTGATCATGTTGAGAATGGCTATGTCTGGCTAAACCCACCATACAGCGCACCGCTACCGTTTGTCGAAAAGGCAGCGAAGGAAAAAGAACTGAATCACGTCGGGTGCGTGATGCTTCTTCCGGCGGACATATCCGTGGGCTGGTTCAAAGAGGCGGTGAAAACAGCCAGCGAAGTCCGGCTGATAACCGGTGGCCGCCTGGCGTTTATCTCTTCGCAAACCGGAAGGCCGGTAGGTGGCAATAACAAGGGGTCACTGCTGATTATCTGGCACCCGTGGCCGACGGGTTCGTGCCAGTTCAAAACGGTGGACCGGGATCAGCTTATTAACTTCGGCAAACGACTGATGGAGAGGGCAGCATGACACATCAACTGGCATCCATCCCCAACATGCTAAAAATCCAGCCCAACATGACAAAGCTGGCCGAAATACTTCACGTACACCGCGGCACTATAAGCCGCTTAAAAAACGACATTAAATGTGAGCATCACATCGTCGTTAACGGCGTTCTGATGACGTCAACACGAATCAGGGGAAGCGATGAAGCGTAGCCCGACGCAGAAAGCCATCGATAACCTGATATTCCAGCCCACAAAACTCTCCCGCAATAAACCCAAGCCGATACCAATAGCCTCAGAGGTCGAAACCTATGATGCCGTCCGGCTATTGCGTAAACGGAAATATGACTGCATGAGGATGAGGCGCATATGACAGCTTATTACAACGAATTTGACCCAAAAGCAGCAGCATGGCTACGGGAATTAATTAAGCAAGGCCACATCGCAGATGGCGTGGTTGATGAAAGGAGCATTACAGATGTCAGACCTGAAGACCTTACCGGATTCACTCAATGTCACTTCTTCGCTGGAATCGGTGGGTGGTCATATGCACTGCGTCTTGCAGGGGTCCCCGATGATTACCCCTGCTGGACAGGATCACCACCGTGCCAGCCCTTCAGTGTCGCAGGAAAGCAACTCGGACAACTCGACGATCGCCACCTTGCCCCCACATTCATGCGGCTCGTTGAGCAGTGCAAACCTTCAATCCTCTTTGGCGAACAAGTTGCGGCAGCGATTAGAAAACACTGGCTCGATGATTTATTCACTGAGCTGGAAAGACAAGGCTACGCCTGCGGGTCGGCCGTATTGCCAGCGTGCAGCGTCGGTGCCCCGCATAAAAGAGATCGAGTTTTCTTTGGCGCCATTAACGAACTGGCCCACGCCGACAGCAAACAACGGCACTGGCGCGGGAATATCGGGGCGACAAGGGGGCATGAATTTGCAGACAGCAGCATCAATGGCGACATGGCCGACACCAACAACAATCGACAACCCGCAGGTTCGCGGGGAGGGAAAAGCTGCAGGAACGTCTCGCGGGACGACGTTGGGCGGCGCGGTTCGACTGATAGACAAGCCAATCAGAGCCCTCGCAATAACTGGTCAGACCCTGATTGGCTCAGCGGCAGGGATGGAAATTTTAGGCCAGTTGAACCCGGCACATTCCCGCTGGCTAATGGGATTCCCGCCCGAGTGGGACGCTTGCGCGGTTACGGCAATGCCATCGTCCCACAAGTAGCTGCAGAGTTTATCAGAGCATTTCTCGATAGCTTGGCAGAAACACCCTGCACAGCCTGCGGCTTCCCCTCAACTGACGGGAAACTCTGTGACTCCTGCGATGAACTGTACAGCGCAAAGAGCCCAAACTTTTATGATCTGGGAGGTGATGATGAAGCAAACGAAATTGACTAAGTCATCCCGACGACGATGCAAAATATGCCGTGAATGGTTTAACCCACGATTCCCTAACGAATGGTGGTGCAGTCCGGAACATGGCACTGCATACGCACTAATGCTCAGACAGAAGGAAAAGTTAAAGCAGGAGCAGCAAAGGAAGAAAGAAGCGCAGCAGGAAAGACGTCACCACCAAATACGCAAACTCGAAGTAAAACCCCTCAGCTATTTCCACAGCAAAGCCCAGGCAGCATTCAATCAATTCATCCGCATCAGAGACGCTGAGCAGCCCTGTATTAGCTGCGGACGTCATCATGAGGGTAAGTATGATGCCGGGCATTATCGGACGCGTGGAGCCTCTCCAGCAACGCGGTATGACGAGACAAACTGCCATAAGCAATGTGTCCCCTGTAACCAGCACCTGTCCGGAAACATCGAGAACTACACGCCGAACCTTATCGAAAGAATAGGGCAGGAAGCGTTCGATGTTTTGATGGGGCCGCATCCGGTGAAGAAATGGACCCGGGAAGAGCTGGAAGAACTGGCTGCGCGTTACAGGAAGAAAACCAGAGAGCTGATTAAACAGCGGGAGCAGCAATGAACCTCGAAAACGCCGTTAAATTTCACAGCCCCAAATCCCCGCAATTCACCGACTCCCCACGGGCAACCGCATCAGAGGCATTAACCGGCACTGATGTTATGGGAGCGTTCGGAATGGTACAGAGTCGCTCTGCACTCGGATTCACAGCTTTCAGCGGCAAAATGGATCTGAGTGAGAACGACAAACGAAAGGCTATTCAGTTACTGACACAACACGGATTAAAGCATTGCGACAAGGTGGCCGCCTTACGCAAGCTTGAAACCAAGGTTAAGGGAAAAGTGGTGCAAACACTCGCAACTTTCGCCTTTGCTTCATGGTCACGTTCTGCGGCAACGCCCGGGGCCAGGTGCAAAGACTGTCACGGAACCGGTCGCGCATGTGATCGGGAGAAGACAGAGGAGAGCGGGGTATTCACTGAAAAGGAGTGTAACCGATGTTCCGGGGAGGGTTACACCCGACTGCCGGCCGTATCAGCTTACAAGGCCATAAAATCCAATATCACTGATAAGCAGTGGCGCTATGAGGTGAAGCGTTATTACGAATCACTGATATCGGAGCTGGACAAATCTGAGAGTCATGCCAATTGTATGTTACGACTGGTAACCACCTCTTTTGACGACATTAGCAAAAAACAAACGATTGCAATTGACTAAATGGCGGAAATTGGGTAAATTTGACTCCCATGATGGAAGATCTTTGCTTAACGAATTTTTATCAGCTACCTCGCCTCGGCGAGGTTTTTTTTATGTATTACTTTCATGTTATGAAATCAGGGCTATACTTTTTTTGAATCACTCATTACCTCTCCATCATGTTATTACCCTGAAATGCAGTACTCTCTCTTAACCCCGCGTTTTGCGGGGTTTTTTTTATCCTGAATGGGATACGCTTCGACGATTTTGTGACGCTGGTCAAACTCCTTTTATCTGAGGTATCCAGAAACTTGCATGGTTTTCAAGCTGTTCTACGTTATGTAGTGTATGACTCATACTTTGTTCCCTTCTTGTGTGTTTTTGCCCGCGCCTGGTGCGGGCTTTTTTTTATGCATGAAAACAATTATCCAAAATGATGAGATGTCCACACTGTAAGCACAGTTCCCACACCAGAAGCAGTCGTTACCTCTCTGACGATACGAAAGAAACTTACTACCAGTGCCAGAATATTTTCTGCTCCTGCACATTCAAGGCAATTGAAAGAGTAGTCAGAGTCATATCAGGCCCTTCAATTTCACCCTCTGCCGATTCATAACACGTTAAAACATCCTCTCTGAACTGAAGCGCTAACGGCAGCGGGTGAATCCCCTACACCTCAATCCCCGTTCGGGGGTGACTATGAAGAAACAGACTATGAGCGAAAGGCCGGACACCTGGGCTGCGATGCTCTCATGGCTGGCCACGCACAGAAATGAGGCAGGTTACTCTGTCCTGGCCTTTGTCATGTCGATCCTCGCAACGTCACGGAATAAAAAAGCACGATGGACAGACAGAATCGCCGGCGCACTGATGTGCGGCATTCTCTGCTTCTTCGCTAAACCGACATTAACCGCCATCTGCGCGATATTTCACTGGAATTTTCCGCCTGAACTCTGCTGGCCGGTATCTGCGGCAGTCGGGTACATCGGTGTTGATTCCCTGTTTGCATTTGCCCGCCAGAAATTCGGCCTTAACGACAGCAAGGAGGAAGCAGATGCTGACGGCAACTAATTTCCAGTCCGCCACCGGTGTCGGTGATTATCTCCGCGATGTCTGGTTCCCGAATATTAACGCGGCGATGAATAAGTTTGGCATTACCAACCCGTACCGCCAGGCACACTTTCTCGCACAGACCGGGCACGAATCGGGAGGGTTTGCGAAGATCGAAGAAGGTTTGAATTATCGCTATGGTGTGCTGCTGGCAATGTTTGGCAACCGAATAAGTCAGGCTGATGCACTGAAATACGGCAGAGTTGATGCCGGTACCAATGCTCACCCGGCTGACCAGCCGATGATAGCCAACATCATCTACGCCAACCGGAATGGGAATGGTGATATTGCCTCGGGTGACGGTTACCGGTTTCGTGGCCGCGGGTTAATTCAGATTACCGGTCGCAGTAATTATCAGGCCCTCGTTAACCATCTGGGTGTCGATATCATCGCAGACCCTGACCAGTTAACCACGTATGCACTGGCTGCTGAGTCTGCCGCCGCATGGTGGAGTAATCACGGCCTGAATGCCCTGGCTGACAAAGATGATTTGCTGGCTATTACCCGAATCATTAACGGCGGCACTAACGGCCTGGACGACAGAACAGCGCGGCTACTGAAAGCTAAGGGGGTTTTATGCTCTGGCTGACACTGCTCGTAAAATCCAAAGCGATTTACACCAAGCTCCGCAATAACGCCCACGTCATCATCCCATGCTTATTCATCCTTCTCGTCTGCGTTGCTCTGTGGGGGCTGAATACCAGCAATCACCAGTTAACCGCGACAAACGAGCGACTGGAACGACTGAGCGACAGCAAAGATGCTCAGATTAACGAGCTGCAGGATAAAAACGATGACCTGGCTGACGGTGTGCAGAAGTTAACTGCTGCCATCCAGAAGCAAAACGTAATCATGTCTGATGTGCTCCAGCAACGGGCAGATGCAGACCATTACAATAAGGCGCTACAGAGTGAGATTAAAACCTACCTGCATTCGGACCAGTGCGCTCAGTCTGCCATTAATCGCGATGCTGTTGACCGGCTGCGTCAGGCAGCAGAAGCAAACGGAGTACCGGACAGTCACAGTACCGTGTCTGCCGATCCCGGCAGAGCTGACAGCCCCAATCACTAAACCCGCAATCCCTGACACCTTCATCTATGGCGACAGCGTCATGCTGAATGCTGAGTTATTCGGCTTGCTGAATCAGGCGAATATCGACCGCCAGGCGATCAGGAACATTGAGGCGCAACGAAAATGAAATTCATCACCTGGCTGAAAAGCCTTTTTAACCGAGAGAAAGAGAAAATGTCAGATCAATCCGTAGTACAACCAGAAGCAACACAACCCGCCGCTGCTCAGCCGGCAGCAGAAACCGCACAACCAGCAGTAGCTGAAGCAGCAGTTAAACCAGAAACCGGCATTGTGGCGACAGTTGAGCGCGACCTGGGACAGTTCTACAGCATCGTTAAAGAGCTGGAAGAAAAATACGGCCCTGAGTACATCGAGTTTGCAATCGACTTTGCCAAAGCGGTAAGCGCGAAGCAGAAGTAATCAGAACAGAGGCCATTACGGTGGCCTCGATTGTGATTACCCGACAAGTAATTTCACTACCCGAAGCCCACTTTAACCGGTGGGCTTTTTTATTGGCGCCATGCCCGGCGCATTAACCCACCGCAGAGTCTTCTGGAAACAAGCCTCGGAGAAACGCCGTTATAGGTGGTGACCTCTCTGTGGGCGTCGTTTCTGGGCAACGAGGCTCGTTTCTAAAGGAAATCACCATGCAATATCCAACAGTAAAAGTTAATGGGATCTCTGTTCGTGTAGACGAAGAAGGGCGATATAACCTCAACGACCTCCACGCTGCGGCAGTAAAAAACGGAGAGGCTACGGAGTCTCAGCGACCAAGCGTATTTTTACGAAGCGCCCAAGTTAAACGCTTTGTTAAGGCCTTAAAGTCCAAAGCACTAAAAAATGCTTTGGAACAAAATCAACCACTTATAGTTATACACGGTGGTGATAATCAAGGGGCGTGGGGCGTAGAGATGATTGCCGTCCGATATGCGGCATGGATAAAGCCCGAATTTGAAATTGACGTCTACAACACGTTCATTGAAAGCAGAACCAATGCACTGGATATTCTTAACCAGCTTAACCGCCTGGATTACCTGATATCTGGCGAAACCAAAGAGATAAGCCAGTGCGCAAGCAAAATGGGTAAATGGGGATCGGGCGGAAGAAAAGCGCTACTGAATGACGCGCGTCAAAACCTTATCGACCAGATAGACCCTGACATGGTGGCTCTGATGGAAAAGTCAGTTGTGTGACCCGCAAAAATTCGCGGGTTAACCCGAGAGCCACTATCACAACGGCTCTCAGAAATTTGCAGATCAGCAATCATCAGTTAGAACGGAGGGGTTGAAAGTCTCTGACTGCAAATTATCCCCTGAAAACCATATGCAAACATAAATATCTTGTTGTTCATTGTAGTGATTTACGGTCATTACAGGGCCACCAGATTTTAATTGAACTGTAGTGCCAACTTCAAAATTCTCGTGCATGATTCCTCCAAAAATATTGGTAAAGGTTTAGCAATCCATATTTACGGCAATGCTATTACACAATATTGATCATTCATAAGCAAAACTAAAGAGAAAATTATGGCAAAGCCGGATTGGAGCGAGCTTCAAGATCGGTTCCTGTCCGAACATGCCGAATCCGGCGTATCACCGAAAGAGTGGTGTGAGTCGCAGGGGCTGAACTATGCAACTGCTCGCCGATATATAAAAAAAACTGCGCAGAGTGCGCAAAAAAGTGCGCAGCGTAAAACGCGCAGTGCGCAAAAACAGGAATGCGCAGAAAAGCTGATTGGAGATAATGGCCTGTCTGACCAGGTACGCTTGTTTATCGTGGAATACCTGAAAGACCAGAGTGCAACCCATGCAGCTATTCGTGCCGGGTACAGCAAAAAGACTGCGGCACAGATTGGTTACCAGTTGCTTCAGAAACCTTCAATCTCTCAAGCCATCGCCGAACAGCAGAAGAAATCTCTCGCACGAACCATCGGAACAGCTGACGAAATCCTTTCCCAGATGTGGCAATTAGCAACCTTTGACGCCAACGAGCTATCGCAATATCGCCGTGGCTGCTGCCGTCACTGCTGGGGCATAGACCACAACTACCAGTGGACCGAATTCGAATACCGGCAGGCTGCTGAAAAAGCGGAGCGGATGGGTAAAGAGCCGCCTGATGACTCCGGTGGCCTCGACTACAACCGCACCATTGACGCCAACCCTGACTGTCCTGTTTGCAGTGGTGAAGGTGTAGGTCGCGTTTACATGCAGGACACCCGCAAGCTGTCTCCGATTGCCCGACTGGCTTATTCCGGCACCAAAGTCACGAAAGGCGGTATCGAGGTAGTCAGCATCAGCCGTGAAAAGATGTTTGAAGCCATCATCAAACGGATGGGCCTGTCTGATAGCGAGATTGCGCAAAAACTACAGCAGCTTGAGCTGGAACGCAGGCAACTTGAAATTGAAAAACTGCGCAAGGAAATCAGTGCGCAGGGAAGTGATCAGCCGATAACACGAATGGAGGTGGTAATTGTCGGGGAGAACAATCAGAACGACCCTGACCCCGCCGCAGGGTAAGTTTTTTAGCCTCCAGTGCAAATATCCGGCCTTTGTCGGTGGCTTCGGTACCGGTAAGACGGAAACTATGGCGGTGAGCGCGTTCCGTGACGCCAGCCATTCATCTGACGCACTGATAGCGATGTATGAACCGACCTACGACTTGATCCGCTTAATCCTCGCGCCTCGCATGGAGGATAAGCTCAGTGAGTACGGCGTCCGGTACAAGTACAACAAATCTGAGAACATCATTTACACCTCGTCACCGGGCATTGGTGACTTTGTTCTGCGCACGCTGGATAACCCGGCGCGTATCGTCGGTTATGAGTCCTACCGCAGCCACATTGACGAAATCGACACACTGAAAGAGCAACACGCCACTGATGTGTGGATCAAGGTGATTGCCCGTAACCGTCAGCGACCCAACGGATTACCTGACCCGTTCAACCGGGTGAGCGTCTACACCACGCCGGAAGGTTTCCGGTTCGTGTACAAGACGTGGAAGCGTAACCCTAAGCCTGGTTACGAAATGGTTCAGGCCAGTACCTACAGTAACCCGTTTTTGCCGCCGGATTATGCTGATACGCTGCGCAGTTCGTATCCTGTGCAGCTGATAGAAGCCTATCTGAACGGCGATTTTGTCAACCTGACCAGCGGCACGGTGTATCACTGTTATGACCGGAAACTGAATGGCAGCAGCGAGGTTGTCACCGGCAACGAACCGATTCATGTCGGCATGGACTTCAACGTCGGCAAGATGTCGGCCATTGTCCATGTTCTTCGCGGTGAGCTTCCTCATGCAGTGGATGAAATTACGAGCGGCTACGATACGCCTGACGTGATTAAGACGCTGCAAAACCGGTTCCCGGTAAACAAGGTGCATGTCTATCCCGATGCCAGCGGTAACAGCCGCAAATCAGTCAACGCCTCTGAAACAGACCTCAGCCTGTTGCGCACTGCCGGTTTTACAGTCCATGTGAACGGCACTAACCCGTCAGTGAAAGACAGGGTGAACTCGGTGAATGCAATGCTGCTGAATGCCGAAGGTGATCGCCGGTATCGCATAAATGCCGACAGGTGTCCGGTGTATGCCGAATCACTCGAACAGCAGATTTGGTCACCCAATGGCGAACCTGACAAAACAGCAGGCTTTGACCATACGAATGATGCAGGCGGTTATTTCATTGTGAAGCGATTCCCGATCATCAAGCCAACTGGCAAAGTAACTCAACTCCGGATGTAAACCATGGCAGATATTTCTACACCCAATCTCGACTACAACGATATGTGCGAGGCGTGGGACATCAATGATGCGCTCATGGGCGGTACGCTGGAAATGCGCCGCCAGGGTGAAATCTATCTCCCGCGCTGGCCGAACGAAGACCAAAAGAGCTACAAGCAGAGACTCTGTGCAGCAACGCTTCTGCCTGCCTACGAGGAAACAATCAAACAGAACATTGGCCGCATCTTCGCTGAGCCGACTGTACTCAGCACATCAACGCCGCCGAAAATACAGGCGCTCGCTGAAAACATCGATATGGAAGGCAACCGGCTCGATGTCTGGGCGCAGCAGTTCTTCAGCATCGCGTTTCAGTACGGGCTGGCTCACGCCCTTGTCGACTATCCGAAAACTGACACGACTGCGGTGAAAACCCGTGCCGATGAACAGCAGTCCGGCGCACGGCCATATGTCACCATGCTGAACCCGCGGCAAATCATCGGCTGGCAGTCTGCTATTCAGGGCGGAAAGGTCGTATTGACCGATCTGCGTATCAAAGAAATTGTCGTTGTTGAAGGTGACGATTTCGGGCAGGAAAAGGTTGAGCAAATCCGGCACATCATGCCTGGGAAGGTAGAGATTTACCGAGCACCGATGGGTGATGACGGGGCAAAAACATGGGTCATGGTCGACCAGTGGGAAACCAGCCGGCAGGATATACCGCTGATAACGCTATATACCAAACGCATCGGCTTCATGCGCGGCGCCCCGCCACTGCTTAACCTGGCGCACCTGAATATCAAACACTGGCAGTCACAATCGGAGCAGGACAACATTCTGCACGTTGCCCGCGTTCCGCTACTGTCGGTCTTCGGGCTGACGGAAGGTCAGGAGCTGACTATCGGCTCATCATGTGCAACGCAATTCTCTGACCGCTCAACTCAAGGCATGGAGTATACAGAGCATTCCGGAACAGCTATCGGCGCAGGAAAAACCTCTCTCGACGACCTGGAAAACCAGATGCGTCAGGCCGGGGCAAAGCTCGTTCGCGCACAGAACACGTCCACCAAGTCTATTGAGCAGAACCATTCCGAGCACATGCAGGAAAACTCGCCGCTTTACACCATGGCGAATTCACTGGAAGACGCGCTGGATAACATTCTGCAGATTATGGCTGAGTGGATTGGCGAGAAAGATGGCGGAAATGTCGATATCAGGACTGAGCTGGATGTTTCCACGCAGACCTACGATGCACCGTCGGCGCTTGCGGTTCAGGCTCTGGAGCAGGGCGGTATTATCCGCAAAATTGACGCCGTCATGACGCTTCAGGCGCTTAAATTCATCGACCCGGACGCAGACCCGAATGATGTCGTTGACCAGCTGAACAACCTGCCGGTCACGATGACGCCTCCGCCTGCTGCCACGCCACCAGTGACGCCGGAATCAATAGCGAGCATGACCGATGACGACAGCCAATGAGACGCTACGTGATGAATACATCGCTCACGCCATATGGGTGAGCAGATTCGGGACCGGTGTTGCAAGCAGGATGGTCAATATCCTCAATGAGAGCGACGCAGAGCTTACGGCGCGATTACTGGTCGCAATGGATGGTCTGAGCGCGAGTAACTTCACTGTGACGCGTCTGGAGGCTTTACTGGGCGGTGTACGCTCTGTCAACTCTCAGGCAGTCAGCGCAATGATGTCCGGCCTCAATGATGAAATCCATCAGCTTGCCTTGCATGAAGCAGGTTATCAGCTCGATCTCTTTCACCACGCAATACCTGATTCGGTGCTGGCATTGCACCCGCTGACAGGCATTCATCCGGATGCGCTTTACGCGGCCACAATGGCAAGGCCATTCCAGGGGCAATTGCTGAGTGAGTGGGCGTCGAATCTGGAAGCCGACCGGATGACCAAAATCCGCAACACTGTACGACAGGGTTTTTTGCTCGGCGATACCACTGAGCAGATTGCGAAAAAAGTCCGCGGTCATGCGAATAACGGTTACAAAGACGGCGTTTTACAGGTGAGCCGGGCAAATGCTGCCAGCATCGCTAAAACAGCGGTAGGGCATCTCGCAGCAACAGCCAGAGACAGCTTCGCATCGGCTAACGATGACATCATGAAAGGCAAGCAATGGCTGTCGACGCTGGATAACCGCACAACGCCGGAATGCCGCATTCGTGACCGTCTGAAGTACACGCTGGATAACAAGCCCATCGGTCACAAAATACCGTATCTGCAGGGCCCCGGAAAACTTCACTGGTGCTGCCGCTCGACTGAAACCTACATTCTCAAATCTGCCGCAGAACTCGGCATTGATATCAGAGAAATCCCGCCATCAGCCCGCGCCAGTATGGACGGTCAGGTGCCGGGTGATACGGATTATCAAAGCTGGTTTGCCCGGCAGTCATATGGCCGGCAGAAACAGATTGTCGGTGAGAAACGTGCGCGGTTAATGCGGGATGGCGGTATGAAGCCGGACGCTTTCTACAGCGATAACGGGGAATGGCTGACGCTTGCACAGCTAAAGGCTCGGGACGCCACGGCGTTCGATAAAGCAGGAATCAATTAACAGGGTCACTTCGGTGGCCTTTTTTTATGGCCGCAATCCGGATGGTGAGTGGCGCAACGGTCGGATGACCAAACCAAAGGTATAAGCATGAAACTGAAAACAGTAGAAGTGAACGGTCAGCAATTCGCAGCTCTCGACAACAACGGCTTGCCGGTGTACGTCCATGACGACGGAAAAGAAATCGGCTTTGATGCTGCACAGGCTATCGGGAAAATCTCGGCACTGAATGGCGAGGCTAAATCTCACCGTGAAGCGAAAGAAGCGGCAGAATCCAGCCTGGCGAAGTTCTCCGGTATCAGCGACCCATCAAAAGCGCTGGAAGCTCTGGATATGATGACCAAAATCGACCAGAAAAAGCTGATCGACGCCGGTGCAGTTGACCAGGTTAAGGCAGAAATCACCAAATCGTTTCAGGCCCAACTGGAAGAAGCTACGAGTCGCAGTAAGGCTCTGGAAGGTCAGCTCTATGACGCGAAGATCGGCGGCAGCTTTGCAGGCTCCAAGTTCATTTCCGAAAAGATGGCAATCCCCTCTGATTTCGTTCAGGCCCGCTTTGGTCAGTCATTCAAAATCGAAGACGGCCAGGTCGTTGCCTATGACGGCAGCGGTAACAAAGTTTATTCCCGCTCCAAGCCTGGTGAACTCGCCGGATTTGACGAAGCGCTGGAATACCTGGTCGAGCAATACCCGCAGAAAGACCACATTCTGAAAGCCAGCGGCAATAATGGCGGCGGCTCTCAGACCTCGCAGCATGCAGTCGGACAGAAGACCATCAAGCGCTCTGCGTTTGACTCAATGGACGCTACCGGCAGGCAATCTGCACTTAAAGACGGCGTAACCATCGTCGATTAATCCTCATTTGCCACTCCCCGGATGGGGGCTGGCGCAGGCTCTGGATAGGGCATCACTCAACCTATTTAATTTTAAGGAAATCCCAGTGAATACGCTCACAAACTTAATTCCCACTATCTATACCGCTCTGGACGTCGTATCACGCGAGCAGGTCGGTTTTATCCCTGCTGTCGCCCGTAACTCCAAAGCTGACGCTGCGGCAAAAGGGCAGTCAGTCACCGCGCCAGTAGCTCCGGTCGCAACCACTGTTGACATCACGCCGGGTGCAACCGCACCGAATGACGGAGATCAGGACATTGGTAGCGTTAACGTGCAAATCACCAAGTCTAAAATGGCCTCGGTCAAATGGAACGGTGAAGAACAACTGGCTATCGGCCCATCCGGTACCTACAACACTATTCTGGCTGACCAGTTCAAGCAGGCATTCCGCGCGCTGGCGAACGAAGTCGATGCCGACCTTGGTGCGCTGTATCTGAACTCGTCCCGCGCAGTCGGTACAGCAGGCACTACACCGTTCGGCGTAAAAGAAGACCTCTCCGATGCGGCACTGGCCCGTCAGGTGCTGGAAGACAACGGCGCACCAACTACCGACCTGCAAATGGTACTTGGTTCGGCGGCTATCGCTAACCTGCGTGGCAAACAAGCTGTGCTGTTCAAGGTAAACGAGGCAGGTACTGACCAGCTTCTGCGCGAGGGCGTCATTGGCAGCCTGGAAGGTTTTAACCTGCATAACTCTGCCGGTGTGGCGAAAGCCGCAGCCTCTGTTGCAACGGGCTATCAGGTAAATGGTGCCAAAAACGAAGGTGATGTCATCATCGCGGTGGACTCCGGTACTGGCGGTATCCTGCAGGGCAATGCAGTGAAATTTGCGGGAGATGATAATACCTATTTGGTAGTAGCGACGACCGCAACAACCATCACCCTGGCAGCCCCCGGCCTGCAGCAGGCTCTGGCTGATAATGCTGAAATCACCGTTATCGGCGGATTCACTGCCAACATGGCATTTGACCGCAATGCGTTCCTGCTGGCTGCCCGTACTCCGGCAATGCCACAGGGTGGTGATACTGCTGATGATGTGATGAACGTCACCGACCCGGTTTCCGGAATTACCTTCCAGGTGGCGCTGTACCGTCAGTACCGCCAGGTGCGCTATGAAGTTGGCCTGGCGTGGGGTGTGGCATCTATCAAGCCTGAACACGCGACTATCGTTCTGGGCTAATAGCTATTCCTGACATGGGGCTTCGGCCCCTTTTTTAATGGAGGGCTTATGGCCGGACTTACAAAAGAACAGCGGGCGCAGCGCGAGGCTGAAAAGGCTCAAAGCCAGCAGGAGTTTGTTTGCATGGTGACAGAGTTTCCTGCATTTGAAGGTGCGCCAACGCGGGCCGACGTGCATCCGGAAGAGGTTGAAGCCTGGAAAGCACATGGCTGGAAAGTCGGGGTGTAATCATGATCACCTTCATCACGACGGATGATGTCGATACCACTCTCGGCAGCACATGGGCTGATGCCAGCGCCAAAGCAAAAGCTGTCCTGATGGCAAATACCTGGCTCAACGGCGCTTCATTACGTCTGCCGCATGACAGGGTCACACATGAGCTGATTATCCCTGATGATGTGAAAGTTGCCGGTGCTTATGTGGCGCTTGCGGCTGCAAATAACGGCCTGTATCAGCAAAAGACTGATTCCGGAGCAATCCTGAGCAAGTCGGTTGATGCAAACGGCGTCAGCGTGTCAAAGACCTTTGCTGACCTGTATGCGAACAGCGCTGCTCTGCTGGACTCAAACCTGCAACTGGCAATGGCAATGCTCAAACCCTACGGGCTGAGTACGTCGCAAATCCGGATTGTGAGAGGCTGATATGGGGATGCGTGACGATTTGCAGGCAGAGCTTGCAGAGGCATTTAATAGCGCAGACTGGCTCGGTGATGCCGTAAATGCGTTTGCCGGTAGTTATGTCGTGGCCGGTGAAGTTGATCCGGTTACAGAAGCGTCGACCAGTCAGACGGTGAACTATTCCGGGCGCGGCGTGCTGTCAGGTTACAGTCTGAACCGCATTGATGGCGTCAATATCCTGCATGGTGACCTGAAGCTCACGGCGCTGACAAATGAAGTAACGGATAAGCCTGCGGAGAATCACGTCATCACGGCTCCGGATCTGGTTACAGGGATTCAGCAGGCGTACAAGGTCGTCACTGTCGGTACAGATGCGGCGAAGGCCACATATTCTATTCAGTTGCGGAGGGCATAGCATGGCGAAAGGCTGGAGTTTTGACCCGTCAGAGTTTGCTGGAATGGTCGAGGATGATGTCGGGAAAAAGCTGAGGGTTATTTCCGTCCAGTTGCTGAATGAGATTGTGCTGACCTCTCCTGTCGGGAATCCCGAACTGTGGATGAGTAAACCACCTCCCGGCTATGTCGGCGGTACGTTCCGGGCGTCAAACCTTGTCAGTGTCGATGAACCTGATTACTCAGAGCCTGCCGGTCCGGATGAGGAAGGCTCCCGCACCATACAGCAGGGGAATGCAGTCATCGCTACAGGCAAACCTTTCTCAGTTATCTATATCCAGTCAAACCTGCCATACAGTGTGGCTCTCGAAAACGGACACTCAAAGCAGGCACCGACCGGCATATATGCCAATGCATTTAACGGAGTAGCGCAGGCCAACAAATGACCCTCACCGAAATAAGAAACGCTGTCATTAAGCGAATGACGGCGCAGGCGGCTATGCCTGCAGGTTCTGTGACCTATCCGAATGACCCGACTTTCGACCCAAGCGGTAAAACCATCTGGGCCAGATTAACAAATCTTCCCGGGATCGCCGGAGCGGTTGAGATTGGCGACGGTCCGGTAGTTCACCGCACAGGGACCATCATCATTCAGTTATTCGTCCCGATCGGGTCGCGCTCACTTCTCATTACCGAAACCGCTGACGCCATCCGCGAGCTGTTCGAGTTTAAGGCGGACGGCGCGCTGGATTACTTCGCTGTGAGTGCAACCGATGCCGGAGAAGCCGACGGATGGGCGCAGATGAACCTTTCCATACCTTACCGCGCTATGTAGCGCTTAACTTCAATAGGAGGCTCCTGTGAGTTCAGGCGCTAAGATTCAAACGGCATATTGCCGTGAAACAACACCAGGCACCACTCCGGCCAGTCCGGCGTGGCTGCTTTTAAAACGCGTCACTAACGGTCTGAAACCCACTCAGAACATGGTAGAGAACGCGGAGATTGGCGGCACCCGCATGGCGAATGGTAAGACCCCGGGAACTACTGATGTCGGCGGTGATGTGGTCTGCAAATACCGTTACGGCCAGCATGATGACTTCCTTGCGTCATGCTTCGGCAATGACTGGGTTGATAACGTGCTGACCATGGGGAATAACCGCATCGCGTTTTCCGTGGCGTCATTCGCCTCAGATATCGGTGTAGCGTCAATTGCTACCGGCTGCCAGGTCGGCACATTTAAGCTGGAAATCCCGAACGATGGTGATTTGCAGGCCACCATTACCCTGGCTGGCCTTGACTGGAACGATAAAGACGACGGCACCAGTTATTTTGGCTCACCAACGGATGCGGCCGGCACACTGCGTTACTCGTTTAAGCAGGTCACGGCAATCAGCCTGAATGGTATTGCCGGCGGTTCAGGTTTCTGTGTGGATACATTTGATATCCAGTTCGATAACGGACTGAAAACGCAGCGCTGTATCGGCACCGGCACCGGCTTTGCCGGCGCGAATATCCCGACGACCTTCACTCCGTCAGGTCAGATCACCTTGTCCTGGTCAAAATCGGCATACGAAACGTGGAAAAAAACGCTGACCGGTGTTGCGATGCCGTTCAGCTTCACAATTGCGAATGATGAAGGCTCTTACACATTCGATTTTCCTTCTGTGCAGGTTGATGGTGACTGGCCTGATGGCGGCAATACCGACATTGTTCAGGTGAAGCTGAACATCACCGGTTCTGATATTCCACCAACCATCACCCGCGCACCGGCCGCAGTAGCAGTTACCGGAATCACCGTGACGCCGACCACTGCATCCGTGGCTGTGGGGTCGACTACCACACTGGCTGCATCGGTAACACCGTCAAATGCCACTGAAAGCGCCGTGTCCTGGTCATCCAGCGATACCACCATTGCAACGGTTGACTCTTCAACCGGTGTCGTGACCGGCGTAGCTGCAGGTTCTGCCACTATCACAGCAAGCGCTGGCGGCGTGACTGCAACATCTGCAGTTACCGTAACCGCAGCATAATAATCCCACCTTTTGCCCGTGGTGTTCTGCGTGACGCTACGGGCCTTTTAACGCAGAGGCACTATGTTAATTATCAATAAACACCTGGACGCTGACGGAACCCGCTGGATTGAGCCGGTAACGGGTCTGAAACTCAAAGTCGGCAGCGTATCAAGTCACGGCTTCAAATCCCGAAGCGCACTGGTGCGCCGCCACATCGATAAGCTGGATAATCTGTTTAAAGCCGGCACCACTGATTTTAGTCTGAATTCTGTGGGTGACATCGACTCGATGGACGATCTGCTGCTGGAAACGTGTGCCGGACACCTGTTGCTTGACTGGGAGGGTGTCGGTGAAGTTGTTGATGGCAAAGAGCAGGCGATCCCTTACACGCCGGAAGCCGGGCTGATTTTCCTGCAACAAAATCCGGAGTTCTACTGGTTCATCCTCAAAGCTGGCTCAGATATTGCCGCCGGTAAAGAAGAACAAAAACAGGATGCCGTGGGAAAGTAATAGCCGCTCAGAAGTGGCTTAACAGGTACTCTGGCCCTGAAGGTGAGCGTAATCGCTGGCGTGAAGAACGTCTGGGTATTAAGCCAAGTGACGAACCTGAAATTGATGAACTGTCAGCGCTGATATTGTCGGCCTATGCCGCTATCAGTCGCGGCAGGCAATATGTCGGCATGATGGCGTCACCGCTTCCATTATCTCTCAGGGACGTTGATACCTACCTGACGTCAAGGCCAGTAACGATTGACCGGGAGTTATTGGAGGAAGCTATTTTCGCCCTTGATGACGTTTACCGCGATGAATGGGCAAGAGATCAGGGTGATGAAGATGGGGGCGAGGATTAGCCCACTCAGGTGGGCTTTAGTAAAAAATCACTTCTTATCAAGGATGCTTTTTAGAAAATCAATGTGACCTCTGAGTATTTCCATGTGTTCTTGTTGAGACCCTACTGAGCTTTCTAGCGCAGATATCGTTTCCTTCTGGCTGGAGATGGTGCCGGTCATTGACTCAATTATCTGGTCTTTAAGATCATTAACTCTGGTGAGGTGGTTTATCTTGTCATTGAAGATCTCAACTTGCTGATTAGCGTCAAGTGAGAACGATTTTTCAATAATATCCAAAATTTCCGCATTCATGGAGCGTCCATTTTGTTGAGCTCGCTCCTGAATTCTTGCCTTAAGTTCGTCTGGGATACGAATCCCAAGTGGGGCTAATTGGCTTGCACCTTTCATGATTTATCCCTACTACAAAACAATCTACATAATGTAGTTAATTTTGGATTGACATGATAGTCACATGGTGTAGCATTAAATCATACATAATGTACGGAGAAGTGTAATGAAAGAGGCAAGAAACATTCCACCGACAGGAATACGTTTTCCTGATTGGCTGAAAGATGCTTTGAAGAAAGCTGCAAGTGATGAATGCAGGTCTTTTAACGGAGAGGTAATTAAACGCCTGGAGCGGAGTTTAAAGGAAGATGGAATCATCAAGGCGTAAAAATAGCGAAGCCCCGCAGTGCGCTAACACTAACAGGGCCTCTATCGAAAATAACCTTGCAGGAAATATCGACATGAACATTGTAGCTAAAACTGATTTTAACTTCCACGGAGTAATGCTGGCACCTGTGAACAATGTGCCGGGCATCTGGCTTACTTCTGCTGATGTGGCTAAGGCACTTGGCTACAAAAGCACAAAATCAATTTCCAATCTGTTTTCGCAGTATGAGGATGAATTTTCTCAGGGAATGACAATGGTCATTGAATCAGTGACCAATGGAATCAATGGTTCCTCGCGCCGCATGAAAGTGCGGGTTTTCTCTCTTCGTGGCGCACATCTGATTGCTATGTTTGCACGTACACCAGTAGCTAAAGAGTTCCGCCGCTGGGTGCTGGATATTCTGGATCGGGAGGTCGCTCAGTCACCGATTGCTAGTCGCTTGACGGATGAAGACATCGTTAGTTTTTGCTACTTGCAGTTATGGATGGAAAAGGCACAAGCCGTATGTAAGGAAATTTACCCTGCCATTAGACAGCTGCGATCAGAGCTTGCAGGAACAATGTATGACCTGGCTAATGAAAGCCGATTTGTCACCCGGCCTACTCGTGAAATTCTTATCCGAGAAATACAGGATTTAGACATGAGCAAAGTAAAAGTCAGAAACGCAGAGGAAATGATTAAACATTTTACAAATGCAGGGAGCTTACATTGATCGGCGTATTGGATGACGCAAAAAGAAAAACCGCCAGGTAGGACTGGCGGCTTACATCAACTAATGATTGGAGATTTAAATGCAACAATCAACATCAACTGCATTAAATGTAGCAAATCCGCACTTAGCTGTCGATCCTGATTTATTCCCAGTGATTGAATGGGCCGGTGTACGGGTGGTGACTACCGATACCTTAGCAAAAGGGTACGGTACAGATGCTATTCGTATCCAGCAGAATCATTTGCGTAACGAATCACGATTTGTTGAGGGCGCTCACTACTTCATCCTGAAAGGTGGTGATCTGAAGGAGCTAAAGAACAGACTATCTTCAAGCGAGTCTGTTGGTAAACATGCAAGATCACTTACCCTCTGGACAGAAAAGGGCGCAGCCAGAATGTCCAAGATTGTCGATACCGATGAAGCATGGTCATTCTTCGAACGTCTTGAGGATTCATATTTCCGCCCCCACTCGTCAGCAGCGTTACCGCTCAGCTATGAGCAGGCGCTGGAAGATTTGCTGATTAAGGTGAAAGAAAACCGTCTACTGACAGAGCAGCGCGATCATGCCATTCAGACCAAAGCCTGGATTGGTGAAAAGCGTGAAGCAACGGCGATGGCCACTGCTTCGGCAGAAAAGCGAAAGGCTAACGCTCTGGCTGAAAAGCTCGGCGAATGTAAAAAGCATGCAGCGGTTCTCGCGGTAGAGAAAAAGCTGAATGCTAAGTTCAAATGGCAACCTCTCCGTAAGTGGTGCCGAGAGAATGAGATAGCGCCTCATGAAGTTGATGATCCGCGATTCGGGACCGTCAAATCATGGCCCCGTGCAGCATGGCTGGCTGTGTATAGCGTAGACCTGAAAAAACTGTTCTGACAACCTACGAAAAAAGTGTAGGTACTTAACACAACCCGCTTAACTGCGGGTTTCTTGCTTCCCATTGCATAAGTTTCCCTTTAGGATTGGTCTTAACTTTACTGGTGGAGAATGGGTGTGGAATTACTACTGATTTGTGCTGTTATTGGCTGTATACCCGCAGCAATAGCAAGCAGCAAGGGACGTTCTTTTGGTCTATGGTGGATATATGGCGCACTTCTTTTCATTGTTGCCTTGATTCATTCACTTTGCTTAAAGAAAGACCACAAAGCAATCGAGCAGGAACAGTTGTCCGAGGGTTTAGTTAAGTGCCCGTATTGCGCTGAAATGGTTAAGCCGGAGGCAATCAAGTGCAAGCACTGCGGAAGCGATCTGACGCCCTCGCCTGTGAAATCTATACTTATGCCCATTGCAAAAATCGACGTCACCAGGAAGCTGGCTGACTCCGTTATCCTCGATGACTTTAAGGTGAGTGAGGTTAGTTCCCAAATGCGAGCAGGCAACGAAAGGAAAAGTGTTCAGGAGTTATTGGATGAATACTCAGGGGAGTTAACAGCGATAAAGGATAAAATTCCGGAGTCTCTGCACAATAAGTTCGATGAATCATTAATTAATCATCTGAATAAGTAAGTTATTTCACTTTTTAAGGAAATAAATTATTGCCCATAACCTCGCTCCGGCGGGGTTTTTTTATGCCCGGAGAAAAGCAAATGGCAGAACAAACATCCCGCCTCGCAGTCATCATCGACAGCTCTGGGGCGCAAAAAAGTGCTGAAACACTGACGAGTGCACTGGTCAACCTCTCTCAGGAGGGTAAAAAGGCAGAGACCGCAACTGATAACCTATCCTCCGCTACCAAAGATTTAAATTCATGGCTGAAACAGGGCCCAAAGGCGGCATCTGATGCTTCAAAGGCAATCGAAGATGAAGCGAAGTCATTAAACTCGTTACTCGAAAAAATCAGGCCGACAAATAAGGCATTGTCTCAACTGGATAGCATGAGCAAGCAGCTATCCCAGTCGTTTTCTAAAGGATTGATTAACGAGTCCCAGTTTAATACTTACGATAAAATTCTGGGTAATTTAGTTGATAAATACGAGAAGGTTGATGATGAACTAACTGGTATAGCCCAGGCTGAGAGAGAAGCTGCAGCAGCTGCTAAAGCCACTCAGAAAGCTCATGAAGCCGAAGCCCTGGCACTCCAAAAAATGCTTGATAAGCTCGACCCGGTGTCAGCATCTGTTCGTCGACTGGAGCAGGATCAGCAATCACTCCAATCCGCACTTTCCTCAGGGAAGATTTCCGGTGATGAATATGACAAATATTCAGAAAGCATAGCCCGTGCCAGAAAAGAGGTTACAGGGGAAGCCCAGGCTGAGCGCGATGCAGCAAAAGCAAGAGAGCAGCAAGAGCAGTCGTTCCAGAGGATGCTGGATAAAATCGATCCTGTTTCCTCAGCCCTCCGTAACCTGGAGAAACAGCAGAATGACCTGTCAGCAGCTCTGTCCAGTGGCAAAATCAGTGCAGATCAATATGGGCTTTACGCCCAAAAGGTAGACGATGCCCGCCGTGAAGTTAACGGAGAAGCCCAGGCCGAGCGGGACGCAGCAAAGGCACATGACGCACAGGTCGCATCACTTCAAAGGCTGGTAGCTCAGCTTGATCCGCTTGGCGAATCGTTCAGAAAGTTATCCCAACAGCAGCAGCAGCTTGATGATGCTAAATCTTCCGGGATGCTATCCACAGACCGTTACACTGAATTATCTGCAGCTCTGACCAAAACCAGAGATGAATTGCAAAAAACTGCTGAAGTGTCACACACCACAGCTCATGCAATGCAAATGCTGCCGATGCAAATGTCTTATATCTTAAGCGGCCTTGCCAGTGGCCAGTCGCCGTTTATGGTTCTGATCCAGCAGGGCGGCTGGCTTACCGGAATGTTTGGCGGGCTCGGGGCCACTATCAAGGGCGTTGGCGCGTATGTCGCAGGGTTGGTAAATCCTTTTACAGTGGCGGCTGCAGCCGTTGGCGTTCTCGGGCTTGCGTATTATGAAGGGGCCGCAGAGCAGGAGGAATTCCGGAAATCCCTGATACTCACCGGTAACCAGGTTGGAAAGACATCCGGCCAGTTATCAGAAATAGCTGCCACCATCAGCACTGCAACAGGAACAACTCAGGGGCAGGCGGCATCGGTTATTAATCAGGTAGTATCGGCTGGTAATATCGCGGGCGACTCTCTACAGAAAGTCTCTGCGGCAATCGTCAGCATTAGTGATGCAACCGGACAGGCCACTGATAAATTAGTCTCCGATTTCAGCAATATTGCCAATGACCCGGTAGCGGCGATCACAAAACTGAACGACCAGTACCATTTCCTTACGCTGGCGACCTACAACCAGATTAAGGCGCTTCAGGACGAAGGCGATCAGCAGTATGCCGCGAAGGTTGCTAATGACGCCTATGCCAACGCGCTAACCCAGAGAGCAGGAGAGATTAAAAACAGTCTGGGTACACTGGAAACCATCTGGAATTCAGTTGGTGAGGCAGCGAAGGGGGCCTGGGATAGCATGTTGGATATTGGTCGTGGCCAGACGCTACAGCAGCAGATAGCTAATGTCCAAAAGCAAATATCCGATATTCAAGGCAACGTAAAGCCCGGAGCCTTTGGGTTGGGAGGGGTTGGTGATGACGGGGTTCAGAATAAACAACTTGCGGCTCTTAAATCTCAGTTGTTATTTTTGCAAAGTCAGGCCACGACCCAGGATGTTTTGAATGGATTTGTCGATAAGCACAACCAGGCGCAGCAGGCCGGTATAAAGGCGCAAGAGTACATTGATAACCTCCAACAACAATCCCTGTCTAATGCTGAAAAAAGGACTAAAGAGCAGAACCTGCTCACCGAAGCCCTGAAGAAGACTCGTGCTGCGGGTACGAGCATAAGTGCTGCTGAAGAAGCACAACTTCGCCAGGACATAGACAATAAATATAAAGACCCTGCCGCACCGAAGCAGCGCCAGGGGAAAGCCTACACCGAAGACGCCGGTAGTCGCCTGCTTGAGCAAATTAATCAGCAATCAGCAGCACTGGTATCGCAACTGAATACGACTGAAAAGCTATCTTCCGTAACTCAGCAGCGAATTAAGTTTGAACAGCAGATCGCAGACATTCGTCAGAGAGTAGCCCAAAACCAGCCTATAACTGCAGACCAGCGTTCGCTTCTCAGTCAGCAGTCTGAAATTGAGCAGGCATATAAACGGCAGGAAGCACTTCAAAAAAGTGTCACCACTCTGGATGACTACCGGAAGATGATGCTGGAAATTGAGCCTAAAGAGCAGAAGCAGAATGACACCCTGCAGAAGCGGCTGAAAATCCTTCAGGATATGGTGGCGCTGAAAAGGTTATCTCCGGAAGAAGCAGGGAGTCAGGCAGGGGAAATTATAGGTAAGTCAGCGCTGCCGGATGCTGTAATTCAAGGTGTCAATGCGGCGGGCGGCACCCTCAAGTCAGGAGCAACGAACAGTGATTTGTCTGACCAGGGTAATGGGATGTTCGGTATTAAGTCTGATCCACAGCTTGAGACTATCCAAAAGCTGAAAAAAGCGCAGACAGCGTATGCATCGTGGCTTAATGAGCAGGAAAAGGCCATTAACCAGTCCTCTTTCGGTAATGAAAAACAACGTCAAGACAGGCTTGCTGCCTTGAAACAGACAGGAACTCAGAACCAGATAAAACTCAGCACAGCTTTGCATGTGTCTGAAATGAGTTCCGCTGAAACCTCGTTTAGCACTATCACTGACTCAATGG
This sequence comes from Tatumella sp. JGM118, assembly GCF_018257515.1. Taxonomy (GTDB): domain Bacteria; phylum Pseudomonadota; class Gammaproteobacteria; order Enterobacterales; family Enterobacteriaceae; genus Tatumella; species Tatumella terrea. The sequence goes on from NZ_JAERJR010000004.1 coordinate 231,843, forward strand.
GAACTATGTTCGGACAGCAGTCAGGGATGTATAAAGCCGCGTTTGCCACACAAAAGGCATTTGCTATTGCTCAGGCAGGAATACAGCTACCCATGGCAATGGCTCAGGCCATGGCTAACCTGCCGTTTCCAGCCAACTTAGCCGCGGTTGCCAACGTTGTCGCACTGATGAGCACCATCACCTCAAGCATCACCAGTGTCGCCGCGAACGGCTTCCAGTCCGGAGGGTATACCGGTAACGGTGGCGTGAGTGATATTGCCGGTGTTGTTCACGGACAGGAGTTCGTTATGGATGCTGCGGCAACGAAGCGGATCGGCGTCAGCAATCTTGAAGCCATTCGCAGGAACGGGCTGGATGCCACTCTGTCACGGTCAGGTTTCGGGACTGGCGCTAAAAATGTCAGTAATAACCAATCAAATGTGACGCATTTAACGGTTCAGGCACCCCCGATCACTATCAATGGTAACCCCTCTGATTCAACCATCCAGCTTGTGCAGCAAGCCGCAAAACAGGGTGCTCAGCAGGGTTACAAGATGGTCGCAGGAGATCTGGCTGCGGGAAAGGGGCAAGTGCATAAATCACTGACTGCCGGATATAACACTTCAAGGAGAACAGGTTAATGGCAGACATATACTATCCACACCAATATCTGCCATTACCTCAGCAGGATGGCTATGCGTTTCAGCCTGTCAGCCCGCTCCGGCGCACAGACCTTACATCCGGTCGGGCGAGGCAGCGCAGGTTGTATACCTCAACTCCCACCCAGGCGTCAGTGACCTGGCTGTTTACCACTGACCCGCAATGCCAGGTCTTTGAGGCGTGGTTCCGGGATGCTCTTACAGACGGTGCATCCTGGTTCTATATGCGCCTGCAGACTCCGGTCGGTACCAAGGACTATAAATGCCGGTTCACGGATATTTATCAGGGCCCGACGCTGGTTGCGCCGATTTACTGGCAGTACACCGCCACGCTGGAATTGTGGGAACGACCGTTGCCGCCGCTTGGCTGGGGTAATTATCCGGAGCTGCTTATCGGCTCTGATATCATTGATATCGCCATCAACAAGGAGTGGCCGCAGGCATGACAGTATTAAACCGGCTCTATGCATCGTCCGGCCCGGAAGTGCTGATTAACACTCTGCAAATCAATGTAGGCGATGACGTTTATTATCTCTGTCAGGGGTATGACGACATTGTCGCTACAGACGAAAGTGGCAATAGCCTGACGTTTACTGCATGCGCTATGGATGTCGCGCTGCCGGCCAGAAACACCGACGGTACGCAGGATTTGAATATAGCGATCAGCAACGTTGACGGGATTGTGTCCACTACTATCCGGAATGCTCTGAGCTCTCTCAACGGAGCGACAGTGACATACCGGCAATACATTTCCACCGACCTTTCAGCACCGTCATCAACGCCTTACACCATGGCTATCAAAACAGGCCAATGGACTTCACTGCAGGTGCAAATCACCGCTGGTTACATGAACTGGCTCGATACAGCGTGGCCGCGTTACCGGTACACGCTTCCCGACCACCCCGGGCTTCGTTACATCAGCTAAGAGGCTTCCATGTTTAATCCAGATAAATACCTGACTGTCCGCTGGCAGATGGGGGGAAGGGTGTACCCGGTCCTTGACTGCTACGGCCTTGTTCATGAGGTCAGGAGGGACCTGGGGCTTCCGGAGTGGCCGCTATTTGAGTCGGTCACGAAAGACGGCAGGCAGATGGCCGACTTCTGCGATGAATACCGGAAGCAGATAAAACCGTGCCAGCCATCGCCCGGCGCAGTTGCGGCCTGCTACAGCGGCGGCCTGATTGGTCATCTTGCTGTGGTGGTCGAGATTAATGGCGAACTGATGGCGGCAGAATCCAACCCGAAGCGGAATATCACCTTTATGCCGATGGCCCGCTTTGAGCGGCGATTTCAGAAAGTGGAGTATTACCAGTGACCATCAGAATTTACCCATCAAGACTGCCAGGTGAGCCGCTGGAAACACATGAGCATGGTGACACGACCATTCATCAATGGATGGCGGAGAACGTCAGTGGCTATGGGCCAGATAAGCCGCAAAGAGTTATCTTCGAGGTCAACCGACGTGCGGTGCCGCCCGGTGAGTGGGCATTATGCTATATCAGGCCAGATACAGATGTGAAAGTGTACCCGATACCCGGGGGCGACCCCGTCACCTGGGCTGTGGTTGCAGTTGTTGTGATTTCAGTGGCATCAGCTGCGTACTCAATCGTGATGATGTCAAAGCTCGGAAAGGGGGATTCGACCGCAACGGGCGATCAGCTTAACCTGAATCCGGCGCAGGCCAATACCGCAAAGCTGGGCGACCCAATCCGGGAAATATTCGGCCAATATCGGGTTTATCCGGATTATCTTGTCCAGCCTGTCAGTCGTTTTGATACCAGCGATCCGCAGATTTACCGCACAGAAATGTTTCTCAGCATTGGCGTGGGAAATTTCTCAATCAGCAGTGCAGGCATCAAAATCGGGAATACACCCATTTCATCATTCGGGGATGATGCCACGTTTACGCTCTACGCTCCTGGCGCTGACGTGTCGGGAGATAGCCGGGCTGACAACTGGTATAACTCGACAGAGGTTGGTGGCACCACTTCCGGAACGTCCGGCCTTGATCTGGCATCGACGGGCTCAGATAAAGTGAGCATCAGCGCTGATGCTATTACTGTGTCCGGGAATACTATCACTCTGATAGGGGAGACAGCTTCAGATGATGATGACGATGATACTGCGGCAGAAACTGATACCAAGGTGCCTGATTCCTGGGTGAGCGGGACAGTCCTTACAGTGATTGTACCGGACAGTTTCACGGTAGCGACTGAGTCGGGGCACACGCGGATTTATGGTGATTTCACTGAACTGGCTCCCTACGTCGGAATGCCGGTAAGTGCGGAATGGAGCTCATTCGATTATGACTTATATATTGCGTCGTATGACAAAGGGACTACAGCAGTGCCGGGCGCTGGCGGTAATGCCGCATCAGTAACAGCCAGCGCTGCTCCGACGACATATGACTTCAGTTCGTCTGCATTGTCGTTCACCCTGACCTGGTCAGGCGTGAGTTATATCATTTCACTGTCTGCCAATTACACCACGATGTCTGGCCTGGTTGACACGATCACAGACCAGTTAACGGGCAGCGGGTTAGTTGCTCAGGATAATAGCGGCCGGCTTGAAATTGTCGAGCCTACAAGCCCGTTCAGTGGGAACAGTATTGGCTACACCGTATTGCCTTCCGCCATATTTGGCGGCTCTCCGGTGGTTATTAGCGGAATCGCATCAAGTGGCGGGACTCCGGAGGTTTTGCCATCAATCACCCTGGCATATGGTAGTGCGACCGGCACATTGTTTAATGGCATGCCTACCGGTACGCAGAGGATCGCTTTCGGGCCGAAGGGTAACCAGTATCAGATCACCGATGTTGACGGGCTAGCCATTACCGTTGAACGGATTATCGAAGTTGCCGCAACCACAACAACTGCAAGCACGACGAAAGTCGATGCAGACTGGCCGGGATTTACAGAGCGCACTTTGCTGGACGCCACTGTCACAGGGATTAATGACAGCTACACCTGGATGGGGCCTTTTTTATGCTGCCCGAATGGTGAAACCACTACCGAAGTAGAGCTTAATTTCATCTACCCGCAAGGCCTTGTCGATATCGGAAGTAAGGATGGGGCATGGCATTACCATGAGGTACAGATCACCGTGCAGTATCGTCTCTTAGGAGATACGGAATGGACCTCGGTAACCATTACGCACGGCAACACTACGGTTAATGAAATTGGGTACACTAATGTGATTAGCCTGCCGTCTGCCGGTAGCTATGAGTTTCGTATGAAGCGAGACACGCCGGTATGGGGTGGTACCACCCGTGACTCCGTACAGTGGCAGGCAATGAGGTCGAAACTATCCAAACGACCGGGCAGTTACAAAAACATCACCACACTGGGTGTCACTATCCGCACCGGTAACCGCCTGGCTTCACAGTCAGACCGCCGGGTAAACGTTGTTGCTAATCGTCTTTATGATGGCTACACATCCCGGAGCATCAGCGGCGCACTGAATCACCTTCTCGCCGATACCGGGGCGCAGGTAGACACCGATGCCATTAACTCACTGGAAACTAATTACTGGACGCCGCGCGGTGAAACTTTCGATTTCTCCGCTGACACTGACAGTACCTCAATGCTGGATATCATGCAGAAGATCGCAACAGCCGGGATGGGGTACTTTCACCTTAGTGACGGGCTGGCGACGGTAGGCCGGGAAGGTATAAAAACCTGGTCCGGGGTAATCAGCCCGCAGGAAACAACGGAGGAACTGACCACTACATTCAAGGCGCCGTCCTCTGATGATTATGACGGCGTGGACGTTACTTACGTCAATTCTACCACCTGGGCTCAGGAAACAGTTCAGTGTCGGACCGCTGATAATCCAACGCCGAGCAAAGTCGAAAGTTATCAGCTGGATGGTGTTGTAACTGAAGACAGAGCATACAGGATCGGCATGCGCCGGCTGATGAAGTATACCTATCAGCGGTTATCTTTCTCTTTATCTACCGAACTTGATGCGCTGTGCTATCGGTTTGGTGACAGACTGATACTGACGGACGATATTCCCGGCAGTGACACAATCAGCTGTCTTGTCACTGATATGACTTATACCAGCGACCTGATAACCATAGGCGTATCGGAACCTCTCGACTGGACCTTCACCAACCCACGAATTGTTATCCGGTACCAGGATGGCAGTGCATCAGCGTTGCTTACACCCACTCAGATTAATGACTTCACTTTCAGTATCCCTTACAGCACCGATATTTCACCGGAAACATGGGAGATGAGTATGGGGGCAATTGAGCCGCCGCGGGTGATCTTCTGCAGCTCTGAAAGCGTGGGCTATGACTCACTGGTTTCAGAGATTGCACCGGAGAGTGACGGGACCTGCCAGGTAACGGCCACGGCCTACGATGAACGGTTCTATCAGCATGATGACGATACCTATCCTGGTGATGTCAGCTAATAAAATTTCACAACAACCAACCCGCTCCGGCGGGTTTTCTCATATATGAGGCTTTAAATGGCGCTTAATAATACTGGAAATTCCGTTCCGTCTACTGCTGTACTTGATTTTCAGGATAACGTCCAGGTACTGGATAGTCTTCTGAATGGTGATGCTATTGAAGTCACTGCCCGCACGGGGAAGGAGCTGAAAAGCATAGCTTATCTTCAGAATGTACTGACATCCCTCGACCTCGGCAGCTTCACATTTTCGGATACAGCGACAGGAATTTCGGGAACTACTGACGGTCAGTATTTCAGAACCCCACACGATGATTCATTTTTTTATTATAAGAATGACAACGGAACGGCAGTGTATGTTGCCTCAATTGCCAGTTATGAAAGTATTCAATATTTACAAAATGCACTGGCCGGAATTTCCGGGCTTGTTTATAAAGGTGATGGTCCTGTTTACCCGATTGCTATCGACAGGGAAAGTAATGTTATCATCGGGTATGACTCACAAACAGATACAATCGTTGCGCCGGGAATAGATAATCATTTGCGCTTTCTTTCTGAGCATGGTGAAGTTTTATCGTCTCCTGAATTTATTTATCCGCTTCTTATCGATTCTCAGAATAATGTAATCCTGGGCTATGATGCGAAAGCTGACAGCATAATCGGCGCGGGAATAAGAGATTTTTTGAAACTCCTTAGCGCCAATCGGCAGGCTGAATCACTCAGTGATTCAGTTTATCCGCTTCTTATCGATTCTCAGAATAATGTTGTTTTAGGATATGATGCCGAACAGGACAGGGTGATAGGCTCAGGAATTGGTAAAACATCGGAATGGAAAGACGAGCCATTCCCATATTCAATTGCCATGAAAGCAATAAACCAGAACTTCTCTTACGGGCAGTCTCTTTCTATGGGTGCTTATGGTGCTCCGGCACTAAGCCTGACACAGCCTTTTAATAATGTGATGTTTAAAGGCGGCGTGCTCGGTACAGACTACTCCGCCTTTGCTCCTTTGGTTGAAGCTACCCAGGAGACTGTTTGTAGCTGTGCAGCTAACTACTTTGATCTCGCATCACAAAAAGAAAACGGCATTGACGCAGGTAATTTCGTCACACTAACATCAGCCCCGGGCGAGCCCGGACAGAGAATAACACAACTAAACAAAGGCACTGACCGTTACGATAACCATCTCTTACCACAGATAAAGGGAGGGTACGCACTTAATAACGATCTGCACATTGATACTGTATTCTGGATGCAAGGCGAGGCAGACTCTGGTGACGGTGATTATCACGTAGAAACGCTTGCGTCTTATAAGGCACTTTTCACGGCATTAATCAACGATATTAACGCCGATGTTAAGGCCGCGACATCCCAGGATAACCCAGTAATATTCCTTACATACCAGCATTCGTCATACACGCAGGAAGGGAACACTCAGGAAGCTTTTCTGCAGATGGAGCAGGAGGACGATCGTGTCTATGTTATATTTCCGACTTATTTCCTGCCACACATATCAGACAGGTTACATTTAACCAGTGTTGGTTACAAATGGGCCGGAGCATATTTCGGGAGGGCAAGGAAGCAAATACTTATTGATAAAATAAAGCCAAAGAGAATAAGGGCGATTTCAGCAACTCACTACGGAAATAAAATTCATGTGAAGTTTATTGTTCCTAACCCGCCGCTGTCATTTGATACATTAATGATGCCGAAAACAGAGAATTATGGATTCTGTGTTAAATCAGGCGATGATATACTTAGTGTACAGTCCCTGTCTGTTTCGGGAGGGGATACGGTAATTATCACCATGAACGAAAATATTACAGGTGACAATATCCAGGTCAGGTATGCATATGACTACAATGGGGCCAATCAACTGAAAGGTTCATCCGGTAATCTCACTGATTCATGCGAGGATTACGTTATTATTTCTGGAGAAAAATATCCCATGCCTTATGTTTGTCCACATTTTAAAATTACATCACTAAGCGAGGCTATTTAATGTTAACTACACGTATACCTGTCATTTCCCGCAGCGCATCTGTAAATATTCCTGCAACTGATTTAACTGCGCTGTTGAATTTTGACCCGAACGCCCAGGCATTCTTTTCTTTAAATGAAAAGCGGGTCTATTCCCGTACCGGAACTCATGAGCTTATAGCGGGCAAGCCCTCAACCAACCCTATCGCCTGGGGGACTAACGGACTGCTTTTCGATTCTGAGGTTCAGGCTGATTTCCATACCGATATTAAAGATTCTGACAATACCTCGTTCACAATAGTTGGAGTCATAAAGCCCGCCATCCTGGATCTTGGGTCTAATTTTAACTATTTCCTGATGGGTAATTATGACGGTTTTACGAACAGCGGGAGCGGATTAAGTTTTGTAAACTTCAAGAATACGCTGGCTTTCAATGCCGGGGGTATGATTGATTTTGTACAGACCGGGCAGAAGCTGGATTCCAGCTATATGTTTGTATCGGCATCTGTAGATAAGACCAATAATCTGATGTCTGTCTATGCGAAACAGATTTCCACTGGCACTGAATACTCACTATCTGACGTGACCGGAAAAGACACTAACGGGGCGGGATATCGCGACCGCGGACTGCCGTTCGGGCTGGGTAACCCGGGCTATGGAAGCGAGGTCTATTCTGACAAATCCGAGGCAACGGAATTTTCTCTGTATAATAGTTACATGAACCTTGAAGCCCTCGAGGGTCTTTATATGGACGCTAAAGTCCGGGCTAACGCGTATGGTGTGACTATTTAACATACAGGGCTATCCTATATGGTAAGTGACCCTTTTGGAGATTTGCCATGGCCTTCCCATCCCCCGCAGCAGATTACGTCGAAACACGGTTAACCCCTGAGTCAGTGATGGGGATCACCGCATCCTCAATCATCATCCCGACGGATGAAGGTTATGCCGTGGCCGAACCGGGCCTGCGGGTGAAGATGGGGAAGGTCGTCTTACTGGAAGTGTCCGGCCAGAAGATATTCGCCACAGTGGGTGCCAGCCGGTTTATTACTGACGGTGGAATAATCGAAGGTGACGCACTGGACGATGCCAGGGTGATCGGAGTGGTGACGTACTTCGTGAAGAGTTTGTGACTCAAAGATGCCGAAAAAATAAATTCGTTTTTTTTGCTTCAGTCGGGAGTAAGCGCATCGAAATTGACGGGTGAGTACATATCTGTGTACATCAGGAGATGATTTATTCTTGTTTTATTTAGTTAAATCATTAGGTTAACGATTTCGCTAACTATATCCATTTAACTAAGGAGACGCAAAGTTTCCGGCGGAACGGAATGATGATGTTTTTGTATGTTACCGTAAACTATGAGGTTTTTACAAGCAGATACTTTCAATTATCTGCCGGTGATATTGTCTGTTCCGGAGGGCATATGTGTTGCTCTCTCTGTGGAAGGGTCTTGCATGTCAAGCGGTCCGGGAATGACGAAGGCCGGTTTACAGGCTCATTTCGCCGAATGAGTCAAAATTAAGCTGATTACCTTAAAAAATTATACATAATAATTATTGATGATTTTGAGGGATGAAGTGAGGATCCGGTATCAGAGGGGGAGCGTGACCTTTATACAGTAATTATCTTAGTGCAAAGAACCCTCGATAGCAGAGAGTGATAAAATCACAGGGTGGGTGAACATTCCCGTGAGTCATGGACTGTGTAACCAAAATGAAGTCAGGCACCCTGAAATAGCGGACAGACTATGGCATTTACTAATATATTCCAGGAGGATGGGCGGGAGTTTTTATTCCCGGGACTGAACGTTAACAATCAGACAAGCCGTGTTCCGGGGAGTATTCCCGGTGATAACTGTTAGTATATTAGTTTGTGGAAGGGATCCCGGCACGCTGATTAAATGTATTACATAGTGAAAATAGGTTTTATCTTTTTTAGCGTTTTTTTATTCTTTACTGCCCTGGTGTCGTCTTGTGCATAGCTGATGGATTATTTATTAATACGTAACTGATACAGATCTTGCTTTCTTATTTTTCTGATATCTGAGCACATCGTATCCAGATCATCGGCTTCTGTCATATAAAGGCCACTCAGACAGTCATATTTTCCGCTGCATAACTTTTCAATATTGGGAATACCTGCCTCAACGCTGACGGTATTTCCGCGTTCTTTCTCCTTAATAATCCACTCCATAGCGTTTCTGGTCGCACCTTGCTCTTCCGGAGGATGACTGAATAAGTCGATGACCATCCCCGTTGAGTGAACCAGGCCCGGATGGAATGAATAGACAGAGATATTATTTTTCTTTAATTCGATGGCTATATTCTCGGTAAATTTAATGACCGCCGCCTTGGATACTGAGTAAGAGGAACAGGTAGGCCAACGGTAAGCGCCGGCGTTACTGACCATATTAATGATAACGCTGTGCCGGTCTGGTTCCATAATGTTTATTGCGGCATGTGCACATCTCACCACGCCGGAAAGATTAATCGTTAATGCATCGACCCATTCATCGATAGCATTGGTATTGAACTTTCCGACCGGCCCCCATACCCCCGCGTTATTCAGTAATACATCAGGATGGCCGAAATCTTGTTTTATATTGAGAAAGAAGGGGATGATTTCCTGTTCGTTCGCCACATCCAGACAACGATAATGGAATGCAGGTCCCAGCAGAGGCTCTATTTCTGCGGGAGGAGTCTTGCTTCTTCCGGTAATAATGATCCGGTACTCAGGTATTTTGGAAAGATGTGTCGCATAAACATAGCCCAGGCCCTTTGTCCCGCCAGTGATGACAATATTTCTCATCTCATGCATCGTAATACCTCCTGAATGAATGATTACGAAAATTACACTATCACAGAGTAAATATTTTAGTATAGGTATTTTTATTTTTCATTCGATGACAGGGAGTATTAATCGCAGCCTGTTGTCTTTATTGAAGAAAATATTATTACTCTCAGGCAATGAGCGATTATTCTCGGGTATTGGCCGGATTTTTTGCAGGGTGTGACAATTCTTATTATGTGTCATGATGCTTCCTTACTCCTGGCTGATACGGATAGCGGTTAAGGTAAAAATAAGTTTCAGTTATTAAAAATAAGTGTTTTTCCCGCCAGAACTTATCAATTTATCGTGCGGGAGATAAGTATATCCGGATGATTATTAAAGGAATTAACTTTTAGTTTCATGTCCGGAAGGCAAATATTGATCAGGATCAAGAAAACATAATTTATTGATGTTAATTTTATTAATGTTTTAGGGCCAGAAGAGTCATTCTATGGAAACAGGTTTTTACAGGGTAAAGAGATCAGGTGAGGAACCTAAGATATTACTTTTCCTTAAGGGGCATGGCTTTTTTCTTCCCGTGAGCAGAGAACCTATCTCTCTGGACGAGTTGAAGAGTCACGGCTTTCTGGTCCTGGAGGGGAAATACGATATCCGCGGGCGCTAATCAGAGCGAATACACCCATCAGGCTGCATCACATCCGCTGCCTCACAGGTTAATGTTCCGGCGGTGGCTAACACTCTTATCCCCGGTTTACGACCCATCATCTTTGTCTATGATTCATCATTAACGCCACAGATCTTGTCAGATCATTTTCATCCCTGTTCCGAACCGGTCCCTTAACTTAAGGGGGCAGGTCAGGCTTAGTCATTCAACGCATCGTAAGCCAGTATTCATGACATTGAGGGGGAGATACCGGACTGTATCAGATGAATTTTTTATATTTAATAACTGAGGGATAGCTTTAATTTACCGTCGGACAGTTAAGCACGGGCTGAAGGTTCTCCTGTACGCCGCAAAATCCCGTCAGTGACTTCCCTGAACCGTCCGGCGGCCTGCAGCAGATATTATCTCCGCGTCTGCAGTGGGGCAGGAACAATGGGTTCCGGGTTGGAAGGCCGGGGCGGTATTGTAACGGGGAAACTACGGTAGCCCGAAGGGCGGGGGGATGCCGGTACATAAAGAAAGGCCGGGGCCGTAAGCCGGCCCCGGCAGGACAATCATTTATGCTGCTTATTCAGTTCACTCATGTCATTGCGGATTTGCACATGGCTGAGCAGGGCGAAAATAAAGGTTCCGCCGGTAATGTTACCGAGCAGAGTAGGAAGGGCAAACGGCCAGAAAAATTCAGCCCAGCTCATATGGCCATTGAAGACCAGGTAAAAAGCTTCTACCGAACCGACGACGATATGCGACAACCCGGCCAGCGACATAATCCAGGTGATCATTATGATCACAAAGACTTTTGCGGATCCGGCGTGCGGAAACATCCATACCATGGTCGCAATCAGCCAGCCCGAGATCAGCGCACCACAGAACATCTGCAGGGCATCGTGTCTGACAGCCGTTTCGCTCAAATGGATAAAGGTCTGTTGCAGTGTGTCGTCAAAAACCGGCATATGATTAAAGGCGAGTGCTATCAGCGCAGTACCGATAAAATTACCCACTAATACGATCCCCCAAAGCCGTAGCAGTAGCAGAATATTTCCTTTTACCGGCTTATGCATCACCGGCAATACGGCCGTGATGGTGTTCTCAGTGAAGAGTTGCTGATGCGCGAGGATGACGATAATAAAGCCAACACAATACCCAAAGTTCTCGAGCAGAAAACTGGCAGGCATACCTTCCGTATGCACCTGTAATAACCCTTTTACCAGCAGGGATGTCCCCATCGATAATCCGGCGGTAACCGCAGAAAGCAGTAATGCCATACTGTCTCTTTCCAGCTCTTTTTCACCGCTCTGGCGGATCGTTTCATGAATAGCGACAGCGGAGGAGGGTAATTCTTCTTCGGCGGTGGTGATTTCATCTTCATTACTTTTTTCATCACTGTCGACTTCTTTGGCTCGCATACGCTGTGTTTCAGGACTCTGCATTCTGCCCTCCGGCGGTAAATTAACGGATCTGTACCCGCTAAGTTTAGTCTTTTTTCTCAATAAATCAGGGGAGTCTTTGCGGTAATTTACAGGTTGCCACTGTTGTTATTTCAATGTTGATTTTATGCGGGGTGGATGTGATTTATTAGTACGGGTAACGGTCGGGAGGGAAAGAGAATCAGGCCAGGCAGGTGTGAAATCATCTTAAAAACAGCGGGTTTTCCGGCGTTGTGACGGTCACCGGAGGAGGAACTCAGCTGTTACAGAAATCGGTGTTTTTCCCGTTATACCGCCGGGGTTTTAAAAATAAACGTAACAAAATTTTATCATTGTCTGTTTTTTGGGCGGAAAAGTGTCCGTCAGAGCTTTTTTATGGAACCGTGACCATTTTCACCATTCGGCAGCCGATTTCCTTATGCTATAGTTCGGCTTTCTTAATGTTAAAGCGAATAGATTCTGCATGCTGGAAGCCAAAAACCTGACCTGCGTTCGTGATGAACGGGTGCTTTTTGAGCAGCTCTCGTTCAACGTGAAACGTGGCGATATTGTTCAGATTGAGGGGCCGAATGGTGCGGGTAAAACCTCGTTACTACGCCTGCTGTCGGGTCTGAGCCGTGCTGAATCCGGAGACATTCTCTGGGAAGGCACTCCGATAGCCGCCCAGCGTGATATCTGGCACCGGCAAATGATTTATCTGGGCCATCTGCCGGGAATTAAAGGGGTTCTCTCGGCACTGGAAAATCTGCGCTTTTTTCACCCGGCCTGCAGTCATCAGCAAATATTTCATGCATTAGAAGAAGTAGAACTTACGGGTTATGAGGATGCGCCGGTCTCGCAGCTCTCCGCCGGGCAACAGCGCAGGGTAGCGCTGGCCAGGCTATGGTTGACAGAGGCTCCGCTTTGGATCCTTGATGAGCCGCTGACGGCTATCGATAAAGCAGGGGTTGAAAAAATAATGTCACAATTCTCAGTGCATGCCCGGCAGGGGGGATCCGTTATTCTGACTACGCATCAGGATTTACCTTCCCGGGAGATACCGGTCAGGAAAATACGCTTGCTGGCGGAAGGGCACGCGCCATGCTGGTGAGTATGATTCGTCGGGAATTAAAAGTAGCGTTTCGCAACAGTTCGGAACTTATTAATCCGCTATGGTTTTTTCTGATCGTGATCACACTGTTTCCGTTGGGGATCGGTCCGGAGTCTGCGTTACTGGCCAGGATAGCCCCGGGAGTTGTCTGGGTGGCCGCCTTACTTTCGTCATTACTGGCGCTGGAACGGTTGTTCCGTGATGACTTCCTGGACGGCTCACTGGAACAGCTGGTGTTATTACCTGCGCCGTTACCTCTGACGGTGTTGGGGAAAGTGATCGCACACTGGCTGGTGACCGGTGTACCGCTAATTATTTTATCGCCACTGGCCTCTTTGCTGCTGTCACTGAGTTTTTCCGGCTGGTGTGGACTGGCACTGACGTTGCTACTGGGAACGCCGATTTTAAGTTTTCTGGGGGCCATCGGGGTCGGGCTGACCGTCGGATTAAGACGGGGCGGGGTACTGCTAAGTTTACTGGTTCTGCCGCTGGCCGTCCCGGTACTGATTTTTTCAAGTGCAGCCATTGATGCTGCCAGCCAGGGTGTCTCCATCGGGGGCTACCTGGCCATATTAGGCGCAATGCTAATCGCCAGTATTACGCTGGCACCTTTTGCCACAGCCGCAGCATTACGGATCAGTCTGCAATAAGCTGCGTGTTGTGCCGCTTTTAGTAAATATTAGTGAGCAATACGAAAATGTGGAAATGGTTACATCAGCTGGCAAGGCCGGAAAGGCTTTATCATCTGTGCGGCAGGTTTATTCCCTGGTTTGCACTGGTGGCGACAATCACTCTGTTACTGGGCTGGATCTGGGGCTTTGGCTATGCGCCTGCAGATTATCAGCAGGGCGACAGTTACCGGATTATGTATCTTCATGTGCCGGCAGCAATGTGGTCGATGGGGGTATATGCCTCCATGGCGATTGCCGCTTTTATCGGTCTGGTCTGGCAGATGAAGATGTCTGATCTGGTTGCCGCGGCGATGGCGCCGGTGGGGGCTGTTTTCACCTTTATTGCGCTGGTCACCGGTTCTGCGTGGGGTAAACCGATGTGGGGCACCTGGTGGATATGGGATGCCCGTCTGACGTCTGAGCTGGTGCTGCTCTTCATTTATATGGGTGTTATTACCCTGTATAATGCGTTCGATGATCGTCGTGTGGCCGGACGGGCCGCCGGAATTCTCATTCTGGTCGGGGTCGTTAACCTGCCTGTCATTCATTATTCTGTTCAGTGGTGGAATACCTTACATCAGGGGTCGTCCGGCTTCCTGCAGCAGGATATTGCACAACCGATGCGCACACCTCTGCGCTGGTCTATCCTCGGGTATCTGCTGGTCTTTATCACGCTGACATTAATCCGCCTGCGCACCTTAATCCTGTATACCGAGCGTAACCGTCCCTGGGTTTCCGTCATTGCTAATAAGGGGCGTAAATCATGACTCCTGCCTTTTCTTCGTGGGCTGATTTCTTCCGGATGGGCGGATATGCCTTTTACGTCTGGCTGTCAGTGTTCTTCACCTTGCTGGCTTTCACTGCGCTTATCGTCCACACACGGGTACAACGAACACTGTTACTAAAACAGATAAGACAGCGTGAGGCCCGCGAACGACGGGTCAGTGCTGCCCGACAAAAGAAAACCGCTGCTAAAGCCGGAGGCTCCCTGTGAACATTCGTCGTCGCCGCCGCCTGATGGTCGTCGTGGCAATTCTGGTGGGGCTTGGGATGGCCACCGGGTTAGTCATGTATGCACTGCGTTCTAATATTGATCTGTTCTATACCCCCGGGGAAATTCTTTACGGACGGGGGGCCGACCATACGGATAAACCCCACCCGGGTCAGCAATTACGTATCGGGGGCATCGTGCTGCCGGGCAGTGTTAAACGTGACCCGAACACTCTGGCGGTACAGTTCAAACTCTATGACGCCAATGGGGTCGTTGAGGTTACCTATGTGGGTATTCTTCCGGATCTCTTCCGGGAAGGGCAGGGCATTGTGGCCGAGGGGGTGCTGGAGGATGGCAACGTGATTAAAGCCCGGCAGGTACTCGCAAAACACGATGCGAAGTATACGCCGCCGGAAATTACCCATGCGATGAAAAAGAATCCTGACGATCCGGCGTTAAATATCCAGACCATGCAAGGTGAGCAACAATGATCCCTGAAATAGGCAGTTTTTTGTTATGTCTGGCGCTGGGTCTGGCATTACTGTTGAGTATCTATCCGCTATGGGGTGCCGCCCGGCTCGATAGTCGTCTGATGGGGATGGCCCGTCCGCTGAGCTACGGTATGTTTGCCTGTATTGCCGGGGCCTTCCTGATCCTGGTGCACGCGTTCATTGTGAATGATTTCTCTGTGGCTTATGTGGCAGAAAACTCAAACACCCTGCTACCGGTCTGGTATCGCATTGCGGCCACCTGGGGCGCTCACGAAGGCTCATTGCTGTTGTGGCTGCTGATGCTCAGTGGCTGGACACTGGCCGTGGCGTTACTGAGCCGGGGGATGCCGCAGGACGCGATTGCCAGGGTGCTCGCTGTGATGGGCATGATTAATCTGGGCTTCCTGCTGTTTATTACCCTGACGTCCAACCCGTTCATTCGCACTCTGCCTGATTTCCCGGTCGATGGCAGTGACCTTAACCCGATGCTTCAGGATATCGGCCTGATTTTCCATCCGCCGTTACTCTATATGGGGTATGTCGGTTTCTCAGTTGCCTTTGCTTTTGCGATTGCCTCCCTGATGACCGGGCGTCTGGATACCGCATGGGCGCGCTGGTCGCGTCCCTGGACGACTGCCGCCTGGGTCTTCCTGACCATTGGTATTGTGCTGGGATCCGCCTGGTCCTACTACGTTCTTGGCTGGGGGGGCTGGTGGTTCTGGGATCCGGTAGAAAATGCCTCGCTGATGCCCTGGCTGGCAGGTACGGCATTGATTCACTCCCTGGCCGTCACCGAAAAACGCGGAACCTTTAAATCCTGGACTGTGCTGCTGGCGATCACAGCCTTTTCACTGAGCCTGCTCGGGACGTTCCTGGTACGTTCAGGGGTGCTGGTTTCTGTACACTCTTTTGCGTCCGACCCCTCCCGCGGTATTTTTATTCTGATTTTCCTGGTGATTGTCATCGGCAGTTCACTGTTGCTCTACGCTGTGCGTGGCGGACAGGTGCGCAGCCGGGTGCAGAACGAGGCCTGGTCACGGGAATCCTTTCTGCTGGGGAATAACGTATTGCTGATTGCCGCCATGCTGGTGGTGTTACTGGGTACACTGCTACCTCTGGTTCATAAAGAACTTGGTCTGGGCAGCATTTCTATTGGTGAGCCATTCTTTAATACCCTGTTTACCTGGATCATGGCGCCTTTTGCACTGATGCTGGGGATAGGACCGCTGGTGCGCTGGCGTCGGGATGAGCCGAAAAAACTGGTTAAACGCCTGCTCGTTGCCGTGGTGGTCACCCTGATCTGCTCAATAGCATTACCGCTGATCCTGCAGGACCGCATTGAAGCGATGGCCGTGGTGGGTCTGCTGATGTCTGTCTGGGTGATTTTACTGACGCTGATGGAGTTGCATGAACGTGCTACCCACCGGCACCGCTTTTTCCGTGGCCTGTTACATCTGTCACGCAGTCACTGGGGCATGGTGCTGGGACACCTGGGCGTTGCGGTCACGGTTATCGGTATCGCCTTTAGCACCCAATACAGTGTGGAGCGTGATGTCCGCATGAAACCCGGCGATAACATCGATATTCATAACTATCATTTTATTTTCCGTGATGTACAGCGTCTGACCGGTCCGAACTATTCGGGCGGCCAGGCGATTATTGATGTTACGCATAAAGGTAAGCCGGTTGCTGTGCTGCATGCGGAAAAACGCTATTACCCGGTGGCGCATACCATGATGACCGAAGCCGCTATCAGCGGTGGTTTTGCCTGCGATCTCTATGCTGCGCTGGGGGAAGAGATTGGTGATGGTTCCTGGGCAGTACGCATTTACTACAAACCTTTTGTTCGCTGGATCTGGTTTGGCGGTGTCTTTATGGCTGTCGGAGGGGTGCTGTGCCTGCTGGATCCCCGTTACCGTTCCCGTAAAAAACATCAGTCCCGGGAGGAGCAGCACTGATGAATAAGAAAATACTGTTTATCCCGCTGGTATTGTTTTTATTGCTGGCCGCCGCCTTACTCTTGCAACTCAACCGTAATGCCCACGGGGATGATCCTACCCTGCTGGAATCGGCGTTGGTGGGCAAACCGATGCCGGTGTTTAAACTGGAATCCCTGCAAAATCCCGGCAAATACTATGACCAGACCGCGTTACTGAACGGCAAACCTCTGTTATTAAACGTGTGGGCAACCTGGTGCCCGACCTGTCGCGCAGAGCATCAGTATCTGAATACGCTGGCCGAAAAAGGTATCCGCATCGTCGGCCTGAACTATAAAGATGATCGGGTTAAGGCGGTTAACTGGCTGAATACCCTGGGTAACCCCTATTCGCTCAGTCTGTACGATGGCGACGGCATGCTGGGACTGGATCTGGGTGTGTACGGCGCGCCGGAAACTTTCCTGATCGACGGTAAAGGCATTATCCGTTACCGCCATGCAGGGAATGTGGATGCTCAGGTCTGGCAGCAGCAGATCCAACCGCTGTGGAATAAGTACAGCCAGTCAGCGGAGAAATAATCGATGAAAAAACTGATACTTTTCATGGCGGCTATGATGACCAGCTTTAGTCTCTGGGCTGCCATTGATACTTATCAATTTAAGTCACAGGCCCAGGAAGAACAGTATCGCTCTCTGACGGAGTCTTTGCGTTGTCCGAAATGTCAGAACAACAGCATTGCGGATTCCGGCGCGATGATTGCGGCAGACATGCGGCAGAAGGTTTATGAGATGTTGCAACAGGGGCAGAGCCGCCAGCAGATTATCGGTTACATGGTGGCCCGCTACGGTAACTTTGTCACCTATGAGCCGCCGGTCACCCCGTCAACCATTATTCTTTGGGTCGGTCCGGCGTGTTTTATTATTGCAGGTGCTGCGTTGATCATCCTACGCAGCAGAAGAAAAAATACGCGCAGCGAGCTTGATGAAGCTGAACAGCAAAGACTGGCTGCGTTACTGGACGATGACAGGAAGCCGTTATGAGCGCGTTATGGTTAAGCATTTTTATACTTTTGCTGGCGGCATGTGCGCTGGTTCTGACCAGTGGCTGGCGTTCCGGGAAAGACACCAGCACTCAGCGCGATCAGCTCAATAAAACGTTTTACCGTCAGCGTCTGAATGAACTGGATGAAGATGAGCAGCAGGGTGTTGTTGCCGAAAAGCAGGAAATGATTATCGAGTTACAGCAAACGCTGCTGACGGATATTCCACAACAACAGACGGTTACCGGTCGTCATTCCGGCCGCTGGGTGCTCTGGCCGGGGCTGATTATTCTGGTACTGGTGACCCTGGGCATGTATCTGAAAACCGGAGGACTGGCTCAGGTACTGGCATGGGATCAGATCAACGCACAGTATCCGAAGTTACGTGCTCAGTTAATGAATCCGCAGGATAAAGCGCTGAATGTGCAGGAACTGGAAGAGTTTGAAGTCGGGCTGAGAACGTCCCTGCAGTCGCACCCTGACAATATTAATGACTGGGCGATGCTGGGCCGGTTGGGGATGGTGCTGAATAATACACCGCTTTCCAGTCAGGCTTTCCAGCGGGCACTGAAACTGGCACCGGATAACAATGAACTGAAACTGGATTATGCCAGCGTATTGGTGCGTTCTCAGGATCCTCAGGATAACCGCCAGGCTCAGGTGATGCTCAGTACTATGCTGACCGCCGAGCCAAATAATTTACGCATTTTAAGTTTGCTGGCGGCGGTAAACTATACCCAGCAAAATTACGATACGGCGATCGGTTATTGGCAAAAAATGCTGCCATTACTGCCGGCAAACTCCAAAGAAGCTAATGCGGTAGAGCAGGGGATCGAGCTTGCTCGCACCAATGCCGGACAACAGAGCAGTAAACTGACGCTTAATGTGGCGATTGCACCGACTGCAGAAAAAATGTTAACCCCGAACGGAATATTGTATATTTCAGTGACCGATGGTGTATCTCCGGTCCCGGTGGCAGTGAAACGCATCCCGCTGAGCCATTTTCCGTTGACTGTGACTCTGGACGACAGTAACGCAATGGTTCAGGAACGTTTACTATCAGCACAGCACAATATTCAGGTGAGAGTGCGGATTTCCCGTGACGGAAGTGCGGATCCGCAATCGGGCGACTGGTATGGCCAGACTGGTAAATTACCGTATAACGGTCATCAGACGGTCGCTGTTGAGATTAACCAGCAGCAACCCTGATGGTCTTTCAGATCATTGCACAGGGAGATCAGCATGCATTACCGCCTGACCATTCTGGGGGTGGCCAGTTTACTGCTGGTAGGGTGTGCCGGGAGTCATCCGGACACTGAAAAAAATAAGCAGGTGATAAAGCCTGAAGCACAGCAGGTTTCGCAGCCGGTTGCACAAGCCTCCGCGCCGCAGGCGGCAGGGGACGGTTCAGCACATCGCAGTGATCCGCTGGAAAGTTTTAACCGTACAATGTTCAATCTGAACTATAACGTGCTGGACCCGTATATCGTACGTCCGGTGGCGGTTGCATGGCGGAACTATGTACCGGTACCTGCGCGAAACGGGATCAGTAATGCATTAAGCAATCTGGATGAGCCTTCCAGCATGGTGAACTATTTGCTGGAAGGGGATGTGCATCGTGCGGCTATCCACTTTACCCGCTTCTTCCTGAACTCAACACTGGGGCTGGGCGGACTTATCGATGTGGCCGGTAAAGCAAACCCTGCGCTGGCGCGTGAGCACGAGCAAGGCTTTGGTACTACGCTGGGTCACTACGGGGTAGGTTATGGCCCGTATGTCGAGTTACCGGGTTATGGCAGCTTTACGTTGCGTCAGGACGGCGGGGATATGGTCGATGCGCTGTATCCGCCTCTCAGCTTTCTGACTATCTGGATGTCGGCAGGCAAATGGGTGCTGGAAGGCATTGAAACCCGTGCCGAATTGCTGGATTCCGATGGCATGCTGAAACAACAGAGCGATCCTTATGCCTTTATCCGCAATGCTTACTTCCAGCGGTATGACTTCCTGGCCAATGGCGGTAAGTTGAAACCGGAAGTTAACCCGAACGCTCAGGCAATTCAGGGCGATCTGAGCGAGATTGATTCTGATTAATCTGCAATAAACCTTGTTACAGACAGACGGGCCTGAGATTTCAGGCCCGTTTTTTTTAGCATTACAGTAAAGGGCGGCCCCGGCGGTTGCCCCGAATATCCCGCTGTGCCATCTGACACCGTCACCTGACGTGAATAATGTTCCCTGTAGTATCTGAAAATGGCGATCATCCCCAGCCCAGCCCAGCCCAGCCCAGCCC
>NZ_JAERJR010000043.1 GCF_018257515.1 Tatumella sp. JGM118
AGCTCAGGGTGGCCGAGGACGTCGCCTGCCCGTCGGTAATGGTATAGCTGGCGGACGGTACCGCCCCGGTATAACCGCTCACCGGGGTAAAGGTGTACGCCCCGTCGCTGCCGATGGTCAGGGTGCCGACGCCGCTGATCGTGGCGGTCTGTCCCGCAGCCACCGTCTGCCCGTCGACCGTGAACTGCGTCACCGTCAGGGTGTCGCCGTCTTTATCGGTGTCATTGCTCAGCACATTGCCGCTCACCGGGGTGTTTTCCTGCGCGGTTGCCGTGTCATTACTGGCCACCGGCGGGGTATTGATCGGGCTGAAGCTCAGGGTAGCCGAGGATGTCGCCTGCCCGTCGGTAATGGTATAGCTGGCGGACGGTACCGCCCCGGTATAACCGCTCACCGGGGTAAAGGTGTACGCCCCGTCACTGCCGATGGTCAGGGTGCCGACGCCGCTGATCGTGGCGGTCTGCCCCGCGGCCACCGTCTGCCCGTCCACCGTAAACTGCGTTACCGTCAGGGTGTCGCCGTCTTTATCGGTGTCGTTGGTCAGCACATTACCGCTCACCGGGATGTTTTCCTGCGCGGTTGCCGTATCATCGGCAGCTACCGGCGGGGTATTGATCGGACTGAAGCTCAGGGTGGCCGAGGACGTCGCCTGCCCGTCGGTAATGGTATAGCTGGCGGACGGTACCGCCCCGGTATAACCGGTCACCGGGGTAAAGGTGTACGCCCCGTCGCTGCCGATGGTCAGGGTGCCGACGCCGCTGATCGTGGCGGTCTGCCCCGCGGCCACCGTCTGACCTCCGACCGTAAACTGCGTCACCGTCAGGGTGTCGCCGTCTTTATCGGTGTCGTTGGTCAGCACATTGCCGCTCACCGGGGTGTTTTCCTGCGCGGTTGCCGT
>NZ_JAERJR010000044.1 GCF_018257515.1 Tatumella sp. JGM118
GGGTGTGACTGCGTACCTTTTGTATAATGGGTCAGCGACTTATATTCTGTAGCAAGGTTAACCGTATAGGGGAGCCGCAGGGAAACCGAGTCTTAACTGGGCGTTAAGTTGCAGGGTATAGACCCGAAACCCGGTGATCTAGCCATGGGCAGGTTGAAGGTTGGGTAACACTAACTGGAGGACCGAACCGACTAATGTTGAAAAATTAGCGGATGACCTGTGGCTGGGGGTGAAAGGCCAATCAAACCGGGAGATAGCTGGTTCTCCCCGAAAGCTATTTAGGTAGCGCCTCGTGAATTCATCTCCGGGGGTAGAGCACTGTTTCGGCTAGGGGGCCATCCCGGCTTACCAACCCGATGCAAACTGCGAATACCGGAGAATGTTATCACGGGAGACACACGGCGGGTGCTAACGTCCGTCGTGAAGAGGGAAACAACCCAGACCGCCAGCTAAGGTCCCAAAGTCATAGTTAAGTGGGAAACGATGTGGGAAGGCTCAGACAGCCAGGATGTTGGCTTAGAAGCAGCCATCATTTAAAGAAAGCGTAATAGCTCACTGGTCGAGTCGGCCTGCGCGGAAGATGTAACGGGGCTAAACTATGCACCGAAGCTGCGGCAGCGACACTTATGTGTTGTTGGGTAGGGGAGCGTTCTGTAAGCCGTTGAAGGTGGTCTGTGAGGGCTGCTGGAGGTATCAGAAGTGCGA
>NZ_JAERJR010000045.1 GCF_018257515.1 Tatumella sp. JGM118
GGGGAACCTGCGGTTGGATCACCTCCTTACCTGAAGATACACTCCCGCGTAGTGCTCACACAGATTGTCTGATGAAAAGTACAGAGCAAGGCGTCTTGCCGAAGCAGACTTCAGTGTCCCCTTCGTCTAGAGGCCCAGGACACCGCCCTTTCACGGCGGTAACAGGGGTTCGAATCCCCTAGGGGACGCCACTTGCTGGTTTGTGAGTGAAAGTCACCGGCCGATATATCTTAAAGATGACTTACGAGTCATGTTTAAGATATTGCTCTTTAACAATACGGAACAAGCTGAAAATTTGAAAACAATGAATAACGTAAGTTATTCAGAGTCTCTCAAAAACTTTTACGATTCAGAGTCGTTGCAAGACGTCTGTGGGTTGTGAGGTTAAGCGAATAAGCGTACACGGTGGATGCCCTGGCAGTCAGAGGCGATGAAGGACGTGCTAATCTGCGATAAGCGTCGGTAAGGTGATATGAACCGTTACAGCCGACGATTTCCGAATGGGGAAACCCGGTGCACTCAGTGCATCATCGTTAACTGAATACATAGGTTAACGAGGCGAACCGGGGGAACTGAAACATCTAAGTACCCCGAGGAAAAGAAATCAACCGAGATTCCCCCAGTAGCGGCGAGCGAACGGGGAGGAGCCCGGAACCATCATCAGTG
>NZ_JAERJR010000046.1 GCF_018257515.1 Tatumella sp. JGM118
GGTGAAGAGGAAACTGCCTATGGCTCAGACAACTATCCCGCTTACACCCGAGCAAAGAATCAGGGAACTTGAAGAACAACTTGAGCTGGCAAACCAGAAAGCTGAGTTTTTTGAGTCAGTTATCAACGTCCTGAAAAATGATTACGGGGTGAGTGTTGTAAAAAAGCGGCCCGGCAAGTCCTCACGCAAAGTCAGGCCCCCAAAATAACAGTTACGCGTGCATGTCAGTTCCTGGGGCATAGCAGACAGGCGTGGTACCAGTACAACTCAAGATGTAATAAACGGCAGGAGCATCACGCTCAGGTTCTTGATTTTGTTACCCGTACCCGGTGCCGTCAGCCGCGAATCGGTACGCGTAAACTGCACTATCTGCTGAACATTCAGGCCGATAAAACGCTGAATATCGGACGGGATCGTCTGTTTAACCTGCTGGGTGAGTACCGGCTCCTGGTACCCGTGAAACGGGCATATCACAAAACCACCAACAGCCATCATCGCTTTTACCGGCATCCTAATCTGCTGAAATCCGGCTCTGACCAGGTTACCGCCCTTGAGCCAGAGCAGGTCTGG
>NZ_JAERJR010000047.1 GCF_018257515.1 Tatumella sp. JGM118
ACTGCAGCAGGAATTACAATTCCGGACAGTACTCTGCCGCCTGAGTCAGGGCGGCGGCGCTCTTACGGAGCCTTCTGTGCCCGTTTTACCGGCCCGGAATGCAAAAAGGCCGCCCGTCAGGGCGTAGTAAGCCTTCATACAGACTATTCTCCCCGCGTGCCAGTACCCGTTTTTCCTCATAACTCCAGCAGGAATTACCGTTCTGCACAGTATTCTGCCGTCTGAATCAGGGCGGCGGCGATCTTACGGGGCCTTCTTTGCCTCTTTTCCCGGCCCGGAATGCAAAAAGGCCGCCCGTCAGGGCGTATACAGACTATTCTCCCCGCGTATTAGTACCCGTTTTTCCTTATTACTGCACCAGGAATTACGACTCCGGACAGTACACTACCACCTGAGGCCGGGCTGTGCCGATCTTACGGGGCCTTCTGTGTCCCTTTCCCCAGCCCCGGAATGCAAAAAGGCCGCCCGTCAGGGCGGCCTCTGCCTTTTCTCACCGCCGGCACCGGAGGTTTCCCTTCCT
>NZ_JAERJR010000005.1 GCF_018257515.1 Tatumella sp. JGM118
TCGCGCTTTGCCGTGTCAGTGGGAGCGCATTATAGGGAGATAATTTTTTCTGACAAGGGTTTATTTCAAATAAATTACCGAATGGCGATATTTCATGCTTTCCGGGCAACAAACCAGCGAAATACGCAGTTTTATTCATCACCGGGGCTGTTTTACTCATTAACCAGGGGTCTCAATCGCCGTTTTACTCACGCAAATACACACGTTAATCCCGCTGCCAGGCATAAATAGTGCAAATAAAATCTCTCCCTTGTTGTACAAACAGTATTACCTCACCCCATTTCCGGCCACCAGCCCTGGATTGATGTGGGTACCTTGTATCAACCAGGAGCATTTCCTTATGTCTGCAGATGTACTTCGCTCTTTTCAGGGAAACGTCCCGGCCACAGGGTTGCGGGTCATGCTGGACCCTTCCTGTGTCGTCATCGGTGATGTCCTTATCGGTGATGATGCCAGTCTCTGGCCTCTGGTTGTTGCCAGAGGGGATGTAAACCGGATAACCATTGGCGCCAGAAGCAATATTCAGGATGGCTCTATTCTCCATGTGACTCACCGCTCACCGGCAAATCCTCAGGGCTATCCTTTAGAGATTGGCGATGATGTCACCGTGGGGCACAAAGCAATGCTGCACGGGTGTACGATCAGAGATCGGGTACTGGTCGGGATGGGGAGTATTATTCTGGATAATGCCTATATAGAAGAGAATGTCATGATCGGTGCCGGAAGTCTGGTACCTCCGGGGAGACTGCTGGTCAGCGGGTACCTGTACCTGGGCAGTCCGGTCCGGCAAATCCGTCGCCTGACTGACGACGAAGAACAGAGCCTGCTTTACTCTGCTGCCAATTACGTTAAATGGAAAGACGTCTGTTTATCGGAACAGAGCCAGAACCAGCCGTCGGCATCGTCCTGACCGGTAGCAATCAGTGCTTCGGCTTCTTCTTCAAGATCCCAGCGGTATTGCCGGAAAATTTCCAGTGCCTGCCCTTCGCCGTATCGCTGAAATAATTCCGTTGCGGTGATGGCACACCAGAGCTGCATGCCATGATGCAAGGCCGGGAAGCACACAGCCTGCCGTTCTGCATTCCATTCTTCGCGATCCGGAAACTGTAGTGCCTGATTCATGCCTGCAGCGCCTGTTTCACCGCGGTGATCACCGGCCCGATATCCGGCATCACCCCGTGCCATAATTTAAACGCATGCGCGGCCTGAGATACCAGCATACCGACACCGTCCGAAAGAGACGTCACCCCGTGCTGTGCCGCCATCGCCAGGAAAGGAGTCTGGCCCTGCTGATAAAACATATCGTAACAACG
This sequence comes from Tatumella sp. JGM118, assembly GCF_018257515.1. Classification (GTDB taxonomy): domain Bacteria; phylum Pseudomonadota; class Gammaproteobacteria; order Enterobacterales; family Enterobacteriaceae; genus Tatumella; species Tatumella terrea. Next base: position 1,314 of record NZ_JAERJR010000005.1, read on the forward strand.
GGTATGGGGAGTGAAGATATCTGCCGGAAGCTGAGGAACCTCCCCGCTGACGCCACTGGAGGTTGCATTAATAATGAGATCGTATTCCTGCAGTAACTTATTATGTTCACTGGCCAGAATAGTTCCTGCATGCCGGTAGGTTTCCACCAGCGTTTCCGCTCTGGATAACGTACGGTTCGTGATTGTTATACGGCACCCGTAGTCCAGTAACGGCAGGATCACCCCGCGGGCCGCTCCGCCTGCTCCCACCAGCAATATATGCGAGTCTGGCGCGATCATCCCTTGCCGTTGCAGATCACTGAGCAAGCCAATCCCGTCAGTGTTATCTCCGAGCAGTCTGCCGTCCGGCTCTTTCCTGAGAGTATTAACCGCTTTTGATAAAGCCGCGCGATCGGTTAACTCGTCCGCCATAGCACAGGCTTCCTGCTTGAAGGGCAGCGTGACATTGGCTCCCCGGCCACCGGCATTGAAAAACTCACGAGCTGTCGGGACAAACTGATCCATCGGGGCACATATCCGGCCATAAGTGTGTTCTATGCCTGTCTGACGGGCAAACAGCTGGTGAATGAAAGGTGACTTACTGTGATTGATCGGGTGACCAAAAACGACGAATTGTTCCATTATCTACCCCTGACGAATAAGTTCACCGGTAATAACATTACGGATCTCTGACGGATTCAGGCGCCCGCCGGTTTCTCCCTGCAGAACAGGAAAATCATGACCAAACCGCTCCGTAACTTCCTGCACATTCCGGCAAGGCTCCTGACCGGAAAAATTCGCGCTGGTAGAGACTAACGGCTTCCCGTAGGCCAGACACAGTTCCTGAACATCAGGATGGTTACTGACGCGGATAGCCAGAGAGTCAAACTGACCTCTTAACCATCGGGGAGCACGGGAAGGTACCACGAAAGTCACCGGCCCGGGCCAGTGTGAGAACATCCGCTCTCTTTGTTCATCAGTCAGTAACTCATCACTGATATAAGGCAGCAGTTGCTGGTAATTAGCCGCGATCAGGATCAATCCTTTTTCTGCAGGACGTGACTTAATTTGCAGCAGAGCGTTAACAGCCTGTTCACTGTCAGGGTCACACCCTAACCCGAACACGGCCTCCGTCGGATACGCAATAACAGCATTCTTTTCCAATGACTCAATACACACGCGCAGAGAATCTGATGATAACGGGTTATACATGATAGGTATTATTTCTCTTCAGTCTTGTCGGGAACAGGCTTACCACAAAGCTTACTGGCGCAGATAAGCCTCAGACCATTTGCGGTTTTCTTTTCAGCTAATAACGGAAAGTGGCAAAACGGACATTCTCCCGCCACCGGACGGGCATTAACCACAAACTGGCATTCCGGATAGCGGCTGCAGGCATGGAAATACTTACCGTATCGTGAACGACGCTGGATCAGATGTCCCTGCTGACACTCCGGACAGGTAATGCCCGTATCATCCGGCCGGTCAATAGTTTCACTGTGTGAGCACTCAGGATAACGGCTGCACGCGATGAACATCCCATAACGCCCCTGGCGCAACGCTTTATCGGCGCCACATTCCGGACAAGGTATCCCTTCGAGGATTTTAATCAGATGCCCTTCATTACGGGCCCCCAGGGGGCGGATGTAATGACACTCCGGGTATCGGGAACACCCGGCGAAAGGACCATGTTTACCTGAACGTATCACCAGTTCTGCCCCGCATTCGGGGCAGTTATCCTGATGACGGACAGCAAACAGTGCTGTTTTATTCATAATTTTGCTATAGCGAAGAAAATATCAATGCAGAATACTGTCATTAGCGTCGAAAAGTAACTCTTCCATTTGCTGGTAGGCATCTTCACAACCCGGAATGTTGAACAGCACCATCAGTACGACCCACTTGAGATCATCGAGGGCAAACTCCAGGGAGTCGAGTGCAGTCACCCGCTCAATAACCATTTCGCGGGTATCGAGGTTCAGTACCTGCACCTGCTCCAGGAACAATAAAAACCCCCGGCAATCCGCATCCAGCTTCTGACACTCTTCAGCGGTATAAATACGCATCGAGAGCGGGTCACTGGACATCTGGATAGGCTCGACCAATCCTTCCTGATAATCAGCAAGTTTCTCCAGCCATTGCAATGCATTACTGATATCTTCCTGATTAAATCCGGCATCCGTCAGGTCATCTGTCAGCCTTTCCTGGTCAACCTGCGTGTCAGTCTCGGTATGGATATAGGTCTCAAACAAGTACATAAGTACGTCGAACATGGCATGCCCTCCTTAAACGGACATAGCCGCCGGGTACAGCTGCGATCCATCCTGCTAACTCCAGCTCAAGCAAAGCAGTTGCAATCACTGGCACAGGTTGGCCGGCACGTTCAGCGACGACGTCAACAGGTGTAACCTCATCTTCTACGTTAGCCAACACATCAGCAAATGGCAATGGAACAGTGCCCTCCCCGGGTGAATTTATTTCCTCAGACGCTGAAAACCGCAAAGAATGATAACCCGTCTGCAAATCCTCCAGCAGATCGTTAGGGTGCGATACCAGTAATGCCCCTTGTCTGATAAGCCAGTGTGTGCCTTCAGTTTCGGGTTTACCCAGCGGGCCGGGGATCGCGTATATATTGCGGTTTTGCTCCAGAGCATAACGGGCCGTGATCAATGACCCGCTTTTTAACCCGGCTTCCACCACTAATACACCCAGACTGAGGCCACTGATGATACGGTTACGACGAGGGAAATGCCCGGGGAGAGGAGGCGTCATCAGCGGGAACTCAGAGACCAGCGCCCCTCCCTGCGCCACAATCTCATGGCTGAGAGACCGGTGCCGGGCAGGATACAGGTTCATTAAACCGCTACCGATGACCGCGATAGTTTTTCCTTTGCAGGACAGAGCCGCCCGGTGTGCAACTCCGTCGATCCCTAAAGCCAGACCGCTGGTAATAGTCATTCCGCTCAATGAGAGCGATTCTGAGAAAAATGTTCCCCAATGTTCACCATAGCGAGTACTCCGCCGGCTACCAACCACCGCTATCTGAGCCGCGGAGAGTACCGCCGGATCGCCCTCGACAAACAGACAGAACGGAGGGGCGGCAATTTCTGTCAGTCGCCGTGGATAACGGGGATCCGATAATGTCAGAAAATGATGGTTTTCGCACTTTAACCACTTCTGCACCAGCTCAAGCGCTTTTTCACTGAGACTCAGGAACTGCTGACGCTGTTTTTGGTTGAAGCCAGCCACGTGAGACAACGATGCCGCTGTACCTGACAGCCGCGATAACTTTTCGGCCATCGTCTGGCGGTCTTCTGCCTTTATTCCTTCTACTGCCGCAAGACGTAACCCTATTTCAGTAATGTCCATACGATGATCCCTGTGCCGGCACTTTTATCCCGTCAGCAATACTGTCAATCGCACAATGAAACGTCTACAATATGAGGTAGTCAACTTATATATTACGAATAAAGATCCGGATATTTATGTCAGTTTTACAGGTATTACATTTCCCTGACGAGCGACTGCGTACCGTTGCTGCGCCAGTAAAAGAAGTCAACGCCGATATTCAGCGCATTGTCGATGATATGTTCGAAACAATGTATGCGGAAGAAGGTATCGGGCTGGCCGCAACTCAGGTCGATATTCACCAGCGAATCATTGTGATTGATGTTTCTGAGAACCGCGATGAGAAACTGGTGCTGATTAACCCTGAACTCCTTGAGTCCAGTGGTGAGACCGGCATCGAAGAGGGCTGTCTGTCCATTCCTGAACAACGTGCGCTGGTTCCACGTGCAGAGCGGGTAAAAATACGTGCCCTGGACCGTGAAGGTAAGAGCTATGAGCTCGAAACGGATGGTCTGCTGGCTATCTGTATTCAGCATGAGATGGACCATCTGATGGGTAAACTGTTCGTCGATTACCTGTCTCCGCTTAAGCGCCAGCGTATCCGTCAGAAACTGGAAAAACTCGCCCGTCAGACAACCCGGGCGTCCTGAACCTCCGAAAAGGGATGATTGTGTCCGACTCGTTGAAAATTATTTTTGCCGGCACTCCTGATTTTGCAGCGCGTCATCTTGACGCGCTGCTTGCTTCAGAGCATCAGGTGGTCGGTGTATTCACTCAGCCCGACCGCCCGGCCGGACGGGGCAAAAAGTTAGTGGCAAGTCCGGTGAAAACACTGGCTGAATCACACCAAATTCCCGTATTCCAGCCCGCCTCGCTTCGGCCTCCTGAAAACCAGCAGCTGGTTGCAGATCTGAATGCCGATATCATGGTGGTGGTGGCTTATGGCCTCCTGTTGCCGGAATCTGTACTGGCGCTGCCCCGGCTGGGATGTATCAATGTCCACGGGTCACTTCTGCCACGCTGGCGTGGTGCGGCACCTATCCAGCGTGCGTTGTGGGCGGGTGATGATGAGACAGGAATTACTATCATGCAGATGGATGCAGGGCTGGATACTGGCGATATGCTGGTGAAGCTCACCTGCCCTATCCGCCTGACAGATACCAGCGCTTCTTTGTATGACACCCTGGCGCAACTCGGCCCACAGGGAATGCTGACCACATTGCAGCAGCTGGCTGACGGCAGCGCGGTTGCCGTGAAACAAGATGATGCACTGGCAACCTATGCCAAAAAGCTCAGCAAAGAAGAAGCCCGTCTGAACTGGACACTCTCCGCTGAACAGCTTGAGAGGTGTATTCGGGCATTCAATCCGTGGCCGGTGAGCTACTTTGTGCTGGATGAACAACCGATTAAAGTCTGGCAGGCATCGGTATTACCCCATCAGGATCTGCAACCCGGTACGATTGTTCAGACTGACAAGAACGGGATTCGGGTGGCAACCGCAGACGGCGTACTGCAACTTGAAATCCTGCAGCCTGCGGGTAAAAAACCAATGCAGGCAAGAGAGTTACTGAACTCGCGCCAGGAGTGGTTTATGCCCGGTGCTGTGCTGGCCTGAACCGGTTATAAATGTTCTGCCGGTAATACTGGTTAACTGAAGATATTCCATGAAAAAAACTACCAATCTGCGCAGTCTGGCAGCCCGTCTTATTGAACAGGTCGTCGATAAAGGGCAGTCGCTAAGCGCAATTCTTCCTGCCGCCCAAAAGAGCCTGAACGATAAAGACAGCGCCTTACTGCAGGAATTATGTTTCGGCGTCGTCCGTACTTTACCGCAACTGGATGCGTTAATCGGTAAGCTGATGGATCGGCCGATGACCGGCAAACAGCGAACGATTCACTACCTGTTAATGGTCGGTATTTATCAGATGCTTTATACGCGGATACCTGCCCATGCAATCCTCGCGGAAACCGTGGAAGGTGCCGTTGTACTGAAAAAACAGAGCCTGAAAGGACTGGTAAACGGGGTTTTACGTCAGTTCCAGCGCCGCCAGACAGAACTGACAGAGTCACTGGAGGGACAAAGCGTTAATCTTTGGCATCCCTCCTGGCTACTGAAACGTTTACAGGTAAGCTGGCCTGATCAATGGCAGCAGATTGTTCAGGCAAATAATCTCCGTCCCCCTATGTGGTTACGGGTAAACCGCCAGCATAACTCCCGTGATCAGTGGCTTGAATTACTGAACGCCCGGGAGATGACAGGCACTGCTGATACCTTATCGGAGGATGCGGTTCGTCTGGAGAAACCCGCAGGTGTGACACAGTTGCCAGGATTTGCTGACGGATGGGTAACGGTTCAGGATCTTTCGGCACAACGTTGTGCACAGTATCTCACTCCGGAAAACGGAGAAGATATCCTGGACCTGTGTGCAGCCCCGGGCGGGAAAACCACGCATATTCTTGAAATTGCCCCCGAAGCCAATGTACTGGCCGTCGACGTGGATGCACAGCGCCTTAGCAGAGTCACAGAAAATCTGGGCCGTCTGGGGATGCAGGCTGAAGTCAGACAAGGTGATGGCCGTACGCCGGCACTGTGGTGTGCAGAGCGCCAGTTTGATCGCATTCTGCTCGATGCACCTTGTTCCGCAACAGGGGTTATTCGCCGTCATCCGGATATTAAATGGCTGCGTCGTGACAGTGACATTGATGAGCTGGTACGGTTGCAGGCTGAGATACTGGATGCTATCTGGCCATACCTTAAACCCGGCGGCACGATGGTGTATGCAACCTGCTCCGTGTTACCGGAAGAAAACCATAAGCAGATGGCCGCATTTCTTGAGCGCCATGATGACGCGAAGCCTGAAACATTACCGGGCGGAGAGAAACATGGTCTGCAGGTCTTCCCTCAGGAACTGGGTGGTGACGGTTTTTTCTATGCTAAATTACTGAAGAATGCCTAACCCATAAGAGTGAAACGACGATGAAAATTATTATCCTGGGAGCCGGACAAGTCGGTGGCACACTGGCAGAAAACCTGGTGGGGGAAAATAACGATATCACTGTTGTTGATACCGATCCTGGCAGGTTACGTCACTTACAGGATAAGTTCGATCTCCGGGTGGTGAATGGCCCGGCGTCTCATCCCCGTGTGCTTCGTGAGGCGGGGGCTGAAGATGCCGATATGCTGGTTGCTGTTACCAGTTCCGATGAAACCAATATGGTTGCCTGCCAGATAGCTTACTCATTATTTAATACCCCTAACCGGATCGCGCGGATCCGTGCCGCGGAGTATTTGCGCGATAATGAGAAGTTATTTATTCCGGAAGCGATCCCAATCGATCATCTGATCTCACCTGAACAACTGGTGATCGATAATATCTATCGACTGATCGAGTATCCGGGCGCATTGCAGGTCGTGAATTTCGCCGGAGGCAAAGTCAGCCTTGGGGTAGTCAAGGCCTATTACGGGGGGCCGCTCATCGGTAACCCACTGTCTGTTATGCGCGAGCATATGCCGCACATCGAAAGCCGCGTCGCCGCCATCTTCCGCCAGGATAAACCTATCCGTCCGCAAGGCTCGACCGTCGTAGAAGCGGGTGATGAAGTCTTCTTCATTGCTGCAAATCAACATATTCGCGCCGTAATGAGCGAAATGCAGCGTCTGGAAAAGCCGTATAAACGTATCATGCTGGTAGGTGGCGGTAATATCGGTTTTGGCCTGGCACAACAGCTGGAAAAACAGTACAGCGTAAAGCTGATTGAACGTAATCCGCAGCGAGCAGCAGAACTGGCCGAATTACTCAACGATACGATCGTCTTTTACGGAGATGCCTCTGACCAGGAATTACTGGCAGAAGAGCATATCGACCAGATTGACCTGTTTATTGCCGTCACCAATGATGATGAAGCTAATATCATGTCAGCTATGCTGGCGAAAAAGATGGGGGCAAAAAAGGCGATGGTACTGATACAACGCCGTGCCTATGTCGATCTGGTCCAAAGCAGCGTGATTGATATTGCTATTTCTCCACAACAGGCAACAATTTCTGCATTGCTTGGCCATGTCCGTAAAGCAGATATTGTCAGTGTTTCTTCACTGCGCAGGGGGATTGCTGAAGCCATTGAGGCTATTGCTCATGGAGATGAAACAACCTCACGAGTGGTAGGGCGCACTGTCAGTGAAATTAAACTGCCACCGGGCACAATTATTGGCGCAATTGTACGTGGTGAGGAAGTCATGATTGCAAACGATAGTGTCAGAATCGAGCAAGGCGATCATGTCATCATGTTCCTGACGGATAAAAAATTCGTGTCAGATGTAGAGAAGCTATTCCAGCCGAGTCCGTTCTTCCTGTAAAAATCTCCGCCAAAGGGACCTTATCCGGCTGAAGAAAACAGGGGTTAGGCTTTGTGCTGGCTGCAATGTAAAAAAGAGTAAAACAGTTAGGTCGTGTTTGTGGAAAAAATACCATTAGTTAACTAGAATCAGGTTTAACTTAATCTTTAGTCGGGTGATAACATGAGTTTAATGAAAGAATTTCGCGATTTTGCGATGCGTGGAAATGTAGTAGATCTGGCAGTCGGTGTGGTTATCGGTGCTGCGTTTGGTAAAATCGTATCTTCTTTAGTCGCTAACATCATCATGCCGCCACTGGGCTTACTGATTGGTGGGATAGATTTCAAACAATTTAAATGGGTACTTAAAGCTGCTGATGGCACAACACCTGCAGTTGTCATGGACTACGGTGTCTTTATTCAGTCTGTCTTTGATTTTGTTATCATCGCTTTTGCCATTTTCCTGGTCATCAAGCTGATTAACAAACTCTATAAGAAAGAAGCGCCGGCACCTAAAGGCCCGTCAGTTGAAGAAACTCTGTTAACTGAAATCCGTGATTTACTGAAAGAAAAACAGTAATTCATCAGTGTTCATGGAAAGCCGCTCAATTAATGATTGAGCGGCTTTTTTTATGGATAAAAGAAAGGGCAATGAGAATTTCATATTTTCATTGCCCTCTCGTCCCTCCTGTCGGTTATTACGGTTTTTACGCCGATAACTTCCTTTCCCTTTTTTATTATTTTCGGTTCTCACACGAAAAAGCGGGTCATGTAACAATGCCTGGAGAGCATTATCAGTAATTACCCCTTTGGTGTGACGATAGCTGCCCATATAACCTCCGCATAGCGTCTCTATTCATTATTTAGCTGTCGGATGACAGTCGCACCGTAGTGACTATCATATAAAAAGTCTGTACTCAGACCTGCCTGACGTAATTTCTGTTCCAGTACACGTAATCTCTTATGATATTCCGCGGCCTGATGATCGTCAGGATCCAGTTGCTGTAACAGATCGACCAGTTCAAGCGCTTCACGACGGGATTCAAGTTCCGGAGGAAGATACCCGGAATTTTTTAACAGACGATAGGCCGTACGCAATTCCGCAGGGACCTGACTATCATCGTCAAGCAGAAGAGGCTTTCCTTCACCGTTCAAACCGGAAAGTTCACCTTTTTGCAAAGCTTCCTGAATGTGTCGCTCGGCCATCTGATCAATAAGCCACATAGGTGTCCTCCGGGGCAGGGCTGAATAGATATTATACACCACTTTTCTTCAGACAATAAAAAACCCGCCGAAGCGGGTTCTTTAATTACTGCAAATTACTCTGCAGTTGCTTCTGCTTGAGCTTCTGGACGATCAACCAGCTCGATGTATGCCATCGGAGCGTTGTCACCAGCACGGAAGCCACACTTCAGAATACGAGTGTAACCACCGGTACGGCTCGCGAAACGCGGGCCGAGCTCATTAAACAGTTTTGCAACGATCTCGTTATCACGAGTACGTGCGAATGCCAGACGACGATTAGCAACGCTATCAGTCTTGGCAAGAGTAATCAGCGGCTCAACTACGCGACGCAGCTCTTTGGCTTTCGGCAGAGTCGTCTTGATGATCTCATGACGAACCAGTGAACCAGCCATGTTACGGAACATAGCCTGACGATGGCTGCTGTTACGGTTCAGTTGACGACCACTCTTACGATGGCGCATGACCTTATCCTTCTCAGTGAAACCTTAACCTGTGATCCGGTTACTCATCAGCAATGCTTGCTGGTGGCCAGTTTTCCAGGCGCATGCCCAGAGACAGTCCACGCGAAGCCAGCACGTCTTTGATCTCGGTAAGAGATTTTTTCCCAAGGTTAGGCGTCTTAAGAAGCTCAACCTCAGTACGTTGTACCAGATCACCGATGTAGTGGATAGCTTCTGCCTTAAGGCAGTTAGCAGAGCGGACAGTCAATTCCAGATCGTCAACAGGGCGCAGCAGGATCGGATCGAATTCTGGTTTTTCTTCTTTCACTTCTGGCTGACGAACATCACGTAAGTCAACAAAAGCATCCAGTTGTTCAGCCAGAATGGTCGCCGCACGACGAATCGCCTCTTCAGGATCGATTGTGCCGTTGGTTTCCATTTCGATGACCAGCTTGTCCAGGTCGGTACGTTGCTCAACACGAGCTGCTTCAACATTGTAGGCAATACGATCTACAGGGCTGTAGCAAGCATCGACTAACAAACGACCGATTGGGCGCTCATCTTCTTCCGAATGAATTCGGGCAGAAGCCGGCACATAACCACGACCACGCTGAACTTTGATACGCATATTAATAGATGCGTTTTCATCGGTCAGGTGACAAATTACGTGCTGTGGCTTGACGATTTCGACATCACCATCATGGGTAATGTCGGCTGCAGTCACAGGGCCAATGCCAGATTTATTCAGGGTCAGGATGACATCATCTTTACCCTGAACTCTTACCGCCAGCCCTTTCAGGTTGAGCAGGATTTCCAGGATATCCTCCTGAACGCCCTCTTTGGTGCTGTACTCGTGGAGTACACCATCAATTTCAACCTCGGTCACCGCGCAACCCGGCATGGAAGAAAGCAGAATACGGCGCAGTGCATTACCTAAAGTATGGCCAAAGCCACGCTCTAAAGGCTCAAGGGTCACCTTGGCGTGCGTCGAACTCACTTGCTCGATATCTACCAGGCGCGGTTTTAGAAACTCTGTCACAGAACCCTGCATTGTGTCCTCTCTTTGGTACTCAAGCTTTATTTAGAGTAAAGCTCGATGATCAGGTGCTCGTTAATGTCCGCAGACAGATCAGTACGTTCTGGCTTACGCTTGAACACACCTTCCATCTTCGCTGCATCAACTTCCAGCCAGGTTGGCTTTTCACGCTGCTCAGCCAGCTCCAGAGCGGCCTTCACGCGAGATTGCTTTTTGGCTTTCTCACGGATGCTAACGACATCATTCGGAGATACCTGATAAGAAGCGATGTTAACAACGCGGCCATTTACCATAATCGCTTTATGGCTAACCAGCTGGCGTGCTTCAGCACGAGTGGCACCAAAGCCCATACGATAAACTACGTTATCCAGACGACCTTCCAGCAGAACCAGCAGGTTTTCACCTGTGTTGCCTTTCAGACGTGCTGCTTCTTTATAATAGTTACGGAATTGACGTTCCAGAACACCGTAGATACGACGAACTTTCTGTTTCTCACGTAACTGACCGCCGTAGTCAGACAGACGTGGCTTACGCGCACCGTGCTGACCTGGGGCTTGTTCAATTTTGCACTTGGTATCGATCGCGCGAACGCCAGACTTAAGGAATAAGTCGGTGCCCTCACGACGGCTCAGCTTGAGCTTAGGACCCAAATATCTTGCCATTTTCTTTCTCCAACTAACCTAAAAACGGGGCGTTAAACGCGACGTTTCTTCGGCGGACGACAACCGTTGTGAGGGATCGGAGTCACATCAGTAATATTAGTGATGCGGAAACCAGCGGCGTTCAGAGCACGAATAGTTGATTCGCGACCCGGACCCGGACCCTTAACCATAACTTCCAGGTTCTTAATACCGTAATCTTTTACAGCTTCTGCACAGCGCTCTGCAGCGACCTGAGCAGCAAACGGAGTAGATTTACGTGAACCGCGGAAACCGGAACCACCGGCGGTTGCCCAACCCAGCGCATTACCCTGACGATCAGTGATAGTAACGATGGTGTTGTTAAAAGATGCATGGATATGAGCCACGCCATCTGAGACTTGTTTTCTTACACGCTTACGTGCACGAACTGGTGCCTTTGCCATTATTTACCCACCCCGATTATTTCTTGATCGGTTTGCGCGGACCCTTACGGGTACGTGCATTGGTCTTGGTACGCTGACCGCGAACCGGAAGACCACGACGATGACGCAAACCACGGTAGCAGCCAAGGTCCATAAGACGCTTGATGCTCAGGGTAACTTCACGACGCAGATCACCTTCAACAACGAACTTGCCAACTGCTTCACGCAGTTGCTCAATCTGTTCTTCAGACAGCTCACTGATCTTAACATGTTCAGCAATACCCGTTGAGGCACAAATGGCCTTAGAACGAGTTTTACCGATACCGAAAATCGAAGTTAATGCGATAACGGTATGTTTATGATCAGGAATGTTAATGCCTGCTATACGGGCCACTATGCACTCCTATTACTTATTAACTGCGTGCCATTCTGAAAAGCCCGTTTTCAGGATACTCAAATGGGAACGCAATAACATACAAAAGATTGGCTGGCTAATCTAGCCAGCTCAACCCGACTTTGCAAGAAAAATATGCGAAAAAATCAGCCCTGGCGCTGTTTATGCTTAGGCTCGGCACTACAAATCACACGTACGACACCGTCGCGGCGGATGATTTTGCAGTTACGACATAATTTCTTGACGGAAGCACGAACTTTCATTTTTACTCTCCGTAACTTCTCAAGCTCCTGAATTAACGGCCGTAGCCTTTCAGGTTTGCTTTCTTCAATGCAGACTCATATTGACTCGACATCATCAGAGTTTGCACTTGAGCCATAAAGTCCATGATGACGACAACTACAATCAGCAGTGAAGTACCGCCGAAGTAGAAGGGGACATTCATCGCCTCACGCATGAACTCCGGGATCAGACAGATAAAAGTAATATACAAAGCGCCAACTAATGTTAAACGCGTCATTACTTTATCGATATACCTGGCCGTTTGCTCTCCCGGACGAATTCCCGGTACGAATGCACCAGACTTCTTCAGGTTATCTGCTGTTTCACGTGGGTTGAAAACCAACGCCGTGTAGAAGAAACAGAAGAAGATGATTGCAGTCGCATAGAGTAGCACATAAAGCGGCTGACCTGGCTGTAAATACATAGAAATAGTAGTCAGCCAGTTCCAGCCGGTACCGCCCCCGAACCAGGACGCAATTGTCGCCGGAAACAGGATGATGCTGGAAGCAAAGATTGCCGGGATAACACCCGCCATATTTACTTTCAACGGTAAATGTGTGCTCTGTGCAGCGTAAACGCGGCGACCTTGTTGACGTTTAGCGTAGTTCACCACAATGCGGCGTTGACCACGTTCAACGAAGATAACAAAGAAAGTCACTGCAAATACGAGAACTGCAACCAACAGCAACAGGAGGAAGTTCAGGTCACCCTGCCGTGCCTGCTCAATGGTATGGCCAATGGCCTGCGGTAAGCCCGCAACAATACCAGCAAAAATAATGATCGAGATACCGTTACCAATACCTCGTTCAGTAATTTGCTCACCTAACCACATCAGGAACATTGTCCCGGTGACCAGGCTGACAACAGCCGTAAAGTAGAATGCCAGACCCGGATTTAACACCAGGCCTTGCATACCAGGCATATTCGGCAGACCGGTAGCAATACCGACTGCCTGGAATATAGCCAGGACTAACGTTGCATAGCGGGTATACTGGCTTATCTTACGACGTCCAGCCTCCCCTTCTTTCTTAATTTCTGCTAACGCCGGATGAACCACCGTTAACAGCTGGATAATAATAGAGGCCGAAATATACGGCATAATACCCAGGGCAAAGATAGAAGCACGGCTAAGTGCACCACCAGAGAACATGTTGAACATTTCAATGATGGTGCCACGCTGTTGCTCAAGCAGTTTGGCAAGGACTGTGGCATCAATACCAGGGATTGGAATAAAAGAGCCAATTCGGAAGACAATCAGTGCACCTATAACAAACATCAGTCTGCGTTTCAGTTCACCTATCCCACCCTTGGCACTTTGAAAATCTAATCCTGGTTGTTTAGCCATCAGCTCACTTAGTCCTCAATTTTACCGCCAGCAGCTTCGATTGCAGCACGAGCACCTTTAGTGACACGCAGACCACGAACCGTTACCGGAGCAGAAACTTCGCCAGACAGAATAACTTTCGCGAATTCAATCTGAATTCCGATAATGTTAGCTGCTTTCAGCGTGTTCAGATCGACAATACCGCCTTCTACTTTCGCAAGGTCAGACAGACGAACTTCGGCTGTGACCATTGATTTGCGAGAAGTGAAACCAAATTTTGGCAGACGACGGTATAAAGGCATCTGGCCACCCTCGAAACCGCGACGTACGCCACCGCCAGAACGTGAGTTCTGACCTTTGTGACCACGACCACCGGTTTTACCGAGACCGGAACCAATACCACGACCCAGACGTTTGGAAGCGTGCTTAGACCCTTCGGCCGGAGACAGAGTATTTAAACGCATCTCTTACTCCTCCACTTTAACCATGTAGGAAACCGCGTTAACCATACCGCGAACCGCAGGAGTATCCTCACGTTCTACAGTATGACCAATGCGACGCAGACCCAGGCCAAGCAGTGTTGCCTTATGTTTAGGCAGACGACCGATTGCACTACGGGTTTGAGTAATTTTAATAGTCTTTGCCATGATAATTACCCCAGAATTTCTTCGACGGTTTTACCACGCTTAGCAGCGACCATCTCAGGAGAATTCATATTGCTCAGGCCATCAATAGTTGCACGAACCACGTTGATCGGGTTAGTAGAACCATAGGTTTTAGCCAGTACGTTATGAATTCCGGCGACTTCCAGAACGGCGCGCATTGCACCACCGGCGATGATACCAGTACCTTCTGAAGCCGGCTGCATGAATACGCGGGAACCTGTGTGAACACCTTTAACAGGGTGCTGCAGGGTACCGTTATTCAGCGCGACATTAACCATGTTGCGACGGGCTTTTTCCATCGCTTTCTGGATAGCTGCTGGAACTTCACGCGCTTTACCGTAACCAAAACCAACGCGACCGTTACCATCACCCACTACAGTCAGAGCTGTGAAGGAGAAGATACGACCACCTTTAACGGTTTTAGATACACGGTTTACCGCGATCAGTTTTTCCTGCAGTTCGCCAGCTTGTTTCTCGATGTGTGACATCCTAGACCTCTACCTTAGAACTGAAGGCCAGCTTCACGGGCAGCATCTGCCAGTGCCTGGACACGACCATGATATTGGAAACCAGAGCGATCGAAAGAAACAGCAGTGATGCCTTTCTCTACAGCGCGTTCTGCGATTGCTTTACCAACAGCAATTGCAGCGTCTTTATTTCCAGTGTACTTCAGTTGTTCAGAGATAGCTTTTTCTACAGTAGAAGCAGCAACCAGAACTTCGGAACCGTTCGGAGCGATTACCTGTGCGTAAATATGACGCGGGGTACGATGTACCACCAGGCGAGTAGCACCCAGCTCTTTGAGCTTGCGACGTGCACGGGTCGCACGACGGATACGAGCAGATTTCTTATCCATAGTGTTACCTTACTTCTTCTTAGCCTCTTTGGTACGCACGACTTCGTCGGCGTAACGGACACCCTTGCCTTTATAAGGCTCAGGACGACGGTAGGCGCGCAAGTCAGCTGCAACCTGGCCGATCACCTGCTTATCAGCGCCTTTCAGCACGATTTCAGTTTGAGTCGGACACTCGGCAGTGATGCCTGCAGGCAGCTGATGTTCAACCGGGTGTGAAAAACCCAGTGACAGATTAACTGCATTGCCTTTAACAGCAGCACGATAACCAACACCAACCAGCTGCAGCTTCTTGGTGAAGCCTTCGGTAACACCGATAACCATTGAGTTCAGCAGCGCACGAGTCGTACCTGCCTGAGCCCAACCATCTGCAAAACCTTCGCGTGGAGCGAAAGTCAGCTGATTGTCAGCCTGCTTAACTTCAACAGCTTTATTGATAGTACGAGCCAGCTCGCCGTTTTTACCTTTTACCGAAATTTCCTGACCGTTGAGTTTTACCTCTACGCCGGCAGGAATAACGACAGGTGCTTTAGCAACACGAGACATTGAATCCTCCGATTAAGCTACGTAGCAGATAATTTCGCCGCCAAGACCAGCCTGGCGCGCTGCACGATCAGTCATAACACCTTTAGAAGTAGAAACAACTGCGATACCCATCCCTGCCATGATTTTTGGCAGTTCGTCTTTGCGCTTATAAATACGCAGACCTGGACGGCTTACACGCTGAATGCTTTCTACAACAGCCTTGCCCTGGAAATACTTAAGAGTTAATTCCAGTTCTGGCTTGATGTCGCCTTCGATTTTAAAATCTTCAATATAACCTTCTTCCTTCAGCACGTTGGCAATTGCCACTTTCAGCTTGGAGGAAGGCATGGTGACCGCAACTTTGTTCGCGGTCTGACCGTTACGGATACGGGTCAGCATATCCGCGATCGGATCTTGCATGCTCATCAGTCTTTACTCCCGTGATTCAATTGGTGACAATTACCAGCTAGCCTTTTTCAAGCCAGGTACTTCACCGCGCATGGCGGCTTCACGTAACTTGATGCGGCTCAACCCGAACTTACCTACATAGCCATGTGGACGGCCAGTTTGGCGGCAGCGGTTACGCTGACGGGACGGGCTGGAATCACGCGGCAGAGCCTGAAGCTTAAGAACAGCATTCCAACGATCTTCGTCAGAAGCGTTCACATCAGAGATGATCGCTTTCAGTTCAGTGCGTTTCGCGAAGAACTTGTCTGCTAATTTTACACGCTTAACTTCGCGTGCTTTCATAGATTGCTTAGCCATGAATTAACCCTACCTTACTTGCGGAACGGGAAGTCAAAGGCTGCCAGCAGAGCACGGCCTTCATCATCAGATTTCGCAGTAGTGGTAATGGTAATATCCAAACCACGGACGCGATCGACTTTATCGTAATCGATTTCTGGGAAGATGATCTGCTCACGGACACCCATGCTGTAGTTACCACGACCGTCGAAAGACTTCGCAGATAAACCACGGAAGTCACGGATACGAGGTACAGCAATGATGATCAGGCGCTCAAGGAACTCCCACATACGCTCGCCGCGCAGAGTTACTTTACAGCCGATCGGATAGCCCTGACGGATTTTGAAGCCTGCAACAGATTTGCGTGCTTTGGTGATCAACGGCTTTTGACCGGAGATTGCTGTCAGATCCGCTGCTGCATTGTCCAGCAGTTTCTTGTCAGCGATCGCTTCACCAACACCCATGTTCAGGGTGATCTTCTCGACCCGAGGGACTTGCATGACTGAATTGTAGTTAAACTCAGTCATGAGTTTCTTAACTACTTCGTCTTTGTAGTAATCATGCAGTTTCGCCATCGTACTACTCCAAATTACTTGATAGTTTCGCTGTTAGACTTGAAGAAACGGACTTTTTTGCCGTCTTCGAATCTAAAGCCTACACGGTCAGCCTTACCGGTTGCCGCATTGAAAAGTGCAACGTTAGAAACCTGAATAGCAGCTTCTTTTTCAACGATGCCACCTGGTTGGTTCAGGGCCGGGACCGGCTTCTGATGTTTCTTAACCAGGTTGATACCTTCAATGATGACTTTGCCAGAAGACAAAACATTTTTTACTTTACCGCGTTTACCTTTATCTTTACCGGTAAGCACGATAACTTCGTCGTTGAGACGGATTTTCGCTGCCATGATTCGCTCCTTAGAGTACTTCAGGTGCCAGAGAGATAATTTTCATGAACTTTTCAGTACGAAGTTCACGAGTTACCGGCCCAAAAATACGCGTTCCGACGGGTTGCTCGCTGTTATTGTTTAAAATAACGCATGCATTACCATCGAAGCGAATGACAGAACCGTCAGGGCGACGAACACCCTTCCTGGTGCGCACCACTACCGCCTTCAGGACGTCACCTTTCTTAACTTTACCACGTGGAATTGCTTCCTTGATGGTAACTTTAATAATGTCGCCGACGCCTGCGTAGCGACGGTGCGAGCCACCCAGAACCTTGATACACATTACGCGACGTGCACCGGAGTTGTCGGCGACGTTCAGCATAGTCTGTTCTTGGATCATTTTAGTGCTCCGCTAATGTCAACTACTACTTCGGGACCTAACTTCAGGTCGATTAAAAGCCCCATTATCGAGGGCGCGGCATTATAACACCGGTTCTCGTAGATGGGTAGAAAAAATGAACGGCTCAGACGAGCCGTTCATCTATTTTTCACAGAAAAGTGATTCTATTACAGAATCGCTTTTTCCACAATGCGAACAAGTGTCCAGGACTTAGTCTTAGACAGTGGACGGCATTCGCGGATAATTACCACGTCACCAATACCACATTCGTTGTTCTCATCATGGATGTGCAGCTTAGTCGTACGCTTAATGAATTTACCGTAAATCGGGTGTTTCACGAAACGTTCGATAGCAACAACCGCAGATTTCTGCATTTTGTCACTAACAACACGACCTTGCAGAGTACGGATTTTATCGGTCATTACGCACCCGCCTTCTCAGTCAGTAAAGTCTTAACGCGTGCAACATCACGACGAACCTGCTTCAGCAGATGGGTCTGCTGCAGCTGGCCGGATGCTGCTTGCATGCGCAGGTTAAACTGCTCACGCAACAGGTTAAGCAGCTCAGTGTTTAGCTCTTCAACACTTTTTTCACGCAGCTCAATTGCTTTCATTACATCACCGTCTTAGTTACAAAGGTGGTTTTGATAGGCAGTTTTGCTGCTGCCAGCTTGAATGCCTCACGGGCCAGCTCTTCTGATACGCCGTCCATTTCATACAGGACTTTACCAGGCTGGATTAGGGCAACCCAATACTCTACGTTACCCTTACCTTTACCCATACGAACTTCAAGCGGCTTCTCGGTAATTGGTTTGTCCGGGAATACACGGATCCAGATTTTACCTTGACGCTTAACTGCACGGGTCATAGCACGACGTGCTGCTTCGATCTGACGGGCAGTCAGACGACCACGGCCAACAGCTTTCAGACCGAAAGTACCGAAGCTAATATCCGTACCAGCAGCCAGACCGCGGTTACGGCCTTTGTGCACTTTACGGAATTTCGTACGCTTTGGTTGTAACATCAGCGACTCTCCTTACTTACGGCCTTTACGCTGCTGCTTTTTAGGTTGAGCAGCCGGTTTTTCCGATTGTTCAACAGCAGCCATACCACCCAGGATCTCACCTTTGAAGATCCATACCTTAACGCCGATTACACCATAAGTGGTGTGCGCTTCAGAGGTGTTGTAGTCGATGTCCGCACGCAGAGTATGCAATGGAACGCGACCTTCACGGTACCATTCAGTACGCGCGATTTCAGCACCGCCCAGACGGCCACTGACTTCAACTTTAATACCTTTAGCGCCCAGACGCATTGCGTTCTGTACAGCACGCTTCATAGCACGACGGAACATAACACGACGTTCCAGCTGTGAAGTGATGCTGTCAGCAACCAATTTAGCGTCCAGTTCCGGTTTACGGACTTCGGCGATATTGATCTGCGCAGGGACGCCAGCGATTTTCGCGACGACATTACGCAGTTTTTCTACGTCTTCACCTTTCTTACCGATAACGATACCAGGGCGAGCAGTGTGAATAGTCACACGGATGCTTTTCGCTGGACGTTCGATAACGATGCGAGATACAGACGCTTTTGCCAGTTCTTTATTCAGATACTGACGAACTTTAAAATCGCTGTCCAGGTTGTCAGCGAATTCGTTGGTATTTGCGAACCATGTAGAGTTCCAGGGTTTTACAATACCCAGGCGAATACCATTAGGATGTACTTTCTGACCCATTGCTAGTCTCCAGAGTCTCAGCGATCGGACACAACCACAGTAATGTGGCTGGTGCGCTTCAGGATGCGATCTGCACGACCTTTAGCACGCGGCATAATGCGCTTCATGCTAGGGCCTTCGTCGACGAAAATTTTCGTGACTTTCAGATCGTCGATGTCAGCGCCATCGTTGTGTTCGGCGTTAGCAATGGCAGATTCCAGGACTTTCTTAACCAGTAAGGCTGCTTTCTTATTGGTGTAGGTCAGGATATCCAGAGCCTGCGACACTTTCTTACCGCGTACAAGATCCGCAACCAGGCGAACCTTCTGAGCAGAAGAACGAGCATGGCGATGTTTAGCGATAGTTTCCATCTCTTCCTCCTACCTTATTTCTTCTTGGCTTTTTTATCAGCCGCGTGACCGCGATAAGTACGAGTCGGCGCAAATTCACCCAGCTTGTGTCCAACCATTTCGTCGGAAACAAAGACAGGTACGTGCTGACGACCATTATGGACAGCGATGGTCAAACCGATCATGTTAGGAAAGATCGTTGAACGACGGGACCAGGTGCGCAGGGGCTTCTTGTCACCGCTTTCCACCGCTTTCTCTACCTTCTTCAGCAAGTGCAGGTCAATAAAAGGACCTTTCTTGAGAGAACGTGGCATGGTTTATCCTCTAAAATTATTTGCTACGGCGACGTACGATAAATTTATCAGTACGCTTGTTGCTACGGGTCTTCTTACCTTTGGTCTGAACGCCCCACGGAGTGACCGGGTGCTTACCAAAGTTACGACCTTCACCACCACCGTGCGGGTGATCGACTGGGTTCATCGCAGTACCGCGAACGGTAGGACGAACACCACGCCAGCGAGTTGCACCTGCTTTACCCAGAACGCGCAGCATATGCTCAGCGTTACCGACTTCGCCCAGTGTTGCGCGGCAGTCAGCTTCGACTTTACGCATTTCACCTGAACGCAGACGCAGGGTTACGTAGGAACCATCACGCGCAACGATCTGCACGTAAGTACCAGCAGAGCGAGCAATCTGACCGCCTTTACCTGGTTTCATTTCTACGTTGTGTACAGTTGAACCGACCGGGATATTACGCATCGGCAGGGTGTTACCTGCTTTAATCGCAGCATCACTACCAGATTGGATCTGGTCGCCAGCTTTCAGACCTTTAGGGGCCAGGATATAACGGCGTTCACCGTCTTTGTACAGAACCAGTGCGATGTTCGCAGAGCGGTTCGGATCGTACTCAAGACGTTCAACGACAGCCGGGATACCATCTTTATTGCGTTTGAAGTCAATAATACGGTAAGCCTGCTTGTGACCACCACCGATATGACGGGTAGTGATACGACCGTTATTATTACGGCCACCGCTTTTGCTGTTTTTTTCCAGCAGCGGAGCAAAAGGTTTGCCCTTGTGCAGCTCAGGGTTCACCACTTTAACTACATGGCGACGACCCGGAGATGTCGGTTTACATTTAACAATTGCCATTGTTTCTCTCCTCCGACTTACTCTGCGCCGCCGACGAAGTCCAGATTCTGGCCTTCTTTCAGGGTGACGTAAGCTTTTTTCCAGTCGCTACGACGACCAATACGCTGTCCGTGACGCTTAACTTTCCCTTTAACAACCAGGGTGTTTACGTCTTTAACTTCAACTTCGAACAGCTTTTCTACGGCAGCAACGATCTCTGCTTTGGTTGCGTCTTTTGCAACTTTGAGAACGATGGTATTTGTTTTTTCCATCGCAGTAGACGCTTTTTCAGATACGTGCGGCGCGCGCACGACTTTCAGCAGACGTTCTTCACGGATCATGCCAGCATCTCCTCAACTTGCTTAACTGCATCAGCAGTCATAACGACTTTGTCGAAGGCGATCAGGCTAACTGGGTCAATGCCTGCTGCATCACGTACGTCAACCTTGAACAGGTTACGTGCTGCCAGGAACAGATTCTCATCCAGTTCACCGGTGACGATCAGTACATCTTCCAGAGCCATGTCTTTCAGTTTCTGTGCCAGCAGCTTAGTTTTAGGCGCTTCTACAGAGAACTGTTCGACAACGATCAAACGTTCCTGACGTACCAGTTCAGACAGAATGCTTTTCAGCGCTCCGCGGTACATCTTTTTGTTAACTTTCTGACTGTGATCTTGAGTCTTAGCAGCAAAAGTCACACCACCTGAACGCCAGATTGGGCTCTTAACAGAACCTGCACGTGCGCGGCCGGTGCCTTTCTGGCGCCATGGTTTTTTACCAGAGCCAGTAACTTCAGCGCGGGTCTTCTGACCACGGGTACCCTGACGGGCGCCTGCTGCGTAAGCGACAACAACCTGGTGTACCAGCGCTTCGTTAAAATCACGACCGAAGGTAGTTTCGGAAACAGTCAGCGCGCTCTGCGCGTCTTTCAATACTAATTCCATTGCTATCCCCTTACGCCTTAACAGCTGGTTTTACAATCAGGTCGCTACCGGTAGCACCGGGAACTGCACCTTTAACCAGCAGCAGGTTGCGCTCAGCGTCTACGCGAACGACTTCCAGGCTCTGAACGGTCACACGTTCGTTACCCAGCTGACCTGCCATTTTCTTGCCTTTGAACACTTTGCCCGGAGTCTGGTTCTGACCGATAGAACCCGGTACGCGGTGTGACAAGGAGTTACCGTGAGTTGCGTCCTGGGTACGGAAGTTCCAGCGCTTAACGGTACCTGCGAAACCTTTACCTTTAGAGGTGCCAGTTACGTCTACTTTTTTCACGTCAGCGAAGATATCAACACTGATGCTCTGACCAACGGTAAATTCTTCACCTTCGGTGCGGAATTCCCACAGGCCACGGCCAGCTTCAACGCCAGCTTTAGCAAAATGACCAGCTTCTGGTTTAGTTACACGGCTTGCTTTTTTAGCGCCGGTAGTCACCTGAATAGCCTGGTAACCATCGTTCTCCAGACCTTTGACCTGGGTAACACGGTTTGCTTCAACTTCGATTACGGTTACAGGGATAGATACGCCTTCTTCATTGAAGATGCGAGTCATGCCCACTTTCTTACCGACTAATCCAATCATTGTATCAACCTCTTAATCGCTCGTAACCTGATTAACCCAGGCTGATCTGCACATCAACACCGGCAGCCAGATCCAGACGCATCAGAGCATCAACGGTCTTTTCAGTTGGCTCGACGATGTCAACCAGACGTTTGTGAGTGCGAATTTCGTACTGATCGCGCGCATCTTTGTTAACATGCGGAGAAATCAGAACGGTAAAGCGCTCTTTACGAGTCGGCAGCGGGATTGGACCACGAACCTGCGCACCAGTGCGCTTGGCAGTCTCAACGATTTCCGCGGTTGATTGATCGATCAGACGATGATCAAACGCTTTAAGACGGATACGGATTCTTTGGTTCTGCATGAGACCAGAGCTCCAAACATTTTATAAACAAAAATAATTACTCCTCACACCCATTACGATTGATGGGGGAGTGTAATCGTTCAGCATATAACTCCCCAATCGGGAGTATTGTCAGGCGACGCAAATCGCGTGCCTGCGATTCTGCTCGAATCGCGCTGCTAATTTCAGCAAGCCCGCGCATTATACGTATATTTCAGCGCTTGGCAAGGGGTGCTTCGTTTTTAACCGATACTATTGCATCATCTCTCCGGCCCCGGAAGATAGTTTTGTACTGCGATGATACATCCCGGAACCCGGCACTCGCACTGTCATTTCCCCGCTTTGCCTCTGCAACCCCCTGCGGCACTCTTACGGGAGTCTCGTCTGCAAAGAGGTGTATGTTGCTACTCTTCATCTTTATTCTTGGCAGTATCCACGGAAGTTTCATCGCACTCCTGGCTGACCGTTATTTACCAGGTAAGTCCCTCCCCTGCTCTCTGCGGGCGCTGGTAATACCGCCCTCTTCCTGTACGCAGTGTCACCATCCGCTTGCCTGGTTCGAACTTATTCCCGTCATCAGCTTCATCGGATTATTGGGAGCCTGTCGCTATTGCCGGCAGGCTCTGCCCGTTCACCTGCTGTATATGGAAATCCTGACGGGGCTTTTTTGGCTATCGGTCAGTACGATCTTTCCTTCCCCTTTCCAATGGGCGGCAGCCTTACTCAATTATTCCTTGCTCTGTCTGCTGGCCAGTACCGACCGCCGGTATATGCTGCTACCGGACGGGATGGTATTTATTCTCCTGTGGTCCGGGTTGCTGCTTTCTCCGGCCTTTACTTATCCTGACCTGTACTCACGGCTATTGGGGGTCTGTTGCGGGTATCTTTTTTTGTATGTGATTAACCTGGGGTATCGTCACTACCGGTACAGGGAGGGGATCGGTGAAGGGGATATGAAATTGCTGGCGGCTATCGGGGCATGGAATGGCTGGCAGTCTCTGGCACCGGTTATCATCATCGCCTCCGCTTATGCGTTGTGCGAACTGATTTACCGGCGAACATTAATGACCAGTTTCCGGGATTCGCTCCCGCTACCGTTCGGATATTTTTTATCGATAGCGGGTGCATGCTGGTTTCTGGTGCAGAATCTGCCTATCCGGCTGCCTGCTCTTTAATCTGAGTCTGAATATAATTCTGTATACCCACGCGGGTAATCAATTCGAGCTCTGTTTCCAGCCAGTCGATATGGTGCTCTTCATCGGCAAGGATTTCTATCAGCAGATCCCGCGTCACATAATCATGGACTTTATCGGCATGGGCGATGGCTTCACGTAAATCAGTCGCACCTTCAAGTTCCAGGCTGAGATCTGACCGCAGCATTTCTTCCACATCCTCGCCGATGCGTAATTTTCCAAGATCCTGCAGGTTAGGGATACCTTCCAGAAATAAAATACGCTCGATGTATTTATCAGCATGTTTCATTTCATCTATCGACTCATGATACTCAATATCATTGAGCCGGCTCAGACCCCAGTTTCGGAACATACGGGCATGCAGAAAATACTGATTGATAGCCACCAGTTCATTACCGAGAAGTTTATTCAGATGAGTTATAACTTTCTTATCGCCTTTCATAGTACTTCCTCCGCTTCCAGTTACTTTCAGAGTAGTTGGGAGCTCCCGGAAGTCAAAAGACAGAAAGGCTATAAAGCAGGCGGTTTTCTTATAGATAAAAGAAGTCAGGCGGAGCGGAGATAGATGACCATTGAGTCCTGTTCATGCTCCAGTATTTGTCGTGCAGACCGCAGACATTTACCACACTGTGTTCCGACCGGGACAAAACGTTGTAATTCTTTCAGTGACGATGGCTGATGCTGACGGATAACCGCGCGGATAGATTTGTCGCTGATGCCATGACATAAACAAACATACATATTACAACCCTGACCTTACTGTATATTTTTCATGCACCATCATAGATGAGAATGGTTTGCATTACAATAAGGATTTTCATTTATGGCTTTGGTTCTCTGTCTGCAGCCATAAAAAAAGGGCGCTTATGCGCCCTTCTCATCAGGATGTTTCTAAACTATCGGCAATTAAGCGATAACTTTAGCAACAACACCTGCACCTACAGTACGACCACCTTCACGGATTGCGAAACGCAGACCGTCATCCATCGCGATTGGGTGGATCAGGGTAACAACCATTTTGATGTTGTCACCTGGCATTACCATCTCTACGCCTTCCGGCAGTTCGATGGTTCCGGTCACGTCAGTTGTACGGAAGTAGAACTGTGGACGGTAGCCTTTGAAGAACGGAGTATGACGGCCGCCTTCGTCTTTAGACAGAATATAAACTTCTGACTCGAACTGGGTGTGTGGTTTGATTGAACCTGGTTTAGCCAGAACCTGACCACGTTCGATCTCTTCACGCTTGATACCACGCAGCAGAACACCAACGTTCTCACCTGCCTGACCCTGGTCCAGCAGCTTACGGAACATTTCAACACCGGTACAGGTTGATTTCGCAGTATCTTTGATACCAACGATTTCAACTTCTTCACCGACTTTGATGATCCCGCGCTCTACACGACCGGTAACAACAGTACCACGGCCGGAGATTGAGAATACGTCTTCGATTGGCAGCAGGAACGGCTGATCGATAGCACGCTCTGGCTCAGGGATGTAAGAATCCAGGAAGCCAGCCAGCTCCAGGATTTTCTCTTCCCACTCACCTTCGCCTTCCAGTGCTTTCAGCGCTGAACCGCGAACGATTGGCGTGTCGTCACCCGGGAAGTCGTACTGTGACAGCAGGTCACGAACTTCCATTTCTACCAGTTCCAGCAGCTCTTCATCATCAACCATGTCACATTTGTTCAGGAACACGATGATGTAAGGAACGCCTACCTGGCGGCCCAGCAGGATGTGCTCACGGGTCTGAGGCATAGGGCCGTCAGTCGCAGCAACAACCAGGATAGCGCCGTCCATCTGTGCAGCACCGGTGATCATGTTTTTAACGTAGTCGGCGTGGCCCGGGCAGTCAACGTGTGCATAGTGACGGGTCGGGGTTTCGTATTCTACGTGTGAAGTATTGATGGTAATACCACGTGCTTTTTCTTCAGGCGCGTTATCGATCTGCGCGAAGTCACGTGCAGCACCGCCGTAGTGTTTAGCCAGTACGGTAGTGATTGCTGCAGTCAGAGTGGTTTTACCGTGGTCAACGTGGCCGATAGTACCGACGTTAACGTGTGGTTTGTTACGTTGAAATTGCTCTTTCGCCATGGCGATATTCCTTACGTTATGCCTTCATCATCTGATGAAGGCATCTGTTCAAAATTAAACCGTGGTATTACTTACCACGAGCTTCAATAACGGCCTGCGCAACGTTGTTTGGCGCATCGTCATACTTCAGGAACTCCATGGAGTAAGAAGCACGACCTTTGGTCAGTGAACGCAGCTGAGTTGCATATCCGAACATTTCAGACAGCGGAACTTCTGCGTGAATCTCAACGCCAGTTGCGTTAGATTCCTGCCCTTTAAGCATACCACGACGTCTGCTCAGGTCACCGATGACATCACCGGTGTTTTCTTCCGGAGTTTCTACTTCAACCTTCATGATTGGCTCAAGCAGAACCGGAGTTGCTTTCTTGAAGCCATCTTTAAAGGCGATAGAAGCCGCCAGTTTAAACGCCAGCTCAGAGGAGTCAACGTCATGGTAAGAACCAAAGTGCAGACGAACACCCAGATCTACTACCGGGTAACCCGCCAGTGGACCTGATTTCAGCTGCTCCTGGATACCTTTATCAACCGCAGGGATGTATTCCGTTGGGATTACACCACCTTTGATGTCGTTGATAAATTCGTAACCATCCGGGTTCTTACCTGGCTCCAGCGGGTACATGTCGATAACAACATGACCGTACTGACCACGACCACCAGACTGCTTGGCGTGTTTACCTTCGATATCGGTGACTTTAGCGCGGATAGCTTCACGGTAAGCAACCTGTGGTTTACCCACGTTCGCTTCGACGTTAAATTCACGCTTCATACGGTCAACGATAATATCCAGGTGCAACTCACCCATACCAGCGATGATAGTCTGGTTAGATTCTTCATCAGTCCATACACGGAAAGATGGATCTTCTTTAGCCAGACGACCCAGAGCCAGACCCATTTTTTCCTGGTCAGCTTTGGTTTTTGGTTCAACGGCGATAGAGATTACCGGCTCAGGGAATTCCATACGCTCCAGAATGATCGGCGCGCTTGGATCACACAGGGTATCACCAGTAATCACATCTTTCAGACCGATAGCTGCGGCGATATCGCCCGCACGGACTTCGCTGATTTCTTCACGCTTGTTAGCGTGCATCTGAACGATACGGCCGAAACGCTCACGTGCAGATTTTACTGAGTTCAGTACGGTGTCACCGGAGTTAACAATACCGGAATAGACACGGAAGAACGTCAGGTTACCAACGAACGGGTCGTTAGCAATTTTAAATGCCAGTGCTGAGAACGGTTCGTTATCATCAGCGTGACGCTCTGCAGGAGTATCTTTACCGTCATCCAGCATACCTTTAATCGCAGGTACGTCAGTCGGAGATGGCAGGTACTCGATAACTGCATCCAGCATCGCCTGAACACCTTTGTTCTTAAATGCAGAACCACAGGTCACCAGGATGATTTCGTTGTTCAGAACGCGCTGACGCAGAGCTTGTTTGATCTCTTCTTCAGTCAGTTCTTCACCGCCGAGGTATTTCTCCATCAGCTCTTCAGAAGCTTCTGCAGCGGCTTCAACCAGGTTCTGGTGCCACTCGTCAGCCAGATCGACCAGATCAGCAGGGATTTCTTCGTATTCGAAGGTTACACCTGCGTCTGCTTCGTTCCAGTTGATGGCTTTCATTTTCACCAGGTCAACAACACCGGTGAAGCCTTCTTCTGCACCGATTGCCAGCTGCAATGGAACAGGGTTAGCACCCAGACGGCTTTTGATCTGGCCAACAACTTTCAGGAAGTTAGCACCCATACGGTCCATTTTGTTAACGAACGCGATACGTGGAACTTTATATTTGTTCGCCTGACGCCATACAGTCTCAGACTGAGGCTGAACGCCGCCGACCGCGCAGTAAACCATGACTGCACCATCCAGAACACGCATTGAACGCTCTACTTCGATAGTAAAGTCAACGTGTCCCGGGGTATCAATGATATTGACGCGGTGTGGTTCAAATTGTTTTGCCATACCAGACCAGAAAGCGGTGGTAGCAGCGGAGGTGATAGTAATACCACGTTCCTGCTCCTGAGCCATCCAGTCCATGGTTGCAGCACCATCATGAACTTCACCGATTTTATGGTTTACACCGGTGTAGAACAGAATACGCTCGGTAGTTGTGGTTTTACCGGCGTCGATGTGTGCACTGATACCAATGTTACGGTAGCGGGCAATGGGTGTTGTACGAGCCATTTGATTCCTCTGATTCTCGGACGTTCATTGTAAGTAAACCACGGCGGGTTTGCTTCAGAAGCGTCCGCCGGGTTAACAACTACACCGTGGTGATTACCAGCGGTAGTGAGCGAACGCCTTGTTGGCTTCAGCCATACGGTGAACGTCTTCACGTTTCTTAACTGCAGTACCTTTGTTTTCTGCAGCATCAGAAAGTTCGTTCGCCAGGCGTAAAGCCATAGATTTATCACCGCGTTTACGAGCAGCTTCTACGATCCAACGCATTGCCAGGGCATTACGACGAACCGGACGGACTTCAACCGGAACCTGATAAGTAGAACCACCGACACGGCGGGATTTAACTTCTACTGTAGGACGCACGTTTTCGAGAGCTACATCGAATGCTTCCAGTTCAGATTTACCGGAGCGCTGAGCCAGGGTCTCAAGCGCAGTATAAACGATAGATTCTGCAGTAGATTTTTTACCGTCTACCATCAGAATGTTTACAAATTTGGCCAGTAATTCAGATCCGAACTTAGGATCTGGCAGGATTTTACGTTGACCAATAACACGACGACGTGGCATGGAAATTCTCCGTTGATAATTCAGGATTGTCCAAAACTCTACGAGTTTATTCTGACATTTATATTAAAACGTTTGGCCTTACTTAACGGAGTTCCATTAAGCCTTTGGCTTCTTCACACCGTACTTAGAACGCGCTTGCTTACGGTCTTTAACACCTGAACAGTCAAGTGCACCGCGAACAGTGTGGTAACGCACACCTGGCAAGTCTTTAACACGACCGCCACGGATCAGGATCACGGAGTGTTCCTGCAGGTTATGACCTTCACCACCGATGTACGAAGTCACTTCGAAACCGTTGGTCAGGCGAACACGACATACTTTACGCAGTGCGGAGTTCGGTTTTTTAGGAGTGGTAGTATATACACGAGTACAAACACCACGTTTCTGCGGGCAGGCTTCCAGCGCAGGCACGTTGCTTTTTGCAACTTTGCGTACGCGTGGTTTGCGAACCAGCTGGTTAACTGTTGCCATTAAATAGCTCCTGGATTTAGCTTTTGCTTCGTAAACACGTAATAAATCGCCTCGTATTTCTACGAGGACGCAGAATTTTAGGGCCACGCCTAAAAGGTGTCAAGAAATAACCAATACTTCTGTGCTACCAGGCGAGCTGTTGTGGGTGACGAATCGTTAATTCAACGAACCCATTATAGCCTACCTTGTGCATATTGGGTGAAATTTGTTCAGCCAGGCCGCGGGCCTGAAGGTCATCTTCCAGCACATAAATTGTTGCGGGGGATGCCAGCAGCATTTCCGCGAAAGGATTACCTTTAAGGGCTGCCAGTACGCCATCCTGTAACAGTAAGACGTCATCATCCGCGCCCAGCAATGAGATACGGCCCGTAACATCACTCTGCCAGGGTGAATGCATTAATGTATGTAACATGGGTAGTTTTA
The DNA here is from genome assembly GCF_018257515.1 of Tatumella sp. JGM118. Lineage (GTDB taxonomy): Bacteria > Pseudomonadota > Gammaproteobacteria > Enterobacterales > Enterobacteriaceae > Tatumella > Tatumella terrea. The sequence goes on from NZ_JAERJR010000005.1 coordinate 30,853, forward strand.
TCTCAGAAGGTGACGATTCTGTCGTAATTATTCAGACAATGCCTTAACGCCATTGGTTCCAGGATTTCCGCATTCAGTATCCATGCCGTCTCCTCCGGGATCCCCCGACGGGTCAGCGACGCCTTACATAAATAACATTGCTCAATGTCATAAAGTGATAATACACCGAACGTTGCCGCATAATGTCGTGACAAAATTTTATCAGGCTGCTGGCCCGGCAGTAACTGGAGGACACCGTCTCCCAGAAAAAACACTCCGCACTGATCATTCAGAGCAGCGGTGGCCAGCAACGCATCCAGCCCTTCCCGCCCTGCACTGCTACCATGCGGAGCCGAGGTGAAAATAAACGCGACACGATTCATCAGAACTCTACCAGACGATCACAGGTTAATGCAGCTTCAGCAAAGGCGCCAAGGCCTGCCAGTACAAATCCTTGTTGCAGGTTTGCGACGGGTAACTGTAACCGGGCCGCCTCTGCGGAATCAATGACCCCACGCCGTAACGCCGCGGCCACGCAGATATGCAAGCCGGTACCGTGCTGTTCATGCAGCTTTTGCCATTCCCGTACAATATCCACTTCGTCACTGGCGGGTGCCGTCAGCAGGTTGGCATTGAGAACGCCTTCACGGTAGAAGAACACCGTATCCAGTTGCTGGCCGGCAGCAAGAAGTGCACGGGCAAACAGCAGTGCACTGGTCGATTGCTGCGTCCCGTAAGGTGCGCCGGTCACCAGCAATGCATAGCGCATCAGCGATCGCCTCCCTGAAATTCACCGTTTTTAAACTGCCGGATATAGAGATATACCGTATGTTTGGAGATATCCAACCGATCGGCGACCTGATTAATCGCATCTTTAATATCGAAAATGCCTTTTTCATAGAGGTTCAGCACGATCTGTCTGTTCTTTGCATTATTCGCGACATTCCGGTCATTAGTGACCTCTTCTATCGTGAATTCCAATGTCTGAGCCACCAGGTCATCCACTGAACTGGCAAAATTCACGCTTGAATCTACCTGATGCAGTTCCGGAGGCATAAACGTCGACATAATCTGAGAGAACGGGACATCCAGATTCATGTTAATACACAATAAGCCGATAACCCGCTGCTCACGATTGCGAATGGCAATCGTCACCGATTTCATGAGTACCCCGCTCTTGGCGCGGGTAAAGTAGGCGCGGGAGACATTACTGTCTTCCCCCTGCAGGTCATGTAACATCCGCAGGGCCAAATCAGTGATAGGTGAGCCGACCTGTCTGCCGGTATGCTCGCCATTGGCGATACGTATTGCTGAGCACGTCAGGTTATCCAGAGAATGCAGCACAATTTCACAATGCGACCCAATCAGCATCGCCAGACCGTCTACGACCGACTCGTAAGATTTCAGGATCTCGTAGTCTGACGGTTCAAAAGACGGTTGCTCCGGAATTTCATAAACAGAGGCATCGCCAGGATTAAAAGGATTAGACATCACAGATATTACCCTACATAGCAGGAGCCTGTCATAAGCACTGCCGGGCAGACTCAAATAGTAAAAACATCAGAGGGATCAGTCTGGCAAATGTCGATGACATAAACCAGCGTTTTTATTCTGCGCGGGGGGAAGACACCGCCGCAGAGCGCGGCGGTGTAAAGTATTACTGGGCTGCTTTGGTCTGGCTGTCAGCTGTCGGTGCTTTAGCCGCATCGTCAGTTTTAGGTGCCGGTTTAACATCCAGTAATTCGACCTGGAATACCAGGGTGGAATTTGGCGGGATACCCGGAACACCGTTCTGGCCGTAAGCTAAGTCTGGCGGGATCACCAGCTCAATTTTACCGCCTTTCTTCACGTGCTTCAGACCTTCGGTCCAGCCAGGGATCACACCGTCAAGACGGAAAGTCAGAGGCTCGCCACGCTTGTAGGAGTTGTCGAACTCAGTCCCGTTGACCAGAGTCCCTTTGTAGTTGACGACAACCGTATCGCTGTCAACCGGCGCCGGGCCAGTCCCTTCTTTCTCTACTTTGTAAAGCAGGCCGCTGGCCGTTTTCTTCACGCCGCTTTCTTTCGCGAATTTCGCCGCGAATGCATCACCTTTTTCTGCATTCTCTTTCGCGTCTTTTTCCATTTTAGCCTGAGCTGCCGCTTTTACATTCCCTTCAAACGTTTTCAGGGTTTGTTCAATTTCAGCATCAGATAATTTGCTCTTACCTGCAAATGCATCCTGCACACCGGCAATCAGGAGTTTTTTGTCAAGCTTGATACCAAGCTTCTCTTGTTCCTTCAGAGAGTTGTCCATGTAACGACCCAGAGAGGCCCCCAGAGCGTAGGCCGATTGCTGTGACTGATCTTTAAATGCAGCATTGGTCGGTGCCTGCTCTGTGGTCGTTGTTGCTGATGTTGCAGCCATAACTGCAGGTGCATTCAGCGCAACAGCCAGGGTGGTCGCTAACAATGAGACTTTAAACAATGATTTCATCCATATCTCCCAACCGAAGTCCAGGACCCCGGTGATTGTTGTGTTTTAATTGCTCACACTATAACGGTATATGACAGTGTTAACACTGCCACCACAATGATTCTCTGTTAACCTCCGACCTTTTTTGCATCAGGAAGTTTCAAAGATTATTGGGGTATGAGAGTAAATTTCAAGTTTACAACGTGGCTGGTCTGCAAAATTCAGGTAATTTCCCTCCACCGGGACTCGAATAAAATGCCGGGATCGCGCATCATGGCGCGCAAAGAGACAGCGAGGAAAACTAATGCAGATAACCGAATGGGAAAAACATCTGGAAGCGCTTGAAAGCAAAATTGCTTTTCAGGAACTGACTATCGAGGAGCTGAACCAGACTGTGGTCCGGCATGAACTCGAGATGGCAAGATTACGTGAACAATTCCGTCTGTTAGCTGACAAGCTTAAGACAGCAGCACCGTCATTGGTTGCCCCGCAATCTGAAGAGATACCGCCCCCGCATTATTAATGCGGTCAACAAAAAGCCGCTCGTCAGCGGCTTTTTGTTCAGGACAGATTAGTGGTGGCAGCCGCAACCGCCAGTTCCGCAACCTTCCTGACCGTGATCATGGTCGTGGCCATGCTCATGACCATTTTCGCCGTGCACATGGCCGTGGGCCAGCTCTTCAGCGGTCGCTTCACGGATAGCAATGACTTCGACATTGAAGCTCAGGTTCTGGCCTGCCAGCATATGGTTGCCATCAACCACAACATAATCATCACCGACTTCGGTGATTTCAACCGGTACCGGGCCCTGATCGGTTTCAGCCAGGAAACGCATACCTACCTGCAGTTCATCAACACCGACAAAAACGTCTTTCGGTACACGCTGAACCAGGTTGTCATCATACTGACCGTACGCATCGTTGGCCGGGATGTTAACGTCAAACTTATCACCTGCTTCATGGTTTTCCAGTGCCTTTTCCAGACCAGAAATCAGGGAACCATGACCGTGCAGGTAATCCAGCGGTGCATTTGCAGGGGATTCATCAACTAATACCCCATCTTCTGTACGTACCTGATAAGCAAGGCTGACAACCAGGTCTTTTGCTACTTTCATGATATCTCCTAACCGTTGAGAGCTATATTCCCGTCTCATTGGTCTATTTTTGCCTGCAATAACACCAACCAGAAAGGTCCTGACCGGGAAAAACATAAACTGATTTCCTCTCCGGTCTTAGTGGTGGCAATTGTAACGAAATTCAATCCCTCTGTAAGTTACAGAGGGAAAAAAAACCTGATGCCCGCGCTATTCGGGCGTGAATACCCCGATAATTTTACCGGCCCCTGCATGTGTATCCGCTAACCGCTTATCCGCTTCACGCATCTGGTGACCACACTTTACGCATTCCACCACATCCACATTGTTTTCACGCCACATCGCCAGCGTATCGGTTTTCTGACAGTGCGGGCATACGGCGCCGGCAATAAATCGTTTCGCCATCCTGTACTCCTGTCGGTTGAAAGCCCTTCGACAGCACTCTCACCTCGGTCGTCTTATTCAAACTCATCCCAGCCATCCAGCTGTTGCTTTTCCTGCTGCATTTCGCGGTTGAAAATATCCTCCAGCTCGCGACGGGCTTCCCGTACCCGTGAGATTTGTCCGCTATCATCATGATTTGGCATCAGTTCACGTAGCATCCGCATATCGAGACGACGGAAATGAAGCTGCGCACGCATTGCCTGATGGGGATGCATACCCACAGAAACCAGTGTTTTCCGTCCAAGCTCCAGCGCACTGGAGAAGGTTTCGCGGCTGAACTGCGTCACCCCGGCCTGCAAAAGTTCGTGAGCTTCCACACGGCCGCGGGCGCGTGCAAGAATTTTCAGGTGCGGGAAATGGTGCTGGCACAACTGAACAATCGCCATCGCATCTTCCGGATCATTACAGGTGATGACGATAGACTCGGCCCCTTCTGCACCGGCAGCCCGCAATAATTCCAGTTCCGTCGCATCGCCGTAATAGACTTTATAACCATACTTACGCATCAGGCTGACCGCGCTGATATCCCGTTCCAGTACCGTTATCCGGGTATTATTGGCCATCAGCAGACGACCAACGACCTGACCGAAACGACCGAAGCCCACCACGATCACCTGAGGCTGATCATCCTCAACATAATGCTTCTCGCCATGGTCATCTTTTGAGTTATTGAAACGTCGAATCAGTATCTTATCGATACCCTGCATCAGTAACGGTGTCGTCATCATCGATAACGTCACGGTCACGAGTAACATCGGCAGTTGTTCGCCGGTAAACAGATGCACCGAGGAGGCCGCCGAGAAGAGCACAAACGCAAATTCCCCGCCCTGGCTCAATACCCCCGCAAACTGCAAACGTTCCGAACTGCGTAAACCATACACGCGGGCCAGGATGTACAGGACCAGCGCTTTAACCGCGACCAGCACCAGTACGGCGATAATCACCTCAGTGATGTGGGTGTAGAGCACGCCCAGGTTAAGTGCCATCCCGACCGAGATAAAGAACAGCCCCAACAGCAGTCCCTTAAAGGGGTCGATAGCCACCTCAAGTTCATGCCGGTATTCACTTTCGGCCAGCAGGATACCGGCGATAAAGGTCCCGAGCGCCATCGACAGTCCCAGCGCATCCATAAACAGCGCTGAACCGATCACCAGTAATAATGCCGCCGCGGTAAAAACTTCACGCACTGCCGAACCGGCAATAAAGCGGAAAATCGGACGCAGCAGAAAGCGGCCGCCAATCAGCATGCCCGCGAATGCCAGCACCTTCATGCCTACTTTTATCCAGTCCGTCGCCTGTCCGCCATCACTGCCCCCGGCAAGGAGCGGGACCAGGGCCAGAGCCGGGATCACCGCCAGATCCTGGAACAGCAGGACAGAAAAGCCAAGCTGACCGGACTCACTACGGTTCATGCCTTTATCGCGCATCAGCTGAATAGCCATCGCGGTAGAGGACATCGCCAGCCCGATACCGCCGATGACGGCACTCTGCCAGGAAAAATGTGTCAGCCAGAGCAACCCGCCCAGAATGGCCGCCGAAAAGATGACCTGGGCCGCACCGACCCCAAAAATAGAACGCCGGAGTTGCCAGAGTTTGGCCGGGTTCAGTTCCAGGCCGATGATAAACATCAGAAAAACTACACCCAGTTCCGAAAAATGCAGTATTTCGTCAACATCACTGATAAGCCCGACACCCCAGGGGCCGATAGCAATACCCGCAAGCAGATAGCCCAGTACCGCACCAATACCCAACCGGGCAGCAATAGGCACAGCAATGACCGCTGCCCCAAGATAAATTACACCCGCAGTTAACAGGCCTGGTCCCTGCATTAAATTACCCCCTGTGGTAATGGCTGGGCTAACCAGTCGCTGTAAGCACTGGCATACGTTGTCATCGCCTTGCCCGTCTGGCGTCTGGCGGAATAAATAATCATCGGTGTTAACCAATGCATACGACAGGCCTGTGCCGTCAGTTCAAAGGGCCGCATGATATCGCTCATCGGGTACCGGTTCAGGCCGTGCTGATGATAAGCGGTTTCCGGTTCACCGGTCGTTATCACACTGCGCCAGTACTTGCCGGCTAACGCCTGCTCGCCATTGCCGATCGCAAATCCGCGGGTCAGCACCCGGTCGAACCACTCTTTCAGTAACGCCGGGCAGCTATAAGTATAGAGAGGATGCTGGAAAATGATGATGTCATGTTCCCGCAGCAGTTGCTGCTCGTAATGGATATCGATAAAAAAATCAGGGTAGAACGCATAAAGGTCATGTACGGTTACGTTTTCCTGACGTTGTGCAGTCTTCAGCAGGATCCTGTTAGCGACTGACTCCTGTGATTCAGGATGGGCATAAAGAAGCAGGATTTTGGGCTGTGTCGACATTGTTCCCCTCCAAATCATCGTCACGGATAACTATTTCAGCTACCATGCAGCACATAACGAAATTTTCTGTTTAATCATTGGTTCACTTTAGCTGATAATTTAACATATTCTGACGAAACGGCGCTTATGATTGTCTTTTCTTCGCTACAAATACGACGCGGCACCCGCGTGCTACTGGACAATGCTTCCGCCACCATCAATCCCGGGCAAAAAGTTGGCCTGGTCGGTAAAAATGGCTGCGGAAAATCCACACTTTTATCCCTTCTGAAAGGGGAAACGTCCAGTGATGCCGGAAATGTCAGTTTTCCTTCGAACTGGGCTCTGGCCTGGGTAAATCAGGAAACTCCGGCCCTGGATCAACCGGCGATCGAGTATGTTATCGACGGTGACCGGGAGTTCCGCCATCTGGAATCGCAACTGGCTCAGGCAAATGCAGAAAATGACGGTAACCGCATTGCACTGCTGCATGCTCAGCTTGATACCGTCCAGGCCTGGACAATTCAGGCACGTGCGGCCAGCCTGCTGAATGGTCTGGGATTTACCCAACAGCAATTACAGGCCCCGGTGAAAGATTTCTCGGGAGGCTGGCGTATGCGTCTGAATCTGGCACAGGCGCTGATCTGTCGTTCAGATTTGTTGTTGCTTGACGAACCGACGAACCACCTGGATCTCGATGCCGTGATCTGGCTTGAACGCTGGCTGAAGAGTTATACCGGCACGCTGATACTGATCTCCCACGATCGGGATTTCCTTGATCCGACCGTGAATAAAATTTTGCATATTGAGCAGGAAAACCTGTTCGAATACACCGGTAATTATAGTGACTTTGAACGGCAGCGAGCCACCAAACTGGCCCAGCAACAGTCGCTTTATCAAAGCCAGCAGGCGAAAGTCGCCCATCTGCAACACTATATCGACCGTTTTCGCGCCAAGGCGACAAAAGCCCGTCAGGCCCAGAGCCGGATAAAAATGCTGGAGCGCATGGAGCTCATTGCCCCGGCACATGTGGATAATCCTTTCAGCTTCAGTTTTCTGCCTCCGGAGAGCCTGCCGAACCCATTACTGAAAATGGAGAAAGTCACCGCGGGCTATGATGACCGGGTGATCCTGAATTCGGTAAAACTTAATCTGGTTCCCGGTTCACGCATCGGGTTACTGGGACGCAACGGGGCGGGTAAATCGACGCTGATTAAGTTATTAGCCGGAGAGTTATCTCCTCAGCAGGGCGAAGTTTCTCTGGCGAAAGGCATTAAAGCAGGCTATTTCGCACAGCATCAGCTTGAATACCTGCGAGCAGACGACTCGCCGTTACAGCACCTTCAGCGTCAGGCCTCGCCGCAGGTCACCGAACAGCAGTTACGGGATTATCTGGGCGGCTTCGGGTTTCAGGGAGATAAAGTCACAGAGATGACAAAACGCTTCTCGGGTGGAGAGAAGGCCCGGCTGGTGCTGGCGTTAATTGTCTGGGAACGTCCTAATCTGTTACTGCTCGATGAACCGACCAACCATCTTGACCTGGATATGCGCCAGGCACTGACAGAAGCTCTGATCGATTATGAAGGCGCTCTGGTGGTCGTTTCGCATGACAGGCACCTCATCCGTGCGACCACTGATGATCTGTATCTGGTCGATGCCGGGAATGTGGATGTGTTCGATGGCGATCTCGAAGACTACCAGCAATGGCTGACGGAACAGCAGAAAAACAGCGTGGTCAAAGAGGCCCCTGCCGTTACTCAGGGCAATTCCGCCCAGGCCCGTAAAGATCAGAAACGTCGTGACGCCGAACTCCGTGCACTGACGCAACCGGTCAGGAAAAAAATCGAGAAAATCGAAAAGCAAATGGCGTTGTTACAGAATACCCTCAGCGAGAATGAAGCTTTACTCGGTCAGCAGGAACTGTACGATGCGGCCCGTAAAGATGACCTGACCACTGCCCTGAAGGTACAGGCTGAAAGCCAGTCAGCGCTGGACAGCTATGAAATGGAGTGGCTGGAACTTCAGGAGCAGCTGGAACAGATGCAGTCGGCAGACTAAGGCCCATCCCTGCACCTGATTGCTCCCCCCTGACACCGGGAGTCTGTGATCCCGGGTGAGTCAAACATGATAGCACGGACAGCTGCCGGCTACGCATTACGCCAGCCGGTGCTGTTAACTATTCAGCCGGTTCGATGAATAAAGACTTGCCTGTCTGCCGGGAAAACAATAAATTTGTCGCCGGGTTTTCAGGGAATATTCTGCATTATCAGCATACAATCCCCTGATATACTGGCTCAGGCCGTTATCTCCGCTGAGCCATGGCAGGAAAGCCTGCCGGGGCGATGGGTGTCTAAAGCCAGATCAGAATGACACAGGATGCGGTAAGCAGCCCCATAAAGACATTAAAGATTTTCCATGCCTGCGGGCTTTTAAGCCAGCGGCCAATCATCGTCCCAAAGCCCAGCCAAATGATACCGGCCACAAGGTTGACCAGAAACATCGCAAAACTGATGGCCAGTACAGACGAACGATATTCTGCTCCGGCAAGGCTGAAGCTGGCAACGGCGCCTAATGACATCAACCAGGCTTTAGGATTGATCAGCTGCAGCAGACCTCCCTGCCAGAATGGCATGGCTTTCCCGCTGTCCGGAGAAGGGTCTACCTCAAGAACTTCATAGGGGGCGCTGCCGATTTTCCATGAAAGCCAGAGTAAATAGAGACTGCCCGCAATTTTGAGCAATAAGTGCAGCGCCGGATAAATCAGAATAAGGCCGCCGATACCAAAAGCGACCAGCAGCAACATTATTTGCATACCCAGCATGATGCCAAGCATGAGCGGGAGACTGCGAACAAAACCAACGTTGGCACCGGATGCAGTAAGTAACATATTATTAGGGCCAGGTGTTATTGCGGCAACCCATAGGAAGCCAAGTAGTGAAAGAAATAACCCCATTTCCATGCGTGGCACCTTTCCTGTCTCAGGATGAAATTAAACCGTTTAAACTATACAGTGAGTTATGGATCAGACAAGTCCCGACAACATGAATAATTGTCGTACCCCGGATGAGCATTTCACACCGATTGCTCAACTGAAGAACCCTCACCTTCAGACGCTCCTGCCCAGGATCCTGAGACGTATCGTCCGGATCAAACCCTGCTGGCAGAGACTGGAATTACCTGATGGTGATTTTGTCGATCTTGCCTGGAGCGAAGACCCGGAACGTGCACGCCATAAACCTCGTGCCGTGATTTTTCATGGCCTGGAAGGCAGTATTAACAGCCCTTATGCCCATGGCCTGCTCTCTGCGATTAAAAAACAGGGATGGCTGGGGGTTGTCATGCATTTTCGCGGGTGCGGTAAAGCCCCTAATCGTATGACGCAAAGCTATCATTCCGGTGAAATCGGCGATGCCAGCTACTTTCTGCAGTGGTTACAGGATACCTATGGGAAGGTGCCTACGGCCGCCGTCGGATTCTCGCTTGGCGGTAACATGCTGGCCTGTCTGATGGGATCTCAGGGAAGTGATTGCCTGCTGGATGCCGGCGTCATCGTTTCTGCCCCGCTAATGCTTGAACCCTGCAGTTCAAAACTGGAACAAGGCTTCTCACGCTTTTATCAGTTTTACCTGTTGTCACAACTGAAGAAGAGCGCTCGGCGGAAAATGAAAGCCTACCCGGAATTACTGTCGGTTTCTCCTGAACGTTTGAAGAAAATCCACCGGTTACGTGATTTCGATGACGAGGTGACCTCGAAGATACATGGCTTTGCCGATGCGACCGACTATTACCGCCGGGCCAGTGGCATGCCCCTGCTTTCTGGCGTTGAAAAACCTCTGCTGATTATCCATGCACGGGATGACCCTTTTATGGTGCCGGACGTTATCCCGAATCCGGAGCATCTGTCGCCCAGCATTACCTACCAGCTCAGCCAATATGGCGGGCATGTCGGTTTTGTCAGCGGAACATTAACCCGTCCGGTCATGTGGCTGGAGAAACGGATCCCTCAATGGCTCTCGACCTGGCTGGATAAAAAAGCATGATTATTCCGTGGCAACAACTCAACCCTGAGACTCTGAATAACCTGATCGAATCGTTTGTCCTGCGTGAAGGCACCGACTATGGTGAGGAAGAACGAACGCTGGAAGAAAAAACGCAGGATATTCATCGCCAGCTGACAGCCGGTGAAATCGTGGTGGTCTGGTCTGAACTGAACGAATCGGTATCCTTAATGCAAGCCAGTACCTTCAGACAGAACAGATAAATTCTGCTCACCTGAGTGATGACAGACTCCGGCAGACATGCTAACAATGCAGTCAGCCGAACGAGTTCAGGGAGCACAGCCTCATGTCAGCCAGACATCCAATCATTGCCGTCACAGGCTCAAGCGGTGCCGGGACCACCACGACCAGTCTGGCATTCAGAAAAATCTTCCAGCAGCTTAATATCCAGGCCGCCGAAATTGAGGGGGATAGCTTTCACCGTTATAGTCGTCCGGAGATGGATGTGGCCATCCGCAAAGCCAGAGATTCCGGTCGCCATATCAGTTATTTTGGTCCCGAGGCTAACGATTTCGCGATGCTGGAACACACCTTCATTGAGTACGGTACTCAGGGGACCGGTCGCTCCCGTAAGTATCTGCATACTTATGATGAAGCCGTTCCCTGGAAACAGATCCCGGGCACGTTTACGCCCTGGCAACCTTTGCCTGATAATACCGATGTTTTATTTTACGAAGGATTACATGGCGGGATTGTCACGGACCAGCACAATGTGGCAGATAAAGTGGATCTGATGGTCGGTGTCGTCCCGATTGTTAACCTGGAATGGATTCAAAAACTGGTCAGGGATACGCGCGAACGAAGCCACTCCCGTGAAGCGGTCATGGACTCGGTAGTTCGCTCCATGGATGACTATATTAACTACATCACGCCGCAATTCTCCCGTACCCATATCAACTTTCAACGGGTACCGACGGTCGATACCTCTAACCCTTTTGCCGCCAAAACCATCCCGTCATTAGATGAAAGTTTTGTGGTCATTCATTTCCGGGGGCTGGAAGCCATTAACTTCCCCTACCTGCTGGCGATGATTCAGGGGTCTTTTATTTCGCACATTAATACGCTGGTCGTACCGGGCGGGAAGATGGGACTGGCAATGGAGTTGATCATGACACCGCTGGTGAAGCGATTAATGGAAGAGAAGCAGTTTCAGTAGACAACATTGAGTGCCATGACGGCACTCAAACGCGTATCAGAGGCTTACCACCTCAAAGCTATGCGTAATCTCCGCACCTTTACCCAGCATCAGTGCCACTGAGCAGTATTTATCGGCAGATAACGTGACAGCTCGCTCAACCACCGCATCAGTCAGATTGCGACCCGTGACGACAAAATGCAGATTAATATGCGTAAATAAACGGGGTGCTTCTTCACGACGTTCAGAGGTCAGTTTGACTTCACAGTCCACCACATCCTGACGCCCCTTTTGCAGGATAGATACCACATCGATTGCGCTGCAACCGCCGGTAGCCATCAGCACCATTTCCATCGGACTCGGCGCTTTATCACCTGAATTGCCATCCATCAGAACCTGATGTCCGGAAGCCGATTCTCCGATAAAGCTGAGTCCCTCAACCCATTTTACGCGTGCCTGCATTATGCTTACTCTCAACTCTGAAAAAACAGGCTTCAGATTACTCCTTCAGAGTACAAACAGCAATCTGCTGTCATTCGTTAAAGTCTGAACATACAACAGGAGACAGTTGCGCCAGTGTGTGCTACAAACAAAGGGTGAGACATTTTTTTATCAGATTACAACTATGGTGAAACGGTAGAAAAATCCAGAACAAAATCTGCTTTTCTGCGGTAATTGCCAATAAAAATACCCTATGACTTCCTTGCCTGGCAGGAGCTTACCCCTGTATTTATGGCACGATTACAACAGAGGATAAAAGAGAATGGTTCTCGGTAAACCACAAACAGACCCTACACTCGAATGGTTCCTGTCCCATTGTCATATTCATAAGTATCCTTCCAAAAGTACCCTTATCCACCAGGGTGAGAAAGCCGAAACCCTGTACTATATTGTGAAAGGCTCCGTGGCTGTTTTAATTAAGGATGAAGAAGGAAAAGAGATGATCCTTTCTTATCTTAACCAGGGAGATTTCATTGGTGAACTGGGGCTTTTTGAAGAAGGTCAGGAACGCAGCGCCTGGGTGCGTGCCAAAGTGGCATGTGAGGTTGCGGAAATTTCCTATAAAAAATTCCGACAACTCATTCAGGTGAACCCGGAAATTCTGATGCGTTTATCTTCACAGATGGCACGCCGGTTACAGGTAACTTCCGAAAAAGTCGGTAACCTGGCGTTTCTTGACGTGACAGGCCGTATTGCCCAGACGTTACTGAATTTAGCCCGCCAGCCAGACGCGATGACGCATCCGGACGGAATGCAGATTAAAATTACCCGTCAGGAAATCGGACAAATTGTCGGCTGCTCACGGGAGACGGTTGGGCGAATTCTTAAAATGCTGGAAGATCAGAATCTTATTTCTGCTCACGGTAAGACGATTGTCGTCTACGGAACCCGTTAACCTGCCATCTACACGGTAGCATCCCGCTACCGTGTCCTGTTTTACTTTTTATCAGCGATTGTATTCCGATGTGGCGCCGACTGATTTATCATCCCGAAGTTAACTATGCCCTGCGCCAGACACTGGTCGTTTTTCTGCCGGTTTTGATCGGTGGACTTACCGGTAACCTGCAGAAAGGATTACTGTTTTCCCTTATCCCTGCCTGCTGCAATATCGCCGGACTGGATACCCCTCACCGTCGTTTCTTTGAACGGATCCTCCTCGGGGGAACACTGTTTGCTGTGAGCAGTTTTCTGCTGCAGTGGCTGTTAATACGGCATGTACCGCTCCCCTTTATCGTTTTCACCCTGCCGTTACTGATTGGGGTATGCGGAGAGATCAGTCCCCTGTATGGCCGGTTATTACCCGGTGCGCTGATCGCCATGACGTTCACACTTAGCCTGACAGGGCGAATGCCTTTATGGGGACCACCGTTACTGTATGGCGGCGGTACACTGTGGTACGGACTGTTTAACTGGTTCTGGTTCAGATTATCGAAGGATCAGCCGCTACGTGAAACATTAAGTCTGCTGTATCGGGCGCTGGCGAGCTATTGCGAAGATAAATATCATCTGCTAACCACAGCAGAACCGGAAGATACGGAAAAGGCACTGCCTGCGTTGTTAAACCGGCAGCAAAAAATCGTCGATTTGATCACTACCGCGTATCAGCAGATCCATATGTTGTCTGCCGAAAAAAACAGCCGCGAGAAATATCTGATCCGTTCCTTTATTATGGCCGAAGATTTACAGGAACATATTTCCGTCACACTGGGTGAAACCGACGATGTTCGTGCCTTAATCATAAAAAGTGGTTCAGCCGCGATCATTAAACAGAATGCCGATGAAATCTGTGCGCAGCTTAGGAGCACGGCGGATAATATTCTTTATCATCAAATCCCGGGGCATTTTTCGATGGGAGAATCGCTGGCTGCGCTGCAAAACGTTGCCCGCGAATACCCGGACAATCCGGTGGGAACATTCTTCGGATATCACTTCTCGAAAATTGCAAAAGTACTGCAGTCACGGGCTCCGCTTTACCGCCGTGATCTCATGGCGGACAGTCAACGCCGGCTACCTTTCCTGAGTGCATTACGCAGTTATCTGTCACTGAAGTCGACGGCATTACGCACTGCCGGACGCTTTTCGGTGATGCTGCTGGTGGCCAGTACCCTTGCGCTATCATTAAACATGCCCAAACCTTACTGGGTACTGATGACCATCATTCTGGTCAGCCAGAACAGTTACAACGCGACCCGCGTGAGGATACAGCACCGGGCCTTAGGGACATTTGCCGGACTGATTATTGCTGCACTCTCTTTACAGCTCGCGACCCCGGAACCCGCCATTTTACTGACCATGCTGCTGCTTACTCTGTTCAGCAATTTGTTCTCGCGACAATACTATGGCTGGGCCACCATCGGTACTACGGTGACCGCCGTGTACAGTCTGCAACTGCTCGCGCTGAACGGTGCGCACTTTCTGGTACCACGCCTGCTGGACACACTGCTCGGTTGCCTGATTTCTTTCGCGGGCATGCTATGGCTGTGGCCTCAGTGGCAGAGTGCGCTGCTGAGGAAAAATGCACAGGATGTCTTGTCCACCTACCAGAAAGCGCTGCAGATCCTTCTCGGCCCCTCCCCCGGGGCAGAAGCCGCCGAAGCCATCCGGATAAAAGCAAACCAGCAACATAATGCACTGTTCAGTTCCCTGAACCAGGCAATGCAGGAGCCAGGTTTTGATACCGAATACCTTAGCGAAATGCATCTCTGGGTGACACACAGTCAGTTTATTGTGGAGCATATTAACGTGCTGACGACTCTGTCACGTGAACATACGATGCTGACACCGGACCTGGCGGAAAGGTATCTGCAATCCTGCGAAGTGGCCTTGCAGCAATGTCAGCAACGGCTCGATTTTCACAGCGAGGGAGATCACAGCAGAAATGTCATGGATGAAGAGGTTAAAATACCTCTGGGCCCGGTCACCATTGTGGAGCGGCAACTGAACCAGATATTAAGTCATCTGAAGGTGATGCGGACGATTTCCGCACTGGTCTGGCGTCAGCGTCCTCATCATGGTCAATGGCTGCTGAGCAGAAAAAACAGCCATAAATAAATCAGGGGACAGCCATATCGCTGTCTCCTGATTATCTGCCGTCTCAGCCAAAAAGCGTCTCTGCAGCCGCCGCGAACCGGGTCATTCCTTCACGAATGTCCTGCTCCGTAATGACCAGTGAAGGTGCAAAACGAATGACACCGTTACCGGCTGTCAGGATCATCACACCTTGCTCTGCTGCTGCGTGCAAAAGATCCCGTGCTTTCGCTTTATACTCATCTTTCAGTTCTGCACCGATCAGTAATCCTTTACCGCGGATTTCGGTAAATACAGAGAAGCGCTGGTTAATTTTCTCCAGTTCTTCATAAAACCATTGGCGGCGTTGTTCCACTCCCGCAAGGACTTCCGGTGTATTGATGATATCCAGTGCGGTTTCTGCAATCGCACAGGCCAGTGGGTTTCCGCCATAAGTTGTCCCGTGAGTCCCCGGAGTCATTGCAGAAGCAATTTCCTGTGTGGTCAGCATCGCACTGACAGGGAACCCCCCTCCCAGAGCTTTTGCGGTTGTCAGGATATCCGGTTTCACGCCATAGTGTTCATACGCGAAGAGTTTCCCGCTGCGTCCCATCCCGCTCTGCACTTCATCCATCACCAGCAAAGCCTGATGCTGATCGCACAGTTCGCGTAATCCCTGCATAAATTCTGGCGTTGCCGGCGTAATGCCTCCTTCACCCTGAATAGGTTCCAGAACGATCGCACAGGTATGATCATCAATCACGGCTTTTACCGCATCGAGGTCATTAAAAGGCACATGGACAATATCGGCCGGTTTAGGACCAAAACCGTCGGAATATTTAGGTTGTCCTCCGACAGTGACCGTGAACAACGTCCGGCCGTGAAAGGCATGGTGGAAGGCAATAATTTTAGTTTTGTACGGGCTATGGCGGACGGAGGCATAGTAGCGGGCCAGTTTAAAGGCGGCTTCGTTCGCTTCAGCCCCTGAGTTAGCAAAGAACACCCGCTCCGCAAAAGTTGCCGAGATAAGCTTGCTGGCTAAACGCAGTGCCGGTTCATTGGTGAACACATTACTGGTATGCCATAATGTTTCGCCCTGCACTTTTAGTGTATTCACCAGTGCCGGATGACAGTGGCCGAGTGCGGTTACCGCAATACCGCCGGAAAAATCGACATACTCTTTATTCTGTTGATCCCAGACCCGGCTACCTTCCCCCCTGACCGGAACAAACTTCGCCGGTGCATAAACCGGCAAAATAACCTGATCAAAGGTTTCCCGTGTCACTGCCATTTTCTCTTGTGCCATATTCTTTCCCGCCTGATTGATTCACTGACCGATTAAATAATAATCCATAAAATATGCATAAAAAATCATTTAAAGGCAATCTTTACCCGGCCTGACTCACAAAATTTTTCAATAATTCCACCCCCTGCTCACTCAGAATACTTTCGGGATGAAACTGTACGCCTTCCACAGGCAGTGTTTTGTGTCTGATACCCATGATTTCGTCAGGCTCACCGTTGATCTCCGTCCAGGCAGTGATTTCCAGACAATCCGGCAATGAGGCTCGCTCGGCGATCAGGGAGTGATATCGTGTTACCGATAACGGATTCTTCAGCTGCCGGAAGACACCGATACCACGATGGATAATCGCTGATGTTTTACCGTGTATCGGCTGACGCGCACGGACCACCTTACCACCAAAGACGCGGACTATCGCCTGATGTCCCAGACAGACCCCGAGAATAGGAATTTTACCGGCAAAGTGACGAATGGCAGCCATTGAAACCCCGGACTGATCCGGTGTACAGGGGCCGGGAGAAATCACCAGATGTGTCAGGGGTAACTGGCACATCTCTTCAATCGTTATCGCGTCATTACGTACTACCCGGACATCCACTCCGGTCAGGCTAAAATACTGGAATAAATTCCAGGTGAAGGAGTCGTAATTATCGATGAGGAGCAGCATGAAAGTAATCTCTGTCTGACAGTTACCGGGTGAAGGACGGGGTCGGCATAAACACGATGGTCCCCCTCTCTGCAGATGCCGGAAGAGAGGGGGACCGGAATGAAGTCAGTGGAATGATCGTGTATTCCACTGAGCGCATCTGACTACGGTAATACTTTCGCTGAAGTGATCACAATCGGTTTAGCCGGAACATTCTCGTAAGGGCCGTTCGACGAGGTGGCTACCTGAGAAATTTTATCCACAATATCCATCCCCTTCACCACCCGGCCAAAGACCGCATATCCGAAATCGCGCTGACCATGATTCAGGAATGCATTGTCCGCCACATTGATAAAGAACTGACTGGTTGCACTGTCTTTATCTGCAGTACGTGCCATGGCGATGGTCCCACGAACGTTCGGTAATCCATTGTCAGCTTCATTACGGATAGGAGCACCTGCGGTTTTCTGCTGCATGTCTGCCGTGAACCCGCCGCCCTGGATCATGAAGCCCGGGATCACCCGATGAAAAATAGTATTGTTATAAAAGCCACTATTGACGTAGCTGACAAAATTCTTAACGCTCACCGGTGCTTTCTGATCATTAAGATCCAGCTCAATATTACCTGCCGTCGTTGTCAGTAATACATGAGTATCGGCCAGTGCCGACACAGAGACAGAAGAGAGAGCTAACAAAGTGAAAGCTGTCGCCAAAGTACGTTTCAACATAAAAACTCCCTGGTTAGATAGATAGCGCAAAAAATCCGGGTAATTGTAGTGATATAAACGGGTAAGAACCAGACGTTTACCCGGCGATGACTCTGTTAACCGCAGGAAAAGATCACTCTGCACGGATAAACATTTGAAGCACATCACACATTAAATGCAATAAAGGTATGATATTGCATTGATTATTTTTGAAGATCACGGTTCACTCTTCAGCTGTGCCGTTATAACTAGTACTTCTCTTATTATTAGGGTGTCGACAATGACAAAGACCAACAGAATTGGCCTGACCTGGATTAGCTTTTTTTCTTATGCACTGACGGGTGCATTAGTGATCGTGACAGGGATGGTCATGGATGATATTGCCCGGTACTTCAATGTGCCGGTGTCCAGCATGAGTAATACGTTCACGTTTCTTAATACCGGGATTCTGGCTGCTATTTTCCTGAATGCCTGGCTGATGGAAATCATTCCTCTGAAACGCCAGCTGATTTTTGGCTTTATACTGATGCTGCTGGCTATTGCAGGACTGGTCTCCGGGCACAGCATTGCACTATTCTCCGTCTGTATGTTTGTCCTTGGGGTGGTTAGCGGTATTACCATGTCGATTGGTACCTTCCTGATCACTCATCTGTATGAAGGTCGTCAGCGCGGCTCACGCCTGCTGTTCACGGATTCCTTCTTCAGTATGGCAGGAACTCTGTTCCCTATCATCGCGGGTATCATTCTGGCCCGTCACCTGCCCTGGTACTGGGTATATTGCTGTATCGGGCTCCTCTACGTAGTTATCTTCGTGCTCACACTGATGATGGAATTCCCGGTACTGACCAAAAGCAGCCGCCAGGAACAGGCCGGAAAAGAAAAATGGGGAAGCGGCGTGTTTTTGCTGGCACTGGCTGCACTCTGCTACATTCTGGGACAGCTGGGCTTTATTTCCTGGGTACCGGAGTATGCGACTAAAAATATGGGGATGCAGATTTCTGATGCCGGCCAGCTGGTAGGTAATTTCTGGACGGCATATATGGTGGGTA
Organism: Tatumella sp. JGM118; assembly: GCF_018257515.1. Taxonomy (GTDB): domain Bacteria; phylum Pseudomonadota; class Gammaproteobacteria; order Enterobacterales; family Enterobacteriaceae; genus Tatumella; species Tatumella terrea. The sequence continues at coordinate 49,585 of NZ_JAERJR010000005.1, forward strand.
TGTGGGTGTTCAGTATCGTACTGCGTTTCTTCGACCTGCAGAAAATCCTGGTTGTGATCACGGCTCTGGCAACGCTGCTGATGTACTGGTTTACTCATGCTCAGGAAGTCCCGATGCTGCACCTGATTATTATGGCCTTAGGCTTTTTCTCAAGTGCCATCTATACCACCATTATTACATTGGGATCGCAGCAGACCAGAGTATCCTCACCGAAGCTGGTTAACTTTATTCTGACCTGCGGTACCATCGGTACAATGCTGACCTTTGTTGTGACCAGCCCTATCGTAGAACACAGCGGACCACATGCTGCGCTGCTGACGGCCAATGGCCTGTATGCGGTCGTGTTTATCCTGTGTATCGGCCTAGGATTTGTAACCAGACACCGGCTGCATAGCACGCCTGCAACCCGCTAATCATCACAGCGGAACGCTCCGACGCCGGGACGCCGGCGTTTTCTGACAAAAAAGCCACCTGACGGTGGCTTTTTTGGTTTTTATTACGGTATGACTGTAGGGTGTGCCTTACTGAGGACGGGCCACAAAACCTACCGCCTGATATACCTTATCCAGCGTTTCACGGGCTCTGCTGCTGGCCTTCTCCGCGCCTTCCTGCATGATCTTATTCAGCAAGGCTTCATCGTTACGATAGTGTTCGAAGCGCTGTTGTAGCTCGCCAACCATTCCGGCAACGGCGTCGGCTACCGCGCCTTTCAGATGGCCATACATTTTACCGCTGAATTCCTCTTCCAGCTCAGGAATAGACTGACCGGTAACACCGGAGAGAATATCCAGCAGGTTAGAAACACCGGCTTTGTTTTTCACATCATAACGAACCACCGGTGGCTCATCCGAGTCGGTCACCGCACGTTTAATCTTCTTCACGACCGACTTTGGATCTTCCAGCAGGCCGATCACGTTATTTCGGTTCTCATCCGACTTAGACATTTTACGGGTCGGTTCCAGCAGAGACATCACGCGCGCACCTGATTTCGGAATAAAAGGCTCCGGAATGCGAAAGATATCACCATAAATAGCATTAAAGCGCTGAGCAATATCCCGGCTTAATTCAAGGTGTTGTTTCTGATCTTCGCCTACCGGCACCTGGTTGGTCTGGTAAAGCAGGATGTCTGCGGCCATTAACACCGGATAGTCGAAAAGACCGGCGTTAATATTCTCAGCATAACGGGAAGATTTATCTTTGAACTGTGTCATGCGACTCAGCTCACCAAAATAGGTGTAGCAGTTCAGTAACCAGGAGAGCTGCGCATGTTCCGGTACATGAGACTGGACAAATATGGTCGACTTTTCAGGATCAATGCCACAGGCCAGGTACAGTGCCAGGGTATCCAGCGTTGCCTTATGCAGCGCTTGCGGATCCTGACGGACGGTAATGGCGTGCTGGTCAACAATACAGTAGATGCAATGGTAATCATCCTGCATCTGTACCCATTGACGAAGAGCCCCCATGTAATTACCAATGGTTAGTTCACCTGAAGGCTGTGCGCCACTAAAAACAATGGGTTTACTCATAAATTTCTTCCTGATTCCTTACAGCCCAAGTGCGGGCAAAAGTTGGTCAAACGAATTCAATACTCTATCCGGCTTACTGTCCGCGATAGGCTCACCATAGTTATATCCATAGGTCAGGCCAGCACAGGGGACACCTGCAGACTTCGCTGCCTGAATATCATTTTTTGAATCACCAACAAACAATAACTCATGCGGATGCAGCCCGAATTTACCCAGAACGAGGTAAATTGCCGCCGGATGCGGTTTTTTCACCACCACATCATCCCCGCCGATGACCAGTGAAAACATGTCAGCAATTCCCAGAGATTCCAGCAGGGGTGCAACAAATGGCGTCGGTTTGTTGGTCACAATGGCCATCGGCAGTGGCTGCTGATGTAATGTGCGCAGGGTTTCTTCTACCGCCGGGAACAAGGCACTGCCATGTTCAGCCGTTTGTGCATAATAACTAGCAAATAACTGACGGGCTTGCCCGAAGTCGGTGGCTGTGGGCGTACGACCCAGGGCGTGCGTCAGGGCGCGTTCCACCAGAACATCGGCTCCGTTTCCGACCCAGGTCGTGATCTGGTCAACGCTGGCAGCAGGAAAACTCAGGGTTTTCAGCGTGAGATTGATGGCTTCAGCAAGACCAGGGATGCTGTCAGTCAGCGTACCGTCGAGATCGAATGCCAGGGCCCGAATATCAGTGAAATGACCCATTGGCACTCTCCAGTTCCCGACGCATCTCTTCGATCACTTTTTTATAGTCAGGCTGACCAAAAATCGCGGAACCGGCAACAAACATATCCGCTCCGGCCGCGGCAATCTGAGCAATATTGTCCGTTTTTACTCCGCCGTCCACTTCCAGGCGAATATCAAAGCCACTATGGTCGATACGTTTACGCACATCACGGAGTTTATTCAGTGTCGAAGGGAGAAAACTCTGACCACCAAAGCCAGGGTTCACCGACATCAACAGCACCACATCAATCTTATCCATGACGTAATCGAGATAGTTCAGCGGTGTTGCCGGGTTAAATACCAGGCCGGCTTTGCAGCCATGTTCTTTAATCAGCTGTAAGGTGCGGTCAATATGTTCTGATGCTTCCGGGTGAAAAGTGATAATGCTGGCACCGGCCTTCGCAAATTCAGGTACCAGACTATCTACCGGTTTCACCATCAGATGAACATCGATGGGGGCGGTGATCCCGTAATCACGGAGCGCTTTCAGCACCATCGGTCCCATCGTCAGGTTGGGCACGTAATGGTTATCCATTACATCGAAATGAACAACGTCTCCCCCGGCAGCCAGTGCTTTTGCGGTGTCCTCTCCCAGTCTGGCGAAATCAGCCGACAAAATTGAGGGGGCTATCAAATAGTCTTTCATTCTGTTCTCCCGAGGGTTGTGCCCGGTTAAATTACCTGAGAAATAGACCTGACTATGCTCAGCTTAGCGGTAAAGCGCCAGTAATTCGTTAACCTTAGTGCGCCCGTTTACATTACGACTGATAGAGCGGCGGGCCTTGACGATATATTTTACTGCCTCACCGTACCACTGCTGAGTTAACTCAGTATCATGATTAGAGATTAACACAGGGACTGCGTTTTCCCTTGCCAGTTTTGCCGCCAGTTCGGCCAGCTGTACCTGTTCAGCCAGATTAAAACTGTTCGTATGGTAAGCCGTAAAATTTGCCGTCGCCGAAAGCGGTGCATAAGGTGGGTCACAGTACACGACTGACCCGGAGCGCGCCTGACTCATTGTTGTGCTGTAAGACTGACAAACAAAAGTCGCCTGCTGTGCACGTTCGGCAAACCATAACAGTTCGGCTTCAGGGAAATATGGCTTACGGTAACGGCCAAAAGGCACGTTAAACTCTCCGCTCAGGTTATAGCGACACAAGCCGTTATAACCGTGACGGTTCAGATAGAGGAATAACAGAGCCCGTTCATAAGGGTCCCTGCTCTGATTAAAGATTATCCGCTGGGCATAATAGACATCAGGGTCATTAAACTCCGCGGTGAACAACCGGCGCGAATCTGCAATAAATGCCGCACTGTTCGTCTTGATAATGTTGTAGAGATTAATCAGGTCGCTATTGATATCAGCCAGCTGATAACTTTTATAATCTGTGTTCAGAAATACTGAACCAGCACCTACAAAAGGTTCGATTAAACAATCACCCTCAGGTAAGTATCGGCGAATATCATCCAGCAGGTGGTATTTTCCCCCTGCCCACTTCAGGAAAGCGCGGTGTTTTTTCATGCTGTCGTAGTAAAGATTATTTCATTAATGGCTGCGGATAGACCGACAGCAGATCTGCGCTTATCAGTGGGGCTGCCCATTGCAGCCCCGATAATTATCACTTAGCAGCCTCTTTCCTGACCTGGCTTAAAGGTTTAACCCATGGACTCTTCGCCCGTACAGCTTCAGGAAGGGTACTGATAGCACGTTTAGCTTCAGCAGAAGTTGCATAAGAACCACTCACTAACACATACCATGGCTGTCCGTTACGCTGCGTTTCATAAACATGGTAACCGGTAAGGTTTTGTTGTCTGGCCCACGCGTTCAGGGACTCCCTGTGTGTCGCACCACTCAACTGTATTGTGTACTCACCTGAAGGGACCTGTGCTACAGCCTCAGGGGGAGTTTTACGTGCCACACTGGCAGGTTTCGATTCATGCATGACCGGTTCAGAAGCAGTGACCGGCTTGCGTGTTTCTTTCACCGGATGTTCAGCAACGCGACGGGATTCCGCGGCACGACGCTGTTCAGCGACACGTCGTTGTTCTGTGACACGGCGCTGCTCTTCCCTGCGACGTTGTTCGGTTATGCGCGCCTCGCGCTCACGACGCTCCGCCGCGACATTACGTTCGCTGGCAGGGGATTTCCGGACTGCACTGTGTGGTACAGAAGGTACAGAAGGTACAGAAGGTGAAGTATTGGCCGAACGGTTACCCGGGACCATGCCGTTATTTTTTACATTCAGTCCCAGCGTGGCTGGCGCGGTCGGTAATGTTGTCTGGCTGGCGACCGGTGTGGCCGTCCCGTCAGTGCTGACATCCTTTTGCGCTGCATCAGGCTGTGACTGAACACCCGGCGCGGATGACGCAGAAGACGATGCAGATGACATATCAGTATCACTGCCGGCAACGGGCGGTAGCGGCGCATCTGAAGCTGTTCCCGGGGTATTGCTCATCACAGAAGAGCCGGAAAGGTCAATAGACTTCCCTTCTCCGCCCGCAGAGGAACTGTTTCCGGCTACCGGTGACTGCGATGGACCCTTCAGAGCGGCACCAATGCCAAGGATGAGGAGCAGAAGAACCAGAATACCGACAGCAATCATAATATGCTGCTTCGATACCGGTAACTGCGGGAGTTGCGGTAGTTTCGGTAACTTTGGCTTGGGTGATGATTTACGGGTTCGCGCAGCAGGACGATCACTGGCGTCAGGTTTTAACTCATCTTCCGGCTGGAACTCATCCATTAAACCACCTCGTGCTTAACCGTTAGTATCCCGCTACCTGTGTGCAGCAGAACAAGCTATGTCTTATATCAGCCTGGCTGACAATCATTGATCGCCGCTAAAACAATATCATGCGCTACACCACTTCTCACCTCTGCCTGCCCTGTTTTACAAGGCAGCACCAGACGCAACTCTCCGCCCAGTACTTTTTTATCACGCAGCATGTGAGGCAGATATTGCTCTGCGCTCATTTCAGCCGGTCCACAGGTCGGTAGTCCGGCCCGCGCCAGCAGCGCAATAATGCGCTCTGTTTCGGCTGAGGTAAAACCATTACAACGTTCGGCTGTTTTCGCAGCCATCACGATTCCGGCGGCCACCGCTTCACCGTGTAACCAGTTACCATAGCCCATATGCGCTTCAATCGCGTGCCCGAAGGTGTGCCCCAGATTCAGCAACGCCCTGACTCCGGACTCCCGCTCATCAGCGGCAACAACTTCAGCTTTAAGTTCACAGCAACGGCGAATACAGCGGGCTATCGTAGGTTCATCCAGGGCCATCAGCTGTTCCATATGCTGTTCAAGCCATACAAAAAAGTCAGCATCCAGAATGATACCGTATTTAATGACTTCCGCCAGTCCGGACGATAACTCTCGTAGCGGCAGCGTTTTCAGACAGCGGGTATCAATAATGACCGATGCGGGCTGATAAAACGCCCCAATCATATTTTTACCTAACGGGTGGTTTACTGCGGTTTTTCCACCGACGGAGGAATCAACCTGTGAAAGTAAGGTGGTCGGGATCTGAATAAAACGGACACCCCGTTGGTAACATGCCGCGGCAAAGCCGGTCATATCACCGATCACCCCGCCCCCGAGAGCCACCAGCGTGGTATCCCGGCCATGGGGTTTTTTCAGTAATGCGGTAAATATCTGCTCCAGAACATCCAGCGTTTTGTACTGCTCGCCATCCGGCAGAATGACCTGGTCAACCGCAATACCTGCATCAGAGAGTTTCTGTGTCACAGACGTCAGATAGAGTGGTGCCAGTGTTTCATTGGTCACCACCATCGCGGTATCACCGGCACTGAGAGGCCAGTAGGAAGCAGGGTCATCAAATAAACCTGCAGCTATGGTAATCGGATAACTACGTTCTTCAAGTGAGACCGAGATCTGCTCCATAATGATCGATACCCTGCGACTGAGTCTGTTTTACGCTAACAAATTAATTACTTTCCAGCATATGAATAATCTGGTTCGCGACCACTTTAGCACTCTGCTCATCGGTTCTGATGGTCACATCCGCAATTTCTTCATACAAAGGATTACGTTCGTCGGCCAATTCCTCCAGAACTTCCCGCGGAGGAGAGTCAACCTGAAGTAACGGGCGCCGTTTATCACGCTGTGTCCGTGCCAGTTGTTTTTCGATGGTTGTTTCCAGATACACAACAACACCACGGGCGGAAAGACGATTACGGGTATCCCGTGATTTTACTGAGCCACCGCCAGTCGCCAGGACAATTCCCTGTTTTTCAGTGAGCTCGTTGATGATTTTTTCTTCACGATCACGAAAACCATCCTCGCCTTCTACATCAAATACCCAGCCAACATCAGCTCCGGTACGTCGCTCAATTTCCTGATCGGAATCGTAAAATTCCATATTGAGTTGCTGAGCTAACTGACGACCAATAGTGCTTTTGCCGGCACCCATAGGCCCAACCAGAAAGATATTTCGTTTCTCTGCCATTTTATCGGTATTACTAAGAATTCGTTGATGATACCCCGCGTTCAGCCTTGCTGACAGTCGGGACAGAAACTGAGACCTCATAAGCGTTAACAAGAGTCAGACGAAAAATTATCTCAACACTCTGGGCTGTTTGGCAACCAATTAAATGATCTCAGGAGTAGCTTTCTCTTCCGGAGCAAGGTGAGATTGTATAGTCTGCCTGTTTTTCGGGCAATTATTCATGCAATCACAAAGATAACCTGATCCTACATCTGTTTTTCAGTATTTGGCTCCGGACTTACAGAATCGCTCAATCTTTTATGCTAAATGCACGGCCGCGTCAACGCGGATTCAGTCAGCAGACAATTTCAGAGTGAGAGATCAGGGGAATATTAATCGCGGGGTGATAAATATCACAAGTTCACGTTTATTCTGCTGACGTGAATCATGGCGAAATAATTGACCAAAAAACGGTATATCTCCCAGGATTGGCACCTTATTCCGCTGGTTATTCTGATTTTGCTGAAAAATTCCGCCCAGAGCCAGGGTCTGACCATCACGTACCGTGACCCGGGTCGAGATTTCCTGTTTATCGATACTTATCGGTACGTTACTCCCTTTTTGCAGGGCCTTTCCCGGAACATTCTGGCTGAGCTGTATCGTCAGGCGAACATTTCCACCCCCGAGCACTTCCGGAGTGATCTGCATTCCTAATACGGCTTCTTTAAATTCAACGGTTGCTGTTTCATCTTTTCCCTGGGTGACGACATAAGGTATTTCCGTCCCCTGTTTAATGGACGCCATACTACCATGTGACGTCATCAGACGCGGACTGGCGATAATTTCCGCCTGATGTTCCTGTTCAAGTGCACTCAACTCAAGGCTCAACAGTTGTCCATTCATTCGTGTCAGCGTCATGCCTGCGGTGAAGGATGCCGGTGTCACTGCCAGCGGAATATTCAGCACAGAGAGTGCTCCCGTCTCTGCCTGCAGGAGTTCGCCTTGCTGCCCCCACGCCACCCCTAATTCGCGTAAGCTTTCCTCACTGATGGTGATAATATGCGCCGTGATTTCCACCTGGGGGATAGCTACATCATAACTGTCCAGCCATTCAGAGATTTTCCTGACGGACTCTGCAGTGTCCTGAACAATCAGCATATTGGCCCGGGTATTCGCACTAATGTGGCCTGCAGGACTCAATAAGCCGGCGCTATCGCTCGTCAGTAGCGGTTTTATCGAGGCGGCGTCGGTATTCCGCAGGGTAAAACGTCGGGTGATGACCGGTGAAGACGGATGGTCCCGCGTGTTCCGGCGTCCACCCTCATCCTGAATTTCCGGGAAAACCCGCAAAATATTGTCGTCCAGGACGGCCCTCACTCCGGCCATTTCCGATACCAGTAATATCGCCCCGGGCCAGGTAATATCGTGCAACCGTAAAGACAACGTCCCGGTGACGCCCGGGGCGATGACCAGGTTAAGGTTTCGGAATGCGGCAAGATAATAGAAAATCCGCGTAACCGGTGTTTCCTCAAAGTCCAGTGTCACAGGAGAGTCCGGCACGACCGCCTGCCCCATTCCTGTAAAAAAAATAAGAAGCGATATCAGGTTATTACTCTTCATCGGGGCTCTCCCGGGTCAGTGATAATTGCCAAAACGGCTTATCGCACGCCGGGGTATTGCGGAACAACACTTTACCACGATGGATACTTTCGGCTTTCCATGCGGTTCCCGGCAGGTACTCCCCCACCTGCAGAAAATAATGACCGCCGTCGGGGCCGGTAATATAGGCGGCCTGGTGAGTCTGGTCAGATAAAGTCCCTTGCAGCCGCCATTTACGAGCACCGGATTTTTCCGGTAACTGACATTGCGGACGGCTTGCCGGAGGCTGAAAAGGGTCCCGGTCTTCGGCCTGTGCTGCACTGAGTATCAGGCTAAGACACCACAGCCAGGCTCTAGTCACCGGTCTGCAACCACAGTGTCATTTCCAGCACATCTTTCTGGCGACCAAGAGTAAAATCGCCGGCGGACCAGGCCGGAGACAGTGAGGCAATACGCCCGAAAATATCTTTAACCTCCGGCCAGTTCAGCCATAACTGTATCTGTGCCGGAGAGCCACTTTTCCAGTGACGGACCCTGACATTCGTGCGGGCCAGTAGCATCATGGGGGTCATCCGCGGGGGCTCCGGCGCTATAGCCTGACTGCACAGAGCACGCAGTTGAACCAGTGAAGGCAGAGATGCCAGTTTTTTCCGTTTCTGGTTCAGGACGGTCGATTGCTGAAGATAACGGACTTCACTCCGCTGCCACTGGCGCCAGGCTGGGAAATCCAGCAGTGCTGCTTCTGCAACCAGACTGCCCATGCCAAGCAGAACGAACAGCAGCCACTGCTGACTCTGTGGACGGTATAAAAAAGAAAGTATAACTTCAGGCATTACCATCCTCCTTCCCGTGGAGTCCGGGGAGCAGACGGGCCGTAAGCGTAAAGCGGTATCCGCCTTCGGCTACCGTGACCAATTCCTGAATAGACGGTGAGGATAAAAACGGATGTCCTGCCAGATGGCGGTTAAATCGTATTAGTTGCGAAACACTGTCAGTCTGCCCTCGGAAAATGAGTACCCCTTTCTGACGGCTGACAGAGGATAACCAGACCGAGGCAGGCATTAGTCCCGGTAAGTCAGCCCAGAAACGACGCCATTGCAATTGTTGCTCCTGCTGTACCTGCCGGGCTTCCCTGTTCTTCCTCAGATCATCCAGGCGCAGCGACAGCTGTTGTTGTTCGGTAATGAGCTGGTTTATCCGTAACTGCTGTTGCTGTTGATGCTCATCCAGTAAAAGCATCTTCTGCAGCCGATCACGCAGAATGACATATCCCACGGTACAAAGAAGAGTGATCACCATCAGCAAGACGCTATAGCGAATGACCCAGTGGCGCGCCCGTTGTTTTATCGCCGTTTCCCGCCAGGGCAACAGATTCACCCCGGTCATACGCTATCTTCCGGGCGTAAAGCAAGACCGGTCGCCAGGACATAACCATTGTCATTGGCCGGTAACGGCGGATACCGATGGGCAATCATCCGCAGAGGATGGCATAACGTAAAGCCGGGCAGCGGCTGCCGGAGAGAGTCTCCGCAACAGAGACGAAAGGCTGCCTCAGGGCACTGCTGCCGACAGAGGGTGTCCGCATCGGGGACTTGCTGGCGAAACTGCCAGCCGTAGCTGATTTTCCCGTGCCGGCGGGCAGCCCATAACCAGAAGGCATCACTGCAGTGAAGTAATATGCCGTCTTTTTCCGGCTGCTGCGCTTCCATAATTACCGCCAGACTGGCCGGAGAGAGATCAAATACCTCAGGGTTCAGTCCTGCCTGTCGGAATAATGCCTGCCACTGATCCAGTACCTTTTGATTGACGACCGTCACCGTGAGTCCCCCCGAAGAAAACGGTTCAGCGGTGTAATCAAGTCCCAAAGGTCCGGTACCTTCAGGAAACCATCGGCGTGCCGCGGCCCGGATATAACGCCCGCGCTGCGGCTCACACATGGCGGCCATGGGCAACGTAAGTTCACGGCGGGAAACGAGATGCGGAGGTAAACCGATCCGCAGCGAAAACCGGCCGGGTAACAGCCGGCGCCACTGATGCAGAAGAGATAACAAGGCTGACCGCTGCCCTTCGATATCCAGGGTGCCGGTGCCTGTGGAAGGTAACCGGTGCTGCCACCAGTGGCGCAATTGCCAACCTGTGCGGCGGGCCTGTACCCCGAGGGCTGTAATACAGTCAGGCTGAATATCAAGCCCGACATTCCAGCGCTGAAAATTCATAAATGACACCTCCGCTGTGTCTGTTGCGCAAAATGACGTATCAAACCAATCTTCTTGCCTTTATACTACGGCAAAATTGTCTATAAACTATGCAGTTGACCTTTGGTGGGATATTTCAGGTGAAGTTCTTAAAGTATTTATTTATTTTCGCAATTTTTTGCGTATTTCTGGGAGTCGGCTCTGTCTATGGCCTCTATAAGTATATTGAGCCACAGCTGCCTGATGTAAACACACTGAAAGATGTGCGGCTGCAAACGCCGATGCAGGTCTACAGTGCCGACGGCGAGCTGATGGCTCAGTTTGGCGAAAAACGCCGTGTCCCCTTAACGCTGAATCAAATCCCGCCTGAAATGGTAAAAGCGTTTATTGCCACAGAAGACAGCCGTTTCTACGAGCATCACGGCATTGACCCGGTCGGGATCTTCCGCGCCGCCAGTATCGCCCTGGTGACCGGCCATGCTTCTCAGGGGGCCAGTACGATCACCCAGCAGTTAGCGCGTAATTTCTTCCTGAGCCCGGAAAAAACGTTCATGAGAAAGGTCAAAGAAGCCTTTCTTGCAATACGCATCGAGCAGTTACTGAGTAAAGATGAAATTCTGGAACTCTATCTGAATAAAATCTACCTGGGCTATCGTGCGTATGGTGTCGGGGCGGCCGCGCAGGTTTATTTTGGTAAGAATGTGGATCAACTGACATTGAGCGAGATGGCCATGATCGCCGGGCTACCGAAAGCGCCGTCAACCTTTAATCCGCTCTATTCCCCGGATCGTGCCCTGGCCCGCAGAAATGTCGTGCTGTCGCGCATGCTGGACCAGCATTACATCACACGTCAGCAGTATGATGACGCCAGGGTACAGGCGATCGATGCCAGTTACCATGGCCCGGAGGTCGCCTTTAGCGCACCGTATATCACCGAAATGGTACGCCAGGAGATGGTGAAGCGTTACGGCGATAATGCGTATACCGACGGATTTAAGGTCTATACCACCATCACACGCCGGTTACAGACCGCCGCTCAGGCTGCCGTACAGAAAAACGTTATCGACTACGATATGCGTCATGGCTATCGCGGGCCACAAAAGGTGTTATGGAAATCCGGCGATAATGCCTGGGATGCAGCAAAAATTAGCCGGGAGCTGAATACACTTCCGGTGTATGGCCCGCTCATCCCGGCCGTCGTCACTGCCGCAAACGCCAGTACTGCCAGTGTGACCCTTAAAGGGGATAAAGTGTTGTCGCTCGACCTTGCCGCTGTTCGCTGGGCAAGACCGTTTAAGACAGATACCCAGCAAGGCGCGACCCCACAGACGGTTAACCAGGTGCTGCAACCGGGACAGCTTATCTGGGTACGTCAGACAGAGAGCCAATGGCTGCTGGCACAGGTGCCGGATGTGAATTCCGCGCTGGTCTCGCTGAATTCCAAAACCGGTGCCATCATTGCGCTGGTTGGTGGCTTTGATTTTAACCAGAGCATGTTTAACCGGGCCACCCAGGCCTTACGGCAGGTCGGGTCAAACATCAAACCACTGCTGTACACCGCAGCCATGGATAAAGGTCTGACATTAGCGACTCTGCTGAATGATGTGCCTATCTCCCGCTGGGATGCCGGTGCCGGTACAGACTGGCGTCCTCATAACTCACCGAATACTTACGACGGCCCTATCCGTTTACGTCAGGGGTTAGGGTTGTCTAAAAACGTGGTGATGGTCAGGGCGATGCGGGCGATGGGTGTGGATTATGCCGTGAAGTACCTGCAACGACTGGGCTTTCCGGAGCAGAATATTGTCCATACGGAGTCCCTGGCTCTGGGGGCGGCGTCATTCACGCCGTTACAGGTTGTCAGAGGTTATGCCACCCTGACGAATGGCGGTTTCCTAGTTGACCCATGGTTTATTCAGAAGATTGTCAATGATGGCGGGGATACCGTTTTTGAAGAACAACCGAAAATCGCCTGTCCGCAATGCAATATTCCGGTGATCTATGGCGAGACCCCGAAATCAGCGGCACTGAACGAAGAAAGTATTGAAAATGTCGCGCAATCTGGCACGGTTGCCCCGGCGAATGCCTCTGCACCACAAACGGATCTGGAACACCCCCTGGTGCCGCCGGTGACAGATCAGCAATATGCGCCCCATGTCATCAGTACTCAGCTCTCCTTCCTGATTAAGAGCGCTCTGAACTCGAATGTCTTCGGGGAACCGGGCTGGCAAGGGACAGGCTGGCGTGCCGGCAGGGACCTGAAACGAAATGATATCGGTGGTAAAACAGGTACCACCAACAATTCGAAAGATGCATGGTTTTCCGGATTCGGCCCGGATATCGCCACTTCGGTCTGGATAGGCTTTGATGATGCCCGCAGAGATTTAGGCCGCAGTACTTATTCCGGAGCCATTAAAGATCAGGCCGCCGGGTATGAAGGCGGTGCTAAAACCGCCCAGCCAGCCTGGGATGACTATATGAAAGTCGCTCTGGAGGGTGTACCACTGCAGCCACTGGTCCCACCGGAAGGCATTACCACGGTGACTATTGACCGTACCACCGGAAAACTGTCTAAAGGCGGGGCTAATTCGCGTCAGGAATACTTTATTACCGGCACAGAACCGACCGAATATTCAGTGCAGGATACCAGCCCTGAAATCATCAATAACGGCCAGAGTCACGACCTGTTCTGACATTCCTTACGCAAGATCCCCCGGGACGGGGGATTGGAGGGACCGGGAGCAATAAGACCTTCGGTCCGCGACATTTATGGTCGTTGCCCGGCGCTGTTTATCGCGGCCCGGGCCCTGTTGATTGACCCTGCTCAGGGGATAAAAAAGCCGGCACTGCCGGCTTTTTGTTATGATCAGCCAGGCAGTTTATTGTGCTTTATCAACCATTCCCGTAGCAGGAACAGCGCACTGATATTTCTGGCCTCACTGAATTGGGGCTTTTCCAGCAAGCCAGTCAGATTATTAAGCGGCCAGCGGTGCACGACCAGGGGTTCAGGTTCATCACCTTCCAGTTTTTCCGGATAAAGATCCTGCGCAACAATAATATTCATGCGGCTGGAGAAATAAGAAGGAGCCATCGTCAGACTGGCCAGTAATTCGGTATTCCGTGCGCCAAAACCGGCTTCTTCTTTCAGTTCACGTTGTGCCGCCTCCGGGGGAGTTTCGCCCGGGTCTATCAGTCCTTTAGGAAACCCCAGTTCATAACTCTCCAGACCGACCGCATACTCTTCGATCAGTAGCACCGAATCACCGTCCAGTGCGAGGATCATCACGGCTTCCCTCGATGAAGGTTTCATACGCTCATACGCCCGCCGCTCTCCGTTACTGAATTCCAGGTCGACCTGCTGGATAGTAAATAGCCGGGAACGGGCAACCTCTTTGATATTCAGAATTTCTGGTTTTTTCAGGGAACCCATCGATAACCTCGAACAGTACGTTGGAATGAGCAGCGGTAATGAACCTGCAGACTAACTGATCGTATTGAACCACAGCTCACCCTGTAGCTCAAATACCCGGTTCAGTCCTTCACAGGAGTGGCAGGGTCAGGCATTATCTCCCCCGCTGGCAGATCATATAAGATATGAATATTAAGATTAGACCGATACCCTTATTGTGCGGCGCGCAGTAGAATAGTGACGAGCGAAATCTGACTTTAATCAATGACTCAGCAGCACTAAGCTGAAGGCGAAAAGGGTCATCATTCGCGGCAGTAGTCGCGCACACCGGGCCGGTACCCGGTGCAACTGAGAATCATCTTTTATTATCTTTTCCGGAGTAAATAACTTCCGCGGAGTTCTCTGTAGCCAGGCTGAACATTACATGGGTATGATGATTACGATTTTAGCATTAGCAATATTATTAGCTGGTGCTTCAATGATTTATTTCAGAAGGTACCGCTTCTTTCCGGAGAGGCTGACTTTATTGATCCCTGCAACCAAACGTCCTCTCTCTTCAGAAGAAAAGCAAGCCGCGGTTGCGTACCTGTCAGCTATATCATCATCACGCCATCCTATTCTTGCGCTGTTCAATCGCCCCAATGTCAGTAAAGAACCGGTTTTTACGCTACGCAGTCATAAGGTCTACTCCCTCACTTATCCGATAACGCGCTACGGGCTGTCCACCAGTTCCCCCCAGCAATGGCGATATTATCTCGATACCATTGAGATCCATCTGCCGCCCTTGTGGGAACAATTCATTACGGCAGAAAACACCATTGAACTGATCCCCGCCGGGAATATTTTACTGGTCATTGCACTTAACGGGCATCAGCTGGCTGACTATTTTCAGGAGACCTCCGAGAGCCTCCCTCATCTGCCACTGAACTCCCCGGCCTCTATCCGTAAAGAGAAAAGCAGTAATATTGAGCTGCTGCAGATACGCAGAGAAACACCGGAAGAACACCAGCTTTCCAGGCCCGACGGAACCCCGGAAGCCTTTATTATCTGTCTGGCACTACTGATCCTGTTCCTGAGTCAGCTTGTGCCCCCGGGGCTGCTGTTATGGCTGGTCGTACCGTCACTGTTAGTCATCTCCGGATGCCTGTGGAGTATGTTCCGCCCTGCCAGACTCAGTGATTTTAAAGAAATCCACTGTATGCGTGGGTTGCCCAAACGCTGGGGGCTTTTCGGGGAATCGAATCAGGAACAAAGTAATATTTCGCTGGGCGTTATCGATCTGCACTATCCCGACTACTGGATGCCCTATATTCAGCACGACCTGGGGAAAGTGACCGAAATCGATATCGATACCGAACGCCGGGTGATCCGTCAGGGCAGATTTCTGTCATTGCACGACGAATGCCGCGAATTTCCGATCCAACGCTGGCGTAAAAATGCTGTTCTGGCCGGCGGCGCATTACTGGTATTGCTCATGATGGCGAGCTGGGTCCCGCTGGGGATGCCTTTCAAACTCAGTATGGCCTGGTTGCAGGGGACTCAGCGAATTGAAGTGACCTCACTGAAGCAGTTGTCTGCCATGAAATTACAGGTGGGAGATTTACTGGATGTCAAAGGCGACGGAATGTGCTCGGTCCCGGGCAGTTACCAGGGGAACCGTAGTTATGGCTATATGCCCTTTGACTGCTCGGCCATATACTGGAATAACGCCTCCCCTCTTCCATTGCCGCAATCTGAGATCATTGATGAAACCATGGCACTGCTGGATACCGTCCAGCGGCAACTGCATCCTGACTCCATCGACGATTTAAAAATTAATCCCCAGCTGGCATTAGCGATTCAGAAATCGGGGATGATCCTGCTGGATGACTTCGCCGATATTGTACTGAAAACCCATCAGCTCTGTGGTCAGGCGATGGACTGCGTCCGTCTGAAAAATGCGCTGGTCAATCTGGGCAATGCAAAAGACTGGTCATCCCTGGTAACCCGTGCGAAATCCGGTCAGCTGAATGGGGTCAATGTCCTGTTGCGTCCGGTCAGTGCCGGCATGCTGGAGAATCTGGTCAACAGCGCTGCGGCAACGTTTTTTACCAGTGAAACACGTAAAGCGATAGAAACCCTGAACAGCCCGCCGCCGGGGGGCTACCTGTTGATCAGTGACCAGGGCCGGCAACTGGTCAGGCAGCCGCAGCCGGATGTCTCTTTATTTGATCTCAGTGCACCCGAACAATGGAATGAGCTACAGCGCATTTCCGCGATGTTACTCCATACCCCTTTTACCGCGTCCGGTATCATTACTGCACTCTCTGTCGATGCTAACGGCACGACCCATGTCTCGTTACATGAAGAGCCGGGCGGGATCTCTCTCTGGCGTTATCTCGGGACATCGCTCTTCCTGGTAGTATTGGTGCTCTGCCTGCTGGTGAACGCAGTTCTTGCCTTCCGTGGAATGCGTAAAGACTACCAGCGAAAGATAGCCATTCAGCAGTATTACGATAAATGCTTTAATCCGACCCTGGGCAGCGGACATGAGCCCCGGTCGCTTTTCTGATCCCGGATAGCCGCTTCAGCCATTTCTATGGAGTTAACGGTCATCTCCCCCGGGAGCCATAACATGACCGTTACTACAGCATTTCCGGGTACTGGCGACGCAATACTTCCGGCCGGAAGTACGTTATAATGATACCTCACTGGTTTGTGCTGCACGGAAGATACTGTCATCTGTAGCGTCCCCCTTCTGCCTTGAATTATCTGTATTCACCCATATCTACTCAATTCCGGCACAGGGCGGTCACCCACATTAATGGCACTCTGCCAGGCGCAGGTCGCCGGTGATTCTGATAACAGGAGCCAGCATGAAACCAAAAATGCCCCCGCAGGAGGTCAGGCTGGATAAATGGCTATGGGCAGCCCGTTTTTATAAGACCCGGGCCATCGCCAGAGAAATGATTGAAGGCGGAAAAGTCCATTACAACGGACAACGCACTAAACCCGGCAAACATGTCGAGCTCAACGCTGAGCTGGTGTTACGTCAGGGAAATGACCTGCGTACCGTGGTGATCACCGGCATCGCCGGGCAACGAGGCAGCGCGACGGATGCCAGTCTTCTTTATCGCGAAACGCCGGAAAGTATCGAAAAACGTGAGGCTCAGGCCGTTGCACGGAAACTCCATGCATTGACGATGCCTCACCCTGACAGACGGCCGGATAAAAAAGAACGCCGCCATCTGATAAAATTTAAATTAACGGGCGATGAATAATCTCCCGTCCCCAAAGAGAGACACTTATGCCTGTACACGATCAGCTTCATCGCTTCATTTTTAACAATGCCGAGGTTCGCGGCGAGCTCGTGAACGTTTCACAGACTCTGCAGGATATCCTGCAGGGTCATGACTACCCGCAGCCGGTGCAGGCGTTACTGGGCGAGTTGCTGGTCGCGACCAGTCTGATGACCGCGACACTGAAATTTGAAGGCGACATCACTGTTCAGTTGCAGGGAGACGGTCCTCTGTCGATGGCGGTGGTCAATGGTAACAATCATCAGCAGCTTCGCGGTGTTGCCCGTATGCGTGGTGATATTGCTGACGGCGCAACACTGAAAGAGATGGCCGGGAATGGGTATCTGATCATTACCATCACTCCGGCGAAAGGCGAACGTTATCAGGGCGTGGTCGGGCTGGAAGGTGAGACGATTGCTGAGTGCCTGGAAGACTACTTTGCCCGTTCAGAGCAGTTACCTACCCGGCTTATTATCCGCCAGGACGCCCGGGGGGCCGGCGGTATCCTGCTTCAGGTTCTGCCGTCCCACGGTGCCGGTAACGAGGAGTTTGAACACCTGGTGACGCTGGCTGAGACCATCAAGGCAGAAGAGCTGACCTCATTATCGGCTACCGACGTGTTATGGCGTCTTTATCACCAGGAAGAGGTGTCAGTCTTTGACCCGGTTTCGGTTGAATTCAAATGTACCTGTTCACGTGAGCGTTGTGGCGATGTACTGAAAACCGTGGCGGCTAATGAGATCGATGAGATCCTTGCCGAAGATGGCAAGATCGATATGCATTGTGACTACTGTGGCACTCATTACATTTATGATGCGGTCGATGTGGAAAACATCCGCACTAATGCACTCGCAGGTAACAACTCCGTCCACTGATCACGAAACGCCGGCCTTATCTGCTGAGGCCGGCGTCACCGGTATCGCTGCAGGGCTACCTTTTCTGTTGAAAGAAAGGGTAGTCATTACAGCGAAGTATAACCCGCTTCACACTTTTCCCCGGACCTCCTTCCTGCCTTGATGATCCGCTGTGTACACTGCCCGTAACTCTCAGGCTGATATTCTTCCGGAATGATTATCGTTGCCTCTGGCCGCGGCATATCCACTTGCAGACCCAGGTTCGAAAGGAGCAGACACATGTCTTCCAGTAATGGGAAGTTGCCCGATCTCTCATCGTTAGGTATTCAGCATACCCCCTGCATTATTTATAACCCGGACTACACAACCCTGTTTAACGAAGAACTCCGCCCGGAATTACAGGGCTTTGAGCGGGGGATACTGACCAGTAACGGTGCCGTTGCGGTAGATACCGGTATTTTTACCGGCCGCTCTCCGAAAGATAAATACATCGTCCGCGATGAGACAACCCGCGACAATCTCTGGTGGAGTGACACTGCACAGGGCAGCAGCGGCAATCAGCCGCTCAGCGTGGACACCTGGCAGGCACTAAAACGTTGCGTGACCGATCAGCTTTCCGGTAAACGTCTGTTCGTGACAGATGCCTTCTGCGGCGCCAATGCCAACAGCCGCCTCAGTGTACGCTTTGTGACAGAAGTGGCATGGCAGGCTCACTTCGTCAAAAATATGTTTATCCAACCGGACGAGGAAGAACTGGCACAGTTTACCCCGGACTTTGTGGTCCTGAATGCGTCAAAATGTACCAATCCGTACTGGCAGTCTCAGGGGCTGAATTCTGAAAATTTTGTGGCATTTAATCTGACCGAGCGTATTCAGCTTATCGGGGGCACCTGGTATGGCGGCGAGATGAAGAAAGGCTTGTTTGCCGTCATGAATTATTTACTGCCTTTGAAGAATATTGCCTCTATGCACTGTTCCGCTAATGTGGGTAAACAGGGCGATGTGGCCGTATTCTTCGGCCTGTCCGGTACCGGGAAAACCACTCTCTCAACCGATCCGGCCCGACAGTTGATCGGTGATGATGAACACGGCTGGGATGATGAAGGCGTCTTCAACTTTGAAGGCGGGTGCTATGCAAAAACCATTAATCTTTGTCCGCAGGCCGAGCCGGAAATCTACCAGGCCATCCGCCGTGATGCTCTGCTGGAGAACGTCGTTGTCCTCGCCGATGGCCGCATTGATTTTGCCGATGCCTCGAAAACTGAAAATACCCGGGTCTCTTATCCTCTCAGCCATATTGAGAATATCGTGACCCCGCTTTCCAAAGCCGGGCATGCCCGTAAGGTTATTTTTCTCACTGCCGATGCCTTCGGGATTTTACCCCCGGTATCACGGCTGACACCGGAGCAAACCCAGTATCATTTTTTGTCCGGCTTCACGGCCAAACTCGCCGGGACAGAACGGGGAATTGTCAGACCGCTCCCCACGTTCTCGGCCTGCTTCGGGGCGGCCTTTCTTACCCTGCATCCGACCCGTTATGCAGAAGTGCTTCTGAAGCGAATGCAGGCCGCAGGCGCAGAAGCCTATCTGGTCAATACCGGCTGGAATGGTCAGGGTCAGCGTATATCGCTGAAAAACACGCGGGCGTTGATCAATGCCATTCTTAACGATGAATTACGGCAAGCTCCGATGCAGGTATTGCCGGTATTTAACCTGCAGATGCCTCTGAGGCTGAAAAATGTAGAGAGTTCACTACTTGACCCGAGGAATAGCTGGGCATCAGAGAGCGAATGGCGAACCCAGGCCGGGATACTGGCACAGAAGTTTATTGATAATTTCGTACAATATACGGATACGGCCACCGGTCAGGCACTGGTACATGCCGGTCCGGTGCCCGATTAATTCACCGTCACAGACAGGGTGACCCACCCTGTCTGTTCCGTACACTTAATGAGTGGCGGTATTCACCACCGGCGGTTCCGTAACCGGCACCGGTAACCAGGCCCGGATACGCAACCCGCCCTGTTCACTTCTGCCGATTTCCAGCTCACCCCGGTGTGCATCGATAATCCGCTGGACGATAGCCAGCCCTAATCCTGTCCCGCTGGTACTGCGGGCACTGTCACCGCGGACAAAAGGCTGAAGCAGATGTTCAATTTGCTCCGGTTCAATCCCGGGACCATTATCTTCTACCTGAAACCAGGCCCGGTTCAGCTCACGACCGCTACTGACTTTGATCCAGCCATTACCATAGCGGGCAGCATTCACCACCATATTCGCCACAGCTCGTTTAACAGACAGCGGATTGATATCCAGCAGAAGTTCACTGTCCATCACGGCATTTTCTATCTCGCGCTCATAACCGCTTTCGGCAGCGACCACTTCTCCGAGTACCGTATTCAGATCGACACGTTCTGTCTGCATTTCCTGCCCGGTACGCAGATAATCGATAAACTGTTCGATAATGGCATTACATTCTTCAATATCTTTGTTGATGGATTCGGAAAGATACTTTTCTTCTTCGCCCATCATCTCCGTCGCCAGACGAATACGTGTCAGCGGTGTCCGGAGGTCATGGCTGACTCCTGCCATGAGCAAAGTACGGTCATCAGCCAGTTGTTTAATCCCGGCAGCCATCTGATTAAACGCCCGGGTCACCGAGCGTACTTCCGATGCGCCATATTCTCTTAACGGCGGCGGTATAATCCCCTGTCCCACCTGCAGAGCAGCATTTTCCAGTTCCACCAATGGCCGGTTCTGCATACGGATAAATAACCAGGCTCCGCAAATCGCCAGCAGCATAATGGCCAGGGTATAGCGGAACAGCGGGGAGAAATCTCCCTGATGAATTTCCGTCAAAGGGACACGCACCCAGATATCGGGAGATAACCAGGTCTTCAGCCAGACCACAGGAGAGTTCTTATTGACCTCCACCCGGACATCGGTCGGCCCGCCCAGTTGCTGCGCCATCTGATCACTCAGAAATTCATAATGCTGTGCCCAGCGTAACCCGCCTTCCTCTGCCGCTGCATTGGTATACAGTGAAATACCTAATTCCCGATAGATTTCCCGACGAAAAGCCGGCGGAACTTCTAACTGCGTGCCATCTTCCAGCTGCAGCTTATCGGTCATCAGCATTCTGACTTCATACGCCAGAACCTTATTAAACTGCTGAAGACTCGGCAAAATCGCAAAATTCAGCACCACCAGATACGTCGTGACCAGACTGACAAACAGTAAAGTCACGATCAATAACAGCGTACGGGCAAAGGAGCTCCGTGGCGAGAAGCGGAATCGCTTCATGCTTTACTGCCGTCCGGCACAAACACATACCCCAGGCCCCAGACGGTCTGGATATACCGCGGGTGTGCCGGGTCTTCTTCTACCATACGGCGCAGACGTGAAATCTGAACATCAATAGAACGTTCCATCGCACTGTATTCACGGCCACGGGCCAGATTCATCAGCTTGTCGCGGGATAACGGCTCACGCGGGTGGCTGACCAGCGCTTTCAGTACCGCGAACTCACCACTGGTTAATGGCATAGGTTCATCTTCACGGAACATTTCGCGGGTGCCGAGGTTCAGTTTAAACTTACCAAAGGCGATAACGGCTTCTTCCTGCGACGGTGCGCCCGGCAGTTCATTCGCCTGGCGACGCAATACGGCGCGGATACGGGCCAGCAGTTCACGCGGGTTAAACGGTTTAGGGATATAATCGTCAGCACCGATTTCCAGCCCGACAATACGATCCACTTCTTCACCTTTGGCCGTCACCATAATAATCGGCATCGGGTTACTTTGGCTGCGTAAACGGCGACAGATAGAAAGGCCATCTTCGCCCGGCAGCATCAAATCAAGTACCATCAGGTGGAAGGATTCACGGGTCAGTAAACGATCCATCTGTTCGGCATTCGCTACGCTGCGAACCTGGAAACCCTGCTCGGTCAGATATCTTTCCAGCAATGCGCGCAGTCGCATATCATCATCAACGACCAGAACTTTGTAATTTTCCTGCATTTCTTCACTCCCAAAGGCACAATTGCCTGATGCTGTATTGTTAAAAAAGATATATTACAGTGACAGTTTATAATGGTTTATATTCTAGCCGAAATTGTTACAAAGCATATTAAACAGCAAGTTAACTCCGTTTTTATCGCCCGATGCCCGTGGAGTCTGTTGAAATTCCTCAACCTTTTCTTCCGGATTTCTTCACGGACGATAATGGCTGTTTTACGCGCAGTACGGTGAATTTCGGGTTATCCAATCTATAAACCGGACTTTTACACCCGTATAAGCGACATACACTGACAATGACTGACATTTATTGACTGTTACGGGAAGCGGAATGAGAACGCCACTGATTACACGCGAAGGCTATAACAAATTAAAACAGGAACTTGACTACCTTTGGCGCGAGGAACGTCCGGAAGTCACCAAAAAGGTGACCTGGGCTGCCAGCCTGGGTGATCGCAGTGAAAATGCCGATTATCAGTATAACAAAAAGCGGCTCAGAGAGATTGACCGCAGAGTCCGGTATCTGAGAAAAAGCCTGGAAGCGTTACGTATTGTCGATTACTCCCCGCAGCAACAGGGAAAAGTCTTCTTTGGCGCACAGGTTGAGGTCGAAAATGATCGCGGTGAGATTAAATCTTTTCGCATTGTGGGCTATGACGAGATTTTTGGCCGTAAAGACTATATTTCGATCGACTCTCCGATGGCCAGAGCCTTGCTTAAAAAAGAGGCCGGCGATGCCGCACAGGTAGAAACACCGGCCGGCATTGCCACCTGGTATATTAACGAGATCCTGTACCCGGACGCAGATTAGGAATATAGCCCAAAGGCAGCGGCGCTACTGGCATTTTAACGGCTCAGTCCGTATAACTGTCCGCTGGAAACCAACCTCGCAGAAATCTGATGCTAAAGATGAAAAATTCGCTAAGCCAAATTATTGCCGGTGAACTTCAGGTGCGTGCAGAGCAGGTCAATTCTGCTGTGCATCTGTTGGACGAAGGGAATACCGTGCCATTTATTGCACGCTATCGTAAAGAAGTCACGGGCGGGCTGGATGATACACAGCTACGCCAGTTAGAATCCAGGCTGAGTTATCTCCGTGAGCTCGAAGATCGCCGCCAGACCATTCTCCGCTCCATTGAGGAACAGGGTAAGCTGACACCGGAGCTTTCCGATGCGCTGAACACCACCCTGAGTAAGACGGAACTCGAAGATCTCTATCTCCCTTATAAACCGAAGCGCCGCACCCGTGGACAGATAGCCATTGAAGCCGGTCTGGAACCCCTCGCGACCCTGTTATGGCAGCAGCCGGATCAGGACCCTGAGAGCGCGGCGCAGTCTTATGTTGATGCAGATAAAGGTATCGCGGATACCCGCGCAGCGCTGGACGGCGCCCGTTATATACTGATGGAAAAGTTTGCGGAAGATGCCGTACTGCTGGCGAAAGTACGTCATTATCTGTCTAAGAATGCTCATCTGGTGTCAAAAGTTGTGGAAGGCAAGGAAGAAGAAGGCGCGAAATTTCGCGACTACTTTGATCACCACGAACTGTTGTCATCAATCCCTTCTCACCGCGCGCTGGCTATGTTCCGCGGGCGTAACGAAGGTATCCTGCAGCTTTCTCTGAACCCGGATCCGCAAAGCGATGAACCACCGCGGGAAAGTTATGGCGAGACACTGATAGCAGAACATCTGCAGGTCATTTTCAATAATGCGGCAGCGGACCGCTGGAGAAAAGCCGTCATCAGCTGGACATGGCGGATCAAAATCCTGCTGCATCTGGAAACCGAACTGATGGGAACACTCAGGGAGCGCGCTGAAGATGAAGCGATCAATGTCTTTGCCCGTAACCTGAATGATCTGCTGATGGCCGCACCGGCGGGTATGCGCCCGACCATGGGTCTCGATCCCGGCCTGCGTACCGGCGTAAAAGTCGCCGTTGTCGATGCCACCGGTAAACTGGTAGCGACCGATACAGTCTATCCGCACACCGGTCAGGCGGCCAAAGCCGCAGCCAGTGTGGCCGCGTTATGTACCCGCTATCAGGTTGAACTGGTCGCGATAGGTAATGGTACTGCCTCCCGCGAGACCGAACGATTCTTCCTCGAACTGCAGAAACAGTATCCGCAGGTTACGGCTCAGAAGGTGATCGTCAGCGAAGCAGGCGCTTCAGTGTACTCTGCTTCTGAACTGGCCGCCCTTGAGTTCCCAGATCTGGATGTGTCGCTGCGTGGCGCGGTTTCCATTGCCCGCCGCTTACAGGACCCGTTAGCTGAGCTGGTGAAGATTGAGCCTAAATCCATCGGGGTCGGGCAGTATCAGCATGATGTCAGTCAGAGTCAGCTGGCGAAAAAACTGGATGCTGTGGTAGAAGACTGTGTTAACGCCGTCGGTGTTGACCTGAATACGGCATCCGTTCCCCTGCTGACCCGGGTTGCCGGGCTGAGCCGGATGATGGCACAGAATATTGTCGACTGGCGGGATGAAAATGGTCGTTTCATAAACCGTAAGCAGTTACTGAAAGTCAGCCGTCTGGGGCCAAAAGCCTTTGAGCAGTGTGCCGGATTTTTGCGGATCAGCCAGGGTGAAAACGCGCTGGATGCCTCCACCGTTCACCCGGAAGCCTATCCGGTGGTTGAGCGCATTTTGCAGGCAACCGCACAGAGCCTGCAGGAACTAATGGGTAACAGCCAGGCGGTTCATGCCCTGAAACCTTCAGAGTTTACCGATGAGCGTTTCGGGTTACCGACCGTTAACGATATCCTGAAAGAGCTTGAAAAACCGGGCCGGGATCCCCGTCCTGAATTCAAAACAGCGACTTTTGCCGAAGGTATCGATACGATGGCAGACTTACTGCCGGGGATGGTACTGGAAGGCTCGGTCACCAATGTGACTAACTTCGGGGCTTTTGTGGATATCGGCGTTCACCAGGACGGTCTGGTACATATCTCGTCCCTGTCGGATAAATTTGTCGACGACCCGCACAAGGTCGTGAAGGCCGGAGATATCGTCAAGGTTAAGGTCATAGATATCGACCTGCAACGTAAGCGTATCGCCCTGACAATGCGTCTGGATGAGCAAGCAGGCGAAACACGCAGACCGGGAGGCAGTGCCGCACCCGCCGGTCAGCCACGCCCTGCAGCCCGCCAGAATGCCGGTAAAACACGACCTAAAGCCACAGGCAACAGCGCAATGGAAGATGCTCTGGCCGCTGCGTTTGGCAAAAAACGCTAATCTGAAAAGCTCCCGTCCCGGGAGCTTTTTTCCGCAATTCAGTCCGCACTGACTTCCTGCGAAAGAACAACGTCCAGCGAGGCACGGTTATTCAGCGCTGCTGCCAGCTTCTGAAATGCCGGGGCTTTCTCATGTTCATCCAGGTGCTGACGTGAGCTCCAGCGCTCGAGCATAATAAATTGCTGCGGCTTACTGATATTTTGATGGAGTACATAAGATTCACACCCGGGCTCACCCTGCACTTCTCTCTCAGCCGTTTTTAAGGCTTCAGCAACCACTTTCTCTTCACCTGGTGTTGCGGTAATTGATGCAATAACTGTTATGACCTGGCTCATATCTGACCTTCTGATGGTTAATACGGGATCCCGGCAAACGGCCGGCAGACATTGAATCTGTCTGAAAGTATGCAACTGCAGGCAGGAAAAATACACCCTGAGGCCAGCCTGTCCGCATCAGAAGATAAATGGTGCAGCACAGACCGCCCGAAGGCAGCCTGTGCAAAACAGATTACTTATAGACTTCTGCCGTGGCACTGATACGGCCATGCTCACGTCCGGCAATCACCCTGAAGTAGCGCCCTCCCTTTTCATCAGCCAGTCTGGACAGCTCAGCTTTGGCATCTATCGGAGCAGTGGCTTTTGAGGTGGTCGTCACCGTGCCTATTTTTTCCAGATGCTGGCGGCTGACTTCCGCTTTCGTAACCTCTTCTGCCGCCAATGCAGAAAAAGACACGGTACCCGCGACGAACGCAGTTACTGCAAACTTCAACATATTCATAGGGTAAGCCTCTTATTTTATGATTTTATAAAATGCGTAAAAACAGGCAACCCCTGACACGGGAGAAAATGTCAGGGGCTGTCCGACAACAGAGGTAAGGATGTTGTCCGACCAAAGTATGCGCGAATGTTTAAAAAACAGGCAATGCACAAGGTCAAATTTTTACAAATCAGATGAAAAATCCAGCACCTGCTGGCAAAAGAGGTCAGGATGAGAAATGAAAGGTGCGTGTCCGGCCTTAGGAATGATCAGTGACTGTCCGTGTCCGGTATACTGGTCCACCTCAGGCACTATCGCTACCGGCACCAGCGCATCCAGTGCCCCGTAAATGCGCAGCACCGGCACCTTCAGAGCGGACAGATCACCACGCAGGTCTGCGGATTGCAGAATAGACAGCCCTCCGTTAAGCACATCGGCTTGCGGTAACGGCTGCGAAAGAATGACGTCTCTGAGTTGCCGGGCATCCTGTCTGGCTGTACCGGTTCCCAACGTCTGTAGCGCCATAAACCGTTCGACCGTTTTTTCAAAATGCTGACTGAGTTGCTGTCTGAAGCCCTCAAGCACGGTCGGTTTAATCCCCGGCCACTGCTCCCGTTCACTGAAACAGGGTGAGGAAGCGAGGGTTATCAACCCGCGCACTTTCTGTCGTGCTGTCTGTACCAGCCGGGTCGCCACCAGGCCACCTAATGACCAGCCAGCAATAATCGCATCTTCGGGTAAATGTGGCAGTAATACCCCGGCCATCTCCTCCAGCGTCATCGCAGAATAACCCTGACTGCGACCATAGCCAGGCAGGTCGACGAGATGTAAACGGAAATGGGGCCTTAATCTCTCCGTGATACCAGACCATACTTCGGCATTCAAACCCCAGCCGTGCAATAGCACAAGATCCGTTTTTCCTTCTCCGCAACGGTGCCAGTAAAGCGACATGATGAAGTACTCCGGTTAAAAGTGAGAGGTTAACATGTTCACATTAAAAGGTAATTGCTGGCTATGCCAGTTGCCCGTGTGCTCGCCGGAACGCGGGATTTGCAGTCCCTGCCAGCGCCGGTTGCCCGCACTCCCGTCGCTGTGCTACCGCTGCGGTTTGCCTGCAGCACCGGATACGGGCGCCTGTGGTCGCTGTTTACTCAATCCCCCGCCGTGGCACCGGCTGGTCTGTGTCAGTGATTATCTTCCGCCGCTCAGCCGGTTACTGCATAAGTTTAAATTTTCAGGGTGTACCGCACTGCAGGTGATGTTTGCCAGACTGATTTTGCTAAGCTGGTTACAGCAGCACAGAAGCTGTGGTCTGAAAAAGCCGGACATTGTGGTGTGCTCGCCGTTGAATAAGCACCGGCGGTGGCAACGGGGATTTAATCAGTCCGCCTTGCTCGCGCAACCTTTAGCCCATTGGCTATCCTGCGATTATGCACCGGAAGCACTGACCCGTACCCGGAAAACGGCATTACAACACCGGCTAAGTATTCAGCAAAGAAAGCGTAATCTGCGCCATGCCTTTGCCACGGAATTCAGCTTTTCCGGACAGCATGTGGCGCTGGTGGATGATGTTGTCACCACCGGTAGCACGGCAGGTGAAATATCACAATTGCTCACCCGTGCAGGGGCAGCCAGTGTGCAGGTCTGGTGCCTGTGCCGCACCTTGTAGAGTCACGGTGATGGGCGTATTATTACCCACTGTTTCAGTCAACTATTGAGCCATACTATGATCCGTATTACTGACACTGCCCAGGAGCATTTTTCGAAACTGCTCGCTAAACAGGAAGAAGGCACCCAGATTCGTGTTTTCGTGATCAATCCGGGGACGCCCAGTGCAGAGTGTGGTGTTTCCTATTGCCCACCCGATGCGGTGGAAAGTACCGATACAGAGCTTAACTATGAGCGCCTGACCGCGTATGTCGATGAACTGAGTGCACCTTATCTTGAGGATGCTGAAATCGACTTCGTGACAGATAACCTGGGTTCACAGCTCACGCTGAAAGCGCCAAATGCCAAAATGCGTAAAGTCGCAGATGATGCTCCGTTAATTGATCGGGTTGAGTATCTGTTACAGGCACAGATTAACCCGCAGCTTGCCAGCCACGGCGGTAAAGTCTCTCTGATGGAAATTACCGAAGACGGCTATGCGATTTTGCAGTTCGGTGGCGGATGCAACGGCTGCTCCATGGTAGATGTCACCCTGAAAGAAGGGATCGAAAAAGAGATGCTGGCCGCTTTCCCGGAACTGAAAGGGGTGCGTGACCTTACCGAGCACCAGCCAGGCGAACACTCTTACTACTGATAAGTGTTATCCACCGTTTGGTAACGGTGGATATTTCAATCGCTCAGCACAGCACCAGCTGCACATCATGCTGCCGGATAACACTGAGTAGTTCTTCCGGCGGCTTACGGTCCGTGTACAGGCTGTCCAGCATACTGATATTCCCCAGATTCACCATCGCATTCCGGCCAAATTTTGAATGGTCGGTGACCAGGATGACATTCCGTGAATTTTCAATGATCGCACGCTTCGTCCTGACCTCATGGTAATCGAATTCCAGTAACGTTCCATCCATATCAATACCGCTGATCCCCAGAATGCCATAGTCCAGCCGAAACTGAGAGATAAAGTCCATCGTTGCTTCACCGATGATCCCGCCATCCCGAGTACGGACATCTCCGCCGGCCACAATGACTCTGAACTCCGGTTTTGCCATCAGCAACATCGCCACATTCAGGTTATTGGTCACAACCTGCAGATGCTTGTGGTTCAGTAACGCATGAGCCACCGCTTCAGGCGTGGTACCGATATCGATAAACAGCGTCGACCCTTCGGGGATCTGCGCGGCAACACTGCGGGCAATACTGGCTTTTTCTTCGGAATACATCATCCGGCGATCATGCCATGCCGTATTCTCGGCGCTGGAGGGTAAAGCCGCGCCACCGTGATGTCGCTGGATCTGGTTCTGTTCTGCAAGATCATTCAGATCCCGTCGGATTGTCTGCGGGCTGACCGAGAAATGTTCCACCAGCTCTTCAGTGCTGACATATCCCTGTCGTTTGACCAGTTCAATAATGACATCGTGCCGCTGAGTCTGCTTCACTCTACCCTCCTGTGCAGGATTTCCCTGACCTCTGTCTTCATCATCAACGCTGCTTTCTGGCGGACTGAGTATCGGCAAACGCCATCGCCAGCCCCACCAGTAATCCCGTGAAGTGCGCCATATTGGCGATATCCATCCCGAACAGCCCATAATACCCGACAACCAGCCACACTATAGAGAACACAATTAATCCGCGTTCCAGATACACTCCGCTCTGCGGGTCTCTTTCGCCCCGTAACCAGCAATATCCCATCAGTGCATAGACCACACCGGAGAGACCGCCGAACCAGATCCCGCTGAATTTGGCTTGCATCCAGCCACTCAGTAAGGCTGAAATTACGGTGATCACAAACAATTTTCCGCTACCCAGCCGTTTCTCAACCGCGCCGCCCAGATACCACCACCAGAGCAGGTTAAAGACGATGTGCAGCAAAGAAAAGTGAAGGAATATATGGCTGACCCAGCGCCAGACCTGGAAATATTGCCCCGACCCGTCAGGCCAGGACAGCCAGCTTAAGACCGTTTCATCACCGACAATCTGCATCAGAACAAACACGACGATGCAGATCATCATCACACTCATCGTCAGCGGACCGGCCCGTTCACGGAGGTTGGTCAGAAACTGCCCCCGCGGGTACTCCATACGTAGCCGTGTCGTCCCGCTTTTCCAGCTCGCGGCCTGATAGCGGGGATGATTGGGATCGCGCATAAACTGACTGAGTTCACTTTCCGTTAATGTCAGCTGATCTTCATCGTCCAGCCAGAGCTGGTAACTGTTTTGCTGCTGTTCAATATGCAACCTGACGCCGCGGGTTGCCATATAATCCACAAACGCCTGGGCCATTCGCGGGTTCGTAAACTGCGTAATACATTTCATGACCTATCCCCGGTACCGGACATTATCCCTGACTGTTATCGGTGCGGATTTGCGCAGGAAACGCCGTCCGCCAGGCATCAAACCCGCCGTCAACACTATATACCTGATCAAACCCCTGATTAATAAGATATTGAGCCGCACCTTTACTGCTGTTGCCGTGATAGCAAAGTACCAATACCGGCTGGTCAAACTCCGCTTCTGTCATAAAATTGTTGAGAGTTCCGTTGGTCAGATGGAAAGCCTCAGCAACATGTGCCGCTTCAAAACTTTGCGGGTCGCGAATATCAACCAGGATAGCGCCCTGTTGTAACTTCTCCATTGCCTGCAGAACGTTAATGCACTCGTAGGTTTCCATATCACTCTCTCTAATCAATCAGCTTACAGCCGCACATTGTAACCTGATCTTTGTTCTCCCGATAATCCGATAAATCACGTGCTTCAGCTGTATTGTCATCCGGTTTTGTTATCTGTATCACGCTAAAATGTTTTCATAAGGTTAAATATTGGCATCAATGTTTGTTTTCGCCTATGATAATGTTCGCAAACGAACATTGACTGATTATTCCGAACACCGGAGGAAAGCACGTGGAAACCAAAGATCTGATCGTCATCGGTGGTGGCATCAATGGTGCCGGAATTGCGGCAGATGCTGCGGGACGTGGCTTATCAGTACTGATACTGGAAGCCCGGGACTTTGCCTGTGCGACGTCCTCTGCAAGTTCGAAACTCATTCATGGTGGTTTACGCTATCTGGAACATTATGAATTCCGTCTGGTCAGTGAAGCGCTGGCCGAACGGGAAGTCTTACTCAAAATGGCTCCCCACCTCGCCTTTCCTATGCGTTTCCGTCTGCCGCACCGCCCGCACCTTCGCCCGGCGTGGATGATCCGTACGGGATTATTTCTGTATGATCATCTGGGGAAACGGACCAGTCTGCCGGCCAGTAAAGGGATCACTTTCGGGGCAGACTCAGTACTGAAACCGGAAATTAATCGTGGCTTTGAATACTCAGACTGTTGGGTGGATGATGCCCGTATGGTCGTCGCGAATGCCCAGGCTGTCGTCAGCCACGGGGGAGAAGTCAGAACCCGTACCCGGGTGACCCGCGCATGGCGTGAAAACGGTTTATGGATCGTCGAAGCCGTGGACAGTGACAGCGGGGAACACTTCCGCTGGCAGGCAAAAGGTCTGGTAAATGCTGCCGGTCCATGGGTGAAAGAATTCTTCGATAACGGTCTCGCGCTCAAATCGCCTTACGGGATCCGATTAATCAAGGGCAGTCATATCGTGGTCCCCCGTGTCCACCAGGGGAAAGAAGCCTATATCCTGCAAAATGAGGATCACCGCATCGTGTTCGTGATCCCGTGGATGAATGAGTTTTCGATTATCGGCACGACCGACGTCGAATATCATGGCGATCCGAAAGATGTGAAAATTGATGATAACGAAACGGATTACCTGCTTAAGGTCTTCAATGACCATTTCCGCCATAACCTGACGCGCGAGGATATTGTCTGGACCTATTCCGGTGTCCGGCCGTTATGTGACGATGAGTCAGACTCCCCTCAGGCAATCACCCGCGATTACACGCTGGATGTGCATGATGAGCATGGCAAGGCACCCTTATTGTCGGTGTTTGGTGGCAAGCTGACAACGTACCGCAAACTGGCTGAGCATGCGATGGAAAAGCTGGCGAAATATTATCCGAAGGCCGGACCGGCCTGGACCAAAGAAAGTGTGCTGCCCGGCGGGCATTTTTCCGGCAGCCGTGAAGACTTTGCCGCCAGCCTGCGCCGCCGCTATCCGTTTATCACCGCGAATATGGCTATGCACTATGCCCGGACCTATGGCAGTAATACGGAAAAGGTTCTGGGTGATGCACAACGCCTGGAGGATTTGGGTGAAAACTTCGGTCATGAATTTTATGAGGCAGAACTGCGCTATCTTGCCGACCATGAATGGGTTCACGAGGCACAGGATGCGCTCTGGCGCCGGACAAAACAGGGAATGTGGCTGACAGAGGAACAACAGGCCCGGGTCGCTGAGTGGCTGAAGACCCGGTATAACATCTCTTCTGTACTTCCCGCATCGTTACCGGTGGCCGGGCTGTAATCTTCAGACAGAAAACAAAAGAAGGCGGCCTGGTGGTCGCCTTCTTTTTTCCTGCGCTCTGTCAGAGAGCCACTCTTTCTTAGCCTGCTAACTGACGCAACATTCTTCTGAGAGGCTCGGCCGCGCCCCAGAGTAACTGGTCACCCACGGTAAAGGCCGACAGATATTCCGGCCCCATATTCAGTTTACGTAACCGCCCGACCGGCGTGGTCAGCGTCCCGGTGACCGCTGCCGGTGTCAGTTCACGCATAGACAATTCACGATCATTAGGAACCACCTTCACCCACTCATTATGACTGGCCAGCAATGATTCGATCTCCGGCAGAGAAATATCTTTCTTCAGTTTCAGGGTGAATGCCTGGCTATGGCAACGCAGTGCACCGACACGGACACAAAGCCCGTCAACCGGGATCGTCGCGGATGTCGACAGAATTTTATTAGTCTCTGCCTGCCCCTTCCACTCTTCACGGCTTTGACCGTTGTCCAGTTGTTTATCGATCCAGGGGATCAGGCTGCCGGCCAGAGGAACACCGAAGTTATCGCTGGGTAAGGTGCCTGAACGCGTCAGCTCAGTGACTTTACGCTCAATATCCAGAATGGCGGACGCCGGGTTTTGCAGTTCTTTGGCAACATGGCCATGCAGCATGCCCATCTGAGTGAGCAATTCACGCATATGACGGGCACCGCCGCCGGAAGCTGCCTGATAAGTCGCCACAGAGGCCCACTCAACCAGATCATGAGCGAACAGCCCGCCCAGTGACATCAGCATCAGACTGACGGTACAGTTCCCGCCGACAAAGGTCTTGATACCGTTTTCTAATCCACGCTGGATGACATTCTGGTTCACCGGGTCGAGAATAATGATGGCATCGTCTTCCATACGTAAGGTGGACGCTGCATCAATCCAGTACCCCTGCCAGCCTGATGCCCGCAGCTTCGGATAGATATCGCTGGTATAATCGCCGCCCTGACAGGTAATAATAATATCCAGCGCACGCAGCGCTTCAATATCACTGGCATCCTGAAGTACGCCATTCTGACGACCACCGAAAGCCGGTGCCGGTTGCCCATGCTGAGAGGTAGAAAAGAAGACCGGATTGATCGCATCAAAATCACGCTCTTCACTCATTCTGGACATCAGTACGGAACCCACCATGCCGCGCCAGCCAATAAAACCTACATTTTTCATCTTGTGCCTGCTTATCCTGTATTCTGAGTTCTTTTACGCCGCATTGTCAGGAACCTTGACAACCGATCGTGAGATTATACGATCTGCAGAAATAATATCCGCTCCGGAACTGATCTCTGATGAAATAAATCTTTTCCATCACCTCAGCCGGCCTGCATGTAATAATCAGATTTACCTATGACCCCCAACTCTACAAAATGCACACGCGCTGGCAAGTAAATAAATT
This sequence comes from Tatumella sp. JGM118, assembly GCF_018257515.1. Classification (GTDB taxonomy): domain Bacteria; phylum Pseudomonadota; class Gammaproteobacteria; order Enterobacterales; family Enterobacteriaceae; genus Tatumella; species Tatumella terrea. Next base: position 83,122 of record NZ_JAERJR010000005.1, read on the forward strand.
CGATACGCCAGGCTTTTTTAATCATTGAACTAATATCAGCGCTGACCAAAGGATAAGACTGCCCTCATGACAGAGATGATTTCCGTTACCGTACTCCTTTTATTGATCATGGATCCGCTGGGTAATTTACCCATTTTCATGTCAGTACTCCGACATCTCGAGCCGCGCCGGCGGCGGGTCGTGATGATCCGCGAACTGTTAATCGCTTTGGTTATCATGCTGCTGTTTTTATTTACCGGGGAAAAAATTCTGGCCTTCCTGAATCTGCGGACAGAAACCGTGTCGATTTCCGGGGGGGTTATTTTATTTCTGATCGCGATAAAAATGATTTTCCCCGGACCTGAGCAAAGTGGATCCGGTAACGGATTACCTGCGGGTGAAGAACCTTTTCTGGTCCCCCTGGCGATCCCTCTGGTCGCCGGCCCCTCATTACTGGCCACCTTGATGCTGATGTCTCATCAATACCCGGGATCTCTGGGGATGCTGGTCCTGTCTCTGCTGCTTGCCTGGGCGATTACCTCGACCATTTTATTACTTTCGGGGGTGTTCCTGAGGTTGCTGGGCGATAAAGGGGTGAATGCGCTGGAACGGCTGATGGGGTTAATCCTGATTATGCTGGCCACACAGATGTTTCTTGATGGTGTGCGGGCCTATCTTAAGCTCTAAACATCGGGCGCAGCAGTCTGCCCTGCTGCGCCTTCATTCGTCACTCGCCTGATCAGCTTAACAGCGTAAACGCTATCATGCCGATAATTCCCCCGGTGGTGCCCAGGATAGTTTCCATCAGCGTCCAGGTCTTCAGTGTTTCTGCTTCGGTGGCACCGGTAAAGCGACCGAACAGCCAGAATCCGGCATCATTTACATGACTGCAGATAATGGACCCGCCCCCGATACAGATGGACAGCGCAGCCAGTTGTGCGCCGTTGTAATGTAAAGGACCGATCACCGGCATAATCAACCCCACCGCGGTCAGACAGGCCACCGTTGCCGACCCCTGAATAATCCGCACCGCGCCGGCTAGAATGAAGCAAGCCAGAGCCACCGGCATCCCAGCCCCGGCAATGGCATGACCCAACGCAGGGCCTACCCCGGAATCCACCAGTACCTGCTTAAAGACCCCTCCGGCACCGATCACCAACAGAATAATTCCCGCCGGTTGCAGCGCTTCACCACAAATCTGCATCACACGGGAGCTATCCATTCCCTGACGCCGCGCCAGTCCGTAAATAGTGATCAGACACGCCAGTAAAATTGCGATAAAGGGATGGCCAACGAATTCCAGCACGTGATAAAGACGGGAGTCTGGCTCCACAAAATGGGTTCCGATCGTTTTCAGGCCCACCAGGACCAGCGGGAAGAGGATCAGCGACAGGCTGAAACCAAATGACGGCAACGTGTGCTGATCTGCCGGTGCCGGGGCACTCTCTTCCGGCAAGCTAAAATGCACATAACGGGCAATAATGCTGCCAAACAAGGGGCCTGCAATCAGCATCCCCGGGATCGCCGCACAGAGACCCAGCAGGATCATCCAGCCAAAATCGGCATGCATCTGCGCTGCCAGTAACATCGGGGCTGGCCCTGGCAGTACAAACGCTGCGGCTGCGGCAACACCTGCAAACAACGGTATCACCAGTCTGACCAGGTTTCCGCCGGTACGCCTGCCCACCGCAAAGGCAATACTTATCAGCAGGACGACGGCCACTTCAAAGAACAATGGCAGTGCGCAAATAAACCCGGCAATGCCCATCGCATAGTGTGCACGCTGTTCACCGAAGGTTTTCAGCATACGCATCGCTATCTGATCGACAGCACCGGTTTCATGCAGTATTTTGCCAAACATGGCCCCCAGCGCCACGACAATAGCCAGAAAGCCTAACGTGCCGCCCATTCCCTGCTGCATAGTTTCAGTAATTTTTTCCAGCGGCATCCCCGACAGGATCCCGGCGCCGACCGAGACCAGCATCAGGGCAACAAACGCATGTAAACGTGCTTTCATCACCAGCAGCAACAACAGAAGAACTGACCCCACCGCCGTAAGAACAAGTGTTGCGGTACTCATCATTACCAGTCCTTAGTTAATGGCGTCTTTAATCGCTCCGACGGTCGCCGAAACCACCTCATCAATGGACTGCCGGATATCCACCGCCACAACATCGGTCTCTTCCGCACCAGGCTCTTCCAGCGTCGAGAACTGGGTCACCAGCATAGAGGGTTTAAAGAAATGTCCCTTACGGGCTTTGAGGCGGGATTCAATGGTATCGAAGTCCCCTTTCAGGTAAATGAATTTCAGATTGCTGTTACCTTTACGAAGGATATCCCGGTAACTTTTTTTCAGGGAGGAGCATACTATTAACGATACAGCCTGAGTCCGTTGCATGGCAAAAGCTGCATCATTAATGGCCTGCAACCAGGGCTGACGGTCCTTGTCATCTAACGGGTGACCATCAGCCATTTTCAGTATATTGGCACGGGGATGCAGAAAATCACCATCCAGAAAGGCGGTCTGCAACTCTTGTGCAACCCTGTTGGCAACAACCGATTTCCCGCTACCTGAGACGCCCATCAGAATAAAGACATAATGTTTTGAAGAGGGTGTAGACATTGTTCGCTCCGATTAATGTTACCGATAACAATTAATCAAAACATTGTCATGAGTCGTTCATTTTCTGGCAACAGATTAAGTGTTAAAAACATCAAACTGTGAACTGAATCATAAAAACAGGTTAAATACTGCGCCCGGTCTCAATCTTAAAGCCAAGATCACGGACAGGCTCAGTGATCTCCTCTCCCCTGAGTCGTCGCAATATCATAGCTGAAGCTTCCTCTCCGATTTGCTTACGCGGAGTGACGACGGTGGCCAGTACCGGCGAGACCACGCGGGTAATGTCATGCCCATGAAAACCAGTGATCGCAATCTGCTCTGGTACATTCAGCCCCAGTCTCTGGCATTCAAACATCGCCCCGACCGCCAGATCATCATTGGTACAACACAGGCTATCCATCTGCGGAAATCTCTGCAGCGCTTCTTTCAGTAACATGGCCCCGGTGGTAAACGAAGAAGGTGTTGCGCTCATAACAGAAAGTGGTTCAAGGCCGGCTTCCTGCATCGCCCGCTGATATCCCTGTTGTTTCTGAAGGGTGCGCTCATCGAGCCTGGCCCCCAGATAAACCGTTGAGCGGTATCCACGGCGGATGAGCGTCTCTGCCATCTGCCGCGCGGCTTCCGTGTTATCAAAACCCACCGCCATATCCAGACAGGGCGACACAGAGTCCATAATTTCCACCACCGGAATCCCTGCCGTTTCCAGCATTCGCAAAGTGGCAGGTGTATGGGTTCTTTCTGTCAGGATCACCCCATCGACATTCCAGCCCAGCAGGGAACGCAGCTGTCGTTCTTCTTTTTCGGCCTGGTAACCAAAATGAGCCACCAGGGTCTGATAACCGGCGGCATCGTTGACGGTTTCTATCCCTTTCAGGACATCCGCAAAAACATGATTGGTCAGTGAGGGAAGTAATACAGCAATCGCTTTGCTGGTCGCATTCGACAGTATCTCCGGGACCCGGTTAGGGATATACCCTAACTCATCCAGCACAACAGCAATGCGCTGGCCTAATGCTTCAGAGACTTGTTCCGGATTACGTAAAAAGCGGCTGACCGTCATTTTAGTGACGCCCAGTCTGTCTGCAACATCCTGAAGTACCGGCCTTTTTTTCTTCATGGTCATAGGAACTCATTCCCGTCTGGAGTAGGCTGAGTTTACCATTAAACACCGGTACAAAAATGCCCCGTAAGCGATCCAGCTCACAGGGCATAACTTTTTATCGGGATTTATCAGACCGGCGGCAAATCGAAGATAAGGACTTCAGTATCCTCTTCCGCCTGCAGTGTCAGCGCAGACTCTTCTGTCAGCGCAAGTGCGTCACTGGCTTTCAGCGACTGGTCATTGATGGCAAGTTTACCTTTCACCACCTGAACCCAGTAATTCCGCCCGCTCTCCAGGGAAATATGCTGTGTCTCCCCAGCCGGGACGACCTGGCGGGATAAGGTCATATCCTGCCAGACTTTTAATGAGTCTTCCCGGCCATCCGGGGTTAATACCCATTGCCGGCCCCGAGGATCGTCAAAACGTTTCTGCTCGTAACGCGGCTCAACACCGGCACGCTGAGGCATAATCCAGATCTGATAAAGATGTAACGGCTCCGTCGCGCTCGGATTATATTCCGAATGACGGACCCCCGTACCTGCACTCATGATCTGGAACTCTCCTGCCGGGATCTGCTCCTTATTGCCCATGCTGTCCTGGTGTTCTACCGTTCCGGAAAGAACATAGGTCAGGATTTCCATATCTTTATGGGGATGTGTCCCGAATCCCTGACCGGGGGCAATAATGTCTTCATTAATGACCCGTAAGGCCGAAAATCCCATAAAATCAGGGTCATAATAGTTGGCGAAAGAAAAGGTATGCCAGCTCTTCAGCCAGCCATGGTGTGCGTGACCACGATCTTCTGCTTTACGTAAATAAATCATCTCAGACTCCTTAATTTTTTATAGTCTGACGCCGATCACGCAGAAAAAATAGCTGAAAAAGTTCACGCCTCTGTTCAAAAAAAGTGAATGATATTCCGCGACGGAGGGACGGGATGGCGGTAAAAAAAAAGCCAGCCCCGAAGGCTGGCAAATTAATACCGGAAGCAATGTGAGCAATGTCGTCTCTCCACCGGAAGTCCGTTAAGGATGACCGGTGAAGATGTGGTAATAATAATCATTATCATTACTATTTGTAAAGCAGGATCTCTGCTTTTTATCTCTATGTCTCATCAGACTATGCTGAAAAACACCGACGGCCTAACGGAATCCGCCGCTCCCACGCACTCCCGCGCTGCCGGTTCGTTGCCCGATAGCACAAGCAGACCTATACTTTTCCGATGTGCTATCCGAAGGGAGAACATCATGCTCAAACCTCTGCTATTAATCACGATCTTCGCTCTGCCGCTGAGTAGTTTCGCTGATATCAGCAGTAACCCGTTAAACCCTACTCAACCCGGGGCCGTATATAATCCGTCACAGAAAAGGATGCAGGACCAGATGGAAATGCAGCAAAAAACGGAACAGTTGAAACTGCAGAACGAACAGCAGCAACAATCACAAAAAATTCAGCAAACTATCAGCCAGCAGCAGGCACAGGCGAGACAGCGACTCAGCAGTACCCAACCCTGAGGTCGCGGAGAGCCGCCCGCCCGCTGGCGTTTTATGCGCTGAAACCGGGGCCAATAACATCAATACAATCGGTACAGATCATATCGACACCCCACCGCAGAAGCTCCCGGGCTCGCTGCGGGTCATTCACCGTGTACACCAGAATACGTAACCCGGCGGCTTTAATCTGTCGGGTGCGCACTTCATCCAGTAACCGGTGATTGAGGTGGAGGGCGACACAACCCAGCTCATCCGTCTGAGCCTGCCAGTCGTCCTGCCACTCATCCAGTAACAACCCCCGGGGCAGTTCCGGTACGGCATCCCGGGCAGCCGCCAGGGCCTGAGGTGAAAATGACGACAGTAAGGGAGCGACCTGCCCCTGCCAGAGTGTTCTGGCTGCCAGAGCAACGTCACGACCGGTCAGCTCGTCCTGCCCGGTGGTGGGTTTTATTTCAATATTAGCCTTCATCCCATACTGCCGGCAGCGTTCAGCGACCTGTGCCAGCAGCGCCGGGGGTTCATTTCTGAAGCTATCGCTGAACCAGCGCCCCGCATCCAGCGTCGATAATGCTGCCCAGTCCTGTTGTCCGGCAATCCCCTGACCACTGGTTGTCCGTTCCAGGGTGTCATCGTGCAGCAAAAAGACCTGATGATCTTTTGAGAGTTTTGCATCAAATTCGATCATGGTATGCCCGTAACGGTGCCCGACATCGATAGCCGCCAGGGTATTTTCCGGTGCCAGTTTTCCGCCACCGCGATGAGCCACAATGTGCGGGTAAGGCCAGGGCTGAGTTTTCATTCCAGACGGTGTCCTGTAGTGGTGTCAAAATAGTGCCGGGCGGTCAGCGGAACCTCCAGCCATAGCAATGACCCGGGCTGCGGACGTTGCTCATGAGGTAAACGGACCACCAGGCGATGTTCCCCGATTTTACCATGGACTAAGTTATCAGCCCCGAGGATTTCCAGCGTTTCAACCTGCATCGGCACTCCGCCTTCTTCCCGGGAACGGAGTTTAATATGTTCCGGGCGGACCCCTAAGGTTATCTGCCGGTTGGCCAGACCGGGCTGCTGCTGGCTGAGGGGAAGATGGCACTGCGGGTCGAGGATAATGTCCCGGCCATCAGCACTGATTTTCCCTGGCAGCAGGTTCATGGCCGGTGAACCGATAAAGGCCGCAACAAAGGTCGTTGCCGGTTTTTCATAGACTTCGACCGGCGTTCCGACCTGCTCAACAATGCCTTTATTCATCACCATGACACGCTGGGCCAGTGTCATGGCTTCTACCTGGTCATGGGTCACATAAAGACTGGTTGTTCTCAGCCGTTGATGGAGTTGCTGCAACTCCAGCCGCATTTGTACCCGTAAGCGGGCATCCAGGTTAGAAAGAGGTTCATCAAACAGGAACACCGATGGCTCGCGCACAATGGCCCGTCCCATCGCAACCCGCTGACGCTGCCCTCCCGATAATTCACGGGGATGGCGGGTCAGTAAGGTATCCAGTTCCAGGCTACGGGCTGCCTGCAGAACCTTCTGGCGGATCTGTTCTTTAGCCATCCCCCGGATACGGAGTCCGTACCCCATATTCTGCTCAACCGTCATATGCGGGTATAACGCATAATTCTGAAACACCATCGCAATACCGCGATCTTTCGGCTCCAGGGTAGTGACACACTGATTATCAATATAAATATCGCCGGAGCTGACCGTTTCGAGGCCAGCCACCATTCTCAGTAAGGTCGACTTCCCGCAGCCGGAAGGGCCGACCATCACCATAAATTCGCCTTCTTCAATCGTAATATTCAGCGGCTGAATGATCCGGTTTTTGCCATCATACGATTTTGTTACTGCCTGAAAATGTACACTTGCCATAACTTATTTCTCACTTTCTACCAGGCCTTTCACAAAGGCACGCTGCATAATAATCACGACGAGCAACGGCGGAATAAGGGTCAGCAGCATCGCTGCCATCACCAGGTTCCACTGTGTCACGCCATCCCCCAGCGAAATCATTCCGCGTATACCTGCAACAGCGGTGCTCATCCGTGAATCACTGGTAATGAGCAAGGGCCAGAGATACTGGTTCCAGCCATAGATAAAGGTAATCACGAACAGGGCTGCCAGATTGGTTTTGGATAATGGCAATACAATGTCAAAAAAGAAGCGCATCGGGCTGGCGCCATCAATGCGGGCAGCCTCAATCAGCTCATTCGGTAAGGACAGAAAGAACTGCCGGAACAAAAACGTGGCCGTGGCCGATGCCATCATCGGCAATATCAACCCGTTATAGCTGTTGAGCATATGCAGCTGTGACACCACTTCCACGGTCGGGAAGATGCGTACTTCGACAGGTAACATCAGCGTGATAAAGATCATCCAGAAAAAGAACTGACGCAGCGGAAAACGAAACCAGACCAGCGCAAACGCAGAGATGATCGAAATGGAAATTTTACCGACCGTGATACCTAACGCCATAATCATACTGTTGAGTAACATATGGCCAATAGGCGGGCTGCCGGGACTGACGCCCTGCGTCCAGATGGTGTGAATGTTTTGCCAGAGATGGCTGCCGGGCAGCAACGATATCGGGGATTGGAAGACCTCATGGTTATCCAGGCTGGCAGCAACCACCGCGATATAAACAGGGAACAGAATGGTCAGAATACCCAGCCATAACATGATGTGACTGAAGATATCGAGACCACGACGATTTTCTATCATTGGTAGCGCACCTTACGTTCGATATACCGGAACTGAACGACCGTCAGCAGAATGACAATCACCATTAACACCACCGACTGAGCCGCCGAGGCACTCAGGTCCAGCCCCGTGAAACCTTCACGATAAATTTTATAAATCAGGGTCGTGGTGGACTGCACCGGACCGCCCTGGGTCGCCGCATCAATCACCGGGAAAGTATCAAAGAAGGCATAGACCAGATTGACGACCAGCAGGAAGAAACTTACCGGGGTGATCAATGGCAAAGAAAGATTGATAAACCGGCGTACCGGCCCGGCGCCGTCCAGCGCTGCGGCTTCGACTAAAGAACGGGGAATCGCCTGTAATGCTGCGAAGAAAAACAGAAAGTTATAGCTTAACTGCTGCCAGACTGATGCCAGGACAACCAGAACCATCGCCTGACCACTATTTTGTGCATGATTCCAGTTATAGCCCATCCATTGCAGTGCATGGCTTAGCACCCCCATGCCGGGGTTAAACAGGAACATCCAGAGTACGGCCGCTATCGCCGGCGAGACGGCATAGGGCAGCAGCAGTAACATCTGATAAAACTTCTTCAGGCGCAGAACATGATCCACCAGTGCTGCAAATAGCAGTGAAATGACCAGGCCTATCCCCGTCACCAGACCGCTGAAAATGATCGTCGTACGGAAGGAGTCCAGGTAATACGGATCCCGGAACAGTTCATAAAAGTTTTCAAGCCCGACAAAGCGGGAAGAAAATCCGAAGGGATCCAGATTTTCAAGTGAATACCATAGCGCTTCACTGGCCGGCCAGATGAAGAAAATCAGCGTGACCGCCAGCTGTGGCAGCAGCAACAGGTAAGGCAGAACGCGCTGATGAAATACGGGGCGGGAAGATGACATAATCGAAGACCTCAGGCGGTAAGACGATAAAAGCTACCCTCCCGGGCCCGCCTGACGGTGAGGCCTGAGAGGGTATCGCTGATACCGGGGTTACTGAACCTGCTGGCGGAAACGTTCCAGCAACAGATTTCCACGTTTAACCGCGTTATCCAGCGCAACTTTCGGGGTTTCTTTGCCCGTCCAGACGCTTTCCAGCTCTTCATCAATGACCGTACGGATTTGCGGCATATTGCCAAGACGTAAGCCTTTAGTGAAAGGCAGAGGCGGCTTATTCAGCATCTGTTTCATGGCAATATCTTCGCCCGGATTCTGTTTATAGAATCCCTGCTGGCGGGTCAGGTCATAAGCCGCCTCTGTGGCGGGCAGATAACCGGTTTTCTGATGCCATTCTGCCGCAATCGCAGGCTCGGCCAGGAACTTCATGAATTCGGCCACGCCCTTATACGTCTGAGCGCTCTGACCGCGCATTACCCACAGGCTGGCTCCGCCGAGCATGGCATTCTGCGGGGCTTTTTTGTCTGTTGCATCGTAAGGCAGCATGCCGACACCAAAGTTAAATTTGGCGTACTGGCGAATATCGGCCAGAGAGGCAGACGAAGCGGTCGTCATACCACATTCACCACTATAGAATTTCGCGGTAGATTCATCCTTACGACCGTAATAGGTGAACGTCCCGGCTTTATTCATCTGTTCCAGCATTTCAATATGACGGATCTGCTCCGGTCCGTTAAACACCAGTTTTGCGTCGGTGCCATCAAAGCCATTATTCTCTGTAGCGAAAGGCAGACCGTGCCAGGCGCTGAACTCTTCAAGCTGGATCCAGCCCTGCCATCCACTCGCATAGCCACAATTCATTCCGGACTTACGTAATGCCGCTGCATCTGTTTCCAGTTCCTGCCAGGTCACCGGCGGCTTTTCAGGATCCAGACCCGCTTTTTTGAAAGCATCTTTGTTGTAATAGAGCACCGGGGTTGAACTGTTGAACGGTTCCGAGAGGAGTTGCCCGGTTTTCGCATCGGAATAATAGCCGGCAATGGTCGGTACAAACTGCTTTTCGTCAAACGGGATCCCGGCATCTTTGAACACCTGATAAACCGGTTTAATGGCGTGGGAGGCCATCATGGTTGCGGTGCCGACTTCATACACCTGTAATATGGCCGGCGCATTTCCGCCACGCACGGCCGCAATGCCTGCCGCCAGACTTTGTTCATAATTCCCTTTATAGACAGGGACAATTTTATAGTCAGGATGTTGCTGGTTAAAACGCTGAGCCAGGGAGTTGACTTCTGTCCCCAGCCCGCCGTCCATGGAGTGCCAGAAAGGTATTTCAGTGACTGCAAATGCATTACTACTCAGGCCGGAGGCCAGTAACAACCCTGCTGCATAGTGACGTATTTTTATTGCTGACATAGTTTTATCCTGTGGCATTAACTGTCCGCTAAGAGATTCGCGAGCTAAAATGACACGGGAAAATGACAGAAAAATTAATTAAAGATGTCAGTTATATGACTAAAGAATGACAGGACTCCCGGCAGAACGGGGAATCTGTTAAACATCAGGCACGATCAATTGCGCTGCCCCGGCTACCAGACAATAAAAAAGGGCGGCCACCAGGCCACCCTTCTGTAAAATTATCCGGATCAGGCTTCGATAGCCACCCGCAATTTTTTCATGGCATTCTTTTCCAGCTGGCGAACACGCTCTGCGGAAACACCATACTGATCGGCCAGTTCCTGCAACGTTGTTTTGCTGTCTTCATCAAGCCAGCGGGCACGGATGATATTCTGGCTACGCTCATCCAGACCCTGCATCGCATCGCTCAACTTATCAGCCGCATGGGCTTCCCAGTTATCTTCTTCAATGCCGTCAGCAAAGTCAGACGCTTTATCCTGCAGATACAGCATAGGGGCCATCGATTTCCCTTCGCTGCTTTCGTCATCCGGCGTCGGATCAAATGTCATATCCTGGGCAGCCATCCGTGATTCCATTTCACGGACATCTTTGCTGCTGACGCCCAGTTCACGCGCAACCATTTCGACTTCATCCTGATTAAACCAGCCGAGGCGCTGTTTAGTCTTACGCAGGTTAAAGAACAGTTTACGCTGAGCTTTCGTGGTGGCCACTTTCACGATACGCCAGTTGCGCAGCACGTATTCGTGGATTTCTGCTTTGATCCAGTGGACTGCGAAGGAAACCAGACGTACACCCACTTCCGGATTAAAACGGCGTACCGCTTTCATCAGGCCGATGTTACCTTCCTGAATAAGATCCGCCTGAGGCAGGCCATAACCTGCATAATTACGAGCAATATGAACCACAAAGCGCAGATGTGACAGGATCAGCTTTTTCGCTGCATCCAGATCGCCCTGGTAATGCAGCCGTTCAGCCAGCGCTTTTTCCTCGTCGGCTGTCAGCATCGGGCAGCCGTTCGCGGCCCGGATATATGCATCCAGATTACCCAGAGGAGCAATAGCTAAAGCATGCATTTCTTTGGTCATTCAAACCCTCTCAGAATTATTGAAAAATATTGCCTGATCCTTACCACAACCGGCGTCTTTATTATGTCAGCCATGTCTAAAGATCGAAAGCAATGCGTGCTATTAATCAGTAAGACACTAAAGTTATCCACAGGTTCATTCTTTAATGTGAATAGTTCTGACGGGACACCGGAGGTACAGCGGGGAAATTATCCTCTGCTCCCCGACACATGGCAACAGAGGATAAGTATAGCAAAAAAACATTTCTCCGGATTACTGGGGTGTAAAACGGCGTAAATGTTGTGCCGTCGCAAGCCAGGCGGCAATCCAGCCGACAATGGCCGACACCAGCAGCAGCAGCAGGGCCTCGTCGAATGAAAATCCTTTCAAATCAAAGGACGTACTGAAGACACTTGCCACATGAGACACAACCGATTCAAGGCGGAACACCAGGATCTCGGAGAGGATCAGCGAAACAACGGCGCCGGACAAGCCCAGCATGGCACCGCCATAAACAAAGGGTCGTAAGATAAAACCATCCGTCGCACCGAGAAGTTTCTGTACGTTGATGGTATCTCTGCGGGCAAAGATACTGAGCCTGACGCTATTACCGATGACGAGGAACACCGCCACCACCATCAGTAACCCAATCATCAGTGCCACCTGACCGACCAGACCCGTTAAGGCGGATAATCTGGCAAACCAGCTATCATCCATACGTACCTGGTCAATACCACTCACTTTCGCCACCCGATCACGCAATGTATTCATGGTGTCTGAATTCTGGAAGTTGAGTTTTGGCGTAATGATCGCCACCGCCGGCAGGGGGTTCTGCTCCAGCATATCCATTGCGCCGCCGAATCCGGACCAGTTACGGAACTCGTTCAGGGCTTCTTCGCGACTCAGATAATCAACATGTTCCACACCGTCGGTCTGTTTCAGCTGATTAATCACATTCTGCGCAGCATCATCATCCAGTGTTTTCGACAAATAGACCGTCAGCTGCGGCGCCGGGTACCATTCGTTAGCCGCCTGGTCGACGTTCTTCCACACGATATAACACACACTCGGCAGCGTCAGTGAGATAGCAATAACCGTGACCGTCAACAGGGTGGCCAATGGCTGGCGTAACATATCGGACAACATTCCGCGCCAGGCATAGTGCCATTGTTCCTGCCAGCCACCGCGCAGTGCTTTCTCTTTCGACACCCGTTTAGGTTTTGGCTTCGCCCGGGGCCGGGCGGCCGCGGCCGGTGCTTTTTTAACCCGGCGGTTTACCTGATTACCCTTGCCAAACTTCATGCCACTCCCCCATGTAATCGTCCCTGACTGAGGGTCATAACACGATAATTCCTACGGGAAATAAGAGACATATCATGAGTTGCCATCAGGACAGTGACACCGACGCGATTAAATTCTTCAAATAAGCGCAGTATATCTTCCGATAATGCGTGATCGAGGTTACCGGTCGGTTCATCCGCCAGCAATAATGCCGGTTTATTGACAACGGCTCTGGCAATACCGACACGTTGTTGTTCACCCCCGGAGAGCTGAATCGGGAAACTCTTCGCTTTATCAAGCAGGCCAACTTTATCCAGAGCCGCAGAGACCCTGCGGCGAATATCTTCACCGCTGGCACCGGAGATAATTAACGGGATAGCAATGTTGTCATACACGGTTCTGTCCATCAGCAGATGGTGATCCTGGAAGATCATGCCAATCTGACGGCGCAGAAACGGCACCTCGCTGTTGCGTAAACGCGTTATATTATGTCCGCTAAACCAGATTTGTCCGGCACTGGGGCGCTCGATCCCGCAGATAAGCTTGAGTAAGGTACTCTTACCTGCCCCGGAATGACCGGTCAGAAACGCCATTTCTCCCTGACGCAGATGAAAATCTACGCCCTGAAGCGCCTGGCGTCCTCCCAGATATGCTTTACTGACCTCTTCAAAGCGAATCATCCAAATTAGTCCTCTCGGGCAAACAATGCCTCTATAAAATCGCCGGCCTTAAATGGCCGTAAATCATCGATGCTTTCTCCGACACCGATGAATCGGATAGGAATACCGAACTGGTCTGCCACAGAGAAGATCACCCCCCCTTTCGCTGTACCGTCCAGCTTAGTCAGTGTAATACCGGTCAGGCCTACCGCTTCATGGAATAACTTAGTCTGGCTGACGGCGTTCTGCCCTGTGCTGGCATCAATGGTCAGCATCACTTCATGCGGAGCACTGTCATCCAGTTTACTCATCACACGGGTGATCTTTTTCAGCTCTTCCATCAGGTGCGATTTATTCTGTAACCGGCCTGCGGTATCCGCAATCAGGACATCAATACCACGGGATTTAGCGGCCTGAATGGCATCAAAAATCACCGAGGCTGAATCCGCACCGGTATGCTGGGATACGACCGGAATGTTGTTACGCTGTCCCCATACTTCCAGCTGCTCTACCGCGGCGGCACGGAAAGTATCCCCGGCGGCCAGCATGACCGATTTTCCTTCCGACTGATACTGACGAGCCAGCTTACCGATAGTGGTAGTTTTACCCACACCATTGACACCGACCATCAGAATAACAAACGGTGTTTTTCCTTCAATATCCAGCGGTTGCTCGACCTTATCCAGAATAGCAGACATTTCCTGCTTCAGAATGCCATACAGCGCTTCAGCATCGCGCAGCTGTTTACGGCTTGCCTGAGCGGTGAGGTTACTGATGATTTTACGGGTAGTATCAACGCCAACATCGGCGATAAGTAGTTGTTCTTCAAGCTCTTCGAACAGGTCGTCGTCGATTTTTTTTCCGCGGAACAACCCGATAAAACCGGTACCGAGGTTCTGTCGTGTTTTGACCAGACTGCGTTTTAAACGGGCAAAGAAACCTTCACGGGCAGGTCGTTCCTGCTCGGTAATAATGCCTGTTTCTGCAACGGTCTCTTCACTCTCTTCCGGACTAATCTTAGACGATTCCGCCGGGGTTTCCGGCACGTCTTCGATCAGTTCCGGCTGTTCAACGAGTTGCCCGTCGTTAGTTTCCGTCGCCGGCGGAATGTCAGGGGCGGCTTCCGGGGTCGGCTGTTCGGCTTCCACGCGTTCAATCGCCGGAGTGGTAATACTCTGAGTGACCGGCGCTACCGACTGCGGTTGTTCAATAATGGTACCCGGTAATTCCGGTTCTACCGGCTCAGACAGTGCCGCTTTATCGGCGTCAGAGATCAGCGGTTTGCTTTCCGGCACCTCTGCCCTGTCAGGTTCTGCCTCGTGAACGGCCTCAGTCTCGTCAGGCGCTGCGTCATGAACGGCCTCTGCCCTGTCAGGTTCTGTCTCGTGAACGGCCTTAGTCTCATCAGGCGCTGCGTCATGCACCCGGGGCTCGTCTACCGCCTCAGGCAGGGAAGGCGTTGCCTCCGCAGGCTCCCCGGCCACAGGTTTCGGTGTGCTCTCATCCTCCCCGGCTGCCTCTTCCTTTGCCGGGAGGTCCGGTACGTGTTCAGGTTCTGCAGGGACGCCTGGTTCAGCGGTCACATCCGCTGTTTCTTTTTGTTGTTCTTCAGGCTCTGCATTTTTCTCTTCATCACGACCAAAGCCCAGCCAGGAGAAAAAGCCCCGTTTTTTTTCTTTTGCCATTATGCAGCAACACTCCTTTCGGCCCGAACCAGGAAGATGAACCCCTTCCGTACAGAGATATTCGGGACTTCTGTTTAATTTATCAAATACCTGCCAGTTTTATGCTGCCGTCAGGTATCGCGAACGCATGGTCTGATAGTCTATCATTTTCCAGGCATTGCATTACAGCACCCTTTTTTACCGTTTCTTATCACGCCAGTGCCCGCTAAACTAAGCCACAAATTATGAAGAGTTGTGATGAATATGAATAAACATTCCCGGGGGCCGGCAAGTGCCGGACAGGTACGCATTATTGGCGGACAATGGCGCGGCAGAAAACTGCCGGTGCCGGTCAGTGCCGGGCTTCGCCCGACGACCGATCGGGTTCGGGAGACACTGTTTAACTGGCTGGCCCCGGAGATGGCACAGGCACGTTGTCTGGATTGTTTTGCAGGCAGTGGCGCTCTGGGTATTGAAGCCCTTTCCCGTTATGCCGGCCACGTCACATTGCTGGAACTGGATCCTGCCGTCGCCCGACAGCTGACCGCCAATCTGCAGACCCTTAAAACGACACAGGGTCATGTGGTTCAGGGCAATACATTACAATGGCTGAACAGCCCCGGAGAACCGTACGATATCGTCTTCGTGGACCCGCCCTTCCGTAAGGGCCTGCTGAGTGACACCCTCACTCTGCTGGAAAGTAAAGGCTGGCTGTCCGCAGAGGCCATGATTTATATCGAATGCGAGACCGAACATGCGCCCCCTGAGGTGCCTGCCAGCTGGCGACTGTACCGTGAAAAAGTCGCAGGGCAGGTGGCTTACCGGCTATATCAACGTTGCGTTTCTGACAGGCAAGGAGAATAAATATGTGGGTCATTGGCGGACGTATCCTGATGGTTTTCGTCTGGCTTTTTTTGCTGATGAATATTGTTCATCCCGCACCGAAGCCTCTGAAGTATTTCATTGATGTGGCATTATTTTTTATGGTGGTCATGCATGGCCTGCAGCTGGTACTGCTGCGTGCCACACAGACCAAAGATGCCCCGGCACTTAGCGGATTTACCCAGCTAAAAATCTTCTTTTTCGGGGTATTCGAACTGCTTTCCTGGCAGAAGAAAAACTACCCCGGTAAATAAGTGCATTAAGGATCGGTCGGGGATTAATGCGTCCCCGGCGTGAAGCTGATAAAGCGCGTTCCCTGCATACGTAAAGCCCCGGTAGTGCCGGGAATGCAGTCATTATATTGCGCTTCGTTCACCGGCACGGTAAAGGTTTCGCCTACCGGCTCGCGACGGAAGGTGATCTCATAGCGGAGGGTTTCGCCGGCGATCACCTCACGTTGCCGTGAATGCCGGTCCGGAGAAGGATATTCGCGCTTACTGACAATAACCGCCTGCTGAGTCACGACCGGGGAGGCATCATTTTTAGCGGTTTCATCCCGTTGTCTGAAAAACTGATGCCCGGCCAGCAACGCAATGGCAACAATGACAATCATAAAAATCAGCGGCGGTCTGGTCATCCGGTCATCCTTACAAAATCGCTTTCTGAAAAATCCGCATCATTTGCCTGCATTTTTTGCCGATCACAGTAATAATCGTTGAGCAATGTCAGTGGCGAAACGGAGCCGTAGTCATCACAGTATTCTCCGCTCCCGGCCAGATTTAAAGAGGATTAAGGAAGAAAATATGCTTTGGTCATTTTTTGCAGTGCTGTTTTCCGGCTGGCTTTATATTGATGCTTCCTACCGGGGGCCCCGCTGGCAACGCTGGTTGTTCAAACCGGTGACGTTTTTACTGATGCTGGCCTGGGCCTGGCAGGCACCGACCCGTTCGGTGGTCGATTACTTTATTCCCGCCGGGTTGATCGCGGCGATGGCCGGTAGCCTGCTGTCCATGCTTACCCGCCGGCAACTGTTATATGCCTTTGGCGCGATGTTCCTTTCTTCTTTGCTGTATACCCTTAACCTGACCCGCGGGATTTCTTTCGGTGTCTGCTGGCCGGTACCGCTGACGTTACTGGTCATCGGCCTCGTCGTATTGGGGATTATCTGGAGCCGGCTGGAAGAGTTGCGCTGGCCGGTATGTACAATGCTGACGATGACACTGGTGATGTGCTGGGCTGCGTCATTGCAATATTTCAGCCATCAGACCGATGAAACGTTATCTCTGATGGCAGGCGCAGATTTACTGTTACTGGCACATATTTGCGGACTGGTCAGCCTTTTCCGTCGCCGTTTCGCCGGAGACCGCGCCATCTGCGAGGCATTATTTATTATCGGACATTTTATGATAGTCCGCTCGCTGTGGGTCTTTTAGCTTCCGGTCAGCCGGGTGATTAGACGCCCTTGCGGAGCAGATAGCGAAACGGTGACTGCGCGGTATCCTGCGCCAGTAACGTATGCTCCATAAAGCGGCAGAACCCCGGGATATCGCGTGTGGTCGCGGGATCATCCGCCACGATGAGCAGGGTTTCACCTTCCTGCATATGACGGATAGTTTTACGCACCAGCATCACCGGCTCGGGGCAGCGCAGACCCAGCGTATCCAGGGTATGGTTGGCCTGACTAAAAAGCTCACTCATGGGGTTCTCTGATTATTATTACGGAGGACTATTCTACCTCCGGTCACAGGGACAGACAATTCCCGACGCCCCTTCCCCTTGCATTACCCGGTTAAGCAGGTAATATGCGCCGCCTTGTGGCACCGCCACGGTTCCATGAGCGACCGTTCATCGATACACTCATCATTGAATTAATGGGTTCCCTCACCCCCACTTAAAAAGGTCTGACATGATTGCGTTTAATTCCCGCCAGCGTCTGCGTGCGCGCATTGTATTATCGGTTTTTCATTTACTCATTATTACTTCCAGTAATTACCTGGTGCAGTTGCCTGTGAATATCTTCGGGTTTCATACCACCTGGGGAGCGTTCAGTTTTCCGTTTATCTTTCTTGCCACCGATCTGACGGTAAGGATCTTCGGTGCTCCGTTGGCCAGGCGCATTATTTTCCTGGCAATGCTGCCCTCACTGCTGATTTCCTACCTGATCTCTTGCCTGTTTTATCAGGGAAGCTGGCAGGGCTGGGATGCGCTGCAACATCTGAATATCGTCGTTGCCCGCATAGCCCTGGCCAGCTTTATGGCTTATGTCCTGGGTCAGTTGCTGGATATTCATGTGTTCGACCGTCTGCGTCGGCTTTCCCGCTGGTGGCTGGCCCCGGCGGCTGCGATGTTTTTCGGTAATATCAGCGATACCTTCGCTTTTTTCTCTATCGCCTTTTACCACAGCAGCGATCTGTTTATGGCTCAACACTGGGTCGAAATCGCGCTGGCCGACTATAGCTATAAGATACTGATTTGTATGGTATTCTTCCTGCCTGCCTATGGTATCCTATTGAATACCCTGCTAAAAAAACTTTCCGGAAATATGCAAGGCAAAACGGCACGATTCAGCCGATGCTGAATGACCCTGGTCATAAGAGCAGCTAAGATTTGGTGACAAACAACAGATTGATTTTCTTTTCCGTTTTCGTTGTGATCACTGATGTGGACTATTAAAAGGAATTCAGATGCGTAAATTTATCAGATATCTCAGTGTCGGATTGCTGGTCATCGGCCTGGCCGCCTGTGACCAGAAGAAAGACGATACCTCTGACAATCATAGTGCGGCAGCTTCACAGCAGGCAGCACAAACCATTACTCTGCCAGCAGGCAAACTCAGTTTTACCCTGCCGTCAGGTATGACAGATCAGACAGGTAAGCTGGGTACAACGACCAACAATATGCACGTGTATGCCAACAGTAATGGCCAGCAGGCGGTTATCGTGATCGTCGGTTCCCAAACCAGTGACGGACTGGACGTACTGACACAGCGCCTGGAAGAGCAGCAACGTAACCGCGATCCACAGTTACAGGTGGTGTCTGATAAAGCGATCACTCTGAGCGGTCAGCCGGCACAGCAACTCGATACGGTAATTTCTGCGAAAAATCAGACTAACTGGTCTACGGTCGTCATGACTAAAGTCGGCGGTCAACTGGTGACTCTGCAGATTTCATTACCGGCCGATAATCAGGCACAGTCGCAGACGACGGCTGAGGATATTGTTAAGACCATCACCCTTAACTGATCCTTCCCCGTGTTTATCACGTTTTCTTATGGCAAAGCGTGATAAACACCCTTAACCCTGTCGGGTTATCGCTAAACTCCCCGCCCCACCCCGCCTGCATAAAAAATAAAACCTTATTAATCATAAAATAAAGAAAGTCTTTCGTGCGTCAGGTACCGGAATCCGTCAGACACGCGCTGCCTGTTTTCTGACCGCCCATGACTTCCGCCATAGATTAAAGTTATACTTATGGCCGCATGACAATAACCGCTCTGCGGTTTTATTGTCCGCCAGGATGCGCCGAAATGCTGATTAGCCATTATGCTTACTGCCCCGGTAATATTTACTTACACTCATCGCCGGGCGACCTTCCTGACCGTTTATGAACAAAATACAGGTATGCATATGAAATTACGTAGGAAGCGTATAAAACCCATCGAGATTGATGACGTCACCATTATTGATGACACCCGGCTACGTAAAGCAATTACGGCTGCATCGCTGGGGAATGCTATGGAGTGGTTCGATTTCGGGGTTTACGGATTCGTCGCCTATGCCTTAG
The DNA here is from genome assembly GCF_018257515.1 of Tatumella sp. JGM118. Classification (GTDB taxonomy): domain Bacteria; phylum Pseudomonadota; class Gammaproteobacteria; order Enterobacterales; family Enterobacteriaceae; genus Tatumella; species Tatumella terrea. The sequence goes on from NZ_JAERJR010000005.1 coordinate 102,667, forward strand.
GGAAAGTCTTTTTCCCTTCCGCATCACCCGGCATTCAGATGATTGCAGCTCTCGCGACTTTCTCAGTACCGTTCCTTATCCGCCCGTTAGGGGGATTATTTTTCGGTATGCTGGGAGATAAATTTGGCCGGCAAAAAATTCTGTCGGTCACCATTGTTATCATGTCTGTCAGTACCTTCTGTATCGGTCTGATCCCATCGTATGCCTCGATAGGGATCTGGGCGCCCATCCTGCTGTTGATAGCAAAAATGGCGCAGGGTTTCTCTGTCGGAGGGGAATATACCGGTGCCTCTATCTTTGTCGCGGAGTACTCTCCGGATCGTAAGCGCGGCTTTATGGGGAGCTGGCTGGATTTCGGCTCCATCATCGGGTTTATCCTCGGGGCCGGTGTCGTGGTCTTAATTTCTGCCATTCTCGGTGATGAGCGATTCACTGAATGGGGCTGGCGTTTACCTTTCTTCCTGGCGCTGCCGCTGGGGGTTGTCGGGTTATATCTGCGTCATGCTCTGGAAGAGACACCGGCCTTCCGGCAGCATGTGGATAAACTGGAACAGGGAGACCGTGAAGGCCTGCGTGATGGTCCTAAGGTTTCCTTCAAATCTATCGCCACCCGCCACTGGAAAAGTCTGCTGGCCTGCGTAGGACTGGTCATATCCACAAATGTGACCTATTACATGTTGCTGACCTACATGCCGAGCTACCTGTCGCATAACCTGCACTATTCCGAAGACCACGGTGTGCTGATTATTATTGCGATTATGATCGGTATGCTGTTCGTCCAGCCCGTGATGGGCATGCTCAGTGACCGTTTCGGACGCCGTCCGTTCGTGATTATTGGCAGTATTGCGCTGTTCTTCTGTGCCATTCCGGCATTTATGCTGATCACCAGTAATGTCCTGGGCCTGATTTTTGCGGGTTTACTGATGCTGGCGGTGATCCTCAATGCCTTTACCGGGGTCATGGCTTCCACCCTGCCGGCGATGTTTCCGACCCGGATCCGCTACAGCGCTCTGGCAAGCGCCTTTAATATTTCTATATTGATTGCCGGTCTGACGCCCACCCTGGCTGCCTGGCTGGTGGAAGCGAGTAATAACCTGATGATGCCGGCTTACTATCTGATGGTCATTGCCGTGATCGGATTGTTCACCGGGATCTTTATGAAAGAAACGGCAAACAAACCGCTAAGCGGCGCCACCCCGGCCGCCTCTGACCTGGAAGAGGCGCGGGAAATTCTTCAGGAGCACCACGACGATATCGAACATAAAATCGAAGATATCGACGAAGAAATCGCGCGTCTGGCAGCCAAACGTAAAAATCTGGTTCAGCAGCACCCGGATATTAACGAATAATGTTTTTTCCTCCCCCGGCAGTGTGCCGAGGGAGGTTTGCCCGGTAATTGGCACACAGAGCATCGTCCCGCCGTCATAAAAGGAGTACACTGAATCAACATTTCTAATCAGTGCAGAGTGAAAAATGTCCGACTTTTCTATTGTGCAGCGTCCGAGAAGACTGCGTAAAAACGCCTCCGTCCGTGAGTTATTCAAAGAAACTTCCCTGAGCCTGAATGATCTGGTCCTGCCTATCTTCGTTGAAGAAGGGCTGGATGACTATCAGGCAATCAACGCCATGCCTGGTGTGGTACGTATCCCTGAAAAACGACTGGCTTACGAAATTGAACGTATCGCTAACGCGGGTATCCGGTCCGTGATGACTTTCGGGATTTCACACCATCTGGATGATACCGGGAGCGACAGCTGGGCCGAAAACGGGCTGGTCTCACGGATGTCCCGGATCTGTAAAGAGACGGTGCCGGAAATGATCGTCATGTCAGATACCTGTTTCTGTGAGTACACCTCCCATGGTCACTGCGGTGTGATCTGTGACGGAGCAGTACACAATGATCAGACGCTTCACAATCTTGGTAAGCAGGCCGTGGCCGCTGCCCGTGCCGGGGCTGATTTTATCGCACCCTCCGCGGCAATGGACGGACAGGTGAAAGCGATTCGGCTGGCACTGGATGCGGCCGGATTTACGGACACCGCGATTATGTCTTATTCGACAAAATTTGCGTCCTCCTTCTATGGTCCGTTCCGTGAAGCCGCCGGTACCGCGCTGAAAGGCGATCGTAAAACCTATCAGATGAACCCGATGAACCGTCGCGAAGCTATCCGTGAATCCTTACTGGATGAGGCAGAAGGTGCAGACGCATTGATGGTAAAACCGGCAGGCCCTTATCTGGACGTCATCCGGGATATCCGTGAACGCACAGACCTGCCTCTGGCGGCTTATCAGGTCAGTGGTGAATATGCGATGATCAAATTCGCGGCTCAGGCGGGCGCCATTGATGAACAGAATGTGGTACTGGAGAGTCTGGGTGCCATCAAACGTGCCGGTGCAGATATTATCCTGAGCTATTTTGCGCTGGATTTGGCCGAGAAAAAAATTCTGACCCGCTAACGTTACACATCCGGGGAGACTGGCTACGCTTCTCAGGTAAAAAGGCGTCCTTTGGACGCCTTTTTTGCAGGGGTAACCCGTGATTATTTATTATCTTCGGGTTCGTAATACTGTACACCAATCGTAATACGTTCACGGCCTGTCGCGACCCGATGGCGGTTGGTATCACGTAACGAGTAGATACAGCCGCAATATTCCTGCTGGTAAAAGCGTTCACGCTTGCTTATCTCGATCATCCGCGCGGAACCGCCGCCTTTACGCCAGTTGAATTCCCAATACATCATTTCAGGATAATTCGCGGCAGCACGAACGCCACAATCATTAATCTGTTTCATGTCTTTCCAGCGGGAAATGCCCAGTGACGAAGTGATCACCGGAAAGCCATTTTCATGGGCATACAGCGCCGTACGTTCAAAGCGCATATCAAAGCACATAGTGCAACGCTCTCCGCGCTCCGGAGACCATTCCATGCCTTTCGCCCGCTCAAACCAGTTGTCGCGATCATAGTCAGCATCGATAAAAGGTACGCCGAACTTCTCTGCAAAACGAATATTTTCTTCTTTACGCAGTTCATACTCTTTCAGCGGATGAATATTCGGATTGTAGAAAAAGATGGTGTACTCAATTCCCGAAGCCAGCATGGCTTCCATCACTTCCCCTGAACATGGCGCACAGCAGGAGTGCAGTAAAACTTTATTATGACCACCCGGCAGCGGCAGTGGTTTTCTTTCGAAAGCGTCAGACATACTCAGATTTCCAAAACGTAGCAACAGCGAAAATGCATCATCCGGGACAGACCCGGATGCAAAGTGTACAGCATATTGTTATCGGATTCTGTTCAATACGCCAGTCCGCTGTATCTGAATCGCCATTTTTACACAAATGAATGAAAAAACGGGCCATCATTTCAGGTGACACCGGGGGGGAGACGGAGGTAACAGAATGCCGGACGGTATTTTATCATCGTCCGGCAGAATGATCAGCTGACCAGTGCCGCCGGCAACGGGGCCTTTAGCCGGCGGATAGCCTGCAGGAAAGTCTCCAGTTCTTTATTCAGTCGCCCGGTAATCATGTCAGCTATCCGTGCCTGAGGCCCGTCCTGGATAACCTGACTGTCATCGGCAAAGACGCCCTGCAAGATATCCCGTGCTTTCAATGTACTCAGTACCGGTTTCAGGGCGTAATCAATCGCCAGCATATGTGCCTGGCTGCCCGCGGTGGCCAGAGGAAGTACCACTTTATTCTCCAGGGCACGTTCCGGTAGCAAATCCAGTACCGTCTTCAGAACCCCGGAATAAGACGCCTTATACACTGGCGTGGCGATAATAATACCGCTGGCGCTGGCCAGATCTTCTTTGAACAGCGTCATTGCCGGCGCATCAAACCGGGCCTGAATCAGGTCATCCGGCTCAAAATGCTGAATATTCCACGGGATCACCTCAACCCCGTGCGATTCCAGAATATGCTGGCTGTATGTCAGTAAAGACGTGGAGCGTGATGGAAACCGGGGACTCCCGGCCAGAGTGATCACCCGCATCTTTTTCCCCTTCTCAATGTGCTGTCACCCGCAGGAAAATTTAAGCGAATAATGGCAGAGAGAGGCAGACAGGAAAAATAATATATCCGGCAAAGCTATTGCCGGTTTTTGCTAACCCCCGGAATACCCGGGGATATCCGGCGACGGCACGCAGGCTCTCAGAGCTGGTAGTCCGGGGCTTTGATCAGTTGTGCCATTTCGGGTGCGATTTGCGTCTCCCAGACCGACGATTTCCATTCTTCCCGGGGAACATATTTCAGCGCAATACTGACGGCACCGTCGCGGCACTCCAGATACTGCTGCATGAGCTGTGTTATCGCATCGGCGAATTCTTTCGTCTGCTCCGGCGTCAGTTCACGGGGAAATGATTTAATTTCAATGTGCGGCATCGGTTATCCCTTCTGTCAGATAAGACCCTGGCGGGCTGTCGTTCAGATAATGACACCGGAAATTTTGCGAAGAAAGAAAAATTATCATGCCTGCCGCGACGGGCAGGCGAAGTCGGGAGAGGTATTAATATTCATCACCGCGAACGCGGTCACGGTAGCTGTCCCAGTCAAAACGCACCCACATACTGTTCCCCAGTCGCATCCTGTCCATCACCCTGTCGCCTAATAACGCATTCATCCCTTCATGGTTCAGATTAGAGAGCATGCCTGTCGGTCGTTTGGAGGACGAGCGGCGGTCAACAATCTGGTTAATAATGACTTTTTCGTAGCGGGATTCGGTCTGCATACCAATTTCATCGATCACCAGCAGGTCAACACTGCTCAGGTCATGAATTAAGCGTTCTTCCGTCAGCGTGCTCCCCCCGCTAAATGTCCCTTTCATGTTAGACATCAGGTCAGCGACCGTCACGATCAGAACACTCTTACCGCGCAGGATAAGATCATTACCAATAGCCGCCGCCAGATGGTTTTTGCCGGTGCCGGGACGGCCGGAAAAAACAAAACTGGCAATACTGTGTTCAAATTCCGCGGCATACTGACGCGCCATCGCCAGAGCTTTACGCTGTCCTTCACTTTCCACACGGTAATTATCAAAGGAACAGTTCATATGCAATTCACGGATACCGGAACGCCCCATGATACGCTGCATTTTCATCGCCCGGTTTTCGCGAAAGACGGCTTCTGAACGCAGGCGGCCTTGCTCCTGGTTCCAGGCCAGCAAATCTTCCCCCCGGGTGAACTTAGGTTTTACCCCATCAGGCATTAAACGTTGTAATCGGCTAAAAAGATTTTCCGGTGTTTTCATTATTCACCCCTGAAGCCATTTGGCGTCTGACGATCCGGTTCAGCCACTTCCGTCAAATCACGGCGGGTCTGGCTGAATTTATTCACCCGGCCGGTCTGCAGAGATCGCGCCAGCTTCTGCTGCCACTGAATATGATGGAAAACCCGGCCTTCGGCCTGCCAGTAGGCGGTAAAGGCTGCAAGCTCTTCATCGCTGACTGGCTCACTCAGCGCGATACCCCAGAGCGCCGCCTGGCGCAGAAAATCTGCGTCGGGTTGCCAGCCGTGATACATAGGGAATTTGCCGGCCGGTGCGCGAAAAACCGGCATAGCCGCCGCAGAAGGCTCAAAAAACTGGTCATCCAGTGCGACATCTGTCGGATGCGTTAAGGCAGCCTCCGCCGCTAATAACTCCGCCAGCCGCCCGGCCGTGAGTGCATACATGACCGGGGCATTATTATTGAAAACCGCAAGCGTTCCCCGTTCGGCGCCTTGCAGTGCAGAAAGCGGATCCTGGCTGAACTCGTTCAACCCAATGATCGTTGAGGATAAAAGTTTAACCGGCATGATGAAACCTGACTCTGTAGAATTATCCGGCCCCGACCCCCCCGGGTGCCTCGGGGCGACTATACCTATAGTGTACCAAGTTTGTCGTCATGGATCGCAAAAACATCATGTAATTGTTCTTCTCCCGGTGACTTCTGCCGGTCAGTATGACATCTCTGTCAGGAAACCCAGGACCCTTGCTATGAAAATTCAACGCTGCCGTTGGGTCACTCACGACCCGTTATATATTGACTACCATGATCATGAATGGGGGGTCCCGCAAAAAGATCCTCAGATATTATTTGAAATGCTCTGCCTCGAAGGTCAGCAGGCGGGGCTCTCCTGGATCACCGTACTGAAGAAACGGCAAGCCTATCGCCAGCTTTTTAGCGGATTTTCGGCACCGGCGATGGCCGCTCTTACTTCGGCCGATATCGATTTGTTACAACAGAATCCTGCGATTATTCGACACCGCGGTAAAATAGAGGCTCTGGTCAGTAATGCAAATGCCTTACTGGCAATGGAACAAAAGGGTGAGTGTTTTTCTGATTTTGTCTGGAGCTTCGTTAACCACCAGCCCATCATTACCCGTTATCTTCGGTATGAGGATGCGCCGACCTTTACCCCTGCATCGGTCAGGCTGGCTAAGGAATTGAAAAAGCGGGGGTTCAGATTTACAGGGCCGACCATATGCCATGCTTTTATGCAGGCAACAGGGATGGTTATCGATCATCAGACTGACTGCTTCTGCCATCCGGATAACCGTGACAAACCGTCGCCGGAGACCGTTTCAGATAACGGATAAGCGACCGGCAGGGTCGAATATATACCGACAGACAGGCATAATCAGCGCCTCATGCCGGTGAGAGGCAGCGTAAACAGGAGACGTAATGACTAGCAGGCCACCACGCGCCACGATAAGCGATGTTGCCAAAGCCGCAGGAACCGGGAAAACCAGTGTCTCCCGCTACCTGAATGGTGAACAACAGCTGTTATCCCCGGCCCTTAAGGCCCGGATAGAACAGGCTATTTCCGAACTCAATTACCGGCCAAGTCAGATGGCACGCAGCCTGAAACGTGGCCGTACACGGTTAATCGGGCTCATCATTGCTGATATTACTAATGCCTACTCCGTGGAGGTCATGTGCGGTATTGAAGCTGCATGCCGTGATTACGGATTCACATTGTTAATGTGTAATACCAATAATGAGGTAGCACTGGAACAATACTATATTCAGTTACTGAGCAGTTATCAGGTTGAAGGACTGATTATTAATGCGGTAGGGATGCGCGAAGAAGAACTTAATCAGTTGCTACAATCCAGGCTACCGATGACATTGATAGACCGTAAAATCGATAACTTCGAGTGTAATGTCATTGGTCTGAAAAACCATGAGGCTGCACAGCAGCTTACCCGGCATCTGGCCGGTAACGGATTTAAATCATTATTGTTCCTCAGTGAGCCGATTGCCAGTGTCAACACCCGCCGGGAGAGGCTGGAGGCCTTCCGCCAGACAGTCGCGGAATATCCGGATATTTGCGGCGAAAATGCAGAAATAAGCCTGAATCAGCCGAAAAAATTAGGTGAATGTCTGCGGGAATTTCTGCGCAGGCACTCACCTGAACACTGCGCCATCATTGCTGCTAACGGGTCAATGACGCTCGAAGTTGTGAAAGCGTTACGGGCCGAAGGACTGGAGTGTGGTAAAGATATTGGCCTGGCCGGTTTTGATGAGATGAGCTGGTCTGCGCTGGCGGGGCCCGGTATTACGACGCTGAAACAGCCGACCCACCAGATAGGCTACAGTGCGCTGCAGAGTGTTATCAGTATGATAAAACAGAACGATACCGCCCCTGCCGACCAGTTTTTTAGCGGTGAATTAGTGGTACGCGGTTCCAGCCATCCCCTGTGAGTCTGCGGCTCTGATGTCCGGTTAATCATTTTTTGTTACGGAGATGAAAAAATTAGCGCTTTACCGGCCGGTTATGGAACCAGTACCATCCTGATCAGATAAGCGCTGAAACTGCCCGGCACTGATGTCAGGAGGGAGTGATGAGTACCGAGATTATCGTAGTTACCGGAGCCTATGGCAGGCAACAGGTCGCGGCTGCAGGCGGGCAACAAGCTCTGCTACCGGTGATTGAACAATCCGGTGCCAGCGGTGTTGAAATCCGCAGGGAGCTGTTTTCAGCCCCGGAGTTGTCACAATTACCTGCATTGTCGGCCGCGATAAAACAACACGGGCTAACGGCTTATTATTCTGTTCCGGAGCCACTTTTCACGACCGCCGGGACGATTAACCCGAATCTTCCGGTCTTTTTCGCGGAGGCCGGGACCCTGAATGCCCGCCTGCTGAAATTTTCGGCCGGATATCCGGCTGGCAATCTCCCGGCGGAGCAGCTGGCAGAAAAACTGGCGGCAAGCCCTGTCCCCGTGACGGTCGAAAATGATCAGACTGACGGTGGAACCCTTGCCGCCATGCGTGAATTCTTTTCCCGTTTCGGCCGGGTTCAGGCCATCGCCGGAATGACCTTTGATACCGGAAACTGGTACTGGACCGGCGAGTCACCTCACCAGGCCTGCCGGGAACTCTCAGCCTGTGTCAGTTATATTCATCTGAAAGCTGTCCGGAAAGATAAGCACGGTTTCCGCGCTGTCCCCCCGGACCCGGACGATGAGCACTGGCAAACACTGCTTACCGCTCTCCCGGCGAATGTGCCGCGGGGGATCGAATTCCCGTTAACCGGAGACGACCTGGTGGCCGTCACCCGGCAGTATGTGAACCTGTTTCGTCATTCCTGACCCTGTTTAAGGTTATCCGTCTGCCTGAACTTCCGTCCCGTCAGACAGGTCGCCTGTCGTGTTATACCGGCCCTGCATGGCTGTCATGCCGGAACCGGAGTATGCAGTCATACCCTACAACTTCACCATGGAGATAAACCGGAATGAAACCCTCTGTCATACTTTATGAATCACTCCCCGCAGACCTGCTCTCCCGCCTGAGCGAACAGTATCAGGTCACTGAAATCAGTGCGCTGAATGCTGAGACGGTGGCTGAACATGCCGATGTCTTTCGTCAGGCAGTCGGACTGCTCGGTTCCGGCGGAAAAGTTGATCAAACCCTGCTCGACAGTATGCCCGCCCTGAAAGCCTGCTCTACCATTTCAGTCGGTTATGATCTGTTCGATGTTGATGCGTTAAACGCGCGTAATATCGCACTGATGCACACCCCGACGGTGCTGACAGACACAGTAGCGGATACGATTATGGCTCTGGTACTGGCCAGCGCGCGCCGTGTGACTGAACTCGACAGTTGGGTGAAAGCCGGCAAATGGACCAAAAATATTGGCCCGGAACAGTTCAGTATCGATGTACACCATAAAACCCTCGGTATCGTCGGTATGGGCCGTATCGGTAAAGCCGTCGCACAACGTGCCCGTTTCGGTTTTGATATGGAAATACTGTATAGCGCCCGTTCGGCGCATAAGGATGCTGAAGAGCGCTTCTCAGCCACCCGCTGCGAACTGGATGAGTTACTGAAAAAGAGTGATTTTGTCTGCATTATTCTGCCGCTGACCGATCAGACACGGCATATGATTGGCGCCGGACAACTGGCACTAATGAAATCCAGCGCGATCCTGATTAATGCCGGTCGTGGCCCGGTGGTGGATGAACAGGCCCTTACACGTGCACTTAAAGAGAAAGCAATTTACGGTGCCGGTCTGGATGTGTTTGAACAGGAACCTGTCCCGGCACAGGCTGAACTGCTGACCCTGCCAAATGTGGTGACCCTGCCGCATGTGGGCTCCGCCACCCATGAGACACGATATGCCATGAAAAAGGATGGCGTGGAGAATCTGCTTGCCGCTTTGTCCGGCCAAACCGACAAAAATTGTGTCAATTCCTCCGCCCTCAAAAAGTAAGAGACGGCGCAGGAGAGATTAAAACACATTACCATTGCGCCCGCTGATAGCGGGCGTTATGGTGGAGATACCTTCGGCTAACTTTATATTTCAGCGATGAATTTTTCTCAGTTCGGTCACAAATTTACCCGTCAGAATGGTATTACCCGTTTAATGGAAGATATGGGGACAGGCTTACGCACTCCCGGTACAGTCATGCTGGGGGGCGGGAATCCTGCCAAAATTCCGGAAATGGAAGGTTATATTGAAACGTTGCTGGCCGATATGCAGCAGAGCGGTCAGTTAACAGAAGCCCTATGTAACTACGATGGCCCGCGGGGTAAGAGCGTATTACTGGAAAGCCTTGCCGCAGAACTGAAAGAACACCACGGCTGGGATATCACCGCAAAAAATATCGCCCTGACAAATGGCAGTCAGAGCGCTTTTTTCTACCTGTTTAATCTGTTTGCCGGTACACGAGAGGACGGTCAGAAACGTAAGGTTCTCTTTCCTCTGACACCGGAATATCTGGGATATGCGGATGCCGGTCTCGAAGAAGATCTGTTTGTTTCCGCCAGACCAACGCTGACCCTGCTGCCTGAAGGACAGTTCAAATATCATATTGATATGGATAATCTGACTGTCGGGGATGATATTGGCCTGATTTGTGTTTCCCGGCCCACCAACCCGACCGGTAATGTGATTACCGACGCAGAGTTAGCCAGTCTCGATACGCTGGCCAGGCAGCACGATATTCCGCTACTGATCGATAACGCCTACGGTTTACCTTTCCCCGGGATCATCTTCACCGAAGCCAGTGCCCTGTGGAATCCGAATATTATTCTGTGCATGAGTCTGTCCAAGCTCGGTCTGCCCGGTGCACGCTGCGGTATTATTATTGCCGGCGAAGACACCATTAACGCGCTGGGAAATATGAACGGGATTATCAGTCTGGCCCCCGGCAGTATCGGCCCGGCGATCGCCAACGAAATGCTCTGTCGTAAGGATCTTCTGCGCCTGTCTGCAGAGGTGATCCGGCCTTATTATCGTCAGAAGGTGACAGAAACCATTGCGATTATTCGCCGCTATCTTCCGGAAGAGCGCTGTCTGATCCATAAGCCGGAAGGGGCTATTTTCCTCTGGTTATGGTTCCGTGATCTGCCGGTGACGACAGAGGAACTTTACCACCGTCTGAAAGCGCGTGGTGTATTGATGGTCCCCGGACATTTCTTCTTCCCGGGACTTCAGGAAGAGTGGCCTCATGGGCATCAGTGCATGCGGATGAACTATGTTCCTGAGAATAAAGAAATCGAACGTGCAATGATTATTCTGGCCGATGAACTGGAACAGATCTGTCGTTGATTCTTATCGATTAACTGACTATGTAAGAGTCAACTATGCGCCTTAAAGACCTGCTTCTGGCTTTGTGTGTTGTGATTATCTGGGGTATTAATTTCGTTGTTATCAAAGTGGGCCTTGAAGGTATCCCCCCCTTTTTACTGGCAGCACTGCGCTTCCTGCTGGTCGCTTTTCCCGCGTGTCTGTTTATCAGGCGGCCTGCGGTCCCTTTTAAATGGCTGCTGGTGTATGGCCTGACCATCAGTTTCGGTCAATTTGCTTTTCTGTTTCTGGCCATCAAACTGGGGATGCCTGCCGGGCTGGCCTCACTGATACTGCAGGCACAGGTATTCTTTACCTTACTGTTCGGTGCCTTTTTCCTGCGGGAGAAACTGCACTGGTATAATTTTGCCGGGTTACTGGTAGCTATTATCGGGATGGTCTTCCTGGCAGAACAGAGTCTGACGCCAGGCGTCAGCGATGCGATGTCACTGACCAGCCTGTTGCTAACGCTGGCTGCCGCGCTCTGTTGGGGGCTCGGTAACATCAGCAGTAAAATAATCATGCGTGACCATCCGGTACCGGCAATGTCGCTGGTCGTCTGGAGTGCATTTATTCCTGTCGTGCCATTTATACTGTGCAGCCTCGTATTTGAGGGTGCCGGGAACGTGCTATACAGCCTGACGCATTTTTCCGTCACCGGCATATTCTCCGTCATTTACCTGTCGCTGCTCTCGACAATTGTCGGCTATGGGCTTTGGGGGGCTTTACTGGGGCGTTATGAAACATCGCGGGTAGCACCGATGGCGTTACTGGTACCGGTGGCCGGGATCCTTAGTGCCTCATTTTTCCTGCATGAAACCATCAGTCCCTGCCAGATGCTCGGGATTATGGTGATCATCGCAGGCTTACTGATCACCACCTTTGCGGGCAGATTAAAAAAGCTTCGTCCCCGTCACTGACCGGAGCTCCGCCGGTAAAAATGCCGTGAACCCGCGGCATTGTTTACTTATCTGCCGGACCGGCCATCCTGCGGAACAAGTAATCTCAATACGCCACCGCCTGGCGTTTTTCCCGGGATACCCCATGCAGGGTAATACCGGGTAAGCCTTTCGCCAGCCAGACCGCCCGCGCCGCAGGAAAATATTTACGCTGAAACGGGGACTCCGGCGTCCGCGCTTTATTACTCCGGCAGTGTCTTTTCCCCTGCTCAGTAAAACGAACATCACAGCTACTCGTGAGCGATGATGGGTCAGCCGGGGGCTACGATTGTAATATGTCACAGACGCCTATTCCCCGTGTATTCTTCCGTCAGCAGGCTGAAGCAAATACCGGCAGATTAACGTAAAAACCCGTCTCATCCGTAACGATATATCGATTACCATCAAATACTCCACATAAAAAACCAGAAAATAACCATTACTGAGACTAACCATCTTTCGACACCAGTCATAAAAGCCAGTAGCCTCTGGCCGCACTTCCCGGTTATGCTAAAACAGGAACGGCTAAATGTGTTTTTTTCAAGCAGAAAATAGATTTTTTGCGCGAATTCAGACGAATTGACATACACTCAGAATGAGGGATTATCATATGACTGTAGTAACAGACTGTCATATTTCCGGTTGCCAATCGCTGACGACCTGAAAAAAGATAAAACAGAGGGTAAGGAAGGAACGATAATGATGAAAATGAAAAACAGGATCCCGACTGCCGGCGTTATTGTCTGGTGTGCTTTTTCTTCCACAGGATGTTCCAGTGTTATGTCTCATACCGGTCCGGAACAGGGCTATTATCCGGGAACCCGAGCCAATACTGAGATCCTGAGCGACAGCCATACCCGCTGGCCGGTGAAGACCATGGCGGCTCTGGATTATCCTTTTTCGGCCGTCATGGATACACTGCTGCTTCCCTGGGATTATTATCGCCATGATCATGGTGACGGGCTTTCATTACGTGCCAGAGTCGAACAGAGTGACAGTCTGGCAAAAACAACTACCCCGCAAACGGCGGCTCTGGTAACAACTCCCCCGTCACAATAAATAATTGCCGCCAGCCATCAATGATGCGTGAAAAGGCGATACTCAGGCCATCAGGTGACCAGACGACAGCCTCTCCGTCAGGAGAACGTGCGCTACGGGCTGTCACCCGACGGCAATGACCGGTCAGTACCTCACAGGTCATGACACTATTGTCACTAATAAACGCCAGGTAATCGCCGGACGGATGCCAGTTAACCACCGACGTTATGCTGTGCTTAAGCGACGTGATCTGTACCGGCTCCCCCCCCTGGGGTGAAAGCGTCCATAACTGAATGATCCCTTCCTCATCTGCCATCAGAAAACTGATCCTGCTGCCATCCGGCGAGGTACGTAACCAGTGGCGCGGTTGCAGAGCAACACCGCGGGAAAACGTCAGTCTGCGCTGGACAATGCCTGCCGGCGGTGAGGGCATCCGGTCATGGGTTCCCTGTAGCGGATAAGCACCGGGTAATGCGTAGTCTGCGGCGGCTTCCGGCAAATCCGCGATGAAGATTTCCGGAATCTTTTTACCGTCCGCCGCCAGGGTATCGCCAATAAATACCAGCGCCCGCCGCTGCCACTCACCATTTTTTTTACGGTAACCCCGGTGACCCACCCAGCCTTCCTCATAGGCACGGCTGATTTCGTCACTGCCGGGCACAGGTGCGGGCGTGGTGGTACTGATAAGAACACAGAAATGGCTGCCATTATATTCCCGCGGATGCCGCTGCGGAACACTCACAGAGCGGAGAGGAACTGCCACGCCGACATTTCGTAAATCTTCCGCCAGGGAACGTTCATGCATCACATGGTCGTTATAGGTGAAGCTCAGGTAATCCCCATCCGCATCATACATATGGACATGACTACCGCCACGTAATGCCCCCGGAGTAAAGGGCGGGGTAATATCGCAGGCATCCAGGGTGACCGCCAGGCCTTGCTGAATAATCACGCCCCGCCGGTGATGGAGGTCATAATGCCACGCCTCATCGGGATTTTCCGGGCCGTGGATGCAGACATAGCGTTCCGGGTACTGAGGGCTGCAGGTGATCACCCCCACACAGGCCCCTGCTGTCGCACGGTAAATAATTTCCGTGACACCCGAGTGAACATTCACCCGCTCAACCGTCTGGCTGGTAAAGCTGGCTTCCGGGGGACGCAAATCAAAGACCAGCCACTGGCTGTCAGGCGTCCAGACCTGATCATTCGTTAACTGATGATGACGGTTGTCGAAGGTAAGTTGTTTTTCCTGCATTCACCCGGGTCCACGGTATTCAGTAAGTGGAGGGAATATGCAATATTCTGTGCCCCTTCACCAGCCATAAACCCGTTTTCTGACGGCAGAAAGCGGAAAAACTGCCAAAGGCAGTTTTCCGACGATTGCATGAACTGTGCGACGGTGCTTATTTATCTAATTCCGCTGTCATATAAACGCCGTTATGAGTTCTGGCACTGGTGATGGTGTAAGAGGACGCGCCTGCTGCTTTTGCCTGAGCTGCAATATGAGACTGTGCGCTATCCAGGGTGCTGCCGGTGGCGGAGATCATCTCAGCTGATGCACCGAAAGAGAGTGCAGAAAAAACAGCGGCGGTGGCTAAAGTAGTTAATAGTTTCATCATCAAATTCCTTCTCTGGTTATCTGTTGTTCGTGCTCACCGGACCTGAGGATTATCCTGCAGGTTCAACAGGCACCTGGCACCGGTGGTACTGGCTCTGTTTTAGAACTGAGCCGTTCCCGGGGCATTATTTGTTGTTAATTTCTGCTGTCATATAGACACCATTGTGTGTACGGGCACTGGTAATGGTGTAAGACGATGCGCCGGCAGCTTTCGCCTGAGCTGCAATCTGAGACTGTGCACTATCAAGGGTGCTGCCAGTGGCAGAAATCATTTCGGCTGAAGCCCCAAAAGATAAGGCAGATAAAGCAGCGACGGTCAGTAAGGCAGATAGCGTTTTCATTGTTAACTCCTGAATAGTTAAAAGCTGATATGTAATGCGTTGATGTAATAATACCTATAGTTATTATTAGCTGGTTAACAGAAAATGCGATCCTGATCACGCAAAACCCCTTTATGTCGCGATTTTATTTTAACTAATTGCAACGTATTAATTACATTAGGATTCCTGAAGGACACAGTGACGGAAAAAAACGACCTGTCCGATAAGTACCGGACAACAGCAGGGACAGAAGGGGAAAGCGGAAGGCCGCTGGCAGAAAAAAGGCACCCCGTGAGGTGCCTGTCAGATCTCAGGATTTATTCAGAAAGGGCCCATTTTTCAATGGCGAGGGCAACACCGTCTTCAGCATTAGACAGTGTCTGGTAACGGGCATGTTTTTTGACGATATCAATCGCATTCCCCATGGCGACTCCGCTACCGGCGTAAGTCACCATCGCCAGATCATTTTCATGATCACCAATAGCCATCACTTCATCCGCTGAAATACCGAGTAACTCTGCCAGCTTACGAACACCCTCCCCCTTATTGACCTGTTTGTTGAGAATTTCGAGGTAGAACGGCGAGCTCTTCAGGATGGTATAGTTTTCCACGATCTCTGCCGGTAACCGGGTAATCGCTTCATCGAGGATCTCCGGTTCATCGACCATCATCAGTTTCGGAAAACGTAATTCAGGCTCCATCTCTTCCACGGCACGGTAACGTAACGGTATTCCCGTCAGAGAAACCTCATGTACCGTATATTTGCTGATATCTTTGTCGGGAGTATAAAGATGTGTTTTATCCAGCGCCTGGAAGTGAACTCCCAGCTCCCCCGCGAGCTGTGCAAACCGCAGATAATCATCATGTCCCAGGGTCACTTCGGCAACACAGCTGCCATCTTCGGCACGCTGAACCAATGCCCCGTTATAACTGATACAAAACTGTCCGGGCTTATCCAGGCCCAGCTCTGCAACATACTGCTGCATGCCAATATAAGGCCTGCCCGATGCCAGTACGACAGTGATCCCCCGCTCCTGTGCCTTGTGGATCGCCGATTTTACGGCGGGACTAATCTGATGCTCCGGCGTCAGCAGAGTCCCATCCATATCAATTGCTATCAGTCTGATTGCCATAATGTCCCCGGAAATAATAAAGAGTCCCCCGATGCTACTCTTTTTCACCGAATACTGACTACTGTTTCTATGCTCACGACCAATCCGTATCACAGAGTTAGCATGAAGGTACGGCAGTGACAGTATGTTGCGGTTTCCTCACTGTCACCGTCAGCTGCCTTAAGGCAGCGCGATCCTCGCATTGTCCGTGCCTGCGGACGTACCAGTACCTCTCTTTTCTGTTACCCGCGGCTGTCTGCTCTCCTTAAGCGCCAGCAGCTTGTCGCCGCCCTTTGCAGAATGCCGTCTCAGCCTGAGCCCCCCGGCACCACGCTCTGCGAAGCAAAACCGTATGACCGCCAGAAGTCTGCACTCACCCCGGGGAAGCGCCTGCGGCAACATCCGTTCTCTGTGGCACTCTGTTTCGGGCTGGCATGAATTTCTGCCGTTACCGCCGGTGGCGGTTCCCGGAGAAAACAATAAGGCCGTCCGCCCCTCACTGACAGCAGGCAAAAAAAAACCTCTCTGTGACCAGAGAGGTTTATTATTTCAGCGGCGAACGATCAGATATCGATATTCGCGGCTTTCAGGGCATTTTCTTCGATAAAGGCGCGACGCGGTTCAACCGCATCCCCCATCAGCGTGGTAAATAGCTGATCGGCGGCAATGGCATCTTTAATCGTCACACGCATCATGCGGCGGCTTTCCGGATCCATCGTGGTTTCCCAGAGCTGTTCCGGGTTCATCTCACCCAGACCTTTATAGCGCTGGACTGACAGTCCACGTCTGGACTCTTTCACCAGCCATTCTACGGCCTGCTCGAAGCTGGCTACCGGCTGACGACGTTCCCCGCGTTCAATAAAGGCATCTTCTTCGATAAGGCCACGAAGTTGCTCACCCAGTGTATTGATTCGCTGGTATTCCGGTCCGTAAATGAATTCCGAATCCAGAGGATAATCGGTATCCACACCATGTGTACGAATACGCAGTACCGGCTCAAAACGCTGATGTTCACGGTCTTCACGGACAATACCGGTATAGCTGCTGCCGTGCTGTTCGCGTTCTTCCAGTTTGGCAACCAGAGCATCCATCCACGCCTGTACGGCCGTCTGGTCAGACAAATCATTCAGCGTCGGGTGATACACCAGCCCTCTCAGCATGGCCGCCGGGTAACGACGGGTCATCCGCTTAATCATCTTCTCTGTACTGTTGTACATCGACACCAGATTTTCCAGCGATGCCCCACTCAGTGCCGGAGCGCTGGCATTGGTATGCAGGGTCGCGCCGTCCAGCGCAATCGCTATCTGGTACTGATCCATCGCATCATCATCTTTGATGTACTGTTCCTGCTTACCTTTTTTCACTTTGTACAGCGGTGGCTGTGCGATAAACACATGGCCGCGTTCAATGATTTCTGGCATCTGACGATAGAAGAACGTCAGCAGCAAAGTACGGATATGCGAGCCATCGACGTCCGCATCCGTCATGATGATGATGCTGTGATAACGTAATTTATCCGGGTTGTACTCATCGCGGCCGATACCACAACCCAGCGCCGTGATCAGTGTTGCCACTTCCTGAGAAGACAGCATCTTGTCAAAACGGGCTTTCTCAACGTTCAGGATCTTACCTTTCAGAGGTAAAATAGCCTGATTCTTGCGGTTACGTCCCTGCTTTGCAGAGCCGCCCGCGGAGTCCCCTTCCACCAGATAAACTTCTGACAGCGCAGGGTCACGTTCCTGGCAATCTGCCAGTTTGCCCGGTAATCCGGCCAGGTCCAGTGCCCCTTTACGACGGGTCATTTCACGGGCACGGCGCGCCGCTTCACGCGCACGGGCAGCATCGATAATTTTGCCCACGACGATCTTGGCATCGGACGGATTTTCCAGCAGATATTCAGATAACAGTTCATTCATCTGCGATTCCACGGCCGATTTCACTTCCGAAGACACCAGCTTGTCTTTGGTCTGGGAAGAGAATTTCGGATCCGGCACTTTCACCGACACAACCGCGATCAGGCCTTCACGGGCATCATCACCGGTGGCACTGACCTTCGCTTTTTTACTGTAGCCTTCTTTATCCATGTACGCGTTCAGTGTACGGGTCATCGAGGCACGGAAACCGGCAAGGTGCGTCCCGCCATCTCTCTGCGGAATGTTGTTGGTAAAGCAGTAGATATTTTCCTGGAAGCTGTCGTTCCACTGCAGCGCAACTTCCACACCGATACCGTCTTTTTCAGTACTGAAATAGAAGACATTCGGATGGATAGGCGTTTTATTTTTGTTCAGATATTCAACAAACGCGCGGATACCACCTTCATAGTGGTAGTGATCACTCTTATCGGTGCGCTTGTCGATCAGGCGGATAGACACGCCGGAATTCAGGAAAGAGAGTTCGCGCAGGCGTTTGGCCAGAATGTCGTATTCGAAATCGGTGACATTCGTGAATGTCTGATGACTGGCCCAGAAACGTACCGCCGTCCCGGTCACTTCTGTTTCGCCGATCACAGTCAGCGGAGCGGTCGGTACACCGTGCTGATAAATTTGCTGATGGACTTTACCATCACGGCGGATAGTCAGTTCCAGCTTTTCAGACAAGGCATTGACGACAGAAACACCGACACCATGCAAACCACCGGAGACTTTATAAGAGTTATCATCAAACTTACCGCCGGCGTGCAGTACTGTCATAATCACTTCTGCCGCCGAGACACCCTCTTCAGGGTGGATCCCGGTCGGGATACCACGACCATCATCCTGAACCGAGACGGAGTTATCGGAGTGGATGGTGACGGTGATTTCTTTACAGTGGCCTGCGAGTGCTTCGTCGATGGCGTTGTCCACAACCTCGAATACCATGTGATGCAGACCGGTACCGTCATCCGTATCACCGATGTACATACCGGGGCGTTTGCGTACCGCATCAAGTCCTTTCAGAACTTTGATACTGGAGGAGTCATAAGAATTCGACATCAACGTTTCTCGCTCATTTAATCTTCGGGTTGAACTGCTATTTTACCTTTTTCTACGCTGAACATCTTGCCCTTTTCGTCATTCATGTCGATAACATGATCAACACTGATGGCGCTCACAAAAACCTGCGCTTTTGTGGCTTTCAGGCGGTCGGCAAGGATCTGCCGGCGCGTGTCATCCAGTTCAGAGGCAAAATCATCGATCAGGTAAATACAACGTCTGCCACTTTGACGTGTCAGGTATTCCCCCTGCGCCAGGCGCAGGGCACACATTAATAATTTAAGTTGTCCGCGCGATAACAAATCCTCTACCGGAGTTCCGTCAGCCCGGATACGAAAATCGGCTTTATGCGGTCCACTGGCGGTATAGGTCAGAGCACGGTCCCGTTCAAAATTACGCTCCAGTAACTCCGCGTAATCACTCTCTTTATCCCATCCACGCTGACAGGAAAATGTCAGATCATATTCCGGCAGGAATTGCTGGCAGGTGGCCTTAATTTCCAGCGTAATATCCTCGCTGTAAGACTGCCGCCACTCACTGATTTTATGCGCCAGCGGTGCCAGTTCCTGATCCCAGGGCCGTATCTGTCGATAACTTCCGGCCTGACGCAACGCCGCATTCCGCTGCTTCATCAGGCGGCGAAGGTCATTCCAGGCCGCAAAAAAACCAGGGAAGTTATGAAAGCACCCCCAGTCAATATAGGCTCTGCGGAATTTCGGCCCGCCGGTCAGCAGGGTGAACCCTTCCGGGGTGATCAATTGCATCGGCAAAAGTTGAGCAAGACCGGCAATTTTATGTCCGTCACTGCCGTCGATACGCACCTTGCTCTCCCCGGCACGATCTTTACTGAGCCCGATACTGTGTTGCTGGCTGGCATCAGTGATCCTGCCATGCAGGACAAACGCGGGCTGATCATGTCTTATCACCCGTCCGGTTTGCAGACTGCGGAATGCGCGCCCGTGCCCCAGCGTATAAATCGCCTCCAGCACACTGGTTTTACCGCTGCCGTTAGGACCGATAAGGAAATTTACCCCCTCAGACAGCGAGAGATCGGCCTGCGGAATATTACGAAAGTCTTTAATGATAAGACGGGTCAGGGCCATACATCAGTCCGGGGGCGAGAAAAACGCATTACATAAAAGCCGATCCCCTGCAGAAGTCCTGCAGGGAATGGGGAGCCGGGTAGAGGACTATAAGCGCATCGGCATCACGACATACGCAGCATGCGGACTGGCGACGTCTTCAATCTGCACGCTTGAAACAGAGTCTGTCAGCAGTAAGCGGACATTCTCACATTTAAGGGCATTCAGCACATCCAGTACATAACTGACGTTAAACCCAATCTCGAGATCACTGCCCTGATAGTTCACGTCCAGGATCTCTTCAGCTTCTTCCTGCTCCGGGTTATTCGCGGTAATACGCAACTGATTCTCGGTAATGAAAAGACGCACTCCCCGGAACTTTTCATTGGAAAGGATCGCCGCACGCGCAAAGGCCTGCCGTAAGAGATCACAACCGGCTTCCAGCGTCTTATCCGGATTTTTAGGCAGAACCCGGCGATAGTCAGGAAAACGTCCGTCCACCAGTTTGGAGGTAAAGATAAAATCCCCCACATGCGCACGAATATTACTGCTGCCGATCTGCACCTGCAGAGGCGTATCTCCGCCATCCAGTAGCCGGACCAGTTCAACCACACCTTTACGCGGAACAATGACTGAATGGTCAGGTAACGACTGGCCAACCGGCATCGAACATACCGCCAGGCGGTGTCCGTCGGTGGAGACAGTCCGCAGCTCTTCCCCTTCGGTTTCAAACAGCATTCCGTTCAGGTAGTAGCGAACATCCTGATGGGCCATGGAAAACTGCGTGGCCTCAATCAGGCGTTTCAGCGTTGCCTGAGGCAGTGTGAATTCGACCTCACTCTGCCAGTCATCGAGATTCGGAAAATCACTGGCCGGCAGCGTGGATAACGAGAAACGACTGCGTCCTGAACGTACCAGAATCCGGTCACCTTCCAGGATGACGTGGATCTCAGCGCCTTCCGGTAATCCCCGGCAGATATCCAGGAATTTACGCGCAGGCACGGTCGTCGCCCCTGATTCATGGGGCTGACTGAGCGATACCCGGGCAACCATCTCCATTTCGAGATCCGTTCCGGTCAGCGATAATGCACCCTCGCTCACCTGCAGTAACAGGTTGCCGAGGATTGGAAGTGTCGGACGTCCCCCCAGGGGGCCGCTCACTTGCTGTAAGGGTTTGAGCAATTGCTCTCTTTCAACAATAAATTTCATAGCGTCAGGAAGATAATGTTCTGATTAAATTGGAGAAATCTTCTTTGATATCGTGACTTTCTTCACGTAACTGCTCTATTTTCCGGCAGGCGTGGAGTACGGTGGTATGGTCCCGCCCGCCAAAAGCATCACCGATTTCCGGCAGACTATGGTTCGTCAGTTCTTTCGCCATCGCCATTGCCATCTGACGCGGTCTGGCCACCGAGCGCGAGCGGCGTTTCGATAATAAGTCCGCCACTTTAATTTTATAGTATTCTGCGACGGTTTTCTGAATATTATCGATAGTGACCAGCTTTTCCTGCAACGCCAGCAGATCACGCAGTGCTTCACGAACAAAGTCGATGGTGATCGCCCTGCCGGTAAAGTTCGCATTCGCGATGACACGGTTCAGTGCCCCTTCCAGCTCACGGACATTGGAGCGCAGGCGTTTGGCAATAAAAAACGCGACTTCGCCGGGCAGACGGATTTTATTTTCGTCAGCTTTTTTCATAAGAATGGCGACGCGAGTCTCAAGCTCGGGCGGTTCGATAGCCACCGTCAGGCCCCAGCCAAAACGCGACTTCAGGCGATCTTCGACCCCATTGATCTCTTTCGGATACCGATCGGAGGTCAGGATAATTTGCTGGTTACCTTCCAGCAACGCGTTGAAGGTATGAAAAAACTCTTCCTGCGAACGCTCTTTATTCGCAAAAAACTGAATATCATCGATAAGCAGCGCATCCACCGACCGGTAATAGCGCTTAAATTCTTCAATGGCATTGTTCTGCAATGCCTTTACCATATCCTGCACAAAGCGTTCCGAGTGCATATAGACAATTTTTGCATTCGGTTTTCTGGCGATAATACCGTTACCGACAGCATGTAACAGGTGGGTTTTCCCCAGGCCCGTACCACCATACAGAAATAACGGATTATAGGCGCCGCCCGGGTTCTCAGCGACCTGCCGCGCGGCCGCGCGGGCCAGCTGGTTTGACTTACCTTCGACAAAGTTATCAAAGTTATGCCGGCTATTCACATTTGAGCGATAAGCCACTTCCACAGGGGCAGGAACGTTATCCCAGCTGGGGCGACCATCATGACTCGGTGCTGAAGGCTGACGTACCGGAGGGATCGGCTGCGAAATATTCTGAACGGCAACCGTACTCGCAGCAGGCACCGCCGGTGCTGCCGCTGCAGGCCGTGCACCCACTTCAAAACGTAATACCGGAATATCCGATCCACAAAACTCATTCAGCAGGCCATTAATACTATTAATGTATTTATCCCGCACCCAGTCGAGTACAAAGCGGTTTGGTGCGTACAGAGCCAGAGTGTTGTCGTTCAATTCAGCCTGTAAAGGACGGATCCACATACTGAATTCAGTGGCAGGTAATTCATCCTGCAAACGGGTAAGGCACTGTTGCCAAAGCGTTAGTGACACGGCGGACTCCACTGGTACAAAAAAGTAAGACAAGAAATGGTGCTAATCTTTTGAAAAAACTGGTTATTGATGCAGACGGAGAAATCGCCTGCTGCAACGATCTGCAATTCATCCCCGCGGTGCGTCCGGAAGGATCGCCAGCGGAACGACGGATCATAACGCAAAGCGGGCAAGAGATCTTCCTTTTCTACACCGATTTCTCCCATTTTATCCACAGGATTTCAGAATGACACCGGGCAAGTCACGCTCCGGGATAAAAGAAAAAACCGGCCGGATTGCAGATTTTTCCACCTTACCGGCCGGAGGACGGTCATTTTATGGCAACAGATCGACCGATGATCCTGAACGATCCTTGCTCTTTATAAGGAAGCCCGTATAATTCTCACCCTGTTTGCATCCCGAAGTAGCGCCTGGCGTCACCGAAAGAATTGCAGACAGACTTTTATCGGGGCATAAAGGTGTCATTATTAGCGGAAGTAAATTGACTCAGGACTGTACAGTTATTACAATCCCGCCTCTTTAAATAAAATACACTGAGGCGTCGGTCGGTTTACTGACTCTGCTACGCGTCACCAAGTGAACATTCTCAAGTTTAGGTAGAAATCGCCATGAAACGCACTTTTCAACCGTCTGTACTGAAGCGCAACCGTTCTCACGGCTTCCGTGCTCGTATGGCTACTAAAAATGGTCGTCAGGTTCTGGCACGTCGTCGTGCTAAAGGCCGTGCTCGTCTGACCGTTTCTAAGTAATAAAGCTAACCCTGGTGGGTAAGCTCGCATTTCCCAGGGAGTTACGTTTGTTAACTCCCAATCATTTCACTTTCGTCTTCCAGCAGCCACAACGAGCTGGCACGCCGCAATTGACCATTCTCGGCCGCCAGAATTCGCTGGGGCATCCCCGCATCGGTCTCACCGTCGCTAAGAAACACGTGAAACGGGCACACGAACGTAACCGGATTAAACGTTTAACCCGGGAAAGTTTTCGTTTGCGCCAGCACGAGCTTCCGGCTATGGATTTTGTCATCGTTGCCAAAAAAGGGATAGCTGACCTGGATAACCACACACTGACGGAAGTGTTGGAGAAACTATGGCGTCGTCATTGTCGCCTGGCGCGCGGCTCCTGATTGTCCTTATCCGCGTTTACCAACGGGCAATAAGTCCTCTTCTGGGGCCTCATTGCCGTTTCAATCCAACCTGTTCCCATTACGGGATACAAGCCTTACGTCGTTTCGGGGTGGTAAAAGGCAGTTGGTTGACGGTGAAACGCGTATTAAAATGCCATCCTTTACACGCGGGTGGTGACGATCCTGTGCCGCCAAAAAAACACTGATACCAGAGAAAACTAACGATGGATTCGCAACGCAATCTTTTTTTCATCGCTTTTCTGTTTGTGTCTTTTATGATCTGGCAAGCCTGGCAGACGGACCACAATCCACAGCCACAGCAAACTCAGACCACTCAGAATACGAACAGCACCGCAGGTGATGCTGCAAACCAGGGCGTCCCCGCCAGTGGTGAAGGCAAAACGATTACAGTTAAGACAGACGTCTTGTCTGTTGAGATTAATACCCGTGGCGGTGATGTAGAGCAGGCACAATTACTGGCTTACTCTGACAAACTGGGCTCTTCCAAGCCTTTCCAGTTGCTGGAAACGTCTCCTGACTTCCTGTATCAGGCACAAAGTGGTTTAACCGGCCGTAACGGTCCGGATAATCCTGCCAATGGTGCCCGTCCTTTATACACCGCGACTCAGCAAAGCTACCAGTTAGCCGATGGCCAGACCGAACTGCGCGTTCCTCTGACCTGGACCGGTGAAAATGGCGTGGTTTACACCAAAACCTTCGTCTTCAAGCGTGGTGGTTACTCGGTTGATGTGGATTATCACATCGATAATACGTCAGCACAGCCACTGGAAGTTTCCATGTTTGGTCAGCTGAAACAGACTATCGCGCTGCCAAAAGATCGCCAGACCGGAAGCAACAACTTCGCGTTGCATACCTTCCGTGGCGCGGCGTACTCCACCAGCAATGAAAAGTATGAGAAATATAAGTTCGATACCATTGCTGATAACGAGAACCTGAACGTCAATACTGATAATGGCTGGGTAGCCATGTTACAACAGTACTTTGCGACGGCCTGGGTTCCGCGGACTACCGGCAGTAATACCCTGTATACCAGCGCTCCGGCTAACGGCCTGGCTGCGGTAGGATACAAATCTGCGCCAGTCACTATCGCTGCAGGTGCACAGCAGGACCTGAATGCGACCCTGTGGGTCGGACCGGAACTGCAGGATGAGATGGCAGCCATCTCTCCTCACCTGGACTTAACCGTGGATTACGGGTGGTTATGGTTTATTTCTCAGCCGCTGTTCAAACTGCTGAAATTTATCCACAGCTTTATCGGTAACTGGGGCTTCTCCATTATCGTTATCACCTTTATTGTCCGTGGTATCATGTACCCGCTGACTCGTGCGCAATACACCTCAATGGCGAAAATGCGCATGCTGCAACCCAAAATTCAGGCCATGCGTGAGCGCCTGGGTGATGATAAGCAGCGTATCAGTCAGGAAATGATGGCGCTGTACAAAGAAGAGAAAGTGAACCCTCTGGGAGGGTGTCTGCCACTGGTTATCCAGATGCCTATCTTCCTGGCGCTGTATTATATGCTGATGGGTTCCATTGAACTGCGTCACGCGCCGTTCATTCTGTGGATCCACGACCTGTCCGCGCAGGACCCGTACTATATCCTGCCGGTATTAATGGGTCTGACCATGTTCTTCATCCAGAAGATGTCGCCGACGACGGTCACTGACCCGATGCAGCAGAAGATCATGACCTTTATGCCGGTCATCTTTACGGTCTTCTTCCTGTGGTTCCCGTCAGGCCTGGTGCTGTACTACATCGTGAGTAACCTGGTGACGATACTCCAGCAGCAGCTGATTTATCGTGGTCTGGAAAAACGCGGTCTGCACAGTCGTAAGAAAAAAGCCTGATGGCTATCACGTAGCCTGGCTGCGTGAAAATCCCGATAACTCAGGATATGATAAGGCGGTCATCTGACCGCCTTTTTTTATTGGTAAAGAGAGAACAGCTATGAGCCACAGCGATACTATCGTCGCCCAGGCAACGCCACCGGGCCGCGGAGGCGTCGGTATATTACGAGTTTCCGGCCCGCATGCCGCCGGCATCGCACAACAGATTCTGGGGAAACTTCCGAAACCCCGCTATGCAGATTACCTCCCCTTCCTGGACACAGAGGGTGCTGTTCTGGATCAGGGCATCGCGTTGTGGTTTCCCGGCCCCCATTCCTTCACCGGTGAAGATGTTCTGGAACTGCAGGGACACGGCGGCCCGGTCATCCTGGATCTGTTACTGAAGCGCATTGCCGGACTGCCGGGGGTGCGTATTGCAAGACCCGGTGAGTTCTCCGAGCGTGCGTTCCTGAACGATAAGCTGGACCTTGCCCAGGCGGAAGCGATTGCCGATTTAATCGATGCCAGTTCGGAACAGGCGGCCCGCTCCGCGGTGAACTCGTTACAGGGCGTCTTTTCTACCCGGGTGAACCTGCTGGTAGAAGCGCTGACCCATCTGCGTATTTACGTGGAAGCCGCTATCGACTTCCCGGATGAAGAAATCGATTTTCTCTCTGACGGTAAAATTGAGGCGCAGTTAGCCCGGGTAATTGATGATCTGGAGGCAGTACGGAGTGAAGCCCGCCAGGGAAGCCTGCTGCGCGAAGGAATGAAGGTGGTGATCGCCGGACGTCCGAATGCCGGTAAATCCAGCCTGCTCAATGCGCTGGCGGGCCGTGAAGCGGCGATTGTGACCGATATTGCCGGCACCACCCGCGATGTGTTACGTGAACATATTCACATTGATGGTATGCCGCTGCATATCATCGATACGGCCGGGTTGCGGGAAGCCAGCGACGAAGTGGAACGCATCGGTATCGAGCGCGCATGGCAGGAGATTGAACAGGCCGACCATGTCCTGTTTATGGTTGACGGTACCACCACCACCGATACCGATCCCCGGCATATCTGGCCGGACTTTATCTCTCGTCTGCCGGAAGCATTGCCGGTGACCGTGATCCGTAACAAAGCCGATATCACCGGTGAGTCTCCCGGGGCAGAACCGGAGGCCGGCCATATGTTAATCCGCTTATCGGCACGGACCGGAGGGGGGATCGATACGCTGCGCGAGCATCTGAAACAGAGCATGGGCTTTTCCGGCAATATGGAAGGCGGCTTTATTGCCAGACGACGTCACCTGGAGGCGCTGGAGCTGGCCGGGACCCACCTTCTGCAGGGCAGAGGGCAGTTGCTGGATGCCCGGGCCGGAGAGCTGCTGGCCGAAGAATTACGCCTGGCGCAACTGGCGCTGAGTGAAATTACCGGAGAGTTTACTGCGGATGACCTGCTGGGACGGATTTTCTCCAGCTTCTGTATCGGTAAATAAACCCGACACCGGCCCTGAAGGGCCGGTGTGTTTTCAGGAAGAGGGCCGGTTCCGTGACGGGGTATCTGCCGCCGCTTCGGCACCGACGGACATCAGCGCACCGGCATTCAGTAATCCCCCTACGGCTTGTGCCAGATCCGCTGGCATGGCGACAACCTTCGTATTATTACTTTTTGAAAGATCCCCAAGCGTCGCCACATAATTGTTTGCCAGCTGGAATGACATCGCCTCATGCCCTCCGGCGGCATTCAGCGCGTTTGCCAGTTGTTCCGTGGCTTTTTTCTGTCCGGCAGCCAGCGTTTCAATCGCCTCAGCTTCCCGTCGGGAGGCTTCAAGCTTCGCTTCGGCATCCAGGATCATCGCCTGCTTTTTCCCTTCAGCTTCACGTATCGCCGCATTCTTATTCCCTTCGGCCCGGGTTTCCGTCGCTTTACGCTCCCGCTCTGCGGCAGCCTGTTGTTCCATCGATTTACGCATCGAATCTGACGGTGTAATGTCCTGAATATCAACGGTCCTCAGGATCAGCCCCCAGTCATTCATCTGCTCTTCCATATTCGCCCGCAAGGTAATAGCCAGCTGATCACGGTTAGATAACGTATCGTCCAGATTCATTCCCCCGACCGCATTACGGATGGTGGTCATTACCAGGTTCTGCACGGCAGCACTGTAACTGTCGACGCCGTAGGCGGCTTTATTCGGGTCTGCAATACGGATAAAGCAAATGGCATTGACCCCCACCGTCGCATTATCTTTGGTGATCCCTTCGATACCTTTTACTTCAAACATCTGATCTTTCGCCGACATTTTATAGGCGACGACATCCAGAAAGGGGATCAGGATATTCAGCCCCGGATTAAGGGTACTGTGGTATTTCCCCAGGCGTTCCACAATCCACTGATCGGCCTGCGGAACTATACGTACGCATTTAAATAACGTAATCGCCAGTAAAATAATGATTAAACCCGATGCAATCAGTCCCGGTGACATAGCGCCCCCTCCCTCATGTAGTAACTTAGATAACTGCGACCTTTACCTGTCCTTCGCCGGCCATCGCGACCACCTGCACACGTGCCTGACGGGGTAAAGCTTCATCACTGATACAGGGCCACTCCTGACGTCCCTGAACCGGTTTACTCAGTAGCAGTTTTCCGGTTTCTCCCGGCACCAATGCCGACGCCAGAATCCCCTGCTGCCCCACCAGCGGTTCCGCGAGGTACTTCTCGGGCGGACTACGGATCCAGCGAACCCAGATCCAGGCACAAAGCAATGACGCCACCACCCAGATAAGTAACTGCCCCGCCAGGGATATCCCCGGAACGATTAGCACGATCAGCGCCGGCACCATCGCGGCAATGGCCATCCAGAGACCAAAGAAGGTGACCGTCATCAGTTCGGCCAGCGAAAAAATCGCGGCGATGGCTACCCAGAACCAGAATATTGTGGTTATTTCCATATCTCCCCCTGCTGAAAATACCGGATCCTGTGATGTCCGCGACCCGGTTCAGCGCAGCGATAGGCCTGCGACTGCTGGCGTTATCTTGCCTGAAAAAAACGCAGAATTCATAACTCATCGTAAATTATGAGGGACAGGGCCGTTTACAGACCCCGGAGCTTCAGGAGGCGGCGCGTGACAGCTCAATCACCCGGTCAGCACTGGCGATGGTTGACGGGCGATGGGCAATAAAAATACGGGTAATTTTTAATTCACGGATAGAGGCATTGACCCTGGCTTCATTGTCAAGATCGAGATGGCTGGTCGCTTCGTCGAGGAACAGTATCGCCGGACGGCGATAGAGGGCCCTGGCAATCAGTAAACGTTGTTTCTGGCCCCCGGACAGACTGCCTCCCAGTTCACTGACCAGTGTTTCGTACCCCATCGGCATCTGCATAATTTCATCATGAATATGGCTGCTTTGCGCACAGGAGATGATGCGCTCCGGGTCTCTCTGCTCACTGAAGCTGGAAATGTTTTCGGCAATGGACCCGGCGAATAATTTATCCTCCTGCAACACACAGGCAATGCAATCACGATAATTATTCAGCCCGGCACCGCTGATATCGATTCCGTTAAAAAGGACACTGCCGGTGTCGGATGACAGTAACCCGCTCATCACTTTCATCAGTGTGGTTTTACCCGAACCGGAAGGCCCCGTGATGGCAACACTTTCCCCGGCGGTGACCAGAAAGCTGACACCAGAGAACACAGGCCGGCTCAGTTTGTCATACTGGTAGCCCAGATCCCTTACCTGCAGGCTGGCCGCTTCTTCTGGCGGGCAGAGCCTTCTGGCAGGCTGAAACACCTCGGTATCATGCAGGACAATATCGGCAATCCTGTCGTTATGTAACGCCAGCATTCTTAACTGCAACAACATGTCTATCAGCGCCGAAGCCCGTTCGGAAAACTGTCCGCGATAGGCATTAAAGGCCACAAACATGCCCAGCGTCATCTGCCCGTCAATCACCATCGATGCTCCCAGCCACAGGATAATCACCTGATCGAGGGTCGAGATCAGCGCGTTAACTCCGCCGAATAACATATCAAGACGGGTCATGCGGATACCGGCGTTTGTCGTATCAATATTCAGGTTAAGCCAGAATCTGGAACGCATTTCTGTGAGTCCCAGCACCTTTAATGTACTGATCCCGTAGAGCGTCTCCATAAAATGCGACCCGGCACGGGCCTCTTTGACAATATGCTCTTCCTGAGCCTGACGATAGCGCTGATAAGTCGACAGACGTAATACCATATAGATCAGCGTAAAACCGAGCACGACAAAAATTAGCCAGCCACCGTACAGCAGCATCATCACGAACACACCGACGGACACGATAACATCAATAGTCCCGCTCACCAGGCTACTGGTCAGGGTAGAGCGGATAATATCCAGCGATGAAAACCGGGACTGAATATCACCGAGTTTACGTTTTTCAAAGTAAGCCAGCGGCAGCCGGAGTAAGTGGTCCATCAGTCCGGTTTTCCACTGAATATCAATCAGTGACTGCATGACCAGCGATGTCCAGGCCCGCAGCATGCTGATAAAGGTGCGGAACAGGATGAATGTCAGCAGGCCGAGACAGATCAGACCGAGCAGATCATGATCCCGGGCAATAATGACATGATCCATCACCAGCTGAGTGCCCATCGGGATCAGTATATTGACGGCTTCGACCAGCAACGATAAACAGAAGATCCGGATCAGAAAACCCGGTAATCCGCTGATATTTTTCATCAGTGATCGCAGGCTCAATTTTGAGCGGGCTTTGACCGGAATAAACTCACTATCCGGCCAGACTTCCAGCGCCACCCCGGAGAAATGCCGGGAGATTTCGGTCAGGCCGACAACTCTACGGCCGAAAGCCGGGTCATGAATAATAAAACGCCCCCTTCTCACCGCCACCAGCACCACAAAATGGCTCATATCCCAGTGCAGCAGGCAGGGCCTTTTCAACTGGCCGATTTCATCAATATCCAGCGACAGAGGACGCGTTTTTAAGGACAATTGCCCGGCGATATGAATGATCGTGGCGAGGGTGGCGCCATGCGAAGAGATACCAAAGCGACGACGCATATTGAGCAGGTCGATGTCCATCCCGAAGTAACGACACACCATGACCAGACACGCCAGCCCGCATTCAGAAGCCTCCGTTTGCAGGACCCGGGGGACCCGTCGCCAGGGGGAAAGCTGGATCCGCCGGATGATGTCATTAAATAATTCATTATTCATGTAAAGGCCCGCTCAGACTCCGCCTGATATCGTAATAAGGTGCCAGGATCCATTGATATAATGGCCGGCTTTCCAGGAACAACGTGGTCTCTGCTTTCATTCCGTTAGACCAGCTCATGGGTTTCCCCTGAAACCTGAAGTCTCCGCTTTCAAGCGCCACCACCGTCTTGTAATAGGACCGGGTGATCCCCTGGCTGGCACCGGGCACACTGCTGCTATACATCGCCAGTTCTTTCTGTCCGGCCGGTATTTGTGAGACTGACCTGATTTTTCCGGGGAACTGCCCGAATTTTTCAAAAGGATAGGCTTCAAAACGAAGATTCACGCTATCCCCCGGAGAGACATACGGCAGGCTGCTGTCCGTCAGCCAGAGGATCAGTGAAAATTCAGGGTCTCCGGCCGGCATCACCTGCGCCAGGCTGTCTCCGCCTGAAACCATCTGCCCCACGGTATACACCATGTTTTCGATAGTCCCGTCTTCCGGGGCATTAATAATTAAGGTGCCACTGGCGTTTACCTCGGCCAGCTGGCGTTCAAGCTCACTGCGCTTTAAAGCATACTCCGCTGACTGATTATCAAAATCGGCCGCTTTCATAGCGATGTCTGTTTCCAGATTGATGATCTGCAAACTCTCCTGGATCGCCTGTGTATTCAGACTCTGCCATGCCGATTGCTGCTGGTAGAATAAATAGCGCTGGTTATTAAACTGCTCTTTATTAATTAATCCCCGCTTCAGATAATCATCATAGTTACCCATGCTTTTTTTCATATCCTGCAGCCCGCGGGTGGAACTGCTCATTAATTCCAGAGAGTCTTTATGGGCTTGTTTATATTTCTTAAGCTGTTGCTCAAGGTTTTCCCTGGCGGAAATTTTATTACGGTTAATGGTTTTTATAATTTCATCAATCAGTACCAACTGTTGTTTAATGGCTTCCACGCCACGCAGGCTGACATTACCATTCAGGGTAGTTTTACTGACATCGATCTCATATAAAGGCTGTCCTTTCCTGACACGTTGCCCGGTATTAAAATATTTACCGGAAATCACGCCCTGCCAGGGAGCATAGATCGTGATAGCCTGTTTCTGAGAGATGATTTCGCCCGTTACATTGACTCTGCGGGTATATTCACCCAATAACACCCCGCCGATAATGACAGAAAAAAAGAAGACAGAAAAAAGTATCACCAGCCAGGCCGGACACGCTGAAATAAGCAATGCCTTACCGAGCCACTGTGTTCTCAGATGACGGAGAGCCTCCTCCCTGAAAATCGAATTTCCTTCCATGGGTTCCACTATCACCTTAAGCACTGACGGAGCCATCCCCTGAGGATGCCCGGACCTTTTCACCTTCCCTTAAAAAAGGTGCCAGATCCCTGGCACCTTTGGGTATAGTCAGTGACTATTTATCGCGTAATAATTTAATCGCTGAGGTAATAAAGCTGTAGGCAGATTCGATAGTCAATCCGAGGCTACTTCCTACGGCAGAGGCGTTTTCTACCGAATTCTTCAGACCCAGTAACTTCATTGCCCCCCCGAGAGTCGAACCGATATTACCCAGGGAGTCTGCCAGAGCACCAGCACCGGAAACGCACTCCACTTCAACATGTGTTAGTTCTTTCATAGATTATTCCTTTTTATAAAAATCCCTAAGATATGAAATACGCAAGGATATACGACACCGTAAATTATCAACCGGCCGGCCTGTGATCACTTGCGCACAGGAAATATACCTGAGGAGGATTTTAATGCAATATTCCTCTTAAGACGCATCAGGAAAGCAATAAATATATTTAGCGGATAATTAAGAATTATACGGAAACAAAAAAAGGAAAGATGATTAAATATTGTCATAGAAAGAAAATAAACGGCATGATTATTTCATTAAAACCGATAATATCCGTAATTAGAAATTCTCTGGCCGTTAATTATCAGAATATTTCACCCGGGGTGATATGATTCAACGGATATCCGGAATCATACCCACAACGCTCGCTGCGGCGCGCGGGCCTGACAGCATTCCCCGCCAGACCCGCCACTGTGTCAGCCTATGGCCCCCAGGGCGTCATCTTTCCCCTGGCTCCGCGGTAATAAAAACAGGGTTGCCAGAACATCCACCACATAGATCAGTGCCAGCAGAGTAATCGCCGCCGTGAAAGACCATTCTGAGGCGAGCGAACCAATGACCAATGGCCCCAGGCCCCCGACCGCACGGCCGGCGTTAAATAAGACATTCTGCGCTGTGGCCCGGGCGGCCACCGGATACGTATCAGAGATCAGTGCCCCATACCCGCCAATCATTCCGTTCACGAACATCCCCATGACCGCGCCGGCCAGCAGCATCAGCGTGGGATCGGTGAGCCTGGCATATACCACGACCATGATCACCGCCCCCAGCTGATAGACGATAAAAATTTTCCAGCGGGAAAAGCGGTCGGCCAGCACACCAAATAATCCGATGCCCAGTGTCATACCTATGACGGTGACGGCTGTCCAGATCCCCGACTTTGTCAGCGTGAAACCAAAATTTGCCGAGAGATAACCCGGCATCCAGATCATCAGTCCGTAGTAACCAAAGTTTTGTACGGAGCAAAGAATAAAGATGCCGATGCTGGCTTTTGCCGTCCTGCTATCTTTAAAGAGTAGTTTCAGACGAGACGTAAACGCGAGCGGCGTGGGAGCGACCTCCTGACGGGTAAATGCATCAGGTTCACCTAATCCATGACGGAGAGCGAAAGAGAAAAGTGCCGGAATCAATCCCACCAGAAACATGCCACGCCAGCCAATATGAGGCAGTAGCAATGGCGTCAGCACCGCAGCCATCAGTACACCTGCCTGCCAACCAATGCCGACCCAGGCCGAAGCGCGGTTACGTTTGCTGGCCGGCCAGACCTCAGCAATAAGCGCCATGCCTATCCCGAACTCACCCCCGAGTCCGACCCCCGCCAGTGTCCGGTAGACCAGTAAATCCGGATAACCTCTGGCGACAGCACATAACCCGGTAAATACCGAGAACATCAGAATAGTGAGTGACAATATTTTTATCCGGCCGAAACGGTCACTCAGATGACCAAACAGGATCCCGCCCAGCACCGCGCCTATCAGAGTCCAGGTCACCAGAGACCCGGCCTGTGAATAGTTGAGCGATAACGATAGGCTGATCGCCGGTAACATAAAGCCGAGGATGAGCAGGTCGAACCCATCCATCGCATAACCACTGATCGCCGCAAGCATTGCTTTCGCTGGCGTCACTCTTTTTTTCATACGCACGTGTGTATCCATCTTCAGGGGAGGCATTCAGGTGAGGGAAGTATAAAAAGGATGACGTCGACAAGCTATGGATAGATTAAAAAGACCCCCGCGGCTGCCCGGGCGGACAGCCGCCGGATACGACGGCTTATTCCGGGAGATCATCCCCGGCTAATAACTGGTCCAGCTTGTCACCTCCCAGGTGACGGAAATCCTGACCTTTGACAAAGTAGAAAATGATTTCGCAGATATTCTGGCAACGATCACCAATACGTTCGATAGCCCGGGCACAGAATAGTGCCGTCAGTACGCTCGGGATGGTCCGTGGATCTTCCATCATATAGGTCATCAGCTGGCGGATAATCCCTTCATACTCTTTATCCACTTTTTTATCTTCGCGATAAATCTGTACGGCGGCGTTAAGATCCATACGGGTAAACGCATCCAGCACATCGTGCAGCATCTGTACCGCATGACGACCAAGAGACTCCAGGCTGACCAGCAGCGGCTGGTGATTCTGACCGAATTTCTCCAGCGCCGTACGGCTGATTTTTTCGGCCACATCGCCAATCCGTTCCAGCTCGGAAATTGTCTTAATGATGGCCATCACCATCCGTAAATCGCTGGCCGTCGGCTGACGTTTAGCAATGATCCGGACACAATGATCATCAATATCGACTTCCATCATATTCACTTTCTGGTCGTCATTAATGACCCGTTGTGCCAGTTCACCGTCCATATTTTGCATGGCCGTGATCGCATCGGTCAGTTGCTGTTCAACCAGCCCCCCCATAATCATGACCTGGGTCCGGATATGCTCCAGCTCAGCATTAAACTGCCCAGAAATGTGTTTATTTAAATTCAGACTATCCATGGTGTTCTCCAGTATCGCAATCGCTCTCTGTCACACAGAGGGTGGCAAAGGGTCGGGGCCGCAGAGCCGGGGCTCAGCC
The DNA here is from genome assembly GCF_018257515.1 of Tatumella sp. JGM118. GTDB lineage: Bacteria > Pseudomonadota > Gammaproteobacteria > Enterobacterales > Enterobacteriaceae > Tatumella > Tatumella terrea. The sequence goes on from NZ_JAERJR010000005.1 coordinate 137,812, forward strand.
ATAACGGCCTGTAATATAGTCTTCCGTCTGTTTCCGGGCCGGTTTCGTAAACAACGTATCGGTATCACTGAATTCGATCAGTTCGCCCATATACATAAAGGCGGTATGGTCAGAACACCGCGCTGCCTGTTGCATATTGTGGGTAACAATCACAACGGTGTAATCCTGTTTTAATTCACTGATCAGCTCTTCGATACGTCCGGTAGAAATCGGATCCAGGGCCGAGCAGGGTTCATCCAGTAACAGAACCTCCGGGCGGATAGCGATACCACGGGCGATACACAGACGTTGCTGCTGTCCCCCGGACAGGCTATAGCCGCTCTGATTCAGCTTATCTTTGGTTTCCGTCCACAATGCAGCTTTGGTCAGAGCCCATTGCACACGCTCGTCCATTTCGGCACGGGACAGCTTTTCAAATAAACGAACCCCGAACGCGATATTATCGTAGATAGACATCGGGAAAGGCGTCGGTTTCTGAAACACCATACCGACACGGGCACGTAACAGCGCGATATCCTGGCTATTTTCGAGAATATTTTCACCGTCCAGCAGGATTTGTCCTTCGGCACGCTGTTCCGGATAGAGCTGATACATTTTGTTCAGCGTACGCAGCAGCGTTGATTTGCCGCAACCGGAAGGCCCGATAAAGGCAGTCACTTCATTACGTGCAATATCCAGATTAATATTTTTCAGCGCGTGGAACTTACCGTAATGGAAGTTCAGATCACGTACCTGAATTTTTGCTGCCGCTGCATTCATTTGTGCCATATTCATGCTTGGTCTCTCTTATCCCGGCGCCGCCTGAGCCACGCCGTAAAAATTAGTGTTTACGCTTAGAAAAAATGACCCGTGCCACGATGTTCAGCAGTAAGACACACAGGGTAATAATCAGCACGCCCGCCCAGGCCAGACTCTGCCATTGAGAAAAAGGGCTCATCGCAAATTTATAAATGGTCACCGGCAGGTTAGCCAGAGGCTGCATCATGTCGGTGCTCCAGAACTGGTTTGACAGCGCGGTAAACAGTAAGGGCGCTGTTTCGCCGGCAATACGGGCTATCGCCAGCAATACCCCGGTGATAATTCCTGAGACGGAGGCTTTCAGGGTAATGGCCAGGATCATCCGCCACTTCGGCGTCCCCAGGGCGTAAGCGGCCTCACGCATCGTATCCGGCACCAGCTTCATCATGTTTTCTGTGGTACGGATAACAATCGGCACCTGTAACAATGCCAGCGCCAGCACACCCGCCCAGCCGGAGAAATGATGCATCCGGGCAACAACCAGCGTGTAAACAAACAAACCAATCACTATGGAAGGCGCTGACAGCAGGATATCGTTGATAAAACGGATAACCTCTGCCAGCAGTGATTTGCGCCCATATTCGGCCAGATAGATCCCTGCCAGAATCCCCAGCGGGGTACCGATCACCGTCGCCCACAGGATAAGCAGGCCACTGCCAGTCAGTGCATTCGCCAGCCCGCCGCCATCAGTATTCGGCGGAGGCGTCGACTGGGTAAACAGATCCAGCGACAGCCCGCCCACGCCGCGAGACACCGTCGTCCAGAGGATCCATACCAGCCAGAACAGACCAAAAACCATGGTGAGCAGTGAAAAAAAGATCGCTACCTTATTTTTCAGGCTGCGGCGTGACTGCATTTTACGGCGGGATGCCGCCAGCGCGGCCCGGGCGCCGGAATCCAACGTCGTCATGAACGGCCTCCTTCACTTTTCGCCAGGCGAAGTATCATCAGTTTGGAAATCGCCAACACAACAAAAGTAATGAAGAACAGAATCAATCCAAGCTCCATCAATGCGGCCACATGCAAGCCGGAGGAGGCTTCCGCGAACTCATTCGCCAGCGCAGAGGTAATGCTGTTACCCGGCATATAGAGCGAGGCGCTGTCCAGCTGGTAGGTATTGCCGATAATAAAGGTAACGGCCATGGTTTCACCCAATGCGCGTCCGAGTCCGAGCATCACTCCCCCGATCACCCCGTTGCGGGTAAACGGCAGTACGATATTCCAGATCACTTCCCAGGTTGTACAGCCGAGTCCATACGCTGACTCTTTCATCATCACCGGGGTTTGTTCGAAGACATCACGCATCACCGAGGCGATGTAAGGGATGATCATAATCGCCAGAATCACCCCCGCCGCCAGGATGCCGATGCCGAACGCAGGCCCTGAGAAGAGCTGGCCGATAAAGGGGACAGAAGACAACAGGTCGCCGACCGGCGTCTGAAAATATTCGGCAAACAAAGGGGCAAAAACAAATAATCCCCACATGCCGTAAACAATACTCGGGATCGCCGCCAGTAGCTCGATAGCGGTGCCCAGAGGACGGCGCAACCAGCCCGGGGACAGTTCCGTCAGAAACAGGGCAATACCGAAACTGACCGGTACTGCAATCAGCAGAGCAATTATTGACGTGACCACCGTCCCGTAAATAGGTACCAGCGCACCGAACTGCTCGTTCGGGGCATCCCAGGTTTTATTCCAGAGGAAGGCAAAGCCGAATTTGTGGATGCTGGGCCAGGAGGAGATGATCAGGGAAACGATAATACCGCCCAGGAGTAATAACACGACCAGCGCGGCCAGCCTGACCAGCGCGCTGAAGAGGATGTCACCTTGTTTCCCGGGGGCTTTAAATGTCGGCTTTCTTTCCGCCATAAGAGTCTCTGCTTCACTATTAACAGGGCGGCATCAGCCGCCCGTGGGGTCACATGAGTTAACGGGATTAAGCCTTACTGGTACAGCGCTTTTCCGTTAGCATCAGTGATATTGGTTTTCCACGCACTACGGATTTCTGCGACAACAGAGGCCGGTAACGTAGCGTAATCCAGGCTTTCTGCGGTTTTATTCCCGTGGTTATAGGCCCAGTCAAAGAATTTTAACACTTCTGACCCTTTAGTGGCGTCAGACTGCTTTTTATAGACCAGGATAAAGGTGGTCGATGAAATCGGCCAGGCATCATCGCCTTTCTGATACGTCAGGTCCTGAGCAAACGTCTGTTTCCAGTCAGCGCCTTTCGCCGCGTTGCTGAAACTCTTCTCTGAAGGCAGGATAGCCTTGCCGTCTGCATCCACCAGTTTGGTATAGGTCAGGTTATTCTGTTTCGCATACGCATACTCAACATAACCAATGGACCCCGGCAGACGCTGGACGAAAGCGGCAACGCCATCATTCCCTTTACCGCCCAGTCCGACCGGCCAGTTGACGGTGTTCCCTTTACCGATTTTATCTTTCCACTCGCTGTTAACTTTGGACAGGAAGCTTGTGAAGACAAATGATGTCCCTGACCCGTCTGCACGGCGAACGACGTTAATATTCGAAGAAGGTAACTGAATGCCCGGGTTCAGTTTCGCGATAGCCGGGTCATTCCATTTTTTGATTTTTCCGAGATAGATATCACCGACGGTTTCACCGTTCAGCGTCAGCTCACCGGATTTAACGCCCGGCAGATTGACCGCCAGAACCACACCCCCGATCACTGTCGGGAACTGGAACAGACCGTGTTTTTGCAGATCAGTATCTGAAAGTGGTGCGTCAGAAGCACCGAAATCAACGGTTCTGGCAATGATTTGATTCACACCACCGGAAGAACCAATCCCCTGATAGTTCACCTGACTACCATTCGCTTTCTGGTAATCTGCAGCCCAGCGGGCATATACCGGGGCCGGAAATGTCCCGCCCGCGCCGGTTAAGTCGGTAGCTGCAAATGCAGAAACAGCGCTCAGAGACAATGTCGCTGCCAGTACCCGGGCAACAGTCTTATGCATCAGTGTCATATTCCCTCCGGGGGAGTGTATTTTCAGGCTCAATGCCAGTTTAAACGGGTTAATCATGCTGCAGGAGGCAAAATAGGACAGTTTAATGACATTAAAATGTCCGAATTATGACAGTTTTATGACAACCCTCCCCTCTTTTACCGGCGCAGGGCTACCGGACGGCACAGCGCCGGCGGCGAAACGAATAAAACGGACACGTCTTCAGGCAGCAACGGTCCCTTTTTTACGGTAACGCACCGCTGATATCAGGGGGCTGGCGGCCTCGGCTCCCGGCCGATACGCCCGGCAGGTGTCCTGTAACGCCCTTCGCGCCACCGAAAGAAGGCCCCCCTGACCGCAAACGTCAAACGGCGGTAAATCCGGGGTTGTCACACCTGAACACAAAAAAATGGCGGATGCCCGTCAGCCATCGCCCATCGGGGGTCCGGCGGACGTTACCTGCGTTACCGGTACCGTCTGCTGCTGTAAGAAGGTGAGTAACGCGCGGAACCGGGTATCCTGCAGTTGTGTGGTGATCCTCCTGGCCCGCTGTCTGCCGATACCGGGCAGAGACTGCCAGTCGGTCAAAGAACGATCTGACAGGACGGACAGCGCTTCATTATGTAAACGCACGGCGGCCTGACGGGGAACCGGAACCCCCAGCGCCTGTAGCCAGCGGATCGCCGGCCGTTGGCGGGTCTGACGGAATTGCCGGACAATAGCTGCCGCCCGCTCAGGGCTGAATCCGGCCTGCCTGAGCTGCGCCGGGGTGAACGACATCCATGATAAAAGGTGACTGAATGCCGGTACTGACAGCATCTGTTTCCAGCTGCCACGGCTGATCCCCTGAAGGTCCAGCCCCTGACGACCACTCAGCCCGCTCAGTCTGGAAAGAAATTGCTCACGACACACGGCCGTCAGCCGGAAACAGCTAAACTCATGAAAAGTGGTCTCTGATGGCGGGGATGGATAATGGCGCTCAGCCACCCGCCACACGACCCGGCGGATTGCAGGAACCCCCTGCCCGGCCAGCCCGATAATCACTTCATCCCCGGCAAGAATATCCCTGCGTCGCCAGGTCGCGACACTCCCCGCGCTGACGCGGCTGATGAGTTTATCGTCCAGCATTACCGGCTGCAGAGCCGCAATGACGGACACCTTGCCTGTCCGTCCGACCGTAAAACGGATCTCCCTGACCGCGGTACTGATTTCAGGGGGCGGATATTTCCAGGCCGCTGACCAGAGGTTATGACCGGGCCGCCATTGCGGCGATACCGCAGGAAGGGAATGGATCACAATACCGTCCGTGGTAAAGGGTAATTCGCTGCGAAACCAGCGATCACGCCACAGTTCGACCTCCTCTGCCGTTGCCACTTCCCGGCTCCATATCGCCGTCAGGGGAAATCCCCACTGCGACAGCTGTGCAAAGCGGGCCGGTAATGAAGGCGGCCCGTCCGGCCAGGCCCAGATAAAGATCCCCAGCCGCTGTCCCTCAGGAAGGGTTTCCTGACTGCGCATCAGTCCCGCAACCCGGGCTCTGTCTCCCAGCCCACCTTCCACCGCCCGCCGGTGCCGGTGGCGGGGTAAGAAAATCTCCCCCTGCAGGACGATGATTTCCGCCTCTGCCGGGATCGCCGGCGGAACCGAGGTAACCGCTAACGCTCTGGAAAGCCAGGGTTCGCCCTGCATACCATCCCCGCGACTGGTCACGGCAGATAACTTACCGTACCGGTACACCAGCGTGACCGCCACGCCGTCTATTTTAGGTTGTACCATGAGTGATTGTTTACCCTGCATCCAGCGGGAAACTGCCTGCTTATCTTTCAGCTTACGAACGCCGGTATGCGCGATGGGATGCGGCTGGCGCCCACCGGCTGCCCAACGAGGGATAACGCGCGAGGGCGGTAATCCGGCACATGTCTGCCAGGCCAGCACTTTTTCCGACAGCCGGTCATAGTCGCTGTCACTGACCGGTGACAGTCCCTGCCGGTAATAAGCATCATCCCACTGTCTGAGTTGTTGCTGAAGGCGGGTCACTTCAGTCAACGCCCGGGCGGCGGTCCATGACGGGCAGTCCGCCGCCATCACTGATAACCCCGTTAACCCGCAAATAATAAGTATGATCCTGAGCACAAGCCCACCTCCGGCTTCTGGTATGCCGCTTTTGGTACGGAGGTGCCACAGAACATCTTGTATTACCGGAGATTTATCACAAAGAAGCCACCGGTTATCCGTCTGCAGACAACGGAGTACCCGGCGGCCCCGCAAATAAATCTGTGGCTAAATGCAAGCAAACGCTGCGCCAGAGCGCCGGGGCGTGTATAATCATGAAAATATTGTCCCCGCTCTTTACTCAATTCAAGATAACCATGGCCCAAGGTACGCTTTATATTGTCTCCGCCCCTAGCGGTGCAGGAAAATCCAGCCTGATACAGGCGTTGCTGAAAACGCAGCCACTGTATGATACTCAGGTCTCCGTTTCGCACACCACCCGGGATATCCGGCCGGGCGAAGTCGCAGGCGAGCACTATTATTTCGTCTCTAAAGACGAATTCCGCGCCATGATTGCTGAAAACGCATTTCTGGAGTATGCCGAGGTCTTTGGTAACTATTACGGAACGTCCCGTAAAGCGATTGAGCAGGTGCTGTCGACCGGCGTGGATGTCTTTCTCGATATCGACTGGCAAGGCGCTCAGCAGATCCGCCGTCAGATGCCGGAGTCCCGCAGCATCTTTGTTCTGCCACCGTCAAAAGACGAGCTGGACAGGCGTCTGAGAGGCCGTGGTCAGGACAGTGAAGAGATTATCGAAAAGCGCATGGCAAAGGCTGTCGATGAAATGAGTCATTACGCAGAGTACGATTATCTGATCGTTAATGATGACTTTGATCTGGCTCTTTCTGACCTGAAGACCATTATCCGTGCAGAACGACTGCGTATTCGCCGTCAGACCGCACGACATGATGCATTAATCAGCAAATTATTGGCACACTGAACCGGGTTTCAGTATGATGCCCAGTCATTTCTTCATCTGTGGAGTAGCACACTTATGGCACGCGTAACCGTTCAGGACGCAGTAGAAAAAGTTGGAAACCGTTTTGACCTGGTATTGGTCGCTGCACGTCGTGCACGTCAGATGCAGGTAGGGGGCAAAGACGCCCTGGTTCCGGAAGAAAACGATAAAACCACGGTTATCGCTCTGCGCGAAATCGAAGAAGGGCTGATCACCAACCAGATTCTGGATGTCCGTGATCGTCAGGAACAGCATGAGCAGGAAGCGGCCGAACTTCAGGCTGTGACCGCGATTGCTGAAGGTCGTCGTTAATCTGACTGTTGCAGGCCGCCCTTGTATCTGTTTGAAAGTCTTAATCAACTGATTGAAAAATATTTGCCTGAGGATCAGATTAAACGCCTCAGGCAAGCCTATCTTGTTGCCCGTGATGCTCATGAGGGTCAGACGCGTTCCAGCGGTGAACCTTACATTACACATCCGGTCGCTGTTGCCTGTATTCTGGCTGAAATGCGACTCGACCATGAAACACTCATGGCCGCGTTATTGCACGATGTGATTGAGGATACCCCGGCAACTTACCAGGATATGGAGCAACTGTTTGGTCAGAGTGTCGCAGAACTTGTCGAAGGCGTATCCAAGCTGGATAAGCTGAAATTCCGCGATAAGAAAGAGGCTCAGGCAGAAAACTTCCGTAAGATGATTATGGCCATGGTACAGGATATCAGGGTCATATTAATCAAGCTGGCAGACCGGACACACAATATGCGAACCCTAGGTTCGCTTCGTCCGGACAAGCGGCGGCGTATCGCGCTGGAAACGCTGGAAATCTATAGCCCCCTGGCCCACCGGCTGGGTATCCATCATCTGAAAACGGAACTGGAAGAGCTGGGGTTTGAAGCGCTCTATCCTAACCGTTACCGGGTGATCAAAGAGGTGGTGAAAGCGGCCCGCGGTAACCGTAAAGAGATGATCCAGAAAATACTGGCCGAAATCGATGGCCGGTTGCAGGAGTCCGGGATCCCCTGCCGTGTCAGCGGCCGTGAGAAACATCTCTACTCTATCTATCAGAAAATGCATCTCAAAGAGCAGCGTTTTCACTCAATTATGGATATCTATGCCTTCCGCGTGATCGTGAAGGATGTCGATACCTGCTACCGTGTCCTCGGGCAAATGCACAGCCTGTATAAGCCTCGCCCGGGCAGGGTAAAAGATTATATTGCGATCCCCAAAGCCAACGGCTATCAGTCTCTCCATACGTCCATGATTGGGCCACACGGTGTCCCTGTGGAAGTACAGATCCGTACCGAAGATATGGATCAGATGGCAGAGATGGGGGTTGCCGCACACTGGGCCTATAAGGAACATGGCGAGAGTGGGTCCACCACCGCCCAGGTTCGTGCCCAGCGTTGGTTACAAAGTCTGCTTGAACTGCAGCAAAGTGCAGGGAACTCCTTCGAATTCATCGAAAGCGTGAAATCCGATCTGTTTCCTGACGAAATCTACGTATTTACGCCGGAAGGCCGTATTGTCGAACTGCCGGCTGGCGCGACACCGGTCGATTTCGCCTATGCCGTCCATACGGATATCGGCCATGCCTGTGTGGGTGCCAGGGTGGACCGACAGCCTTATCCGTTATCGCAGTCCCTGTCCAGTGGACAGACCATCGAAATCATTACCGCCCCCGGTGCCCGGCCGAATGCCGCCTGGCTCAACTTTGTGGTCAGCTCGAAAGCCAGGGCTAAAATCCGTCAGTTACTGAAAAACCTGAAACGCGAAGAGTCCGTCAGTCTCGGCCGCCGTCTGCTTAGCCATGCGCTGGGCGGCAGTAAAAAGCTGGCCGAAGTTCCGCAGGAAAATATCCGCCATGAACTGGAACGGATGAAACTGGCGTCTCTGGATGATCTGCTGGCAGAAATTGGCCTGGGTAATGCGATGAGCGTGGTAGTGGCGAAGAATTTACTGCCGGGTGAGCCGACAGAACATCTGCCTCAGGCGACCAGCAAGAAACATAAGCTGCCGATTAAAGGGGCTGACGGTGTGCTGATCACCTTCGCAAAATGTTGCCGGCCGATCCCTGGTGACCCGATTGTGGCGCATGTCAGTCCCGGAAAGGGGCTGGTGGTGCATCATGAATCCTGCCGTAATATCCGGGGTTACCAGAAAGAAGCAGAGAAGTTTATGCCGGTCGAATGGGATAAAGAGACCGGGCAGGACTTTGTGACAGAAATTAAAGTGGATATGCTCAATCATCAGGGCGCCCTGGCGAACCTGACCGCCGCGATCAATACCTGTCATTCCAACATTCAGAGCCTGAATACCGAGGAGCGTGATGGCCGTGTATATACTGCCTTTATGCGCCTCACGGTCCATGACCGTATTCATCTGGCGGATATCATGCGCAAAATCCGTGTGATGCCGGATGTGATTAAAGTCCACCGGAACCGTAACTGATCACATGAATGACCAACGTTTTTCCCGGATATCGGAAATGCTGGCCCGCCGCCAGCATGACCTGACGGTATGCATGGAACAGGTGCATAAGCCCCATAACGTTTCCGCGGTGATCCGCACGGCAGATGCTGTCGGCATCCATAATGTGCACGCCGTCTGGCCCGGGGATCGTATGCGTACCGCAGTGTCCTCTTCCGCCGGCAGCAACAGTTGGGTCAATGTCATTACGCACCGGACCATCGGGGAAGCGGTCAGTACGGTCAAATCGGCAGGTATGCAGGTCCTGGCCACCCATCTTTCCGGGAAGGCTGTGGATTTCCGTGATATCGATTATACCCGGCCCACCTGTATTCTGATGGGTCAGGAGAAAACGGGCATCACCCGGGAAGCCCTGGACCTCGCTGATCAGGATATTATTATTCCGATGCTCGGGATGGTGCAGTCACTGAATGTTTCGGTCGCCTGTGCACTGATCCTGTATGAAGCCCAACGTCAGCGACAAATCGCCGGAATGTACCAGCGTGACCACTGTCTGCTCGACGACGCTGAACAGCAACGCCTGTTATTCGAAGGCGGCTATCCGGTGCTGGCGCGGGTCGCGCGACAAAAAGGGCTACCTTATCCCCGGATCAACGACCAGGGTGAGGTAGAAGCCGATGAGCACTGGTGGTCTGCCATGCAGGCGACCGGCCACAGCCGAAAACGTAAAAAATGAAAGGTCGCCTGCTCGACGCTATTCCGCTGACGACCCTGACCGGCGTAGGCGCCAGCCAGGCGGAAAAACTGGCAAAGCTTGGGCTGCATACCTTGCAGGATCTCTTACTGCACCTTCCCGTTCGCTACGAAGACCGTACCCGCCTCTACCGTATCAATGACTTACTGCCCGGCCTCTGGGCCACCGTAGAAGGTGAGGTCCTGTCGACCGAAGTCTCCTTCGGGCGCCGCAGAATGATGGTCAGCCAGATCAGCGATGGCAGTGGCATCGTCACTCTCCGTTTCTTCAACTTCAATGCCGGTATGAAAAATGCGCTGGCAAAAGGCAGCCATGTGGTTGCTTACGGTGAGATCAAGCGTGGTCAGCGGGGGGCAGAAATTATTCATCCCGAATACCGTATTACCGGGCAACAGCAGGTGACCGAATTACAGGAAACCCTGACCCCGGTGTACCCCGCAACCGAAGGGATCCGTCAGGCGACGCTGCGTAAACTGACCGACCAGGCCCTGCAATTACTGGACAGCTGTCCGATCGATGAATTGCTGCCCGCTGAACTGCGGGGCGGAATGATGTCACTTGCCGATGCCCTGAAAACACTGCACCGGCCCCCGCCGGGATTACTGCTCAGTGATCTGGAGCAAGGAAAACATCCGGCACAACAGCGTCTGATCACCGAAGAATTACTGGCCCATAACCTGAGTATGCTGGCGGTACGGGCGGGCGCGCAACGCCATCATGCCCGGCCCATGCCGGCAGACCACCGCCTGAGCCGGCAATTCCTGGCCTCGCTGCCATTTGCCCCGACCGCAGCACAGGTGCGGGTGGTCAAAGAGATAGAGCAGGATATGGCTCATGACTACCCGATGCTGCGCCTGGTTCAGGGCGATGTGGGGTCCGGAAAAACCCTCGTCGCCGCGTTAGCGGCATTAAATGTCATTGCCCGGGGCTACCAGGTTGCGCTAATGGCCCCGACGGAACTGCTGGCGGAACAACATGCCACTAATTTCCGCCAGTGGCTGGCACCCTTGGGTATTGAGGTGGGCTGGCTGGCCGGTAAGCAAAAAGGCAAAGCCCGTCAGGCTCAGCAGGAAGCCATTGCCAGCGGTCAGGTCCCGATGGTCGTCGGCACCCATGCGTTATTTCAGGAACAGGTAAAATTTAACGGGCTGGCACTGGTCATTATTGATGAACAGCACCGGTTCGGGGTCCACCAGCGCCTGTCGCTGTGGGAAAAGGGAGAGCAGCAGGGGTTCCATCCTCATCAGTTAATTATGACCGCCACCCCGATCCCGCGTACGCTTGCCATGACAGCGTACGCCGATCTGGAAACCTCCACGATTGATGAACTGCCTCCGGGCCGTACGCCGGTCGCGACGGTGGCTATTCCGGATACCCGGCGTGAAGAAATCATTCAGCGGGTCGAGCAGGCCTGCCGGCAAGGGCGTCAGGCCTACTGGGTCTGCACCCTGATCGAAGAGTCTGACCAGCTGGAGGCCCAGGCCGCCGAAGCTACCTGTCAGGAACTGCAACTTGCGCTCACCGATATGAAGATCGGTCTGGTGCACGGGCGGATGAAACCTGCCGACAAGCAGGCCATCATGCAGCAGTTTAAAGATAATCAGTTAGACCTGCTGGTGGCCACCACGGTCATTGAAGTCGGTGTCGATGTGCCGAATGCCAGTCTGATGATCATCGAAAACCCTGAACGACTCGGGCTGGCCCAGCTGCACCAGTTACGCGGGCGCGTCGGGCGCGGGGCCGTCGCCTCTCACTGTGTTTTATTGTATAAATCGCCGCTCAGTAAAACCGCCCAGAAGCGTTTACAGGTATTACGCGACAGTAACGACGGGTTTGTCATCGCCCAGCATGATCTGGAAATCCGTGGCCCGGGAGAATTACTGGGTACCCGCCAGACCGGTAATGCAGAATTCAGGGTCGCCGATCTGCTCCGCGATCAGGCGATGATCCCGGCCATACAACGCATCGCCCGCCATCTTCATGAACAGTATCCGGCACAGTCCGCAGCGCTGATTGAACGCTGGCTGCCCGCCACAGAACGTTTTTCCCACGCCTGATTTTCTTCGCCCCGTTGGCAAACGTTTGCTTTTATCCGGCGGATAATTAAAATCGCTTTCTTTTATCTCGTTCAGGATGCCTTGATGTCTGCCCATGCCCCGTTTGACCGACAACCTTCCGGTTCTTCACACAGTGATCTGGTTTACCGTCTGGAAGACAAACCGCCTTTACCCCAGGCCCTGTTCGCGGCATTACAGCATTTGCTGGCGATGTTTGTGGCTGTGATCACACCGGCATTACTTATCTGTCATGCGCTCGGCTTACCGGCACAGGACACCCGGCATATTATCAGTATGTCGTTATTCGCGTCCGGTATCGCCTCGGTGCTGCAAATCCGCACCTGGGGTCCGGTAGGTTCGGGGCTGCTCTCCATTCAGGGCACCAGCTTTAACTTTGTCTCCCCGCTGATCATGGGCGGCCTGGCGCTGAAGCATGGCGGTGCCGATGTCCCCACCATGATGGCCGCCCTGTTCGGTACCCTTATGCTGGCCTCCTGTACCGAAATGCTGTTATCCCGCATCCTGCCATATGCCCGTAAGGTGATTACTCCCCTTGTCTCCGGGATTGTCGTGATGATCATCGGTCTGTCATTGATTCAGGTCGGATTGACCTCTATCGGGGGTGGCTTCAGCGCCATGAGTAACCACACCTTCGGGGCGCCTGATAATCTGCTGCTGGCCGGGGTCGTTCTACTGACGATTATCCTGCTTAACCGTCAGAAAAACCCGTATCTGCGTATTGCCTCGCTGGTGATCGCTATGGCTGTAGGCTATCTGCTGGCGTGGTGCCTGAATATGCTGCCGGTAACCGCCGCGGACCCGGACGCCCCACTGATCGCTGTGCCCCGCCCTTTTTACTACGGCCTCGGTATTGACTGGGATTTATTACTGCCCCTGATGCTGGTCTTTATGGTGACCTCACTGGAAACCATCGGCGATATTACCGCGACCTCAGATGTCTCTGAACAACCGGTCAGTGGCCCTGTGTATATGAAACGCCTGAAGGGTGGCGTGCTGGCAAACGGCGTTAACTCCTGTGTTTCCGCGCTATTTAATACCTTCCCTAACTCCTGCTTCGGGCAGAACAACGGTGTTATCCAACTGACCGGAGTCGCCAGCCGTTATGTCGGGTTTCTGGTGGCATTAATGCTGATAGTGCTGGGGCTTTTCCCGGCGGTCAGTGACGCCGTACAGCATATCCCTGAACCGGTGCTGGGCGGTGCCACGCTGGTGATGTTCGGCACGATTGCGGCCTCCGGAGTGCGTATTGTTTCCAGAGAGGCAATTGATCGACGGGCTATCCTGATTATTGCCATTTCACTGGCGGTCGGCCTGGGTGTCTCCCAGCAACCGCAGATCCTGCAGTTTGCTCCAGACGGGGTAAAAACACTGTTATCTTCCGGTATTGCCGCCGGGGGGATCACTGCGATTATCCTGAATCTGATTTTTCCTGCGGATCGGCAGAAACCTTAAGACCGCGCCCCGGGGCTGCTCAGACAGGGCAGCCCTGCCTTTCCGCCGACCGGAACGGAATTTTTTTTCGCCTTACGGTGTACTCCCCCCGTGATCACCGTTGAGGTCTGACACAAATTCAGGCATAACTGACCTTCGCTTACCCTCAGGACTCAGGACCGACACCATGAAATTTATTGGAAAATTTTTCCTGATACTGCTGCTAATCCTTTTACTTGTGCTTATTACTGGCTATTTTTTGCTGAAAAGCGCCTGGGGAGCAGCCACACTTAGTCGCTGGATCAGCGATGATACGGCATACCATCTCTCTATCGGCAGGTTACACCATTCATTCAGTGCACCGCTGGAAGTCACCTTAGACGACTTCAGCTTTGGCCATGATGGTCAGCCGGCACTGGTCGTCGCCGAGGATGTGACACTGGATCTGTCTCTGCTTCAGTTCAGCTCCCCTTCTCACTTCGATGCGATTACCCTGACTAACGGTGAAATTAATCTGGCGAACATTCGCCCCGGGACCGCTATCCCGCTACAGGCTAACCATCTCCGTCTGAACAATATCAGCATCGTTGAACCGGGCACCGGTTCCGGGTTTACCGCCCGTCAGATAATGGCAGATATTGCTCCCTGGAAGCCGGATACCAACAGTCTGCAGGGCGAACAGTACCACTTCCGGATGGGTATCGGACAGCTACAGCTGAACGCACAATCGCTGTCAAATATTCACGCCGAGGGCCAGGTGAATTCACAACAACTGACCCTGGAGAGTCTGGACGGGCAGGCTGAACGCGGAAGTTTCTCCGGGTCCCTGACGCGGGATGCCCGGGGTCACTGGCAGGTACAACAACTCTCCCTGCAGGATATCCGCTTCCAGACCGACAAAAACTTACCTGATTTTCTGGCGCCACTGGTCCGCCATAATATTCGCCCGGGGCAAATCAATGTCAGTCATGCCACTATCGTCGGGCCGGACTGGGCAGTCACCGATCTCAATATGCAGCTGGCCAATCCGCAATTACCGGCCACGGATCTGCTGACTCAGGGGGGCACGCTGAAATTCCAGGCCAGTGAACTGGTCTATGGCAATAATGATTTTGTGTCGCCGCAAGCCGAAGCCGAAGCCACCCCGGAGGGACTGCGGATAGACAGCATCAGTACACACTGGAAAAACGGTACCGTGAGCGCCAGTGGTGAGTGGCAGCGTGCTAACCGGCAACTGGCACTGAATAACCTGACCTTCACCGGGCTGGAATATACCCTGCCGCAGGACTGGCGTCAGTGGTGGATGGCGCCGCTGCCGGACTGGCTGGACTCGGTGATCGTTCATCAGCTGGCGGTGAGTAACTCACTGGTTATCGATATTAATCCCGCGTTTCCGTTCCAGATGACCGCCTTGCATGGCACCGGTCAGGAACTGTTACTGGCCAGAAATCATCAGTGGGGGATCTGGTCCGGGGACAGTGAATGGAAAGCGACCGAAGCCACGTTTAACCGCCGGGACATTAACGCACCGTGGCTGAAATTACATGCCGATGATCGGCAAATCAATATCAGTGATCTGAAGATGCTGGTCGATAATGGCCCGCTGATTGGCAGTGCTACCATCTCGCAGCAACCTTCCCGCGAGTTCAGCCTCAGCTTACAAGGGCAGTCGGTGCCGACCGACCTCTTTACGCACTGGGGCTGGCCGGCGACTTCTGCGGGTGGCAAAGGCAATGTTACGCTCAATCTGACCGGTAAGCTGCAGGCGGATCAGCCGCTTCGTCCGACCGTGAATGGTACGTTATACCAGAGCACCCCGGCAGGGGTACATCAGCAGTCCATGCAGGCGGGTGTGATTCGTTAACTCTCCACGGGCACGGGCACGGGCGCCGCGGCGGGCGCCCGTCTGGCCTGGCGTGACTCAGTTTATCCCTGAGCCACCTTCCTCCAGTGACCGCAGCGGATCGGCGGGCAGTACAATATAGACCCCCTCAAATACCGCACCGGTTTTTTCATCACCCTGCAGTTGTACATCCAGCCGGACCCGGGCTTTCCGCCCCCGGGCCAGCCTGTCCAGGTCTCCGCGCAGCGACCCTAATTCAGCCACCGCTCCCGGCCGGCCGGTAATGGCACTGTGGTAACGGATATGGGCATCGGCCAGTACGATGGTTCCCCCAAGATGACGCTCCCGCAGCAATAACCAGATCAACCCCCAGCCGGTTAAGGTCGCCAGCGAAAAGAGACTCCCCGCAAACAGCGTATGATGGGGGTTCTGATTTCCGGTTTCCGGCATCGTGGTACTGAACTGATGCCCGGTGTATTGCTGAATACGAACCCCCATTTTTTCACTCAGGGGAATATGCTGATACCAGGCCTGTTGCAGTTGCTCACACCAGTCCGCCCGGTGCAGAATATCGTCCATGCTGACACTGGGTTTTATCATCAGAAAATGGCGAACCGGTGTGGTCTGTGCCGCAAGAATTTCTCCCTGGTTGATGTAGCCCAGTTTGACGAAAAATTCGATAGCATCTTCACGGGCACTACAGGTGATTCGCTTTACGCCTTCCTGACGGGCGACGGATTCCAGCGTCATAATCAGCAGTGTGCCCAGCCCTTTTCCACGCAGAGCAGGATCTACCGCGATAAAGCGGATCGAAGCCTCATTATCGGCATTAATATACAGGCGTCCGACGGCTACCGGATGGTTATCTTCATCGACGACCATCTGGTGATGCGCGGTGGCATCCCACGCTTCGCGTTCGGAACCGGCCGGCTGATTTAAGGGTTTGCGTAACATTTCCCAGCGGAACTGAAAATATGCCTCCAGCTCTTCCGGCGTCCCGGGAACACGAAGGTGATACATAGAAGAATTCTCCCTGCTGACCGATCCATACACCGGCAAGGGGCCGGTATTTGTCTTATGACACCTGTAGCCAGAAGGTGACCGGGCCATCATTCACCAGACTGACCTGCATATCTGCGGCGAACTGGCCGTTTTCGGTGGTGACCCCCTGCTGACGGCAACATTCACTGAAATACTGATAAAGTGCCTGTGCTTTCTCCGGCGCTGCGCCCCCGGAAAATGACGGTCTCATCCCTTTACCGGTATCTGCCGCCAGGGTAAATTGTGAGACCACCAACAGACTGCCGTCAGCCTGCTGTAAATTCAGATTCATTTTTCCCTGCTCGTCGCTGAACACACGATAACCCAGTACACGTTCAGCCAGTCGCTGAGCTTTTTTCTCATCGTCCTCTTTTTCTACCGCCAGTAATACCAGCAGGCCTGCGCCTATCCGGCCGACGGTTTTCTCCCCGACGGTGACACTGGCCTGAGTAACGCGTTGTATTAATGCAATCATGCTGTTTCCGGCTCTTCTTTTTTGGATTGTTTCAGCTGCCGGTAATGCCCGATCGAGACCGTGATCTCCGCCCCCAGTAACACGATACACCAGGTCCAGTACATCCAGAGGATCAGGATCGGTATCACCGCCAGAACCCCGTAGATCAACTGATATGACGGGAACATGGTGACATACAGCGAAAATGCCTTTTTCCCCAGTTCGAACAGAATGCCGGCAAACAATGCACCGATAAACGCATCCCGTGAAGGCACCTCACGTGTAGGCACAATACTATACAACAACCAGAAGGCCAGCACAGAAAGCAGCAAGGGTAATAAGCGCAGGACAGGATCCAGCAGATGAGTGACCCCGGTATCATTGAGCCATTGCACAGAAAGAAGATATGAGCTCATGGCAAGGCTTGCCCCGGCCAGCAATGGCCCGAGGGTAAGCACCATCCAGTAGACGGCAAAAGAAAAAACCAGCGGCCGCTTTTTCGTACTTCGCCAGATGGTGTTCAGCGCACTGTCAATCGAATGTATCAGCAGCAACGCTGTGACGATAAGCCCGATGGCACCGACCGCCGTCATCCGGTTGACATTGGAAACGAAACGTTCGAGGTAATCTTCCACCACCGTGCCCGCGGCCGGGACAAAGTTATCAAAAATAAAATGCCGCAACTGGATACTGATGTCCGAAAACACCGGGAAGGCAGCAAACAAGGCAAAGACCACCGTTGCCAGGGGAACCAGTGCCAGTAACGAGACAAATGTCAGGTTCCCGGCATGGACGGTCATATTATCTTCGTCAATACGCCGCCAGAGCAGCGCCCCCCAGCTCAGCAAAAATTTTATCCGCGCCATCATGTCGTTGAGCTCCCTGCCAGTGAAATGAAAGTGCCGGAGACCTGCCGGCTAGTGAGCCGCGGCACGGTCAGAAAACCACTCTCTGAGGGTTTCAGGACCGGTGACCAACACACTGTTGATGCCGAGGCGCTGAGCAGCCTCGATATTCTGCGGATTATCATCAAAGAAGACCGCCTCCTGTGCCGTCACTCCTTCTTTCCTCAGTACGGCCTCATAGATCTGCGCTTCAGGTTTACGCATCTGCATTTGCTGTGAGAGATAAATAGCATCGGCCGCGTCAGTGACCTGCGGATAGTGTTTTGGCCAGAACTCGCAGTGCTGGTTATTGGTATTAGACAGGATGACCACCCGGTGACCTTGTGCCCGTAGTGCATTCATTTGTGCGACCACCTCGTTCCGGACATCCACAAAAACGGCCTCCCAGCCAGCCGCAAACTGCGCATAGCTGAGGTTAATTTCCAGCATCTTACAAAGAGAGGCAGCAAACTGCTGATCGGTCAGCTCCCCGCGTTCATGCTGTTCAAAGGCTTCGTCGAATGTAAAACGGTGCTGTAATAATGCGAGCGGTACGCCACTGAGATGGCTCCAGACACCCAGCGCCCGTTTGAAATCGATATCAACGATGACATTTCCTAAATCAAAGATATAGAGCATAGTCGTCTCCCTGCTTGTTACCGGTCTTTTCACTTTAGCGGCAAATAGCCCCGGTTAACAGAGAGGCCGGTAGAGAAAAATCCGGAGAAAGGTAAAGCGCCCGCCGGCAGCAGAGGCAGAAAAGCGACAACCGTGGGGTGCGGAGACAGGCCCGCGCTTTAACGAGCCTTTCTGCAGACATAAAAAAACCCCGGCGAGCCGGGGTTTTGCGTTACAGCACGCTCAGTTAAGAGTCTTTGCCGCCACGTGAAGCACGTTTACGCTCATTCTCAGTCAGATGGCGTTTACGGATACGTACAGAGGTCGGAGTCACTTCAACCAGTTCATCGTCATCGATGAATTCCAGCGCCTGTTCCAGAGACATCTTGATAGCAGGAACCAGAGTGGTTGCTTCATCCGTACCGGAAGCACGCATGTTGGTCAGTTTTTTACCGGTCAGGCAGTTCACGGTCAGGTCGTTTGAACGTGAGTGAATACCGATAATCTGGCCTTCGTAAACTTCAGCACCGTGACCCAGGAACAGCTTACCGCGGTCCTGCAGGCTGTACAGTGCGAACGCAACCGCTTTACCCTGGCCATTAGAAATCAGTACGCCGTTCTGACGCTGACCGACTTCACCCGGACGCAGATCACCATAATGACTGAAGGTCGAATACAGCAGACCGGTACCTGAAGTCATGGTCATGAATTCGTTACGGAAGCCAATCAGACCACGGCTCGGGATTTCATAGTCAAGACGCACACGGCCTTTTCCATCCGGATCCATGTTCTTCATGTCACCTTTACGCTCACCCATCGCCTGCATCACAGCACCCTGGTGCTGTTCTTCGATGTCCAGGGTAACGTTCTCGTAAGGTTCCTGCTTACGACCGTCAACTTCGCGGAAGATAACTTTCGGACGGGATACCGCCAGTTCGAAACCTTCACGACGCATGTTTTCGATCAGTACCGACAGGTGAAGTTCACCACGACCAGATACACGGAATGCATCAGCGTCTTCGGTTTCTTCAACGCGCAGAGCAACGTTATGTACCAGTTCTTTCTTCAGACGATCCAGGATCTGACGTGAAGTGACGTATTTACCTTCTTTACCACAGAATGGTGAGGTGTTTACGCAGAAGTACATGCTGACGGTCGGTTCATCAACGGTCAGTGCCGGCAGTGCTTCAACATTCTGTGGGTCACAGATAGTGTCAGAAATGTTCAGCTCGCCCAGACCGGTAATTGCGATGATGTCTCCGGCTTCCGCCAGGTCGCTGTCGATACGTTCCAGACCCAGGTGGCCCAGGACTTTACCGACTTTACCGTTACGGGTTTTACCTTCGCTATCGATAACAGTCACTTGCTGGTTAGGTTTTACCTTACCACGCTTGATACGACCGATCCCGATAACACCCAGGTAGTTGTTGTAATCCAGCTGGGAAATCTGCATCTGCAGAGAACCATCCAGATCAACGTTAGGCGCAGGGACGTGCTTAACGATAGCTTCGTACAGTGGCGTCATGTCTTCCGCCATTGCCGCATGATCATCACCGGCAATCCCCTGGATAGCCGATGCATAGATGATCGGGAAATCCAGCTGTTCGTCGGTCGCGTCCAGGTTAACAAACAGGTCAAAGACCTGATCGACAACCCAGTCAGGACGTGCGCCCGGACGGTCAATTTTGTTGATAACGACGATTGGCTTCAGACCATGAGCAAATGCTTTCTTGGTTACGAAGCGCGTCTGTGGCATCGGGCCGTCGATAGCATCAACAACCAGCAGCACAGAGTCTACCATCGACATCACACGTTCCACTTCACCACCGAAGTCGGCGTGTCCCGGAGTATCGACGATATTGATTCGATAATCGTTCCACTTAATCGCGGTGTTTTTCGCGAGGATAGTAATCCCACGCTCTTTCTCCAAATCGTTGGAGTCCATCACACGTTCAGTTGCTTCGGTACGGGCATCAAAAGTACCGGACTGTTGTAACAGCTTATCAACCAGGGTCGTTTTTCCATGGTCAACGTGCGCGATGATGGCGATATTACGCAAATTTTCGATCACAGCTTTGCCTCAGGCATTAGAAATAGCGCGCTATTGTACACGGATTAGGCGAAAGACTGAACATGATCACAGTATTCCGTGTAACTTTCTCACGACTTTTTTTACTGGCCTGTATCCGCAGCAGATTACGTACATTTTTAGTGCAATGCATGGCGACCAAAACAGCATTGCACTATACTGGTGCACCATAGCTCACCATGATTCCCCATTTTGGTGCATTGCGCCAGTATAGTGCCTTCGCTGTTTGACCCCGATTGCCGTCCGGCCCCTGTTTTCCGGCGAAATAAAAAGTTGGCACAGTTTTCGCTTAACCAGTGATAAGCAAAAACGCCAGTTTCACAACGTTTGAAACGCTTGTCGGGAACTTTAAACCGGGAATTCACAGCGCCTCGTGAGTCATCATCGGTTCAGTTCTCTATCCACGACAACAATGATTATTTCAGGAGAGTTAGTATGTCCGTTGAACACGTTCTCTCATTGATGAACGAACACGAAGTTAAGTTTGTTGATCTCCGTTTTACCGACAGTAAAGGTAAAGAGCAGCACGTCACCATCCCTGCTCACCAGGTCAACGAAGACTTCTTTGAAGAAGGAAAGATGTTCGATGGCTCATCCATCGGCGGCTGGAAAGGTATTAACGAATCAGACATGGTGCTGATGCCGGATGCGACCACCGCGGTACTGGACCCGTTTTTCGAAGACCCGACCCTGATCATCCGTTGTGATATCCTGGAGCCAGGCACGCTGCAAGGCTATGACCGTGACCCGCGTTCTATCGCGAAACGTGCTGAAGACTTCCTGCGCACTTCCGGTATCGCTGATACCGTACTGTTCGGACCGGAACCCGAGTTCTTCCTGTTTGACGATGTACGTTTCGGTTCAACCATGTCGGGTTCTCACGTGGCTATCGATGATATCGAAGCGGCATGGAACACCGGTAAAGCCTATGAAGGCGGTAACAAAGGCCACCGTCCTGGTGTGAAAGGCGGTTACTTCCCGGTACCTCCGGTCGATTCATCACAGGACCTGCGTTCTGCCATGTGTCTGACGATGGAGCAGATGGGCCTGGTTGTTGAAGCTCATCACCACGAAGTGGCTACTGCAGGTCAGAACGAAGTCGCGACCCGCTTTAACACCATGGTGAAAAAAGCCGACGAAATCCAGATTTATAAGTATGTGGTACACAACGTGGCACATGCTTACGGTAAAACAGCGACCTTTATGCCAAAACCTATGTTTGGCGATAACGGTTCAGGTATGCACTGCCATATGTCACTGGCTAAAGACGGTAATAACCTGTTCTCCGGTGACAAATACGGCGGCCTGTCTGAAACGGCACTGTTCTACATCGGCGGTATTATCAAACACGCAAAAGCGATCAATGCCCTGACTAACCCGACCACTAACTCTTACAAACGTCTGGTTCCGGGTTATGAAGCGCCGGTCATGCTGGCTTACTCAGCCCGTAACCGCTCAGCCTCAATCCGTATCCCGGTTGTCGCCAGCCCGAAAGCTCGCCGTATCGAAGCGCGTTTCCCGGACCCGGCGGCTAACCCATACCTGGCGTTCTCAGCACTGCTGATGGCGGGTCTGGACGGTATTATCAACAAAATCCATCCTGGCGATGCGATGGATAAGAACCTGTATGACCTGCCTCCTGAAGAAGAAGCAGAGATTCCAAAAGTTGCAGGTTCTCTGGAAGAAGCACTGGACGCACTGAACGAAGACCGTAGCTTCCTGACCCGTGGTGGCGTATTCACCGATGATACTATCGATGCCTATATCGCCCTGCGTAAAGAAGATAACGACCGTGTGCGCATGACTCCGCATCCGGTAGAGTTCGAGCTTTACTACAGCGTTTAATCTCTGTTGCAGAGTTGTTGGCGTGGAAAAATTCAGCCCATCTCCGGATGGGCTTTTTTCTCAGTAATTTCAATGTGTAATAATTTTTTATGCTGGTTATACTGCCAGTTAACCGCCTTTCATTGATGGTCAGGCAGACAACAGTCCGTATCACACTGATGTTTAACTCCGGAAGACACCTTTGACGGGCTTTATCTGGTAACGCGGAGATGGAAAAAATGATAACCAACACACAATCCGATGCAGTGCAGATACTCAACTCTCTCATCAACAGTGTGTTAGTAGTCGATGATCAACTGGTCATCCATTATGCGAACCCGGCGGCATTGCAATTACTGGCACAAAGTTCACGTAAAATTTTTGGTACACCGTTACCGGAACTTACCGGATATTTTTCTCTGAATATCGAGGTGATGCAGGAAAGCCTGAAATCAGGCCTGGGATTTACTGACAGCGAAGTGACGATAGTGGTGGATGGCAGGGCACATATTATGTCCCTGACCGCACAGACGTTTCCTGACCAGAAAGTCCTGCTGGAAATGGCCCCGATGGATAACCAGCGCCGTCTGAGCCAGGAACAGATTCAGCATGCACAACAGGTGGCCGCCAGAGACTTAGTCCGTGGACTGGCCCATGAAATCAAAAACCCGCTGGGGGGATTACGCGGAGCGGCTCAGCTGCTTTCAAGAGCACTTCCGGACCCGTCGCTCAATGAATATACCAAAGTTATTATTGAGCAGGCCGACCGTTTACGTAATCTGGTCGACCGGTTACTGGGCCCACAGCAGCCAGGGATGCACGTCACTCAGAGTATTCACCAGGTGGCCGAGCGTATTGTCAATCTGGTCTCGATGGAGTTGCCGGAAAATGTCTCTCTGGTGAGGGATTATGACCCCAGTCTGCCGGAACTGGCCCACGATCCGGATCAGATAGAACAGGTGTTACTGAATGTGGTACGAAATGCCCTGCAGGCATTGGGAGAGGCAGGAGGAACCATTACCCTGCGTACCCGTACCGCATTTCAGCTCACCTTGCACGGGGTACGTTATCGTCTGGTTGCCCGTATCGATATAGAAGATGATGGCCCGGGCATCCCCCAGCAACTGCAGGATACATTGTTTTATCCCATGGTGAGTGGACGAGAGGGGGGGACCGGTCTTGGATTATCCATTGCCCGAAGCCTGATTGACCAGCACTCAGGAAAAATAGAATTTAACAGTTGGCCAGGACATACCGAATTCTCGGTTTTCCTGCCTATTCGCCAGTGAGGTTACCATGCAACGAGGGATAGTCTGGATCGTCGATGACGATAGCTCCATCCGCTGGGTGCTTGAACGTGCGCTCACTGGAGCCGGTGTCAGCTGTACGGCTTTCGAGAACGGAAACGACGTACTGAATGCACTCGCCAGTAAGACACCTGACGTATTATTGTCAGATATCCGCATGCCGGGTATGGATGGCCTTGAATTACTCAAGCAAATTAAGAAACGTCATCCAATGCTGCCGGTCATCATTATGACGGCACATTCTGATCTTGATGCTGCAGTCAGTGCCTATCAGCAAGGGGCTTTTGATTACCTGCCAAAGCCTTTTGATATCGACGAGGCCGTCGCGCTCGTCGAACGGGCGATTAGCCATTATCAGGAACAACAACAACCCAGAAACCATCCTGACAGCGGCCCCACCACCGATATTATCGGTGAAGCCCCCGCCATGCAGGATGTTTTCCGTATTATCGGTCGTCTGTCACGGTCATCGATCAGTGTACTGATCAACGGGGAATCCGGTACGGGGAAAGAACTGGTGGCGCATGCCTTACATCGCCATAGTCCGCGGGCAAAATCACCGTTCATCGCACTGAATATGGCCGCCATCCCGAAAGATCTGATTGAATCAGAGCTGTTTGGCCACGAGAAAGGCGCATTTACCGGAGCGAATCAGGTCCGCCAGGGGCGCTTCGAGCAGGCGGACGGCGGAACGCTGTTTCTGGATGAAATTGGCGATATGCCACTGGATGTCCAGACCCGGTTATTACGCGTGCTCGCCGATGGTCAGTTTTACCGGGTCGGAGGATATGCCCCGGTTAAAGTGGATGTCCGGATCATTGCCGCAACTCACCAGAACCTGGAGTTACGGGTTCAGGAAGGCAAGTTCCGTGAAGATTTGTTCCACCGTCTGAACGTGATCCGCATTCATCTGCCGCCGCTGCGTGAACGCAGAGAGGATATTCCCCGCCTGGCCCACTACTTCCTGCAGGTCGCAGCCCGGGAACTGGGCGTGGAAACCAAAATCCTCCATCCGGAAACCGAAGCAGCCCTGACCCGCCTGCACTGGTCGGGGAACGTCAGGCAACTGGAGAATACCTGCCGCTGGCTGACCGTCATGGCTGCCGGACAGGAAGTACTGATTCAGGATCTGCCTCCGGAACTGTTTGAAACGACGCCGGCAGAAACCCCGACACAATCGTCACCGGACAGCTGGGCGACCCTGCTGGCACAATGGGCTGACCGGGCGTTACGTTCCGGTCATCAAAACCTGTTATCCGATGCACAACCGGAAATGGAAAGAACATTGCTGACGACCGCTCTGCGCTTTACCCAGGGACACAAGCAGGAAGCAGCCCGCCTGTTGGGCTGGGGAAGGAACACTCTGACCCGGAAACTGAAAGAACTGGGAATGGAATAACCTCCACTCCTGAGAACCGGCAGCCAGACTGCCGGTTATTTCAGATAACGCGTGAGAAGTGTTGCTGACGTACGGTAGTACGCAGATACCGGTCAAAACACATGCAGATATTACGGATCAACAGCCGTCCCCGGGCCGTCACCCGCAGGCAGTCCCCTTCCCGGATGACCATACCATCACGGATAAACGGGCTTAATAACTGCAAATCCTCTGAGAAATAGTCACTGAAATCGATACCCCACTGCTGCTCCGTCTGGCGAATATCCAGTGAGAACTGGCAAATAAGGGCTTTAATCACTTCCCGACGCAGACAATCATCGCTATCCAGGCTGACTCCGCGCCAGAGCCCGGTCCCCTTTTCAGACACACTCTGGTGCCACTGATTAAGGACCTTATGATTCTGCGCATAGGTATCCCCAATCATACTGATGGCCGATACCCCCAGCCCCAGTAAATCGGTATTTCCCTGGGTCGTGTATCCCTGGAAGTTCCGGTGTAATACCCCCTCCCGCTGCGCTATCGCCAGCTCATCCTCCGGTAAGGCAAAGTGATCCATACCGATAAACTGATAGCCGCCTTCCGTCAGGGTGGTAATGCTCTGCTGCAGAATAGCCAGTTTCCGGGCGGCATCAGGGAGATCAGCCGTTTTTATCTTGCGCTGAGCGGCAAACAGCTCCGGCATGTGGGCGTAATTAAACACACTCAGGCGATCCGGGCGTAATTCCAGAACCTTTTGTAGCGTATAGGCAAAACTTTCCGGGGTTTGTTTCGGCAATCCATAAATTAAGTCAATGTTTCCGGACACAAAACCCAATGCTTTCGCCCGTGCCATCAGGGCAAAAATAAAGTCTTCATCCTGCTCGCGGTTAACCAGTTTCTGGACCTGCTTATTGAAGTCCTGAACGCCCATGCTCAGCCGGTTAAAACCTTCCTGTTTCAGGTGATCGAGCATCTCCAGCTCAATTTCGCGCGGGTCCAGTTCGAGAGAAATTTCGGCGTCCGGAGCAAAACGGAAGTTTGCCTTCAGGCAGGCCGTCAGACGTGAGACCTGAGCGGCACTAAGAAATGTCGGCGTTCCCCCGCCCCAGTGCATCTGCGTCACTGTCCGGTCACGAAAAAGAGGGGCACGCTTCAGGATCTCCGCTTCCAGCGTATCCAGATACTGATCCGCTTTATGCCCCTGCCGGGTGATCTGCTTATTGCACCCACAGAAATAACATAAGCGATGACAAAACGGGATATGGAGATAGAGGGAAAGCGGACGTTGCGGATAGCGACCGGTCGCCTGCAAAAAGTCCTGTTCGGTGTAGCGTTGATCGAACTCAAGGGCGGTGGGATACGAGGTATAGCGCGGCCCGGAATAATTATATTTTTCGATTAACGGCTGGTCCCATTCAATCTGAGGTACAGACATACTCACTCCTTCCGGTGGCGGGCTCTGAAAGCAGATCGCGCAACTCCGGAAGAAGGGGGCCGGTATCGGCGACGCAACCGCGATTTTAATCGTGACAGACGCCGTAGTTTACCGAAGAAGAACAGGAGAAAACACGCATACAACAGCGCTAAAATTGATCCTGGCCAAAGCATGGTTAACTATTCTCAGTGGAGGGTACAAAATTTACTCTGCACCCCGGAAAACTGATTAGTTACCCTTAAGTAACCGGTACATATCTTCTTCTGCTTCAGCATCCTGCGTTTCGCTGTCTTCATCCAGATCAATACCCAGTTTTTCCATCAGGACTTCGATACGGTCCAGCGTCGTATCCAGCCAGGTCTGCTCTTCTGCAGACAACTTCACGCCATTTTCCAGTTGATCCAGCAAAGTATCCAGACGCTCATTGCTTTCCAGCGCGGCCAGTTCTTCACGGGCGCTGAGCGCAGGAGCCACTTCGCGGGGCTTAACCACGGGTTTTGCGGCCACTGCGCCTTCGGCAACCAGAGGCACAGGTTTTTTACTGCCCAGACGCGGGTCGTTCAGCGCTTTGTCTTTACCTTTACCATTGCCCTGTGCATTGGCCGGGTTTGCACGGCTACCGGCCGTCAGGCCTTTATGTCTTTTCTGCCGCTGACGGTCACGGCCTTCCATATTCAGTTCGGCGCGCGTTTTACGCTGAGGTGCGGATTTACCGCGCGGTGCTTTGGCAGGTTGTTTCATGGTGTTCAGTCTCAATGGTTTTTCTTTAGTATAGAATTGCGGCGGAATCTAGCAGAAACCAGCACAATAAAAAAGCGACAGCTGCGGGTATCGCGCATTTATCAGAACCCAGAGGCCTGTTGCAGCTCCGCGAAGCCCGTTATGTGGCCCGGCAACCGGTATTTCTCCCCCCGCAGATCAGCCCTGAGTCAACCGCCGGGCGGTTAACCTGTCTGTGTAACAATAGCAGGAAAACCCGCGGGTCAGGGGATAACACACCAGTGTGCGTCTGATCTCAGACCGGTGATATGACGGAGGCTGAACAGCGCGCATCACCGGTCACCGACGAACGTTCCCGCCGGGTATCACCGGCAATCAAATCGGTCGCGGATCACATTGTATACAGGCACTTTGCCGCCATAACAGGTATACTGCCGTTATTACCCTGACCTTATTATGCGGAGTTTGACCTTGTCTGGATGGAATTATCACGTTACCCACTTTGTTACCAGTGCCCCGGACATTCGCCATCTGCCTGTCGATAGTGGTGTGGAAGTGGCTTTTGCCGGACGTTCTAATGCAGGTAAATCCAGTGCGTTAAATACGTTAACCAATCAGAAGTCGCTGGCCCGTACCAGTAAAACCCCCGGCAGGACCCAGCTGATTAACCTGTTTGAAGTCGCTGACGGCTATCGTCTGGTGGATTTACCGGGTTATGGTTACGCGGAAGTCCCGGAAGAGATGAAACTGAAGTGGCAACGCGCGCTGGCGGAATATCTGCAAAAGCGGGATTCATTAAAAGGACTGGTCATTCTGATGGACATCCGCCATCCGATGAAAGACCTCGATCAGCAGATGGTGCAATGGGCCGTTAACAGCCATATTCCTGTACTGGTGTTACTGACCAAAGCCGATAAACTGGCCTCCGGTGCCCGGAAAAAACAACTGAACCTGGTACGTGAGCACAGCCAATCGTTTGAAGGCGACGTTCAGGTAGAAATGTTTTCTTCACTGAAGAAAATTGGCGTTGATAAATTAAAAAATAAACTGGACGAGTGGTTCAGTACTTATTCCGTCAGTGCCGGAGATAACGCCGACGTTTAATTCCTGCACCGGGTTTCCTGCCGGTACCCTCGCCCTGTTTCCCATAAAAAACGCCCCGGTCACCGAAATGACCGGGGCGGCTAATATTCAGCCAAATCCGATTACGTGAAGTAAAAGGTCTGAAAGATAGAACATCTTACCTCTGTACCCTACGTCTGAAAATGTACCTGATTTTCCGGACCCGATAAAGCATTTTCTTGCTCTTTTTTTAATAGTTTCGGCGCTTTATTCATCAGTAAATATAAAATAAAAAAATGACCCGGGTCATCCGGCATAATAAAAACTTATTCCGTGGAAAAAGAGAATATTTCTTCTTTTTACCGTATATTTTCATTTCTTATTCGTGATTTATCGCGTTTCTTCATGCCTCTTCCTGGTAAATGGCGGTCGACCAGAAACAACAACAGACTGAAAATTAAGGGGTTTATGAAAACACCCGGAAATAGTGCGTATCTGCTTTTTATGAAAATATGAGCTCTTTTCCTTTCCGGAAATACAACATCGCACATCATTTACAAAACATTCAACACCAAATATATAAACAATTAATTAACGCACGCGTTTTTACGGCATAGCAACTCCGCCTTCAGCGGCAGACATCGCAACCGATAGCAGCCTTTCACTCGCCGTCGCCTGTAAAACATAATATGGATACCGCCTCCGTCCCCCGCAGATATAGATAAACGAATCAGCTTTTTATTTATATTTATCCATCCTCTCTGGATTTTAAGTGAGGACCTTTTCCTGGACACAATATCCCAAAAAATAATCACTCTCATAAAGTAAAAAACCCTTCTTTTTACGAATTATTATCATGAAAGCAGCACAATGCGCAGACGCTTTCACAATACGGCGATATTCAGTCTGGTATTGCCGGCACATCAGCATAAACGTCAATCGGTTCAGCGGCCGATGCCCCGGAGGGTAGCCCTTCCGGATGTCCGGTGATCGTGGAGGAACACAAACCCGACGGAAAAAGAGGGGGAGGGTTTTCCCCCGATGACCGCTAACAGCGGTACCGCCAGAGCCGGGCCGGATACCGACTCGTCATCGCCCAGTGACAATATGAGCGCCTCTGTCAGGACCTGAGCGCGAACGTTAGCTTCTGAGCTACGCGCCCGGTGAAAAGGTAGCCTGGATTGTCTTTTTTCATGGTATAGCCCCCTCCCCCCGACACTGATTGCCTGTTAAGGTACAGAAGAATGACGGGATTATCTTCCCGACGGCCCACCCGATGGAGACCATACCGTGAAATCACCGAATGACAGAATCCGGATAGTCGATGTCAGAACACTTTCTGATGACTGGTATCTGCTGGAGAAATATACCTTTGATTTTCAGTGCCATGACGGCTCGTGGCAGCGGTTAAACCGTGAGGCCTATGATCACGGTGACGGTGCGGCGGTATTACTTTTTAACCGGGAGAAAAGGACGGTGATCCTGACCCGGCAATTCAGGCTGCCCGCCTTTGTTAATGGTGGCGAAGGTATGCTGATTGAAGTCGCGGCCGGGTTACTGGAAGCAGAAGACCCTGAGACCCGGGTGCGTCAGGAGGCCGAAGAGGAAACCGGCTACCGGATAAGCCACGTCAGAAAAGTCTTTGAGGCCTGGATGAGTCCAGGATCGGTCACCGAAAAGTTACATCTGTTTGTCGCGGAATATCATCCTGAAGATCGGGTTTCCCGCGGAGGAGGACTGTCAGAAGAAGGCGAAGATTTGGAAGTGCTTGAAATGCCCTTTACCGAAGCCATGCAGGCCATGAACAACGGCACCATCAATGACGGGAAAACCATTATGCTGCTGCAGTACGCGGCCCTGAATCAGTTAATGTAACTCCCCGTTGACCGGTGATCATGCCAGCCTGCCCCCTCTCACGGAAAGCAGGCCAAAGGGGCAGGATAAGCGGGCAGACGTTACCAAAAGCCGGCAGGAAAATATATCGACTGCCGGTCGTCCCCCGGACGTTTCACTGTTCAGAGGACCAGGCCGGTCAGTCGGTGAGAAGTCACTTCCCGACCTTAACTCCTCAGTGCTTCCATGGCGTCAGGGTGGCATCCGTCCAGGAACCATAGGCGGCGTTCGGTAACACAATCCAGTCATCAGCAAAATGCGCTTCGTTCTCTGCGACTAACTGGCGCTGCTGATCGGTGGTTTTTTTATTCTTAAACTGCGCCGAGAGATCCGGCAGACTGTCTCCGAATAACATGATGATCGGGTAATGCTGGCGGATGGTTTCGCGTCTGGCCTGCTTAGAGGCGGTATCCAGCAGAACATTGTCTTCTGATACCTGAGGTAACCCCAGCGAACGGAGTAATGCCAGAGTCTGTGCTTTATTCGCCTGACTGCGGTCGGAGACATAAAAAATATGCACCTTCTTCGCATTCACGGCCTGCAGAAACGCTTTCGCACCAGGGATGAGTCCGGGATGTCCCGATTTCTCCCATTCGTCCCACGTATCCCAGCGGGTGAAATCGTGGCAATTTTCGATATCCCTGACCATTAACGGCGTGTTGTCCAGTACAGTTTCATCCAGGTCCAACACCACTGCCGCTTTTTCCGGCTCCGCCAGTCGGGCAACTTTTGCCTGAAAGGTCTGCTGTGCAAATTTATAGGTCTGCAACTGCAGGGCCATAATCTCTGCAGATTTCTGCTGATAACGCAGAGCCATTTCATAGGTTTTCGGGGCACAGACTGCAGGGACATCAGCACTTCGCGATGCAAAGCTGACCAGCGGGAGCAGAATGAGGGGCAGGATTTTTAACTGACTTTTCATAACGTTGGCTCTCTCAGAAAATTTCCGGGCATAGTATCCCGACAGTATGACAATTTAATGATCAACGCAAATCACCTGACCCGTTATCCGATGCGATAAATACGCCCGGCATTGAAATGATAACTATTCTCATATTAATATGCAGTCTGACCTTAACCTGTGACGCCTGCTGCCATGACTGATTCCGTCCTTCCCTCCTCCGGCCTGACGCTTGATAAGCTTTATCATTCACATCATGGCTGGTTAACGGTATGGCTTACGCGGAAATTACACTCCTCTTTTGATGCCGAAGACGTGGCCCAGGACACTTTTTTAAGGCTCCTCGGGAAAGACACGACACAGACCATCCGCGACCCGAAATCTTTTCTGTGTACGGTAGCGAACCGGGTCATGGTCGATCTGTTCCGCCGTCAGGCACTGGAAAAAAGTTATTTGCAGATGCTGGCATCTCTGCCTGAAGCACAGCGCCCGTCAGAAGAAACCCGACAGATCCAGCTGGAAACCCTGCAACAGGTCGATCGCATGCTGGACACTCTCAGTGAAAAAACCCGCAAGGCTTTTCTGTTTTCTCAGCTGGACGGAATGCAATATCGCGATATTGCAGAAGCCCTGGGCGTATCAGTCAGCTCGGTGAAAAAATATATCGCTAAAGCCACGGAGCATTGTCTGCTCTTCCGGCTGGAGAACGGACTGTGATGCAGGGTTCGCTGACAGACGCCAGACGGCGCGCACTACGCTCGGCATCCTGGTGGTATGCACAGCTCAATGATCCGCAGGTGACACCGCTACAGACCAGGCAGTGGCAGCAATGGATGAGCGGAAATACCGATAATCAGTGGGCATGGCAACAGGTTGAAGCCCTGCGTCAGCAGATCACAGACCTGCCTGCCGGCTCCGGCCGGTGTTTACTGAAGGACTCTGCGGCAACACGCCGTTCGGTACTGAAAGGACTGCTACTGCTATTCGGTGGCGCCGCTACCGGCTGGCCGGTATGGCACTCCGACATAGCTGAAGGTCTGCGGGCCGATTACCATACGGCGAAGGGGCAGATGATGCAGCAGCAACTGGCTGACGGTTCCTCCCTGGCGCTGAATACCGGAACTGCCGTCAATATCCGTTTTGACCCGCAGCAACGTCTGGTCCGGCTGCTTTACGGTGATATTGCGATCACTACCGGCAAAGACAGCCTGCACCGTCCGTTTCGGGTGCAGACCCGCCAGGGAGTGATGACGGCGCTCGGGACTGTTTTTTCTGTCAGACAGGACGAGGAGAGTACATTACTCACGGTCAGTGAACATGCGGTAAAGGTCGGGGTACCGGATGCCCCCGGTCAGTTCAGGCTGGTGCGTGCAGGGGAAAGTCTGCGCTTTACCCGTCACGCTTTTTCGGCGATTCAACCGGCAGACCCTCAGGAAACCGGATGGCAACGGGGGATCCTCAGTTTCAGTGACCAGCCGCTGAGTGAGGTAGTGGCAACGCTATCCCGTTATCACCGTGGACTGATTCGCTGTACAGGGACCGCAGGGGAATTCCGTCTGAGCGGCACCTTTCCGATATTTAACCTTAAAGCCACCCTGACGGCTATTTCCGCAACACTGCCGGTGACAATCCATACCCTGACACAGTACGTTATCGTCATCAGCAACAAAAGGTGAACGATAATAATAAAAATTATCATTCCTTTTTGTACTTTTTCCGTTCTCATACGACTTCATCAGTGAATACTAAAAAATTATGATGGAGAAAGTATGACCACTTCAGACAGCGTATCCGTAAGAAGATCGCGGCAATCGCCTTCTCTGGCCCTTTGGCTACGTATGAGCCTGTTGGCCGGGATGGGCCTTTTCACTACCGGGAGCTTCGCCGCTTCTCTGCCGCAAACGCATCACTATCAGCTTGCGGCGGATTCCCTGGATAACACGCTGAACCAGTATGCCGCACAGAGCGGAATTACGTTATCGATGGATGCAGGACTCACCCGCGGCAAGCAAAGCCGTGGTCTGAAGGGTGACTACACGGTAGCAGACGGCCTGCAGGCACTGCTGGCCGGAAGCCAGTTACAGGCTAAAGCTCTGGGTCCCGACAGCTGGACACTGGAGCCGGTCCCCACCGTGCAGGGTAACTCAATGACCGTGGTGGGTGACTGGCTCGGGGAAGCCCGGGAAAGTGATGTTTTTGAACATCCCGGAGCCCGCGATGTCATCCGCCGCCAGGATTTTGCTAAAACCGGGGCAACCACGATACGCGATATTATGAACCGTATCCCGGGTGTCAATGCGCCTGATAATAACGGGACCGGTAGCGATGATCTGGCAATGAATTTCGGTATTCGCGGGTTAAATCCGCGTCTCGCAACACGTTCAACCATATTGATGGATGGCATTCCTGTGCCCTACGCCCCATACGGGCAACCGCAACTGTCTCTGGCACCGGTATCTCTGGGGAACATGGATGCGGTCGATGTGGTACGGGATGGCGGTGCCGTTCGGTACGGCCCACAGAGCGTCGGCGGGGTCGTCAACTACGTGACCCGGGCTATCCCGAAAACCTTCGGCATCGAAGCCGGGGTCGAAGGTATGCTCAGCCCGACCTCATCACAGAACAGCCCGAAAGAGACCCATAACCTGATGGTCGGCGGAACCGCTGATAACGGTTTCGGCAGTGCATTGCTCTATTCCGGGACCCGGGGCAGCGACTGGCGCCAGCATAGTGCTACCCGTATCGATGATATTATGCTCAAGAGCCGCTACGCGCCTGACGGTGTGAATACGTTTAACAGCCTGCTGCAATATTACGATGGCCGGGCCGACATGCCGGGAGGCCTCAGCCGGGCTGACTACCAGGCTAATCGCTGGCAGTCTACCCGCCCTTACGATCAGTTCTGGGGACGCAGAGAACTTGCCAGCCTCGGCTATCAGTACCAGCCGGATACACAGCATAAATTTAATGTGCAGGGGTTCCTCACCCATACACTGCGAAGCGGCTATCTTGAACAGGGCAAGAAGCTCACCCTCTCCCCGCGGGAGTACTGGGTCAGAGGGATAGAGCCACGCTACAGCCAGAGTTTCCTTTCTGATGGTGTCGCCCAGGAAGTCAGTGTCGGTTACCGCTATATCAGCGAATCCAGCCATGAAATGCGTTACTACACATCGACGGCCGGCGGTATTCTGCCGACCGCCTATAGCCCGTATGACCGGGATACACGTTCAGGCACGGAAGCCCATGCGTTCTATGCCG
This sequence comes from Tatumella sp. JGM118, assembly GCF_018257515.1. Lineage (GTDB taxonomy): Bacteria > Pseudomonadota > Gammaproteobacteria > Enterobacterales > Enterobacteriaceae > Tatumella > Tatumella terrea. The sequence goes on from NZ_JAERJR010000005.1 coordinate 171,987, forward strand.
ATGACCGTATCGATATTGGAAACTGGACGGTAACCCCGGGGATGCGCTTTGAGCATATCGAGTCGTTCCAGAATAATGCTCTGACTCATACACATCAGCAAATCAGCTATAACGCACCGTTACCGGCCCTGAGCGTACTCTATCATCTGACCGATAGCTGGAACCTGTATGCCAATACCGAAGGCTCGTTCGGGACTGTGCAATACAGTCAGATTGGTAAAGCGGTCAGCAGCGGGAATATCGGGCCGGAAAAAGCACGGACCTGGGAAACCGGAACCCGATACGATGATGGTTATCTGAGTGCCGAAGCCGGGATCTTCCTGATTAATTTCAATAATCAGTATGACTCAGACCAGATCACTGACTCTGTCACGGCCCGCGGCAAAACCCGACACAGCGGGCTGGAATCTCAGGTCCGTTATGATATGTCAGCGCTGTCTCCGGCACTGGAGGATCTGTCGGTCTACGCCAGCTACGCCTATGTAAACGCTGTGATCCGTGAACATGGAGAGACTTACGGTAATCAGGTGCCCTTCTCCCCGAAGCATAAAGGTGTGGTGGGACTCGATTACACACCGGGACAATGGCGCTTTACTCTGAACGGTGAGTATCAGTCGTCACAATTCGCCGATAACGCCAATACCGTGGCAGAAAGTGCCGATGGGAGTACCGGGCGTATTGCCGGATATATGCTGTGGGGCGCGCGTGTCGGATATGATTTTGGACCGCGTTATTCCAGCCTGAAGGTGGGCTTCGGGGTTAAAAATATGTTCGATCAACCGTATTTTGTCCGTTCTTATGACGATAACAATAAAGGGCTGTATGCCGGGGAACCGCGTACATTCTACCTGCAGGCTTCAGTGAAACTGTAAGCCTCAGGCAGCAAGAGGTCTTTGACTCTCCCCCGCAGGCGATGATGCCTGCGGGGGAGGTGTATCAGAAGACTTCGGCTAATAACGCAAACATCGCTTTAAAAGCACGGTCACTGACATCAGCATTGTATTCGGCAACGCCTTCAACATTCGCGTTCACATCCGTGAAGGAGTGAACGGCACCTTTATAGCTGTTCAGTTTCCAGTCGACGTTAGCCGACAGCATTTCCTGCGCAAAGGCAGGAAGTTGTTCGCGTGGTACCAGCGGATCGCCGGACCCGTCCAGCACCAGGACCGACCCCTGGATCTTCTTCGCATCATACTGACCGCAGGTATCCAGTCCGCCGTGGAAAGAGACGGCTGCTTTGATATCGGCTCCGCTACGGGCCAGTTCCAGGACATTATGTCCACCTAAACAGAAACCATAGGCCGCAATTTTCTCTGCAATCACAGGCGCATCGGTCTGTGCTTTCAGGGCATCAATGGCCAGCGCCATACGCCCGACTTCCTGCGGGGTGTTTTTAACCGTCATCATAATTTCACCGGCTTCTTCTGCGGAAGACGGACGCTTGCCCTGCCCGTACAGGTCGGCAATCAGTACAACATACCCCTGAGCAACCGCTTTCTCTGCCAGTGACACGGAAGCATCGGTGACACCCATCCAGTTAGGGGCCATGACTAAGCCTGGTGCCGCAACTTTGCTGCTGGCATCAAATACCAGGATCCCTTCTAAGTCAGTGCTGTTGTCGCGATAAACGATTTTTTTCGATTGAATATGGCTCATATGTTTTCCTGATCAGGTGAATAAACGTAAAAATGGTTCTGTCACGCGGTACAGGCGCTCTGCCGTGCACACACCATGACTGATAATCGCTTCCGGTGCAAAAATTCCCGTGATAAGCATCTGTGCTGTTTTAATAATATGCCACAGACAGAAAATTCCCGTTTCATCCCCATTGCGGATTATAGATACCGGTAAACGGTATAATTCCCGAATGAACACACTGAAGCGAGTCAGTTCATAAAACTACCAATTTTTACTTTAACATAGTGATCTTATTTGCTTTTAATTAACATGCTGTTACTTTTTAGCGCGTAGTTGATAGCGACTATAAAAATAAACGTCATACTTATAAGACTGGAATCATTATGAAAAAAACGCTGTTCAGCAGCCTCTATATCCAGGTGATCATCGCCATTGCATTGGGTATTTCATTGGGTCATTTTTATCCGGAAATCGGAACACAGATGAAGCCTTTCGGGGATGGCTTTATCAAACTGATTAAAATGGTGATAGCGCCGGTGATTTTCTGTACTGTCGTGACAGGCATTGCCGGCATGGAGAGTATGAAAGCCGTCGGCCGGACAGGGGCGATTGCACTGCTCTATTTCGAAATTGTCAGTACCCTGGCGCTGATTATCGGGCTGATTATTGTCAATATTGCGAATCCTGGCGGTGGCATGAATATTAATCCCGCCAGCCTGGATGCCTCGGCCATTGCCACTTATGCCGAACAGGCAAAGAGTCAGGGGGTCGTTCCTTTCCTGCTTGATATCATTCCAAACAGTGTCATCGGGGCCTTTGCCAGTGGTAATATTCTGCAGATCCTGATGTTCGCCATTTTGTTCGGATTTTCCCTGCATCGCCTGGGCAATACCGGTCAGTTAGTCTTCAATGTTATTGAACACTTTTCTAAGGTGATATTTGGCATCATCAATATGATCATGCGTCTGGCACCGATCGGTGCTTTCGGGGCAATGGCATTCACTATCGGGAAATACGGCATCGGTTCCCTGTTACAACTGGGCCAGTTGATTATCTGCTTCTACATTACCTGTATTCTGTTTGTCGTTATCGTCCTCGGGGCGATCGCACGCTACACAGGTTTCAATATTTTTAAATTCATCGGCTACATCAAAGATGAACTGCTGATCGTTCTGGGAACATCGTCCTCAGAATCCGTCCTGCCGCGTATGCTGGATAAGATGGAGGCTCTGGGATGTAAGAAGTCGGTGGTGGGTCTGGTGATCCCGACCGGATACTCGTTTAATCTGGACGGTACCTCGATTTATCTGACGATGGCGGCGGTCTTTATTGCCCAGGCCACCAATACACATATGGATATTTTCCATCAGATAACCTTGCTGGTGATCCTGTTGTTATCATCAAAAGGGGCGGCAGGCGTGACCGGCAGTGGCTTCATCGTTCTGGCGGCCACCTTATCTGCCGTAGGCACACTCCCGGTCGCCGGTCTGGCTCTGATTCTGGGTATTGACCGCTTTATGTCTGAAGCCCGTGCTCTGACCAACCTGATTGGTAACGGCGTAGCGACTATTTTTGTGGCGAAGCGCGTGGGTGAACTGGACGAACAAAAGATGCATAACACCCTGAACGGTAAATAATCAGTTCGGTCTCCCTCCCACACTGTTCACTCCCGTAAAGGGGGTGAACAGTGTCTCCGGAGCCCGCTTACCGACGCTCCGTCTGACGAATTGCGGGTCCCTTTCTGCCATTACCTCTGTTAAATTATCCCCCCTCCCGGGATGACGGGATCCCTTAGCTAACAGACAGGCAAACAATTGAAATGAAATTTGCAAAAAAAATCATTTTTACCTTAGCCATGATGGTGATGCCGGTCGCGCCGACCCTGGCGGAGACAGTGACCGACCTGCTTAACCGGCAAGTTGATATTCCGGCCGTCCCTCATCATATTATGCTGGCAGATGCCCGCGCGATTGAGGCGATGAGCATCATCTTTAACGGCGATCCTTCGTCCGGCATCGCTGCCTGGGATGACTCCTTAAAGAAGAAATCTCCGGACATTATGGCGGCATTTGCGGCCAACTTTCCTGCTCTGAAGACCATCCCTACATTTGGTAACCCTTACACCACCACCTTTGACGTCGAGAATGCCGTTGCCCGGAAAACGGATCTGGTCATTTTTGATATCGGTCTGGTCAGTAAACTGAAAGATGAAGGGGTAATGGATAAGCTTAACAGCCTGCATATCCCGTATATTTTTATCGATTTCCGGCAGAAACCGTTACAGAACAGCGCAAAAAGCATTCAGTTATTGGGTGACGTTTTCCATCAGCAGAAAAATGCAACGCGCTATCTGGACTTCTATCGTCAGAGAATGTCGCTGATTGAGCAACGGGTCGCAACCCTCAGTCCGCAGCAGCGCCCGACAGTGTTTATCGAGCGTAGTGCCGGCATTCTCGGTGATTTCTGTTGCAGCACCTTTGGTCAGGGCAGCATGGGCGAATTCGTCCAGGCGGCCGGTGGCATTAACCTGGGCGGTAAACTGTTTGACGGAATGGGCGGCGATGTCACCCTGGAAAAGATTATCACGCTTAATCCGGACTTTTATCTGCTGACCGGGGCTGACTGGCAGGGAAATCGTAAGGCATCGGCATCAATCCCTCTGGGCTACGGACTCCCGGCCAGTACAGCCAAAGAGAAGCTGGCTGCGCTGATGAACCGGACCGGCTTTAACGTCCTGCAGGCCACACAGAATCATCATGTGCTGGCCATTTACCATCAGTTTTATGATCTGCCTTCCAATGTGGTCGCGGTAGAAGCCATCGCGAAATTCCTGCATCCGCAGTTATTTAAAGATATTGATCCGCAGGCAGACCTGGAAAATATTCATCAGAACTATATGGGCCTGAAGACCTCCGGCACCTTCTGGGTTTCTCAGTAAGACTGCGCCCCATGGCTTTAGCTTCCCGCCACGGGGCATTTGCCTTTGCCCTTAACACAGCTCCGACTGAAAAACGCCCATCATTACCCTGTTCATGTGATAACGTCTGATGAAACAGATAATGTAACCGGGATCAATTTATGAGTGCAGAACGTTACACACTTTCCGTCGCCGTTTTCATCTTACTCCGCCAGGATAACGAAATTTGTATGCTCAAAAGAAGCGGTACAGGATGGATGGACGGTTACTATAGCCTGCCCGCCGGGGGGCTTGAGGACGGTGAAACACTTTCCATGGCTGCAGCACGCGAGTTAAAAGAAGAAACCGGGGTGAGCATAGCCCCTGAAAAATTACAGCATGCCCATACCCTGCATGTCCGGACGGAGGGTCGCTCGTGGATAGGGCATTTTTTTACCGGCAACACATGGACAGGAAAGCCCCGACTGGCTGAACCAGATAAACACTCTGAAATTATCTGGAAACACCTTACCCGGCTACCGGAAGAAACCGTCCCCTATGTCAGACAAGCTATTGAAGAAATAAACCAACAGAATCCATATTCAGAATATGGGTGGTAACCCTGCCCGCAGTGATTACTCTCTGGCCATCTTTCGCGCTGTACGAAAATGTCCGCAATGTCAGAGGACTTCACAGCCATCCGGGTCTCTTATCCATTAAAGCCTCCTGCAATCACACCAACATTTTAATATCTGGTAAAGTAACTTATCGGCGATTTTTAACTGAATACAGGACTGAATCTTTGACATCTCCTGAGCGGTCTCGTTTGACACAATAATCCGGCGGATAGCGGTTTGATTGATTAGCGGGATCTTCGCAGAGGTAACCGCACCATAAGATAGCGGAAGTCAGAACGGTGGCCGGGAAGTAATACAGAGAACAGACTAAGTAAACAGCCCCCGACAGATGTCGGGGGGTAACGCAGGGATTACCAGGCTTTAATCACATCACCTTTATAAATTTCATTCGCTTTATCCAGGACTTCCTGAGACTGGAAAGCCTCTTTCAGCTCCTGAAGTTTTTTGTCGTTAATATTATCCTTACGTGCCACCAGCACATTCAGATACGGCGAGGCTTTGCCTTCCATAAACAGACCATCACGCGACGCGGATAATCCCGCCAGCGAGGCAAAGTTATTGTTAATCACCGACAAATAAACTTTCGGGTCATCCAGTGTACGGGCAAGCTGTGGCGTATCCACCTGCAGGATATTCAGATGTTTCGGGTTAGACGTGATGTCCAGTACCGTCGGCAGTAAACCGGCTTCCGGTTTCACCTTCAGCAATCCCTGAGCCTGTAACAGCAGCAGGCTGCGTCCCAGAGTGGTGGCTTCATTCGACAGCGTGATCGTCGCGCCATCAGGAAGCTGACTGATATTTTTGATCTTTTTAGAATACGCCGCGATTGGGAAGATAAAAGTCTTACCTAAAATTTCGAAAGGATAACCGCGCTCTTTTTCCTGCATTTCCAGATAAGGCACACTCTGGAACGCATTGGCATCCACGTCTTTATTCAGCAGGGCTTCATTCGGCTGTACATAATCATTGAATGCAATCACCTTCACATCAAGATGATACTTGTCTTTCGCCACCTGTTTAACGGTGTCCCAGAGTTGCTGATCCGGCCCGGTGTTAATCGCGACTTTTACGCTGTCCTGATCGCTTTGCTTACAGGCACTCAGTAATAAAGCGGACAAAACGATGGCCGAAGACAGTAATATTTTTTTCATTGGAAACTCTCCCTGTGTCAGTTTAACGGCACTATAAAGGAAGTCTGGACGTCTGTACATCTAAAAGTTAACTGCGCTTTTTGCTCTGACGGTTCCTCATTTCTCCCGGCCACCCGCGGCTGGTCAGGGTAAAAACCTGCGGGCTGATCGATATTCAGCCGCTAAAATATCAGGGGTCCGTTGCCTGCAGGAGCTGCCGCGAGAACGCGGTTAGCGGCCCTTCTCTCGCGGCAGCTCCGGTGTCCGGCTCAGAAAGGAATATCTCCCTGAATCGTCGTACGATACAGTTGCCGCGGGCAGTCCGCCGGACAGCCGGTCGCCAGATGGATCAGCGAACGATTATCCCAGAACAGCAGGTCATTCGGTTGCCAGCGGTGAGTGTAGATATTTTCTTCACGTATGCTGTGTTGATACAAAGCCTGCAGAATATCCCGGCTCTCATCCGCAGGTATTCCCTCAATATGTGTCGTGAATCCCTCGCTGACAAATAATGCCTTCCTGCCGGTTTCCGGATGCGTTCTGATGATCGGGTGGCTGACCGATTTTACTTCGCTGAGTTGTTTTTCCGTCAGCGCCGGACGCCATCCGGCACCGAATTTAGGCTGACTGTAGGTGGCTGTATAGGAATGTACAGCGCGTCGCCCTTCCACGGCCTGACGCAGCGCATCAGGCAAGGTTTCCCATGCACGATGCATATTGGCAAATTTTGTATCGCCGCCGATAGCCGGTAAAATTCTGGCGTACAGCATGGAACCCAGGCTGGGCGTTTCTTTGTAAGAGAGATCAGAGTGCCAGTACTTACCCGCATCCCCGAGGCCCACCGGTTCACCCTCTCTGAGGATATTGGAAACGATCAGAATTTCAGGATGACCGGCAAGCAAAAACTGTTTGAGGACATGGATCTGCAATGGCCCGAAACGCCGGCTAAAGTCGATGTGCTGCTGAGGTGTCAGGGTCTGCTGACGGAATACCAGCACATGATACTGAAGATGTGCCTGATGAATACGATAAAAGTCGGCCGTACTCAAAGGCTGGCTTAAATCCAGCCCCGTAATCTCGGCCCCGGCCCCGGGTAACGGGCGAATATCAAACGCCTGCCGCCGGACCGTGTGCGGCGCTATTCCGCTAAGTTCAGCCATAAACCGATCTCCCTGCGTCGGTGTGTAACCAAGGGGTAGGCCGGAGACGACGATGCCTTTCCTGAGCCCTCCGCGTGCGGGCGTTAACGGCCTGCGGCTGAGCCATGGAAGCGCGAATATGAAGTCCCGGCAATGTATATTGACCGGTTCATCCTGGGGCTTGCGGGGCGAAAGATGAAATTATTTATTCGCAAAAGATAAGCTGAAAAAGAGATATTATTTCCGCAGGAAAAGTCGTTCCTGCTCCGGTGAGCCGCCGGGCAGAGACGGGCCGCCGGCAGTCTGTGGCTCAGTAAATATCACGCAGATAACGCTTTTCCCGGGTCATTTTTGCCAGCCACTCTGTTGCCTCCGCGGCACTCATCTTTCCATGCGTGGCGATAATCTGCAGCAAGGCCTGATGGACATCTTTCGCCATTCGGCTGGCATCCCCGCAGACACAGATGCTGGCCCCCGCCTGTAACCAGTCCCAGAATTCCTCACCCCGTTCCAGTATTCGTTGTTGTACATAGATCTTTTCCGGTTGATCCCGCGAAAATGCCGTATCCAGCCGGTGAAGAATGCCCGCACGCTGAAATGCTTCCAGCTCCTGACGATAATAGAAGTCACTTTCTTCATGCTGCTCACCAAAAAACAGCCAGTTTTTACCCTCCGCCCCCAGTGCCTGCCGGTGTTGTAAGAAAGCACGGAAAGGGGCGATCCCGGTGCCCGGCCCGATCATGATCAAAGGCAAACGGTTATCCGTCGGCGGACGGAACCAGGCCGATTTCTGAATAAAGACCGGGACTTCACCGCCAGCCGGTATGTCCGCCAGAAATGCCGAGCAGACCCCGTTATTTAGGGGGTCCGGCGTAGCACGGACCACCGATACCGTCAGGTGTACCTCTCCCGGGCAATAGTCCGGAGAGGACGAGATGGAGTACAGACGCGGACGTAACGGACTGAGTCGCGCGACAAATTGTTCGGGTGGTATCCTGGCCGGAAACGCACGCAGCAGATCGATAACGCGGTGCTGTTTCTGCCAGTCACTGAATCCGGCAGACAGGAGTTGCTGTAATGAGTCCGGGAACCGATCAGCCAGCGTATGTTCACCGGCAGCCTGCGCCAGTTCACGACTGACGACCGATAAGTCTGTGTGGCATGTCAGCGCCGTCTTAAGCGTGACACGGCCCCCGCGCTCCGTATTCACCGGAGTGTCAGGTGCGGCCTGCAGCGCCAGCATCACGGCATCGACCAGTGGCTCGCTGTTTTGTGGCCATACGCCCAGAGCATCTCCGGCCTGATAGCTGAATTCTGCGTCATCGACAGAAAAAATCAGCTGCCGGGTCTCCTTGCCGGACCCCTCACCGCTCAGTAAGCGGTTAGCGATCACTCTGGCCGGATAAGGATGATGCCGGTGATATTTCTCCGCGACCGTGTTCACCGGATTTACCGGTACCTCAGCTACCGCGGCCTGCGGCTCTCCGGGCCTGATAAGACGGTCACAGATCCCCGAGAGCCATTGACTGGCCGGTGCCAGATCGGCCCCGTCACACTCAGCATGAGGCAGAAGCCGTGTCGCCCCCAGAGCTGATAATCGCTCATCCAGTAAACGGCCGAACCCGCAGAACTGATCATAACTGCTGTCGCCTAAAGCCAGCACCGAAAAATGCAGAGATTCCAGCCGTGGCGCCGACTCCGAGGCAAGAGCCTGCCAGAAAGCCGAACCATTTTCGGGGGGATCTCCATCCCCGAAGGTACTGGCCACCAGCAACACATGTTCTGCCACGACTAACTGCGACACTTCCGTACCAGCCATACAGCTGGCTTCGGCCGGGATCCCGGCGTCCGTCAGTTGCCGGACGCAACGTGCCGCCAGAGACTCCGCATTGCCGGTCGTCGAACACCACAACACCCTTACTCCGGCACGCTGGCTGGCGGAGGTACAGGGTTGCGGCGGCTCTGCGGTCCGTGAATATAACCCCGCCAGCAGGCCATTTACCCACTGTCGTTTTCCGGGAGCCAGCGGTGAACCGGCGGGCAGATACGGGATACTTCCCCCGGCGTCTGCCGGGGCCAGGTGCAGACCCGCCAGGAACCCCTGCAGATAACGCTGTTCATCGGGGTCCCAGTCAATGGCCGGTGCGCGGGATAAGCCCAGCTCACCGGCAAAAAGTTCTGCGGTGTTGCTGTCATCAACCCTATGGTTCTCTTCTGCCACAGGAACTAACGATACTGCGCATTGTTTCAGTGCCGGCTGTAAGGACAACGGATCGACACTGTCGCTGGTGACGGCATTGATCGCGCAGTGTTCGCCGAAAAGGTCATTCCAGTGAAACGGTGCGAAACAGTGTCCCGGTAAGACCCGGCGACTGATGCTCGCCGGGAGTCGGGCATATCCCCGCCGGGAACGGATTTCTACCGGCTGCTGAGGACGGATCTGCAGGCGTTCCGCATCCTGAGGATGAATTTCGATAAAAGGTGCCGGGTTCAGCTGATTCAGTGCCGGAATACGGCCTGTTTTGGTCATCGTATGCCACTGATGCTGTAACCGGCCGGTATTCAGGATGAACGGAAACTCACTGTCTGCCTGCTCGGGGACCACAAGATCCCGGAAGCAGTGGAACCTGGCTTTACCGGAAGGCGTCGGGAAAAATATTGCGGGGGCGGCAGAAAGATCAGCGACCGCCACGTCACCCCTCAGGTAACGGACAGGATGGCGTGTGACGCTGTCTCCGGCCGGGGACGGCCACTGGACAGGACTGTCACTGAGGCGTGGATAGCTCACCCCCTGCAGGGTGTACCCGGTCACCGGATTGGCAAACTGCTGAAGCTCGCAAAAAACCTCTTCCGCAGACTGATAATCGAAGTCCTGTTGGTATCCCATCTCACAGGCGACCCGGGCGATAATCTGCCAGTCAGGCAGAGACTCTCCGGGAGGAGACACGGCTTTCTGCATCAGCGTCAGATTGCGCTCTGAATTAATCATCACACCTTCTCCCTCCGCCCAGAGCGCCCCCGGTAGCAGAATATCTGCATAGCGATTGGTTTCTGTGTCCAGGAAGGCATCCTGTGTGATCACCAGTTCAGCACGTTCTAACGCCTGAATCACATGCCGGCGATCGGCCATACTGGCGACAGGGTTGGTACAGATGATCCAGCAGGCTTTGATCTCCCCGGCTGCCATTTGCTTAAACATCTCCACCGTGCCCTCGCCGCCCAGAGGACGTAATGTCCCGGGGGCTAACCGCCAGATATTTTCCGTAAAACGGCGATCATTTTCTGTCAGTAAGGAGCGCTGCCCCGGCAATCCCGGCCCCATATAGCCCATTTCCCTGCCCCCCATCGCATTAGGCTGCCCCGTCAGCGAAAAAGGGCCGCATCCCGGACGGCACAATGCGCCGGTCGCCAGATGCAGGTTACAGAGTGCGCTGGTATTCTGCGTTCCCTGCACACTCTGGTTCAGGCCCATCGTCCAGCAACTCATCCAGGCACCGGCTTCAGCTATCCACTGTGCCGCCTGGCGAATAGCGTCTTCAGGCAATCCGGTTACCCCGGCCACCCGGTCCGGCGGAAACGCTGAAAGGTATTCCGGCATGTCGTGCCAGCCTTCTGTATAGCGCTCAATAAAGTCGTTATCGATATGACCATGACGGTGCAGAAGATTAAGTAAGCCGTTTAGCAGCACCAGATCCTGACCTGGCTTGATTTGCAGAAAAAGCGAGGCTTTCTCTGCCGTCGCGGTACGCCGGGTATCGACCACAATCAGCCTGGCACCGGCCTTGACCCGGGCCATCATGCGTAAGAACAGAATCGGATGGCAGTCTGCCATATTTGAACCCATCACCAGGAACAGATCGGCCTGTTCGAAATCGTCATAAGATCCTGGCGGGCCATCGGCCCCCAGTGACTGTTTGTAACCGCTCCCGGCACTGGCCATACATAACCGGGAGTTAGACTCGATATGCCGGGTCGTAATAAATCCTTTCGCCAGTTTATTGGCCAGATACTGGGCTTCCAGCGACATCTGCCCGGAAACATACAGGGATACCGCATCCGGTCCATGGGTATCAATCATCTGCCGTAAACGGCGGCCCGTTTCCCGGAGCGCAAGGTCCAGGGTCGTCTGCACCGGCTCGTGCTGCCGGTGATCACGTATAAAAGCCTGCTGCAGGCGACCGGGTGCGGTGACTGCACCGGCGCAGGTCAGCCCTTTGGTACAGAGTTTCCCCCGGTTCGCCGGATGGGATTTATCGCCGGTGACGTTAATAATCCGGTCATTTTCGACCTGCATCACAATACCGCAGCCCACCCCGCAATAAGGGCAGACGCTTTTAACCTGCTTTACGTCATGACTCATGCGTATCTTCCCCGATTACTGAGCCGCTATCAGGCAGCCGCATCGCTTACCGCATGCTTTCCGGCCGCCACCGTGTTATCCACCCGCAGCGCAGGTTCACGGCAATAATTGACCACGTCACCAATAATCAGTAACCCGGGTGACCGGGGCTGATAACGGGCCAGCAGTTCAGGCAGGGTTGCCAGCGTGGCTATCAGCAAACGTTGTTCCGGCCGTGTCCCATTTTCAATAATGGCCAGTGGCGTTGTTCCCGCCAGCCCTGAGGTGATCAGGCGCTGGCAAAAATGCAGGCTATGACTGAGCCCCATATAAAAAACCAGTGTCTGTCCCGCACGGGTCAGCGCTGCGGTCTCCGCAATATCCCCGGCCGACCGGGTATATCCGGTGATAAAATGCAGCGACTGCGCACAATCACGGTGGGTTAACGGCAGACCTGCGGCGGCGGCACACCCTGTCGCCGCCGTGATCCCGGGAATAATATGGCAGCGGATCCCGGCCTGTTGCAGGAAGACCATTTCCTCGCCGCCACGGCCAAAAATAAACGGGTCGCCGCCTTTCAGCCGTACCACCTTTTGTCCCGCCAACGCCAGATCCGCCAGTAACTGATTGATTTGTGCCTGACTGAGGCGGTGATCGCCCGGGGATTTCCCCGCATCGATACATAACGCCGTCTCAGGCACCAGCGCCATTATTTCTGCAGACACCAGGCGGTCATACACCACCACATCCGCCTGCTGAATGACACGTAACGCTTTCAGCGTCAGCAGCTCTGCATCCCCCGGGCCTGCACCGGTCAGCCAGACCGTGCCTTTTTCCACCGGCTGCCGGCTATCTGCCGCCCTGATAAAATCATTAAGTTTTTTCATCAGAAAATCTCCGCTGTCAGAAGCTCAGGAAACCGGAAGCGCGGTTTGTGGCAGTGATTCGGAGACCGGCCGGCGTTGTACGCTGATCATCCCGTTCTCAACGCGTACCGGCCAGCAGCGGACCCGGACGGTACTGTCATCCGGACTGATACCATCGGTTAACCGCAGTCGTTTTTTGTATAACGGCGAAATCACCAGCGGGATACCGTCATCGTCGCCAAGAATGCCGCGGGCCAGCACATTTGCCCCGCTGCCTGGCTCAAGATTATCCAGTGCATACACTTCCGGTTGTTCTTCCCCCAGACGGAAAACCGCAATCTGCTGGCGGCCCAGACGTGCTGCCCTCCCGGTATCCGGCGGAATATCGTCAAGCCGCCCGACGGTGACCCATTCATCTGCCGGCTCTTCGCTTATCGCTAACCCTGGCTTTTCTGAAGGTGCCGCCGGGCGCATCTGTCCACGCTCCGGCACCATCACCACCGCTTCGTCCGGCTGATCACTGTTAATAAAGGCACGGAACAGTTGCCGTGACCGGGGATCGTCGAGAGTGGTCTGCCACTCGCACTGGTAGGTGTCGACAATCTGCTGCATTTCCTGGTCCAGCGTGTCCGCCAGGCCCAGACTGTCGTCAAGGATGACCTGACGCAGATAGGCCACCCCGCCGTCCAGATTATCCAGCCAGTTGCTGGTCCGCTGCAGGCGATCGGCCGTGCGCAGATAAAACATCAGGGTCCGGTCAATCACGCGGATCAACGTGTCAGTGTCCAGGTCGGAAGCAAAGAGATCGGCATGCCGGGGTTTCATTCCGCCATTGCCGCAGACATAGAGATTCCAGCCTTTATCGGTAGCAATCACTCCGATATCTTTTCCCTGCGCCTCCGCACACTCCCGGGTACACCCGGAAACGGCCATTTTTATTTTGTGGGGCGAACGCAAGCCCTTGTAGCGATTCTCCAGCCGGATGGCGAGCGCGGTGGAATCCTGTACGCCATAACGGCACCAGGTCGATCCGACGCAGGATTTGACGGTACGCAGAGACTTACCGTAGGCATGACCGGTCTCAAATCCGGCTTCCAGCAATTCCTGCCAGATAGCAGGCAGTTGCTCAAGACGCGCACCGAACAGATCAACGCGCTGTCCGCCGGTAATTTTGGTGTACAGGTTATAGCGCCGGGCCACCTGACCGAGGGTGATTAATCCTTCCGGGGTAATTTCACCGGCCGGTATGCGCGGTACGACGGAATAGGTGCCGTCTTTCTGGATATTCCCCAGGAAACGGTCATTGGTATCCTGCAGCGACACATGCTGCGGCTGTAAGACATAGTCATTCCAGCAGGAGGCCAGCAGCGAACCCGCCAGAGGCCGGCAAATCTCACACCCCCGTCCGTGCCCGTATTGCCGGATCAGCGCATCAAAAGTGCGGATATTATTGACCCGGATCAGGTGATAGAGTTCCTGGCGCGACCAGGCAAAGTGGCTACAGATATCCTTCTTAACTTCCACACCCAGGGCTTCCAGTTCATGTTCCATCACCTGCTTCAGTAAAGGAACACAGCCACCACACCCAGTGCCGGCCCGGGTACAGCTTTTCAGCGCGTTCATATCGGTGCATCCGCCACGGACAGCGTCAGAAATATCGCCTTTAGAGACATTGTGGCAGGAACAAATCTGTGCACTTTCCGGCAATAATGCCACGCCGACACCCGCCGGCGCTCCGCCTTCCGATACCGGTAAAATCAGACTTTCCGGATTCGCCGGCAGAGGGATGGCATTCAGCATCCGCTGTAATAAATCGCTATAATCTGAACTGTCGCCGACCAGTACCGCACCCAGCAATGTTTTGCCGTCTTCAGAGACCACAATTTTCTTATAAATCCGCGCCGGACCATCAATCCACTGATAACTCTGGCTCCCCGGCGTCGCTCCATGGGCATCACCGACAGAGGCAACCTCCACACCTAACAGTTTCAGTTTGGTACTCATATCCGCGCCGGTAAAGGCTGTGGCTTTCTCTGCCAGCCGGTCGGCCAGACAACGAGCCATCTGATATCCTGGCGCGACCAGACCAAAAATTTTACCCTGCCAGAGAGCACACTCACCAATGGCCGAAACCGACGGGTCTGAGGTCAGACAGTAATCGTCAATGATGATGCCGCCACGGGGACCTTTTTCCAGTCCCGCACTCGCGGCAAGCTCATCACGCGGACGGATCCCCGCAGAAAACAGCACCAGGTCGGTTTCCAGCTCGGTGCCATCGGTAAAACAGAGTTTATGTTGCAACTGCTCACCGTCGGTAATTTCGACGGTCTGCCGGGCGGTATGTACCCGGACGCCCAGGGCAGCAATTTTCTTCTGCAACATTGAGGCACCGTCATCATCCAACTGTACCGCCATCAGGCGCGGTGAAAACTCAACCACGTGGGTTTCCAGACCGGATTGTAATAACGCATTGGCGGCTTCCAGTCCCAGCAGTCCGCCACCGATCACGACCCCGACCGTCGACCGGCTCGCCTGACGGCTGATGGCATCCAGGTCGCTGAGCGTGCGATAGACCAGACAACCGGGCCGGTCATGACCCGGGATGGGGGGAACAAAGGCATAAGAACCTGTCGCCAGGACCAGTTGATCGTAGTGAAGGCTATTTCCGGCAGCATCCGTCACGGTTTTTTCCTGCAGATCGATAGCCGTTATCTGGTGACCTGTGCGTAATTCAATGCCGGTGCGGGTGAAAAAGCCCTCTTCTGCCAGAGACAATGACCCGGCAGTACGACCGGAAAAATACTCCGACAGGTGGACGCGATCATAGGCCGGGTATTCTTCTTCCCCGAACACAATAATCTGATACTGAGTATGCAATTGACGCTCTGCCAGTTGCTCCAGAAAATAGTGGCTGACCATACCATGCCCGATGACCACTAATACCGGTTGATTCATAACCCTACTCCCACAGCGACAGGCTGTTGCTTGACACGGTTTACTGCCTGGAACTCAGGCAGCCTTAGGTTGTTTTTCATACAGGAATTGCAACACCTGCTGGCGGTATTGCTGATACCGGGGGTCGTTCGCCAGTGACACCCGGGAACGGGGCCGCTCCAGATCAACCGTCATGACTTCCCCGACCGTCGCGGCAGGACCGTTGGTCATCATAAATACCCGATCGGACAGCAGAACGGCTTCATCAACATCGTGCGTAATCAGCACAATGGTGGTACGCAGTTGCCGCTGAATATCCATCACAGCATCCTGCAGATGGGCACGCGTCAGTGCATCCAGTGCACCGAAAGGTTCATCCATCAGTAATACTGAAGGTTTCATCGCCAGGGCCCGGGCAATCCCGACCCGTTGCTTCATCCCCCCTGAGATTTCATCCGGCCGTTTGTCTGCCGCATGATCCATATGAACCAGCCGCAAATTATGGAGGATCCATGCTTTCATTTCGGCTTTACTCATCTGCCCACGAAAGACCTGTTGCACGGCCAACGCAACATTCTCGTAGGCAGTCAGCCAGGGCAGTAATGAATGGTTCTGGAAGACCACAGCCCGTTCCGGGCCAGGCCCTTCTATTTCGCGGTTATGACAGAGCAGCCCTCCCAGCGTGGGAAAGGTCAGGCCGGCAATCAGGTTGAGTAACGTCGATTTACCGCAACCTGAATGACCGATCAGACTGACACACTCGCCGGCGGCGATATCAAAACTCACATTATCCAGTGCCAGAAAATCACCGCTGGCGGTTGAAAACTGCTGGCTGACTTGCTGGACCTGAATGATCGGATTAGCAGGCATATTCTTCTCCTTAACGCTTTTCATAACTGAAACGACGCGCGACCCACATCAGACACTGCTCGAGCAGTAACCCGACCAGCCCGATAATGAAAATGGCGATGATAATGTGTTCCACATTCAGGTTGTTCCATTCGTTCCAGATCCAGAACCCAATCCCCATTCCGCCGGTCAGCATTTCGGCGGCGACAATGACCAGCCAGGCAATGCCGATAGAGAGGCGCATCCCCGTCAGGATGTTCGGTAACACCGCCGGAAATAAAATTTTGCGCATGACCGTCAGTTCAGAAAGCCGCAGGACCCTGGCAACGTTCAGATAGTCATCCGGGATCATCCGGACACCTTCGGCGGTATTCAGGATCATCGGCCAGACCGAACAGATGAAAATGGTCCAGTAAGACGCCGGGTCAGCACGCTGAAAAATCAGTAAACCGATAGGCAGCCAGGCCAGCGGACTGACAGGGCGTAACAGTGAAATGACCGGATTTAACATGTCAGCGATAAAGCGAAAACGGCCGATCAGAAACCCGACCGGGATCCCCACCAGCGCCGCAAGACCAAACCCGATCGCCACGCGTTTTAACGATGCCAGCACATTCCAGCCGATCCCCTGGTCATTCGGTCCGGCGATGTAAAAGGGGTGTGCGAAGACCGGTATCGCGGCCTGCCAGGTCTGCCAGGGAGTCGGAAAATCATGACTGTTCAATGCGACGACTTGCCAGCCACAGAGCAACAATAGAATCCCCAGGGCCCCGGCAAACAGACGCCTGAAGAGGCGGGCGGCCACCGGAAGACGGCCACGGGGGCGCGTCAGCACCGGAGTGATGCTTTCAGAGACGGCGGTCGCTGGCAGCGCAGCAACGCCCGGGGGCACTTCAGCCTGATGTTTCATCGTTGCCTCACTCATTGTTTAACACTAAAGCTATTGAGATAACCGACAGGATCGCTCCCGTCCCAGCGTTTTCCGTCCATCAGTACGCTGCTGCGCATATCACTGGCGGGTAACGGCACATTTCCGGCCGCAGCCGCAGCCTGTTTGTAGATATCGATACGATTGATTTGTCGTGCAACGGCAAGATAATCAGGATCGGTTTTCAGGAGTCCCCAGCGACGGTGTTGCGTCAGGAACCACATGCCGTCGGACAGCCACGGATAGCTGACTTCCCCGTCACGATAGAAACGCATGGCATGTGCATCCTGCCAGCGCTGCCCGAGGCCGTTTTCATACTGACCCAGCATGCGTCCGGTAATGATATTCACATTGGTATTGATCACCGCCCGTCCGGCAATGACCCGGGCCGTTTCGCGCCGGTTATCGTCACTGGCATCTATCCAGCGGGCTGCCTCCAGGATAGCCGCGGTAAGCGCCCGGGCAGTATGAGGATGGGCATTGACCCAATCGGCGCGGGTGCCCAGTATTTTTTCCGGATGATCGGGCCAGATATGCTGAGAGGTGGCAGCAGTAAAACCAATATTTTCACTGATGGCGCGCTGGTTCCAGGGTTCACCGACACAGCAGCCCTGCATATTGCCAATCTTCATATTGACGACCATTTGCGGTGGCGGAACGACCAGACTACGGATTTTCTGTAACGGATGGATCCCGGCACTCGCCAGCCAGTAATAGAGCCACATTGCATGGTTACCGGTGGGAAATGTCTGGGCAAAGGTGTAAGTGCCTGGCGGGCGGGTAGTCATGTGCCGCTGCAGTGCAGTTAGATCAGTAATGCCGGCATCCCGCAACTGATTCGACAGGGTGATCCCCTGACCATTCTGGTTCAGCGTCATCAGGCAAGCCATCGGGGTAGCGGGCCCGGCCAGGCCCATATGCAAACCGTATAACTCACCATACAGAATATGGGCAGCATCCAGCTCACCGGACAGGATTTTGTCCCGGACGGTGGCCCAGCTGGCCTGCTTCTCCGGCACAATCCGGATACCATATTTTTTATCGAACCCTTTTGCCGCAGCCATCACTACAGATGCACAATCGGTCAGGGGGATAAAACCGACCCGAAGCGTAGTTAATTCCGGCGCGTCGGACCCCGCCGCATAGACGCTGTTCATCAGTCCCGGCAACAACAGACTGCCGGTCAGTGCTGCCGCGCCTTGTAAAAGTGCCCGGCGGGAGAATGCTCTGTCTGGTTTTGGCTGCTGGCTCATTCACACCCCTTTCAGTCTCCGGCGATTTCCGGGCAAAAAAAAACGCCCACCCCTGCGTTATAAATACGCAGTGATGGACGCCATTGTCCTGAACCTGAGCTGACAACCGCCGTTGGCCGGAAGCACAGGTTAAATGTTTTTCACTACTTAAGAAGCAATCGCCGTGCCAGTCCTGCAGCTGCTTTACATTTCCGTGAAGTGCATCGTATAAAACCTTTCTGTTATCAGGGAATAACATTCCGTAGCGGCAGATCACCCACGGCTAACAGGCCGTGTCGCAAATGCCCCCATCGGAATGAGCACGGGTGAACTGCACCGGAAGTGCTCAATACACGCACCTTAAGTGTGCAGACTGTCATTCCCCGTGAGAACCGAAGGCACCGGCGACTGATAAAATGGCTGTCGCGATTTCGGCCATTTTTTTATTCTGATCCATCGCCATCTGGCGCAGGGTCTTATACGCTTCATCTTCAGAGAGTTGACGATACTGCATCAATAATTTCTTCGCGCTATCGATGGTTTTACGCTGATGAAGAGTCTCTCGCAGGTCCGAAAGTTCCTGTGCCTGAGCCTCCATACGCCGGGACTGTTGCCGGAGCAAGGACAGCAGCGATTGTCCCAGTTGTGGCTGGATCCCTTCGCTGTTTAACCAGCCGGCACGCTGGGGGGGTAGTTTGCCGGTGGCCGGGTCTCCCATAAAGACAGAAAATCCGCTGTCCCCGTGCGAGACGGCCTCTCTCAGACTCTCAATATCCGCCTGTTGCTCATGGCAGGCTTGTTCGGTCGCCGTGATACGTTCCTGACATAATTGCATCAGGGTTTGCTGTAACCGGTCTTCCTGTCGTTTCATTTCATCAATACGTTGAGTGGCCAACATAAACCAGTGCTGGCTGCTGCCTGGCGTACCTGTGGCCGCCGCCCGGGTGCAGGCGAGACGACGCAGGCGTTCAAACTCGCTGTCGGTGATTATTGCTGACCAGTATTGATTATTTTTCGGGTCGCTGAAGGCGGTGAACGTTTCAAAGCACTGCTCCTGACGTTCAATCAGATCGATCATCGTATCCGCATAATGCCCACCGTTCTCCCCGGGAACCTGTGCACTGAACACCCGCACACCGATAGCCCGCTCCTGACCGGCAAGTTCTTTCCCCTGCATAAAACTGAACAGGGCAATCAGAGCACGGGAAATGACCGGGTCCGCAGACGTATCTGACACGGCAAATACCAGTGATAATAAATGGCGGATAGTGTCATTAAAAATTTCTACCGCATTAACCAAAGGGAGACTTCGCCCGGCGATCTTCCTGCGGACTTCCGGTAATACGCTCAGCGCATAAACCACCCTGGCCGCACAACTCAATAAACGGCTCGCCTGTGATTTTGCCGGCGTTAATGCCCCCGGCTGTTCAAGGTATGCTAATAATCTCCGCTGTGAACTCAGAGAGTCCTGCTCTCGCTGACGTAACTCTTCTGCCGTCTGCTGTCCTTCATTACACAAATAAAGATTAACCGCACCGCGCTCACGCTGCAGATGATGAATTAACACGCTCAGTTTTCCGGTCAGTTCACCGCTTTCCAGTAAATCCCGCAGACCCGCTAACTCACATTGCCGGGATGCCAGCAGAAAACGGATCGTCATGGTCTCTTCAGACACCATGGTTACCCCCGTAGAAACAATATTAATGCAAACGACACGCCAGCTTTTACGCTGACAGCGACACCAGACGCAATAAACCAGAGGTGATTGGTTGATTTTATGCACGATGCTCTGGTCAGTGGCAGACGTTTCCGGACATTCAATGTGGTGGATGATTTTAACCGTGAGGCACTGGACGTAGAGATTAACCTGGATATTCCTGCTCAGCGGGCCATCAGAGTATGGGATCAAATCGTAACTACGCGTGGTTGTCCGCTGAAACTGAGGATGGATAACGGACCGGAATTTATCTCACTGACGCTGCTACAGTGGGCTGAAGATCATGATGTACACCCAGAGTTCATTCAGTCCGGACAACCCACCCGGAATGCTTTTATTGAACGATTTAACCGGACATACAGGGCTGAAATACTGGCAACACTAAAAATTGTCTGGAACTAAAACAGATCTACTTACATCATGAGTCGGGGTTTATTTTAAAAACTCCGACTCATGGTTTCTTTTTTAAGAATTTATATTATTCGTATGTCAAAGTAAACGTTGCATCTGCATTAGCTGTACCCGCCGTAACATTACTACCAGTCCCAATATAATTAGCAAAGAAATTCATAGTGACATTTCCTGAGCTGTCTACTGCATTAGCAGAAGATATCGTATTCAATGGTAATAATTTTTTCGTGCTATCTTTTATTTCTATAGCAACATTGGTCGATGTTGAAGTAGATGATAATGCCAGATAATTACTGTTAGTGCTATCACTAGTACCTGTAAAGGTCGCAGCTACCGTATTACTATTACATCCACTTAACGAAATTGTAAATCCAACAGGTGTTGTATAATCTCCAGAACTAAAGTTCCTTGTACTCCAGGTACCTAAAGGTACTGTCATATCGGAAGATGCAGAGCTGACAGTACAACCCCATGTGATAATATTGGCAGTCCACTCTATATTCACTGTACCAATATCCCCGGACATCGATGGAACTGAATATACACTCAGACAAAGAATAAATGTAGGTAATATTTTATCTTTTAATTTCATATAGTTACCTATTGGAAGTCTACCCTTAGATAACCAGTCGCAGTGGCAGTCCCAGCTGCGGGCTGATTTCCTGTAATACTTACTGGCCATGACATCAAAGTTACATTAGCACTATCATTACTGTCGAGAGTAAAAGGTATGTTGCTGCTAATATTGTTTGGCGTCAATTCTGTACCAGAAGAGTTAGCTAGAATAAATCCGACATCCGGATTACTGGAGATAACAGCATTTCCACTAACACTGTTAGCTTCCAACCTTAGAGTCATCGTTGTCTGTGCTGCTATATTATTACAGGTTATACCTACATTTTTAGTTAACGTGCTTGCACCTGCGGGCTTTTTTCCCGCACCAGCGTTAGAAAATGACTGTGCGCTCAAAGTACCAAAATCAAACTCTACTGTTGTACCTGCATTGATAGTACATGCCTGGGGAACGGTCATTGTTGCATTCAAATCTAATTGAACCATTGGGGTACCAGTCCCTAACCCGGCCCCCCCCTGATTACCATAAAGATATGCAACTGTCTGATTTACAATAAAACTGGCACCAACAAATTTTCTTTTTATTCTAAGTCGTAATTTTACTTTAGAACCTGAAGAAAGAGTTGAACCACAAGTACCGTAAACGCTGCAATAGTTCTGCAGGTCAGTAAACGGGACATTATTATAACCAGCTCCTGATTTTAGGTTCTGAGTGTAGATTTGAGTTGCAACTTGCAAATAATCATTCCCGGGAATATCGTACCAACTGGTCCCATCACTATCAGTACTTGCGAGTGTCAAACCAGGGCCCGGGGTACCAGTATAGTAAGTGGATGCATTACCAATGCACCCTCCGCTTATTGCGTATGTTCCACTGGCACTCTGAGCATTCCAGTCAGTAGTATAGCCTACTGTATTATTCGCAGATGTAAAGGTTGTGTTAAAAGTATAAACTTTAGTACCAACTGTGGTTGTACAGTGCGTTGCGTACGAAGCACATGAAAAAGTAATGACTATTACTGCCAAAAAACATCTCAAACAAAAACGCATATATCCTCCTACGACTCTTATTTGCACTGGACGCTAAATATTGAAATAGCGCTTTTCATATTCGCAGAAGTAATATGATAATCTGCTACACATTTCGAATCGGCATCAGAGCCCCACTGTACTGATAACTGACCTTCCTGTGGAAGACCACTTAAGTAGACTTGTCCATTATCACCAACAATACCTGACACTCCAGTTTTCTTCTCTACCACCGAAGCACCAAAAGGAATCATTTTATTATTATATGATAAATTGACTAATGCCCGCTGTCCGATTCGGGTAGAGAACTCTGCTACAACCAGCGCACCACGAGTTGGTACTAAATTCTTAACATTATCAGCGATGTCAGTCTTTGAATTCATAGTATTTGTGTCCAACGCGATACGGTTTAGACGGTAAACATCAGCGTACGGTATTACCGTGTAACCACGGTAATCGGTCGCAATCCCAGTTCTGTTTTCAACACTAACATCATCAGCACCGGGGGCTTTCACCAGGATATTAGTATCGCCTAACGATTGACTGAACGTGACCCCATTACGGTGAGCAACCACCCCACCAGAAATCTGAACGTTATAATCATGGTTATTTTTTGAATAACTATATCCGGTATTAACAGTACCATAGCGGCCCTGAAGTTGGGCACCCACGTTACCAGAGTAATCATTCAGAGTTGAGTGTCCCTGCATTACATTATAACTCAGGTTATTATCTTTCAATAATGTTCCGCTTACACCCGTTTGCCAGGTATTATTCCCATTTGAATTGCGGGTTGCATTACTAGTCAGGTACATTCTGTCTGCAATACTATCTCGTTTATAATGGCTACCAAATAGAGCACTCATAGGTACGGAAACATTGAGAGCTACGACGTGATCACTATCCGATAAACCTACTGTTTCAGTTGATGACCAGCTCAGATTATAGTTAACACTGTGCCAGGAGTTGGAGTAACCAAATTGATAGGTTTTATTCGCCTGATTTGTATCCCAGTAACTTTGTTCACTAAATGAACCGTACATTGAACCATAGCCACCAAGGCTTTGGTTTACATTGATCTGGTAACGGCCTTTCTTGGTATAGTTAAGATTATGGTAAGCCGTTGCTGTATAAATTTGATTTCCGTAGGCATCATCCTGTAAACCGTATTGATACCCTTCAATATTTTTATAGGCAGTGTCATCAAGAGTATAGAACCCTCTCGTTGAATAACGGTATCCCAATAACTGAAAAGTAGTTCCCAGGTTATTCATAGATTTTGCGTATAAAAATCTTAGCGATTGCCCCTGATGTTGTGATCCATCCATTAAGGTGCTATTCGCTTGGGTTAAATCTGCAGATACAGCACCAATCCTACCCATATTTTTACCCACACCCGCGGTAAATGCACGATAGTTGGAGGACAATTGTGTACCACCAAACATCGTTACACCATAGTTAAGCCCTGCTATAACTGTGCCTTGGGTAAAAAAGGGATTGGCTTGCTGCTGATTCCCGCTACGGAAGTCGCCGGCAACAACATCAAATTTAACACGACCTTCGCGTTGTAATAAGGGAACTGTAGAGTAAGGAACTATAAACGAATGAGTAGACCCATTATTCTCTTGTACGGTAACAGTGAGGTCACCACTTGACGATGTAGGGCTTAAATCATCGAGGACAAATGGCCCCGGTGATACATAAGTCTGATAAATGACATAGCCATTCTGACGTATGATAACTTTGGCTCGACTATTTGCCACACCTCTGATTGTGGGAGCAAAGCCTTGCTGACTATCCGGATACATGGAGTCGTCGCTATAAATTCTTACCCCTTTGAAACCCACACTATCATAAACATCGTTATTCGTATTACTTTCACCGATAACGAGTTCACTTTTTAGTGGCTCGATAGAACGCTCAAGATATGTATCAAGATTAGACCAGCGATCATTTTTATAGCCAGAATAGTCATCGTAGGACCATGAGCTATTATTTCTTAATCTCCACGCTCCAATATTAATTCCACTCCCGAGAGATAAGAAATAACTTTTACCGGTCGTACCATTATCCGCCGATAAGTTATAGTTCAAAAGTCCCGCAGCAATCCCATCATCCCACTCGCTGGATGGTATATATCCTTTAGCATTATTTCTAATCCATGCCTGAGGAAAACTAAAATTCAAACGTTGTGATGAAAAGTCATAAGAAACGAACGAGGATGGTATTTTTTTAGTAAAATCAATACATTGGGATTTTTCTTGATTATTTCCTAATGCTAAAGTATTTACACCAAGTGTTGATAATAAATTATTATCAACACAAGGAAATAAACCTCCAGACTGTCCACCTGCATTGAAGGTACCATTCCTTGAATCAATAAAAGTTATATCTTTCGAACCAATAAAATTATCGTTAACATAAATATCAACATGATAAGTTCCTGGTAATTGATTACCTTTTTCAAATCGAGAAAGATCAGCTACAGAAGCTTCGTCTGGTGATAAAAATGCAGGGTTAAAGTAACTTTCAGCAGCAGCAGGCCGCATCATTACCAATAATGCACATGCAATCAAACTCAATTCAGGCCTGAAGTTATTCACTGTGTTATCATTGCAAATTTTTTTATTCTTAATGATGCGCATACTTACTATCACCCTATAATTATATTTTATTGTACTTTAGATATAATTGGCTTGTCTAATGCACCGTAATCATTAATAGATTCAAACTTTATACTATTTCCTGATGCCGCAAGAGTTTCTGAACTCATAGGTGCAATCATTTCATTACTAACTTTCTTCCCGTCTATTGAAATGTTGACCATAGTTATATAGTACGGCGTCGGGTTAACGGCTTCGGTATATTTCCCTGAATGAGAGAAAATTAGCTTTGCAGGTGCTTCATGCTGTAAGTAAGGAAGATTATCAGGTCTCACAAAAAGTTTAATCCTTGATAATATAGCTAGCTGTAAAATATTTTTCCCAGCTACACTGTCTTTATCCAGAGAAGGGATTGCTTTTACATTTAGATAAAAAAGTGATTCTTTGTTCTTAGGCAAAGGCTTCCCGATGTACATAATACGTAATGTATTCTCTGTTCCCGGTTCACTAACGAATAAAGGTGGAGTAGCGATAAAACTCTCATCTTTTTTACCTTGTGAATTTTCAACCCAAGAATTAATTAGAAATCTCTGAGAGTTACTACTATTCGATACCGGAAGGGAGGTTTGAGCAGATCCTTCAGGATAAATGACCCTTGTTGCTCCGAGTGAGATTCCGCCATCAGCATAAGAATATGCTGATGCACATAGAAATCCGCACAAGGCAAGCAATGAAAATTTTATTTTATTCAACATATTACAATACCACACTCAGTTTAACAGACATAAAATAACGGTCACGGATAGTATACACTCACTATCATCAGATCATTATGATGATTCTCATCATAAGCATCTTCCCCTGGGCTATAAACATACAGATTTAATTTATCCTCGCCATTCACAAATCTTGAAAAGGGGAGGGGAAATTTTTCATTCACTGTTTCTTTGATACTGTTGAATGGTAGTTTGTTATCGACCCAGTCTCGATAATTAGTTGGAGCCTTATTAACCCCCCCCGCAGGAGATTCAAAGGTAATAACTGTATTATCGTATAAAAAATATGGGCACGAACTAAAATTTAGATAAAATAACTTGTAGGTTTCATTTTGTGGACGAACCAGTTTTCCTGCAAAATCTGGGTCAAAAAGTTTAACATACATTCCTTTGTTATAAGAATCCACCACACACGTGCCATTAACCAGAACACCACGAATATGTACGATGCCAGCTTCAAGATCATGCCCGGTATCAGCATAAGCCAATCCAGAGACGCATAACAAAATAATTTGTGTAAACTTTTTAAGCATCTTAACCCCGTGTCAAAACAATAAAATATCCCCATCCTTGAGGATTAATCAACTATCCATAGTTAAATTTATTGTTACTGATACTTAATAACGAAAGTTGCATCTGCATCAGCTTGACCCGCAGTAACGGTGGCTGATGTTGATTTGTAGCGAGCTACGAAAGGAAGTGTGTTGTTACCATCAATCAGAGTCTGTGCGGTAGAGAAGCTAGAACCGTTTGGAGTCAATGGCGCTGAGGTGCTGTCCAGAATCTGGATACCAACACCGGTTGCACCGGTAGTATTAGTAGAACCACTGTTTACAGCTAACAGAGTTGAATCTGTGGTATCGGTAGTTCCGCTAAATGCTACTGATGCTGTGGTTGCAACAGAAGTTGCACAATCAACCAGTTTAATGTTGAAAGGAACGTTAGTAGTAGTTTGGCCGGAAGCAGTGATGGAAGCAGTTCTGTACTGACCAAGATTCACAGTCTGATCTGCAGAATCAGTACTTACAGCACATGCTGCATTAATAAACTGACCGGTGAAGTGAACGGTACCACCACTTACAGTAGTACTGGTTGTATCAGCGGCCTGTGCTGCTGAAGCCAGTAAACCAAAGGAAGCAACAACAGACAGAGCAATAACTTTCAGTTTCATAAATATCCTTAAAGGTGAGCACGTAAGCTTAGAAACATTCTTAACACAAGAGAAGTTTGATTTCTCACGATAACAAAATCTGTACAGCAAAATGATATTAGGACAGCTAATGTAATTTTTCAGAAAATTATACCTATCGATCTTTTAAAAAAAACAAGATAAGTCCTATCCACAAAAAAAATACACGCATAACATGCTGTTTATAAATGATTAAAAAAAATCAACCACTAGTAAAAAAATTAATTTTGGACATGTATTGAAACAAATCAGTACAAAAAATGAGCGGAACTAGTTACTTATAATGCGGTCGTAACTTCTCTTTTCTATAAAAAAAATTGAAAATGAAGTATCCACACCTCTGAACTTAAGTACAATTACAATAATCACATAGTTTATTTTATCTTATGATTTATTTTTATCAGCGGGATATGTGGACTTTTTCCAGAACATACGTTGCCAGTAAAGCCATAAACTCTGTTGAGAGATTTTTTAAGATTAGAGAAGACGAGGGATTAAGTGATTTACTGAATTTAACCACCTAAACAGAGGTGATATGTGCACCACAGGACAACACAAGTGCACCTATTGAAAGAACAAATATTGGTCCTGAATTTACACGGAAATCCGATACAAGTGGCAGATGCTACCCTCATCACAATGACCCAATGAGTAAATCGTAGCGTAGTGAACGACAGAGCCCCCCCTCACTAAAAGCTTCGATAAAATCTAAGTACATGAAGAAAATCTACAATATGTTGAAATAGAGTAAGGTGTAGTACTACATAACCGGAGATTTCAAATATACCTGGCAGCAGCGCAATAACAGGCCACATAGTGAAATATGATATCCCTGCTTTGAATGACTTACGAACCGTATACGGGCTCCCCGGATAAGGCAGCAGCATTTATATCTCCCATCTTAACCGTTTCAAGCTAATCCTTTAGCTTTGTATTGTTCTTGCCTATCGTGTTATTAGTACGCCGACTGATAATCCTGACCGTAATCCCAGCGTTCCTGCCAGTGCAGCAGATACGTCCTCGCCAGAGACGGGAGATCACGAATAACCACCACGTTTTCAGAATTACGTCGTTCGGCACTGGCCGTGTAATTAAATGAGCCTGTCTCCACCGTCTTCCCGTCGACAATAATGACCTTGTCGTGCTGTATCGGGTAATGGTGATCGGTTCTCAGAGGAATGCCATTGTTCACAATGAAATTCATTGCAGCAATGCTGGATTTGCTCCGGTTCCCTCGCTCATCGACCACGATCTTCACATCGACCCCGCGCTTTCTGGCATCAGCCAGTGCCCGTATAATATCCGGCGCAGTAAAGGAGTAGGAAAGCATACGGATGCTGCTATGGGCTGAGGCAATAGTCTCCAGCACCAGTGTCCGGGCACTTCCTTCCGGTGAAAAACCGACATCAACAGACGGCCCGGCGGCGGATACGGAAAAGATAACCGAACTGCACAGGAGCCCCGCTATAGACAAAATCGTTTTTCTCATGAGTGAATACTCTTCCCTTTATTCTTCAGCCCCGGTGATCTCATCCCGGGCGGCTTGCCCTGACTATCGTTGTCCCCCGCTTATAATTGTGTGGAGGACCGCAAAAAAACGTCACCCTATCATTTGCGGACACAATAAAAAATCCGCCATTCCTGAAAAGAACGGCGGACGCTAAGTTTTGGTACTGAAAGGAAGATCAGGGAGTGTCAGCAGGCCGGGTACTGCTGAAAAAGATATCAGGGTGAAGGCTGTCGCCGACGGTATCACCGTTAAGCGTCCGTACGAGGATATCGCTGCCGAGTTGTTGTAGCGACAGTATTCCGTCAGGATGGACCCGTTTGATTTTACTCATATTCTGGCTGTCATGAACCAGTGCGATCGTTCGGGTATCTCCCCCACCCGCCTCTTTAGCCGCCAGTACCACAAATGCGTTATCAGCATCATTATCCATCAGCGCCACAATGTACCGGGCTTTCGCCGCACCGGCGTGTGCAAGTATCGCGGTCGAAGAGGGGTCACCTTCAATAACATCAGTATCGGCAGGAAACGAGGCCCGTTGACCAGGATAACAGACCACTGTGACAATGCCCCCGGTATCCGTCAGTCCCTGTCTGACGCTCTGAGCCAGGGACGATGATCCGGCCACGATATAATGATTTTTACGTTCCACGTGTGAGAATCTGCCTTTAAAAATTCGCTGAATATTATGGCTAATCAGAGACCCGGCGATTGAGGCCACCGATGCCGCAAAAATAGTAATCCCGAGGATAATCACGGTCAGTGTAAACATTCTGGCGACCGTGGTATGCGGAGAAATATCCCCAAACCCCACCGTCGACATACAGACAATAACAAAATAAAACGCCGTAGAGAGATCTTTTACCGGCGGAGTAAACTGGTCACCGAGGTAAAGCGTGCCAAGCATTCCATACCCCAGCAGCGATAAAATACTAATCATCGCGAAAATGGTGGTACTGCCCAGGCTATGTTTGTCGAAATGACGCCAGTGAAAAAGTAAGGCACCGATGGTGATCAGGGAGTACAGCACCTGGCTATGGTGCGCTTTTAAGATAAACGCGTTAGCCACAACAATACAAAGCAGCAGTAAGACTGAACTGAACCAGGCGATCCGGGTACGCATCAGTAACGTAAACGCCATACACAGCAACACCAGGCCTATCATAAAGCGCGGTATATCCATTGCCGCCAGGAAACCCAGCGCATCATGCCAGGAGTGAAAATCATCCAGTCTCTGCGGCGCGTTATCGATGACCCGGTGCAGCACAGGGCTTAACATCAGATACCCGTTATGTGCCACCATTAAAACCAGGCAATAGATCACCAGTTTCGGGTTTCTGAACAACTTAACCAGCTTCATCCATTTTTACCTTATTTATCCAGTCGTTGCTGTCTTCCTGCATCGAAGTGTTGACAGATATACGACAAAATACTCCCCTGTTGTTATAAATAAGACTAATCACTCACTGCCATTCCGTAAAGCCCGGACGCTTCTGTCACCTGGCAGGTACGCTCTTTACTCCCGGGCAAGGCGATGCCGGAAGAAGGTTGAAATATGTCGGCAGGATTACGCCGGCGACAGAAAAATGGGATAAAAAAGCCGGGAGGCCCCGGCAAAAGAAACAAGACAGATACCCCCTGGCAGGATTAACTCACCATCAGATTCCCCATCATCCCCAGCTCTTCATGTTCAATAATATGACAATGATACATACGCATTCCCGGGGAGGTTTGCCTCATACGCAGCATTACCACCTCTCCTGGCTGGAGGTTAATCGTATCTTTCCAGATAAGGTAATCAGGCGAACTTTTAACCCCACGCAATGAACGCTGTACCACCAGAAACTGCCCGCCATGAATATGGAAAGGATGATCCATCGTCGTCGCATTAATGACCTGCCAGTTATCCACCTGCTCCGCAATGCTATGTAAGTCCATCCTGTTAACATCAAATGACTTACCATTGATCAGAAATGCCCCTTTCGGCGGGATACCACTGGCTTTATTCTTCATGATGTCTGCCATTTTCTCGCTCATCATGGCTCTCAGTGGGTTATTTCCGGGCGGTAGTGCTTCAATCCGGCGTAATTCCTGTCCCGGTTTCACCGGTGCTGCCTGTGGTGTGAAATCAATATCGGCGATAACGGAGGCGACTTCGGCGGGCGGGCTCATCATACGATGGCGATTATAAGGCAGTAAATTCAATGCATAATGCTGGCTTTCCCCCTGGACGAGTAATTCAAGCCGTTCGCCGGGCGCCAGCAATACTGATGTCTGAGGCTGAGAGACTTTTTCGGTCAGACCCCCATCACTGCCGACCACCAGCCACTGTGCTCCCGGTAGCGATAGTTGCAGATAACGGGCACTGCACAAATTCCAGACCCGGAGACGATGCTGCCCGGTAAGGCGAATGCGCGGCTGCCGCTGACCATTGATCAGTACCTGCTCCCCTTCACGACCATCCACCCAGTCACTGTAAGTATTTTCCGGAATCTGCCCCTGAGAGTCGAGACGTAAGTCACTGATCACCCAATGCTGTTCGGGAATTTTTTTTAGCGCCTCGTCCGGGTGACGGATGATAATAGGTCCCGCCAGCCCTTTCGCAATCTGCGCCGATGCCCCGGTCAGCGGGTGCGGGTGATACCAGTAACTTCCGGAGATATCCTCCGGTAACGTAAAGCGGTAAACCCGCGTTTCGCCGGGCGCAATAGGATCTTCCGGGCCACCATCCTGGGAGGAAGGTACCGGCAGGCCATGCCAGTGCACAGTGGTTGCTTCTTTCAGCTGATTAATAAAAGTTATTGTTACTTTCATTCCGGCTTCCAGCTCAATCAGCGGCCCCGGTAACTGATTGTTATACACCTGACACCGGGTCGGCCCGGTGTCCCGGGTAAGCTGGATATCACACTCCCGGGCAATCAGGGTGCCCTGAAACTCACCGGCATGGGACGATTCATTTTTCAGTACAGACAGCGGCGGTAAGGCGGAACCGACCGGTAACAGCGCAGCATCGGTGGCCTGATGCTGAGGCTCTGCGGCCGACACCGTCTGCCGGATAAGACCTGCAGGTAAGCACGCAGATAAGGAATATTTTAGAAAACGACGTCTATGCATAAAAACACCCTTCCAGATTTACGGCCAGGGATACGTGCCGGCTTTCACACCATCCCTGACGAAACGACTGACAATCTCCCGCCGTAATTTCACGACATCCGCGACCGGGTGCTCGCGGTTCATTTTAACTTCCGCGGCCGTAAACGGTCGGGCTTTCACATCGCCCCACTTGTGATTGACATAATTCAGTAACTCCGCGAGCTCGGTATCATCCAGACCGGCTGAAATAACGCCCGGCACATGGAGCACATACACACGACCTTGCGGATCATCGAGGAAAGAACCGATATACCCGGGCAGGGGGGGGATCCCCCCTGCCACCGTTCCGGAACCATCAATATCATGGCAACCGGAACATTTAAGCAGGTAGTTCTGCTGAGGCGTATTGGGAAGAGCCATGGCGGAAGCAGAACAGAAAAGCAGTAACAGCGCTACCGTCTTCACTGCTCTGACAGCATGCTGCAGCATCACTTACCTCCGTTACGGATCTTCAGAAGCTCCTCATGCGATAACGGTGACTTCTTGTATTTATCGATCATGGCAGCATCCGGGCCCCCGGGGACGTGATTCACTTCCCGGAGTACATAGGCAGTGATATCAACGAGATCGGCGGTATCAATAAAGTCCTGAGGCGGCATCACCATCCCTTCCGTATCCCCGGCCGGCGTATGCAATGTTCCGCCCATTCCGCCGGTGACAACCCCCGCAATATATTCAGAACGTTTATCACCGAGCCCCTGCCATAACGGGGCATCTTTCAGCGGCGGGGCCATGCCCGGAATACCGGCGGCATCCTCCCCATGACATCCGGAACAGTTCGCCACAAACTTATCGCCCCCTGGCGACGCTTGTGTCTGTGATACAAAAAGACTGATCGCAGAGGCGAAGATCACTGATGAGAGTTTATTCATTGGCGATCCCCACCAGCGTTGCCACCGTGCAGTAATACCCTTTGTTGGTATTTGCCATGCACCAGTTGATGTCATTGTGCAGGCCCATACGGTAACCGGGACGCTCCCCCTGACTGGTGAAGCAGTTAACAGAATTACTTACCGTGGCTTTACCGCAGCAGTCATTGTAAGAAACCAGATAGTTTTTATTATCGTGGGGATTCAGGCAGGTACCGACCCATGAAACTTTAGACGCTTCAGAGCCTGCCGGACAGGTCGTTACCGTGCCCCCGGAAGAAGAACACAAATTTCCGTCCAGCGCGCAGTATCGCCAGTAGCTGCAATCGGTATCGTCTGTTGTCGCTTTTTCGGCCGCATAGGCGTTACTCATGCCGCGGTTAAAGGGTAATAGCGGCATCACCCCGGTCCCCACCAGCAAAACACCGGTCTTCGCCAGAAAATGGCGGCGGCCAATATTTCGGGCCGATTTACGGAGGCGGGTTTCAGAAAAGGAATCCATAGCTCCGAACAGCTTATTGAATAATTTCATTAATAACTCTCCTGCATATATTTTGTTAGTGTCCGGCAGAGGTGCTCTGAGCCCAGGATTGCAACGAATCAAATCCGCTTTCTTTTGCGTTAAACAGGCTTTCGAGTTGCTCACGATTATTGATTAACCCTTTAGAAACTACGGTTCCGTTTTCATCCAGCAGGACAGAGAACGGCAGCCTGGCAACTTTCCAGGTCATACCCAGCTCCCGGGACAGGACATAAGGGATAGCGGTCAGTGCTTCCTGCACGATAAAATTTTGATGCTGTCGGACATCCCCGTCACTGGCCAGTACCACTGATAACCAATGACCTTCGCTTTTACGTAAATTACGCACGACAGGGAAAAGGGCTTTACAGATAGGACACCCCGGAGCCACAAACAGGATCAGCTGATATCCCTGGCGCTGCCCCCCGATCACCATTTCTCCATGATGCATGGATGACACGGATAAAGACGGCGTAGTGTCACCAATCGCCGGGCCACTGTTGTTCATCATGGCTCCGACCGGAGTAATACGTTCAAATAACACCCCCACCTGCCGTGACAAGGCAAAGAAAGCGATGATCAGCATGGCGACGAGCAGGCTCAGAAAAATGACGGCAAAGATAAGGAAAGTATTCATAGGCCCTCCCGGGAAGATGATTTTGCGGTGAGCTGATGCTGCAGATCGCTATTACGTATCAGTTGTTCAAATAACTGATAGCAGACCCATAACAGGCCGCCCGCACAGACAGAAGCGGTCAGTGACAGAACACCCGTCGTTTGCATGGGCAGGCACAGCAGCCCCGTTGCTGACAGTAAAAGGAAGATATTACGCAGCAGCAATCGCCCGGAAACCCGCAGCGGAGTGTCACCGCAACCGCATTCAACCGCAGTTTTACCTGTTATCAACGCATAGCCAATCGCTGACAGATAGATAAGCAGCAGCGCGAACATTCCCGACTGACCCAATAATGTGGTGTGAGGGATCAGGCTCATCAGCAAAACCAGTGCCTCAGCGAGGGCCAGCCCCTGAGCGATACGGTAACTATGCCGGCTGAACACCGGATGGTAGTTAGCGATATAACCGGAAAAACGGAGCAGTCCTTGCCGCTTATGTAGTAACGACTGGCTGAACAGCAGCACCAGAAAAGTCAGCAGGGCGAAATGTATCTGTGATAACAGGTCAGTTTCCATATCAGTAGTCCACCATCAGGATCTGATTAAAGGTACCCAGTCCCTTAGCTTCTCCGGCATGTCTGGCGGTAAAATGAGGCCCTGTCAGGGTATAGCGCTCGACGGTACCCCCTTCATTATTTTCACCTTCGCTCAGCGTAAATAACACCGGCGAAGGAGTGCCGGAAACAGCGATAGATATCGGGTCTTTGACTTTAATCCGGGTCGCCACTTTGTGGGTGCTCATATTGATACCCCAGACTTCTTTCGCCCCGTCTTTATGGCTTCCTTCATGGGCGCCAGGATGCATGGCGACAAACAGAAGATTCGACGGTTTGTTGAATGCCAGTACCTCAAAACCACCGGGAGCCCAATGCCCCTTGATTCCCTGCGTATAGCTGAACTTATTCACCAGGGTGACTTTGGCATTCTGATCATCCAGAACATAGATATTGCCGTTGAACGAGGTGAAGTAGGTATTTTTACCGTCCCGTTGGGCGCTGATAAACAGAGGGTCTTTGACCGCATCAAAGATCTTATCGCTCTTGGTCGCGGTGTAACTTTTCAGGTCATCGGAAAGCTGGTAACTGGTAACGGTTCCATCCCCGCATAATGAACTGAATCGCTTGTCATCAGCGGACGGATAAATAGCCCAGCAGCCTGGTGTCGGCACCTCTAACAAGTTTTTACCGGTACTGAGCTCAATAACACTGACCGACGCGGCGGGCGTTGCATTTTGTACAAAGGCATAGAGATTATTGCGGGATAATTTGAAGGTATTAATGTTGGCACTCACCTGAGCCATTTTCGGTGAGGTTTCCATCTCTTTATTCAGGGCCGCGGTCTGAATATCAAATTTCTGAACGACTGCATCAGCAGGTCCCCAGACAATCCGTTTCGGATAGACCGAAGCTGTATAGAGTGACTTACGGTCTGCGGATAAATCCATCTGGGCAATAAGGCCGGTCGACAAGCTTCCCTGGGTTTGTAACGTATCCCCTGACAGGAAAGTAATATTCGTTGCACCGCTCCAGCTCTGATCCATCACAAACACATTCGGACCGGGTTTTATAGTTTTCTCAACACCAATCCGTTCCGGACGGAACGTTTCATCAGCCTGTGAAGCGCAGGTATAGCCAAGCGCCGTCAGCACTGAAAGACATAGCAACATCTTTTTCATATGGTTACCCTTGATTATAAAAACATACATCCCTTAGCATAATGTGTGCCAATTAATTAAAAATACGATTTATCAGCCACCTGAAGCAGAATGCCCCCTGGCAAACCTTTCCCTGCTGAGTCCGTCAGTGAACTGCACTCAGGCAGGGCGATCATCACCAAAAAAGAGCATATCAGCACAGGGCCGTAGGAGTATGCGCCGCCCGGAATCCCGTCAGCGATAAGCTAAGCTTCTGACCGGGGTCAGAGAAACCTCTGATTTTTAAGGTGTCATAGAAGAAGGAGAGATTTACGCGAGGAACCTCAGCGATCTGAAATACCGTAAAATCTGCCACCCGCCTGCACATTCACACCCCTTTATTCTCAGTAAATAAACAGCCTGACCGGTATGAGATTCTGCCATCGCAGGCGTAACTGAGCGGGGTAAGGATAAGAAAGGCTGAAACAATTTTATGGCCAATAAAGGATGTCAACGGACATCTTTCCGGGCACGATGGGCACTAGGAATAAAACGCTTTGGTCCGGAACCGTACTCCTTATGCCTGTTGCTCCGGAGCACGGATAATTTTCATATCCATCATTTGCGGACAGATATTTCAGGGGGATCAGAAATATACCTGTCTGATAAAAATACTCTTTTGTTATCAGCAGAGGCGGCCGTATCCTTAGCCTGTGGGCAATGACAGATTTGCCGAAAATCACCGGCCACAAAGGATCCTGCCCCTCTACAGACGCATTATTTCACTGGCCTGATCCCTTTATTCAGGAATATGCGTGACTCCTTTCCCGGATCCCGGCAAAGGGATATGGGGCGGCCTTCTGTATTGCTGAGTGATGTCTGCAGCACCCAGGCACTGCCGGAAGTTTCATTTCTGGTGGTACATCACGGGAACCAGCCGGCTTTGGTAGCGTCGTATCGGTTTCCCCATAAAAAAACCGGCAGGCTGTTATTCAGCGCTGCCGGTGTTTATTACTGATAAGCGCGAATTGCCGCGCAACAGGCTTATTCTACGGTGACAGACTTCGCCAGGTTTCGAGGCTGGTCAACATCCGTGCCTTTGATCAGGGCAATATGGTAAGAGAGCAGCTGTAACGGGATAGTGTAGAAAATCGGCGCCAGTACCTCTTCAACATGGGGTAACGGAATGATTTTCATATTCTCACTGTCGGTAAAGCCGGCATCCTGATCGGCGAATACATACAGTAATCCCCCGCGGGCGCGGACTTCTTCAATGTTCGACTTCAGCTTTTCCAGTAACTCATTATTCGGGGCAATGATGATCACCGGCATATCCGCATCAATCAGTGCCAGCGGACCGTGTTTCAGTTCGCCTGCCGCGTAAGCTTCCGCATGAATATAAGAGATCTCTTTCAGCTTGAGCGCACCTTCCATCGCGATCGGGTACTGATCACCGCGGCCGAGGAACAATGCATGATGCTTATCGGAGAAACCTTCTGCCAGCGCTTCAATCTGCTTATCATGCGCCAGAATCTGCTCGATGCGGCTTGGCAACGCCTGTAACGCATGAACAATCTGATGCTCCACCTCTTCCGGCTGGCCATTCAGCCTTGCCATTTTCGCCACCAGCATCAGCAGGACCGTCAGTTGTGTGGTGAAAGCTTTGGTGGAGGCAACACCGATCTCTACCCCGGCTTTTGTCATCAGCGCCAGATCCGATTCGCGTACCAGAGAAGAGCCCGGGACGTTACAGATCGCCAGCGAGCCCAGATATCCCAGTTTCTTAGAAAGACGCAACGCACCCAGCGTATCTGCGGTTTCCCCGGATTGTGACAGCGTGATCAACAGGCTGTTTTTCCGGACCACAGATTTACGGTAACGAAACTCAGAAGCGATCTCCACATCACAGGGAATACCGGCCAGCGATTCAAACCAGTACCGGGAGACCAGTCCGGAATTATAAGATGTCCCGCAGGCAACGATCTGAATATGTTCCGCCTGCCCTAACAGAGACTCAGCTTCCGGCCCCAGCTCACTCAGGTCAATGATGCCCTGATGAAAACGGCCCTGCAGTGTACTTTTTATGGCCATCGGCTGTTCATAAATTTCTTTCTGCATGTAATGACGATAGGTCCCTTTATCGCCGGCGTCATAACGGGCAGAAGATTCGATCTCCGGACGGAAGACCCGCTCACCGTCGGCAAAAATCGTCACAGAACGGCGGGTCACTTCTGCGACATCACCTTCTTCAAGGTAGATAAAGCGACGGGTGACCGGTAATAAAGCCAGCTGATCCGATGCAATAAAGTTTTCTCCAACCCCGCAGCCAATCACCAGCGGACTCCCGGAACGGGCAGCCACCAGCACCGAAGGATCATTACTGTCCATAATGACCATTCCGTAAGCACCGCGCAGTTGTTTGATCACCCGCTGAACAACCTCACACAGGCTACCGCCCTGCTTTTGCTCATGATGAATTAAATGAGCGACGACTTCGGTATCCGTCTCCGAGGTAAACTGATATCCCAGTGCGCGGACCTGTGCCCGTAATTCTTCATGGTTTTCAATGATACCATTGTGCACCAGGACGATATTCCCGGACACATGCGGATGAGCATTCTCTTCTGAAGGTTCGCCGTGCGTTGCCCAACGGGTATGCGCGATACCGGTACCTCCGGGCAGGGGGTGTTGCTCTGCAGCATCCACCAGTGCCTGAACTTTCCCGAGGCGACGTAAGCGGGTCATCTCTCCCGGCTTATCCACCACCGCCAGTCCGGCAGAGTCATAGCCGCGGTATTCCAGGCGGCGTAAACCTTCCAGTAATATTTCAGCGATATCACGTTGTGCAACTGCACCTACTATTCCACACATATATTTAATCCTGAGGTTATGGTGTCTCCACCATAGAAATTGTCATCTGTTCGGGCTGACCGACACAGCAGATCCCCCGGGACTCAAAAAATGAGGGGGCATTATAGTCACGGCTTGTCCGGGCATAGATCGCTGCCGGTGCTCCGGAAAATGACAGATAACTTATTTTTTTACCGGACGTGACCATCCGGTTTTTTCAGTCTGTTGCTTACGATTATAAACCAGTGACTCTTCGTCTACGTCGTGCATCACTGTCGTGCCTGCAGCAATAGTAACATTGTCGGCGACACTGACCGGTGCAATAAACTGGCTGTCGGAGCCCACAAATACGTTATCACCAATGATCGTCTGCGATTTATTCTGACCATCATAGTTACAGGTGATGGTTCCGGCACCGATATTCACCCCGGCCCCGATCGTCGCATCGCCGAGATAACTTAAATGGCCGGCTTTAGAGCCTTTTCCAAGGGTCGCTTTTTTAATTTCTACAAAATTACCCACATGGACCGCCTCTGCCAGAGCCGTTCCCGGCCTCAGTCGGGCAAATGGCCCGACCGTACAGGCTTGCTCAAGGTGTGCATCCTCTATCACAGAATAAGGACTTATCTCACACCCCTCGCCAATAACACTGTTGCGGATAATACAACCGGCACCGATCCGGACACCGTGCCCCAGCACCACGTTACCTTCCAGGATGACGTTAATATCGATGTCCACGTCACGCCCGTGTGTTAATTCACCCCGCAAATCAAACCGTTCAGGATCCCGTAGCATCACTCCTGCCAGTAATAATTTACAGGCCTGCTGACGCTGATAAACACGTTCCAGTGCGGCCAGTTGTTGCCGGTTATTGACCCCTTCGGTCTCACTACTGCTGTGCGGGTGTACCGCCTCTATGCGCTGGCCTTCCTGATGTGCCATCGCAATAATATCAGTAATATAATACTCTTTTTGGGCATTATTATTCGTCAGTTGCGATAACCAGCGTTTCAAATCTTTGCCATTGGCGATCAGAATACCGGTATTGATCTCGTTGATGGTTAGCTGTGCCTCACTGGCATCTTTTTGTTCGATAATGCCGGTCACTTCCCCGTTCTCACGGACAATACGGCCATAGCCGAACGGATTGTCCAGCACCACGGTTAACAGGCCAATCCCGCCTGCCGGTTTGTTATCGCGCAGACGCTGTAAGGTCTGTTGAGAGATCAGTGGCACATCGCCATACAGCATCAGAATATCTTCATCATCAGAAAACCACGGAGCGGCCTGCTGCATCGCATGCCCGGTGCCCAACTGTTGGGACTGCTCAACCCAGTGTAGAGAAGGATCCTTCAGGGCTGACTGCAATAGTTCCCCACCGTGCCCGTAGACCAGATGGATATTCGCGGCACCCAGACCTTTCGCAGCATCAATCACATGCTGCACCATGGGTTTTCCAGCCAGCTGATGGAGGACTTTCGGAAGATCCGAATACATTCGGGTTCCCTTACCTGCTGCAAGGATAACCACACTCATTTCATTATCTGCCATCATCAGCCATCGCTTTTCTTTAAATTCGAAAAAAACACAGTATAACGCATAAGGATAATGATACCTGACCCGATTATCTACAGTCAGAATCCTCTCTGTTTTTATTATCAAAATCCTTAACTGTGATCCCGTCCCCACTCCGGCCACATTGTTGCGGGGGCCTCATCACTCACTGACCGCAACGGTGGTTCAGAACAAGGTCACCGACGATGCGGTAACAGGAAGACTAAAACGTAAAAAAGCCGGTAAGTTTTCACTTACCGGCTTTTTGCAATGCCATCGAGCTACATTGCTTACATCGCTTTCCTGGTCAGTTCGATCACGCGCAGTTTAGCAATGGCTTTCGCCAGTTCAGCAGAGGCCTGAGCATAGTCCACGTCGCCGTGACTTTTGTTCATGTGTTCTTCTGCTTTACGTTTTGCTTCCAGTGCACGAGCTTCGTCCAGATCGTCGCCACGGATGGCGGTATCAGCCATGACTGTGA
Source organism: Tatumella sp. JGM118 (assembly GCF_018257515.1). Lineage (GTDB taxonomy): Bacteria > Pseudomonadota > Gammaproteobacteria > Enterobacterales > Enterobacteriaceae > Tatumella > Tatumella terrea. The sequence continues at coordinate 212,116 of NZ_JAERJR010000005.1, forward strand.
CAGCAGTTGGCTGAACTTCCAGAATGCCACCGGAGAGATAAATAAACTCTTCGCTGTTATTCTCTTTGACGATACGAACCATACCAGGTTTGATGGCAGTCAGGAGCGGGGCGTGACCGTGGAAAATTCCCAGTTCACCTTCACTACCTGACACCTGGATATGTTGTACTTCACCGCTGAACATCTGCTGTTCAGCGCTGACAACGTCCAGGTGATAAGTCTTAGCCATATCAATCCTCCCGGGAAACTGTAATTACAGTTTCTTAGCTTTTTCTACCGCTTCGTCAATAGAACCAACCATGTAGAAAGCCTGCTCAGGCATATGGTCAAACTCACCGTCCATAATACCTTTGAAGCCACGGATGGTGTCTTTCAGAGAAACGTACTTACCAGGCGCACCGGTAAAGATCTCTGCAACGAAGAATGGCTGAGACAGGAAGCGCTGAATTTTACGTGCACGTGAAACCAGCAGTTTGTCGTCTTCAGACAGTTCGTCCATACCCAGAATAGCAATGATATCTTTCAGTTCCTGATAACGTTGCAGAATAGACTGCACGCCACGAGCGATATCATAGTGCTCCTGACCAACAACCATTGGATCCAGCTGACGGCTGGTGGAATCCAGCGGGTCAACGGCCGGGTAAATACCCAGGGATGCAATCTGACGGCTCAGGGTGACTGTTGAGTCCAGGTGAGCAAAGGTCGTTGCCGGAGACGGGTCAGTCAGGTCATCCGCAGGAACATACACTGCCTGTACGGAAGTGATTGAACCGGTTTTGGTTGACGTGATACGTTCCTGAAGAACACCCATTTCTTCGGCCAGTGTTGGCTGATAACCTACCGCAGAAGGCATACGACCCAGCAGTGCTGATACTTCAGTACCGGCCAGGGTATAACGATAGATGTTATCAACGAACAGCAGTACATCACGGCCTTCGTCACGGAATTTTTCAGCCATCGTCAGACCGGTCAGCGCAACGCGCAGACGGTTTCCTGGTGGCTCGTTCATCTGGCCATAAACCAGAGCAACTTTATCCAGAACGTTAGACTCGGTCATTTCGTGGTAGAAGTCGTTACCTTCACGGGTACGCTCACCTACCCCTGCAAATACAGAGTAACCGGAGTGCTCGATAGCGATGTTACGGATCAGTTCCATCATGTTGACGGTTTTACCCACACCCGCACCACCGAACAGACCGACTTTACCGCCTTTTGCAAACGGACAGATCAGGTCGATAACCTTGATACCCGTTTCCAGCAGCTCAGTAGAGTTAGCCAGTTCTTCGTAGCTTGGTGCTGCACGGTGAATTGAGTTCACCTCAACATTGCTGCCATCTTCGTTCTTCAGGTCGCCTTTCATATCGATTGGCTGACCCAGTACGTTCATGATACGGCCCAGAGTCGCTTTACCGACCGGTACCTGAATCGGTTTTTGCAGATCGGTCACCTTAAGGCCACGTTTCAGGCCGTCAGAGGTTCCCATTGCAATCGTACGAACGACACCACCGCCCAGCTGCTGCTGAACTTCCAGCACCAGACGGGTATCACCATTTTCAACCTCGAGAGCGTTGTACACCTGTGGTACAGCGTCCTGAGGGAACTCGACGTCAACTACGGCGCCGATAATCTGGACAATCTTTCCAGCTGCCATCTTGAATCCTCTACCTAATTCGTTACCTGGTTAAACCGCGGAGGCTCCCGAGACAATCTCGGTAAGTTCCTGGGTGATGCTGGCCTGGCGGGCTTTGTTGTAAACCAACTGAAGCTCTTTGATCAGCTCGCCACCGTTGTCGGTTGCAGCTTTCATTGCCACCATACGGGCTGCCTGCTCGCTGGCCAGGTTTTCTACAACACCCTGATAAACCTGAGACTCGACATAACGACGCAGCAGAGTATCCAGCAGCGCTTTTGGATCGGGTTCGTACAGGTAATCCCATGTTTTTGTCTTCAGTTCTTCATCATTGTCTGTTGCCGGTAACGGTAACAGCTGATTGAGGACCGGAGTCTGGGACATGGTGTTGTTAAATTTATTGCTAACGACATAAAGTTTGTCGATGCGGCCTTCATCGTAGGCTTGCAGCATGACTTTTACCGGGCCAATCAGATCGGACAGTTCCGGTTTATCACCTAAGCCTGTCGCCTGAGCCACAATATTAGCCCCTGCAGATCCAAAGAAAGACAGGCCTTTCGATCCGATAATGGCCAGATCGCTCTGAACCCCTTTTTCGGACCAGGCTTTCATATCTGCCAGCAATTTTTTGAACAAGTTAATGTTCAGACCACCACAAAGCCCGCGGTCGGTAGAAACGACCAGATAGCCGACGCGCTTAACGTCACGCTCTTCCAGGTAAGGGTGCTTGTATTCCAGATTCCCTAACGCCAAGTGACCAATCACTTTGCGAATAGCATCTGCATACGGACGGCTGGCCGCCATGCGTTCCTGCGTTTTACGCATTTTGGAGGCGGCGACCATTTCCATCGCTTTGGTGATCTTCTGCGTATTCTTTACGCTTCCGATCTTACTACGTATTTCTTTTGCGCCGGCCATGAGCTTCTCCTCAAAGTCAGGCGGCTTGCCAGGTCAGGCAAGCCGCAAGACATTACCAGGACTGAGTTGCTTTAAACGAATCGAGCAGAGCGGTAAGCTTCGCTTCGATTTCGCCGTTAAAGTTACCCGCTTGGTTGATTTCCTGCATCAGTTCAGCATGTTCGCGATCCGCGAATGCCAGCAGAGAAGACTCAAAGCTGAGGATTTTAGAAACCTCAACATCACCCAGGTAACCGCGCTCAACCGCAAACAGGACCAGGCCTTGCTGTGCAACAGACATTGGAGCGTACTGTTTCTGCTTCAGCAGTTCAGTCACTTTCTGTCCGTGTTCCAGCTGTTTACGGGTCGCATCATCAAGGTCAGACGCGAACTGAGAGAAAGCTGCCAGTTCACGGTACTGTGCCAGAGCAGTACGGATACCGCCGGACAGTTTCTTGACGATCTTAGTCTGTGCTGCACCACCCACACGGGATACAGAGATCCCAGGGTTAACCGCAGGACGGATACCGGAGTTGAACAGGTTAGATTCCAGGAAGATCTGACCATCAGTAATCGAGATTACGTTAGTCGGAACGAACGCAGAAACGTCACCTGCCTGAGTTTCAATGATAGGCAGAGCTGTCAGAGAACCGGTTTTACCTTTCACTGCACCTTTGGTGAATGCTTCAACGTACTCAGCATTGACGCGAGATGCACGCTCCAGCAGACGGGAGTGGAGGTAGAAAACGTCACCAGGGAAGGCTTCACGGCCCGGCGGACGACGCAGCAGCAGTGAAATCTGACGGTAAGCAACGGCCTGTTTGGACAGGTCATCATAAACGATCAGAGCATCTTCACCACGGTCACGGAAGTATTCACCCATCGCACAACCGGCATAAGGCGCCAGGTATTGCAGGGCAGCAGACTCAGAAGCAGAGGCAACAACGACAATGGTATTTGCCAGTGCACCGTGCTCTTCCAGTTTACGCACAACGTTAGAAATCGTTGACGCTTTCTGGCCGATCGCTACGTAGACACATTTAATGCCTGAATCGCGCTGGTTGATGATAGCATCGATAGCCATCGCAGTTTTACCGGTCTGACGGTCACCGATGATCAGCTCACGCTGACCACGACCGACAGGGATCATGGCATCAACCGCTTTGTAACCGATCTGCACAGGCTGATCAACAGACTGACGATCGATAACACCCGGTGCGATAACTTCTACAGGAGAGAAGCCATCGTTTTCAACCGGGCCTTTGCCATCGATAGGCTCACCCAGGGTGTTAACAACACGCCCCAGTAAACCACGACCAACCGGCACTTCCAGAATACGGCCAGTACATTTCACTTTCATGCCTTCGGCAAGATCCATGTATGGGCCCATAACGACGGCACCTACAGAGTCACGCTCCAGGTTCAGTGCAATCGCGTAACGGTTACCCGGCAGGGCAATCATCTCACCCTGCATCACATCGGCCAGGCCGTTGACGCGGATGATACCGTCACTTACAGAAACAATAGTACCTTCATTGTGAGCTTCGCTCACGACATTGAACTGAGCAATGCGCTGCTTGATCAGTTCGCTGATTTCGGTGGAATTCAGTTGCATATGCTCCAGTCCCCTTAAGACTGCAAGTCGTCTGCCAGACGATCCAGACGGCCGCGGACGCTGCCGTCAATAACCATGTCACCAGCCTGGATGACTACGCCTGCAATGACAGACTTATCGATTTTGCAATTCAGCTTAACTTTGCGTGACAAACGTTTTTCCATCGCCGCGCTGATTTTATTCAGCTGCTCTTCACTCAACTCGTTGGCGGAAGTAACGTCAACTTCGGCAATCGCTTCATAAGCGTCACGTAATTGAATGAACTGCTCCAGCACAGCCGGAAGCGCTTTCAAACGTTTATATCCTGCCATCACCTTAATCAGGTTCTGGCCGTTCTCATCGAGTTGATCACCGCAGAGAGCAATGAAAGCAGCGGAAACGGTCTCAGGTGCCTGAGCACCGGAAAGGATCCCTGAAACCTGCTTATCGCTTGCGACTTCAGCGGTAAAAGCCAGCATATTCTGCCAGCGATCAATACTTTGATGCTCAACAGCAAAGTCAAAAGCTGCTTTGGCGTAGGGGCGAGCTACAGTGGTAAATTCAGACATCAGCCCCTCCCTCCTTACAGTTCAGCGACCAGTTTATCAACGATGTCGCTATTAGCAGCTTCATCCACGGAACGCTCAATAATCTTCTCGGCACCCGCAACAGCCAGCAACGCAACCTGCTTACGCAGTTCTTCACGTGCACGTTTACGCTCGGCATCAATTTCAGAGTAAGCCTGTGCAATGATTTTGTTACGTTCAGTTTCCGCTTCCGCTTTCGCTTCATCCAGAATCTGGCCACGACGCTTGTTAGCCTGCTCAATAATAACCTGAGCGTTTTCTTTGGCTTTTTTCAGCTCGTCGGACGCATTAGCCTGAGCGATATCCAGCTCTTTTTTAGCAAGTTCTGCAGAAGCGAGGCTATCAGCAACTTCTTTCTGACGCTTCTCGATAGCAGCCATGATCGGCGGCCATACATACTTCATACAAAACGCAACGAACAGGATAAACGCGATGGCCTGGCCGAGGATTGTTGCATTAATATTCACAGCACAATGCCTCTTATTAAGTTAGCTTGATCTGCCGTCATCACAGAGGTGATAAACGGCAGAGTTCGTTTATTCGCTGAAAATCACCGAACAAACAACCGTATTACCAGGCGTTACTAGGCGACAGCAAACATCACGTAGAGACCCAGACCTACAGCGATCATAGGGATAGCATCCACCAGACCCATTACGACAAAGAACTGTGTGCGCAGCAGAGGAATCAGGTCAGGCTGACGAGCAGCACCTTCCAAAAATTTACCCCCGAGGATGCCGATACCGATCGCAGCACCGATTGCCGCCAGACCCATCATCACAGCGGCAGCCATGTACAGCAGATCCATACTCACGTTTTCCATGACAGTCTCCAGTTTGTTTCAATTAAATCAGTAGTGTTGAGATAAAAATATCAATGTTCTTCAGATGCCATCGAGAGATAGACAATCGTGAGGACCATGAAAATGAAAGCCTGTAACGAGATGATCAGAATGTGGAAAATGGCCCATGGCACATTCAGAACCCACTGTGACCACCACGGTAACAGACCCGCAATCAGGATAAAGATCAGTTCACCCGCATACATGTTACCGAACAGTCGCAAGCCAAGAGAAACCGGCTTAGACAGTAAGCTAACACCTTCAAGAATCAGGTTGATGGGGATGAAGATCGGGTGATTGAAAGGCTGTAAAGTCAGTTCCTTAGCAAAACCACCTACGCCTTTCATTTTGATGCTGTAGAACAGAATCAAAATAAATACGCCCAGCGCCATAGATAATGTCACATTCACATCTGCAGACGGCACAACACGCAATGCCGGCAAACCAAGGACATGCTCACCCAGGTAAGGCAGCAGATCGATTGGCAACAGATCCATCAGGTTCATTAAAAAGACCCAGACAAAAATTGTCAGTGCCAGCGGGGCGATAAGTTTGCTTTTGCCGTGATACATATCACGAACATTGCTATCGACGAAACCAACAACCAGTTCAATAGCCGCCTGCAGTTTTCCCGGGACACCGCTGGTAACTTGTTTAGCTACTTTGCGGAACAGTACCAGAAAGACCAGACCCAGTACGACAGAGAAAAACATGGAATCCAGGTTTAACGTCCAGAAAGTTGCCGGAGCGTCGTGCGCATTCACCAACTGGAATGTACGTAAATCAAGCTGCAAATGCTGCAGGTGATGACTTATATATTCCTGTGGGGTTGAGATTTCTCCTGCGGCCATGATGCATCTTACCCTTTTTTGTTAATTACAACCGGTGCAATGATTTGCACCACCAGCACCGATAACCAGCTCAGTCCAAGAGGCCAAAACACCGCCCCGAACACACCCAACGCCACAACAAGCAATCCGATGGTGATGAAGACTTTCAGGACTTCACCTAAGGCAAAACTCCAGGCAACACGCCCTTTAGCCGGGAATTGCCCTTGCAGGCGCCAGGCCAGAAACGTAAACAGGACAGCCGGCAGCCATGCCGCTATCCCTCCTGCCAGAGCAGAAGCTCCCCAGTGAATGCTTTTCAAAGTAAAGAAACAACTGACGAGCAAAAAAGTCACCAGTTGAATAAGCAGCACTGTCCGCGCTAATCTCAAACTATAAAGAGATACAGACATGACGGCTTACTCTCCCTTACTTAAGTTGGGTATATCGTGTGTTACACAAACTACTGTTACCACTCCAAAGGAGTGAACAGCAAAAGCCGTGCAAATTATACGGGGCACTCCTACGATTTCAATCTGTAAGTAGAGAAAAGGTGAACAATTATTTAAAATTCTTTCTGAGAAGGAGTTTTTCCCGATAATCTTCGCTAAAAATCGCGGAACTACCGCTTTTCAGTTCGCTTCACGTCAGTCTTTTCCTCCGGAGACCGCCACTATTTTCGCGGTAAAGCGAATAGTACTCCCGAAAAAGACCTTTAACCTCACATTTAGTGTTGTTAATTAAGCTTCTGTTATTTCATTTTTTTATCAATTATTTTACAAACAGGATAAATATAAAAAATAAGCGCCGCCGATGCCGGTTAAAAAAGAAGAAGAATTTATAAAAAAACGCTGTAATTTATTCGACCCCGAATGCCAGGGGACCGGAATGGTATGCGCAGATTTGCGGGGATAAATAGAATTGATCATTGTGAATGCAGGGACGATTAAAAAGGGGGATAGTGCGAACTCCCCCCAAAGACTGAATAACCGTCAGTGTGTGACAAAAGGGATTAATAACACTTAAAACGGCTTATCAGGCGGACTTGCGCTGGCTGATAATGCTGAGCGCATTTTGTACAATTCCCGTCACGCCCATGCCTATTCCGGCGGTAGCCAGAATGGGTGAGAATCCGACGATAGCGGCGATCCCTCCCCCTAACAGAGCCCCTGACAGTTTAAAGTTAGATTTCAGGTTCAGGCTCGCACATCCGGCATCAACCACTGAACCGATGGCAAAACCCATCGTTGCGCCGATAGGGCCCGTGAAGAAAGTGAACAGACCCCCGCTGACCTGATTTGTTTCGATCACTGAAAGCTCTTTCATAATATATCCTTATATATAAGCTGCTATATTTTGATGACATTTCCCGACAATTTCCCGAAGGGAAGCCAGGACCAGGTGTAATAAATACACCACATCTTTAATCTATATCAAAAAAAAACCTTAGTAAACAACAGGGTATATACAACTAAATCATTTACTTAACAACATACCGTCAGGGAAGAATCAAATAAGAAAAATAAATACTTTAAAAAACTAAAGAACCCTTCCCTGTAAAAATAAACAAAAACCGAACCGTGAAATTTAACTAAAACCTCAATGCAATCATCAGAGTAACGCTATTTACTGTTAAGACTTCCGTCAGAAATTCTGTAAAAGAGATTTACTCATTGGCCCTGAAGTTATCCGACCCGGTGATTATGACAAATACTCCAGTATCGATAATCAGCGCCATCACCGATAGCACACTATCTGTTGAAAGTTCATAAAGAGTTAACCTGCAGGAGCGGTGGTTTTTTGAGAGTTTTTCTATCCTGACGGCGTCAGTCAGGACTTAATAACCTTTTTTATGTGATAGATATCACATAAAAAAGTGAAAATAGGATAGTCAGCATCGGGGAAGGAACATTACCGGCAAGGGTTGCCGGTATAAGAGTTCAGATCTTATTTCTGCTTCAGAATCACCAGATGACGCTCACCTTCCAGATCGGGCACCTGTAATGATATGACGGACTCCAGACTCAGATGTTCAGGAAGTGCCGAGAGCTCTTCATCCGGTATCTGGCCTTTCAGTGCATAAAATCGGCCCTGCCCCGCCGCCGGCAGGTGATGACACCAGCTCACCATATCCTGCAAAGACGCAAATGCACGGCTGATGACCCCGTCAAACAGTGGCTCATCAGTAAAGGCTTCAACACGACTCTGCACCGGGGTGATATTTTCCAGTTTCAGTTCGTGCTGTACCTGACGTAAAAAACGGACGCGTTTACCCAGACTGTCCAGCAGAGTGAAATGTGCGTGCGGACAAACAATCGAGAGCGGAATCCCCGGTAATCCGGGCCCGGTGCCGACATCAATAAATTTATTACCTTCCAGATAAGGGGCAACCACAATACTGTCCATAATATGGCGGATCAGCATCTGCTGAGGGTCACGAACCGATGTCAGGTTATAAGCTTTGTTCCATTTGTCCAGCATACCGACATAACTGACTAGTTGATGTTTTTGCTGATCGGAGAGCGAAATACCAGCCCGTTGAAGTAGCGAGGAAAGTGTATTTATCACGAAGGAAATTCCTGTTAGCGGGGAAACCGAATGGTTTCCCCTGCAGTTACTGAAGACTCAGGCGCTTTTACGAAGCAAACCCTGCTTTTTCAGGTAAATAAGTAAGATAGAGATGGCCGCGGGGGTAATACCGGAAATACGTGAAGCCTGACCGATGGAAGAGGGTTTATGATCGTTAAGCTTCGCGATCACCTCATTTGAAAGCCCGTTCACGTTACGGTAATCGAGGTCGGCAGGTAATACCGTATTTTCATTACGCTGCTGGCGGGAGATCTCTTCCAGCTGACGGGCAATATAGCCTTCATATTTTACCTGAACTTCCACCTGCTCAGCGGCTGACGGATCAGCAAGCGACGGACCAAAGCCGGGTAATGTCATTAATTTTTCGTACGTCAGTTCCGGTCGGCGCAGCAGATCTTCCCCGTTCGCTTCTTTGGTGAGCGAGGCACTCAGTACCGCATTGATCTCTTCCACGTTCCCGGACCTGGGATGTACATGAATATCACGTAAGCGCTGACGCTCCTGTTCCACCGATTCCAGCTTCCGGTTGAAATGGGCCCAGCGCTCATCATCCACCAGCCCCAGTTCACGACCGATGGCAGTCAGACGAAGATCCGCATTGTCTTCACGTAACATCAGACGATATTCGGCACGGGAGGTAAACATCCGGTACGGTTCTTTGGTTCCCAGGGTGCACAGGTCATCGACCAGAACACCGAGGTAAGCATTATCCCTGCGCGGGGTCCAGCCTTCTTTATCGGCAGAGAAACGTCCGGCATTCAGGCCGGCCAGTAATCCCTGAGCAGCGGCTTCTTCATATCCGGTGGTGCCGTTAATTTGTCCGGCAAAGAACAATCCGCTGATGTATTTACTCTCCAGCGTCGGTTTCAGATCCCGTGGGTCAAAGAAATCGTACTCAATGGCATATCCCGGACGGATAATTTTGGCATTTTCCAGTCCGTTCATCGAACGGACAATCTGCATCTGTACATCAAACGGTAAGCTGGTCGATATTCCGTTCGGATAAATTTCGTTACTGGTCAGCCCTTCCGGCTCCAGAAAGATCTGATGAGCATTGCGATCGGCAAAGCGCATCACCTTGTCTTCAATCGACGGACAGTAACGGGGGCCGATCCCTTCGATCACCCCGGCATACATCGGGCTGCGATCGAGGTTATTACGGATCACGTCATGCGTTTTTTCATTGGTATGGGTGATGTAACACGCCATCTGCTGCGGATGATCGCTGGCTTTCCCCATGAACGAAAAGACCGGCATCGGTGTATCACCGTGTTGCGGCGTCAGCACCGAAAAATCGATCGTTCTGGCATCGATACGGGGAGGTGTTCCGGTTTTCAGGCGGTCCACACGCAGCGGAAGCTCACGTAAGCGACGAGCCAGCGGAACCGAAGGGGGATCGCCGGCACGGCCACCGCTGTAGTTATCCAGGCCAATATGAATTTTACCGTCAAGGAAGGTTCCGACAGTCAGTACCACGGCCTTTGCACGAAAGCGTAAGCCCATCTGAGTCACTGCACCCACGACCTGATCGTTTTCGACGATAAGATCATCCACAGCCTGCTGGAAGATCATCAGGTTAGGCTGGTTTTCAAGAGCAGTACGTACTGCCTGCCGATAGAGTACGCGATCCGCCTGTGCACGGGTTGCTCTGACCGCAGGACCTTTACTGCTGTTTAGTATTCTAAACTGGATCCCTGCTTTGTCGATGGCCTGCGCCATCAGGCCGCCCATTGCATCGACTTCTTTAACCAGATGTCCTTTTCCGATACCACCAATCGCCGGGTTACATGACATTTGTCCCAGCGTATCGATATTGTGTGTCAGTAGCAGGGTTTGCTGACCCATTCGGGCAGCAGCCATTGCTGCTTCTGTCCCTGCATGACCACCACCGATGATGATGACGTCAAAAGGATCTGGATAAAACATGGAGCAGTACCTCAGTAGATTAACGGTTGGGAGTCTATCCCGGTGGAGGATTCTACTTAAATTCCCTGACCGGCGAAAGTGGCAGGATCGTTAGGGGTTTAAAAGAAAGATCTTTATTTTATGTATGATCTTTCTGTTAGATCTCTTATTAGGATCCACTGATCTTGTGGATAAGGGATTTTTCCTGTTACTTAACAGAGATCTAATGAGGATCGTATGCTGTGAATGATCGGTGATCCTTTCACGTATAAGCTGAGATCAAAATAAGGACTTATGCACAGGTCAAAAAAGCATCCGGGGTTATTCATTGGATAACTACCGGTTATACGCACGTTTCAGGGTGAGTTATACACAGAAAAACCGGGAAAAAAGATCACAAAACAGGACTAATCACCACGGATCATTAGAAATAAACGATCAATCACCGTGGCTGAGGGGATCTAAATCAGTGATATCCACTGTTGAAACCATTCTGTGGCCGGATCCTCAGGGACATCGTGTTCCAGGACATCTATTTCCAGCCGATCGCCGATCCGTGTCGCGCCCAGAGTCTGTAATTGTTGATCCAGGGTTCGGATCGCACCGCAGAACAGGTCATATTCATGGTTACCGATACCGATGGCACCGTAACGGACGGCAGAAAGATCCGGTTGTGTCTCTGAAAGCGTCTGATAAAACGGTAACAGGTTGTCCGGAATTTCACCGGCGCCATGCGTTGAGCTGATCAGTAGCCAGATCCCTGTTGGCGGGACGTCATCATAAGCAGGTCCGTGCAGAATTTCGGCAGAAAGCCCTTTTGCCTCTGCAATTTCAGCCAGGTCTTCAGCGACGTATTCGGCACTGCCCAGGGTACTGCCTGTGATAAACGTAATATCCGCCATCGATCTTCCCTCTGTTAAAGGCGAGCATTGTACGCTGTGATCAAGCAGTGATCCACCTGTGGACAACAAGGTTATTCATTTTTTATTTTCTTCGGAAGAGGCTGCCAGCACAGGAGAGAGTGATGAATAAGGTTATCCACAATGCCCCGGGGATCAGGGCTTAATGGTTCTCATGATCGGGTTCTGTAAAGAGATAAGCGTTTCGGTAGACTGAATTTCATCAATGGTCTGTATCTTATTGATAAGCACCTGTTGAAGCGCATCGATGGAGCGGCACATTACTTTGATAAACACACTGTAATGGCCGGTGGTGTACCAGGCTTCCACAACTTCGTCGAGTGCTTCCAGCTTGCTCAGGGCGGCAGGATAATCACGGGCACTTTTTAGAATAATGCCGATAAAACAGCAGACATCAAATCCGAGTTTTTTCGGATCAACGTCAATGCGGGTACCGAGGATAATCCCGGCCTGACGCATTTTTTCGACACGAACATGGATCGTACCGGCACTGACACTGAACTGTTTTGCGAGCTCAGCATAGGCCGTTTTGGCGTTATTCAGCAGGGCGTTGAGGATATCGCGATCAAGTTGATCGAGTTGCAGCGTATCAGCCATCCTGTTTCCTTATCTGTCAGGTGTAAGGTAAACAGTGACAGTAATCTCCTGCGTGCAGGCTGGCAAGGAATAGCTGACCTGCGACAGCTATTCCTGCCGGGGGGATTATTTTTTACGCCACAGCGTCAGCTGGGCCACCGTATGCTGATATTTGCGGGACGTTTCCCTGATCACAAAGGGGACATCTTCCGGCGGCGCGATTTCCTCAAAATCGGCCTGCAGAATGCGCCGTAATGCCTGTAAGGTTGTTACGGCTTCTCCGTTTTCACGGAGCCCGCCCAGCCAGTTATCTTTAGGTGTATATTCTTCAAGCCATGTATAAGGTGATGAGAGTAGTAAGACGCCTCCTGTACGCAGCATCGGCGTGATGTCCTGCAGAAAACGGCGAGGTTCACGCAGTCTGTCCAGCAGGTTTGAGGCGAAAACAAGGTCAAACATGCCCGTCCGGGCCTTCAGGTTACAGGCATCACCCTGTGTAAAATGTACCGGCCCCTGTGCAGCATAGTCTGCTAAGGCATCGGTCAGCCTTAATGTCCGGTAATCTACCAGCTCACCCTCACTCGGGAGCTGGTAGCGTAATTCTTCTCCCGCAGAAAGCTTTTCCGCCACATCAATAAAACGTGCCGAATAATCCATGCCGGTCACCTGAGAGAAATAACGTGACAGCTCAAATGTTGCGCGGCCAGTCGCACAACCGATATCCAGGGCATGCGCCCGTGACTCACACCAGGGCAGTACTTTCTCTGCCAGTACCTTCGCATAATTGGCGATACCGAATTTATCCGGCCCGTACTGGAAATCCAGATATTGTGAGACCATCAGGTCTGTTTCATAAGGATTCACTTTCTGCGTTTCCTGGTGAGATGAGATCACATACCGGAAGCCGGCATGCTGAAAGAAATGTCGTCGAAAGGCATAACGGGCCGATTTCAGTGTCTCATTTCCTGTTGAAATGAAGCTACCGCCTTTGATCAGATTATGTTTTCCGTCAAATGTCGGTGTCGAAAAATCATCATAGAGCGGATGCACCTTGAAGCCCGGAAAACCACTGATAGGTGTCGTCGTCCACTGCCAGACATTCCCGACGATATCGTATAGCCCCGCCTGCGGAAAAAGATCGACCGGACACGGCGAGGCTGCGTAGCTCAGATTGATATTCGCCGGCAGAGGTTCACCTGCCGCAGGCTCCTCTATCCGCTGACGTAACAGGTACCACTCCGTTTCAGAAGGGAGCTGGACCGGTTCCCCCAGGACTTCTGCTTTCCAGCGACAAAATGCGGCAGCTTCAAGCTGATTCACTTCGGCGGGCCAGTCCCAGGGCATCGGGACTTCTTCCGTCATCAGTCGTAATTTAAGCTGATCGGGGTGCAATACATCACCGACCCAGAAGGTCGGATGTTCGGCACGGGCAAACTCACGCCATTGCCAGCCTTCCTCATCCCAGAAACGGCGGGTGTGGTAGCCGCCGGCCTGCACAAATGTCAGAAACTCCCCATGACTGACCAGCATTTTACTGGCCTGAAAGGGACTGACTTCGGTTTGCTGAAAGCCATATTCATTATCCCAGCCATACGTCTCGTCTTCTTTACCCAGTGACACCCTGCTTCCTTCAATCGCCACCAGGCTATTTTCAGGAACCTGTGAACGCTGGTGTCTTGCCTGAGGGCTATGGGGCCAGAATGGCGAGGGCTTTACCTGGCTGAGGGGAAGCTGGCGAATAAGCACACTGGAGGTTTCAAGGTGGATCCTTTCATGTTCGATCCCCATCAGGATAACCCATGCCGGGCTATCCCAGTGGATTGGCAGTTCCAGCGGCATCTCTTCAATAAAATGAAGTACCTGCTGCTTTACTTTCTGACGGTACGCTCTGACATCGCTGACCGGTGGCCATGAGTAGTGCTGGTCATCCAGGTCATCCCAGCTCATTTCATCCACACCGATAGCCATCATCGATTCGATGGTGGCATCAATACGGGTGTCCAGGTATCCGCCAGCCATCAGCTTATTAATATAAAAGGTCGCCGTATGGGCATAATAGAAAATAAGCGGATGGCGCAGAGAAATTGCCTTTGTCGTCCAGGCATCCGCACTGTCCAGACATTCAAACAGACTCTCATACAGTTCCCAGCTGTGGAGAAAATACTCCAGGATCTGTTGACGTTTTTCTGAGACATTTTCGCCGGTTAAAGGAACCGTATAAGACGGTAAAGGGAGATGTGGCTGACGGTCGGGTATCATTACTGAAGGGCTCCGCTATGCTTAGGCCGGTATGTACTGACTATAGCAGAGAATCATAGCCTTACCTCTTCAGACGTCGCAGTAATCGCATCCGTAACCGGGTATCAAATTTCCAGATATGATCAAAGAGTCTCAGGATCCCGGGTTTACCGTGCGGGGAAAGCGTCACGGCATGGAACCGCTGTTGCCGTTGCTGGCGGATCTTCTCCAGCCGCTGGATCAACTCTCCCGGCAACCGCTGGGCGATAAAATCGGAGATAATGACGGCATCGGCATCCCGCCAGGCCTCTGTTTCCAGCTGATCAGCGACGGTATTCAGGCACTGCGCCAGGTCGGTTCCGCCCCGGAAACGCTGGCTCAGAAAACGGGTAGCCTGCTGCAGACCATCTTCCGCGGTCAGTTCATAGTGGATAACTTCGCTGGCAAATAACATCACGTGGCAACGGCGCTTTCCGGTGAGCGCGATTTTAAGTAAAGCGAGGCAGAATCCTTTGGCGCAGCGTTCATTAAACCCGCCCATCGAGCCGGATGTATCCACACAGACAATAAAAGGGCCTGCCGGGGTTGGATCTTTCTTATGTCCGGTCACGGGGTGGTGCCGTAGTTCTTCGTGATACGACTCCCCCTGGAGCTGATAGGTCAGCAGACGTTTCTCCACCAGCCGGCGATAAAATTCCAGTTCAAGTTCCGTGATGCTCAGCGCGGCCAGTTCCGGAGGCAGCAGACGTAAAATATCATCGCTTTGGTGGATGCCGCTGACCTCTTCAGGAACGGACTCCGTATGGGGAACCCGGACCTTTTGTATACCCGTGGCGGTCTTTTCGGCAGGTTCTGCCGCAGATTCGCGGCTACGCCCTAATTGTGCAGCCAGAGAAGAAAGCTCAGGATGTGTTTTCAGGAATTCGCTGTATTCCACGATTAAATCCGCATCCCCCTTTTGTAACGGCGCTTTACTCCAATCCCATAAATGGCCGGCGGCGGCCTCCTCGTCTTCTTCCAGTAAGGGGGACAGTTGACCGGCTAAGGAAATCCGCTGCTGTAATTCATTGATTATGCGTTCTCTGTGCTGTTCCAGCAGGTCTTCATTCAGGGTCGCCGTCTGTAATGTCAGGTTCAGCCGCCAGCGTTGAAAAAAAAGACTCTGTTGTGCCGGAGTAAACAGAGTGTCATCGGCCTGCCTCTTCAGATTTTCTGCTTCTTCGGTAAACGGAGAGTTGAGCTGTTCCAGTGCCTGCAGGGTTTCAGGTAACTGCTGACTGAAGGTATACAGGCTGAGTCCTTTTTGTCGCGTATAGAGTGAAAATTCCTGAGCCAGCGCAGCCGGTACCGGTGTATTTTTCTGCTCTTCGCTGATGGCGGCTTTAATCGCAGGTAAATCACGCAGCAGAGCCTTTTTCAACGCAGGGCTTTTCTCCAGAAACATCACCAGCTGCGGGGCTGCCAGGAGTGTCGTCAGAAAGTCATTAAGTGAGTCGTAATCATTAAATGTCAGCAGACTTAACAGCGTATCGATAGAAATCATTGCATTGCCTGTTCTATCTGATCCGCCACATCCTGCAGACTGTGTTCAATAAGTGCCAGCCACTTATCATCGATGAAAAGGCAGTGCTGATGCTGACGGAAAAGTAAACGTTGTGTCTGTAGCTGCTCCTTAAGTGCCTGCAGGCCGAGGGTGATTTCTTCGGGTAATGGCGTTTTCGGACTGCTGACGGAGGCGCTCAGCCCGGAGGATTGCAGACTGATATCCCGGATGTTCAACCGGTTACGGTCATCAATATACAAATCCAGCGATTGTGCAAAGCCCATGCCGTTGAGCTTTCCTTTGATCTCTCCGCCTTTCTGAAGCCATTGGCTCAGGTCTTCTCTGCTGATCACCAGATGCGATACGTTTAAATTATGCAGTGTCAGCGGGGAGAGCAAAATCAGCGTCAGCTGTTCCTCTGTCAGATCCTGAGGTAAGGCCGGATGAGCCTTACGGCCAAACAATGTACTTTGTTTTTCCAGCGTTAATATTTGTTGCTCATTCATCTGTCGTTGCAGCGTTACTTTACGGGCTTGCAGCTGGCGCAGTTTGAGTAAAATAGCCTGTTGCTCCCATCCGTAACCGGTAACCAGTGACTGAATTTCCTGCTCAATCAGTTGCATAGAAGCTGTGTCGTGCCATAAACAGTCTTTCAGTAATATCAGGTCTACCGGTGCAATCGCATCACGGCCACTGAAGAAGGCACTGGCCTGCAGTAGCCGGGTGGCTTTCTTCCAGCGGCGGTCTGAGATATAGGGAGCATCAGCCTGATTTTCCAGCTGATGACGTAACCGGTAAATCAGTTCAAAGACGGTATCCGGCAGGGCGATGCGGGGAATATTTTTTTGCCATTGCTGATATTCGTCATGGGTAATACGCAAAGACTCCCCCGACGGAGTGACGGGCTCTTCTCCTGATGCGGTCAGCATATTGCGGAAATTGTTTTTACTACTGACATTATCAAGGCATAGTCGTATCAGCATACGATCATAGAGGGCTGTCAGCCCGCTGTCTTCTTCCGGGAACTCATTGGATGCGGTGATCAGTAATCGCATCGGAATAGTGGTTTCACTGTCACCGTTGCGGAACCGGCGTTCATTAATGGCGGTGAGTAATGTATTCAGGATGGCCGGTCCGGCTTTCCATATTTCATCCAGGAACACTATTTCGGCTTCAGGAAGATAGCCACGGGTCAGGCGCTGATAACGTCCTTCATCTTTTAGCGCCTGAATAGAGAGCGGACCGAAGACCTCTTCCGGTGTTGAAAAGCGGGTCATCAGGTATTCAAAAGCCCGGGCATCCTGAAATGCATACTTCAGCCGGCGGGCAATCAGACTTTTGGCAATCCCCGGCGGACCCATCAGGAATACGCTTTCACCACAAAGAGCAGCCAGCAGACACAACCGGATAGTGTGGTGTCTTTCATACAGCCCTTTTTCCAGCATATCGCTGAGGCGCGTAATTCTGTCAGCTAAAAGATGAGTCAATGCCATAATAATAATTGAGTCCTTGTAATAACCGTCGGGATGCTGTCTTTCCGGCATCCTGCCATGATAAACCGGCAGAGGAGGCGCGAAATGATAATCTTTAAGATTGTCCCATCACCGCAGGGTTCTGCAACGGGTTAATAATCAATTTTAGATACCTTTTATCGATAACCGGGTGGGTTTTCTGATGAATAAGTGCATACTGTGCCACTTTGGCGGTTAATAAGGCACGTTTTTACGGGATTGGTTAAAAACAAGATAAAATGATATGAGCTCAAATAACAAACAATCAACCGGCGCATTGACGCTAGCAGCTATCGGTGTGGTTTATGGTGATATAGGAACCAGCCCGCTGTATACACTACGTGAGTGCCTTTCGGGGCAATTTGGTTTTGGCATCGAGCAGGAGTCCGTGTTTGGCTTTCTGTCATTGATTTTCTGGTTATTAATCCTTGTCGTTTCTCTGAAGTACATCAGCTACGTCATGCGGGCGGATAATGCCGGTGAGGGTGGAATACTGACGCTGATGTCGCTTGCCGGACGAAATACCGGTGCCCGGGCGACGGCCATCCTGCTTATCATGGGGCTGGTGGGCGGGAGTTTCTTCTATGGCGAGGTCGTCATTACGCCAGCCATTTCGGTGATGTCTGCAATGGAAGGTCTGGAAATTGCGGCCCCTTCGCTGGATGCCTATATTGTTCCTCTTTCTATTGCTGTTCTGACACTCCTCTTTCTGATCCAGAAACATGGTACCGGGCTGGTGGGGAAAATGTTTGCCCCCGTCATGCTTATCTGGTTTCTGGTACTGGCGGTCCTGGGTGTTAACAGTATTATCCGGAACCCTGTCGTCTTACAGGCGCTGAATCCCTGGCATGCCGTGGAATTTTTCCTGCATTACAAGACGGTGTCCTTTTTTGCCCTGGGGGCGGTGGTTCTGTCGATCACCGGGGTTGAAGCCTTATATGCCGATATGGGACATTTCGGGAAATTGCCGATACGTATTGCCTGGTTTAGTGTTGTTCTGCCTTCACTGGTACTTAACTATTTTGGACAGGGGGCTTTGCTGCTTGCTCATCCTGAAGCCATTAAAAACCCGTTCTTTCTGCTGGCTCCGGACTGGGCGCTGATCCCGATGTTATTGCTGGCGACCCTGGCCACCGTGATTGCCTCGCAGGCAGTGATCTCCGGGGTATTTTCACTGACCCGGCAGGCGGTACGTCTCGGGTATTTGTCGCCAATGAGAATCATCCATACGTCTGAAATGGAATCCGGCCAGATCTATATCCCTATGATCAACTGGTTACTGTATTCGGCGGTGCTGGTGGTGATTATCTGTTTCAAACATTCCAGCAATCTTGCCGCAGCGTATGGTATTGCCGTCACCGGCACGATGATCCTGACCACCATTTTGTCCTGTACGGTGGCACGTAAGAACTGGCACTGGAATATATTCCTGGTGGGAATAATTTTCATCGTCCTGCTGTGTATTGATGTGCCTTTATTCAGTGCAAACCTGATAAAAATCTTCTCAGGTGGCTGGCTGCCACTGTGTCTGGCACTGGTTATGTTTATTATTATGACGACCTGGAAAAGCGAACGATTCCGGGTCCTGCGCCGGATGCATGAACACGGTAATTCTCTGGAAGCGATGATCGCCTCACTGGAGAAAAACCCGCCACTGCGGGTGCCCGGAACGGCCGTATTTATGTCCAGGGTGCTGAATGTCATTCCATTCGCGATGCTGCATAACCTCAAACACAACAAGATATTACACGAGCGGGTAGTGCTGCTGACGTTACGTACTGAAGATGCCCCGTATGTTCATAATGTACGTCGTGTCACTATAGAACAACTCTCTCCGACCTTCTGGCGGGTGGTCGCCAGCTATGGCTGGCGTGAAACGCCAAACGTAGAAGAAATCTTTCATCGGTGCGGACTGGAAGGTCTGAACTGCAGAATGATGGATACTTCGTTCTTTATGTCAAGAGAGTCGCTGATTCTGGGGAAACGTCCATGGTATCTGCGATTGCGCGGTAAGTTATTTATGGCTCTGCAACGTAACGCGTTACGGGCTCCGGATCAGTTTGAAATCCCGCCTAACCGGGTCATTGAACTGGGAACCCAGGTAGAGTTCTGATTAACGGGAGCGGTCATCGTGTATGGCCGCTCTCACCCCCTCCGGCAGTCATCGGTTTCCCTTCTCCGCGATGACAGCGTCGTCGGGAACAGAAGAAACACTCCCCCGGCGCTGAAAGACAACACTGAACCGAATCCGCTCAGTGGTATTCTGCAGACTTTCTCTCAGACTGACGTTGCCGGCATTCTTACTTTCCTGCAGCAATAACCCTCCCTGTTGTGACCTTTATCACAGCGCGATCACTGCGTTTTTACCCCTCTGTGTCCTGGCTGCGAAATGTTTCGATAGTGATCACATATTCATTGCCCGTCGATTGTTTTCCCCCAACGGTTACTTAGACTTCATTCAGCGAAACGTTTCGCTCAGGAGTGAAAAATGAAAAAAGGCACCTTACTGAACTCTGAGATTTCGTCCGTCGTTTCCCGCTTAGGGCACACCGACAGCCTGACCATCAGTGATGCAGGTTTGCCTGTCCCGCGAGGGCCTCAACGGATTGATCTGGCGCTGACGGCGGGGGTGCCGGGTTTTTTACAGGTAGTCGCGGCAGTGACTGACGAAATGCAGGTCGAGAGTGCCATCCTGGCGGAAGAAATATTGCTGCACAATGTTCAATTACACAGTGACCTGATTGCACTGATGGAACACCTGCAACACCGGCAGGGTAATACCATCGATATTACCTACATGAGCCATCAACAGTTCAAAGAAAGAACACAATCCAGTCAGGCTATCGTTCGCAGCGGGGAGTGTTCCCCGTACGCGAATATCATCCTTAATGCTGGCGTAACCTTCTGAGGCTGTTATGCAACCATTATTGCAACTCACAGGCATTACTAAATCTTTCCCCGGCGTAAAAGCCTTATCAAAGGCTGCACTATCCGTCTATCCGGGGCGGGTGATGGCATTGGTCGGGGAAAACGGTGCCGGCAAGTCGACCATGATGAAAATCCTGACCGGGATCTACGCGCGGGATGCCGGTCGCTTTGAATGGCTGGGAAAAGAGACCACGTTCGACAGTCCTAAGGCTTCACAGGCGGCCGGCATTGGCATCATTCATCAGGAACTCAACCTGATCCCGCAACTGAGTGTGGCTGAGAATATTTTCCTGGGCCGGGAAGTTGTGAACTGTTTCGGCCGCATTCAGTGGAAACAGATGTACCAACAGGCAGAGGCAGTAATGAAACGCCTGAATCTGCGCCTCAGCAGTCATCAGCGGGTGGACGATTTATCGATTGGCGATCAGCAGATGGTTGAGATTGCCAGGGTACTGAGCTTTGAATCCAGGGTCATCATCATGGATGAGCCGACAGATGCGCTGACCGATACAGAAACAGCCTCCCTGTTTCGTGTCATCAAGGATCTAAAGGCGCAGGGGTGCGGCATTGTTTATATCTCTCACCGGATGAAAGAGATTTTTGAAATTTGCGATGATGTCACGGTATTTCGCGATGGTCAGTTCATCGCCGAACGGCAGGTCAACACGCTTACAGAAGAGTCACTGATTGAAATGATGGTGGGGCGTAAGCTTGAAGAGCAATACCCCCGGCTGGATAAATCGCCGGGCGGTGTTCTTATGGCTGTTGAGCATCTCAGCGGGTCCGGGGTGAAGGATGTCAGTTTTACTCTGCGCAAAGGGGAAATCCTTGGTGTCTCGGGCCTGATGGGGTCCGGGCGTACCGAACTCATGAAGGTGCTGTACGGCGCGCTCCCACGATCAGCCGGTAGTGTGACCCTGGAGGGGAAAGCTATACGGGTACGTTCACCGGAAGAGGGGTTACAGCAAGGAATCGTCTATATCACGGAAGATCGTAAACGTGATGGGCTGGTATCAGGGATGTCGGTAAAAGAAAATATGTCGCTGACCGCGCTCAGGTATTTCAGCCACCAGGGTGGGCGTCTGAAACATGCAGCCGAACAATTGGCGGTGAGTGACTTTATCAGGTTATTCAATATCAAAACCCCTTCGATGAATCAGCCGGTAGGTCTGTTATCCGGAGGTAATCAACAAAAAATTGCTATCGCACGAGGTCTGATGACCCGGCCTAAGGTCCTCATTCTGGATGAACCTACCCGCGGTGTGGATGTTGGCGCGAAGAAAGAAATTTATCAGTTAATTAACCAGTTTAAAGACGAAGGCATGAGCATCATCCTCGTTTCTTCTGAAATGCCGGAAGTTCTGGGGATGAGCGACCGGGTGTTAGTGATGCATGAAGGGCAACTGAGCGGTGACTTTCCTGTCGGGCAGGCATCACAGGAAATACTGATGGCGGCGGCAGTTGGCAAACCTCAAAACGCGGAGCAGGCATAATATGAGTACACATACACTTCCCTCACGCCGCCTGTTCAGTAAAGCCTGGCTGCTTGAACAGAAATCCCTGATTGCACTTCTGGTATTGATTGCCATTGTTTCCGGGATGAGTCACAACTTTTTCACCCTGGCGAATCTGTTCAATATTCTTCAGCAAACCTCTGTTAACGCCATTATGGCGGTGGGGATGACTCTGGTTATTCTGACATCAGGAATTGATCTTTCTGTCGGGTCATTACTGGCGCTGACCGGTGCGGTGGCTGCATCCCTCGTGGGGATGGAGGTGAATTCACTGCTGGCTATTACGATATCGCTGGGGCTGGGCGCATTTATCGGGGGGATTACCGGGTTTATTGTCGCTAAAGGGAAAGTTCAGGCATTTATTGCCACCCTGGTCATGATGCTGCTGCTGCGGGGAGCCACTCTGGTTTATACCAACGGCAGCCCGATCAGTACCGGCTTTAACGATAATGCGGATCTGTTCGGTTGGTTCGGTATTGGCCGGCCGCTGGGGATCCCTACGCCGGTCTGGTTAATGGCGATTATCTTTCTTGCTGCAGGGTACATGCTTCATCACACCCGGCTGGGGCGCTATATCTATGCACTGGGAGGTAATGAAGCCGCGGCCCGGCTTTCCGGTATCAGTGTGAATCGGGTAAAAGTCACCGTTTATGCACTGTGTGGCCTGCTCGCCGCGCTGGCCGGAACCATTGAAGTAGCGCGTCTTTCTTCTGCACAACCTACCGCCGGTACCGGTTATGAACTGGATGCGATTGCGGCCGTTGTGCTGGGGGGAACCAGTCTGTCCGGAGGAAAGGGGCGGGTCATGGGGACCCTGATTGGTGCGCTGATCCTCGGTTTTCTTAACAATGGGTTGAATCTGATAGGTGTTTCTTCTTACTACCAAATGATTGTCAAAGCTGTAGTGATATTACTGGCGGTACTGATAGATAAAAAAAGCAATAACTGATTGATTACCCTACAGGATTAATAATATGAAAAAACTTACTGCATTGGCCTTAATGTTAGGCGTCACGTTTAGTACTCAGGTGCTGGCGAAAGATACCCTCGCGCTGGTGATATCTACGCTGGATAATCCGTTTTTTGTCACCCTGAAAGAGGGGGCGCAGAAAGAAGCCGATAAGCTGGGATATCATCTGGTGGTGCTTGATTCCCAGAATAACCCGGCGAAAGAACTGGCAAATGTGCAGGATCTGATGGTGCGCGGAACCAAAGCCATCCTGATTAACCCGACAGATTCCGATGCAGTGAGTAACGCGGTAAAAATTGCGAACCAGGCTCAGATTCCGGTGATCACGCTTGATCGCTCAGCCAGTCAGGGTAAGGTCGTCAGTCACATTGCTTCTGATAACCGGGCGGGAGGGAAGCTGGCCGGAGATTTTATCGCTAAGCAGTTGGGGGAGGGGGTAAAAGTTATCGAACTGGAGGGGATTGCCGGAACCTCTGTTGCCCGTGAACGGGGGGAAGGCTTCAGACAGGCCTCTGATGCCCATAAATTCAGTGTTCTTGCCCGCCAGCCTGCTGATTTCGATCGGACCAAGGGGCTGAATGTGATGCAAAACCTGCTCACGGCCCACCCTGATGTGCAGGCCGTTTTTGCTCAGAATGACGAAATGGCGCTCGGTGCGATGCGTGCCCTGCAAACTGCCGGTAAAACTGGGGTCATCGTCGTAGGATTTGACGGAACGCCTGATGGAGTGAAAGCGGTTGAGGGCGGTAAGCTGGCTGCGACAGTCGCTCAGTTACCGGAGCAGATTGGTAAAACCGGTGTAGACACGGCAGACAACGTACTTAAAGGGAAAAAGGTCGCGGCCCTGATACCGGTAGAATTGAAGCTGGTGACCCGATAACGCAGCATAACTCTCATACGCGCCCCCGGGGGCGCTTTTATCCGGATAAAAGCCTCCTATGAAAAATACCGGCAGACTGGCTGTTCTTGGCAGCATTAATGCAGACCACATTATCAACCTGGTGCAGTTCCCGCGTCCGGGGGAAACGGTGATTGGCAAGCAATATCAGGTCGCTTTTGGTGGTAAAGGGGCGAATCAGGCAGTCGCTGCCGGAAGGAGCGGTGCCGACGTTGCCTTTATTGCCTGCGTAGGTCATGACGATACGGGGGAAAGTATCCTAAAGCAGCTGGCAGACGATGGTATTGATGTTACTCCGGTGGCGATCGTTGACGGAGAGTCCACCGGGGTGGCGTTGATTTTTGTGAATGGCGAAGGTGAAAACTCCATCGGTATTTATGCCGGCGCAAATGCTGCCCTGTCCCCCGAACGGGTTAAGCAGCACCATCAGGTCATTGCCGGTGCGGATGCCCTGCTGATACAGCTTGAATCGCCGCTGGATAGCGTGCTGACAGCGGCCCGGATTGCCCGCCAGAATAAGACTCAGGTCATACTGAATCCGGCACCTGCGACGGAATTATCTGATGAATTGCTGGCGCTGGTGGATATGATTACCCCGAATGAAACTGAAGCGCAGATACTGACGGGCGTGGTCGTGAAAAACGATGACGATGCTGCCAAAGCCGCCGGTATCCTCCATGCAAAAGGTATTGACCGGGTGCTGATTACCCTCGGCCAGCGCGGGGTGTGGCTGAGTGAGCGGGGATGTGGTCAGCATATTCCCGGTTTTGATGTCGCCGCTGTGGATACGATTGGTGCCGGAGATACATTTAATGGTGCGTTGATGACGGCACTCCTGGAGCAACAAACCATGACCGGATCGGTCCGTTTTGCACACGCTGCTGCCGCCATTGCGGTCACCCGCCATGGAGCACAACCTTCCGTCCCCTGGCGGGAAGAAATTGAGCGATTTTTGCAGGATCAGGGGTAAACGTGGCCACGATGAAAGATGTCGCCCGTCTTGCGGGCGTTTCGACCTCTACCGTATCTCATGTCATTAACAATAACCGGTTCGTCAGTGAAGCTATTCGGCAGAAGGTAACATTTGCCATAGAGCAGCTTAACTATGCACCTTCAGCATTGGCCCGGAGCCTGAAACTGCAGCGGACCCACACGATAGGGATGTTACTGACAGCCAGCAGTAACCCGTTCTATGCAGAAGTGGTTCGCGGGGTTGAACGTAGTTGTTATGAACGGCAATACAGCCTGATTTTATGTAATACCGAAGGAGACAAGGACCGCATGGACCGAAGTCTGGAAACGCTGCTGCAAAAGCGCGTGGACGGACTCCTCATTATGTGTACCGAAAGACGCCGGCCGTCTGCTGAGATCCTGGGCCGGTATCCGTCTATACCGTCGGTAATGATGGACTGGGCCCCTTTTGAAAGCAGCAGCGATGTTATTCAGGATAACTCTTTGCTGGGGGGCGAAATGGCTACCCGTTATCTGGTTTCGCGGGGTTATACCCGAATTGCCTGTATTGCCGGCCCCCGGGATAAGACTTCAGCCTGCCTGCGTCTTGAGGGATATCAACGTGCGATGGCTGCAGCAAAACTGCCGGTTTTGCCCGGGTACATTATTGAAAGCGACTTTGAATTTGAGGGGGGCTTTCTTGCCATGCAGCAATTGCTCAGGCTTACTCCACGGCCGCAGGCTGTTTTTACCAGCAATGATGCAATGGCGGTCGGGGGCTATCAGGCACTTTACCAGGCCGGATTAACCATACCCCGGGATATGGCAGTCATGGGATATGATGATATTGAACTGGCACGTTATATGATCCCTCCTCTGAGCACTATCCGTCAGCCTAAAGATGAACTTGGGGAACTGGCTATTGATACCCTGCTCCACCGGATGGAAACGCCGGATGTCAGCCAGCAGTTGCTGGTACTGACACCGGAGCTGATGGAGCGTGCTTCTGTTGGCAGAGGTTAAGTTTTCGCTTTTTTCTTCACGCGGTCGTGAATCAGGTGTTTACCATCTTCCGGTTTCAGTAGCAGGAAGATCAGGGCGGATAACAGCGTCACGATCCCCATACTCAGAAAGGTGGCATGAAAGTCCCAGAGAGCCTCGCCGGAAATGTTTTGCCAGAAACGTAAGACGGCTGCACTGACTGCAACACCAAAGCTGATGGCCAGTTGCTGAGTCACGGCCAGTACACTGTTCCCTGAGCTGGCATTGTCATCCGTGAGATCGGCCAGGGTAATGGTGTTCATGGAAGTAAATTGCATTGACATAAACATCCCCATGATAAACAGCGGTACCAGCAGTACCCAGAAGGGGAGAGTCGGTGATTGTAGTGAGAAGCTTGCGACGAACAGCCCGATGACACCGGTAACAATCACCAGGGTCCGGCGATAGCCCAGGCTTCTGAGTACCCGGGTCACAAGTGATTTTGCGAGGATAGAGCCCAGTGCCGTCGGTACCATAATACAGCCAGCAAGCAGAGCGGAATACCCAAAGCCTACCTGAAGCATCAGTGGCATCAGGAAAGGAACCGAGCCTGTCCCTAACCGTGAGGCTATATTGCCGATGATCCCGATAGAAAAGGTTCTCGTCTTAAACATCGGCAGACCTATCAGAGGTGCGCGGTGATTTCTGGCATGCTTTATATAGAGTAATAGCAGGACGACCCCGCTAATCAGAATAGCAGCGGCCAGTGAACTACGTACCAGTTGTTCACCAAACAACTCAATACCGACAGAGATCAGCACCAGCCCGAGACCAAACAGTAAAAAGCCTGGCGCATCAAACCGTCGTTTCGGGGTTGTGAAATCAGGCATATATTTCCGGGCAAAAAAGACACCGGCTAACGCTATCGGTATATTAATAAGAAATATCCAGTGCCATGTTGCATAGGTAACCAGTATCCCACCCAGCACCGGGCCCAGCACCGGGCCGATTAATCCGGGCATCGTGACAAAGTTCAGGATAGGCAGTAATTCACTGCGGGGATAGGCTCTCAGTAACGCAAGTCGGGCGACGGGCATCATCATGGCACCCCCTATCCCCTGGATGACCCGGGAAACCACCAGCATAGGCAGTGTGCCGGAAAGGGCACAGGTTAAGGAACCTAAGGCAAACAGACTGACGGCCAGAATAAAAATCCGCCGTGTACCGAAGCGATCAGCCAGCCAGCCGCTCACCGGAATAAGCATGGCTACGGTTAATGTATAACTGATGACCGCCGACTGCATGGCTAACGGAGGGCGATCCATACTGTGTGCGATAGCTGGAAGGGCGGTATTCAGAATCGTGGCGTCCAGAGACTGCATAAAGAAAGCCATCGCTGCTATCCAGGGCAGGCCAGACATACTGCGTGCAGAGCGAACCATTAAGTATCCTTTTATTTTCAGATAAGCTGCGGCATTTACCTTAGTCTCAGGCTGAGCATACAGCCATTATTCAGTGCTGATTCCGGAAAGAGTAATAAGTATGTAGAAAAAATAGCGTTTATTAGTGTCTTTTTTACTCAAAACAGCACATAAATTAGCAAAATGGGCAAAAAAGCGACACTCGGCAATTTATTTGAAATAAACCCTTGTCAGAAAAAATTATCTCCCTATAATGCGCTCCCACTGACACGGCAAAGCGCGAT
>NZ_JAERJR010000006.1 GCF_018257515.1 Tatumella sp. JGM118
CACTCATTTGTCCTTGACGGACCGGTCACGATTCGCTCCTGCTCAGCGTGACCTCTCGCCGCGTCCCTGCGGCTCGTTCTGGACGTATTCGCTCGCTCAGCGGTGCGATGTCGCGGTAAGTCACCGGGTTGGCAGCCCGGAGAAAACCGGAGGATTTTTTTCTCAGGTTTGTGGGTAATGAGTTCGACTGTGGTTTTTTATTCTCAGCACGGTGAATATTCCGTTCGCTTTTTTGTCGGGCATGCTGCCTTTGCCCTCCGGGCCTGGCGACAAGCGCAGATCTGCGCCGGACGGGGAGTGTTAAGGCCTGTGCCTTCGGGGCTTATCCGTGGCTTTCGGGCACAAAAAAGCCGGGACAAGCCCGGCTTTCTCAGGTCGCTAAACAGACTTACAGCGCAGCAATTACTGCCTGTTGTTCGGTCAGTTTGGCTTTAGCCTGCTGCAGGTCGGCTAAGCGCTCACGCTCTTTTTCGACAACGGCGGCCGGGGCACGGGCAACAAAACCTTCGTTGGACAGCTTCGCATTGATTTTTTCAATCTCCACGTCCACTTTGGTCTGCTCTTTTGCCAGACGCTCCAGTTCCGCTTCCTTGTTGACCAGACCGGCCATCGGGATCAGTAACTCCGCACCTTCCACCAGTTTGGTGACCGAGACCGGCCCTTTGTCCCCGGCGGACAACAGTGTCAGGCTCTCCAGACGGGCCAGACGCTGCAGGAAGTTACGGTTTTCGCCCACACGACGGATCACGTCTTCGGTGGCACCACGTAATAACAGATCCAGCGGCTTGCTCAGGGCAATATTCATCTCTGCACGAATATTACGGACGGCGACGATGGCTTGTTTGATCCACTCGATATCCGCCTGTGCCTGTGCATCTTCTTTATCCGCATCCCAGGCCGGGAACGGCTGCAGCATGATGGTGTCATCGCTGTTACCGGTCAGGACCTTCACACGTTGCCAGATGGTCTCGGTGATAAACGGAATGATCGGATGAGCCAGACGCAGCAATTCTTCCAGTACGGTGACCAGGGTATGACGTGTACCGCGAAGCTCGGCCTCGCTGCCATTGTTCATCACCGGCTTGGTCAGCTCCAGGTACCAGTCGCAGAATTGGTTCCAGGTAAAGTCATACAGCAGGCTGGCGGCGATATCGAAACGATAGCTGTCCAGTGCCTCGCGGTAGGCTTTAACGGTACGGTTAAATTCGCTCAGGATCCAGCGGTCAGCCAGTGACAGGACTTTCTCGCCACCGTTAAAGCCGCAGTCCTGCTCTTCCGTGTTCATCAGCACGAAACGGCTGGCGTTCCACAGCTTGTTACAGAAGTTACGATAGCCTTCAAGACGCTTCATATCCCAGTTGATATCACGGCCGGTCGAGGCCAGTGCTGCCAGGGTGAAACGCAGGGCATCGGTCCCTGAAGGCTCAATCCCCTCCGGGAACTGCTTCTCGGTACGCTTACGGATTTTTTCCGCCAGCTGCGGCTGCATCATGTTGCCGGTACGTTTTTCGATCAGCTCCGGCAGGGAAATTCCGTCCACCATATCCAGTGGATCGATAACGTTCCCCTTCGACTTGGACATCTTCTGTCCTTCGTCATCACGGATAAGCCCGGTCATATAGACCGTTTTAAACGGCACCTGAGGCTTGCCATTTTCATCTTTCATAAAGTGCATGGTCAGCATGATCATGCGCGCAATCCAGAAGAAAATAATGTCGAAGCCACTGACCACCACGCTGGTCGGGTGGAAGGTACGCAGCGCTTCCGTGTTTTCCGGCCAGCCCAGGGTAGAGAAGGTCCACAGGCCTGAAGAGAACCAGGTATCCAGCACATCTTCGTCCTGACGCAGTTCCGTCGCTTCCGGCAGGTTATTTTCGGCACGAACTTCCGCTTCGGTACGACCGACGTAGACATTACCGTCGTTATCGTACCAGGCCGGGATCCGGTGACCCCACCATAACTGACGCGAGATACACCAGTCCTGGATGTCACGCATCCATGAGAAATACATATTCTCGTACTGCTTAGGAACGAACTGGATCTCACCGTTTTCGACGGCTTCTACCGCCACTTTCGCCAGCGGGGCGGTACGCACATACCACTGGTCGGTCAGCATCGGTTCGATCACCACGCCACCACGGTCACCGTAAGGCACGGTCAGATCATGAGGCTTAATTTCTTCCAGCAGACCGGCCGCTTCCACCGCAGCAACAATGGCTTTACGGGCGGCAAAACGTTCCAGGCCGGCAAATTCGGCAGGGATAGCGCCGTCATAAACGTCGCTCTCTTCGCCGTTAGTATCATACACCTGCGCCTGAGTGCGGATATCGCCATCAAAGGTCAGAATGTTGATCATCGGCAGCTGGTGGCGACGACCGACTTCGTAGTCATTGAAATCGTGGGCCGGAGTGATTTTTACGCAACCGGTGCCTTTTTCCATATCGGCATGTTCATCACCGACGATCGGAATACGGCGGTTGATCAGCGGTAATACCAGGTATTTGCCAATCAGGTCTTTATAGCGCGGATCTTCAGGGTTAACGGCGACGCCGGTATCCCCCAGCAGGGTTTCCGGACGGGTGGTCGCAACCACCAGGTAATCTTTACCTTCGGCGGTAGTGGCACCGTCGGCCAGCGGGTAGCGGATATGCCACATCGAGCCTTTAGACTCGCGGTTTTCCACTTCCAGGTCTGAAATCGCGGTACGCAGTTTCGGATCCCAGTTCACCAGACGCTTGCCACGATAAATCAGATTTTCTTTATACAGACGGACAAAGACTTCTTTTACCGCATTCGATAGCCCGTCATCCATGGTGAAGCGCTCGCGCTCCCAGTCCACAGAGTTCCCCAGCCGGCGCATCTGACGGGTGATGGTACCGCCGGATTCGGCTTTCCACTGCCAGATTTTATCGATAAACGCATCACGGCCGTAGTCCTGACGGGTTTTACCTTCTTCGGCCGCAATTTTACGCTCAACCACCATCTGGGTCGCGATACCGGCGTGGTCGGTACCTGCCTGCCACAGGGTGTTTTTGCCCTGCATCCGCTGATAACGGACCATGGTATCCATGATAGTCTGCTGGAATGCGTGACCCATATGCAGGCTGCCGGTGACGTTCGGCGGCGGGATCATGATGCAATAGCTTTCCTGGCTCTCATCACCATTTGGTTTGAAGTAGCCTTGCTTTTCCCAGTGATCGTAAAGCGGCTGTTCTATCTCTTGCGGATTATATGTTTTTTCCATTTCTGCTATGTCGTTTTGGGCGCCGGTAGGGTTGCCGTATTCAATTGGAAACCGACGCTGCGATACGCTTTATAGCGGTCACGCGCCAGCTGCTTCAAAGATTCTTCATCAGGGACAAAGTCTATCACTTCATGGAAAGCGGTAGCAAAATCTGCAAACCACGGCAGCAGGGTGATCAGCAGATCACGGGAGGCATTGCCCCGTTTTTCCGGCCAGGCCAGCTCAACCGGCGCGCCGTAACGCGGCCCTTCACCGGCCAGATTATGCGGCACAAAGGAATCTGCAGGTCGCTGCCAGAGCGCTTCGTCCAGACGGACTGCCTGCGCTTCGTTCTCACAGGCCACCAGAATACGTTTACCCTCGCGCCAGCGCGCCGCGGCCAGTTCACAGGCCAGGGCTTCAACCGCAGACAGGGTCTGGTGAGGTGTATCGGGGCCGGGAAGGTAAAAGGTGGCATTTTTCATGCGATTGCCTGTATTCCATGAAGTAAAAAGAGTGACCAAGGTCACTCAGGGTAATCCTGTTTCTGCCGTGAAGGTGACAGAAGGGCAGTCCCCGGTTCAGCCGGGGACTGCCGGTACACAACCTTACTCGTCGGTGCCCAGACCAGCACGGTTCAGCAGGAACTGTGACAGCAGAGGTACCGGACGACCGGTTGCGCCTTTAGCTTTACCTGAACGCCATGCGGTACCTGCAATATCCAGGTGCGCCCAGTTATATTTACGGGTAAAGCGGGCCAGATAACATCCGGCAGTGATCGCTCCGCCCGGCCGGCCACCGATGTTCGCCATATCGGCGAAGTTGGATTCCAGCTGATCCTGGTATTCATCGCTCATCGGCAGACGCCATGCGCGGTCACCGGACTGCTCGGAAGCGCTGATCAGCTCATGGGCCAGCGGGTTATGGTTAGACAACAGACCGCTGATATGATGGCCTAATGCTATCACACATGCGCCGGTCAGGGTGGCAACATCCACCACGACTTCCGGATCAAAACGCTCGACATAGGTCAGGGTATCGCACAGCACCAGACGTCCTTCGGCATCGGTGTTCAGCACTTCCACCGTCTGGCCGGACATGGTGGTCAGGACATCGCCCGGACGTAATGCACGGCCGTCAGGCATGTTTTCACACCCGGCCAGTACGCCGACCACATTCAGTGGCAGTTTAAGCTCAGCGACCATGCGCATCACACCGTAAACGGTGGCGGCACCGCACATATCATACTTCATTTCGTCCATGCCTTCCGCAGGCTTGAGCGAGATGCCCCCGGCATCGAAGGTCAGTCCTTTACCGACCAGAACAATCGGTCGCGCATCGGCGTCAGGGTGTCCTTTATATTCGATAACCGACATCAGCGATTCATTCTGTGAACCGGCACCGACCGCCAGATAAGCGTTCATCCCCAGCTCTTTCATCTGCTGTTCGCCGATGACGCGGGTGGTGATGTTCTGGCTGTACGCATCTGCCAGCTGCCGGGCCTGAGAGGCCAGGTAGGCCGGGTTACAGATATTTGGCGGCATGTTACCGAGATCTTTGGCCGCTTTCACCCCGGCAGAAACTGCCAGTCCATGCTGGATCGCACGCTCACCACTGGTCAGTTCACGACGGGTAGGGACGTTAAACACCATTTTACGTAACGGGCGACGAGGCTCGGCTTTGTTGCTTTTCAGCTGATCAAAGCTGTACAGAGACTCTTTTGCGGTTTCCACCGCCTGGCGGACTTTCCAGTAATTGTTACGGCTTTTGACATGCAGTTCGGTCAGGAAGCAGACGGCTTCCATCGAACCGGTGTCATTCAGCGTGTTAATGGTCTTCTGAATAATCTGCTTATACTGACGCTCGTCCAGTTCCCGCTCTTTACCACAACCAATCAGCAGGATGCGTTCAGAAAGAATGTTCGGCACATGGTGCAGCAACAGGGTCTGGCCCACTTTTCCTTCCAGTTCGCCACGACGCAGCAATGCGCTGATGTAGCCATCGCTGATCTTATCCAGCTGCTCGGCAATCGGCGACAAACGACGAGGTTCAAACACCCCGACAACTATACAGGCGCTGCGTTGTTTTTCCGGGCTACCGCTTTTTACACTGAACTCCATGTATTCTCCTGAATCTTAAAGACAACAGCGTTTGCTATCGCTAGAATGTATAACTCTTATTCTTATTATGAAACAGTTATGCCATGACAAACAGTGGATTGGCGTCATAATAAGTTAAGATTCTGAGGACGATGCCTCAGTATCCTGAGAAGGTGGTCATACAATTTTAGCCACGATAGCAGCCATTGATGAAGTAAAATGGCTAATAAGCGTTGAAACTATCGACTTTCCTGCAAAAAGACAAGTTTTCACAGGCGTATTTAGCGTGATTATCATTAGATATCTGGTTCGGGAGACGCTCAAAAGTCAATTCGCCATTCTGTTTGTCCTGTTACTGATCTTCTTCTGTCAGAAGCTGGTCAGGATCCTCGGAGCGGCGGTCGACGGTGATATCCCGACAAATTTAGTACTTACCCTGCTGGGGTTAGGTGTGCCGGAGATGGCACAGCTTATCTTACCATTAAGTTTATTCCTGGCGATCCTGATGACGCTGGGGAGACTCTACACGGAAAGTGAAATCACGGTCATGCATGCCTGTGGTCTGGGCAAAGATGTGCTGGTCAAAGCCGCCCTGATCCTGATGCTGATCACCTCGGCCATGGCCGCGGTCAACGTCATCTGGCTGGGGCCCTGGTCGGCCCGATACCAGGATCAGGTCACACAAAATGCCCGCGCTAACCCGGGCGCCGCGGCGCTGGCCGCCGGGCAGTTCCGGACCTCCAGCGACGGCAACATGGTGCTGTTTATCGAAAACGTGAAAGGCAACCAGTTCGGTAACGTTTTCCTGGCCCAGTTGCGTCCGAAGGGCAATGCACGGCCTTCCGTGGTGCTGGCCGATCACGGGCACATGGAACAAAAAGCGGACGGTTCGCAGACGGTGATCCTGGATAAAGGGACCCGCTTTGAAGGCACCGCGATGCTCCGTGATTTCCGTATTACGGACTTTACTCAGTACCAGGCGGTGATGGGGTATAAAGAAGCGACCCTGGACCCGAATGATTCAGATCAGGCCACCCTGTCGACACTGTGGCATAACCATACCCCGGCCTTCCGGGCGGAGCTGAACTGGCGTCTGACCCTGATTTTCTCGGTACTGGTGATGGCGCTGATGGTGGTGCCGCTCAGCGTGGTTAACCCTCGCCAGGGCCGGGTACTTTCCATGCTGCCGGCGATGCTGCTGTACCTGATCTTCTTCCTGGTTCAGAGCTCTTTCCGCTCGAATGCCACCAAGGGACGCCTCGACCCTGCGGTCTGGATGTGGTCAGTGAACGCAGGATATTTCGTGCTGGCGATTGTGCTGAATCTTTGGGATACGCTGCCTATGCGGCGGTTCAGAGCGCGTTTCAGCCGCAGTGAGGTAGCCTGATGTTTGGAGTTCTTGACCGCTATATCGGTAAAACGATCTTTAACACCATCATGATGACGCTGTTCATGCTGGTGTCATTATCGGGCATCATCAAGTTTGTTGAACAGTTGCGTAAAACCGGCCAGGGGGCCTACACCGCACTCGATGCCGGTTACTTCACCCTGCTGGGTGTCCCTACCGACCTGGAACTGTTCTTCCCGATGGCGGCCCTGCTGGGGGCACTGCTGGGGCTGGGAAATCTGGCTCAGCGCAGTGAACTGGTGGTAATGCAGGCCGCCGGATTTACCCGGTTGCAGATTGCTTACTCGGTAATGAAGACGGCCATCCCGCTGGTATTACTGGCGATGGCTATCGGTGAGTTTGTCGCCCCTGCCGGTGACCAGATGGCACACAATTACCGTGCACAGCAAATGCTCGGCGGGTCCCTGTTATCGACTCAGGGCGGGTTGTGGGCCAAAGACGGTAATAACTTTATCTTTATCGATCATATCCGCAACGAAAGCGAACTCAGTGGTGTCAGCATTTACCGCTTTAACGACCAGCGCCGCCTGACCGATGTCCGCTATGCGGCCAGCGCCGTCTGGGATAAGAGCGAACGCCAGTGGGATCTGACCCGGGTGGATGAATCTAATCTCACCGACCCGAATCAGATTACCGGTTCTCAGCGGGTCAGCGATGTATGGAAAACCACCCTGACGCCGGAAAAACTGGGGGTCGTCGCGCTGGACCCGGATTCATTATCGATCCGTGGCCTGACGGATTACATCAAGTACCTGAAACAGAGTGGTCAGAAAGCCGGACGTTATCAGCTGAACCTGTGGAGTAAAGCGATTCAGCCACTGTCGGTCGCGGTCATGATGCTGATGGCGTTATCCTTTATCTTTGGTCCGCTGCGTAGCGTGTCGATGGGGACGCGAGTGGTCACCGGGATAAGTTTTGGTTTCCTGTTCTATGTGCTGGATAAGATCTTCGGCCCGTTAAGCCTGGTCTACGGTTTGCCTCCGTTCCTCGGGGCGATTTTGCCGAGTGCCGCCTTCTTCTCTGTCAGCCTCTATCTGCTGATTAAACGGCGCTGATGCGGACAAAAAAAGGGGTCACCTGCCGGTGACCCCTTTTTTATTGAACCCGCTATCAGAACGTAAACTCCATGCCGCTGGCAATGTTCCAGTCATCGATGCCTTCTCTTTCCAGTCGTTTCTGATAACCGGCCCGCGTGGTTATCCGCAGACTATCGGTGAGACTGACGGCGGCATGGGTATTCAGTTGCAGGCTGTCTCCACCCCGGCCGGTACTGAACAGACTGCGCGTCTGCCCGTCGCTGATGGCAACCTGACGGGATGCGCCCGGCCGCAGTATGACACGGGCATCGGCTCCCAGGCTCACGCCACCCAGCATCATCCGGTAGTCCAGCCCGGCACTGAAATCAGGGGCCGTCGGGTGTTGATAGCTGACCCTGGCATTATCCCCATCGGTAAATGAGCGTATCCGCAGTTGCTGCCAGTGCATACCCAGTTTCGGCGTCAGGCGGTGAGGGCCGTACTGCCAGCCTTTACCGGCATCTATCCCTGTCAGCCAGCCAACGGCGGCCGGTGCTGCGACTTCACCCCGCAGCCCGGTGCTGACATGGCTGCGAAAGCGGGTATAGGCGAGCGGGATTTCCAGCAGCCAGCCATTATCGTTCTGCCAGCGGAGCAGTGTATTGATGCTGAAGGTATCGGCACTGCTGCGGCCGTCGCCATCTGCCGCAGAGGGTTTGACAGAAAGTGAGCCTTTACTGACGGCAAACCCGAGTGTGATTTGCTGTTGCCTGGCTTCCGGAGAGGACCAGCGACTGCCCATCATCCAGCCATTGGCCTTTCCGGTGGAGTCATAGCCGTAGTTCGCAAAATTCCCGGCCGAGTGATAACGCTCATTGCTGTGGTATCCGTACAGGAAAAAGGCCGAACGGGGGTCACGTACGCTGTCAGAAAACATCTGCTGCAAATCTTCACTCAGCCGGGTAAATGCGCCTGGCAGAGAGATGTAAACGGGGACCTGAGGCGTCGTCGCGGGCCTGATCGGCAGAGGTTCCGGTACAGGAACAGGTGCGGGATCAGGCACCGGAGCGGGGTCAGGCACCGGTAACGGACCAGGTTCAGGCTGGGGCTGGGGTTCCGGGACAGGGTCAGGAGTGGGTTCCGGGACAGGCAGCGGCTCCGGGGCGACCGGCACCGTGTTCCCGTCACTGTCGAGCAGGATATTCTGCAAACGATAATCCCAGTACTGGTTGCCTTCCCCCTCAAGTAAGCGTTCACTGACAGCGGACTTACCGGGAGCAAATGCATACAGGCCATAAGCCCAGGCACCTCTTGCCACGTATTCTCCGGCCAGTTTGACGCGTTTCTCATCGGACCGGCCTCCGACCTGTAACACCGTGATCCCTTCATTGTTATCTGCGCGATGATTACCGTTGCTGTCGGTATCCTGCCAGCCAGCCGGTGAGAGGATGCTGAGCAGCAGGGGGGCGTCTTCAGTCGCATTCAGGTCACCGGAAATAAGTAAGTGGTCACTGGCGGCAGGAGATTCACCTGCCCTGAGGATCACCCGGTTATTCCCGCCGGTCGTCAGGGAGTTCATCCTCATCACTGAACTGTCGCCGGACGCATTGTGCAGGCCGGGGTAATAGGTCACATCCGTCTCCCCGGTGACGTCTGCGAAACTGCCCGCCCCGGTGAGCCGCGTACCTGACCGCAGTGTCAGTGCCCCGGTCACCCGGGAGAGCACCTCCAGCTCGCCCTGGCTGACTGTGATCCCGCCAAGGTTCCCGCTGTGTCCGGCCAGGGTCAGGCGGCCCTCACCGGTTTTCAGTAAAGAACCCTCACCACTGAGGCTGGCCTCAATCCGCGAGGCCAGTTCACCGGCAGTACTGATATTCGGGCTGATATCGGCAATCAGTTGTGCGTCCGGCCCGTCCAGCAAGGTGCTGCCTTTCAGCGTGCTGCGCGCCAATACGCGGAGCGTGGCATGATCAGCCACCCGCAGGCTGGCCTCTGCCGTGGCGTGCTCTGCCAGCGTCAGCGAACTGTTTGCAGCCAGATCAATGCGCTCTGCGCTGTACTGTTGCGGTAACCAGTCATCGGCAAAGCGTACACCGCCCGCATGCAGCACCTGCTGCCCGGATAACTGCAGCTCACCGCTACTGACCTGCAGCGCGCCCAGTGTGGCTCCGCCGCTGAGCAACCACTCTCCCCGGGTGGTCAGGTTCAGCAGGCCACCGGCCTCCGCAGATCCCAGGGACCCGGCAAACGTCTGCTGATTACCTGACAGAATCAGCTCAGAGGCCTGCGCGGCATTATTATTCAGCAGACGGGCACCGTCATCGTTATGTTTGATCTCGCTGAATGTCAGCGATTGTCCGTTCATATCCAGCGTGCCCCCCCGGTAGCCAAACCGGATATTTTCGCTGTCGACTTGCCCGGCGCTGCCGAGGACCACCACAGGCCGGCCACTGACCAGCGTGATTTTCGAAAATGCCTGTCGCTGTCCGTGACTGTCGGCCTGCTGGTTGAGGATAACCGTGCCGTCACCGGTATTGAGTTCTCCGGGGTTAACGCCGGTGGCATTCACCTGCAGTATCCCGGCCCCGATTTTATGCAGCGCATCGCCCGCCTGCCCGTTCACCTGCCAGTCGACGGTCAGGCCTTCATCGACTTCAATACCGCCGCCGACCCAGCGATAGTCTTCGTCCTGCGGGCTGACCACCCGGTAATTCCCGGAAAACTGCAGCTTTGCCGCACCGTGATTGACCGACTGCTGTAAGACAATGGTGCCGCCCGCGCCCGCAAACCGGAGATCTTTCGAGGCATCCAGCGCCTCATTACTGGCGTCTGCCGGAATAACGCTGTCCGTGCCGTGCCATAACCACCGGGTATCTCCCTGCCGGAGGGCATCGGCAGACCAGAGAATATCGCCGCCCCCCGCCGTATCGGTCACGGAGGGGTCGGTATTTTTCTGTAAAATATCGGTAATTTCCTGGTCCCGGAGGTACAGGACATATCCGCGCAGTTTATAGGGGGCCGTACCGCCGCCGCTGGTCAGCACACCCGCCAGCCGCCAGATTTTATCGACATTATCGTAAACCAGCATCGGGCTGCCGCTGTCACCGGATCGGGACATGGAATCCAGTGGCTGGACCCGCGAGTCCGTGGGCGAGTAATTGCCCCAGTGCAGCCGCCAGCTTTGAAGGGTCGGATTCAGGATAGTGCCGCCGCTTTTCCATTTATATGCACCGCTAAGACGGATCAGGGTCTGTGTGGCAGCATCGACCTGGTACTGCGAACCGGTGCCCACCCGGGTGAACCAGGTATAACGCTCTTTATTCGCCGCCAGCGTCGCGCCTTTTACGGTAGCTACCGGGGCGGCCTCGGTCACCACTTTATTTAATCGCGGGACATGAAAGTCATAGCTTGTCGAATTATTCCGGTTAATTAATTTATATTTTGTTTTAAATTTCGCATTATTTCCGAAATCAACGGTTTTATATCCGCCATTATGGCGTACGCCGACCACATAAGACGGGGAGATAAGGGTGGCATATCCCGCCGAGTTAACCGCAGCAAAATCCGGCATCGGGTAAGATAAAACACCGGCTACGCTGCCATCGGTTTTAAAAACAGAAATGTTGGTCACTCCGGGGCGGTATTTACCTGAATTTTCAGCAAAATCCCGATATTCCTGAACCGGAACATCTTCGCGCATAACACCGGCGTTTCCCGGCAACGGGCTGAGAGAAAAACAACAGAAAAGAGTCACTGAAAGGGGTCTGTTCAATGGGGATATCCTTATTATTTGCAGGGTCTTCCTGACCCTTCCGCGTTTATAACGGATTCACCTGACCTTGTCCAGACACGGTGGCTGAGAATATTTTTATTATGAGAAGCAGGCCGTGAAATATCCCTGCAGTGAAATCTTCCGGCCATTTAACGGCCGGAAGATTATCAGCAGGAAATATTTTCCGTCAGATCAGAAAAAGGTATGACGTATTATCTGAATAAACAGCGGGAGTTGTGACAATAAAAAAAGTAATAATCCTAATACTCCGCCCACCAGCGTGCCATTAATACGGATAAACTGTAAATCGCGGCCGATATTCTGCTCTATCTGGGCCGACAACTGGCGGTCATCCCAGCTTTTGATCGTATCGCTGATATGCCGTGTCAGGAACCGCGCAACGTCCGGGCCACCCTGAACGATGGCCTGCTCCAGATGGTGCGTAAAGGAGGCCCGTAATTGCGGGTCATCGCCCAGGGTTCGACCAAACCATAGCGTGGCCCGGGTCAGGTGTGCGCCGGTTACCGAATCCTCCCGGGACAAATCCTGCTGCAGCCAGTCACGCAGGTCATCCCATAGCCCTGTGGTATAGCGGTTAAAGGTTTCGTCTTCTTTCAGCCAGACTTTCAGCCGTTCGGCCCGGTCCTGCATTTGCGGATCGGTTTTCAGTGACTCAATAAACCGCATAACCATCCGGTTAGCGCTGTCCCGCAGCTGGTGGTGCTGATCCTGTGCCACATCCAGCAGTAAGGTATCGATCATCGCGGTAACCTTACCGGCCCCTTTCTCGCCCAGCCACTCTACCGGCACCAGCCTGGCCATCGTCGGATACTCTTTGCTGAACCACTGACTGATTTGTCCGGCAATAAACTGCCGTGACTCCGGGTTCGCCAGCATTTCTGTGATTTTTTTGATCAGGGCATCCAGCAGTTCCTGATGCCGATTTTCCCGCGTCAGGCTCTCCAGCAATAAAACAGCGGCCTGACGGAAATCGACAGTTTCAATGGCCCGGTGGATCCCCTGTTGCAGAAAGCGACGGATGTTCTGGTCATTTCCCGCCCGCAGAAACCCGGCAATCAGCTGGCGGATAAGGGTACTGAGTCTGGCGGCATTTTCCGGTGCACTGAGCCACTGCGCCATTTTCTGCGCCGGATCGTGACGGCGGATCAGGGTGATCATACTGTCGGTGGACAGGAATTTCTCCTCGACAAACCGGCCCAGATTGTCGGCGATCCGTTGTTTATTGCGCGGAATAATCGCGGTATGGCGACCGATAAACGGTAACGGGATGCGGCGGAACAGGGCGGTCACAGCAAACCAGTCGGCGAGCGCCCCGACCATGGCCGCTTCTGCTACCGATTTGATGGCCTGTACGGCCAGCGTTTGCGGCAGAAAGAGGGTCGCCACAAATACGCAGCTCACCAGGGTGAGCAGGCAGAGTGCCAGCCGTTTGGTTCGGGTCAGAGCGGAAATTTTATCCATACAGTTGCCTGAAAAATAAAAAAAGAGGGAGAGCCAGTCGCTGACGGCAGCCGGCCTTCAGCATAGCAAGCGGATCAGAATTTTTCCTGCCGGGATCGTGCCGCAGATCTATTCCGCTTCACTGAAATGGTCACTGCGTTGCTGTAACTGGGCGGTCAGGAACTCCAGAAACAGGGTGATCGCAGCGGACTGCTGACGTCCCGGTAACAGATGGATCTGCAGGGTGCGCTGGGTGAGATGATTTATCTCCAGATGACGTAACACCAGCGGATGATCGTGATGATCATAAGGCACGGTAAACCGGCTGCACAGGGTGACGGCCAGCGGCGTCTGGCGCAGAAAGTGGTACAGGGTCGCAAAACTGTTACAGGTCAGTGTCGGCTCAATAAACACGCCGTTCATCTGACAGGAAAGATCAAATAACTGACGCACGGTGGTCGTCTGATCCGTCAGTGCCACCGGATAGCTGCTCAGATCCTGCAGATGAAAGTTCTGGCTGGCCAGCGGATGCCGGGCAGACATCACCACCAGCACCGGCGCGGGCCAGCTACCGGCGATCTGTACCCCGCGCTCGGGATGCAGACAAAACTGCAGGGCCAGGTCACACTCGCCGCGATGCAGACTTTCGTACACCTGGCGGGTATTCCCGGTTTGCAGATAGAAACTGACCGACGGGTAGTGTTCGCGAAACCGTGAACATATCGCCGGCAGCAGGTCAAAGGCGACCCCTTCGGTACAGGCGATACGGATAGCCGTGCGACGGATGGCGGTCAGCCCTTTTATCTCTGACAGGGTGACTTCCATATCACGCTGGCTCTGACGCAGGCGGTGCTCTAAGAGTTTACCGGCATCATTCAGCACCATTCCCCGGGCATGCCTGTCAAATAAGGTCACCCCCGCGTCCCGTTCCAGACGCCGTATCTGCCGGCTGATGGCGGAGGTAGCCACAAACAGTTGCCGGCTGGCGGCACTTAATGACCCACTCTCGGCCACGGCCAGGAAATAACGCAGTTCGGTACTTAACATCAGCTTGCCTTATAACGGTGCATGCCGTCTTTTTGTGCAGTTCAGCGTTGCCGTGAAAGCAAGGCTTGTTTGATATTTTGATAATTGTGGCAAAGGTGGAGAGTAGCTTAGATTGTCTGAACAATAAAATAATTCTCATAATAAAAGCGGACAGACAAATGACAGCAGAAAAAGCAGTAGCCAGCGCCAGTGCCTGGTTTGACAGCGGGGAATTCAAACGTGTTCTGGCACGCCGGGTGGCAATCCGTTCCGAAAGTCAGCGCGACGATCGGGATGAGGCCATCCACGCTTATCTGACGCAGGAAATTACCCCTGCGATGGAAGCGATGGGCTTTACCCTGACGCCGCTGGCGAACCCGCAGGCCCCTGAACGTCCGATGCTGCTGGCCACGCGCATCGAAGACCCCGCTCTGCCGGTGGTGCTGTGTTACGGGCATGGCGATGTGGTGTTCGGTGACGATGAAAACTGGCGCAGCGGTTTAGATCCCTGGTCGCTGACCGAAGAGGGTGACCGCTGGTATGGCCGCGGCAGTGCGGATAATAAAGGTCAGCACTCGGTAAATATCGCGGCGCTGGAACAGATTTATGCGCTGCGTGGCGGCAGCCTGGGGTTTAACTGTAAGTTCCTGTTTGAGATGGGGGAAGAGATCAGTTCACCGGGGCTGGCGGAAGTGTGTGAACAGCATCGCGAACTGTTACGGGCCGATGTCTTTATTGCGTCTGACGGACCCAGGCTGGATGCGGAAAGACCGACGCTGTTTCTCGGCTCCCGCGGGGCGGTGAATGTCCGTCTTACGCTGCATGCCCGTGATCGTGATTATCATTCCGGTAACTGGGGGGGCTTGCTGACCAACCCCGCGACCCGTCTTTGTAATGCCATTGGCAGCCTGGTGAATCAGCACGGGCAGCTACAGGTTGCGGCGCTGAAACCCCCGGCCATCACGGACAGTGTCCGTAAAATCTTAAGTGAAATTGAACTCCGGCCGGGTGCGGATAGCCCGCAAATCGACCCTGAGTGGGGTGAAGCCGGTCTGACTCCGGTCGAGCGTCTGTACGGCTGGAACACGCTGGAAGTGCTGGCGATGACCAGCGGTAATCCGCAGCGGCCGATGAACGCCATCCCCGGGAAGGCCACGGCGGTCTGCCAGCTACGCTTTGTGGTGGGTACCGACTGGGAAAATATCGCGCAGCATCTGGAAAATCACCTGGCGGCCGCGGGTTTTGCGGATGTAAAAGCAGAACTGTTACGGGGCAGCCCGGCGACCCGGCTGGATCCTGAAGATCCGCTGGTGGGCTGGGCGCTGGCGTCGATGCAGAAAAGCAGCGGTAAAAAACCGGCGTTACTGCCTAACCTGGGCGGATCCTTACCGAACGATGTGTTTGCCAATATCCTGCAACTGCCGACACTGTGGATGCCGCACTCGTATCCGGCCTGCGGTCAGCATGCGGCAGATGAACATATGCTCAAATCCATCGCCCGTGAAGGCCTGATCATGATGACCCACCTGCTGTGGGAATTCGGTGAAAACGGCGAACAGCTGGTGGCCGCGCATAAGGCCTACCAGCAGAAGGGGCAGGCATCATGAGTTCAGTCTCCGCCTGGCAGGCACCCAACCTGTACAAAACGCTGTTCTCCACCTGTGTCGGTAATGCGCTGGAATGGTTTGATATCGCGGTCTATGGCTTTTTCGCCCGCTATATTGCCCATGCGTTTTTCCCGACCGAAAACCCGTCCGTGTCGTTATTGCTGACCTTTGGCAGCTTCGGTGTCTCGTTCCTGATCCGCCCGCTGGGGGCGATTGTGCTCGGTGCGTATGCGGACCGTCATGGCCGGAAAAAAGCCCTGATGCTCTCGATCACGTTGATGACCTTCGGCGGCGCGATGATTG
The DNA here is from genome assembly GCF_018257515.1 of Tatumella sp. JGM118. GTDB lineage: Bacteria > Pseudomonadota > Gammaproteobacteria > Enterobacterales > Enterobacteriaceae > Tatumella > Tatumella terrea. Next base: position 15,916 of record NZ_JAERJR010000006.1, read on the forward strand.
TCTTTATGCCGGGCTATGCCACTATCGGACTGGCGGCCCCGGTACTGATCCTGCTGGCGCGACTGATCCAGGGGTTTTCCGCCGGCGGTGAGTTCGGCAGTTCGACCGCGTTTCTGGTAGAGCATTTTCCGCACCGTAAAGCCTTTATTGCCAGCTGGCAGTTCGCGACCCAGGGGGCCAGTACGCTGCTGGCCTCGGCCTTCGGCCTGGGGCTGACCCAGTGGCTCAGTGAAACAGAAATTCAGCAGTGGGGCTGGCGCATCCCGTTTATCTTCGGTCTGCTGATAGGGCCGGTGGGCTGGTATATCCGTCGCCACGTGCAGGAACCGGAAAGCTTTGTCAGTCAGCAGCACGACCATTCGCCGCTGAAGCAACTGATGGGCAGCCAGCGTCATCTGTTAGTGCTGGCGATTGGCCTGATGGTGATCTCAACCGGGATCAACTACATGCTGAACTACGTACCGACCTATGCGACCAAAAACCTGCATCTGGCCGGTAAAACGGCCTTTACCGCCACCCTGCTGGCCGGTGTGATCCTGACGGTCGTGACTCCGCTGGCCGGACTGTGGGCAGAGAAAGCCGGACGACGTCCGCTGATGTGGACATCGCTGGTCTTGCTGCTGATCACCATTTATCCGGCCTTCAGCCTGGTGGTGAACCATCCGGATGCCAATATGCTGATCCTGCTGGTGGGCTGGCTGGCATTGCTGAAGTCGGTCTATTTTGCGACCGTGCCTTCGATGATGGCCGACCTGTTCCCGGTCAGCACCCGGGCCAGTGGGATGGCGATCAGCTATAACATTGCGGTGACGGTGTTCGGGGGCTTTGCGCCGCTGATCTGTAGCCTGCTGATCAGTGCCACCGGGACCAGCCTGGCCCCCGGGTACTATCTGATGGTACTGGCGATCATGAGCAGTGTTGCGCTGGCGTTCACCCGACGTTATCAGCACAGCTGAGAATCAGAAAAGCAGCGGGGGCCATCGATGGCCCCCGGGTACTATCTGATGGTACTGGCGGTCATGAGCAGTGTTGCCCTGGCGTTCACCCGGCGTTACCAGCACAGCTGAGCCGCAGAAAAGCAGAGGGGGCCATCGATGGCCCCTTTTTTTGTATCCGGAAAACCCCCGCTCAGGCCGGGGGTTCCGTAACGCTTTCAGCGTTGGACCGCAGATAAAAACCCCTTTTGATTTGTTAAAACACCTGGCGGTCTGGCAACGGCAAAGGTTTAACAGGGAATCAAGAGGGGGTCCCGATGAGGGACGAAAAAAGCTTAGCGCCTGCCCGATGGAACTGTAACTATCACAGCGTTTTCGCACCTAACCACCGAAGGCAGGCCTTTTATGGCGCACGGCGAAGGGCAATCGGAGCATTTTAAGAAAGCTGTGTGAATGGAAAAATGTGAATAGCCAGGAAGCAGAAGGTTGTTCTGACCATATTCATAGGCTTCCGGAGATCCCGCCGAAGATGAGCGTATCCGGGGTTATGGGTTATCTGAAGGTCAAAAGCAGCCTGATGCTTTATGAGCAGTTCGGGGGTTTTAAGTTTAAGCACAGAAACAGGGAGTTCCGGTGCCGGGGATACTACGCAGACACGGCAGGCAAGAACACAGCAAAGATACAGGACTATATCAGGCACCAGCTCGCAGCGGATAACATGGGAGAGCCGTTGTCGATCCCTAATCCGGGAAGCCCGTTTACGGGCCGTAGGTCATCCATAATGCAAATGTCAGATTGCGATGTGCCTGTCAGGGCGCGGCGGGTAAGAGCGCCTGACAGGCGTATTTGAAAAACCTCCGGCGATGCCGGAGGATATTTTTTGTGCGGGTTACTTTCTGCCGCCAAACAGGCTGCCCAGCACGCCACGCAGGATCTGGTTGGTGACCTGGCGGGTGGCGGTTTTTGCCATCGTCTGAACCACACCATCGTGCTGACCGCCACGCGGCCCGGTGTAGCCGAACAGAATTTTCTTCAGGCCGTCGATGACCGGATTTTCTTCACCCGAAGCACTGCCTTTTGCCGCCGGCGCAGCGTTCTGCTCTCCTGCCGCCTGTACTCCTTTTTTCAGCAGTTCATAGGCAGATTCTCTGTCCACCACCTCATCGTATTTACCGTACAACGGAGAGTGGTTGATCAGGCCGTTTCGTTCGTCGGCAGTCAGCGGCCCCATACGGGAACCGGGCGCGATCACCATCGCCCGTTCGGTGACGGACGGGCTGCCTTTTTCATCCAGGAAGGAGATCAGGGCTTCACCGGTGCCGAGGTTTCGGATGGCCTCTTCGGTATCAAAGGCCGGGTTAGGGCGCATTGTTGTGGCCGCCGCTTTTACGGCTTTCTGATCTTTTGGGGTAAATGCGCGCAGGGCATGCTGCACACGGTTACCCAGCTGCCCCAGTACGGTCTCCGGAATATCCGACGGGTTCTGGGTCACAAACCAGACGCTGACCCCTTTGGAGCGGATAAGCCGCATCACCTGCTGGATTTTTTCCAGCAGCACCGCCGGCACATCATCAAACAGCAGATGGGCCTCATCAAAGAAAAACACCAGCTTCGGTTTCTCTGCATCCCCGACTTCCGGTAACTGCTCATACAGTTCAGACAGCATCCACAGCAGGCTGGTGGCATACAGTTTTGGCATCCGGTAGAGCTTTTCGGCGCTGAGGATATTAATGATGCCGCGTCCCTCTGCATCGGTACGCATCCAGTCATGTATATCCAGCATCGGCTCACCAAAGAAATATTCCGCCCCCTGTTGTTCCAGGGCCAGCAGGCCACGCTGGATGGCACCGACCGATGCCGTGCTGATATTACCGTATTCGGTGGTGAAAGATTTTGCGTTATCACCGATGTACTGCACCATCGAACGCAGGTCTTTGAAGTCCAGCAATAACATGCCGCGATCGTCGGCAATCCGGAAGATGATCTGTAACACACCGGACTGAATTTCATTCAGGTTTAGCAGCCGGGCGAGTAATAACGGCCCGAGATCCGATACCGTCGCGCGGACCGGATGCCCTTGTTCACCGAAGATATCCCACAGCACCACCGGGTTGTCCTGCGGCTGCCAGTCGGTGACGCCGATGTTATCCAGCCGGGCCTGGAGTTTTTCACTGCTGACACCGGCTTTTGCTATCCCACTGAGGTCACCTTTTACATCGGCCATAAAGACCGGGACGCCGATAGCAGAAAAAGATTCCGCCAGTTTCTGCAGGGTGACCGTTTTTCCGGTGCCCGTCGCGCCGGTGATCAGTCCGTGGCGGTTGGCAAGGGCCGGAAGCAGGTTCAGGGTCAGTTCCCGGGTGCGGGCGATGAGTAAAGGTGCAGTCATTCGATGTTAATCTCTGGAGTTAGCGTGAGTTTTTTATCATCTCACTGTCGGCGGTGATGATCCAATCGGTGTTATCTTTCACACCGGCGGTTCCGGAAAGGCAGCCGTCACAAGGCTCTGCGGGCCGGTGTTTCTCAAACTATAGTCAGAGACGCCTGAAAAATATACCCCTGTTTTTACCATGGAAATGGCATCTTCTTCGGTGGCGGTCTACGCTTAAAAAAAAGCGGCTGTCACGGTCACCGGGTCATTCTGTGACCGGCGGCCGCAGAAAAGCCCTGAAAGATGACTCTGTTGCACTCTTTGTGTCGATGACTTTGATAGCGTTGATAGCAGCGCTGTTATTTAAACCTCTGGCGGGTGCCTGCCTGCGCAGGCTTATAAAAATCGTGAGCCAGTGAGAGTCATCGCTTATGCTTTTGCAAAAAAACACCACCCGCCGCAAGTTTCTGCTCGGCTCGCTGATGGCGCTGCCCCTGACGGAACTGGTCCTGAAAGGCTTAACTGCGGCACAGGCCGCAGAGATGGCTGCGCCGGACCTTAACCATTATCAGCCCGCCTTTTTTACCCCGCAGGAATGGCAGTTTATTCTGGCGGCGACGGATCGCATGATCCCGCCGGGCGGTGCGGGAAAAGCCCCGGGCGCGCTGGAAACGAATGTACCAGTGTTTATCGATCAGCAACTGCACGATAAAAACTTCGGTCAGGAAATTTATATGCAGGGCCCGTTTGATGCCCATGCACCGGCCACCATGGGGTATCAGGTTCCTCTCTATCCGCAACAGATCTATCAGACAGGGATCCGCCTGACGGACCAATGGACTCTGCAGCATCTGCAAAAACCTTTCCATCAGTTATCCGACACGGATAAAGACAACGTATTAACCGCATTACAGAAAAACACACTCGACTTTGCTGCGCTGGGGGAAAACACCCTCAGGGGATCGCTGTTTTTTAGTCAGTTACTGGCTGAAACCAAACATGGCTATCTCGCTGACCCGATGTACGGCGGCAATAAGGGCATGAAGGCGTGGATTGCTATCGGTTTTCCCGGCGCGCGTGCCAGTTACCTGGAGTGGGTGAAACAACACAATGTGAAGTACCCCCTCGGGCCGGTCAGCCTGTCAGGCGAAACCGCCTGACACTCAATTTTCTGGATAAAGGTTTCTTATGGCTCAGATGACTAAGAAAGAAGTCGACGTCGTGGTATGCGGATTCGGCTGGGCAGGTTCACTGATGAGTATTGAACTGGCGATGGCAGGGCTGACGGTACGGGCGCTGGAAAAAGGCCCCGAGCGCGATTATGACGCTTTTGCCTACCCAAAGCCCGCCGATGAGTATGCGTATGCGGTCCGTAACAAAGTGATGACCACCCCGGCAGATTCGGCGGTGACGGTGCGTTACACCGCACAGGATACGGCATTACCGACCCGTAAATGGGGGGCATTTGTGCCGGGCGGCGGCGTGGGCGGTGCGGGCATGCACTGGACCGGGGTACTGCTGCGCCCGACCCCGACAGATATTAAACTGAAAACCTATGCCGATCAGGCCTATAAACCCGGCATCCTGCAGGAAGAGATGCGGGTAATGGACTTTCCGTTCAGCTGGGAAGAGATCGAACCCTGGTATGAAAAATTTGAACGTATCTGCGGGTTGTCCGGTAACACCGGGAACCTGCGCGGACAGATCATGGAAGGGGGGGACCCGTTTGAAGGCCCCCGGGCCAACCCGATGCCGCTGCCTGCGCTGGAAAATACCCTTAACTGCGATATGTTCGCCGCCGCCACCAAAAAAATGGGCTATCATCCGTTTACTATCCCGTCGGCCGCGGCATCCCGCGTATGGACCAACCCGTACGGTAATACCATCACCCCCTGTAACTATTGCGGGTATTGCTCCAAATACCCCTGCCTGAACTATTCCAAAGCCTCGCCGCAGACCGCGGTCCTGGATTCGCTGAAACAGATGAAAAACTTCTCTTATGAAGTGAACGCGGAAGTGCTGCGGGTGGTTCTGCATGACGATAAAAAAACGGCGAAAGGCGTTATCTATATCGATGAGCAGGGCAACGAATGTTTTCAGCCGGCCAGGATCGTCATCCTCAGCAGCTTCCAGTTTTATAACGTCCGGCTGATGCTGCTTTCCGGGATCGGCCAGCCGTATAACCCGATCACCGAGGAGGGGGTGGTGGGCCGCAACTACGCTTTTCTGAGTAACGGGGCCGCCACCTTATTTTTTAAAAACGAAAACTTTAATCCGTTTATCAGCTCCGGCCCGACCGGCGTGCAGTTTAACGACATCTCCCCCGGGAACTTTGACGGGCCGGGGCTCGGGTTTATTGGCGGTGCCAAAATCCAGAGTGCCCAGTCCACCGGCACACCGATCAGTACGGCATTACCGCCGGGCACCCCGGCCTGGGGCAGCGGCTGGAAAGAAGGGCTGGAAAACTGGTACGGCCATTCGATGAAGGTCAGTATCACCACCTCCTGTATGTCGTACCGGGATGTCTATCTGGACCTCGACCCGACCTATAAAGATCGGCACGGTCAGCCCCTGCTGAGGATGACCTTCAACTGGAAACGCAACGAACTGCTGCTGCAGCAACATCTGAAAGGGGTGGTCGGGGGTATCGTTAAAGAGATGAACCCCGACAGCTACAGCATGAGTTTTCTGCCGATGGGCGCTGATTTTGACCTGACGAAATATGTTTCCACCCATAATGTGGGTGGCGCAGTGATGGGGGATAACCCGAAAACCTCGGCGCTGAACCGGTATCTGCAGAGCTGGGATGTTCATAACGTGTTTGTGCCGGGAGGCAATGCGTTCCCGCAGAACTTCCAGTCGAACCCGACCAACACAATCGGTGCGATCACCCTGATGGCCGCCAATGCCATCAGAGAACAGTATCTTAAAAATCCAGGCCCGCTGGTACAGGTGTAATCAAATGATAAAGCTGACGTTGAAACGCCTTATGGTGACAAATGCATTATTACTAGCCTCAGGACTGGCGACCGCACAGGCTGCAGAGAATGACCAGGACGCGCTGATAAAGCAGGGAGAGTATCTGGCCCGACTGGGAGACTGTATGGCCTGTCATACCACCGCGGGCCGTCCGGCCTATGCCGGCGGGCTGGCGATTAAATCGGACCTGGGGACGATCTATTCCACCAACATTACGCCGGACAAACAGTATGGCATCGGGAATTATACCGAACAGCAGTTTGCCGATGCCGTACGTAAAGGCGTCCGCCCCGATGGCAGTTACCTCTATCCGGCCATGCCGTATCCGGATTATGCCGCGATCAGTAATACGGATATCCACGCGCTGTACACCTATTTTATGCACGGTGTCACCGCCAGCAACAGCAAGCCTCCGGCGACCGACATGAGGTTTCCGTTCAGCCAGCGCTGGGGGATGCGTTTCTGGAATCTGGTCTTTACGTCGGACAAACCTTTTCAGCCGATAGGCGGGGCCTCTGCACAGGTCAATCGCGGGGCTTATATTGCTGAATCACTGGGGCACTGCGGCAGTTGCCATACCCCGCGCGGGTTTGCGATGAACGAGAAAGCGCTGCATAGCGATGACCGTGATTTCCTGGCCGGCGGGGATCTTAACGGCTGGGATGTGCCCTCGCTGCGCGGTATCGCCCGCTGGAGCCCGCAGGAGATCGTCGACTATCTGCAAACCGGACGGAATGATAAGGCCGGTGTGGCCGGGGAGATGACATCGGTGGTAGAAAACAGTACTTCCCATATGACCGATGCGGACCTGCAGGCGATTGCGGCCTATCTGAAGTTCCTCGGGGGGAACCCGCCGTTGCAGGCCTATGATCAGCAGAAAAACCAGGCCACCACCGACACCCTGACCGCTGCGGTGAACCTGACCGAAGGGCAAACGCTTTACCTGAACAACTGTGATGCCTGCCACTTTGCAAACGGGCTGGGCGCGCCCGGCGCCTTCCCGCAACTGGACCAGGCCGCTGTGGTCAATGCGCAAAGCCCTGACGGACTGATCCACATCATTCTGCAGGGGGCACAGTTACCTTCGACCCCGAAAGCCCCTTCGATGCTGAAGATGCCGGCGTTTGCGCACCGTTTGTCGGACGACCAGGTGGCAAAACTGGCGACCTTTGTGCGCCAGGGCTGGAGCAATAACGCCCCGGCAGTGACAGCCGATCAGGTACAGAAAGTGCGTGCCACGCTGACACAGCACTGACCCCGCCGATCCGGTCCCCGGCGATACCGGGGGCCGGATTCAGCGCAGATGCGTGGCCACGTCCAGCACACCGTTAATCACAAACTGTACGCCCATACAGACCAGCAGAAAGCCCATCAGACGGGAAATGGCTTCGATACCGCCTTTACCGACCAGACGCATAATCGCCCCGGAACTGCGCAGGCTTAACCACAGAATGACGGCCACCAGCAGGAAGGTCAGCACCGGTGCCACATGCAATACCCAGACCGGAAAATCCCCGCTTTTGACGGTGGAGGCGGTACTGATAATCATCGCGATGGTCCCTGGCCCGGAGGTACTCGGCATCGCAATCGGTACGAAGGCGATATTCACCTGTGAGTCATGATGCTCTGCGGCCTCTATCTCTTCCTGCTTATGCTGTACTTCCAGAGTATCGTGGAGTTTCTGTACCGGAAACAGCATCCGGAAGCCGATAAATGCCACAATCAGCCCTCCGGCAATCCGCAGCCCCGGGATAGAGATACCGAAGGTATCCAGCACCGCATTGCCGGCATACCAGGCCACCATCATAATCAGAAACACATAGACCGAGGCCTGGAAGGCCTGACGGTTGCGCTCGCTGAAATTCATCTCGCCGGACAGGCCGAGGAACAACGCCACACTGGTTAACGGATTGGCCAGCGGCAACAGAACCACCAGCCCCAGCCCGATCGCCTTGATAAGTTCCTGCATAAAACCCTCGAATTTTCAGAACACCGGTGACCGCTGCCTTCCGGTTACCGGCCAGGATAATGAATAAGTCAGATTTTTGCCTGAGCGGCGCACAGTATAGAGTGATGTGCCGTGCGGACAGGGGCGAAAGTTGCTCCGGCAATTAACGGGAAACCGTAACAGAAAAGCGGGGGAAGGGCAGTAACGGAAAGCGCGGGGGAATAAATTCAGTGCAGGCGGGCCTGCACTGACGGGGGGATTACATACCGAGGTATTTTTTACCCTGATCCAGAACCACATTACAGGCTTTGGTTTTCAGCTTTTCACCCATCGGGGTGTTGCTCAGGCTTTTCAGGCTGATCTGCTGGTTATTACCGGTATTCAGCAGACCCTGAATGCCGTCCAGATAGCCGGTCTGTTTCTGTTGTGCGCTGGTATCGGTCAGGCCCAGTTTGCTTTTCAGCTGGTCAGTGACCGAAGTGACATTATTTTTCACCAGATTGTTCTCTGCACAGTACTGCAGGATACCGGTCGCATTGCTCATACTGTTGGAACTCACCGCTTTATTACCGCCATTCAGCAAACCGGTGATAGAGGATAAGGATAAGCCGCCTTCAGTACCGGTACTTTTACCGCTGGTGGCTGAAGAGGAATCCAGCAGATCCGACGCTGAACTGCTCAGCTTATCCTGCCAGCTGGAAGCACAGGCGGATGCACTCACCAGCGCGGCAATCAGGCCCATAGCCAGTAAAGGGGTGCGTGTCGATTTTTTCATTAATACAGCCTCATTTTGCTTATCTTTTATTTCCGGTACTCAGTTTAGTCTGTTATTGCTTCAGATAAGTTCCTTTTTTGTGTGCCCCCGGGCCACCGCGCTGCAAAATAGGATTTCTTCCCGTGCTTTACCGGCAAGCCAGTAAGGCAGGCTGGCAGGTAAAAAGCCAAAAGCCCAAAAGCCAGCTACGGATACAGACAGTCAGTCACACGGGCATGCAAACAGCCAGATAGTCAGCCACGGATACAGACAGTCAGTCACACGGGCAGAAAAACAACCAAATAGCCAGCCACGGATACAGACAGTCAGTCACACGGCCAGGCAAACAACCAGATAGCCAGCCACGAACACAGACAGTCAGACCGCCAGCAATCCCGCCAAATCGATGAGCAGGCACGACCCGCTGGCTATACCACCTACATCCCGGGCAAGCACACGGGGCAGACTGCATCCCTGCGCGCTAACGCATCTAAAGCTCTTCAGACCCCCATTGCGGGACTGAATACCAAAACCCAAAACCCAAAACCCAAAACCCAAAACCCAAAACCCAAAACCCAAAACCCAAAACCCAAAACCCAAAGGCCGGAACCCAAAGGCCGGAACCCAAAGGCCAGAATCAAAGACCAAAGACCAAAGACCAAAGACCAAAGACCAAAGACCAAAGACCAAAGACTCAACTATTCTTCCGGAACCCATGGCCCGGATATGTCAGAGAGTAGGGGGATTTTATACAGATAAAGGGCCAATAAAGGGGAGATAACGACCCCAATCCGGGCCGATAACAACGAAGAGAGTGTTTGTTTTTCCAGCGATTAACGTGTTACCTAATGGAATCATCTTGCACCCGCCACGACTCAGGGTATAATCCCGTTGTTTTCCGCATACCCTTCAGTGCCGAAGTGGCGAAATCGGTAGACGCAGTTGATTCAAAATCAACCATCGAAAGATGTGCCGGTTCGAGTCCGGCCTTCGGCACCAGGTCTGCAAAATTAAGTCACCTAAGGGTGGCTTTTTTTGTGCCTGGGATCCAGTAGCCGCAAGGCTTTACCCGCATTTCCACTCAACAGAGGTTAATCTGCATGACTATCTTTGGTAAGCCGGTATTGGTTTAACCTTGTAATAGAAATTTCCCTGAATGAAGCAGTTGTAACAGCATCTCTCATCTTCATAGCAACACAGGATTGAACACACGCATATAATCCCGATACGTGACCTGACAAGGCACCTGAATAAGCTAATGGTAGTAATGTAACTACAATTTTATTCTTTCGGCGCTATGCTCTGGCTTCTGAAGATTTCCTGGCATCCTTATAAGTAGTGGTCATACACGACACTTTGATAAACCGTGAAGTTCCGGTGGTTAGCTGTGCCCGTGACAGGATATTTAAAGCTCATATTCAGTTAGATTAAAATCAATTAATTTTATTTAACAAATATCTTGAATATCACCTTACTGGCGCATTACATTCAAAGTGTTTCCCGTTGAATGTTAAGGAGGGTTTATGTCGAGTTGCCATGATCAACATCGCTATTGGGATTTTTTTGAGGCGCTTCCGGACGATCAGGGTGGCGCTGGACGTCACAGATGTTGTGGGTGCGCATATGAGAAGGGTTACCAGGCAGGAATGCGTCGTGATGAAAAGCTCAACATCGATCTGGATTCCTTACATGAAAGTCAGGCTGGTACTGTTCGCCACAAAAGTCCCCATGCTGCATTTGCGCAGGGATACTTAGATGGTGTAACAGCTTCATATAAGTGAATTACAACTGATCTCTCCCCGGAAAGTGGAATCAGACTTAATCAGAGAATATGCAAAAACAGATCATGTTTGATCCTTGGCCGTATTTATGGAAGGAATGTGATTCTGCCGGAGAAAACATTTGGTGATGGCTGCCACTTGTATTCTTTCCAACAATATTGGTAAGTAAATAAGGTTAACCTCTTGATTAAAAATAGCACAGCGCTATGATTTTGGGAGATATTTCCCAAAATCGAACTTTTCAGCCGTTGCCTGGCAGCAATAAGTGACGGGTGATTGCGAGAGGAGCCTGACGTTGACCACCTCGATCCCCCCTTTATCAGCGAACTTTGCTTTTCTGGAAGAGTATGACCCGCTATTTGTACAGATAACCACAACGGCTGAGCAGGTGTTTGCCAGTGATCCGAATACCACGCTAATGAAACTGCGGCAATTTGGTGAGATCCTTGCCCAGAATATTGCTGTGCGGTTAAATATCAGTCTGGAAGACAACCCCAGCCAACAAGAGCTGCTTTATCGACTGGACAGGGAATTACAACTCGACCCGGCCATTCGCCAGCTGTTTCATACCTTACGTATCGAAGGGAATAAAGCCACCCACCAGTTCCAGACTAAACACCGAGAAGCGATGGATGCCTTGCGCATCGCCCGTGCTTTAGCTATCTGGTTTCATCAAACCTTTGGCAGTGCAGGCAGTAGCTTCAATCCCGGCCCCTTTACCGCGCTTCATGACCCCAGTACCCAGTTAACCCAGTCCCAACTTGCTATTGAAAAGCTGAAACAGACGTTGCTGGCCACCAATCAAAAGCTAGAAAGCAGCGAACAGCTTCAAGCGTTACTCAAACAGCAAAAAGAAGAGTATGCCCAACTGGCCGAGGCGATGGATCAAGAAGCGCGGGAGCAGCAAACCCTGCTGGAAATTAATCAGCAAGATTTACTGCGCTTGCAAAAAGAGTATGACGCTAAGTTAAAGGCCCTTCAGGAGCAGCTTGCCCAACAAGCTCAGCAGGTGGTCACCGCTCAACGTAAAGAGTTTGGTCGGAAGTCCAGTTCAGCCCGTAAGCAGGTGATGACCGAAGAACTGACGCGTATTCTGATTGACCAGCAGTTGAATGAATGGGGCTGGCTGGCAGATACCCAGGAACTGACCTGGAAAAAAGGCGCTCGGCCAGAAAAAGGGGTTAATAAAGCCATTGCGGAATGGCCCACCTCTCTAAATGGTGAGCGTGGCAGAGCCGATTATGTTTTATTCTGCGGGCTTATCCCCATCGCAACGGTTGAAGCGAAAAAGAAAAATGAAAATGTCGCCGGGAAAATTCCTCAAGCGGAGCGTTATAGCAAAGGCTTCCAGTTTGATGCTTCCTTAACGCCTGCCTGGAAGGAAGAGGGGTTAACGGCAGGTTGGGATGACGGTACCGGAGAGGTGTTCCAGATCCCCTTTGTATTCTCTTGTAATGGACGCCCTTACGTTAAACAGCTGGCAGAGATGTCCGGGACTTGGTTCCGGGATGTCCGCTCCCCGGATAATACCCGTTATCCACTGGAAAACTTTATTACACCAGAGGGGCTGATAGACCGCCTCCATCGCAGTCGGGCGGATGCCGAAGCCAAACTGCATAATGAACCTTTTGGCTATCTTGGCTTACGTGATTATCAGGAAAAAGCGGTTAAAGCGGTGGAATCAGCTCTGGAGGACGGGGCGCGAGAAGCGCTGCTGGCGATGGCCACCGGCACCGGTAAAACCCGGACTATCATCGGCCTGATCTACCGCTTTTTAAAAGCCGAGCGCTTTAAGCGGATTCTGTTTCTGGTTGACCGTTCAGCGCTGGGGGAACAGGCTCAGGATGCCTTTAAAGAGGCCTCATTAGAGCAGAACCAGACCTTATCGCAGATCTACAATATTGCTGAGCTGGGAGATATGGCGGCCGAGGCGGAGACTCGCGTTCAGGTGGCCACAGTGCAGGCTATGGTCAGCCGTATCTATCGCTCAGGCAATCCGCCCGCGGTGGATACCTTTGACTGCATTATTATCGATGAAGCGCACCGGGGATATACCCTTGATCAGGAGATGACTGAGGGTGAACTGGCTATCCGCGATAATGCCCAGTATCTTTCCAGCTATCGTCGGGTGCTGGACTATTTTGATGCGGTAAAAATTGGCTTAACGGCGACACCAGCCAAGCATACCAGCGAGATTTTTGGTCATCCGGTCTATATCTACTCTTATCGTGAAGCAGTGGCGGAAGACTGGTTAATCGACTATGAGCCACCGATTCGCTATACCACAGTGCTTAGTAAGCACGGCATTCATTTTGATAAAGGGGATGAGGTCAGCGCGATTGACACCAAAACCGGTGAGGTGGATATCAATGAACTGGAAGATGAGCTCGATTTTGATATCGAGGCTTTTAATCGCCGAGTGATTACCGAAGAGTTTAATCGGGTGATTTGTGAAGAGTTGGCGAAAGAGATCGATCCTGGCGGGAATGAAAAGACCCTGATTTTCTGCGCCACCGATGCCCATGCGGATATGGTTAAACGCTTATTAGATAAAGCTATGGGTGATGTTAATCCCGATTTTAACCAGGCCGCAATACAAAAAATCACCGGTAAAAGCGATCAGGTGAGCAAGCTGATTAAATGCTTTAAAAATGAACGTTATCCGAGTATTGCCATTACGGTTGACCTTTTGACTACCGGGATTGATGTCCCGCCTATCACGCATCTGGTGTTTTTACGGCGCGTGAAGTCCCGCATTCTTTATGAGCAGATGATTGGCCGGGCAACACGGCGCTGTGATGAAATCGGTAAAACCGTTTTCTGGATCCACGATCCGGTGGATCTCTATGCCACGCTACAAGATGTTAATACCATGAAACCGCTGGTCAAAAATGCCGGGGTCAGTATTGAACAGCTGGTTGCAGAGCTCGCCAATGATGATGTGCTAGCCACCGCCCTCAATACACCAGGGGATAGCGCCATGGAAACTCAAGCGGATAGCTTGCTTAATCAGCTGAGCCAGAAAGTGATGCGGGTGCTGCGTAAAGCCGAAAGCAAAGCCGACAGGCAGCCGGAGGTGCGTGAAAAATTAAACGAGCTGGAAGCCTTATGGGGCGTAGAGCCGAAAAATCTGCATCAGCACCTGCATAAAATCGGCCCGCAGCAAGCCTCCGTGTTTCTAAAACAGCACCGCAATCTGATTACGCAGCTGGAAGATGTGGATGCGCTGCTGGGTAGTGAATACCGTCCGGTGATCTCTGACCATAAAGATGAGTTGCTCAGTAGAGAACAAAACTACGGGCGCTATCAAAAACCGGCGGACTATCTGCAGAGCTTTAGCGAGTTTATCAAAAATAACCTCAACCAGTCCGCAGCCCTATCGGTGGTGGTAAATCGTCCGCGCGACCTGACACGGCAGCAGCTTAAAGAGATCCGCTTATTGCTGGATGAGGCGGGCTACAGTGAGGCTAGTCTGCGTTCTGCTACCCGTACGGATAGCAATCAGGATATTGCCGCGACCATTATCGGCCATATACGCCAGGCGGCTCTGGGTGAATCCCTGGTGCCATTTGAAGAGCGCGTTAAACAGGCACTGGAGCGAATTTACGCCCAGCATAACTGGACCACCGTGCAGAAAAAGTGGCTGGATCGTCTGGCTAAACAGCTGGTACATGAGGTGGTGCTGGATAAAAGCATGGTCAACCAGTCATTCGCAAACATTGGCGGCTCCAAAGGACTCAATAAGGTACTGGATGATCAATTAGACAGTATTCTTGAGCAGATGAACGACACCTTATGGGCTCCAAAAACAGCCTGATCGTGCTACCCTTTCCCATAATTTTTCAGCAAACAGGCCGGGTCACCGGCCTTCTTCGGAACTCCTATGAGCAATAATAACGAAATCGTCCAGAAACTCTGGAACCTGTGTGATGTACTGCGTGATGACGGCATTAACTACAGCGACTATGTCACTGAGTTGGTATTGCTGCTGTTTATCAAGATGGTGCATGAGAACACCGAAGCTGAAACGCTGGATAAACACACTTTACCAGAAGGCTGCCGCTGGACCGATTTAAACGCCAAATCCGGTATTAACCTGCTCAATGATTACAAACAAATTCTGCTGAAACTCTCTACCGGTAAAGATGCCGAAGGTAACCTGGTACATGCCGACCCGCTGATTACCGCTATCTATGCCGATGCCCAGACTCGCCTGCGTGAACCACGCCATCTGGAGCAGCTGATCCGCTCTCTGGATCAAATCGACTGGTTTAGTGTCCAGAAAGACGGCCTGGGTGATTTATATGAAGGTCTGCTGGAAAAGAACGCCGGCGAAACCAAGTCAGGAGCCGGGCAGTATTTTACCCCGCGGGTACTGATTAATAGCATGGTTAACTGCATCAAAC
Organism: Tatumella sp. JGM118; assembly: GCF_018257515.1. Classification (GTDB taxonomy): domain Bacteria; phylum Pseudomonadota; class Gammaproteobacteria; order Enterobacterales; family Enterobacteriaceae; genus Tatumella; species Tatumella terrea. The sequence continues at coordinate 31,090 of NZ_JAERJR010000006.1, forward strand.
CCCAGCCGGGGGAAGTGGTGCAGGATCCTGCAGCAGGCACCGCCGGTTTCTTAATCGCTGCTGACCAGTATATTAAGTCTCACACCGATGATCTCTATGACTTAACGGCCAAAGCGCAGCAGTTTCAGAAAAACAAAGCCTTTGTCGGTATTGAACTGGTGCCCTCAACCCGCCGTCTGGCCCTGATGAACTGCCTGCTGCACGGCATGGAAGGGGATGATGAAGGGGTAGTCCATCAGGGCAATGCCTTAGGTAAGGCTGGAGAAACGTTGGCGAAAGCCGATATTATTCTGGCTAACCCGCCCTTTGGCACTGCGAAAGGGGGCGAGGCCAGTATTACCCGGGACGACCTTACCTATCCTACCAGTAATAAGCAGCTGGCCTTTTTACAGCATATCTACCGTAATCTAAAACCGGGTGGCCGCGCCGCCGTGGTCTTGCCGGATAACGTCTTATTTGAGGCCGGTGTCGGGACAGATGTGCGCCGTGACCTGATGAATAAATGTAATCTGCATACCATCCTGCGCTTACCCACCGGGATTTTTTATGCTCAGGGCGTGAAAACCAACGTACTGTTTTTCACCAAAGGCACCGAGGCGGATAAATATCAGGAAGAGAACTGTACGCAAAATATCTGGGTCTATGATCTACGCACCAATATGCCAAGCTTTGGCAAGCGTACCCCCTTCAATGAAAACCATTTAAAACCTTTTGAAAAGGTTTTCGGTGATTCGCCCAACGGTAACAGCCCACGTCAGGAAGGGGAGTGGAGTTTTAACGCTGAAGAAATTGAGGCCCCTGATACGGCTGAAAATGACAATGTGGCCGAGCGCCTCACAACCAGCCGCTGGCGGGCCTTTACCCGGGAGTGGATCCGCGATACCAAAGGTGACTCGTTGGATATCTCTTGGCTGCGGGATAACAGCAGCGTGGATGCTGCCAGCCTGCCAGAGCCCGCTGTATTAGCCGGAGAAGCCATGAGTGAACTGGTACAGGCCTTGGGTGAGCTGGATGCATTGATGCGGGAGTTAGGGGCTGGGGAAGAGGCTGATGAGCAGCGCCAATTGCTGAATAAAGTATTTGGTGGGATTAAAGCATGAGTATAGAAAAATTACCGGATAGCTGGCTAAAGGTTGATGTTGGAAATGTTGCAGATATTATTTCCGGGGGAACACCAAAGTCGGGAGTCATCGAAAATTTTACCACTTCGGGTGAAGGTATTGCTTGGCTCACGCCTGCAGATCTCAGTGGCTATAAAGATAAATATATTTCTAATGGTGCTAGGGATCTGACTGAACAAGGTTATTCTTCTAGTTCAGCTAAACTAATGCCTGCTGGTTCTATACTTTTCAGTAGTAGAGCACCGATTGGTTATACTGCTGTAGCTGCTAATAAAATATCTACAAATCAGGGCTTCAAGAATTTTGTTTTTACATCAGATATTTACCCTGATTATGCATATTATTATTTCCGTAGCATCAAGCATCTTGCTGAAAGCATGGGCACGGGAACGACGTTTAAAGAAATATCAGGAAGCGCTGCTAAGAAATTACCATTTATCATTTCACCATTAGCAGAACAAAAAATCATCGCCGATAAACTCGATGACCTTTTAGCTCGCGTGGAGAGTATTAAAACCCGGCTGGAAAATATCCCTGAAATTTTGAAAAAATTTAGGCAGTCGGTGTTGAGTGCGGCGGTGAGTGGGCGTTTAAACTCGAAGCACTGCCCCATGAAATCTATTCATGTTGGATATGGTTGGCCCCATGATGTAGAAGGCCTCTCTCATTGGGTTGAGTATAAACTTTCCGATATTATTAAGATAGTGGGTGGCAGTCAGCCACCAAAGTCAGATTTTAGAGACGTTTGCGTTGATGGCTATATAAGGTTAATACAAATAAGAGATTATAAATCTGATAACCATAAAGTTTTTATCCCACGTGATAAAGCAAAACGTTTTGTATATAAAGATGATGTTATGATAGGCCGTTATGGCCCACCTATATTTCAAATACTCAGAGGATTGGAAGGTGCCTACAATGTTGCTTTGATGAAAGCTGTGCCAAATGAGGAAGTGATAAGAAATGATTATCTCTACTGGTACTTGCAAAATTTCAATATATTTAATTATGTAGAATCAGGTTCTGATCGCACAGCTGGACAGTCAGGAGTAAATAAAAAACATCTTGAATCGTATCCTATGTTAATACCATCATTAACAGAGCAGGATGAAATAATAAAGTCATTAGAGATTTTTTTCTCTTATGCTAAATCAATTGAATTGAAAGCAATAGATGCTTTAAATAAAGTCAATAATCTAACTCAATCGATCCTAGCCAAAGCCTTCCGCGGTGAGTTAACCGCCCAATGGCGCGAGGAAAATCCCGAACTGATTAGCGGGCTTAATAGTGCGGAAGCATTACTGGAAAAAATCGCCGCTGAAAAGCTGGCTACTGGTACGGTAAAAAAACGCGCTAAAAAGACTTCTCACTAAAATCAGCCCACGTTGATGGGCTGTCATTGATATAATCAAGTGCTTGTTATTACTGCTCAAAATAATCCATATCGATTTTGGGCAGTTTAATCTGTTGTGAGGTAACCCCCACTTCATTATCCATCATCAAGTTAACCAGCCGGTTGCCATCAATTAGCACTAAACCTTCAACGGATCGGGAAAATTCCACCGCATGGGCGGTAAAGCCTGAGGTGGTGATAAAGATACCGCGTTTGGCTTTTTGCCCCGCCAGTGCGCCATAGAAAGCCTGCAGTTCCGGGCGACCAACAGTGCCTTGCCAACGCTTCGCCTGGACATAGACCTTTTCTAGCCCAAGTTTATCCAGAGAAATAATGCCATCGATACCGCCGTCACCGGTGCCGCCGACACGCTGGAGATCGTCCCTATGGCCGCCGTAACCAAGCTTATGCAACACATCTAAGACAATCACTTCAAAGCGATTCGGTGAAACCTGCAGTAAATTTTCCAGTAATTCGCTGGCGACAGCGCTACGGATCTCTGCCAGAGCTTCCGCTAAGCGGTCATCCGGGCTGCTGGTTTGGGGAGATATAGCCGTGTCTGGTGCACCATCATCGTCCAGCATAACCGCATCCGTAGGAGTGGTCAGTCGGACGTTCATAAAATCAAACGCCAGATGATCAACCTGCGCTTTACTCAGGGGAAAAGGGTGCTGCTTAAGCCAGTTGAAGCCTGCTTCCGTTAAGCACCATTTACCACGTGACAGGCTTTGGGATAGGCCTGCATGTTTGAGCCGGTCGTGAGCCCATCCGGCCCGATTTTTGTAAACTGGTTGGCCGCTGGGGATAAGTTCATTGCGCTGGCTATCATCGAGATGCAGTAAGTTGGCTGCTCCCTCATAAACCTCTTTCGCGGCGACACCGGCAGGTGATTGCTGTAATACCCGTAATACAGGCTCAATAAAGTTATCGTAGGTAGGAACCGACATGGTGTACTCTTCTCTATTAAGATTTGCTCTTTTTATTATGGCATCGAACTTATAAAGCGTGAGGTTCGATAACCAATTATTTTTTATTGATTATGTTCTTTGCTCATAAATAATAGGTTATATTTAATGGGTGCCATTAATAATCTTTACTCTCCTTTTTATTATTTTCTTCGAGGTTAATTATAATGGATAAAAAGATTGATTTTATTTTTCACCCCCAAATAAATGAAGCTTATTCTTCCAATGATATTTTTGATGATGAAATGATTGGTTTGGAAATATCAGTGGAATATTACGATTTTAGTCTTGATAACTTCCAACGGGAAATTCTGCACTGGTTTAAGCCACGCTTTGCGGCAGGAAAATTATTAGCGAGTATCCAGCAGTTAGTGAAAAAGCAGATCCCTGAGATTCAGCCACATTCTATTGAAGTGAATGTGATACCTGAGGTTTTGCCGTTTGATGACGAAAATGGCGATATACTGAGCTTGCTGCAAATCTGCAGTTTAAGGATGACTGACTGGCAGCGCATTCGCGCGGATGTAGAAGTGACCACGCTGCCGCTCTGGCATGGTGAGGAAGAAGAGATCGTGCTTAATTTTTCCCCCAAGGTTCCGGCGGAGGTGATGCAGTATGTGAAACGCCTGCATGGCTGGACAGCCTATACGGGCATCACAGTGAGTGAGGTTGACCCAAGCATTATCGCCCATCACGGACTTTTACCGTATGTCGCTGAAGCGCGGCAATCAGAAAATTTATAGTTATCAGTAAATTATTCTTAAAGCATGAGTCCGGCCTTCGGCACCACGTATGCAAACTTAAGTCACCCATGGGTGGCTTTTTTTGTGTCTGAAATCCGCGTCAGACAGGGCTTTGTAAGTAGACCTGTTTTAGTTCCAGACACTTTTTGAGGTTTCCGGTTTTTCAGCCATCAACCGGTATTCTTCCGGCGTCAGGTTATTCAGGGATTCATGAGGTCGTACGCTGTTATATTCTGTCAGCCAGCGATCTGTTTCTCCCGTACTTCATTCAGTGTTCTCAACAGATAAAATCCAGTATTTCAGTCCGGTATGTCCGGTTAAATCGTTCAATAAAAGCATTCCGGGTGGGTATACCGGGCTGAATGAACTCTGGGTGTACATCATGATCTTCAGTCCATTGGGCCAGTGTCAGTGAGATAAATTCCGGTCCGTGATACCTATTGAGTGCATCCGGCTGGTATTTAAGTCAGCTATTTTCTACAACTTGTAATGTCCGTGTCTGTCACAAGGGGATAAAATCAATGAACACTTTAGTTAGTAACATCGGTGTGTCGGGGACTCTGATTGCCCTGGATATCGCTAAAAAACATCACGATGCAAAAATTCGGCACCCGGATGGACGAACATCCTATCTGCGTATTGAAAATACCCTGGAAGGATTCAACCGACTGCTTGCGCTCACCGCTTCACCCCATGAAGATATTATCGCTGCATTTGAACCTACAGCTGATTATCACCGTAACATCGCATGGTGGTTACATAAGCAGGGAGTTCAGTGACATCTTGTTTCCTCTGTCAGATGTGCGCGAGCTCGTGAGATGCTGTTTAGGACCTGGGATAAAAATGATCGCAAAGATGCCAGTGTCATTATGTATTTGCTCGAACAAGGATTATCTTCACCATTTTATGATCCTCTGGCGAATGGCATTATCGATATACAGGAGATATCAAATACATACCATCAGGTTACTCTGGCACGAACACGATGTCTGAACAGCCTGGTTAACCACTATCTGACCCTTTATTTTCCCGAAGCTGAGCAGTTTCTGCATATGTCCCGGGCAGAGTGGTTCTGCCAGTTTTTACTTCAATTCCCTACACCGTCTTGTATCACGTCACTTAACCGGGATGTGTTTGTAAAACAGTCATGGGATGTTGTTGGGCGGAAACAGTATAAACAGCAATTTCTAGAACATCTCTATGATGTTGCAGCGAATTCCATTGCATTACCGTTACCAGATGATTCTCTGGCAGTGGCCACGTTCAGATTACAGCTTCATCGATATATCGAACTTTCGGCCCAACGATTACAACTTGAGAAACAAGCAGAAAAATATTTGCAGGAACGAAGTGACTACCAGCATTTACGTACGATCCCGGGGATTGGACCTGTAATTGCCCTTATGGTTATTGCTGAAAGTGGTGATTTGACACGTATCGCTCATTATCGGCAGTACCTCAACTTTTGTGGTTTTAATCTCTCGGCCATTCAGAGCGGGCAAAAGCACAGTGGTTACAGATTATCAAAACGTGGAAATGCGCGGTTAAGATATGCCTTCTGGCTTGCCGCCACAGTAGCAGTAAGAACGAGGGAAAACAGTTTCCGGTACAAATATGAACGCTATCTTCGGGAAAATGGAGACAAGCCTGATCAGAAAAGAAAAGCCATGACGGCTGTGGCAACAAAAGTCGCCAGAGTGGCGCATGCAATTGTAAAGCAGAATATTGATTATAAAGGGTATTATGAAATAAGCCATGGGACGTGATTCAACGGGCCGTAAGGCGCATCGCGACCATTAGATAATGCTCAACGTCCATGGTTTCCCAAAAATGCTGTGTTAAGTCCTGTCGGGCCATTTCGGACCCTTGTATGTCATGGTAAGCATATTTATAAGCCGAAAGGAAATGTGGGCAGTATCGGATATTAAAATGAACTATCGTCTTTGTATTAGATGGTAGTATCCCTGCGTGTAAAATAGTTGACTCAGACGGTAGTCCGTTATCTATCCTCAGTTTCAGCGGATAGCCACGGTGAGCAACGATTCGATCCAATACTCTGATGACCCGCTGAGCCGGAATATTCAGGTCAATCTCTATGGCCAGTGCCTCACGGTTAAAATCATCCACCACATTGAAGGTCCGGAAGCGTCTGCCGCAGACCAGCGAGTCGTGCATAAAATCGATGGACCCGCTCTGGTTCATCGCCTCTGGCGTTGCCAGCGGAGCCGGATTACGCACCGGAAGGCGCTGTTTTCCCTTACGGCGAAAATTCAGTTTCAGCAGACAGTAAATCCGGTGAACGCGTTTATGGTTCCGGGCGTTACCCTGCCTGCGCAGCAACTGAAACAGCTTCTTAAAACCGTATCGCGGGTAGCGCTCCGCCAGTTCAGTCAGCACCTGGATCACCGGTTCATCACGCCGGGTATTGGGCTGATAAAAATACACCGTCCTGCTCAGCGATAATGTCCTGCACGCCTGGCGGATGCTCATGCCAAATTGCGCCGTCAGATAGCTGACGAGCTCCCGCTTTATCGCTGGTTTTAAAGCTTTTTTTCGATTACGTCTTTCAGAGCACGGCAAACATCTGTTTGAGACGGCGGTTTTCATCCTCCAGGTCTTTCATCTTTTTGATATCAGAGGCTTCCATACCGCCGTACTTTGCTTTCCAGTTGTAGTACGAGGCCTCCGATATTCCCGCCTCGCGGCAGACATCTTTAACGGTCCGGCCTGCTTCGACGGACTTCAGTACGGCAATAATCTGGTGCTCGGTGAATCGGGCTTTACGCATAGCGATCTCCTTCAGGAAACATATTCAGTATGTCCGAAGATCTCTAAAAGTGAATGGCTCTTTTTACAGGGATACTTACAAAACCAGTTACGCTATTGTCCAGCCCTGAACCGGGGTAAGAAAGTGGTGCGGCATATAGTTCTATATTCATGTAGAGCCATCTAATAAGTGGCCTCATCTCCGGTTGTCTTAACCGCTTCAATATAATGGATAATTTAATACTCCTCCCCTTACTAACAAAATCTTGCGATTGTCCTCGCATCATGGACAATGTTTAACCATGATGGTTTTATATCAACAAAACCAATAGTTTCATTTTAGTTACGGGATGGGGAATGGACAGCAATACTCAAGGATTCACTTCATACTGGCGTAATACCTTAGCTGATGCCGAGTCCGGAAAAGGGGCATTTGAGCGTAAAGATGAAGATTCATTCACACAATGGATCAACGTTGAACAAGGAAGGTTGGGTGAAGAGATCGTGCAATCGTTCTTTGAGGGCGAAGACGAACAGGTTAAAACCGTCGAAGTACTGTTACGGCCACAGGTATGGCTCCGTCAGCTGAAGCATGGCAAAGAGCGGACCGCGGGGGCTCCTGGAATCGTTACACCTTTGGTTACCTCTGCTCTCCTGAATCGCAAAGGTTTTTTGTTCCCCACATCCTCTTCCTCCATCCCCCGTGATCTGCTTGAGCCGCTTCCGAAAGGGACCTTTTCAATTGGTGAAATGTCTGAGTATGACAAATATAAAACCACCCATGATTCCATTACTATTACCCCCGGTGAAGATGATGGATTGCGTGAGGAGAATGATGAACAACGAGCGATACGGTATGCACGTTATCAACAGTTGTGGCAAAAGTACCTTAAAGATTCAGGTGAACTTTTAAAACATGTTGCCGGTAAATGGCTCGTATCTCGCGAGGAATATGAACAAGCTGGATATGGCTACATTATTAAAGCCAGCAAGTCTGGAGGTGCCAGCATTCATATCCTGCCTATGTACGATCATCTTCTGTCGTGCAAAAAAGAGGTCCCATTACTGACCCGTTTTGCTTCAAACGAGAGGTCTCCTGTTGAACCGCTCCTTGCCAGCAATGCCATGTTCAGTGACCGCCTGGGTCATTCCGGTGATAAATTTCCGCTGGCTGTGGCGCAGCGCGATGCACTTAGCCATTATCTCACTCAACAATCGGGCGATATTCTTGCTGTGAATGGTCCTCCCGGAACCGGGAAAACGACGTTGGTTCTTTCCATTATTGCTACTGAGTGGGCGAGAGCAGCGGTAAGTAAAACTGAACCGCCAGTGGTGATTGCGACATCAACCAACAATCAGGCCGTTACCAACATTATCGAGGCTTTCGGTAAAGATTTTTCTATTGGCACCGGGCCTATGGCTGGACGATGGCTGCCTGATGTAAAAAGCTTTGGTGCTTACTTCCCTTCTTCAGGTCGAAAGGCTGAGGCAGCAAAAAAATACCAGACTGAAGATTTTTTTAATTGTGTCGAATCCCTTGAATATATAGAAACTGCTCAGTATTTCTTCCTTGAAAAGGCAAGAAACGCTTTTCCGGCTAAGGAGTGTCATTCACCTGAACAGGTTGTGGATCTCTTGCATCAGCGTTTAGTGGAACTCTCTGCAGATCTTGAGCAAATTGAACCTGCATGGGACATCCTACACGCAATCCGCCTGGAGCGGATGGCCATCAGCGATGATCTCGAACAGTATATTCAGGATAAGAGAACGTTACTGCTTAATTGTACAAATGAAGTCTCATTATTAACGCAGGGAAAAACCCAGTGGGAACAATATCGGGCGAGTGAGTCGATTATGTTCGCTCTCTTCTCCTGGTTACCAGCCGTTCGCACTAAGCGTCATTATCAAATGAAGCTGTTTCTGGAGGCAACGTTTGGCGAAAGAATGACAGCATTCCAGGGTGTTCTGCCTGATGGAGTTGAAGCCTTTATCGATGGCTTGATTGCACAAGCGCTTAAAGAACAGGACGAATATCAACACCAAATTGATCTTGCTGAGGACATTTCGAGACTTGAAAGGGAAGCGGCAATACGCTGGCGTGAGATTACTTACTCACTGGGACATACGGGTGAAACAGAGTTGAACCTGCGTGAGGCCGATGAGCTGGCCGATACACAGCTCCGTTTCCCTGCATTTTTGCTGGCGACGCATTACTGGGAAGGCAGGTGGCTGATGGATATGGCTGCTATTGATAATCTTCAAAAAGAAAAAGGCCGGACTGGCGCGAAAAGCACAAAGGCGCGTTGGCAGCGCAGAATGAAGCTGACTCCCTGTGTAGTCATGACCTGTTTCATGTTGCCTTGCCATATGAAAACCAGTGAGTTTGTCGGCGGTAATAAGAGATTCGATGATAACTATTTATATAACTTTGCCGATTTACTGATCGTCGATGAAGCGGGGCAGGTACTCCCTGAAGTTGCCGCAGCATCTTTCGCACTGGCTAAGAAGGCATTAGTGATTGGTGATACAGAACAGATTGCCCCAATCTGGAACAGCCTGCCTGGTATTGATATCGGCAATATGGTTGAGGAGAATATTCTTCCGGGAGGTACGCAGGAAGAACTTACAGAAGCTTATGCTCTGGTGTGTGACTCGGGAAAAAGTGCTGCATCTGGCAGCGTTATGAAGGTTGCACAGTTTAACTCTTGTTACCAGTACGATCCGGACCTGGCCAGGGGGATGTACTTGTACGAACACCGTCGTTGCTTCGATAACATCATTGGCTACTGTAACACCCTCTGCTACCACGGTAAGTTGCAGCCCAAACGGGGGGAGGAAAAAGGGACAATATTTCCTGCAATGGGTTATCTGCATATAGATGGTAAAGGCATGCAGGCCAGCGGTGGAAGCCGTTATAACTCTTTTGAAGCTGAGACGATAGCTGCGTGGCTTGTGGCCAATAAAGAAGCGATTGAGCGTCATTACGGTAAGTCTTTACACCAATTAGTCGGAGTTGTGACGCCATTTTCGGCACAAGTTCGTACGATCAAATCGTCACTACGTAAGCTGGATATCAATTGTAGTGGTGATGAAAATTCCCTGACAGTGGGCACTGTTCATTCATTGCAGGGGGCGGAGAGAGCGATTGTAATTTTCTCTCCAGTCTATTCGAAGCATGAAGATGGTGGGTTTATCGACAGTGACAGTAGCATGCTGAACGTAGCGGTTTCACGTGCTAAAGATAGCTTCCTGGTCTTTGGCGATATGGATCTTTTTGAGATCCAACCCGGCTCCTCTCCCCGGGGACTGCTGGCAAAGTATCTGTTTGCTTCCGTTGATAGTGCATTACAGTTTGAGTTTCAGAAGCGGCAGGATTTAATTACCTCGCAAACGCAGATTTCAACACTGCACGGGGTGGAGCAACATGATGCTTTCCTGAACCAGACGTTTGATGCCATTAATCAAAGTATTACGATCGTTTCCCCATGGCTTACCTGGCAAAAGCTGGAACAGACAGGCTTTTTGGCGTCAATGTCCCGGGCGCAAGCACGTGGTATAGATATCACGGTAATAACGGATAAAACGTATAACACAGAGCATGCAGATTTTGAAAAGCGTAAAGAGAAACATCAGCGCCTGAATGAAGCAGTGGAAAGGCTGAATGACATGGGTATCACGACGAAGCTGGTCAACCGTGTTCACAGTAAGATTGTGATTGGTGATGAGGGGCTGCTCTGCGTGGGTTCCTTTAACTGGTTCAGTGCTACGCGCGATGAGAAGTATCAACGATACGATACATCGATGGTATACCGTGGCGAAAGTTTAAAAAGTGAAATTAAAACGATATCTTCCAGCCTGAAACAACGACAGTTGTAATACTCAAGAATCGTTTCCCGGTTTAACCTCAGAGACACCAGGTAGCATCGCTATTTAGATGTTATCTGGTGGTTATCCGGCTATAATTCTTAACTACAACTTTATAATTTTATTGTAATTAAGACGATGACCTGCCTCCGCTGATTAACAGACCCCGATGATAGCAATGTCTTCGTAAATCATATGTGGACATCCCTCCCTAAAAACGTTTTTTGACCAACAAATCATCAACATTTTCTGCGAAGCTTCAACTGGGATATTAGCCCTGGAGCTCTGTCGAAAGTAATGATGACAACCCCGAGGAGGCAAGACATATTCTTTAAATCAGATGCAATTATTGCGAGATGATATCATTTCAACTGATGCCCTGAACGAGAGAACGACTGCATAACTTATACGATCAGAGGCCACAGCCCCCTTAATCATAAAGCCAATAGCCCGCTTTTGCGGAAGCCACCAGCATTTGAATAGTGAGCGGCTGTGGTTCAACATAATGAAATCTATTTTCTTTTTTTCTGAGAAAATTCAGAGGGATGAAGGTTTCTTCGTTTGGCCAGTATTTTATAAATGAGAAATTCCGGCGTTCGACCTTAAATCTTTCAAAGTATTCTACCAGGATGTCCTCAGCGTCTTCCCATGCCCAGGGGTATTTACCCGTTGACAGGCTGGTCTCCGGGGTGAGTTTTGGTTTTCGGAAAAAGGGGAATACAGGGCTATTCCAGTTTTCCTCATACCAGGAAATAACCTCATCAGATGTATTTTGGTCGGGCTTCTCTACCGTATCCATGCGCCATATCCTTTTAGCGTGCAGGGTTAAAAGGATACCTGCATGGAAGGGGCTCAGCAATAAAAGCGGTGGCTGAAAAATGCTACCAGACCAAACATCAGGTAACCCTTCAGCCGCTTAGGTCCTCTCAAAAGCGTTCCCGCAAACCACTCGCAGTATCCTGGTTCCGGAAGCATTGGCTGGCTGTCATTAGCAGCAGATAGACATGATTAAAAGTATGCCGGTATTTTGTTGGCGGAGATCATTTTTCATCAGTAAAAAAAGAGCAGTCTGACACCAGGTGCTATAGTTAAGGTAAGAGGATGTCAGCCCGATGCGCGTATTCAATACTAAATGGTTCAGCCAGGCAGCTAAATCGCACGACATTAAAGATAGTGAGTTATGCCAGGCTGTCGAGGCGGCGATGCAAGGTAAGGCTGACGACCCCGGCGGGGGAGTTTACAAGAAACGGCTGAACCAGAATCGCGATCGCGCCATTATTCTGGCGAAAGGCGGGGAGCACTGGTTTTACACGTTCCTTTACGCCAAACAGGATAGGGCAAACATTGATAATCGTGAACTGGCCGGATTCCGTGAATTAGCAAAGCACTACGCTGCCCTTGCTGATAAGAAGATTACGGCACTGATAAAGAGTGAAGAACTGGTGGAGATTTGCCATGACTGCAAAAAGTAAATTCAGGAGTCCTGCATTTGAGGCTATCCATAGCGCGGCTTCCGGTTTATTCAGCGTCGATGCTATCCCGCAGGAAACGATGCGTAACTTTGATAAAGCGTGCCTTAATAACGTGGATGAGCTTCAACCCATTGAGATTAAGGCGTTGCGCGAGAAGCTCAACGTGAGCCAGCCCGTTTTTGCCAGCTACCTGAACACCAGTGTGTCAACGGTGCAGAAATGGGAAAGTGGTGCAAAGCGTCCTGGTGGAGTAGCGCTGAAGCTGCTGACCGTGGTGCAGAAGCATGGGTTGATGGGTTGAAGGTACTGGTTTAGTTATCCCGGCTTATCCTGGCAGAGTAGCGACATGATTTATCAGGTTCCGGGTAAGGGAATTGACCTTAAGACCATAGCCTGCCAGTGGTTCATTAGTCATCTGACATGGAGCGATGATTAATGCCAACGAGTTCTAATAGTATTATTTTCCCCTCTGATCAGCCCCTGCAGCCCGGACGTTTAAAACTGTCAGCTCCTGGCACCGGTTCAGGCTTTAGGTATTGCAGGGAAATATGCTTCCGCCCGGAGTCTGTAACTGCGGGTAACAGCAATTATACGTTACGGTACTCAGAAGAGAGTAATGGCCCAATCCGGCTAACGTTATGTCGGGGCTCTTGCTAATTGTATAACTATGTACTGCCCGGTGCAGCTTCCTGCAGGAATCTGAAAATCACGTACAAGTGACACTGCAGGATTTACACTGCAGCTAATCGCGGCATATTATTCACCGTGAAAACCCTGCCGGACGATAACACAAGGAGTGTGTCACGATGGTTGCACTACAGTTTCCCTTCACCTTGTTTAGAACCCAAAAATGGATGGACGACTACGGCGCCAGAGATATGCGCTGTGGAGATTTAACTGAAGAACAGTTAAAAATGGATTATCACCTCATCGATATTTCAGCCAGGGTTAACCCTTACACTCTGACGAAAATTACTCCATTTCATCAACCCCAGTCTATGTTTTATGGCTCCCGTGGGGTGGGTGAGAAAATTACCCCGCAGGTGTGCGCTGGGATCCTGTTTGATGAATTTCGTCACCTGTCACAATTTTTTTCTGTATATGGCCCTTACAGACATCTTATCGGGCAGATGATCACCCATATGCAAAACGGAAACGGTTCACCCTTCAGTAGTATGCTGCTGGACAGGGCGCTGAAGGAGCATATTGTTAATGACAGGACAGAGAACAGTACATTCGCACGATTAAAAGAAGTTATTAGTAAAAACATTGACTGGGATAATAAATATTATCCCGTTAGTGAAAAAGGGGGGCTAAAGAGGGCGATAACAGACAGTAAACTCCCTAAGTTTGATCGGTTTAAGGATAATTTCAATGGAATGGGTATCACTGTTCATGATACCTGGGCGACATACATAACTATAAAATCGCTGAAGATTAATAGTAACCATTACAGGGGCATGGTGAATTATAAAGTTCAGGATCACTTTGGCCTTGATGTTGACGATATTTCTAAACTCAGATTTAACCAGTTACGTTTTTTTCGTATCTGGTTTGTATTACAGAGATATAACCGGTTTGGTTTTAAACCTTTTATGACCAATATGGAAGCTACCATAGAAGTTACCGGATACCGATAGTGAAAATAAAGAATAAGAAAGCGATGGCCTTGCTCTTGCTGGCTGGCTGTGTGGCGGCGGGCTACTGGTGTTGGTTATGTCTTCGTCCGGTTGAGATTGTCGCTGTTCATGAAGAGGATAATCATGCCTCTGTTTTAGTTAAAAATTTCCCATTCACGGATAAAGGAAAAATAAACTGGTGGCTGAAAAATAAAAATTTCATGAAAGAAAAATATAATATTCCTAAACCCTCATCGTCAGGAAGTTTCACTATTATCTTCTGGCTTTTTGGAGATGGGTATCAGGAAGAAGGAAAATATGACAGGCGTTGTTTTGATGATATGAAAACGAAAGTAAATTGCATCGATAAGAATGCTGTGTTCGCTATCAGACAGTATAACGATGATGACGTTATCTTTGCTACTTACGAGGGCAGATACACGTTAGATAAGAACTCTAATATTATTAAAAATGAATGAGATGAGGATGATATCCCTGGCTCAGTAACAGCGTCGAAAGCATTTGTCTTGTTCTATTTACATCAGTCATGCGGAAGTGTTGTGGCCCGGCAATTCTGGATGCAAACAGTGTTTTTTTGCAGTGACCACCCGTGTCGCGCTTACCGCCTGGGAAATGGGATACTTCTGGAGGTAATCATGCGACAACTCAGCACATTATCCCTGGTTGAACGTTCTGCGCAGAACAGGTTCTCACAAACGCGTTCAGAAGTTTATTTTGAAGGGAACCCCTCGGATATAGTGGTGCAGGGAAAGGAGCTGGAAGCGGCTTTCCAGGTGGATGATGACAGATATTTAATCTTTACCACCGATGATGTTCTGTTTGAAGAATCGCTGATCATAACCCTGATCAGCCGTGAGTCTGGCATTATTGAGATAGCCCATCCTGGCGGTGAATACGCATCAGGCATATTTGAAAATGCTTTCTCAGAGGATGACAGTGTTCATTTTCAGTTCATCAATAAAGTAATATGGACTGTAAAAATCTCAACGGCACCACATTGGCGTGTTCCTTTCCTGTCAGATCCACGTGGAGTGAAGCGTTCTTGCGGATTAAAAACCTGTATGACTTTTTCAACGGTTCCGGTTTCTGAAAGTGTTAAATGAAGAGTGGGGATTTGGTTGGGGAAATACAAAAATTCAAATCGTCTATGATCATGTAAGACGAAAACTAATCAATGTGACTATGATGCCAGGACTTCATAAGCAAATAGCACTTCAATTCCAAGGGGAATCGTTGGCCGAACCTTACAACGGAGAGTATTCAAAGTCTGAAGTTTAGCTACGTTAATAATCCGTGAGACCTGGCAAGCCACTGGATACCCTTCTATGGAATATTATTTGTAATAAAGGATATGACTCAAATAATCCGAAAATGTCCTGTAAGTATAAGCTCATTACAAAGGAAGGTAATACGTTATGGTAAATTCCGGGATGGAAGAAGCTGTTTTTGAGTGGTATGATAATACTTATAATTGTAAGCCGCTTTTTTCTAAAGTGAAGCCAGAGTTAAGCCTGGAAACGAGTCTTTCAACAGGAAAGTATCCCTGGGCAAGAGAGACGGGTGATGAAATCATGAATGACTATTTTAAACGATTTAATGTAGATGATAGTAAATTTGATTTTATAGCGTACTGGCCTTATGAAAAAGGTTTTCTGCCTAATTTTCTGCGTCCTCGTTCCCAAAAAGTTCCGGATATTGAACCAAAGCCTTTAACACTCCGAATGCTGGTCGAATCAGCAAAATCCGGGTACTGGCTTTTTTATTAGTTGGATTAAATGCTGCTGCTTCGCAGAAATGAGTGTTACTGAGGTAGTTTCTGTTTTGAAATTACCAGGGGTTAACAGGTCTGGAATGATTTTAATGGGATGGGTATCACTGTTTATGACACCCGGGTAACGCACATCATTCTATGTTCACTGCAGATTAAGAATGACTGCTACCGGGCTGTCGTACAGGATCACGTAAGCTTTCAACCCTATATGACCAATATGGAAGCTACTGTTGATATTATAGGTGAGGGCAATTTTAATTAAAAATAAGAAATTTATTTTTGCAGTATTACTGATTGGTTGCGTGTTAGCGGGGTACGTCCTGTGGTTGAGTCTGCGTCCCATCGGGATCGTGGCTGTTCACCAGCGTAATCACTACAGCGATATTTTGGTGAGAGATTTTCCGGTAACAGAAAAGGGGAGGATTCATTGGTGGCTGAAAAACAGAGGGATGCTTACAGGGAAGTTTGACATACCTAAACCCGATGAAAATGGTTTTTATTCTGTCATTTTCTGGGGTTTCGGTGAGGGATATAAAGAAACCGATGGTAATGACAGACTCTGCTTTGATGATAAGAAAACAGAGATAAATTGCATAGATAAAAATTCTCTGATGATGGTGGTGTACAGTAAAAATACAGGCTTGTATTTTCGAATGAGCAGCGGGAAGTATTATCTAAGAGATAACGGTGTAATGGAGAAGAGAAGATACGAGTAATTTTCCTGTCGACCAGTGTCAGTCATGAGAGGCGAGAGAAGCATTTATTCAGGTTATCATGAAGAGGATAAAATCGGCATCGACTTACTTTATGATATTGGCAGCCTAATCATTCGAAGCTAATCCTCAGTAGCTTTTTGCGCGGCAGGTGGTGCTGTAAAAAATGGATATTCACTATCTGCCACTTAAAGATAATTTTTATCTGTTCAGAACACTGAATTAAGTCCGGAAAATCACAGAGTGCTGGCTGATGGCACATAACCGCCAGCGGCCTTATAACTTCCTCAGTAACCTGACACCTGAAGAATACTGGTTGATGGCTGAAAAGCCGGAACCTTCAAAAGTGTCCGGAACCAATACAGGGATGCTTACACTGACGTCTATGTGCGATCCGTTTCATTATCCGAAAGCGGATATCGTGGTTCTGAACGGTAATCGCTGGGAAATCGAGCATGGCTTCAGGGAGATGAAGCAGCACATGCTGAATAATGAACTGCTGCTGAGAAGCAAAAAGCCGGAGCTGGTACAGCAAGAATTGTGGGGAGTGGCACTGGCGTATAATTTACAGTGCGTTATGGTGGCTCAGATGGTATATAGCCTTAAAAATATAGAGCCTCATTAGCTGGGCTTTAAGCAGGCGGCACTGTATCTGACCGGGCAACTGAGTCTGTTGCCGGCGGTTGCACAGGGACGAATACCGAAGATGATAAATGAAATAATGGCGATGGCGGAAAGCTTCGTATTATCTATCCGGCGGCAAAGTCATTATCCAGTGTTGGTAAAAAAGAAGCCACAGCGCTATCCGCTGCGGCATTCTCAAAAGCTTAACTGACAAGCAGTAGGCTTTTTGGGACGAGATTTTTTTTCACTTTAATGTCCTTAGCAATTCGTCCATTAATTCAGAAGCATCTTGTTTGTAGTCTGATTCCCAACGATTTTTCCAGTCAGTGGGCCGGCCTTCATTTTCCCATTCAGACAGAGCAAGTGCATTGATAATTTCCAGCTCAAACCATATTTGGTGGTAATTATCCCTGCTGTGCTTATCCTCAAACAGCTCATTCAACTGAGGTAAATTTTCCGCATAACTGACGAACCTCGCAAAACTGACGACATCATTTAGTGAGCTACGTGCGTATTCACAGATATCATTTTTCTTATTTATCGCCATATTTAACCGTGACCACCCTACCAGATTTGTTGGTAACTACAGATATTTTACTCTCAGGATCAAAATGAACTGTTGTTTCGCCTCGACTGGGCGTTGATTTACCATTTTTGATCGTATCTTCGACAACAGAAGGTGTTATTCCTCTATCCTGCATTCTGTCTAAGGCGTGACCAGAATATTCTCTATTACTGATCGTACCTGGCTGATTTCTTACAGGTTGATAAGAGGGATTGCTTGGTTGATTCATCGGATTGCGCTTACTTCCCATTGGGAGAGTAGCAGAGACATCGTCACTAGCTTTATTAATCAGCTTCGATGCTTCAGCCACATCGCCTTTCTTCAGCGCCGTTTCTGCTGCCTTTAATACCTTTCCTGCCGCATCCCCTGCACCAGGAATTATACCGATTGCAGCAGCAAGGTAATCAATCGCCGACTGCGCTTCCGCGAAGCTTTTGATATCACCCACGACAGGCACGAAGTCAGCGCCAAGTGACACTGTTTCTTTCAGCTGCTCACGCCGCTCATCATACATCTTCACCGAACAGGCTTCAGCGCTCATGCCGCCGCAGTTTGCCTTCTTATAACGCTCGTTTTCCGCCTCAACGTACTCACCGGCCTTCTGTTCCACCGTCTTGCCTTCAGACTGTGCCTGCACAATATCACCCAGCGAGTTATTCTCCACCGCATTTTTACCCGTCTGTGCACCGGAAACCGCGTCGGCGGTGCTGTTGCCGGTCAGGCCGCCGGCGAGGCCTGCGGCCAGTGTGCCGAGTGCGGATATCGTCTGTTTCTCTGTTTCCGTGAGTTCACTGATCGTTTTACCCGGATATAACCGAGCCATTACCTGTTTTGCCATCAGCTCTCCGCTGACTGCGCCTGCGGCACCGGCCAGTGCATTGTTACCGGCCGCATAGGAGGTGACGGCTCCGACAACCGCATGGGCTATCGCTTGCGCCTGCGGGTTGCCGTCGGTCAGTTTATGGATCTGTTCTGCCAGATACGGCGATGCCGCGCCACTGACCGCCTGCCCGATATTACCTCCGGCCAGTCCCTGGACTGCGGCGGTGGCGGCCTGGATTCCCTGCTGCAGGGCGCTGCCGGTGCCGTAGGATGACATCGCGGTGTTAAACGCCTGATCGGCTATCTGTTTTTCGGTAGGGGAGAGATTGCCCTGACCGGCCAGTTGTTCTCTGGCGGCCTGAAGGGCTGCCGGGTCTTTTTTCGCTTTCTCCCCGGCTATCTGACCCTGCGTCCGCGCAATATCCGCCGCCTGATTACCAATCTCGCCAATCAGTTGCGCTTCTTTCAGCCGGTTCTGCTCTTTCTCTTTATCAAAGATGGGGGAGAGCGTCTGGCTGGCATGTGCGACATCGCGGCTTAGTTCCTCCGTATCCTGCGTCTGATGCTCCTTATTCCGCAGGGTGAGGGTACCTTCTGATACCGCCGACCGGGTAGTGGAACTGTCGTTGCCACGGCTGTTAACGCCCGTCAGCAGGCCGTTCGCCAGGTTGCCCGCGAACTGGCCGCCCACGCTACCGCCCGTGCTTACCCCCACGCTCTGGTGCTCAACGCTGTAACCGGCACTGTTTTTGATATCAGTGAAGCCTAACGTGCCGGTGTCGAGACTGTTACGGCTGGCATCGGCCGTCGAGCCGATCACCGCGCCGTTAAGTTGCGTATGGTCACCGACGGTGACAGTAAAGCCTCCCTTACCGGCGAAGATCCCCGTCTGTTCCTGCACGCTTTGGTAAGTACTGTGCATATTATCGCGGCTCAGGTTGACCGAAATAGCGGGGCCGTTGGTGCTTACGCTGCCGCCGGCACTGGCATTCTGCTGTTTCGAATCGTAGTTATCGGTATCCTGCTCGCTGGTCAGGGTCAGGTGACGCCCTGCGTCCAGCGTCACTTTTTCACCGCCGATCTGCGCACCGGTAAGGGTCGTGTCACGGCCGCTGCGCAGGGTCAGCTGATTTCCGGCATTGATAACGGTTTCATTATGGCGGGTGCCGTTGCCGCTTTCGCTGCCTTTGCCTTTATTGACGCTGGCATTAAGCGATAATCCGATACCGCCCTGACCGGCATCGATCCCCACGCCCACAGACGTGCCGTGGCTCTCATTTTTGCCTTCAAGCGTCTGGCTTTCCAGCGCAGAAAAGAGGTTAACGTCCCGCGCCGCCCCCAGGTTCATATCCTTGCCGGCCTGTAACCGGCTGCCCTGAACGTTAATATCGGTGCCGGTCGCGTTTATCGTCAGGTTGTTCCCTGCGGTCAGCGTACTGCCCTGGCTCCGGTTCTGCGTGCTGGTCTGTGTGGATGTTGATGACTGACGGCCATACGACAGGTTAACGCCTGCCATGCTGCCGGGACGGCTGCCCGTCGCATCAGCCAGCGAAACGGCCTGCGCCGCCTGTACGCCGCTCAGAGCCGCCTTCATTCCCTGCAGGGCGGCCAGCCTGCCACTGCTCTCTGTACCGGCATCACTGGCGGCAGACACTGCAGTGTTTATCGCGCTGCCGACCGTCCCGGAAAGTGCCAGCGTCAGGCCACTCTGTTTCTGTTCTGTGGAGTGCGTTTGCGAGCTCTGGTGATCTGCCGCCAGCAGGCTGACGTGTTTACCGGTCAGATTCACATCGCTGGCTGCCAGCACGTCTGAACCTTGCGTGGTCAGCCCGTTCCCTGCCGTCAGAGTAACGCTGCCCCAGGTACTGCCGACGGTACTGCCCGTGCTGCTCAGGGTGTTGCCGTCATCGGTGGTTTTCAGGCTGCGGGTGCCGAGGCTTACGCCGATGCCGCCCGTGCCGGAAAGGCCAGATTTTTTCTCGCTGTAGAAATGCGATTCCTGGTGCTCTGTGGCTGCCGCCAGAATATTCAGATCATTCCCTGCAGTCAGACTGACGTCCTGCGTACCCGCCACACTGCTGCCGGTGACCGTCAGGTCATGCCCGGCGCTCAGGCTGATACGCTCACCCTCCAGCCGGCTGCCCCCGACGGTCTGGTTGCTGAAACTGTCCCGCACTTCGGTGGTGGTTTTGGACATCAGGCCGCGGTTACCGGTGGCTTTAAAGTGCTGATCAAACGTTTCGGTATCGGTGCCGTGGCGGAGGCTGATGTCATCACCGGCCGTCAGGCTGAGCTGTTGCCCGGCGGATAATTTCCCGGCGGTCACATCGATATTCCTGCCGGCATCCATGCGGATATCCCCGCCACCGGCTACCTCACTGCCTGTCTGCTGACTGGCGGACTGGTGCAGCCAGTTTTCCCCCCACTGAAGGTTATCTGTGCTGCCGGTGGTCACCGTGTTCAGACTAATGTCCCGACCGGCGATAATCGACGTACTACCGCCATCCCCCTGGTGACTCACCTGCGCGGCGGTCAGGCTGACATCTCGACCGGCTTGTAATACCATCGCCCCCTCCGGATGCTGAACACTGAAACCGGCCACCCGGTCAATCGTGGTCCGGACAAAATCACCCCCGGCACTTTCTGCGCTGCGCGTGGTGGTAAGGGCGTTAATGTCCCGCCCGGCAAGCAGAGAGAGGGTCTGGTTGCCCGAGAACAGGCCGCCCGTATTGCTGATATCGGTACGGGCCTGCACCGCGACAGCATTCCCCTGAATCAGACCGCCCTGTTGGATGATATTCTCCGCCAGCATTCGGGTATTTTGCTGTGCGGTGATCTGTCCGCTATTGTTCAGGTCACCGCTCAGCGTCAGGCTGACGTTTTTACCGGCCAGCAGTGCGCCACTGCCGTCCAGGTCACCCGCCTGCAGCCGTGCATACACCTGCGGCACCAGCACCTGCTGTGTACTGCCATCGGCAAGCTGAACGGTTTGCGTCACCAGCCAGACCATATTGCCGGTTATCAGCTTCATCTGCTCTGCGGACAGGGCAACGCCGGGGGTCAGATGATACTTCTGACCGAAGGCGATACCTTCGGTCATCAGCGCTTTGTACTGCTCTTCATCATTTTTCGCCCCCTGCAGATAGCGCTGTCCCGTCAGGGCAAGGATCTGTTCTCCGATAAGCCGCTGTTCATAATAACCATCGCCCAGACGTTTCAGCACATTGTCAGGATTACGGGTGAAGGCATCCAACATGTAATCGGAACCCAGCCATTTTTTCTTATCGGTAAAGCGCGGATCGGTTTCCACCAGAAACGGGCTGTTATTTTCAGGATGGGTGCGGAACAGGCTGTTATCCGGCAGGCGGGTGTCGGGCCCGACCCCGCGAATAACGCTGCCCGGTGATTCTGTCGTTACCTCGAACGTTTTACCGGCGGGCAGGGGCACGGCACCCGGCACCCCGGGATCGACACTGTCTGCCCCGGGCAGGGGAGTCAGCTCATCTGCCTGCCGGAGTTCGCCGCTGATCTCGCTGCCCTGATGGTCAGTTACATTCAGGCCGCTGCCTTGCCCGTGGGTATATTCCTCTACCGTACCGGGTTTCAGGGTAATGGCCTGAATGATCGCCGGGGGCCGATAATCCGAGATTTTCACTCTGGAGGAGTCAGTGCTATGACTCTGCTGATGACGGGAGTAAAAAATGGCTTTACCGGCATCGGTTATCTCCCGGTGGCCTTCGGCGTCCACGTTATTGAGGGTACTTCCCTGCAGTGCCAGCGCGCCACCGGCGACAATCCGGCTCTTGTCATTGAGTACCTGTCCGGCATTGATGCTGAGGTTCCCCCCGGAGCGGATGTTCGCCGGGTCGCTCTCTTTGATCCGGTCTTCCGTAATGGTGCGGGTGTAAGCGAAATGGGTAAAGCGGTCCCCGTCGGTGGTGTTACAGATAACCCCTTCAATACAAAGCGTATTGACCTCATCCTGATAAATATAGATGGTGTAATCTTTATCGTTATAACGAACGCCATTGTGCAGGCGTGAGACCTCGTACTCAGAAATCGCTTCCTGAGAAACCAGTACTTTTTCCAGCGTCAGGTGGTCGTTGATATTGTTGATGCCGGCAATGTTCAGGGTCATATCCCCGGCAGATTCGATCGTCGCACTGTGGTTATTCAGCACCGCAGCCTGGCCGGTCGCCTGTCCGTCGGCATTGAGGGCACCGCCGATGGCCATCTCCCCGTCGCTGTAGATCAGGGAATGATCGCGGTTATTAATGGTGGTGGCTCCGATATCCAGCCGTTGCCGCGCCGCGAGGGTGGCCGCCTGTCCCTCCTGCCCAAGGTTGTTGAGCGTACCGGCACCGATGGCCAGCACATCCCCGTAGAGTCGACCGCTGCCGGTATTACTAACGGTCTGTCCGTTGATCCGGGTGTAAACCCCGTCAATCAGGCCATAGTTCGTCAGGCTCTGCTTTGCATTCAGTTGCGTGGTCCCGGCGTTGATTTCCGCCGTTGCATCATTGACGATATCGTTCGCCGTCAGCGTCAGGGCATTACCCGCCCGCATCAGCGACGCATTCGTCAGGTTCCCCCCGGTGGTCAGGTTAAGGTCACCACTTGCCTCGACGGTACCGGTATTCATAAAGGTCTGCGTCAGGTTAAGTGTCAGGTCACCCAGCGAGAGCAGGTGGCCGTCGCCGGTCAGGGTATCGGCGGTCATCGTCAGCTGCTTGCCCGCCTCAGCCTCACCGTCGCGGTTGATGATTTGCCGGGCCTGCGCGCTAAGGCTCTGTTGTGTACTCAGCAGACCGGCGCGGTTATTCAGCACGTTGCTGAGCGTCAGCCCCATCGCATCGCGGGTCAGGATCTGCCCGTTGCTGTTATCCAGGTCGCCGGCCTTAAGGGTCAGTGTCTCCGCGCGGATCCCCAGCCCGTCCTCCCGGGTATTCTGATTAAGCACCTGCACGGCATTAAGGGTGACATTAACTGCTCCCTGTATCAGCCCCGTACTATTATCCAGCACCGATTGCGCCACACTGAGCACCATATTCCCCAGTGAGCGGATGTGCCCCTGACGGTTATCGAGTGACGGAGGCATCAACTCCGGTGACGTCTGACCGGCAGGCAGGCCCGTCGGTGGGTTACCGGCTACGCCGGTGATGACGGTCATCGCTTCACCGGAGGCCAGTAATCCCTGCTGATTATCCACGGTCGCGGTAGTCAGCGTCATGTCACGGCTGCTGATGATTGTGCCTTGCGTATTTTCCAGCGCACCGGTATTCAGAGTCAGGTTCCCCTGGCTGATGATACCGCCAGTGTCACCGCTGCGCTGATTACTCAGTAATGCCCCGTGGGTATCAAGCAGCAGGTCCTTAGCACTGCGGATCAGGCCGCCGTCATTGTTTTGTATGCTCCGCCCGGAGATCGAAAGGTGGCCCTGTGCTGAGAACCGGCCATCGTTATTATTGAGCGAAGAGGTTTGCAGGGAGGCATCGCCGCCACTCAGGATGTTACCGTGGCGGTTGTCCAGCTCACCACTATGAATAGCCAGTTCCCCGGTCGCAATCATCTGCCCGGCAGAGTGATTATCGACAGGCTGGTTATGGGTCGTCAGATTCAGATTTCCACCGGATTGCAGCAGGCCGCCCTGATTGTTCAGGGCACCGCTGTTCAGAGACAACGCCTGTTGGATCAGCCATTTTCCGGCCTGATTGTTAACAGCCCCGCTGGTGGCGGTCAGTGATTTCGCCGCAATAAGCCCGTTATGGTTATCGATATCTCCGGTGATGAGTTTTATGCTGCCGTCACTGATAATACCGCCCTGATCCCCGCTGTCAGCATTGAGCAGGGCGTGGCCCCGGCTGTTAAGCGTTAATGCTGCGCCTGACTGGATCAGGCCGCCGCGGTTATCCACCGCATCGCTCAGTGAGGTTAACTCTCCCCCGGCGGCGATAATACCGGCACGGTTATTCAGTTCTCCGCCGGGGAGCAGTTGCAGAGTCGTGTCACTGGTGGCGATCAGTTGTCCCTGCCGGTTATCCAGTGCTGCCGCGGTCAGCGACAGTGCGCCTTTTGAAAACACTTCACCATGCTGGTTATCGAACCGGCCGGTGATCTCCAGGCGCATCAGCCCGTTACCACTTTGTATCATCCGGCCTGAATGGTGTGATAGCGCATCGGTACTGAGCGTAATCCCCGCCGCCTGGGTCAGCGCGTTATCCAGGCCGAGTACCGACCCGCTCAGACTCAATGCCCCGTTACTGATGATCTTCCCATGTTCGCCGTCTGTCCGGCCGGTGGTGATCATCAGCTGGCCGTCTCCGGCATGTAAAATCGTCCCCTGCTGATTGTTCAGCGTCCCGCTGGTTAAGGTCAGATTACGGCTGTTAGTGGCGAGGTTGCCTTCGCGGTTATCAATGCCTCCGGCATGTACCAGCTGCAGATCCCCGGTTCCCGTTTGCTGCACAGTCCCTTTCCGGTTGGATAGCCGGTTGGCTGTCAGGTGAAGCTGACCCGCGGCGAGCGTACCACCGTCGTTGTTAAGCGTTCCCCGGGTGCTGGCCGTCAGCTGATGGGTGGCGGAAAGACGGGCGTCAGTGGTAAGGATATCTCCCTCACTGGCCTGCAATAACAGGCTGTCGCCATAGGTCTGGCTGCCTGCGATATCGAGTGATGTGGCACTGGCGGTCAGTTTGCCGGCAGCTATATTCTGTCCGCTGGCCTGTAATTCGCCGTGGCTGGTCAGCGTTAACTCTCCGGAGGAACCGAGGGTACCGTCACCGGCGATCCCGGCGGCGAGTACGCTTTTCTTCCCGCTGTGGATCCCGGCAGCCACAATGCGGGTATCCGCCCCTGCGGCGATAATGCCGGTATTACTCAGGCTGGCCTGACTGGTGATGTCCGTCCGGCCTGCGGCATAGACGGTTCCCTGATTCATCAGCGTCGCCGATGATGCCAGTTGCACCTTCTGCGACGCGTTGATGGAGCCGCTGTTAGTCAGGGTGCCATCGGCATTGATGACAACATCACCGGCTGTCGCACCCAGTGCCCCCGCATTATGCACACCCACGCCGGATTCGGTGCCCAGCAGGCGAATTTTTTGGGCATACATCCCGCCCAGTTGTGAAACATCCACCGCCAGCAGTGGCCGGAGGCTGCCATCATCGGTTTTTTTATCAATGCGCTGGTGTGCGGCATCGACCTGATTACGCCCGGTCGTCACGTTCAGTGCCTTCGCCCAAATCCCGGCGTTCACTTTTACGGCGCGGGAGATCAGGTCAGTGCTATCCTGACGGCTGCTGTCCAGCCCGTAGCCCTGAATAACAATCTCGCCCCGGTTAACGTCATACCCCGTCAGCTGCCCTTTCTCCATCAGCACCTGACCGGTGGTCAGGGTGGCGCGGTTAGCGTTAATAAAGCCGCACCCGTCACAGGTGATCCCCGCAGGGTTGGCGATGACCACCTGCGCCTTACGCCCGGCGACTTCAATAAACCCGTTGAGCTGACTGGGGGCGCGCGCATTCACTTCGTTGAGGATGATCTTCGCTTCGCCTCTTGCCAGCCACGGATTGCCGTTAACCATGCCGGCTATTTGCGTTTGGGTGCTGGCGTGTGAGTTATTGAGCACCACGCCTTTACTGTCCACATCGAACTGACGATAAACGTTGCGTGATACACCGCCTGCACCCGGGGTCTGTATATTGACCTGCGGTGTACCGTTAGCGGTGTTGATTATGGTCGGCTGCTGACTGCCCGGGGCATGGCCATCCGCGACGATCCCCGCCTGAACGGGCTGGACCGCCCCCTGAGCCAGCAGCAAGGCAAAACACAGGCGGTGCAGTTTTCCTGTTATCTGCCTGAGGGCAGGGCGGGGGCGGGCGGAAGGCGACGACGTTCCTGCGCGGCCTGAACCTGCAATATCCGGCACAACCATCAGCAAACCGCGTGCTTTGTTGAAAACAATACGGTAGAGATTCTTATTCATGACAGCATCCTTGCTATAAAATAACTGTGTGCAGCGTAATGACTATTTTCTTATTCCCTGATACCGCCAGCGCACGGTGTTGCCAGGGAATAAGAAAATACAACGCAACATCCCGGCATCCACCGGGATGCCTTAGGTCAGAAGCGGTAGCCTATGCCGATATTGAAACCGTTAATGGCATGGGTTTTATTATCGTCATTGATGCTGGTACCTTCGTAGCCAATATCAATCGCAACGTTGTTAACCGGGTTAATCTGTATGCCAGCCCCATACATAAATGCGGCTTTAGTCTTCCGGCCATATTCTGTGCCCATATCACGGTAAGAACCGGATTCATAATTCAGCCAGGAAGAGGAGTATTTGGCCCGGTCGACATTGATACCCAGCAGGCCATAAACACTCACCAGCGGGTTAAACCGGTAAGCAGGGCCGGCAGACAGCGAAAAGTAATTAATATCTGCTTTGTTATGAATAATATCTTTGGACCCGGAGGGAGAATATTCAGCCTTACTGGTCATATAAGTAATTGAGCCGATAACACTCAGCGGTGAATTCCACTCATAGCGGTATTTTATATTCACCCCGTTCAGGCCTTTTGCATCCTGTATTTTACTGTGCGCATAGCCCAGAGATACGGTCTGCTCATTTGCCAGCACTGGCATACTCAGGCCCAGACAGGTAGCGAGTATGGAAACAGTTAATAATACTTTCATCGTTAAGTCCTTTTATTGTTGAGGATTAGTCCCGGGTGACGGCCTTGTCAGGCTGAAACCCGCGGGTAAGGTATTCCCGTTGACCGTTCGGGAATTCAGGAAGAGGGACCATTAACGGGTTCGCCTCACGCCAGGCGATGGCCTGCTGGTGGCTGACCTGGTCTCCTTTAAAATTGATCACCCGCGGGCCTTTTTCGGCTCCGCGGTGATAAAGCGCGCGTGCGCAGCGTTCAGGAAAAAGTATCCTGCCGAACAGATGGCGCATGGACAGGGTGTCGCCAAAAGGGGCAATCCAGTCGCGGATCCACATTCTTTCGCCGCTGGCCCAGTCCCGCTCCTGCACCATGATCGCCGGTTGTGACAGATAGCGCTGTTCGGCGACATCGTCCAGCCACATCCAGCTCATAAACACCCGTGGCGTTGTGCCGCGACTGACCAGTACATACTGCTGGCGATTAATTAGCGGCAGCAGCACCGTCGGTAGTGCATGGATCGGCAGATCCCGATGCTGCAGTGAGTGCATCCACAGCCAGACGGCAGCGCCGAAAGCTTCTGCGTCACTCATTTCCCCGCCGATGATCATCGGTGAATGCACATCATAAGGTCCGGTCTTCATCTCTGCCTCTCAGTACTGCCAGTTAAGGTTAAAACCGAGCGATACCGGGCTGGTTTTGAAACCTTCAGGTTTGGAGAATGGCACGGCGGCAAACAGGTCATAACCGGTGTTAAATGCCGAGCCGCGGATACCGAGGGCGCCCCCGGCCAGATGGTTACCTACCAGATTTTGCGTGCCATTGCCCCCCGTTTCACCGTAATCAACGCCCAGATAGAGTTCCTGCAGCGGGACCGGTGTCACCCAGGCGATTTCATTGCGCACGAACCAGCCGCGATCGGCATTCAGCGAACGCTCACCGTCAAAACCGCGCACTGTCCAGCGGTTGCCGATAGCAAACTGATCCTGTGGCGTCAGCGGGGTGGTGCTGAACTGGCGCTGGTATTGCAGGTTATAACGGAGTTTCTGCTTCGCCAGTGTGAAGGGGAGATCGAGCTGAGACGATATGCGGATAATTTTGCTCAATGCCGTGGCATCCCCGAAATTTTCTTCCGGGGCAGGCAGGGCGCCGAACCAGCGGGTGCCTCGCTGATAACTGATACCTGCATCCAGCGTGGCCTGAGCAATATAATGGCGATGTTGCAGCCCGATACGCCAGGCGGCGGTATGCCGCCGCTGCACTTCAACTTCGGTATCGTTGATATAGTTTTTCGATTCGCGGGCCAGTACATCGTAAGTCAGGGTGGTTTTCTGACTGCCGTTACGATGCAGAACACGGCTGACCCGGAAATCGATATTGCTGCTTTTTCCACTGTAACGGTAATCACTGTTCAGGCCGGCGACCGTCTGGTGATAGCGATAACGGTTGACGGTGATGCCCGACATCCAGTAACCGGCAGGGACCGAATAGTGGCCGGTGATATTCCCCGAGCCTTTTCCGCGTTGACTGTCCAGGCTGCTGCTGGCGGAAATATAGGCTAAATCGCTGAGCGAAAAGGGGTTATCCAGAAACAGTGTCAGCCCCCCCTGATAACGGCCGGTACTACGGGTTCCGGAGTCATCCAGCGAAGCGGCAACCCGCCACAGACGCCGTTGCTGCCAGTGCAGGGCAATATCACTCTCGCCTGGCTGACCGCCAGGCAGGATTTCCATGCTGGCCTGCACCGAAGGCAACCGCTGTAAATTCTCCAGCCCCTGTTCGATGTCGCGCAGATCCAGAAGAGTACCGTTGCGGACGGGGAACGCGTTATACAGCGTAACGTAGTGGCCACTGTCCGGTGTCAGCGTGAGCTGGCGGATATCCCCCGGGATCACTCTCAGCTTCAGTTCGCCGCCGGTGAGATCCTGCGGCGGGGCCAGCACGCGGGTCGTGATATAGCCGTGATCCACCAGACGGTTTTGTAATGTGCTCATCAGCAGGTTGATGCCTTTTGCGCCCAGACAGTGACCGATCGCCTGGTGGCTGAGACGTTGCAACGGTAACCAGTGCGGCAGGGTATCAGTGCCCGAAAGAGTGACCCGGGAAAGAGTAAAACACGGGGTTTCCTGCGGAAAAATTACCCTTCCGTTACGGCCGGCAGACGGAGACAGGCGAACATCGGGGACCGTCGGGGTCAGACGCTGCTCTAATGCCCGCTGTTGCTCCTGCTGATGGATCCACTGTCTGTCACCCGTGTTCAATGCGGGCGGTGACCCGGGGACGGGTGGCTGAAGAACAGGTGCGGGTAATACCGGCAAGGCCAGTAACGGCAGCGGTAAGAGGATCAGCAGAATAAGATAAGCGCGGCATCGTGCCGCATTTAGCGTAAAAATCATGACATATCCTTGTCAATGAAGCGTAAATATCCATTTATGCTTTAAATACATTCATAAAATGACACTTATTGTACGGATTGGCAATGAACTGTTTATTAAATATACACTGCATGTCGCAAATCAGACGAAATATCCCGGGGCCGTCACGGTTTTTACGGAGGACAGAAAAGGTAATTATTTCACCCGGCAGTGAGCACCTATTTCCTGCCGCCGGACGTCTCGCCTGAAACATATCTTGTGCTGTTCAGGCCCGGGGTAAGCACTCTGCGCATCTGTTCAGGCAGAACCCTGGCTCTGTATTTCGTCATCGCTCTGTTTTGCCGTTTCTCATCACGGCTTATCGTGCGGGTGGGTTCACAGATTTGTGATAAGTACCGTGGCGGGGATGTTAAATGCCGGGTTGTATGATATTTAATCACCGGAAGGGTTTTTCGATGGGTGAAAGAAGGATTTCTATCTATGCAGAAGGAACAGGCTCAGTACCCGTACAAGGAAGGGACGTTACGTCTGATGACTCCGGGTGAGATTACGATGGCCCGGTGTGTATTTGGCAATCATATTATTTATCATCGTGTATGGATTCATAATGACAGCTATTTCCCTTTTGGATTGCAGGGGAAGCGGGTTGCAATGTCTCCCAATGGGGAGGTTTGGTTCCGGAAAGAATATTATCATCCGGACTTTTCTTCGGGTTCTGTCGATGAGCGTTTAAAGCATAACTTCATTCATGAGTTAGGTCATGTCTGGCAACATCAGCATGGGCAATGGGTAAGGACCAGGGGGCTATTTAGTTGGGCGGCATATTATTTTTACACTCTTGATAAACCGCGACTCACCGATTACTCCCTTGAACAACAAGCCAGTATCATTGCTGATTACTGGCTAATTCTTCGTTATGGTATAAATATGTGGCTATATTTTCATAATAATATTTTGCAGGGAGAGTATCAGGGGAACGATAAGCTTAGTGATATCCCCGGATTATACAAAAAAATTGTCACTACGGGTTGGCTGCAATGATCAAACATACTTTATTGTGTGTGCCGGTCCTGCTTACCGGATGCTGCGGGCCGGGGGATAGGCTTCCGGAGATCCGCTATGCACAGGTTAACCTGAGTGGAAAACTGCCCTGTATTACCTATGCAGTGAGCCAGGGAGACCATATTTCTGCGGTTCAGATTGCCAGTGAATCCTCAGAAGGGCGTGCTTTTTTCCGGTTTTTTACTGAAGATCCGCCTTTCCCGAAAAAAGGACAGTGCCTGCCTCTCTTTGAATATCCTTTTAAATCTGCAATGAGTTATAGCGTTTATTATTCAATTTATAACATTAATAACCCGGAAACTTTCGAGGTTAAGGCGCGCTTCACTCTCTCTGATCAGAAGTAATTATCTTCTTTACGGTTAGTTATCCGATGGTTTTATTTATATTATTTTTTTAGTTTTTTATAAATTAATAGCTATGACGGTTGTTGTTTTTATAAAAGTGATTTTTATAAAAGCGCACTACAGAGACTTCTGTTAATCGCAGACTTCCGTTATCGGTTGACTCCCGGAGGTCAGTTTCCGTGAGCGGAAGTCTGTGGGAGGAAGGCGGAAACAGGTCTCAGGCACCGCAGGGAAGTGAAACCAGACAGAACACAGGTAAAACGCGAAACGCTGAATCTGACCGCCGGGGAGTTTATTTTCTGCTTTTTACGTGATGCAAAAAACGCTGCAAAGTCATATGCGAAAGACAAGGACAAGGTCATGAAAATTTATCTGTTAGCTGCGCTGGCGCTGCTCACCGGATGTTGCGGGCGCTCAGGAAACGTCCCGGAGACCCGTCAGGCGGTTACCGTTCTGCAGGAGAATCAGCCCTGTATAACCTATGCTGCCAGCCCGGGGGACATTCTGCTTTCTGCTGAATTTATCCGTGAATCCGGTAAAGGCGACAACTTCTATAAATCTCTTATCAGCTCCCGGCCGGTGATAACAAAAGGAGAATGCCTGCCTGTTTTTGGTTTTCATTTTGAACCCGCAGAGCAATATAACGCGTATTATCTGATCAGCAATCTGAATCATCCACGGAAATTAATACTCAAATCAGTATTCACTCTGCCCGGTGATCACTCCGGGCCAGCCGGGGTCGGGCCATAGGGGATCCGGGCGAAATGATGACGTCAGGTCTTTCCTGACGATAACAGCCCGATACGGGGGCATTCCACCTGCCTGCCGACCGTATAAAAAGGCTCTTAGCCGGATTTGCTGAGGCCCGGATTTCCCAACATACCCGCATTGTCCTAGAGCCCGGACCCGCCGCTTGCGGGCGGGCCCGGCAAACGCCGGTTACTGACCGTATAAAAAGGTACTTAGCCGGATTTGCTGAGGCCCGGATTTCCCAACATACCCGCATTGTCCTAAAGCCCGGACAAGCCGTCTGCGGGTGGGGTCGTTAAACGCCGGTTACTGACCATATAAAAAAGCACGTAGCCGGATTTCCTGAGGCCCGGATTTCCCAACATACCCGCATTGTCCTAAAGCCCGTACAAGCCGCCTGCGGGCGGGCCCGGCAAACGCCGGTTACTGACCGTATAAAAAGGTACTTAGCCGGATTTTCTGAGGCCTGAATTTCCCAGCATACCCGCATTGTCCTAAAGCCCGGACCCGCCGCCTGCGGGCGGGGCCGGCAAACACCGGCTACTGGCTTTCCATCAATAACGAGCACACGGCACGTTCCGCTGGCAACGAGTGATACCGGGAGCGATGGCTCACCGTGGTTGTGCATTACGCTGGTGCGAAAGTGCACCGGTAATTAACAGCGCAGAGAGGTGAAGGCGGAAGGATCGGGGTAAATTTTATTAATAAACAGTCAGATAGTGTTATGGCACAGTTTTTGCTCTGTTGAATTCCATCTTGTATACCAGTCGGGATTCAAACATGGCATCTACTTTCGGACTCACCCTTCAGGATTGGCAACATCGTTACCGGCAGGATCCGCAGTGCATCCATTCGCTGCTGGCCGCACACCTCGACGCGATCGACCCGCAGGATAATGCCTGGATTTATCTTGCGACCCCCGCGCAGTTACAGGCGCAAACCCAACCTCTGCTCGAACAGTATCTGCGTGACCCGCAGTCGCTGCCTCTTTTTGGTGTTCCCTTTGCGGTGAAGGACAACATCGACGTCGCCGGCTGGCCGACCACGGCGGGCTGTCCGGCCCTGACCTATACCGCGCAGGCTGATGCCTTTGTGGTCGCGAAACTGAAAGCGGCAGGTGCGGTAGTGATTGGCAAAACCAATCTCGATCAGTATGCCACCGGACTGGTCGGCACCCGTTCGCCGTATGGCGCGGTCCCCAATACCTTTAACCCCGATTATGTCAGTGGCGGGTCCAGTTCCGGTTCGGCCTCTGTACTGGCGCGGGGCCTGGCAGGCTTTTCTCTGGGCACCGATACTGCCGGATCCGGCCGCGTGCCGGCCGGATTTAATAATATCGTCGGCCTGAAACCGACAAAAGGGTGGCTGTCGGCCAGCGGCCTCGTCCCGGCCTGTCGCCTCAACGATACGATTTCGGTATTTGCGCTGACGGTGGAAGATGCTTTTACGGTCGCGACCCTCGCAGGCGGCTACGATGCCACCGATGCTTACTCACGCAACGACCCGCATACCGCGCCTGCCGGGTTCAAAGCACAGCCGGATTTCGCGATCCCGGCGGCCCCGGAATTTTTTGGCGATAAGCAGGCGGAAGCTGCCTGGCGGAAGGCACTTGAACAATTACAGGCCGGCGGGGCAACACTGCATCCCATCGATTTCACCCCGTTCAGCCAGCTGGCAGAACAACTCTATTACGGCCCGTGGGTGGCGGAGCGTACCGCTGCCGTCGGCGGGATGATCCACCGGCCGGAAGAGATGGACCCGGTGGTGTACGGCATTGTCAGCAATGGCCTGAAATACAGCGCGGTGGACGCCTATCAGGCCGAATACCTGCGGGCTGAGCTGGCGCGTCAGATAGGGCAGACGTTGTCCGGGTTTGATGCGCTGGTGGTACCGACCTCGCCGACGATCCATACGCTGGAAGAGATGAAACAGGAGCCGGTGAACTACAACTCGCAATTCGGCACCTATACCAACTTTACTAACCTCGCCGACCTGAGTGCGCTGGCGCTGCCTGGTCCGTTCCGTGACGATGGCCTGCCGGCGGGGATCACACTGATCGCGCCGGCCTGGCACGATCGTGCGCTGGCCGGGTTCGGGATAACCTGGCAACAGCAGCTGGCATTGACTGCGGGGGCCACCGGAAAACCGCTGAAGACCCCGTCTGCGCCGTTACCGGCCTCCGCCGGGCATGTCCGGGTGGCCGTGGTGGGCGCGCACCTCACCGGTATGCCGCTGAACTTCCAGCTCATCACCCGCAATGCGGTGCTGGTGGAAGAAACGCAGACCGCCGCCAGTTACCGGCTGTTTGCCCTGATCGATGGCCCGGTGAAAAAACCCGGTTTGTTGCGTGACGAAAACGGGGCGGCGATCACCGTTGAACTGTGGGATATCCCGCTGGCGCGCTTCGGGGAATTTGTGGCTGAAATTCCGGCACCGCTCGGTATCGGCAGCCTGACGCTGGCCGATGGCCGGACGGTTAAAGGCTTTATCTGCGAACCGGCGGTGCTGTCTCAGGCCCCGGAAATTACAGAATTCGGCGGCTGGCGTCACTGGCTGGCCTCTCAGGAGAATAAATAACCATGTTCAGCACCGTTCTAATTGCTAACCGTGGCGAAATCGCCTGCCGTGCTATCCGCACGCTGAAACGCCTGGGTGTGAAAAGCGTGGCCGTCTATTCGGACGCGGATCGTAACGCCCGTCATGTTAAAGAAGCCGACCTGGCGATTGCGCTGGGCGGCGATAAAGCCAGTGATAGCTATCTGCGCATCGATAAAATTCTGGCAGCCGCGAAGGAAAGCGGAGCGGAGGCTATCTGGCCCGGTTACGGATTCCTGTCTGAAAGCCTGCCGTTTGCCGCGGCCTGTGAAGAGGCCGGGATTGCATTTGCCGGCCCGACCGCGCAGCAGATTGGCGAATTTGGCCTGAAACATCGCGCCCGTGAACTGGCGGCGAGTGCCGGAGTGCCGATGACACCGGGCACGCCGCTGCTGAACTCGGTGGAAGAGGCTCTTAGTGCGGCAGAGACCATCGGCTACCCGGTGATGCTGAAAAGTACTGCCGGTGGCGGCGGGATCGGTCTGACCCGCTGTGCAGATGCGACCGCATTGCAGGAGGCCTGGGAGAGTGTCCGTCGCCTCGGGGAACAGTTTTTCAGCGATGCCGGGGTGTTCCTTGAACGCTGTATCGATCGCGCCCGTCATGTTGAAGTGCAAATTTTCGGGGATGGTCGCGGTAAGGTGGTCGCGCTCGGCGAACGGGACTGTTCGCTGCAGCGTCGTAACCAGAAAGTGGTGGAAGAAACGCCGGCACCGAATCTACCGCAGGCCACGCGTGACGCCTTACTGGCGTCTGCCGTCCGCCTGGGCGAACTGGTCAGTTACCGGAGCGCCGGGACGGTGGAATATATTTATGATGCTGAACAGGATGCCTTTTATTTTCTTGAAGTCAACACCCGTTTACAGGTCGAGCATCCGGTGACCGAATGTGTCACCGGTCTGGATCTGGTGGAGTGTATGCTCCGGGTTGCGGCAGGGGATGCCATTGACTGGGATCGCCTGCAACAGCCCCCGGCCGGTGCGTCGGTTGAAGTCCGTATTTACGCCGAGGACCCGCTGAAAAACTTCCAGCCCTCGCCGGGTGTACTGACCGGCGTCACCTTCCCGCAGGATGTGCGGGTGGATAGCTGGATCGATACCGGTACAGAGGTCTCTGCTTTTTATGACCCGATGATCGCTAAACTGATCGTCCATGCAGAAACGCGTGAAGCCGCACTGGCCAAAATGCAGCAGGCGCTGGATGCAACGCAACTGCACGGGATCGCCACCAATCTCGATTATCTGCGGCAAATCGTCGCCACCGACGCCTTCCGCAGCGGGAAAGTCTGGACGCGCTTCCTCGACAGTTTCACCCCGGCCGCCAGTGTGATCGAAGTATTGCAACCAGGCACCTTCAGCACCGTTCAGGATTTCCCCGGCCGTCAGGGCTACTGGGATATCGGTGTTCCGCCTTCGGGGCCGATGGATGACTTTGCCTTCCGGCTGGCAAACCGTATTGTGGGTAACCATGAAAGTGCCGCCGGGCTGGAGTTTACGCTGCAGGGGCCGACACTGCGTTTTCATTGCGATGCCGTGATAGCGCTCACCGGTGCCGATTGTCCGGCAACCCTGGACGGTGAAAGCGTGCCGTACTGGCAGCCGGTCAGGGTCCGTGCCGGGCAAACGCTGGTATCAGGCCGTGCACAGAAGGGTTGCCGCACCTATCTGGCGGTACGTAATGGTTTCGATGTGCCGGAATATCTGGGCAGTCGTTCCACATTCTCACTCGGTCAGTTTGGCGGTCACGCCGGACGCACCCTGCGGGTGGCCGACATGTTACCGGTTTCCCGCCCGCAACTGGCTGCCTGTACCACACCGGCCCCGGTCAGTGAGCCGCAAGCGGCGGACCCGGCACTAATCCCTGAGTATGGCAATGAATGGCGTATCGGCGTGTTGTACGGCCCGCACGGTGCGCCTGATTTCTTCACCCCGGAAGCCATCGACGAGTTCTTTGCCGGTGAATGGCAGGTACATTACAACTCTAACCGGCTCGGCGTGCGGCTGACCGGCCCGAAACCGTCCTGGGCCCGCGCCAATGGCGGTGAAGCCGGACTGCACCCTTCCAATGTCCACGATTGCGAATACGCGATTGGCGCAGTGAACTTTACCGGAGATTTCCCGGTGATCCTGACGCATGACGGCCCGAGCCTCGGCGGTTTTGTTTGTCCGGTGACCATCGCTAAAGCGGAATTATGGAAAGTCGGTCAGGTGAAACCCGGGGATCGTATTCGTTTTTATCCGATCAGTGCCGACGAAGCCGTCGCGCGGGAAAAAAGTCAGGCCCGCAGCGTGGAAACGTTACACAGCAATGAGACGCCGTCTTTTGCCACGCCGTCACTGGCCGCCAGTGACACCGGTTCGGCGACACTGTTAGCGGCATTACCGGCGACCGCTACCACCCCGGCAGCCGCGTACCGGCAGGCCGGTGACAAATATATTCTGATTGAGTATGGCGATAACGTGCTGGACCTGGCACTACGTCTGCGCGTGCATTTACTGATGAATGCCCTGCGTGAACGGGCCGTGCCGGGCGTGGCAGAACTCTCACCCGGAGTGCGTTCGCTGCAGGTGCGTTATGACAGTCTGATCCTCAGCCAGAAACAACTGATGGATCTGCTGCTGGAACTGGAGGCCGGGCTGGGGGATGTCAGTCAGCTGAAAGTGCCGTCACGTATTGTCTGGCTGCCGATGGCGTTTGAAGACAGCGCCACCCTGGGTGCCGTGGAACGCTATAAAGAAACCGTCCGCGCGACAGCGCCGTGGCTGCCCAATAACGTGGATTTTATTCAGCGTATCAACGGGCTGGAGAGCAGGGAGGAAGTCCGCGACACCCTGTTTAACGCCAGTTATCTGATCCTCGGCCTCGGGGATGTTTATCTCGGCGCACCCTGTGCCGTTCCTCTCGACCCGCGTCATCGCCTGCTGAGTTCCAAATACAATCCGGCCCGTACCTTTACTGCGGAAGGGACCGTGGGTATTGGCGGCATGTATATGTGTATCTACGGCATGGACTCGCCAGGCGGTTATCAGCTGGTGGGCCGCACGTTACCGATCTGGAATAAATTCCTGAAAAATGATCAGTTTGCGACAGAGGAACCCTGGTTACTGCACTTCTTTGATCAGGTGCGTTTTTATCCGGTATCGGAAGAGGAACTCAGCGGGCTGCGGGATGATTTTCGCGAAGGCCGGGCGACCGTCCGCATCGAAGAAACCGTCTTTGATTTTGCGGCGCATCAGCAGTTCCTGCAGGAAAACGCAGCCCCGATAGCCGCGTTCCGTGAACGTCAGAGTGCGGCCTTTGAACAGGAAGTCACGCGATGGGCACAGGAAGAGCAGGAAGTCCCGCTGACCAGCGAAGAAACACTAGTTATCACCGAAGAGGAGTGCGATGCACTGGCGGTCAGTGCCGACATGAACGGCAATATCTGGAAAGTGCTGGTGAAGCCCGGCGACCAGGTCGATGCCGGCCAGACCCTGATCATCGTTGAAGCGATGAAAATGGAACTGGCGATCACCGCACCGCAGGCCGGAACGGTAAAACGACTCGCCTGCCAGGCGGGCCGGGCAGTCAGCCCGGGCGATACCCTGCTGTGGCTGGAGTAAGGCGTGATGATGACCCCAACCCCGAAGAGTAAAGGACGGCCTGAGGCGCTGGCAGAGAAGGTCTACCAGGCGCTGAAACAGGACATTTTTGAGTTTCGTCTGATGCCCGGCGACCGTTTCAGCGAAAACGAGATTGCAGAGCGGCTGGAAGTGAGCCGTACCCCGGTACGTCAGGCGCTGTTCTGGCTGGAGCGCGAGGGATATGTCGAAGTGTGGTTCCGTAGCGGCTGGCAGGTAAAGCCGTTTGATTTCGAATATTTCGAAGAGCTGTACGACTTTCGTACCGTGCTGGAGCGCGAAGCGGTGCGTCGTCTGTGTGCCATGCCACCGCTGGCCTGTGCCGAAGTGCTGGCTGAACTGAAACGTTTCTGGATCGATACCCCGCGTCCGGACGACGGCAGGATCGTGTCGGCGAAGGACGAAGCCTTTCATACCACGCTGGTCGCCGCAGCCGGAAATCAGGAGATGGCGCGGGTCCATGCCGGACTGACCGAAAAAATCCGGATTATCCGGCGGCTCGACTTTACGCGGGAGGACCGGGTAGAGGCGACTTACCTCGAGCATGCGCAGATCCTGCAGGCCATCTTCCGGCAACACACCGACGAGGCACAACGTATTTTAACCGGCCACATTGCAGTCAGTAAGGCGGAGGTCCGGAAAATCACCTTACACCGGTTACAGCAGGCCCGGCCGCAGCCGGCGGCACCGGAGGAGGCAGACACCATTCATCGGCGAGGGTGAACAGACCGGGGCGGACCCACGTATTTAGCCGCCCCGGGGGTGCCTGCGGAGAAACCGGCAGCAGGGCAGGCAGGGTTTTTGTCACTGCCACGCCGCAGAGGGCACTGAAAGGAGACGCGGCACTGCCTGTGACCCGCCGTCAGCAGGGAACCGTACCGGGACCGGCCGGGAACCACGGGGTCACTGCGGCCGCAGAAAGTGAGGGTAAATCATCGGCGACCGCTGACGGTGGCGCAGCGTGTCAATGAGCAAGGGTAAGAGAACCTGTGGCAGAAACCAATCAACGAGTTAACCGCAATAGGATGGATTATGAATATAAACGATGATGTCGTGACGTCGGGGGCTTCCCCGCAACAAAGTAATCATTCTGTCAATGAAACGCTGGAGGACTATACCTTACGTTATGCTCCTTACAGTTTCAGACGCTGGGGCAGCCTGACGGTTGCCATTACGGCGCTGGGCGGAATTGCTTATCTGGCAGATTTCTCCATCGGGGCCAGTATCAGTCTTTCCTACGGAACAACCAATGCGCTGCTTTCCATTCTGTTTGCGGCGATCATTATTTTCCTGACGGGGATACCGTTAGCCTATTACGCTGCCCGTTATAATATCGATCTCGATCTGATTACCCGCGGCGCAGGATTTGGTTATTACGGCTCGGTGGTCACCAGTATTATCTTTGCCAGTTTTACCTTTATATTCTTTGCCCTGGAAGGATCTATTATGGCCCAGGGGTTACAGCTGGGGTTAGATATTCCCTTATGGCTGGGGTATTTATTATCCACCGTGCTGGTGATCCCTTTAGTGATTTACGGGATGAAAGTCTTAACTAAACTGCAGATCTGGACGACGCCCTTATGGCTGGTGCTGATGATTGGGCCGGTCCTTTACCTGGTCTGGAAACAACCGGATCTTCCGCGACAGTTTATGGCCTTTGCGGGGCAGCAGGGCAAAAGCGGCATTAATATGTCTTCTGTGATGCTGGGGGCCGGGGTCTGCCTTGCGCTGATTATGCAGATTGGTGAGCAGATCGACTATCTGCGTTTTATGCCGGCAAAAACGGCTAAAAATAACAAAACCTGGTGGCTGGCCGTGATTTCTGCAGGCCCGGGCTGGGTGATCCTCGGGGCCATTAAACAGGCCATCGGCGCCTTCCTGGGGTTCTATCTGCTGACGCTCACGCCCGGGATTAACAGTACCGAACCGGTCCGGCAGTTCAGCGCCGCTTTCCACGATATGCTGCCTGGCGGAGCTGCGCTGACACTGGCCGTGATCCTGGTGATTATTTCCCAGATTAAAATCAATGTGACCAATGCGTATTCCGGTTCTTTGTCCTGGACCAGTGCGTACACGCGGATACGCAAACATTACCCGGGGCGCATCGTCTTTGTACTGGTTAACCTGGCCATCGCACTGGCGCTGATGGAAGGGGATATGTTCTCTGTGCTGGGCAATATCCTGGGCTTTTATTCCAACTTTGCCATCGCCTGGGTCACCGTGGTTGCGACCGATATTGCCGTCAATAAATACCTTCTCAGGCTCTCTCCTAAGCAGCCTGAATACCGCCGGGATATGTTGTATAGCGTCAATCCGGTGGGAATGGTCTCATTCCTTGTGGCTGCCGGGCTGTCTATTGCGGCATTTTTCGGTCTGCTGGGGACGTTTCTGACCTCTTACTCACCGCTGATTGCTCTGGTGGTGGCGGCGGTGATGACACCGCTGATGGGGCTGCTGACGCGCGGGAAATTTTATATTAAAAACACCTCGGATGGCATCGAAGAGCCCCGTTATGATCACGACGGGGCACCGGTCGGCACCGTCTATTCCTGTGTTGCCTGCGCCCAGCCTTACGAGCGTCCGGATGTGCTCTTTTCCCGCCAGCATCAGGGCGTGATCTGCTCGTTATGTAAAACCCTGGAGTAGCCCCGGTAACCCCCTCCGACCGCTGATCATCAGGGACGATTATCAGCGGTTATCTGCAAGGATTACCGCCATGCGGAACCCGTTAAGTCACTGGCTTTCTGCAGGGCGGCATCACCGGAAGTACACCGAAAAGCCCCGCCGTTGGCAGGCTGCCCTGATTCAGCGCGTTTTTTATTTTCTGTCATGCCATGGCTTACCACTCTGCCTGGTCGCGCCATTTTTGCCGGCACGGTACGGCGTTTTCCGGAGCCGGCAGCCAGCGCAGAATCATCTCTGTCAGCGATTCTGTTGCCTCAGGAATTAATCTCGCGGTCAGATAAAAACTCACGACGTATGGCGGGGGATGGCAGGCACATTAAAACGCTAATATGGCCGTACCCTGGTTTTCCCGGCCCGGTCTGTGTTTATCCTTCACTGACCGAAGGTTCACCGGCGGAAAAAGGAACGTCCCGTATCACACCGGTCCTCACCGCCTTTAAGACAACGAGCGCGGGCCACTCAGGCTTTGAAAACGTTTGTCTGATGCCATTCGATAAATTTATCCGCGGGCCAGTAGGCCTTATTGCCGGGCAGCAGCAGTTTTTTCCCTTCGAGGTCCCGGAAAAGACGGTCTACCATGGGGCTGCGATTGATGCCGCCGGAGATACGGATGGTAAGATGTTCATCGACCCCGATTGCGCCTCTGTCGAGTGCCGAATGGTGTACCGAACACAGCGCCAGTCCGTTACTGACCTCGCACGGGCCACCATACTGTTTCCAGCGGATATGTGCCGCTTCCAGCC
This sequence comes from Tatumella sp. JGM118, assembly GCF_018257515.1. Classification (GTDB taxonomy): domain Bacteria; phylum Pseudomonadota; class Gammaproteobacteria; order Enterobacterales; family Enterobacteriaceae; genus Tatumella; species Tatumella terrea. The sequence continues at coordinate 72,392 of NZ_JAERJR010000006.1, forward strand.
CGACCAGCGCCCCATCCAGTCGCAGGTTATAACCGCACACAGCACATTGAGAATGGTATGCCCGCAACACACTCTCGCGGAAACGCGGGTCGCGTGTTTTCATCAGCGTCATAATATCAAAGCCTAACTGATCGGCGAGTACCTGCTGCAGACTTTCCGGAAAGCGTTCCGTCAGAATATTTTGTGCCAGCTTATCGATCATTGCCGGGTTTTGATTCAGTGCCCGGAAACTCTCCTCATCAAAGCCCCCGCTGACCTGATGTTCTGTCAGTTCACGTTTTAAAGGCTGGGTATTACCTTTGCGCGGTTTACAACGTTCGGCATTTTCCAGGCACCAGAAGCTTTCTGTCCTCAGTCGCCAGAAAGGCATGTTCGGGTAATAATCCCGCCGTTTCGGGCCAAATTCCTGCAGTAACTGCGTCAGTGGCTGCTGGATCTCGTCACCATAATTAAACAGCCTGTGATGGCCTTTTTTATATTGCGATAATACATACAGTATCAGCAGAGGTTTATGGGGCGCACATTGGTCACCTTTCCGCCAGACAGCGACATCGGCAATGGCCTGGTTCAGGATGTGATATGAGGTCATAGTCATTCGTCACAGCTCAGGGGGATAACGAGCATGCACGTAACCCGGAGAAAATTCAATATTCACCCGGCGGCGGCAGGCCATCATCGTTAATCAGGCGGGTCTCCGGGGCTGGGGAGATCAGTCACCGCCGCCGGCAGACAGGCAGACAGGAAGACAGACAAACAGGCAGGCAGGCAGATAAACAGACAAACAGACAAACAGACAAACAGGCAGACAAACAGACAGACAAACAGACAAACAAACAGACAAACAGACAAACAGACAAACAGACAAACAGACAAACAGACAAACAGCCAGACAGACAAACAGGCAGACAGACAAACAGACTGACCGCCAGCCAGAGATCTGCCGGTGGCAGTCCCGCGGGGATGCCGGGACAGAAAGCCATCTCCCGGTTTCAGGACATCGCGGGGACAGGGTTTGATAATAGGGTCGGGGAGTTGTTTATTCCGCCATTAACGACAGTGCAACTTCCGCCTGCCGTGATCGGCCGGGAAGCTGCGCTGCATATTATTGAAGGACGTACCGGTGGGGGCTGTAAGCGGCTTCACTGCCCGCTACTGATCCGCAGTTCCGCCTGAGGACGGTTAACTCAGTGACCAGAGCGCGCCGCTCATCAGCACGGCCTTACCGCCGGCAGCGTACAGTGAAAGTTCCCGCTCTCCGGGCCGCGGATAGATTCGGCTACTGAGCACCGCCTCGCCATCATTGACGAAGACTTCTGCCGAAGACATGTCCAGAAAGATCCTCAGCGACAGGGACTCCCCGGGGGGTAAAGCAATACTGCGATAACCGTCGATCGCCTCCTCCGGACTGTGACGCCACAGCACCAGCCGGCCTGCCTGATTATCGACATATAACTGCAGGCTGCTGCCGAGTCTGAGTCCGTAATGTTCGGCCTCGCTTTTCCGCAGGCCCCACTGTAGCGTGACTTCCACTGCCTGCGCGTTATCCTGTAATACGCGGGTTCCGGTGATCTCCCCGGCAGGGATTGCCTGATGTGAACCGCGCAGGGTCTCCGCTTCCTGCACCGGCCGCTGGATCAGTTTCCCTTCATGTTCGGAAAGTTCACGGGCCAGCGTCAGGCAACCGGACCAGCGCTCTTTTTTGGAGGGCATGGGGGATTCCCACATATCCATCCAGCCAATGATCACGCGCCTGCCGTCACCGGCCGTAAAGCTTTGCGGCGCGTAAAAATCATGGCCATTATCCAGCTCGGTAAAAGGGCCGGAGGGGATAAAGTCACTGCCCGGAGACCACTGACCCGGGATGACCCCGCTCTGAAACAGGTTACGTTTGTGGTAGCCTTGCGGTGACATCCCCTGCGGGGAGAACATCATATAATGGTGTTTGCCGAGAGCGAAAAGATCCGGACATTCCCACATATAGGTTTCACCATCATCGGCCTGGCCGAGTACGCGATCGAAGGTCCATTCACGTAACGAACGGCCACGGTAAAGCAGGATCTGCCCGATATTGTCCGGAGTTTTTGCCCCGACCACCATCCACCAGTGGCCGTCCTGCTGCCAGACTTTCGGGTCGCGGAAATGCATAATCCCTTCCGGAGGCGTTAACACGACCCCCTGTTTCACGAAATGCACGCCGTCCCGGCTGGTGGCCAGGCATTGTACCTGACGGATTTCAGCATCATTGCCTTCTCCCGCCAGCCAGACATGGCCGGTATAGATCAGCGAAAGGACACCATTATCGCTGACGGCACTGCCGGAAAAACAGCCATCTTTATCCTCATCATCGCCCGGCGCCAGGGCGATAGGTTCATGATGCCAGTGCACCATATCTTCGCTGGTGGCATGTCCCCAGTGGATCGCTCCCCAGTTCTCATTCAGCGGGTTGTGCTGATAAAACGCGTGGTAGCGGTGGTTAAACCAGATCAGGCCGTTGGGGTCATTCATCCATCCCGCCCGGGGGGCGAGGTGATAATGCGGGTAAAAAGTGTTACCACGATGATCGCACAGCTCTTCAAGCGCCTTCTGCGCCTTATCCGGACGGGATTGAGTCATATTCAATATCCTGATTCAGTAAATTCACCTGATTGTTAACGTTAACTATGACAAAGATAAAGCCGCTAAGTTTGCTTTTTGTGATGTTATTCGCAAATGTTAACGTTAACCATCCGGATTTGTGATCGAATATGCATATTGCCGATAATTCGCAACGAATTTCGCATAAAGCAGTTTATCAATGTGCTTATGCAGCATAAGCACAGGATAAAAACATGTCAGTGAAAGTGTGGGTGTTAGGGGATGCGGTGGTGGATCTGTTACCGGAGGCCGATGGCCGCCTCCTGCCGTGTCCCGGCGGAGCGCCGGCCAATGTGGCCGTGGGTATCGCCAGGCTGGATGGACGCAGTGGTTTTATCGGCCGGGTGGGGAGTGATCCTTTCGGTGCCCTGATGCAAAAGACTCTGCAGGCGGAGGGCGTGGATACCGCTTACCTGACTGAAGACGAAGGGCACCGGACGTCGACCGTCCTGGTGGCACTTGAACAGGGCGAACGCTCATTCACCTTTATGGTTCGTCCGTCTGCCGATCTGATGCTGGAAAAAACCGATCTTCCCCGATGGCATCGCGGTGAGTGGTTACATCTCTGTTCGATTGCTCTGTCGGCGGAGCCCTCACGCAGCAGTGCATTGGCCGCAATGTCAGCACAACGGGACGCCGGCGGATTTGTCAGTTTTGACCCGAATATTCGCCAGGATCTCTGGCCCGATACCCGGCGATTACAGGAGTGCCTGCAACAGGCGTTACAGCTGGCCGATGTGGTCAAACTTTCAGAAGACGAACTCACCTTTATCAGCGGAGAACCGCTCAGCGATCGGGGTATCCGCACGCTGGCGGCAGAGAATGATATCCGGTTATTGCTGGTCACCCGCGGAGCCGACGGGGTGGCGGTTTTTTGGCGGGGGGAGGTCCGCCATTTCCCGGGCAGGCCGGTGACCTGTATCGACAGTACCGGGGCCGGGGATGCCTTTATGGCCGGTTTACTGGCCTGGCTGGCGGCGCGGGGCTTTCCGGAAAACGAAGAAGAATTACAACAGATGATCGACCAGGCCCAGCGGTGTGGTGCGATAGCGGTGACGGCAAAGGGGGCGATGACGGCACTGCCCCGTCGGCAGGCATTGACTCAGGGAAAGTAACAGCCAAACCGCGCTTCCCGTGGACAGTATCTCCATTTTATTAACGACAGGCAGGTGATTATGACGCTGAATATCCCCTTCAGAAATGCGTACTATCGTTTTGCATCCGGTTACTCGTTTCTCTTTTTTATCTCCTGGTCATTATGGTGGTCGCTGTATGCCATCTGGCTGAAAGGGCATCTGGGGCTGTCCGGTACCGAATTAGGGACGCTGTACTCCGTTAACCAGTTCACCAGTATGCTGTTTATGGTGGTCTACGGCATTATTCAGGACAAACTGGGCCTGAAGAAAACGCTGATCTGGTGTATGGGGATCGTGCTGCTCCTGACCGGGCCGTTTATGATTTATATTTATGAGCCGTTGCTGCGAACCCACTTTTCGGCGGGCCTGGTGCTGGGCTCACTCTTTTTCGGTCTGGGGTATCTGGCCGGTAGCGGCCTGCTGGACAGCTTCACCGAAAAAATGGCCCGCAGTTTCCACTTTGAATACGGGACGGCCCGTGCCTGGGGATCTTTCGGTTACGCCGTCGGGGCATTTTTCGCCGGTATCTTTTTCAGTATTAATCCGCATATTAATTTCTGGCTGGTGTCGTTATTCGGTCTCGCATTTATCGCGATCAATTTCCGGGTGAAATTTCAGCCTCAGCATTGTGTGACCACCGGGGAAGGCCGCGTCAAAAAAGAGGATTTCCTCGCGGTGTTTAAAGATCGCAATTTCTGGATCTTCGTGCTGTTTATTGTCGGGACCTGGTCCTTTTATAATATCTATGACCAGCAATTGTTCCCGGTCTTTTATGCCGGCCTGTTTGAATCCCGTGAGGTCGGTACACGGGTTTACGGCTATCTCAACTCGTTCCAGGTCATATTGGAAGCCCTCTGTATGCTGGTGGTCCCCTTCTTTGTGAACCGTGTCGGCCCTAAGAATGCGTTGCTGCTGGGGGTAGTGATTATGATGCTGCGGATCCTGTCCTGTGCGCTGTTTGTTAACCCTTATATTATTTCGCTGGTGAAGTTATTACATGCGATAGAAGTGCCGCTGTGTGTGATTTCAGTGTTCAAATACAGCGTCGCCAATTTTGATAAACGGCTCTCTTCGACGATCTTTCTGGTGGGATTCCAGATTGCCAGTTCCGTCGGGATCATTTTTCTGTCTGCGCCGATCGGGATCCTGTTCGATAACGCAGGCTACCGGACCGTATTCTTCGCCATCTCCGGCATTGTGTTTCTGATGTTGCTGTTCGGGAGGGTATTACTCAGTAAAAAACGGGAATGCCCCGGCGCTGAACCTGCGGCAGCCACCGCGCCCGGAACACTATAGAACCGCGGGATAGCCTGCCGACGAGGTATTCATCCCGATGTATTTGCCGGTAATAACGACCCTGGAGGTCATTGATTACCGGCATTCGGAAGCGAGTACCGATGGCCTCTTTGCCGTAAGTTGCCTCCCGCATAAGCGTGCAATTGCGGGAATGTGGTGAGGCCTCTTATGAGAGGACAATGTAACTGTTAGTGGCTGCTGGCTCTCTGTGTCATCTCTCTGTGAAGAGCAGGCTGACGATTATAGCCAAATAAATAATAGAAAAGAGTTAGCATACCGATCCATCCTAACCCGACAACGACTGCCCCGCGTAATTCAGGTTGCATTAGCATGATAATTAATACACCAAACATAAACAGCAGTGCCAGTATGGAGCTCAGTGGATATAACGGAACCAGCAGAAGAGTTTTTGCCTTATCCTGAGCGGAAAGCCCGGCACGAAACCTGAGCTGAGAGAACAGGATGATGATCCAGGTCCAGATGGAGGCAAAGGTAGATACCGCACTTAACCAGACAAAGACTTCCCCGGGGGCAAGGTAATTCAGTGCTACTCCGATAAGCAGCATGATGACAGAAAAAGTAATGGCAGGCACCGGGATACCTCGTTTGTTAATCTTTTTGAACACCGGTAGTGCATGACCTTGTTCTGAAAGATTTAACAGCATACGACCTGTGCTGAAAATACCGCTATTGCAGGACGAAAGCGCAGCAGTAATCACGACAAAATTAATAATTCCGGCAGCTGAAGGTATACCCATTTTTTCAAAAGTCATTACAAAAGGACTGCCCTGGGTACCAAGTTCATTCCACGGGTAGATAGACATTATGATGAATAAAGCGCCGACATAGAAAATAAGGATACGCCAGAAAACAGTATTAACAGCTTTACTTATTGTTTTCTCAGGTTCTTTAGCCTCTCCTGCTGCAATTCCTAACATCTCAATACCGCCGTATGAGAACAGGACGAGCGGCAGGGCCATCAGGAGACCACTCACACCTGCCGGAAAAATGCCACCGTGAAGCCATAAGTTATGGATACCGGTAGCAATACCATGATTCCCTAATCCGAAAATAATCGCACCCAGACCAGAAATGATCATTAGTATAATGGTGACAATCTTTATCATCGCGAACCAGAATTCAAATTCACCGTAAAATTTTACTGAGAAATAGTTAACGCTGGCCATAATAATGAGAGCCGAACATGCCCAAATCCAGTTAGCCACATCGGGAAACCATACATGCATATAAATCCCGACAGCAGTAATTTCTGCCATACAGGTGACTATCCACATAAACCAGTATGTCCAGCCGGTAAGGTAACCCGCCAGTGGACCCAGAAAATTCCTGGCATAGCGGCTAAAAGAACCTGACACAGGGTTAGTGATTGCCATTTCACCAAGAGCCCGCATGACGATAAAAATAGCCAGACCACCCACCAGGTAGCCAATCAGTATGGAGGGACCTGCTATTTTTATTGCAGTGGCAGATCCAAGAAATAATCCGACCCCAATGGCAGCCCCCAAAGCCATAAGACTAAGGTGACGTCCTTTTAGTCCGCGTTTTAGTTCACCTTGTTGCATAGAAATACATCTCCTGCTTATCGGTTATTGAGTCAATGTGTTTTATATAAGTAAGGTATGAGTTACTGACAGGGGGTTTCTGAAGCAAGATATAAGCCAGGTATGATTAATTGATTAGTAATATAAGTAATTAATTCCAAGGTGGTTGTGTTATTTTTTGGCTACTTATTGAGTTCTAAGGTTTTTTGTTTTTTTAAAGTTTAACCGAGGGTGGTTTGTTTTTTTCTTTGGTTTTGTTTTATGTCTGATAACTTTTTATATTGCACTCAAATGGTGATTTATAGTTTATTTTGGTGCATAATCTTTCTGTTTTTATTTTATTCAAACGCAAGTTCACCCTTTATTTTAAATAGAGAGTGTTTATTTTTAATTATAATTTGAGTGAATGATACCATGTGTTCGGATATTCCATGATAGTTTCTATTCAGATTATTGTTGCTATAATCAGAACGCACCTTACCCCTTGGCTTGGGTGAAGTCATCCCCTGAACAGCGTGCTGAGTATCTGTTGCAGTAATTTATTTACACCACTCCCCAGCTGTCGTCCGAGTCGTGTGATAATGTGGGTTTGCGTTGCGGAGAAAAAGTTATGATGTAATGGCAATGCAACCAGTTGTTTATCCGCCACTTCTTTTTCGACCATAAAGCTGGGTAACAGGGTGAGCCCACCATCTCTGGCATAGGTTTTCAGCAACATAAGATTATTACATACCAGGGTCGGATCAAGACTAATACCAGTGTCTTCCTCAACGACAGTGACTATCTGCCGAATACCATGTGAAACTCTTGTCAATGCAATTCGGTATTGTGTCAGGGTATGCATCTCAATCCGTTCATTTACACATGCTATCGGATGTTCAGGATGCGCGATAACGCATAACGGATGGATAAATGATTGGTGAGAGCGGAGCTTTGTATCGCGCGCGGGGTTAAAGAGAATTCCGATATGGGCCTCATCTTCTGCGATAGCACGGATAACCTCATTACTTCCGCAGACCTCAACCTGAATGCGTATACCAGGATAGCGGCAGGAGAATGCAGAGATAATAGTAGATACACTTTCTATATACCCCTCTCCGATCGCCAGTGTAATGCTTCCCGAGTGTAGCCCGCGTAAGGATTGCAATGAATCCAGTAGCAATTCCTGCTGTGCAACATGCTGGTGATGATATTCTAATAGCCTTTCTCCCGCCTCTGTCGGGTTTATTCCTCTGCGATGTCGTTCGATTAATGGTGTAAATAACTCCTGTTCCAATTGTGAGATTTGGCGGCTGACTGCCGATGGCGCTACATTCAGATAGTCAGCCGCTGCTCTCACACTTTTAAGCCTGACAGCTTCGAACAAGTATTTAATTCTGTGGTCATTGATTCCGCTCATAACACCCCTTATCTGTGTTGCTTCAAGCGCAACAAACTATAGAATTTGTGAATATTGTATGAAATTAACACTGAAGTCTATAGTGTGGTTAACTTTTATCTGAGAGGTTTGATGATATGTTATGGGACTTAATTCGGGAACAGGCTGTGGGGATGTTAAGCATTAATCCACGACTGTCTGATTACCTCAATTCTTACATTCTCGATTTTGACGATTTCAATGATGCTCTGGCATTCCATGTAGCAGAGCATCTGGGTAAACAAGTCCGTCAGATTGATATTAAATGCTGGTTCTCAGAAGTTCTCGCTGCAAACCCTTCAATTTACCAGGCCACTGAAAAAGATATTTTAAAATTAGTTACCGTTAATCCTGCATGTCCGGATGAATTAACCGGGTTATTAACTTCCCGTGGAATAATCGCAGCGGCAGCACAACGCATTTCTCACTGTATTTATCTGACGGGGGATGTGCGTAGCGCAGCTTTGGTACAGAGTTGGATTGCTTTGCAAATGAATATTGATATTCATCCTGCCGCAGTCTTAGGTGCCGGGTTATTTATTGACCATGGGATAGGGATTGTGATCGGTGAAACGGCCATCGTCGAGGATGATGTCAGCATCTGGCATGGCGTCACTTTGGGCAGCACGCTCAGAGAAGCAGGTGACAGGCATCCAAAAATAAGAAGGGGCGCTCTGCTATGCGCCGGCTCGTCGGTGCTGGGCAACATTGAAATCGGCGAAGGCGCGATAGTTGCTGCAAATGCAGTCGTCACGAAAACGGTTCCCGCAAAAGTTATTGTCGCCGGGTGTCCCGGTAAAGTACTGGGAGCAGTCCCGGATGAGCTGAATACTCTTACATCAAAGACAGTTAAAAATAAGGAATTTTCATGACAGTCCCGAACCAGAAACGTTTCGGTATCGATCATCCTTTGGTTACCGTCAAAGACCATGCGAGTGCGCTTGAAGGGTATATGAAAATGGGATTCGCACCTTCTCCCGTCAGTTATCACCCGTGGGGTACGGTGACATCGCTTATGATGTTTCCGGATAATTTTATTGAACTTATCGGTGTTGATGACCCTGCTAAATTCGGAACGAATGCTGTTGATGGATTTTGTTTCGGACGCCAGCTGGACTCCTTCCTCTCACGGGATCAGGAAGGAATTTATCTTGTTGCTCTACATAGTAAAAATGCCAACGCCGATGATGAATTTCTCCGAAATCAGGGATTAGAAGGGCAAGGGAGGATCGATTTTCGACGTAAAATGACTCTTCCGGACGGGACTCCTGATGAAGCTGTGGTTTCGCTGGGACTGTTTGTTGATCCAGAACTGCCGGATGCCTCAAACTTTATCTGTCAGCAACATAGACCTGAACTTATATGGGTACCTGGCTGGCAGAACCATCCGAATGGCGTCAATGGCATCACGGCAGTGACCTACCTGGCAGAACCTTCCGAGCTGTCCGGGCGGTGGCGGGCTATTTACGGAGACCGCGTCACCTTAGATGACGGGGTTCTGACTGCCGATACCGGATGCGGAATTCTTCGTGCGATGAATGCCGCTACAGTAGAACGTTACTACCCGGGCATTCCCTTACCTTCCGGAAAATCTAATGAGCCTCACGGGATAGCTATCTCTATGAGCACGAAAACACCCGATGTGCTTAAGGAAATATTGACGTTACAAAATATACCCTTCACGACGATCAATGGCAGCATCGTGGTTGCTCCGGAATGGACAGGTAATGTCATTTTCGAATTCCATGAATATTAATAAACAGGGGGAAGTATGTCCGGAAATATCGGTGTCATTGGATTAGGTAATATGGGTGCAGGTATGGCATCCACACTGCATAAAAAAGGTTTTTCTGTCATTGGTTACGATCTATCTGAACAGGCAAGAGGCCGTCTGCAGGAAAAGGGGGTTTCTTGTGTTGATAGCTGTGAAACATTATTAAAACAGGTCAGTATTGTCATCCTTTCCTTACCTAAATCTGAGCATGTTGAAGCTGTCTGTCTGAAGGAGGGCGGGATTGGCACGTATGGTCAGCCAGGCTTAATTGTTATCGACACAACGACTTCTACCCCGGAAGTCAGTCGGCGGGTAGCCTGCTGCCTCAAAGAAAAAGGGATAGGGTTCGTTGATGCGCCTGTCTCTGGCGGTCCGGCAGGTGCTGCCGCCGGAACGATGGCAATGGTTATTGGGGCAGAAGATGAACAACTGAATAAAATTATGCCGGTTTTAAAGGCAATGAGCAGCACTCAAATTCATATTGGCAGTTGCGGTGCAGGTAATGTTGCAAAAATTGCTAATAATTTGCTTTGTGCGACTCATCTAATTGCTACGGCAGAAGCCCTCTCGATGGCAGCAAAAGCCGGGGTCGATCCGCAAAAAGTGTTGAACGGTATCAATGCCGGTTCGGGGAGTAGTTCGGTCAGCAAAGTCTCGTTTGAAAAATGGATCCTGAATAAAGCTTATGATTCAGGATTCACAATGGCGTTGATGCGTAAAGATGTCGGGCTGGCAAACACGCTGGCTGAACAGTTAGACCTTCATTTACCGCTATCTTCTTTTGTCGGTCAGCAGTGGCATAAAAGTATTGCCACTATTCCGGATAATGAAGACTTCAATTATATCGTTACCCAGACAGATGAAAGTCTATTTTCCCGTGGAGAATAATCTAATGAATAATGAAAGACTTCAGCAATTACTTGCCAATTACTTACCCGCAGAATACGGTGTTGCCAGTTTAGTGGGGGGGCAATTTATTCGTGGTAACGGTGAAATAATCAGAGTCCGGAAAGCACATGATGGTAGTGAGCTTTATTCATACCGCGATGCAGATGAAACATTAATCCCTCAACTCGCCGATGCCACAAAAAATGCCGGTACCGCCTGGTGGGCGCTGACCGCTCAGGCCCGGGGGCGGATAATGTATCAGATTGGAGCGGAGGTTCGTAAGGAAGCTGCCAATATCGCAGAAATTGAAGCCATTGCTTCAAACAAGCCGGTCAGGGATGCTATCGGTGAAGTACAGAAAGTCGCAGAGATGTTTGAATATTATGCCGGCTGGACAGATAAACTCCATGGAGAAGTGATTCCTGTACCTACCACACATCTTAATTATGTCACTTATGAACCTCTGGGGACAGTTTTGCAAATCACTCCCTGGAACGCTCCTGTGTTTACAGCGGGCTGGCAGATAGCACCTGCAATTGCTGCAGGGAATGCGGTGATCCTTAAGCCGTCAGAACTCACATGTTTAACCTCTTTGGTACTGGGCGTTCTGATCGAAAAGGCTGGGGCACCAAAAGGCCTGGTCAATATTGTTGCAGGATATGGACATACTATAGGCCAGTCACTCATTGCAAAAGCACCTATCCGTAAGGTTGTCTTTGTCGGTTCTCCTGCTACCGGACGTCATATTGCTGTAGCCGCAGCGCAACGTTGTATTCCTGCGGTGCTCGAACTCGGGGGGAAATCGGCCAATATTATTTTTGATGATGCAGATTGGGATAAAGCATTGCGCGGAGCCCAGGGAGCCATTTTTGGTGGGGCAGGGCAGAGTTGTGTTTCCGGCTCCCGGTTACTTATCCAGGAAAATATTTATCATATGTTTGTAGCAGATATGGCGACAGCCTCTGCAAAATTTAAAGTCGGTAATCCGGAAGACTCTGAGACTCAGATTGGCCCGATTAATAACGAAAAACAATATAAGCATGTCTGTAATATGCTTAATAAAGCCAAAAATGAAGGCGCTGTAGTTGCCGGAGAATTTACTGTTCCGGTACCGGACTCTGAGGGGTTCTATATTAATCCAACGATTCTGACAGGGCACAATGACATGTATGTCGCACAGGAAGAAATTTTTGGGCCAGTCGTTGTTGCAATCCCTTTTAAGGATGAAGCCGATGCTATCCGGATCGCTAACGAAAGCCGTTTTGGTCTGGCCGGGGCTGTATGGACGAAGGATGTTGGTCGGGCTCATCGTGTTGCGAAGCAAATTAAAGCAGGGACTTTCTGGATTAACGGTTATAAAACTATCAATGTCAGTTCACCTTTCGGAGGATACGGCGAGAGTGGATACGGGCGTTCTTCCGGGCTTGAAGCCTTGCGGGAGTATAGTGAGGTTAAAAGTGTTTGGGTAGAAACTGCTGAAAACCCGCTGGTTAATTTCGGCTACGGGGCACAGGAGAAATAAACCCATGACAATCCCCACAGAACTTATTGCCGAGGCAATTTCCTGGAGACATGAATTTCATGCTAACCCTGAACTTGCCTATGAGGAATACCGGACATCGGCACGAATTGCTGAGTTACTGAAAAGTTTTGGTCTGGAAGTGAAGGTCGGGATAGGGGGGACCGGTGTTGTAGGTACGCTTCGTCATGGTCAGGGGCCATCCGTGGGTCTCAGGGCTGATATTGATGCCCTGCCTCTTGACGAGTTAGGGAGTATTTCTTATCGCTCCCTGACGCCAGGATGTATGCATGCGTGTGGTCATGATGGACATACGGCCATATTACTGGCTACTGCAAAATTGTTAAGTGAAACGCTGGATTTTCATGGCACGCTATATTTTATTTTCCAGCCAGCGGAAGAGGGGCTTGCCGGGGCGAAAGCGATGATTGACGATGGTCTGTTTACTGACTTCCCGATGGACAGTATCTATAGTTTGCATAACTGGCCAGGTCTCGATGTCGGTTACGCCGGCATCAATGAAGGCGCGATGATGGCTTCGCTGGATACCTTCGATATAACAATCACAGGTAAGGGATGTCATGCAGCGATGCCTGAATGCGGGACAGATAGCATATTGGTTGCAGCTGAGCTGGTCCAGCGATTGAATACGATTGTTTCGCGTCAGTTATCGCCGTTATCAAATGCCGTGCTGAGTATTACCCAGATACATGCCGGAGATGCATACAATATCTTACCTGAGAAGGTTGTCCTCCGTGGCACTGTACGATGCCTGCAACCAGAAACGCGTGAAGTGATTGAAAATTTAATAAGTAAGGCAGTAGCTTCAGTAGAAAAACAAGGAGAGGTCAGTACGCATTTCTGTTTTACCCGGGGGTATCCTGTAACACTTAATCACAGCAAAGAAGCAGATAACGTCCGTAAAGCGGTGATCATGGCGCGTGGTGAGTCGCGGGTTCGCTGGAATATACATCCATCTATGGCCTCTGAAGATTTCTCTTACATGCTGGAGAGCTGTAAAGGGGCTTATTTTTGGTTGGGAGCCCGGGGAGAAGATGTGAGCACTCATTATCCATTGCACAGCCCGTATTATGATTTTAATGATAATATTATAGAAGATGGTATTGCTATCTGGCAGGCCCTGGTAAGCAACCTGCTCAGTAAAGTATAAGACTTTATTCTTATGCCTAAGGGTTTGTGTATTTGATAAATGCCATGTGAAAACATAAAAAATAACATTAACTACGTTAATTTCTGTATTTTTGCATAAGGAAGGTGATTTCGTCAGGGAGGGAACCCTTTGTTCTGTTTTTTCGTGTTTTGTTTATAATATTACCTTATGCATTTACTTGTGTTCTGATTTTAGCAACAAACGAACTCCCTGGCTCGATTGTTATTTATTACCCTCTCACGTAGCTTTTATAAATGTTAAATCTTATTGATGCACGCTACGAATATAACGTGACGACCCAGGTCGGGGGGGAGATAGTAAATGACTCATTTGGTTTGTAATCGATTAAATGCTTCTAAGCATCTTTCAACTTCGTTTGTTCTTTTTTGTTGGGCAGTTGTGGTTTTGGTTATCTCTGAATTAATAGGTCCTGTTGCTTTTAATATTCTCAGTATTAAATTCATGCTCCTCCCTATGATTTGGGCTCTGATCGCAGGCGCACTGGTTGGAATTGCAGGAAACAAATTTAAATATCCTTTACTTATCAGAACAGAACACCAAAATCTGGCATCTGAATTATTACAGCCAGCATTGCTTTTTTTTACGGCTAAACTCGGGTTGGTAGTAGGGCAGGAAATTCCTGTAATTATTTCAGCAGGATGGGCTCTGTTATTTCAGGAGTTTGGTCATTTCCTGGGGACTATCATACTTGGGATGCCATTAGCATTATTGTTAGGTATCAAACGGGAGGCAATTGGAGCAACCTTCTCTGTCGGGCGTGAACCTAATTTAGCAATTATTAGTGAAAGATATGGGATGAACTCTCCTGAAGGAAGAGGAGTGATGGCTGAATATATTACAGGCACTTTACTCGGTTCTGTTTTTATTTCAATTGTGGCAGGTATTATGACCAGCCTGCACTTATTCGATCCCCGCTCACTGGCCATGGCATCCGGGGTGGGATCCGGAAGTATGATGGCTGCCGCTTCAGGAACAATTGCAGCACAATCAGATGCGAAAAGTGCTCAAGATATTATGGCATTGGCTGCAGCATCTAATCTCATAACCAGTACTTTCGGGACATATTTCACTCTATTTATTTCATTACCACTCGCCATTTTCGCCTATAAATTTCTTGAGCCTATATTAGGGCGGGGTAGCCGTATAGATGAAAAGAATAGCCAGTTAAGTGAGAGTGAGAATCTCCTGCAGGGAAACACTAAACTGTCATGGAGATGGAAAATACTGGCCTGGAGCATGACAGCGGTTCTGTCCTTACTTTCAGGGTTTATCGGGTCGCATCAGGTATCATTGACAATGGTTGTGGGGTGTTTACTTCTGGTAATTATTTCAATACTTGGGGATTGTATTTATATTTTATTAAGAGGGAAAATCCCATCTGTTTGCATAGTTTCTTTAATTGCAATGTTGATTACTTCGCCATGGTGCCCATGGGCAAAATATATTTTATCATTTACCGGAAGTCTAAATACATTGTTTATCATAACACCAATGTTAACTCTGGCCGGTTTATCGATAGCACGAGATTTATCTGAGTTCAGGAAGCTTGGCTGGAGGATAATTGTAGTGTCCTTAATGTCTAACCTGGGTACTTTCGTTGGTTCTGCTGCCATCGCTGAAATCTTTCTCTAGTTACTGTGGAGAGTGAATGACTCAGAATGAGATACCCTCGACATATTTTGAGGGTATCTCATTAATTTATTCAGCTAAATCCCAAAAAAGTCCGGTCATTATCTGCAAACCTTCCTGAATTATTGTTGTGAGTAAATGCTCATCCGGAGCATGTTGTGCACAGGAAGGGTAGGAATGAGGGATCCATAATGTGGGTAAACCCAGTACGTCAGAAAACGCAGCATTAGGTATTGAACCCCCAAGGTTTGGCAGGATTGTAATTTTTTTGCCCAGGCTGTCTTCCATAGATTTTTTTGCCCGTGTCACCCAGGAGTTATTTTGATTCAATCGGGTTGCCTGCATAAAGTGTGACTTATCTTCATACAGGGTGATATCATCAACCCCCTCTTTTTTAAGTGTATTTCGGATGGCGGGGAGGAATTTTAGAGGATCACTTTCTGTGACATAGCGGATATGGCAGTAGGCTTTAGCTGATCCTGATATTGCATGTGTGGGGGTAACCGGGTTACCTGAATACAGTGCCAGAACACTGAATGAGTTCCAGCCATAGAGTTTTTCACTCAGACTGAGTCCTGGTTCTCCCCATTGTTCAAAAATTTCGGGTGAGCTGTTTGAAACTGATGGGCGTATTTCTATGCTACTCAAAGAAGACTTCACATCTTCAGGTATTTCTTTGGGTTTTAATTCCTGTATTTTTATTTTACCATGATGATCCACGATACATGAAATAGCGTTTGATAATATAATTCCCGGGTCTTTTATAATTCCACCCCAATTTCCGGAGTGGAAGTCCTTATCTCTTAGGTTTACTTCCATACAAAAATTAAAAACACCACGAGACCCTAAGTATAGTGTAGGAATGTTAGCGGCTATCCGGGGCCCATCAGAAGCAATAAAAACATCTGCCGCAAGATTTTTTTTGTTTTCGGAGCAAAAATCTATAATTCCTGGAGAGCCACTTTCCTCTCCCATTTCTAATAGTATTTTTATGTTCAGTCCTATACTTCCTTTTTTTAATTCAATTATTGATTTAAGGGATAATATGTTTATAAGATGCTGGCCTTTATTATCTGCAGTTCCACGGCCATAGATTTTATTATCTTCTGATGAAATACTCCATGGCGAGCGCCCATCCCCCCAGCGTTCATCCATTCCATATATGACATCGCCATGTCCGTACAGTAGTATTGTGGGTAGTTTTTCATCTTCGAAACGATGACCTACCATAAATGGAGGTTTACCACTGACAGGGTTTTCATAAGATTTGCATACAAAATCCATATTAGTAAGCAGTGGTATCATGAATTCATTAATATAGGCATATAAATCTGTTTGGTTTTCTTCTGCCTGACTGAGCGTTCTCATATTCACTGCCTGAGAAAGGATTTTTAGGAATTCTCCATTTTCATAGTATTCCATAATGTAATTAATTGCATCTTGTTTTTTCATTTTATTGACATCCGAATGTTGATATTGATTTCTATTTTATATTTTTTAAAATGTTGAACGTCATATTATTTTTTTATGGGCTGGATTTTAAATGATTTGCACTTAAGGTTATTGAAGGAACATGAATTTTACATACCATATAAGTTATGTTATTCTGTTTTTTACCTCTCCCAGTGATACTTCCCATTGTTTTTTAACGGATGTTTTAAAAATTCTGTTATATCTGTTATATCTGTTATATCTGTTATATGTGTTATATCTGTTATATCTGTTATATTTGAGAAAAAGTATAAGATAAGGATATTCGCGGATAGATGATATAGTTAAGCGAAAAATTAATTTAGTGTTTTCTGCCTCTGTAAGCTCCCTGTCTGCCTGATATTGACCACCTCCGGTTTTCTTCAAATTGAAAATATAGATTTTTTTTCTGTATTTTTACTATACTGGGGCTGACAAATATTCAGAAACTCCGCTGTACTGTTGTTGGTTTTATGTTTCATTTTTGTTTTGTATTTTTGTGGTTAATTGTCAGGTTGATTATAAGCTGAGTTCACTACGGGATGTGATTATGGAATATTATGCAATTGTTCTGTTGAAATTCATTATCGGTTTTGTGGTAGTGATTTCGCACCTTAACTTTTCAGGGAAAACGCAACTGTCCCAAATGACGCCGGTAGATTTTATCGGTAACTTTGTGCTCGGGGGGATCATCGGCGGGGTGATCTACAGTGATGCTATCCCGATGCATCAATATATTCTGGTGCTGTTGATCGGCGTGATGCTGATTTCACTGCTGAACTGGGTGAGTAAACATGTCTGGTTTTTCCGCACGTTTACTATCGGGGAGCCGATCCCTATCATCAAAAACGGTAAGTTCCTGATGGATAACATCCTGCGCAGACGCAATAAAATCGATATTATCAATGTGGCTTCACAGCTGCATTCGCAGGGGATCCACTCTTTCCAGGAGATACGTTACGCACAGATTGAGCCGAGCGGATCACTGTCGGTGGTCTGTGAGGGCAGCAAGATGCCGTCGATTATCGTGATGAAAGATGGCCGGCCAAGAGCGTCGGAACTGAATATGATTAATAAAGATGAAGAGTGGCTGGATGCCAAACTCGACAGCCTGAATATCCCGCGCAGCGATGTGTTTATCGTTGAGTTCTGGGATGGCAGTCTGAACGTGGTGCTGCATGACGGGCAGGTGACACGGGACGTCGCATAAGCGTATACCCGGGGCTTAGGCCCCGGGCTGTCCGGTCTGCCAGCGGGATTTCCTGCGCTCGTAGCCGTTCCCGGCCACCCGAACCCGGTTTTTTAACCCTATCTGCCCTGACCTGATTACCCCCGGACCCCGTGCGACAGTCGTTTCCGCCGAATGTGATCACGAAGCAGACTGATATTAGCCCGCGACGCTGCACGGGTATCACCGATCCACTGTTCGTGGTGGGGCTGCACCGGTAACGGGCACGGTGCAGGCCAAAGGCCCTCTTTTCAGGCAATCGCCTGGCGGGGGCCTTTTCTGTAAGGATTACAGTGTCTGCAGAAATGCCAGCAGGTCATCGTTCAGTTGTTGTGCATGGGTCACGACAAAGCCATGAGGCGCATTGTCATACACCTTTAGTGAAGAATTTTTAATCATTTCGGCCGCCAGTTTGCCGGTGGTTTCAAAGGGAACTACCTGGTCATTGTTGCCGTGGATCACCAGTGCCGGTACATCTATTTTTGCCATATCGGCACGGAAATCTGTCTCCGCAAAGGCCGTCACACACTCCACCGTCGCCTGCAGCGATGCCAGCAAGGCGATATTCAGCGTCTGTGTCCGGACGCCATCAGACACGGTCTGGCCGGCATTCGTGCCGTAAAACGGGGTCGCAAAATCGCTGATAAACTGCGCGCGGTCTTTCAGTAAGCCCTGGCGGATATCCGTAAACACCGATGCTTCCACACCTTGCGGGAAATCGGGTTTGGCCCCCAGTAACGGGGTCACTGCGCCCAGCAGGACCAGGCCATCAATACGTGAACTTCCGTAATGACTGATATAGCGGGCAACATCGCCTCCGCCCATCGAAAAACCGACCAGAGTGACGTCCTGCAGATCCAGATGGGTCAGCAGATCATGGATATCCGAGGCCAGGGTATCGTAGTTATACCCCTGCCAGGGTTGGCCGGAACGTCCGAATCCCCGGCGGTCAAAGGCGATGGCACGATAGCCATTCTCCGCCAGAAACCTGAGTTGTGTATCCCACATATCGCTGTCCAGAGGCCAGCCATGGCTGAAGACCACCGGTTTGCCGGTGCCCCAGTCTTTAAAATAGAGCGGCGTCCCATCCTGAGTTTTAAATGTACACATAGGTATCCTTTTCGCTGAGAGAGGGTGGCTGCAGGGCTATTTCCCGGACCTGCCGGCGGGGGGCGGGGAAATAAAGGTCATCTCCCGGCCGGTGAATAAAGTATAGCGTTTACGGAATAGGGCGGGTCAGACAGCACTATTTTCTTTCACTGAAAGCGCGGGATTGAGCAGGACAGATAGCGGATGACACGGGCAGGAAGCGTGAACGGCAGCATAAAAAAAGCCCCGGACGGTGGCCGGGGCGGTGAGATGACAACTTACAATGGCGGGCTTAAGATTCCATCCCGGCCACCAGAAGCTGTTGTTTGTTAATGACCAGATAGCCTCCGATTAACGCCAGCACCGGGATGACGGCCAGCAGGGCACTGACCAGCATGCTGCCGCCGGTCAGGGTGGTGAAGTTAGAAAGCACCATCACCAGCGAGGCCGAAAGCGTCAGTACAGAAACACCCGGCAGGACACGGGTTTTCCAGTGTCTTCCCTGTACCAGGGATTTGTTTTTATTAAAGAACACCACCACCGAAAGGCTGGTCAGCAGCATCAGTAACACAATACCCACGGTGGCAATTCCTGCCATATAGCCGAAGACCTGAGTCAGTGGCTGCAGTTTGCATAATGCACAGATAATAATCAGCACCAGCGCGGTTACCGACTGAACCAGTGAGGCATTAGACGGTGATTTATGCTGATGGTGCACCGCGGACAGGAACTTAGGCATATAGCCCTGGCCGGACAGCACATATTTGTAGCGGGCTAACACGTTATGGAAGCTCAGCACACAGGCAAAGATACTGCTGATCAGCAGCACCTGAATGATGTTACTTAGCAGGGCGCCGTTATACTGACGGGCAATATCCAGCAGCATATTTCCGTTACCGTTCAGGGTATTGTTGGCGACCGTCACCGCCTGGGATGCCCCTGTCGCTTCAATCATCGCCCAGGCCGAAAAGGTATAAAACACACCGATAATCACTACCGCCAGGTAGGTCGCACGGGGAATTGTCTTGCCGGGATTACGGGATTCATCGCGGAAAATGGCCGTCGATTCGAAGCCGATAAATCCGGTCAGGGCAAACAGTACCGCCATTCCTAAACCATGCGAAAAGGCCGTGGCAGGTTCGAATGAGTTCAGGTTGATACCGCTGGCACCGCCTTTTGACAGTACGGAGAAGTTCATGATTAAGACCACACCAATCTCCAGCACCAGCGCAATCCCGAGGATCTTTGAGCTGAGCTCAATGTGGCGGTAACCCAGAATAGCGACGGCTACAATCGCCAGCACCGAGTACAGCCACCACGGATGGGCCGCGCCCCCGTAATGCACCACCAGGTCATTGACCGCCCAGCCCATATAGCCATAAACCCCGGCCTGAATCGTGGTGTAGGTCACCAGTGCCAGCCAGGCGGCACCCATCCCTGCACGGAGGCCCAGCCCCTGGGTGATATAAGAGTAAAAGGCACCGGCATCTTTTACATAGGGTGTCATCGACACAAAGCCGACCGCAAATACCAGCAGGATCAGCGAGGCGATAAGAAAGCCAAAGGGAGCGCCGGCGCCGTTACCGATGCCGATAGCCAGCGGCACGTTGCCGCCGATCACGGTCAAAGGTGCAGCCGCGGCGATCACCATAAAGACGATGCTGCCCACCCCCAGATTTCCGCTGAGTCCGGCGGATTTTCGTGTCGATTTACTGTCACTCATACTGGTATCCCCTGAGTTTTTATGATTCATAATATGTCGGTTCGCAGATCAGTCAGGTAAGGGTTATCCCGTTGTGCCTGAATCACCTGAGACGGATCTATCTCTGCATAAAGCAGTTGTTCCTGAGTTTCTGAAGCCTGAGCTATCACCTGTCCGTCCGGGCCTGCCACCAGACTTAATCCCACATATTCCAGATGTTCTTCCCGGCCTGTCTGGTTGACGTAAGCCACATAGAGCTGGTTTTCCCAGGCCCGGGTGGCTATCAGATGTTTATTCACGAAGTCGAAGGGTTTCATCTGTGCGGTTGCCACCGCGACCAGATGCGCACCAGCCCGTGCGGCAGCACGAACGGTTTCCGGAAACTCGACGTCGTAGCAGATAAGTAATGCAATATTGACCCCGTGACAGGGGATGATGCAGACCGGTTGATCCCCGGCGGTAAACTGACTTTTATCCAGTTCACCAAACAGGTGCGTTTTGCGGTAAATCCCGCTGACTTCCCCTTGTGACGAAATAAAGTAACTGGCATTAAAGACCTTACCGTCCGCGGCCTGCGGTCCGCCTGCGATAATGGCTATCTGCCATTTGGCGGCCAGCGCACGGAGTGCTTCGAGGGGAAATGTCTCAGCCATTTCACGGGTACGTTGGTTAAGCACATATCCGGAAAGAAACATTTCTGGGGTGATCAGTAATGACGCGCCCTGACCTGCAGCTTCCTGTAACGCAGAATCCAGCCGGGCCAGATTTGCGGTGTAGTCACAGTGGCTGCTCTGTGTTTGCCAGATTGCGATTTTCATTATTTCCCCTATCAGCGTTGACAGAATAATTAAGCAATTAGCGTGCCAGTCGTCCCGGTCAGCGGATTTTGCGTTAATACATTAGAAATTATTGAGAATACGGTGACATGGCGGACAGAAGACGCTGCCGGATAAAAGTGGGAGTATGCGGTGAGCAGACAGAGTGCTCCGGATTGGTGCAGATGGCTGGTGTGCTCAATGATGGCGCACCAGCAGAGGGCAGCGATCATTCTCCGGGCCAGAACCGGCGAAAGCGGGCGTGGAATATTCCGGAATCCGGAGTCATAAAATGAAATTTCATCAGAGTGCAAATGATAGGAATAATATCACTGTTTAACCTGTTAACTGATTAAAGGGTTTTTATAGCATTGGTGATTCTACTCACATATAAAAACAGAACAGTCTGCTACTGTCTGATTGATAATAAATCCCCCGGCAAGATGAATAAGAATAACGCGAACTTATCGCGGTGGTATTTATGCATCATCAGGAAGAATTAAGAATGCTTCATTCAGGCTATTAAAAACCGGAAACTGTATTAATTCCTGTCATACGGCTAATTGATAAAGGACACTATCAATGATGAAACCTCTGTTATTATCATCGATGATTACAGGAATGCTTATTACCCCGTCAGTCAATGCAGTCAATATGCCATTCCAGCCACAAATCCGCAGTGACCGTCCCAATATTATTCTGATTGCCACCGAGGATATGAACGCCCGTATCGGAGCGTTTGGTGACCCGGTGGCTAACACGCCTAACCTGGATGCCCTGGCGAAAGAATCGGTGCGGTTTACCAATGCATTTACCATGGCGGGAGTCTCTGCTCCCTCGCGTGCAGGGCTGATTACGGGGGTATTTGCTCATACCCTCGGATTACAGCATATGCGCACTGCCACCCGACCGGAAGGGGCCTATGTCGGCGTACCGCCTTCCTGGATCAAAGGCTACCCTGAGTTACTGCGGCGCAGTGGCTACTTTACTTATAACGACACGAAAACCGATTACCAGTTTACCCGCGGCCATGCGGATGTCGGGCCGTTCTCGTTGTGGAGCGCACACGGTGATTACGGCAATATGGACGATTTGCGGGTGCCGGTGGCCTGGCGTAACTATGATCTGCAGGGTAAACCGTTTTTTATGAACTTTAACCCGCAAATTACCCACGAGTCGGCACTCTTTACCGACAATAATACGCCGAAGGGTTTTGAATATATTACAAAAGTGTGGAATGAACTGCGCTCGTATTACCGCTATACCCCCACCGACCCGGCCAAAGTGGTGATCGAACCCTGGCTGGTCGACACCCCGGAAACCCGTCAGGAACTGGCTCAGCTGTATGACAATATTCAGGTGATGGATCAGCAGGTCGGTCATCTGGTCCGGTCCCTGAAGAAAGATAAGCTCTGGGACAATACCATCGTTATTTTCACCGCCGACAACGGCGATGGCCTGCCGCGTAAAAAACGGGAAGGGTATGATTCCGGCACCCATGTCCCGATGATGATCCATATCCCGGCCAGATACCGGCCGGCGGGCTGGCCTGCCGACGGCAGCAGTGATGACCGGCTGATTTCGTTCGAAGATCTTGCGCCGACCCTGCTAGGCTATGCTGGGGTAAAGGTGCCTGATTATATGAAAGGGGTCGATCTGTCGAAAGATAATGCCCCGCGCCGTGAATATGTCTACGGCTCCCGGGGGCGGATGGATAACCTGAAGATGCGTTCGCTGTTTGTCCGCGATAAAAACTTCCAGTATGTGCGTAATCTGGACAGCACGCCGGGCGGCGCCAGTATCCCTTTCCGGAATGCGTTACGCAGTATGCATGATCTGGTGAATGCACAGCAGAATAAGCAACTGAATCCGGCACAACAGGCCTGGTTTGCCCCGCGTCCGGCCGAAGAGTTTTATGACCTGAGAAAGGATCCGGCGCAGTTAAAAAATGTCATTGCAGACAAGGCCTATAGCGCAGAAATCGCCCGTTTCCGCAAGGCGATGGATGACTGGCGTGATCAGGGGAATGATACCAACCTGATCGATGAAGGGCAGATGGTAGCCGACCTGCTGGATGCTAATGGACAGCAGCATGTCACCCTGCCGCCGGTCGCCATGCAGGATGAGGTAAACCATAAAATCTACCTGAGTAACCGCACCGAAAATGCCTCCATCGGTTACAGCTGGGATGGTAAGACCTGGCAGCTCTATACCGGTGCAATTACCCCGCGTTCAGATCAGTCAGTCCTGCATTTTAAAGCGGTACGTTACGGCTGGCAGGAAAGTCCGACAGAACAATGGACGCCGGCGGATGGATCCCTGTAATGATGCAAGTGCTGCCCTGACAGGCAGCTCTGCCCGCAGGCGGAGGAGTGATCATGAATCGTCCTTTTGAGCATTTCCAGGTGATTGCCAAGCCTTCCGGGTCGGTTTGTAACCTTGACTGTACCTACTGTTTTTACCTGGAAAAGGAGCGGTTGTATCCGGACAGAAAAAACCACTGGAAAATGGACGATGCCACGCTGGAAGCCTTTGTGCGGCAGTATATTCAGGCAGACCGTTCCGGGGTGGTGGAGTTTATCTGGCAGGGCGGCGAACCGACCCTGATGGGCATCGATTACTTTGAAAAGGCGCTGGCGCTGCAACAGCGCTACTGCGGCGGCCGGCAAATTAATAATTCTCTGCAGACCAACGGCATGTTGCTGGATGATCGCTGGGCCCGTTTTCTGAAAAAGCATCACTTCCTGGTGGGGATATCTCTGGACGGTGACCGCGTCAGTAATGACCGCTGGCGTCAGACGCGCGCAGGAAAGAGCAGTTATCCGCAGGTGCTGGCCGGTATCCGTGTCCTGAAGCAGCACGGCGTGGAATTCAACACCCTCACGGTGGTCAACGCGGAAAATGTCCGGCGTCCGCTGGAAACGTACCAGGCGCTGAAGCGCGCCGGCAGCCGTTATATTCAGTTTATTCCGCTGGTGGAAAGGGCCGCCAGCAGGCCAGGCCCGGACGGACTGACTCTGATTTCACCGGATTTCACCGGACAGAGCGAGGTCACGCCCTGGTCGGTGCCCGCACAGGCCTATGGCCGGTTTCTGAACAGGATTTTCGACCACTGGCGGCTGCACGACATGGGGCAGGTGTTTGTGATGAATTTTGAACAGACGCTGACCCAGCGGGCCGGGGGACAGGGGGCCTGTGTCACCGCGCCGACCTGCGGGGCGAACCCGGTGATGGAAGCGAACGGGGATGTCTATTCCTGCGATCACTTTGTCTATCCGCAACACCGGCTGGGAAACATACACCATGCGGATCTCCGGGATCTGATCAACGCTGAACAGAATATCCGCTTCGGTCAGCAGAAACTCCGTCACCCCGACCCTGACTGTCCCCGTTGTACGTTCCGGCCACTCTGCCATGGCGGGTGCCCTAAACACCGTTTTGAACCGGCGGTCAACGGTATGCCGAATAAAAACTATCTCTGTGCCGGATATAAAGAATATCTGCGGCATTGCTTACCTTCAATGGACATTATTCTTTCACTGCTTAATTCGGGGAGGTCACCGGAAAAAATAAAACGCTATTTCAGACATCATACCGCATAACAATAAAATCAACGCAATGGGATAGGTTGCGAAATAACATAAATTAATATTATTTCAGGATGAATTAATATGATGACGATTAAAAATACTTTCGGGGGAATACTGTTTGCCGGGCTTTCTGCTGTGCAGATGAATGCACAGGCTGTACCGGTTTATGATCAGGGGGGAAACCGGCTGCATCTTGACGGACGTGTACTGGGACGTCATTTCTTCAGTCAGAACAAGGCGATGAGTGGTGATGCGGTAATAGCCCGTATTAATTTATGGGCGGAAACCGATATCAATGATCAGATGTACGGTTACAGCCGTTTCGAACATGATTTCCGGGCAAATAAAGCCGAAAGTGAGCCGGGGGAAGATTATACCCGTTATGCGTATGTCGGACTTTCGGCCCGGGAATATGGGTATTTCGATTACGGCAGGAATGACAGTATTTTTTATGATGTGGTCCGCTGGACGGATATTTTCCCTGTCTGGGGCGCGGGCTCTTTTGCTATCGATAACTTTCTGTCACGACGGGGTTCAGGCGCTTTTTCCTATCATAACCGGGACTTTTTCTCTCTGGTGAAAGGGCTGGAAGCCGGTATCCAGTTTCAGGGAAAAAAAGAGGGGAACACCCCGGTACTGAAACAGAATGGTAACGGTTATGGCTTGTCCCTGACCTATAAAATCCCGGAGACCGGGCTGACGGTTGGCGGGTCCAGTATCCGTTCGTCACGGACGGATGCACAGAAAAAACTGTCGCCCGGTCGCGGGGACAATATGGATGCATGGGTGGCCGGCGCTAACCTGGAGCACGGTCCTTTTTATGCGGCGGTATTGTATTCAGAAAGCCGTAATCTGAGCCAGGTCCGCAGCAGCCCGCTCAATATTTACGGGTTTGCGAATAAAGCCAAAAGTTTTGAAGCAGTCGCCTCCTGGAATACACCTCTGCGTTTTACGGCCTCTGTCGGCTATATTCAGTCGCGTGCTGAACGCCTGGAATCCATCGGTCAGGCCTGGCTGGATAAAGCGTGGGTCTTTTTTGCCGCCTGGCCGTTTAATGATAACTTCCGTATTACGACAGAGTACAAAATGAGCCTGCTGAAAGACGATAACGCGCTTCGTCTGGCCAGTCAGGATGCGGTGGCCGTCACCATGATCTATGTCTTCTGAGGCCTGCCCTAAAGACCGACAGTCAGATGCGGATTGCGGGCGGAAAGTTGTCACGGTTGCCGGAAGTGTCTGGCCGGCAGTGAGGCAACCGGCCCCGCCCGCAATACGCTGCATTTCATCGGCGGGCCGTTTTCACCTCTCCGGACGCCGGCAGAATCGCCACCCTCAGCCCCCCTCCGAAAATGCGGCACTATGGACCCGTTCAGGGGTAAGACGTGGGTTCCGGACTTCGGTTGACGAACCACGTGACCGGTTATGCAGATTTCTGCACTGACAGATGACAGCCCTTAGCGATATCACATAAATTTTCTGCGGTAATGACTGACCAAAAGCGGTGGCAAATTTCGGCGCTGGCGCAAAGAAAGGCCTGTCCGGAAACGCTATGCTCGCAGTTTGTCAGAAAAAGGGCGATGGCAGATGCATGAATTACGTTTGATATTACTGTTGCTGCAGCAGATGTGTGTCTTTCTGGTCATCGCCTGGCTGATGAGTAAGACACGCCTGTTTATCCCGCTGATGCAGGTCACGGTCAGGTTTCGTCATAAGTTGCTCTGCTATATCACTTTTTCAGTCTTCTGTATCGCCGGAACCTATTTCGGGCTGCATATCGATGACTCCATCGCCAATACACGGGCTATCGGCGCGGTGATGGGAGGGCTGCTTGGCGGGCCGTTAGTAGGGGTGCTGGTCGGGCTGACAGGCGGTCTGCATCGCTATTCTCTGGGAGGGATGACGGCCGTCAGCTGCATGATCTCTACGGTGACCGAAGGACTGCTGGGTGGTCTGCTGCACCGGTATCTGGTCCGCCGGGAGCGGGCAGATAAAATCTTCAGTCCGCTGACGGCGGGGCTGATTACGCTGCTGGCAGAACTGGTACAGATGCTGATTATTCTGCTGATTTCGCGGCCTTATCCGGAAGCGCGGTCGCTGGTCAGCCATATTGCCGCCCCGATGGTGATCACTAATACGGCCGGTGCGGCGCTGTTTATGCGCATTTTGCTGGATAAGCGCGAGATGTTTGAACGCTATACCTCCGTGTTTTCAGCCACGGCATTACGGGTTGCCGCCGCCACCGAAGGGATATTACGCCAGGGGTTCAATCAGGAAAACAGCCTGAAAGTCGCTCAGGTACTGCACCGGGAGCTGGATATCGGAGCCGTGGCGATCACCGATTGTGAAAAGCTACTGGCTTTCACCGGGATCGGTGATGATCATCATCTGGCCGGACGGCCGGTCTCTTCTGATCATACCCGCCGTGCCATTGAAACCGGCAACGTGGTCTATGCTGACGGTAATGAAGTGCCTTACTGCTGCCGGATCAGTCCGCAATGCCGGCTCGGATCGTCACTGGTGATCCCGCTACAGGGAGAAAACCAGCGGGTCATCGGCACCATTAAGCTGTATGAAGCAAAAAACCGCCTGTTCAGTTCGATCAATCGTACGCTGGGAGAAGGGATCGCGCGGCTGTTATCCGCACAGATCCTGGCGGGCCAGTATGAGCGTCAGACCGCGCTGCTGGCCCGGTCAGAGATTAAACTGCTGCATGCTCAGGTTAACCCTCACTTTCTGTTTAACGCGCTGAATACCCTACAGGCGGTGATCCGCCAGGACAGTCAGCGGGCCGGTTTACTGGTGCAGGATCTGTCGACCTTCTTTCGTAAAAATTTAAAACGTTCGTCAGAAATTGCGACCCTGGGCGATGAGCTGGAGCATGTACAGGCTTACCTGCAAATCGAGCAGGCGCGCTTTCAGTCGCGGCTGAAAGTGACCCTGCAGATCCCGGAGGAATTACGTCATTACCGGTTACCGGCATTTATTCTGCAGCCGCTGGTGGAAAATGCGATCAAACACGGGACATCACGGCTGTTCGGGGTCGGGGAAATTACTATCTTTGCCCACCGGCAGCCACAATCTGTGGAAGTGACCGTTCAGGATAATGCCGGTCTTTATCTGCCGGAGGATCACCACCACCAGGGGATGGGGATGGGGCTGGCTGACAAACGACTGAAAGCGAAATTCGGCGATGATTACGGGATTACGGTGACGGTGGACAGCGAATGTTATACCCGCGTGACGCTCCGTATACCGGCGGAGGCGGAGCGATGCTGACGGTACTGATCGTCGATGATGAACCTCTGGCGCGGGAAAATCTGCGGGTGCTATTACAAGCGTATCCGGATGTGGAGATTGCCGGCGAAGCCGAAAATGCGATAGAGGCCATGGAGGCCATTAACCGTCTGCAGCCGCGGGTGGTTTTTCTGGATATCCAGATGCCGCGGATCAGCGGGCTGGAGATGGCCGGGATGCTGGATACCCGTCAGCGGCCCCGTATTGTGTTTCTTACGGCCTATGATGAATACGCATTACAGGCGTTTGATGAAAATGCCATCGATTACCTGTTAAAACCGCTCCAGCCGGCCAGACTCGAAAAAACACTACAGCGTCTGCGGCAGGCAGAGGAGCCTCAGGATTTCAGCCGGATAGAGGTGACCCAGCGGCCGCTGAAATATATTCCCTGTAATGGCATGAACCGTATTTATCTGTTACCGATGGAGGATGTTGCCTGTGTCAGCAGCCGTATAGGTGGCGTCTCTGTGACCGGCCGGGATGGAAAAGCCGGGACGACGGAGTTAACCCTGCGGACACTGGAGCGACGGACCCCGCTGATCCGCTCTCACCGGCAGCATCTGATCAATCTGGATCTGCTTAGCGAGATCCGTATGCATGAAAATCATCAGGGTGAACTGGTGATGAAAAACGGACTGACAGTCCCGGTCAGCCGCCGTTATCTGAAGGTGCTGAAGGAGATCCTCGGATTGTCCTCTCCGCGACCGCCGATCTCCGGGGAATGATCCCGGGACGGTAAGAGGATCCGGCGGTTATCCGGGAGTTTACCGGTGTTTCGCCGAATGATTATCTCCGCGACCCACGGTCTGCGCAGATTGACTCCCGGGCGGTAAAAGGATCCGGGAGTTTACCAGCGTTCCACCGGTGATCATCTCCGTGATCCAGGGTTTTGCGGGGAGAGATCCCCGGGCGGTGACAGGGCCTCTGATTATTCAACAGGTTGACTGAATTTCCCGGGATGATCACTACTGTGACGACGACCAGTGGCAAGAGATCGACCTGTAAACGGATTACCCGGCCCGGCAAGGGGGGATTCGTCGTGGTGGTCTGAGGGGGACAACATCGCCCCGGAACCCACGGGGGCGGAATATTCTCTGGGCGGAGCATTACGGCTCGCGTATCAGGCAGACGAAGGCCGTGACACCGGTGACGGTGATTACCCGGCCCGGTAAGGGGGGGCGTCGTGGCGGTCCGGGGGGGACAGCATCGCCCCCGCCCCCGGGGAGCGATCCCGGGGATCCACCCGACAGCCAGTAACAGAAAGGCCGCAGTGACGGGGCCGTTCAGCAGCAGCGCATTCCTCCTTTCCCCTCACCACCATAGCGTGCCTGCTGGCGTTCACGGAAAAACTCTTTATAACTCATCACCGGCTGGTCAGGATGCCTGAGCTGCATATGCGCTACATAGGTATCATAATCGGGAATACCGACCAGCATTCTGGCGGCATGTCCGAGGTGTCTGGCAACAGAACCCGTTTTACTCATCGCTTCTCCTTCGTCACCGGCCCGGCAACCGTGGGCCGTGACTCTGTGGTATTCAGTGGCCGGAGGTAGTTTTCACGCCGCCTTCCGGGATGGGCACATACGGTGTTTCTTTGTCGGTACGTTGCGGTATCCGGCTGGCCTGACGCCAGATTTTCACGCCGTAAATCATAATGCTGTACACCACTACCAGGAACAGCAGGCTCAGCCCGGCATTAGTATAATTATTAATTACAATATGCTGCATATTGCTGGCCTGTTCCGGGGTCAGCTGGCTACCGGCGTCACGCAGACGTGACTGATACTCGCGGGCCATATAGAAAAAGCCTTCCAGTTGCGGATTATTGCTGAACAGCTTCAGACCTAATGCCCGGGTGGTACAGATCAGTAACCAGATGGCCGGCAGCAAGGGAACCCAGACATACCGTTGCCGTTTCATTTTGATAAGGATGACACAGCCCAGCATCAGCGCGACGGCGGCCAGCATCTGATTAGAAATACCGAACAGCGGCCACAGACTCTTCACGCCCCCCAACGGATCGACCACCCCCTGATACAGTAAATAGCCCCATAATCCGACGCAGCCCGCCGTGCCGATAATCCCGGCGGGCAGTGACTGTGTCTTTTTCAGGAAAGGAATAAAGTTACCGAGCAGATCCTGCAACATATAGCGCCCGGACCGGGTTCCGGCATCCAGAGCGGTCAGGATAAACAGAGCTTCGAACAGGATCCCGAAGTGATACCAGAATCCCATATCTGCCATTGGCATAATTTTATGGAACACCTCGGCAATCCCCACGGCCAGTGTCGGGGCTCCCCCGGCCCGGTTCAGTACCGACGGTTCCCCGATACTTTGCGCGGTTTGCAGGATCTGTTCCGGGGTGATCACAAAGCCCCAGGAACTGACCGTGGCGGCAGCGCGGGTCGTCACCTCCTGCAGTTGTGCCATGATCAGCGGGGCATTTTCGCCTCCCATCTGATGCAGATCAGGCATGGTGATGCCGAGGGTGGCGGGCGGGCTGTTCATGGCAAAATAGAGACCGGGTTCGATCACCGAGGCGGCGACCAGAGCCATCATGGCAACGAAGGATTCCATCAGCATGGCACCGTAACCGATAAAACGGGCATCCTGTTCGTTGGCCAGCAGTTTCGGGGTTGTCCCGGAGGCGATTAGTGCGTGGAACCCTGAGACTGCGCCACAGGCGATAGTAATAAATAAAAACGGGAACAGGGCGCCTTTCCACAGCGGGCCGGTACCGTCGATAAACGGTGTCACTGCCGGCATTTTCAGATCCGGATTCAGGATCATAATCCCTGCGGCCAGACCGACAATCACCCCGATCTTCAGGAAAGTAGCCAGGTAATCCCGCGGGGCCAGGATCAGCCAGACCGGTAACAGGGCAGAGACAAAGGCATAGCCAATCAGGGTAAAGGTGATGGTGGTATCTTTAAAGGTCAGCGCCGGGCCCCAGTAAGGATCATGGGCGATGACACCGCCGAACCAGATAGAAAGCAGCAGTAATACCAGACCGATGACCGACACTTCACCCACGCGACCGGGCCGCAGAAAGCGCATATAAATCCCCATCAGCAGGGCAATAGGCACAGTAGAGCAGACGGTGAAAACGCCCCAGGGGCTTTCGGCCAGGGCTTTGACCACGATCAGTGCCAGCACCGCCAGAATAATAATCATGATCAGAAAACAGCCGAACAACGCGATGGTTCCGGGGACCGGCCCCATCTCCTGTTTAATAATCTCGCCGAGAGATGCCCCGTTACGGCGTGAGGAAATAAACAGCACCATAAAGTCCTGTACGGCCCCGGCCAGGACCACCCCGGAGAGCAGCCACAGCGTGCCGGGCAGATAGCCCATCTGTGCGGCCAGCACCGGCCCGACCAGCGGCCCCGCTCCGGCTATCGCGGCAAAGTGGTGGCCGAACAGAACATAACGGTTGGTCGGGACGTAATTCAGCCCGTCATTATTGAGTACGGCCGGTGTGGCCCGCGTCGGGTCAAGCTGCATGACTCTGCGGGCAATATAGAGACTGTAATAGCGATAGGCCACCAGATAGACAGAAACCGAGGCGACCACCAGCCACATCGCACTGATGGTTTCACCCCGCCGCAGGGCCACGATCGCAAGACATCCGGCCCCGAGTATCCCTAAACAAACCCAGGGCAGGTGCCTGAGAAATTTATGTTTATCCATAAGTTATCCGTAGTGTTAGCTGAACAGAAGTTAACGGTCCTGAGGTCTCCGGTCGGAGCCGGGGACGGTGCCTGGCCGGTCGGTGGCGGCACTCCCATCCTGGCGATTTTTGTTAGCTTGCGGGAAGAAAACCGGGCCAGTGGCGTTATAGGGAACAGAGCGGTTGCCGGTGACCGTGAGCGGTTCTTCGCGGGGCCGGGAACCGGTAAATTTGTGATGAGCTTCGCATCCGACTGGCAGGATCCGTCGTCCGTAAGAGACGGCGCAGACGGAATTTCAGTGATGATTTTCTGATTAAAAGAAAAAACGTGAGAGAACTCACCGGGTGTGAATGCTGTACTCCGGCTTAATCCGCGCCAGCGCTACGCCAGGCCGCTTGCTGAGCGGACGAAAAAGGGGATCATCCGGCGACCGCAGGAGCTGAACTCACTGTTCGCGGACGTTTTTACGGCCAATCCCGGGGGTGACGAGGTTGACGGCTGTGGGGACCAGACAGGGGAAGATTACAGGCAGTGGTGGCTTACGGGCAGAAAATCCCGGCTCTTCCGGATAGGGAACGGTTTGCGTGGCAACGGTGATACCGGGTTTTGACCGGGACCGGGGCCCGGCCCGATGACATCCTGAAGGGAGCGGTGTTCGGGGCAAGGAGGGCTGAGTTCTGCCGGAGACCCTGGCACTCACATTAGATATATACTGGCGGTATGACTTTCCCGTGCGGGGAAAATTTCGGCCCGGCCGGGCGGTACTTCCAGCGACGCCGTCCCGCAGAAAGGTTTCACCAAATAGTGGCGGTCAGCAGAGGGTAGCGGCCCGCAAAGTATATGATTTACTCTCACTGCTCTCACTGCTCTCACTGCTCTCACTGCTCTCAGGCCCGGAAAGCAGCGACCGGGGGCGCTGACCTTCAGTGATACTTCTGACGGCGGCCTCTTTGTGCCATCACTGCCGCCGCAGGGAGTTATGCTGGTGAATGCGCCCCGTTTATTGCAGCGATTTGCTGACCACCCGGCGGCGACGCTGTTCAGACCATAAGGTGAAGATTCCGGCAGAGGCGACAATCGCGGCACCCGCCAGCGTTGAGGAGACCGGTAAACTGTTCAGGAACAGGTAGCCGATGATCATCGACCAGACCAGCGTGGTGTAGTCAAACGGGGCCAGCAGTGAAGCATCCGTATAACGCAGGCTCAGGGTCACCAGAATCTGTGCCATTCCCCCGAAAAGGCCGCAGCCGATCAGTAACAGCAGCTGCAGTTTGTCCGGCACTATCCAGCCAAAAACCCAGCTCGCTAAGCCGATAAAGGTGGTCATCAGTGAAAAATAGAACACGATGGCACCCGGTTTCTCGATCCCGTTCAGGAAGCGGATCTGGATATTCGAGGTGGCCGTACAGAGTGCAGCGATTAATGCGAACAGCACGCCTAATGTGGCTCCGTTATGCAGTCCACGGCTGAACAGGGAGTCTCCCTGTCCGAGGCTTGCCGACAGCATCACAATAATTCCCGAGAACCCGACGATCACCGCCACCCAGCGGGAAAGCCGGACATGCTCTTTCAGCAGGATGGCTGCCATAATAACGGTGAACATCGGTGCGGCGTAACTCAGCGCCGTCGCATCGGCCAGCGAAATATAGACCAGCGCCAGATAGTTAAAATACATCCCGCCGGTGCCGGAAAAGCCCCGGATCAGGTGACCGAATATATTGCGGGTTCTGAGGTTTTCCAGAATATTGCCCTGCAGCTTCAGCCAGAACAGGAGCGGAAATAAAGCCACAAAGGAACGAAAGAAAATCACTTCACCGGTAGGCACCGAGCCATGCAATCCTTTCACGCAGGCCAGCATTAACGTCGAACAGAGACATGAGGCAATTTTTAACATTACCCCTAATTTGGAGTTCATTGTTTTACCCTGTGCAGTGAATGACCTCAGCCATTCCGGTGGTTAGCAGTCTCCTACCTTAGGGAGCGGGGGAGGCGGGCAGTTAACAGTATTTGGTTTTGGTCAGATAATTTTTGCTTATAACGCTGAGCAAATAAGGCGTTATCCCGCCATATAAATCCCCTATCGACCAACAGGCTTTACCTCTTACCCCTGGTATTTTTCTGTCGATATAGTTCATTCTGCACCGCAGAAAACCTATGTAAAAGTGACTGACTTTTTTCCTGCCTGCTGAACAGGTGGCAATGACTACATCTACAGGAGAATACTGCATGGCATTTAAAAAATACTCTTATCTGGCGCTGGCTTTACCCTTGCTGACCGCTGTGGGTACCGCGAAAGCGGACTTATTAGCCAATATCAAAACCAGCGGCGTATTAAAATGCGCTGTTTACTCTGACGTCCCGCCATTTGCTGCACCGGATCCGAAAACCCGGCAGTTAGCGGGGATGGATATCGATTTATGTAAGGCACTTGCCAGCCAGATGGGGGTGAAAGCTCAACTGGTACCGACCTCCGTAGAAGCCCGTGTGGCGGAAATTGCCACCGGACGTGCAGATGTACTGATTGCTAATCTGGCCTACACCAAAACCCGTGGCGATCAGATCCAGTTCAGTGACCCGTACTACGTCGCCAAAGAGATGCTGGTGGTGAAAAAGGCCAATGCCGGTAAGCCATTAACCTACTTCAAAGGTAAAAGGATCAGCGCCAATAAAGGTACCACCTCTGAGCAATCCATTGTGATGAAAGGCGGTAAACCGGTGACCTTCCAGGACGCGGCCTCTGCCTTCCTGGCGCTGGAGCAAAATAAAGTGGTGGGTTTTGTGACCAACACCATGACTGCCATCAAGATGATCAGCCAGGCCCAGAAGGACGGGATCAGTCTGGGAATGGTGAAAGAACCTATGGCGCTGGAACCTATCGGTGTCGGTATGAAGAAAGGCGAACCTCAGTTGCTGGCCGCCGTCAACAGCGGGCTGAAAGCGATGGATGATAACGGCACCATCGACAAGATCTGGAACCAGTGGATCGGGCCGAATACCGAATACAAAATGGTACGTGAAGAGCATGTACAGCCTCTGTCATCCCTGAAATTTCAGCCGCTGGAATAACGCATGGAATTACTTTCAGGTGCCCCGAAAACACCGTCCGGCAGCACGTCAGAAAGCGGAATGCTGTTATCTCTTTCCACCATGGGCTGCCGCGCCTGGCTTGCCGAGGCGCCCGGGACATTTGACCTTCACAGCCAGCGGCGGGTCTGGGCACTCGCTGCCCGGCTGAGAAGTGATGATCGCGTGGAAACGATCATCCCCGGGGTGACCAATCTTTTAGTGGTACTGAAAGAGATCCCCGGGGATGCCGAACGGGTCACGCACTGGCTGCAGGAGCTGTGGCTCGCTTCACAAGCGGTCACACTCAATGGCCGGCAGATAGAGATACCGGTGACCTACGGCGGAGAGCAGGCGATCGACCTGGAAGAGGTGTGCCGGCATACCGGTCTGGCTGCCGGGGAAGTGATCCGGCGGCATTACCAGGCGGAATACACGGTCTGTGCCGTCGGTAGTGCGCCGGGGTTCGGTTACCTTCACGGGCTGGATCCGGCACTGGCCACGCCCAGGAAGAAAACCCCTTCCCTGAATATGCTTAAAGGCACGGTCACGATCGGCGGACCTCAGACCGGGGTTTCGGTGTTAACCGGGCCGAACGGATGGAATGCCATCGGCTTTGCCTGTGCAGATTTCTTCGATCCGCTGCGGGATCCCCCGGCGCTGATCGCACCCGGAGATATCATTCGTTTTGTGCCGGAGAAAATTGAACTGTGATTGAAATCGAACAGAGTGCCGCACTGAATACAGTCCAGGATACCGGACGTTACGGCTGGCGTGATATTGGCGTGTCGGTGAGCGGCGCCATGGACTCACTGGCGCTGCGGGCCGGCAATATTCTGCTGAATAACCCGCAACAGGCGGCGGCCATCGAAATCCAGATGTTCCCATTCCGTGTGCGCTTTCTCCGTGATACTGCGATTGCCATCACCGGGGCGGATTGCCGGGCATTGCTCGACGGCAAACCCCTGTTGCCCTGGAGCGTCCGGCATGTACGTCAGGGAGAAACGCTGGAGTTACGTTTTCCGCGTCAGGGCGCACGGGGATATCTGTGCGTGGCCGGCGGAATCGATGTTCCCGAAGTGTTAGGTTCACGCAGTACGGCGCTGCGCGGAGAGTTCGGTGGACATGAAGGTCGTGCCCTGAAACGCGGAGATATTCTGAACACCGGTGACGCGCTGGCGCTGAATCTGCCGGAAGACGGCCTGAGTATTGTCCCGCCGGCACAGGCATTGGCCGAATTTTTCCCGGTAACCGAACAGGGAGAACTGAAGTTACGGGTTATCCCGTCCGGTGAGTTCGGACTCTTCACCGCCGACAGCGATCGTATCTGGCAGCAGAGCTGGAAAATCTCCATGCAAAGTAACCGTACCGGTTACCGTCTGAATGGCGCACCTCTGCGCCCGTCAAAAACCACAGAGCTTCGTTCTTACGGATTGATCCCCGGCATCATTCAGGTTCCGCCGGCCGGAGAGCCTATTATCCAGCTCAGTGACGCCAATACGGCCGGAGGCTACCCGAAGCTGGCCTGTGTTATCGAACAAGACCTATGGCGCCTGGGACAGCTCCAGCCAGGACAGTCCGTCTGGCTGGTGGAAAGCAGTGCCGCAGAAGCTCGCCGTGTTCAGGCAGCGACAGAACAGTGGCTGAATACACTGAAAGAGACGATGAGGCTGTGGGGAAATTCAGCCAACTGATAGAGGCAGAGTGAAATGAAGATTGATGTAAACTCAGATATGGGGGAAGGTTTCGGGGTTTATCAGCTCTGCGACGATGCGGAACTGATTAACTCTGTGTCTTCCGCCAACATCGCCTGCGGGGGCCATGCCGGGGACCCGGTATTAATGACCCGTCTGGTCCGTCTCGCGCGTCAGCGGGGTGTCGGGATTGGCGCGCATCCCGGGTATCCTGATCGACAAGGGTTCGGACGGCGTCCGCTGCCCTACACCGCCGATGAGATCTGCCAGCAAGTGGCTTACCAGCTGGGCGCACTACAGGCGATCGCTAAAGCCGAAGGCACATCGGTCGTCCATCTCAGTTTTCATGCGGCGATGGGGAACCGGATTAATCAGGATGAAGCTCTGGCAGACCGGGTGATGCAGATGCTGACCCGCATCGAACCCGGGCTGATTATCTTTTGTATGCCGGACTCTCTGATAGAGTCGGCAGCGCAGCGAGCCGGCCTGAAGACATTACCGTTATTTCTGGTAGACCGTGCCTATGACCGTCAGGGGCAACTGGTTCCCCGGGGCGTGGAAGGGGCGGTGATCACTGAAGAGGCGCAAGTCCGTGCCCGTGTCCGTCAGTTTTTAAACGACGGCACCGTGACGACGATTGAGGGATCGGTACTCCCGGTTCGCGCTCAGTCACTGCTGATCCACAGCGATACGCCGGGGTCGGTAACGCTGGCTTCACTGGTGCGCAGTGAGATTGAACGTTGTGGTCATACACTGGCAACCGCAGCCGACGTACTGAGTTAAGCCGGGAGAGAGACAAAAAAAACACCGTGGCCGAAAGGCACGGTGTTTTTTTTTTGCTGACCGGCCGCTCAGGCGGCCGGCAGACTATCAGGATAAAAAGCCCTGACAGAAAGCTTCGATACGGTCACAGCCGGTTTTCAGCCTTTCGGTGCTGGTCGCATAAGAGATACGGAAATACGGGCTCATTCCGTAAGCCGCCCCCTGAACGGTCACGACGAACTGTTCTTCGATCAGTGCCATGACAAAATCCGCATCACTGGTGATTTTTTTACCGCTGGCACAGGTACGACCAATAAATTCACTGATATTGATGTACAGATAAAATGCGCCGCCCGGTGTGTGGCAATGCAGCCCCGGGATGGCATTCAGTCGTTCCAGCACATAATCACGGCGCTGGCAGTAAATTTCTGCCCGTTCACGCAGTAAGTCCTGCGGGCCATTAAGCACCGCGACAGCCGCCGCCTGAGTGAGGGTACACACGCCGCCACTGTTCTGGGTGTTCACGTTACTCATGGCCGTGATCAATGGTTTCGGACCGCCGCAAAACCCGAGACGCCAGCCGGTCATCGAGTAGGCTTTGGATACACCGTTGACGGTCAGGGTCCGGTCATACAGGCGGGGTTCAGCCTGCGCCAGGGTGAAAAACTCACGCCCGTCATAAATCAGATGTTCATAAATATCATCGGTCATGATCCACAGGTCAGGGTATTTCAGTAAGACCTTACCGATAGCCTGTAATTCTTCTTTGGTTGCCACCGAGCCGGTCGGATTCCCCGGGAAATTCAGCAGCACCCATTTGGTTTTGTCGGTGATCGCTGCCTCAATATCTTCAGGTTGCGGAATAAACTCGTGCGCCTGCTGGCAGTTAACGGGCACAGGAATACCGCCGGCAAAACGGACGATATCGGCATAGCTGATCCAGGAAGGCCCGGGAATAACGACTTCATCACCCGGATTAATAGTGGCCATCATGGCATTAAAAATAATCTGCTTGGCCCCCCCTGCGGTCAGTATCTGGCTGACATCGTAATCCAGCTGGTTATCGCGTTTAAATTTATCGCGAATTGCCCGACGCAGTTCCGGCGTCCCGTCGGTCGGCGGATAGCGGGTATCTCCGTTCAGCGCAGCCTGATAAGCCGCATCGATGGCATGTTGCGGCGTCGGGAAGTCCGGTTCGCCGGTGGAGAGTACCACCACATCAATTCCCTGCGCTGCCAGGTCACGCGCTTTTTGTGTCATGGCAACAGAGGCGGAAACAGAAACTTTTTTCAGACGGTCAGAAATCTCAGGCATGGATTGTAATTCCGGATAACGAGGATGAAAACCGCGTAACAGACGGGCAGGCGAATGACGCGGTACCTAAATTAAGAAGGTAAACAGGCACTCCGGCAGCATAGATCGCCGGCCCGGTGGTCGATAATAACGGTTTGTTGTGGAGTCATAACTGAAGCTGATACCGGACGCCGGCGGGCAGAACAGGCCGGCATGGCCGGTCAGGGAGTTTACGGGTGATTATTTAAACAACATGATGAAAACAATGGGTTTTATTGCTTCTGATGCTTCGTAAGAGAACGCAGTGCACCCTGATGGTGCATTTTGTTTTCGCCTGCCGGTCCGTGGATGGGGGGCTGCTAAAAGAAATGCTTATACCCACAGGGTTTATTCTTCTGCTCCCCAGCCGTCCGATGTGGCATCAATTTTGCTTATATCTCTGTATTGTCTGATTAACCGGGATGACCTTATGAACCTGCGCCGACTGAAGTATTTCGTGAAAATAGTGGATATCGGCAGCCTGACACAGGCCGCGGATGTGCTGCATATTGCCCAGCCAGCACTCAGCCAGCAATTAGCCACGCTGGAAGGAGAGGTTAAACAACAATTAGTGATCCGCACCCAGCGGGGAGTGATCCCGACCGATGCAGGTAAAATTCTCTACGCCCATGCACAAGCGATTTTGCGGCAATGCGACCATGCGCAGAGTGCCATTGACGGTGCCGGTAAGGCACTGACCGGCCATGTCTCTGTCGGGCTGGCCCCTGGCACGGCGGCCCAGCAGCTGGCTTTACCCCTGATGGAAGAAGTCCAGCGCCAGCATCCCGGCATTATTCTGTACTTTAATGAAAACTTCGGGACCACCCTCAGTGAGCTGATCATGAACGGGCGCATGGACATGGCGGTCATCTACGATAACCGTCAAATTCATGGACTCCGGTTTATTTCATTAATGAAAGAGGATCTGTTTTTTGTCTGTCCGCATGCGCTGGGAAGCCCGGTTTCCAGTGTCAGTCTGACGGAGGTAGCAGGGTTTAATCTGTTCCTGCCCAGAATCTACAACATTATGCGAAAAGTGATCGATGATGCCTTTATCCGGCAAGGGATCCCTTATCGCGTCAGCTGTGAGATTGAATCCCAGACCACACTTAACGGCGCATTAGCGGCCGGACTGGGATGCACCATCATGCCGGAATCCGCCGCCAGGGCGATGCTGGAACCTGCCGGCGCCTGGATGGCAAAAATTATCAACCCGGAGATCCGTACCTCATTGTCATTCTGTATGTCTGATCACCTGCCGTTGTCTCAACCGGCGGAAGCGGTGAAGGATATTCTGCTGGCACTGATGGCCCCGCGGTCAAACGACAATACGCCGCTGATGCTGGCAGGTTAATAAGGCGGACTTATAGCAGCAAAACAAAAGCCTCTTTCCGGCCTCAGAAGTGAGCGGGATACAGTAACTGTGACTGTCCACTGAAAAGCGTCTGGTAGCAGGTAACCTCATGAATGGAATAAAATTGTCTGATTTACGACACATAGCCCAACGAATGGCTAAAGCCAGATTAGATGAACTGGCACTGTGTCACGAAGGGGTTTCTGTACGTATGCGTTTTGCTCCGCAGCAAGCCCAGCCCGGTAGCCCGCCAGCCCCTGTGATGACCCCCCCGCAAGAGGATCTGCCCTCTGATCGCACCGCGACGATCACGGCGACCGGTCCGGGACAGTTTCTGCCCAGACATCCTGCTCATGAACAAAATTATGTCGCCCCCGGCAGTCAAATTACTGCCGGTGATTTACTCGGGGTTATCCGTATGGGCGGGGTCTATTTACCGCTGTACAGTCCCGTAACCGGCACAGTAACCCGTCTTCACCCGGCAGACGAATATGTTGAATATGGTCAGCCGGTGGTGGTGGTCGAACAGGCGGTGTAACGTCCTTTATGCCGGTATAAGCCCCCCTTATTGGCTCACAGCGTTTACGTCTTACACCGCCGATTGAAAACTGAATACAGTCAGAAGAAATGAACTGGCAGCCTGACTGCCATGATTAGGAAAAAAGAATATGCCATTTTCAGATTATAAAGTTGCGTTAGTCACCGGGGCTTCGGCCGGGATGGGTGAAGCCATCGTTGAGCGTTTATGTCAGCAGGGGATCCGTGTTCATGCGGTCGCCCGTCGTGAAGGACCGCTTAACGCATTGGCAGAACGCACCGGGTGTATTCCCCATGCCATCGATGTCGGTGATTTATCGGCCCTGACAGAATTATGCCGTGACCTGCAGGTGGATATTCTGGTCAATAACGCCGGGGTCTCCCGCCCGGGTTCCATCCTGAATGCCGATGAAGAATCGGTGGATACTCAGGTCGATGTCAACCTGCGTGCCGTATTACATCTTTGCCGTTTACTGGTACCGGGCATGGTGGAAAGGGACTGCGGGCACGTCATTAACATCACCTCGATTGCCGCTATTTATAATTTTAATGGCAACTCGATTTATCATGCGACAAAAGCCGGTGTTCATGCGCTCTCCCGCCAGTTACGCGTCGACTGCTATGGAAAACGGGTACGGATCACCGAAATCTGTCCGGGCCGTGTGGCCACTGACATTTTCGGTAATGTCTCCGGCGATCACGAACAGGCGAAAAAGCAGTTTATTGATGGGTTTGAACTGCCCCGCGCAGAAGATATCGCAGACTGTGTTGCCTTTGCGTTATCCGCCCCGGTCGCCGTAAACATCGGTAATATCGAAATTACCCCGACACTGCAGGTGCCAGGCGGACTTTCAACCATGCGCCCGGCAGACAGCGCCTCAGGCTCAGAATAGGGAGAAACCGGCAATGGCACTCAATTTCAGCGCAGTAGTGACCGGTCAGCATGGTCAGATGATAGTGAATGGCATGGTGGTGAGTCTTGAACTGGCTGTGGGTGCCTGGATACTGGCGATGTTTCTTGCCTTCATTCTGGTGGTGATCCGCCTCAGTAAGTCGCGCATCGCACACTGGCTGGTCGCGGCTTACGTCTCCTATCATCGAAATGTCCCGACGCTGATACAGCTGATGATTTGGTATTTTGCAATACCGACCCTGCTGCCGGATTCGGTACAGGACACGCTGAATAACTACGATACCGAATTCCTGTTTTCGTTAATGGCATTGGGATTCTGTCAGGGCGCGTACTTCTCTGAAGATATCCGCAGCGGATTACGGGCCATTCCTGCCGGTCAGACAGAAGCGGCCAGGGCGATAGGTATGGGCTACCTGCAGGCGATGCGGCTGGTGATCCTGCCTCAGGCCATCCGTAATGCGTTACCTTCGGTGATCAATCACACTGTCTTACTGTTCAAAAATACCAGCCTGGCGATGGTGATTGGGGTAGCAGAACTGACGTATGTCACCCGGGATATTGAAAACCAGACATTCCGCACCTTTGAGTCGTATCTGGTGGCCAGTGCCGGCTATCTTGTTTTCTCTCTGTTATTAATGGGGGCAGGAGCCATGCTCGCCCGTCGCTTTCAGCGCGCATACCAAAGGTAATCATTATGTCTGATTTTTTTCAAATTCTGCATGACAACGGGACATTGTTACTGATGGGGCAGTACCCGCAAGGTCCGCTGGGCGGGGTGTTATGTACTCTGCTGCTCTCTCTGCTGGCGGTAGTGTTCGCCTTCCCGGTCGGGATCCTTA
The DNA here is from genome assembly GCF_018257515.1 of Tatumella sp. JGM118. GTDB lineage: Bacteria > Pseudomonadota > Gammaproteobacteria > Enterobacterales > Enterobacteriaceae > Tatumella > Tatumella terrea. The sequence continues at coordinate 114,792 of NZ_JAERJR010000006.1, forward strand.
TCGGGTTAGCCAGAATCGCTCACTGGCGCTGGTTACGGACTGCGGCGGCATGCTGGGTGTATCTGTTACGCGGTATCCCGCTGATGATGGTGGTGTTCTGGACCTATTTCTGTGTACCGCTACTGACCGGCCATGATGTCGGCGGGTTTGTCACCATGCTGTGTACGCTGGTGCTGTACGAAAGTGCCTATGTGGCGGAGATTGTGCGCGGCGGGATTCAGGCATTACCGTCCGGACAGAACGAAGCCGCCCGGGCGCTGGGAATGGGGCACCTGCGCACCCTGTGGTCGGTCATTCTGCCACAGGCGTTATTCAACACACTGCCAAGTCTGATTAGCCAGCTGGTCTCCATTGTGAAAGATACTTCACTGGGCTATGTCATTAACGTGCCTGAACTGACGTATGCCGCAAACCAGGTCAATAACCAGTTACTGACAAAACCGGTACAGGTGTTCGCGATTGTTGCTCTGGGTTATTACATTATTAATTTCAGTCTGACCTGGATTGCTGAACGGCTGGAAAAATATATTTCTGATAAACGTCAGCCAGTACAGCCTGAAGCATCAGGGATTACTCCCCCTCAGGTTATGACTCAAACACAATAAGGAACAATCATGCGTCCAATGATTATTTTCAACCAGGTGAACAAATGGTATGGCAATTACCAGGCGCTTACCGGCGTGAGCGCCGAAATCAAGAGCGGCGAAGTTGTGGTCGTGTGTGGTCCTTCCGGTTCCGGAAAATCGACACTTATCCGTACGGTGAATCGTCTGGAACCGATTGAACAGGGTGAAATCCTGTTTGACGGAGTCAATATTCATGGCAGCAGTATGCGTCTGAACCATCTGCGCCAGCGTATCGGCTTTGTTTTTCAGAACTTTAATCTGTTCCCGCACGTCTCAGTGCTTGAGAATATTATGATGTCGCCTATCAAAGTGCTGGGGGTTAAAAAATCGGAAGCCCGTCAGCAGGCCGGTGAACTGCTGGAGCGTGTCGGTATGTCGCACCGGGCAGATGCGTATCCTGCACAACTTTCCGGCGGACAGCAGCAGCGTGTGGCCATTGCCAGGGCACTGGCGATGAAACCCCCGGTGATGTTGTTTGATGAGCCTACCTCGGCACTGGACCCGGAAATGGTCGGCGAAGTCCTGAATGTGATGCGCGGGCTGGCGCAGGAAGGGATGACGATGATGTGTGTCACCCATGAGATGAACTTTGCCCGTGAAGTTGCGGATACTATCTGGTTTATGGATCAGGGGCAGATTCTGGAAAAATCGACGCCACAGCAGTTTTTCTCCTCCCCGACCAATGCCCGGGCAAAGCGATTCATCACCGATCTGGCCTCCCACTGATCGCTCTCCGACAGGCCGTAAACCCCGTAAAGAAGTGAGTGAATACACATTCTTAGCGGTCTGTCGGAACAATGTATGCCCCGTCTTCCTGTCAGGTTTTTTCCCGGTCTTTTTGAGCAACCCGCCAATCCCTGTCTACACTTAGAGGGATATTTTATTCTGCAGACACAGGAGTAATGGATGATTTTATCTCTGAAAAACCAGGTGGCGTTGATTACCGGTGCCAGTTCAGGCATTGGCTACGGATGCGCGGAAGCCCTGGCGGCTGCCGGTGCCAGCGTGGTAATTAATTACCGCAGCCAGCCAGAGCCGGCCGAAAAACTTGCCGCCAGTATTCGTGAAAAGGGCGGTCAGGCCATTACGGTGCAGGGAGATGTGTCAAAAGAAGAGGATGTCGAAAATCTGTTTGCGAAAACCCTCGAAGCCTTCGGCGCTCTGGATATTCTGGTGGCAAACTCCGGTCTGCAACGGGATGCCATGATCGCGGATATGAGCCTCGCTGAGTGGCAACAGGTGCTGGATGTGAACCTGACCGGACAGTTCCTGTGCGCCCGGGCGGCCGTCCGCCAGTTCCGCAACCAGGATCGCGGGTCTCTCAGCCGTGCAAAAGGCAAAATTATTCATATGAGCTCGGTGCATCAGCTGATCCCCTGGGCCGGTCATGCCAACTACGCAGCCTCAAAAGGCGGTCTGGATTTGCTGATGCGTTCACTGGCCCAGGAACTGGGCGAGGAGAAAATCCGTATCAACGCCGTTGCACCGGGGGCCATCGCCACGGCAATTAATAAGGAGGCGACACAGGGAGAGGCGGCTGAAAAACTGCTGGAGCTGATCCCTTACGGGCGTATCGGTGACACCGAAGATATTGCCAACGCGGTGGTGTGGCTGGCCAGTGATCTGGCGGATTATGTACACGGCACCACATTATTTGTGGATGGCGGGATGAGTCTGTATCCGGAATTCCGCGGCAACGGCTGAAAACCTGACAGAAGCGAGCGGGATCCGGTATGGCTTCCGCAGGTCTGCGGGCGTTGTGCCGGGGGTTACCCGTTGAGCGCACATAAAATGCCGGTGACAGTCCCCTGTCACCGGCATTACTTTCCTTAAGGCCTGTCGCGGCACTCCCGCAGCGGGTGATGCGTCAGTGGTTATCCAGCGGGACGGAAGAGGGAGTGCGGTGTGTGGCTACAGCAGATTTCGGCCGACTGACGTAACGTATAGTCAGTATCACCGCCAGACTCCAGATCACCCCCATCGCAATATACCAGCCCCGCTGTAAGTGCCCGCTCACCAGCCCGAGCGGAGAGAAGGTCAGATACAGACTGACCAGTGCCGCAATCAGCGCGATACTCACCGGCACCGCATAACGCCAGCCCACCAGTTCACTTCCACGGTCCGGCAGACGGCCCTGATGGCCGGCGGGCAGATAATGGTTCAGAGCAAACAGCAGCAGCATTTCACAGGCAAATAATATCCCCATCAGATGAATAAAGCTGATCCCCCAGCGGGCATCCACGTTCAGTCCCAGAATAAAAATACCGTACAGCAGGGCATGAAACACCAGCACCACTTTTGCCGCGATGGCGGGCGGCCGGGCGACGAGGAAGGCAAACAGCACTATCGCAATGACCGGCATATTAAAGAACCCGGTAAAGCGGCGTAACAGGGTGTAGATACCGTCCGGGGCATGCATTAACAACGGGGCACAGGCAATCGAGATGACGGCGACCAGCAGGGTCATTTGTTTCCCGAAACGGATCTGTTGCCGGTCCGTCGCTGCGGGGCGGCGGTGCAGATAGAAGTCATAAGTCAGCAGCGTGGCGGACGCATTCAGTATGGCATTAAAGTGACTCATCACCGCGCCGAGAATAATGGCGACAAAAAATCCTTTCAGCCACCAGGGCAGCAGGGCGGCGATCAGGGCCGGATACGCCAGGTCTGACGAGGCCAGCGGATGTCCGCGGAAGTAGTGCCAGGCAATGATGCCGGGCAGCATCATCAGTAACGGCAGGATCAGCTTAAACGCGCCGGTGAGCAGAATACCTTTCTGTGCCTCTTCCAGTGAACGGGCGGCCAGGCTTTTTTGCATAATGGCCTGGTTGGTACACCAGTAAAACAGGTTGGCAAAAATCATCCCGGTAAACAGGGTACTGAACGGCACACTGTCGTGGGTATTACCGATCATATTCAGTTTCTGCGGATTCTGACGCAGAAGCTCACCGACCCCTGCCTGAAAATGGCCGTGCCCCAGCGCGATAAAGCCCAGCACCGGGACCAGGAAGATGATCGCCAGCAAAAAGACGCCATTGATGGTATCGGAAACCGCAATTGCCCGCAGCCCGCCGAACACGGCATAGGCCGTCCCGATGGCCCCGGTCAGGCAGATCATAGCGACCAGGCTGCTCTGATAACTGATCCCCAGCAGTTGCTGAACATTAAAGATTTTCTCCAGCGTCAGCGCCCCCAGATAGAGTGACGAAGGGCATAGCACCAGGGTATACGTCATCAGCAGCAGAATACTGACAATTTTGCGGGCGGTCCGGTCATAGCGGGATTCAATAAATCCGGTCAGGGTGGTAAAGCCGCTTTGCATATAGCGGGGAAGGAAGAATAACGCCAGCGCGATAATGGCAATAATGGCCGTCGCTTCCCATGCGATGGCACTGAGATTATGCAGGTAGGCATCGCCGTTCAGGCCAATCAGCTGGTCAACCGAGACATTTGTCAGCATCATGGATCCGGCGATAAAACCGAAGCTCAGCTTGCCGCTGGCCATAAAATACTCTCTGGCACTGGTATTTTTGATCCGCCGCGTCAGCCAGGAGGAGATCAGGATGATCAGCAACAGCGTTGCCAGGGTGGTTATCAGTGTAAACATCAGGCCTCCGGTCGGGGGTCGTTGATCCTGCCAAACTGGCTGCTGCCATCGATGGCGTAGTGGTCGATGGCCTGCAGTTCATGGGGGGTGAAGTCGGTATTTTCCAGCGCCTGCAGATTGTGCTGCAGTTGCGCCACCGAGCTGACACCGGTCAGCGCGGAAGTCACTTCAGGTAAGCGGAGAACCCAGGCCAGCGCCATTTGTGGCAGGGATTGTCCACGCTGTCGGGCGATGGCCTCCAGCCCCGCAATCCGGGCGTAATTCTGCTCACTCAGTTCACGCTGATCGATACTGGCGCGCGGCTTATCCGCCGGAGTGGCGGCGGTGTATTTACCGCTCAGTAATCCCTGAGCGAGGGTACTGAAGGCAATGATCCCGGTGCCCTGTGCGGCACAGGTTTCCAGCAGGTTTTGCTCAATCCAGCGGTTGAACAGGTTATAGGCCGGCTGATGAACAATCAGTGGCACATGCCACTGACGTAACAGGCGTGTGATTTCCCGCGTCTGTGCAGAGGGGTAAGAGGAGATCCCGACATACAGGGCTTTCCCCTGGCTGACCGCGGTGGCTAATGCCGAGGCGGTCTCTTCCAGCGGTGTCTGCGGGTCGTAGCAATGGGAGTAGAAAATATCCAGGTAGTCGAGTCCCAGTCGCTGCAGGCTCTGGTCAAGGCTGGCCAGCAGGTATTTGCGTGAACTGCCGCCCTGACCATAAGGCCCCGGCCACATGTCATACCCGGCTTTGCTGGAGATGATCAGTTCATCGCGGAACGGGCGGAGATCCTTGCGGAACACCTCCCCGAAATTCTGTTCAGCGCTGCCATAAGGGGTTCCGTAATTATTCGCTAAATCAAAATGGGTGATACCGGCATCGAAAGCGCTGTGCAGCAGGGCGCGCTGTTGTTCCCGGGTGGTGTTGTCACCGAAGTGCTGCCATAACCCGAGCGAGATCCGCGGCAGTTTCAGGCCACTCTGACCACAATACCGGTAGGGCATTTCCTGATAACGCTGTTTTTCAGGCTGATAATGCATAGTCATTTCTCACTGACGAGGGGGAAAGGCGGGGACGGTTAAGCCCAGATGGCTGCGTAAGGTGCTGCCCTGATACTGTGTGCGGAACAGGCCACGACGTTGTAATTCCGGCACCACCTGCAGCGCGACCTCTTCCAGTCCCTGCGGCAGGTGCGGCACCATAATGTTGAAACCGTCCGCGGCATACTCTTCGAACCAGCATTGCAGCTCGTCGGCAATCTGCTGCGGGGTACCTTTCAGGGTCCGGTGCCCACGGCCTCCGGCAATGCGTAACCCCAGCTCTGCCAGCGTCAGATTTTCTTCGGCGGCCAGCGCCAGTAACAGGGCCTGGCGGCTTTGCTGACCGGAATCTGACAAAGGGAGTTCCGGCAAGGGTTCATCCGGCGGATAGCCGGATAAATCAAAATTCCCCAGCATTCTGCCCAGCAGAGCGATACCCACGTCCGGTTCGACCAGTTGCTGGAACTGCTCATATTTTTCTTCGGCCTCAGACTGCGACTGTCCGGTGACCAGCAGTACACCGGGCATGATCTTCAGGCTGTTTTCGGTCCGTCCGGACAGGCTCAGGCGCTGTTTCACATCCCGGTAGAAGGCTTTGGCTTTGTCGAGTGTCGGCTGGGCGGTAAACACAACATCCGCCGTGGCTGCGGCCAGCGCTTTACCGTCTTCGGACGAGCCGGCCTGCACCACCACCGGTTTCCCCTGCGGGGAACGGGCAATGTTTAATGGCCCCCGTACCTGGAAATAATCACCGTGATGGTGAAGCGAATGCATTTTTTCCGGGCGATAGACTTCGCCGCCTGCTTTGTCATACACAAACGCGTCGTCTTCCCAGCTATTCCAGAGTCCTTCGACGACCCGGTAAAACTCACGGGCACGTAAATAACGTTCCTGATGGCTGAAGTGCTGTTCCCGGTTGAAATTAGCGGCTTCGTTGGCGGCATCAGACGTTACCAGGTTCCAGCCGGCACGGCCGCCGGACAGATGGTCCAGTGAGGCGAACTGACGTGCAATATGGTACGGCTGATTGTAGCTGGTGGTTGCGGTGGCAATTAAACCGATATGCCGGGTCACCGCTGAGAGGGTCGCCAGCAGCGTCACCGGTTCAAAATAATTAGAGCGCGCCATCTTGTGGGCCACCGGCGAGTCAAACACCGCCAGACTGTCGGCAATAAATAAGGTGTCCAGGCAGGCGTGTTCAGCAAGCTGAGCTATCCGGATATATTGCTGAAGATCCAGCGGGTCCGGCGCCACGTCAGGATGCCGCCAGGCAGCCACGTGGTGGCCCGCCGGATGGATAAATGCACCTAATGAGAGCTGTTCATTTCTGGCCATAATTATTCTTAACTAATTAATATTATTGCTTAAACTATATCTGCGCTTTGTTGTTTTATTTAATATCAATTCGTGCACAGGTTATCCGGAAATTAGCTAAACCACGTGTCATGGCTGTCCGGGACGTGGGGCGCAGAGAAGCAAGGTCTGTCGGTGGCGGACGATATCAGGCGGAAAAGTGGCCGGTGACTGATTCGGTTTTCTGTTGATTGCGGTATGTGCAGATGGGAAATACTCGCAGAGAATGAACAGGTTTCTGCGCTGCCAGCCCGGGGAAACGGGTCAAAATACTTGCGATTTATCAGGAATTATGGAAATCTGGACATTGAGACGTCCAAACGTCCGATTCACCTTTCTTCTCATAAAATAACACTGATAAATATCGCAAACTATGACTCAACTTTCAGCTGACGTATCGTCGGGAAGTACCTCACCAGAGAATGATTACACTATTCATAGCGCGGCAGATGTCAGCCGGCTGGTCAATAACTCAACCCATGGCCGGACCAACGCACGGATCATCGTGGCCATCGCCCTGGGCGGTGTCTTTCTGGATGCCTATGATTTAGGTGCGCTGGCATTCGGCGTGAAGGACATTACCCGTCAGTTCGGGCTGAGCCCGTCGGGTATCGGGATGGTGGTGTCTGCCATCACTCTCGGGGCCATCGTCGGGGCCGTCATCGGGGGATATCTCACCGATAAAATCGGCCGTTACCGCGTATTTATGGCCGATATGTTTTTCTTTGTGTTTGCCGCCCTGCTCGGCGCTCTGGCACCGAATGCCGAAGTGCTGGGTATCAGCCGCTTTATTATGGGGCTGGGGATCGGCATCGACTTACCGGTCGCCATGGCCTTTCTGGCCGAATTTTCGCGGCTGAAAGGCCGGGGCAATAAGGCCTCCAGTATTGCGATGTGGTGTCCGACCTGGTATGCGGCTATCTCGGTCTCGTATCTGCTGGTGCTCGGATTATTCTATTCGCTACCCGCCAGTCAGAGCGAATACCTGTGGCGCTATATTGTAGGCTTCGGGGCGGTACCGGCACTGGTGATCCTGACGGTACGTAAACGCTATATGACAGAATCGCCGGTCTGGGCGGCGCAACAGGGGGACTTAACCTCTGCGGCCAGCATCCTGCAGACCGCCTATAATATCCCGGCCACGGTCGGCAAAGACGCGGTCTTACACGCGAAAAAGGGTCTGCAACGGCGTACGACCGGCTGGAAAAGTTATGGCGTATTGCTGCAGGGGGACTATCTGAAACGTACGGTGCTGAACAGCGTAATGTCATTTGTTTCGCCGTTTGCCTATGCGGCTATCGCGTTCGGGCTGCCGATTATTATTTCCACCCTGTTTAAACAATCGATGCTGACGACCATTCTGGTCTCTCTGGCACTGAATCTGCTGTTTGCCTTTACCGGCGGACTGGCGGCGGTGCGGCTGGTACCGAAACTGGGGTCACGCAGTATGACGATTGCCGGTTATACCTGTCAGCTGGTTGCATTGCTGGGCCTGGCGCTGGCCGGTCGTCCGGAAGATACGGCGCAGGCCGTGGCCTGCTGTGCCTTTCTGGCACTTTTCCTGCTGGGGCAGGGCTTCGGCCCGGGGGCGCATACCATGGTGTACGCCTCACTCAGTTATCCGGCGTCGATTCGCGGGGTGGGGGTCGGTTTCAACCAGACGATTACGCGTTTCAGCTCGACGCTGGCGCTGTTTCTGTTCCCCATCCTGACGGCGAGCCTGGACACCGGTTTATTCTGGGTGATTGCCTTATCACCGGTGATCGGTCTGCTGGCACTGTTTATCATTCGCTGGGAGCCGTCAGGGTACGATGTGGATGCCGAAGATTATGCGTCTGTAAAACATGAAAATACACAGCCTGGCGGGGGAGCCTGAGATGTCATTTACCGAAATACAGGTCGTACCGGGGCCGGCGAATTATTACTGTTTTCCGGGAGCGTTACGCGAACTGACAAACTTTTATTCTGCCGCAGACCTGGAGCAGGCGTTCTGGGTCTATGGTGAACGGGCGATTGGGGCGGCGGAACCTTTTCTGCCGGCCGCCTGGTCTCTGCCTTCCGCCGGTAAGCACTGCATCCGGGAACATTGTAGTGAACCTCTAATCAGCCAGCTACTGACAGAGGCCGGGGACCACCGGAAAGTGATTATCGGTATCGGCGGTGGATCGGTGATGGACAGTGCAAAAGCACTGGCGGATCGCCTGAAATTACCGGTGGTGCTGATCCCGACCATTGCCGCCACCTGTGCGGCCTGGACGCCGCTCTCGGTGTGGTACAACGCCCATGGAGAGAATATTGGTTATGAAATCTTTAAACAGGCTAACCATCTGGTGCTGGTGGAACCGGAAATTATTCTGAACGCGCCGGCGGACTATCTGCTGGCCGGTATCGGCGACACCCTGGCGAAATGGTATGAAGCCCGGGTGCTGCTGCCGGATGAAACGGCCTGCAGTGTCCCTTATCTGGCAAAGACGGCGCTGAAAATGGCCGAAGGTCTGCGTGACCTGCTGTTCAGTGACAGTGCTGTCGCACTGCGGGATCAGCAACAGGGCACACTGACCCCGCGCTTTATCTCGGTGGTCGATGCCATTATTGCCGGGGGCGGGCTGATCGGCGGGTTAGGTGAACGTTTCACCCGTGTTGCTGCCGCGCATGCCGTGCATAACGGGCTGACCGTGCTGCCGCAAACCCACCGTATTCTGCACGGGATTAAGGTGGCTTATGGCATTCTGGTGCAGGCGGCCCTGCTGAATCAGCAGCAGGATATCCGTAAGCTGTTGCACTTTTATCATCAGCTGAAATTGCCGGTCACGCTGGCGGAGCTGGGAGTTTCTCTGTCAGATCGTGAAGAGATGGATAAAATGATCGCGCATACTTTACGTCCGCGGGAAACCATTCACCTGTTACCGGTGAAAGTGACGGCAGAAACGCTGTATCAGGCGATGGCGGCCATTGAACGGGCAGGGAAGTCAGCAGAGTAAGACTGAAGGCCCGGCAGGATGCCGGGCCGGGATATCATCAGAAATCCGCTTTCAGTACCGCACGGTAACGGGCTTTACCGTCACGCACATACTGCAGAGCGTCATTGATTTTTGACATCGGGAACAGCTCGGTCTGAGGTTTCACCCCGGAGCGTGCGGCCAGTTTTACCAGGCTGCGTAACTCATGCGGAGACCCGGTCGATGACCCGGAAATGCTCCGGTCACCGGCAATCAGCGTAAAGGCTGGCACTTCAAACGGTTTCATCACGGCACCGACGGTATGGAAGCTACCGTTGTAGGTCAGTGCCTGGAAGTACGGCATCCAGTCCAGATCGACATTGATGGTGTTGATAATCAGATCAAACTGTCCGGCCAGCGCTTTCAGGGCTTCCGGATCCCGGCTGTTAACCACCTTGTCGGCACCCATTCCCAGGATTTCCTGTTCTTTAGACGGTGACGAACTGAACGCGGTGACTTCACATCCCATCGCATGCAACAGTTTAATAGCGATATGGCCCAGGCCACCGATACCTATGACACCGACACGACTGGTCGCCGTGATATGGTGCTGCAGCAGGGGTTTGAATACCGTGATCCCGCCGCACAGCAGCGGACCGGCAGATTCGATATCCAGCGCTTCCGGAAGCGGGATCACCCACTGCCAGTCGGCACGGATTTTTTCAGCGAAGCCACCGCGGTTCAGGATAGTCGGCACACTGCCCTGTTTACAGTTGCTGTGACTGCCGCTGATACAGGCATCACAATACCCGCAACTGCGCGCGGTCCAGCCAATCCCGACACGCTGACCGACTTTCAGACCTTTGTTTTCTGCCGCACTCCCCAGAGCGCTGACACGGCCAACCACTTCGTGACCGGCGACCAGAGGGTACTGAGATATGCCCCATTCGTTGTCAATCATCGACAGATCGGAATGACAAATACCACAGTACTCAACCGTGACTTCAACATCTTCGGCAGCAAGTTCACCGGCATCAAATTCCTGCAGTTCCAGTGCTGCGCCAGCTTCGGCCGCGGCGTAGCTTTTAATCTTGCTCATGAAGGTCTCCTTTCTGTGATGTAGTTATCACTTTAAAGCATGGCAGATGATAGCCATTAAAAAAAGCGCAGAAGAGAATAATATGATGCGGGGGAAAATAGTTGTCCGATATTGCGGTAAGGGCCGGTGAAACTCACCGGCCACAGGAGGGTCAGGCAGGTTTCGCACACCCGTTACATTGATTTTCAAGGATTTGTGTAAAGAAATCATTACCCTTGTCATCCACCAGGATGAAAGCCGGAAAGTCCTCAACGTCAATCTTCCAGATAGCTTCCATCCCCAGTTCCGGGTATTCGACACACTGCAGATTTTTAATACTCTGCTGTGCCAGTACTGCCGCCGGACCGCCGATACTGCCAAGATAAAACCCGCCATGTTTTTTACAGGCATCCGTCACCTGCTGGCTGCGGTTGCCTTTGGCCAGCATAATCATGCTGCCGCCGTGGGATTGCAGTAAATCCACATAAGAGTCCATTCGTCCGGCGGTGGTCGGCCCGAGTGAACCGGAGGCATAACCGGCCGGGGTTTTCGCAGGCCCGGCGTAATAGATGGGGTGATCTTTGATGTACTGCGGGAGTTCTTCCCCGTTATCCAGACGCTCTTTCAGTTTTGCATGGGCGATATCACGCGCGACGATAATCGTGCCATTCAGGGAGAGACGGGTCGATGCCGGATACTGGCTCAGCCGGGCCAGGATCTCTTTCATCGGCCGGTTCAGGTCGATGCTGACGACCGTACTTTCCGCTGCATTCTGCAATGTCTTCGGAATCAGGCGTGCCGGATTATGTTCCAGTTTTTCTATCCACAGACCTTTACGGTTAATTTTCGCTTTAATATTACGGTCAGCCGAACAGGAGACGCCCATCCCGATGGGACAGGAGGCACCGTGGCGGGGCAGACGGATCACCCGGATATCATGGGCAAAATATTTACCGCCGAACTGCGCCCCCAGGCCGAGGTTCTGTGCTTCTTTCAGCAGTTCCTGTTCCAGCGCCGTATCGCGGAACGCCTGACCGTACTTATTGCCTTCGGTCGGCAGATCATCATAGTAATGGGCGGAGGCCAGTTTGACGGTTTTCAGGGTACTCTCTGCGGATGTGCCGCCGATCACAAAGGCAATGTGGTATGGCGGACAGGCCGCCGTGCCCAGGGTGCGCATTTTCCCGACCAGATAATTTTTGAGTTTCCCCGGGCTGAGCAGCGCTTTGGTTTCCTGATACAGATAGGTCTTGTTGGCAGAACCGCCTCCTTTGGCAATACAAAGGAACTTATATTCATCGCCATCCACGCTGTAGAGATCGATCTGCGCCGGCAGATTCGTGCCGGTATTCACTTCCTGGTACATATCCAGCGCCGCATTCTGTGAATAGCGCAGGTTATCCTGCTGATAAGTATTGAAGACTCCCTGGCTGAGAAAGACCTCATCGCCGCCGCCGGTCCAGACCCGCTGACCTTTTTTACCCACGATGATGGCGGTTCCGGTGTCCTGACAGGACGGCAGGATACCTTTGGCGGCAATTTCGGAGTTACGCAGAAACTGCAGCGCGACATATTTATCATTTTCGCTGGCTTCGGGGTCATCGAGAATATCGGCTACCTGTTGCTGATGGGCGGTGCGCAACATAAACGAAGTATCATGGAATGCCTGCTGAGCCAGCAGCGTCAGCGCTTCCGGCGCTACTTTCAGGATCTCCTGCCCTTCAAATTCAGCGACTGACACATAATCGCTACTCAGCAGGTAATAGTCGGTGTCATCTTCGGCGACAGGAAACGGGTCCTGATAATGAAAAGGGATCGTTGACATGTTTTCTCACTTAAAGAGCCGCAGACGGGCGGCCACTATGCTTCGCAAAATACTGATGGTAATGGAAAATCTCTCCCGGAGTCCGATACGTTGCCGGTGCCGGGAGAGGCTCATTGACATAAATACCTGCAGCGATAAAAACGACGCTGTTATCCGAAGATCATCATCATCCAGGGGTAGCCGATGACAAGTAATGCGACCAGGAAAATAGCACCAAAAATGGTCCCCAGACGCCAGTAGTCTACGGTAGGCAGATAGCCACTCCCGTAGTATATCGGGCTTGGTCCGGTCCCGTAAGGGGTGATAATGCCCATCACTCCCAGAGAGGTGACCATCATCAGACAAAAGACCTGCATGTTCATGCCCGGAATGGTGGCGGCGATGGTCAGCATGGCAGGCAATAATGCCGTGGTATGTGCGGTGGTACTGGCAAACAGGTAATGCAGCAGATAAAAGGCAATCACCAGCACGATAAGCGCCACGCCCGGTGAGATACCGCCCATCAGTGCACCGCCTTCTTTCCCCAGCCAGCCGATAAAACCGGTAGAAGAAAGACCATCCGCCAGGGCGACCAGGGTCGCAAACCAGGTAAAGGTATTCCAGGCGGCTTTATTACCGGTGATATCGCTCCAGTTAAGCACACCGGTCCATAACATCAGGGTGATCACCAGCAGAGCGGCCATGGCCGGTTCAATCCAGCTGGCGGCAAAAATCCACATCGCCAGGGCGCAGCAGACAAAGATCAGCAGCAGGATTTCGTTACGGGAAAGCTTACCCAGTTTTTCCAGCTCACGGGTGGCCCAGCGCGGCACCTCGTCGTTAACCTTCACCTCCGGCGGATAAAACAGATAGGCCAGCAGGGGCATGGCCAGGATCAGCAGAATACCGAGCGGCAGGAAGGCGACAAACCAGTTCCCCCAGGAGATGGTGATCCCGGTAATACTTTTCACCAGTGCCAGCGCCAGCAGGTTGGGGGCCAGTGCGGAAAGGAACATTGAGCTGGTGATACAGGCGGCAGTAATGGCGACCCACATCAGGTATGAACCGATACGTCTCGCGCTGGGGTCATTAGGTTTCGACCCATACAGCGGCGGCAGGTTGGCAATAATCGGGTAGATCGTTCCGCCGCTACGGGCGGTATTGGAAGGCGTAAACGGGGCCAGTAATAAATCGGCAAAGGTAATGGCATACCCCAGCGTCAGACTGCGGCGTCCCAGATATTTGACCAGTATCAGGGCCAGCCGGCGGCCGAATTGCGTTTTATCGTAACCGGCGGCAAACATAAAGGCCCCGAAGATCAGCCAGACGGTGGAGTTACCAAATCCGCTGACGGCCCATTTAAAGGACTGACCTGCCAGTTTGAAGCCCGGAGCCGCTTGCTGTTCCGGGCTGAACAGTAACCAGTGGCTGAAGAGGGCGATAACCACCACCCCGGTCAGGCCGATGACGGCGCCGGGTAACGGCTCAAAAATCAGCCCGACGATCACCCCGACAAACACGGCGAAGAAATGCCAGGCATAAGGCGGAAGACCGGCAGGCACGGGGACGAGTAAAAGCAGAAGGGCGACGACGACGGGAAGGAGCAATAATATCAGACGGTTTTTTTTGCCGGTGGCGGGGGGAACTCCCGTCGCGGGCTGAGTTGCATTTGATTTTACGTTCATAGTCAGTTTCTGTATGGGGTTAGAATAGTTATGGAGCAGCGTACAGATAATATTGCGTTTCCGTTATCAGGACATTTCTGTGGCTCAGAATATCCCTGACGCGAAAATTATTATTATGCAGAGCATGTTACATCATCTGCATCATGGATAAAGTCTTTATATGATCTGTTATCTCTTTTTTTTACCGTTGATCCTGATCAACGAAACAGAACTATTTTTTTATTTTTTAAATTATTTTTAGCAATTCTTTTTGATATCAGTCACCTGCTTATTTCCGGTCGCATAGCCGGGGGTTCTGCCGGCCGGTGGGCACGGAATGAAAAGTGTTACATGATGATTTTCTTAGGGTTTATCTCTTTGCTGGCTTACGGTGACCTTATATTCTCCTGTAATAAAACAGCGTGGTAAGGGTTAACAGAAAAATACGCGGCCCTGCCTGTTGGCGGAATTTAAATTTTAATTAATTTATGTCATAAGTTGTGTCTTTTGTTTGTGCTTGAATACGGAGATCGGACATTACCGGAATAACGGGTTTCCGATAACGACCTGAAAAAAATAGTCCTGAACATCCGGAGCAGATAATGACGAATTGTAACCCGCAGCTATCAGAACCCCTGACGCTTCCCTGTGGTACCACCTTAAAAAACCGGCTGGTGATGGCCCCGATGACGACCTGCGCCGGATTCTATGAAGGCAGTGTGACCCGGGAACTGGTGGAGTACTATCGACAGCGTGCGGGTGATGCAGCCGCCATTATTGTTGAATGTGCCTTTGTGGAAGATAACGGGCCGGCGTTCCCCGGGGCGATAGGTATCGACAAAGACAGTAAAATCGAGGGCCTGGCAAAAATTGCCGCGGCTATCAAAGCGCGGGGTTCGAAAGCGATTCTGCAAATCTATCATGGCGGGCGGATGAGTGAACCGCTGCTGATTGGCGGCCGGCAGCCGGTCGCGCCGGACGCTATCGCCATGCCCCGCGAAGGTGCTGTCACCCCGCGCGCGCTGAACACGCAGGAAGTGGCCGACATGGTAGAGAAATTCGGGCAGGCCGTTCATCGGGCTATCCTGGCCGGATTTGATGGCGTCGAAATCCACGGGGCGAATACCTACCTCATTCAGCAGTTCTTTTCACCGCATGCGAACCGGCGAAATGATGAATGGGGGGGCAGCCGTGAAAAACGGGCCAGATTCCCGCTGGAAGTGCTGAAAGCGGCCCAAAAGAAAGTAAAACAATACGCTCCGCCCGGGTTTATTATCGGCTATCGTTTTTCCCCGGAAGAGATCGAAGAGCCGGGGATCCGTTTTGACGATACGCTCTTTCTGCTGGATAAACTGGCGGTTCAGGGGCTGGATTACCTGCACTTTTCAATGAACCATATTCTGCGCAGCTCGCTGGTGGATACGGCAGACAGTGAACCCCTTATCGATAAATATATTGCAGGGCGCACCGCGGCACTGGCCGCTGTTCCGGTGATTGGCGTGGGCAGTGTAGTGAGTCAGCAGGAAACGACGCAGGCGCTGGCCCATGGTTACTCGCTGGTCGCCGTCGGCAAAGGCAGTATTGCGTATACTGACTGGGCCTCAAGGATCATCGGGGGCGAGACCCTGTCGCTGACTATCGACAGTACTCAGCGTGAAGCCTTATTTATTCCCGAACCGCTGTGGTACTTCCCGCAGGTGGCGGCGATGGTCCGCGATCTGAGTCTGGCGGGCGGGAAGTTTATGCCCGGCCACTACAGTGAAACCTTACAGGATGAGCAGGGGGATTGCCGGATCACGGTCACCCTGGCGGAGGATCGTATTACTGATCTCGAACTGTCCACGAAGGAACCGGCTGAGATCGAATTTACCACCCATTTTAATGAACTGCGTTCGCGGATCCTCGATGCTAACAGTCCTTATGTGGATGCGGTGACCGGTGCCACAACCCAATGCGAAGCCGTGAAAAAAGTGGTCGCCAGAATCCTGATGGCCTCCGCAAGGCAGCGTTTGCAGCAGACCGGCGACGGGAACGGGGGCGAAGCGCACTATGATGTGGTGGTGGTGGGCAGTGGCGGTGCCGGACTGACGGCCGCCATACAGGCCGGCGAGTCGGGTGCCCGCGTGCTGATTGTCGAAAAAATGCCGGTACCGGGCGGCAATACGCTGAAAGCCTCGGTCGGGATGAATGCGGCCGAAACCCGGTATCAGACGCTGAAAGGTATCCGTGACAGTAAGGCGCTGTTTTATGAGGAAACCCTGAAAGGCGGCCACGGTAAAAATAATACGCTGCTGTTGCATGAATTTGTGGAGCAGGCGCCTCAGGCGGTGGACTGGCTGGCGAAGCATGACATCGTGCTGAGCGATATCACCATTACCGGCGGCATGAGTATCGATCGTACCCATCGTCCGGCGGATGCGTCTGCCGTCGGGGGCTATCTGGTCAGTGGTTTATTAAAAAATATTCATCAGCGCCCGGACATTGAAATGATGACCGATACCAGCGTCAGCGGAATTGAGTATGACGATGGCAGGGTGACCGGGGTGACGTTACTGAATGAGCAGCAGGAAAGCTTCCGTGTGCAGTGCCACAGTGTGATCGTGGCGACCGGCGGTTTCAGCGCCAATCAGAAAATGGTGGTCAGCTACCGTCCGGATCTGGCCGGATTTGTCACCACCAACCATCCCGGCGCAACCGGGAGCGGGATCGCGTTATTACAGTCCATCGGTGCCGGTACGGTGGATATGGGCGAGATACAGATCCATCCCACCGTAGAACAGACCACCTCTTACCTGATCTCTGAATCTGTCCGCGGCGGCGGGGCCATTCTGGTCAGTCAGAAGGGCGAACGATTTATTAATGAGATGGACACCCGGGATAAGGTCTCGGCAAAAATCATCGGCCTGCCGGAGAAATCGGCCTGGATAGTGTTTGATCAGCAGATCCGTGAACATAACAAGGCCATTGAGACGTATCTCTCGCGGGGATTTGTGGTGAGCGCGGACACCCCGGAGGCGCTGGCCGAAAAGACGGGGATGGATGCCACGCGGTTGCAGGCGACGTTAGCCTGTTTTAATCAGGTCGTCGCAAACAAGCAGCCGGATCCCTTTGGCCGTACTACGGCCCTGCGGCAGCCCCTTAGCCAGCGGCCTTTCTACGCTATCCGTATTGCGCCGGGGGTACACCACACGATGGGCGGGGTCACGATTAATACCCATACCGGGGTGCTGGATGAAAACCAGCAGCCGTTGGCCGGGGTGTTTGCGGCGGGGGAAGTGGTCGGCGGGATCCATGGCGGTAACCGTATCGGGGGGAATGCCGTGGCAGATATCGTGATCTTTGGTCGGGTGGCGGGGGAAAACGCCGCGAAGTATGCCCTGGCACACCGGGATCAGCCGGCCGTCACCCCGGCCTGACGGGGTTGGCGGTCATTCCTCAGGAGACGCTATGTCAGAGATCCCGGGCAGATACCATTATTCGGCGGTGATGATGGGGACGCGCGTAGAACTGCAACTGGCGGCACACCAGCCGGCGCTGGCGCGTCAGGTCTTCCGGCAGATTAAATGGCTGGAAGATCTGCTGACCGTGAACCGGCCGGACTCCGCACTGATGTCTGTCAATCGTGCTGCAGGGGCTCACCCGGTGGTGGTGCCACCACCGGTATTTTCACTGCTCTGGCGGGCCAGGGAGGTCAGCTTCAGCGGCGGATGTTTTAATCTGGCGATAGGCCCGCTCGTCCGGCGCTGGAAGATCGGATTCAGCGGTGATGCCGTGCCGCCGGCCGAAGAGATCGCCGCATTATTGCCGCTGACCGATCCCCATGCGATCCGCATGGATCCGGAGGCCGGTTCGATCTTTCTGACACGGCCCGGGATGTCTGTCGATGCCGGAGCCATCGCCAAAGGGTATATGGCTGACCGGATCTGTGATTTTTTACAGGCACAGGCCGTCGATCATGCACTGATCAATCTGGGGGGGAATATCCGGGTCATCAGCCCGCCCGGTGCTGAAGGCTGGTCGGTCGGGCTGCAGCAACCTTTTGCCGGCCCTGAATCGCTGCTGGGCAGTATCCGTTTATCTCAGGGGTCGGTAGTCACCTCCGGAGTGTATGAACGCTACTTTGTCCATCAGGGACACCATTATCATCATATTCTGGATCCACGCAGTGGCTATCCGCTGGATAACGATTTACTGAGCGTGACCGTGATTTCACCGCACTCCATCGATGGCGAAATATACTCAACGCAGTTATATGGCATGGGGCTGGAAAAGGGTTGTGAGTGGCTTGCGACACAGACGGATATTGAGGGGATAGAGGCTATCTTTGTGACCCGCGACCGGGAGGTCATCATTCCGTCACAGCGTCAGTTCTGTTTCCGGCCGGCTTCCCGGTAATCCCGGGCCTGGCGGAAGAGAGTGCCCGCTGCTGAGCCGGACACCTGATGTTTATTGGCAGTGGCAGGCTGATAAGTAAAAACGGATGTCAGCGGCCCGGCTTTGTT
Source organism: Tatumella sp. JGM118 (assembly GCF_018257515.1). Taxonomy (GTDB): domain Bacteria; phylum Pseudomonadota; class Gammaproteobacteria; order Enterobacterales; family Enterobacteriaceae; genus Tatumella; species Tatumella terrea. Next base: position 133,390 of record NZ_JAERJR010000006.1, read on the forward strand.
CCGGACCAGTCGTGGGACCCGCGTAGCCGTGATAAAGGTTTAACCTTTTTGCAGAGTAAATAGCGTAATTTCACCCGGATAGCCCAGCCTCAGCGCGAAACCATTCCATAAGCCGGTACCGTTGCTGACATACAGCAACATCCGGCCCAGACGATATTCGCCGGAATAGAACCCCTGGTTGGCTCGTTTTACCAGAATATCCAGCCCCGGCACCATACCGCCGTGGGTATGGCCGGAAAGCTGCAGGTCAACACCACTGGCCGCATTCTGCCGGGCATTCACCGGTCGATGGTCGAGCAGGATCACCGTATCCTGTTGCGTCACCCCCTGCAGGGCCTCCGACAGTGACGGGCCGGGCTGAGAAAACCGCAGCGCCGCTTCATCGGTCACCCCGGCGACCACGATACTCTGTTCACCGCGATAAATACGGACCGACTGATTCATCAGTTCGCGGATCCCCGCGGCTTCAATTTCACGCATCCAGCCGGAAAAATCCGCGTAGTATTCATGGTTCCCCGGGATGGCGACCACACCATCTGCGGCCCGTAATTCTTTGAGCGGTGCGACATCCTGTTTACGGTCCGCCACCGTGCCGTCGGCGATATCACCGGTAATAGTGATCAGATCCGGCTGCAAGGCATTGGTTTTTTCGACGATCTCTGCCATTCGCTGACCGCGTAATAAGGTACTGGCATGCAGATCGGTCAGTTGTACCAGCCGGTAACCTTCAAAGGCGGCAGGTAATCCGGAGACATTCACCGTCACATTTTTCACTGCGGGGACTTTCACGGCCTGCCATACCGCATAGCCCGAAATGGCCAGTGAGACGGCACATAACAGACTATTGGTGGCCCCTTCATGGGATAGCGGATGCCCCGCCAGATAAGCCACTCCGGCGATCAGACCGTGCAGCACCAGCAGCAGAGTAAACAGGATCTCCGCGCCAAACAGAACGTTAATCGCCACCATCACCGGCTGAGGAAATTCCGGTGAAAACATATTGCCGAACACCAGACGATAGATAAGGTGACATTCCGCAACCAGCAAGGCAAAAACAAACAACAGTATTCTGACGGACGCGGGAAGCGGGAGATGTAAAATAAAACGCCAGCCAATCACCAGCGCCATTACAGGGGTCATAAAAGGTAGCACAGTCACTCCTGTGGGTTTGTCATCAATACCTTAACTCTAGCATCGCTCAGCCAATAGTCACATGTCACAGGCCCGGGGCAGGGAGGCTGCCTCCTGCCCCCGGCTCCGTCAGCTATCCCGGACGCCTTTACTGAACCCATCTTCTGCCGGCATTACCGGCCACCGTGAGTGTGCCGTGATCCCTGCACGCCTGGCAAAAAAGGCCCCGGGTGAACGGACAGCCTCTGGAGTGCCGGGTTGCTGTTATCGTGGCAGGATGACAGTGACCGCGAGCCGGCCTGCAACGGTTTTCGGATTACTTCGCCCGTTTCTCAATGGCACAGCAGGTCGCGAAGGAGCCTCCCACGGCCAGTATCACCGGAATGACCAGCGTACTGCCCATATGGGTGAATTCTGCCGCCAGCATCACCGTAGTCAGTGGCATCTGCATTGATGCCGCAAGGAAAGCGGCGGCCCCTGACAGCGCGATCGCCGTCTGATCTCCGGCGGGTAACCACGGTGAGAAAACGGTGAACAAAACACTGGCGAACAGAGCGCCGACGGTAAAGCCTGGCGTCAGAACGCCGCCTTCAGCCCCGGCGCGCAACACAGCCCGGATAAGCACCAGTTTCAGTACCAGCAATATCACGGGTAACAGACCGGTTAATTCCCCCCACAGGGCCAGTTGCGTTGGCCCTTTACCATTGCCGGGTAATTGCGGATACCACAGTGACAAAACGCCGGTCAGGCCAAAACTCAGCAGACACAGGACCGGCATCTGCCAATTGGTTTTAACTCCTTTGCGGGCATTTTCGGTATAACGGCGAAAAAGATGTGCGGCATAGCCGAACAGGGGGGAAGTGACGATGGCCCAGATAATCAGAGGGGTATCGGCGGCCGGTGCTGAGAAATGGTATTGCGATTCATTACCCAGGCCAAAGGTGGCGACATAGGCTCCCAGTGCAGAAGTCACCAGCGCCGGCAGTACGCAGGACCAGCGGAAAGAGATCAGCAGAACTTCCAGGGTAAAGATGGCTCCGGCCAGCGGGACATTATATACCGCTGCCAGCCCGGCCCCCGCACCACAGGCAATCAGCACCCGGGTATCCTCAGGGGAAAGCCCGAAGACGCGAGCCAGAGAGGTGGCGCCCAGCGCGCCGATCTCCCTCGGCGCCACTTCACGGCCTAACGGTGAGCCTAACGCCACCGTGATAATCTGTAATAAGGCATGGATCAGTGAGGTGACCCCCGGCATTGGTCTGGCGGGATCTTTCACTGCCGCGTTGACCGAAACCCGTGGACGGCCGTACCGTGCCAGCAACCACCAGCCGGCACCGGCAATGATCCCTCCCGCCAGTAAAGCCATGATCCGTCGTTCAGCACTGGCCGCGGTCACACCCTGTAAAAAGCTCTCTTTGCTGATAATCGCATCCTGACTGTATCCGAAAGCCAGATGCTGCACGGCATGCAGCAGCATCGCCAGTAACATGCCGCCCAGTCCGGAGAGTACCCCGGTCATTACCACCGCCCCGGCGAACCGTAGTGATTTGGTCATATGACAACCCTTAATACGATAAATAAAAAATATTGATGTCTGCTAACTATGAGGCAGCCAACGTCAATCCGGCGTCAACTCACGGAGATAAGTTAGCTTACATGATGAAAATACGTGATTTTCATTGTGATACCTTGCCGGTAAGGATGAATATTTTTGTAGAAAATTTCTACAATTGTGTCATTCTTAAGCGTGTATCTCATCACACTGATACTAAATAAATCAGTGATGATTATGAGTCGCCAGGAAGCAGAAAAAACAGGGGGAGATCAGGGAGGGACAGGGCCGGAAAAAGAGGTATCTTTCCGGTTTTAAAGGACTTTTTTAAGCCGCCGGGGGGCAGCTTACCCACATGTCATCGCCCGTTTTTGTCGGGAAATGAATAATTGTGCGAAAGTACTGATATTTCCTATATCATAATCATCCGGGAGTTCGTACGATCTCCTGATGGCGAAAAAATAAAGACGTAAATTGTTACATTATGGTCCATGAATTATTAACTCGCCAGTTTGTCTTAGTGATGAGACATAAAATAATGTCGACTAATAGATTGGTGATGCAAGCATGAAAAAAAGTAATGGGTTCAAATTCAGCTTCCTGAATCCTAAGTATCTGACCTTGTGGCTTGGGATCAGTGTTTTATGGTGTGTGGTTAAGCTCCCTTATCCACTGCTTCTTGCCCTGGGGAAACGCCTTGGCACCTGGTCGCAGCCTTTCCTGAAACGACGTAAGTCTATCGCCCGTCAAAATATCCGTCTCTGCTTTCCTGATATGTCTCCTCAGGAACAGGAAGCGTTGTTACAACAAAATTTCGAATCCCTGGGGCTGGGATTACTGGAAACCGGCATGGCCTGGTTCTGGTCTGACCGGCGTATCCGTAAGTGGTTTGACGTTGAAGGGCTGGAAAACCTGAAGCGCGCGCAGTCCGGCAAACGCGGGGTGATGTGTGTCGGGGTTCACTTTATGTCCCTTGAACTGGGCGGCAGAGTCATGGGACTGTGCCAGCCAATGATGGCAACCTACCGTCCGCACAATAATCCACTGATGGAATGGCTGCAAACCCGTGGTCGCTTACGCTCGAACAAAGCGATGATTGACCGCCGCGATTTGCGTGGCATGGTCGGTCAGCTGAAACAGGGTGAAGCGGTGTGGTTTGCGCCGGACCAGGATTACGGAATCAAGGGCAGCTCCTTTGTGCCTTTCTTCGGGGTTAAAGATGTGGCAACGACCAACGGAACCTATGTGCTTTCCCGTCTGTCGCATGCGTCGTTGTTAACCATTACCCTTGTCCGTAAAAAAGACGGCAGAGGCTACCAGTTACATATCGAGGAACCTTTAGAAGATTTCCCGGCCACGGAGTGGAAAGCGGCGGCTTATATGAACCAGATCATTGAGCGGGAAATTATGCGTGCACCTGAGCAATATATGTGGGTCCACCGCCGTTTTAAAACCCGACCGATGGGTGAAGCTTCTCTCTATATCTGATCCTGTCCTTTATCGGACCTGTATCGCTCAGGCGATACCGGCCCGATAACCCCCTTAGCACTTCCCCCATAATTCACCTGTTCTCTCTCCTGCGGGATCGTTGTCTCCGTGAACGGGTATCGCGGTTACGTGAGTTTGTTTGAATCAGTGATCTCTTCATCTTAACGGCAGTGGCTGCAGTCTCGCGCCCGTCGCTGATTAACCTGTTCTGATTATTCCTGTCTGTCCTCTGAACCTCTGAACTGTTCCCTGTGGGGCGTATACCCTGTAAGCGTGAAATTGTCTGCTGCTGCCCGCCATCCGTGAAACAGAATGAGAGTGGGTATTCACTTTCAGGAGGTCGGGGAGTGGGGGGCTGTGCAACGTGACTCAGGACTTTCTCTGAGTCTGTCACGGTATACCTGCGATGTCAGGGGGAATGCTGCTTTTGGGGCAGGCTCCTGACGAAATGGCCTTTGATTACAGTGTCTTGAGAGAGTGTAAGTACACGCTTACTTTTATAGCGTGATCACGTCATTAATAAGTCACGGCAGACCGGCTCTGAAGGTAGTGCGGAGAGCTGAAAGCTGACAGGGGTTTAATATCTTATTTTTGCAGAAAGATTATCTTAATCACAGGCCAGACTGTCATTACAGGTTGTTTCGCAGGCGATATCTCAGCGGAAGGTGTTTAGTGGTTTCTGTGACGCATTAGCTGAACAACATAGCTACGGCATGACTCCATTAAAATAAAAATCAAATAATATAGAGGGTTATATTGATAGTAAGTATTCACATTATTATGAGGTGTGACCTGAGCGGCAACATGGCTAACACCCGGTGTGGGCGACAGCCATGTTGCGGATGGGATGAATAAAAACCGGCACAGCTCTCACTGTGCCGGTAGCGGGATTAACGGATGATTACGTTCTCCATTGGCGGGATGTAACCGTAGTCGAATTCTTTGACCATAAAGGTACGTTTACCTTCGATCTTAATCTGTACGGTCGGGGCTTCGGTACCACCGATGCGGTATGCACCGTCGTAGTCATTGTCAGAAGCTGGCACCGTATCAATAAATGACGTCACCAGGCCGTTTGGCATCACACAGTGTGAATAGGTCTGCAACGGCTGAGACGATGGGTTACCCAGTACCAGGCCGGAACCATTCAGCGGCTCGTAAGGGCCAAACAGTGAATCACTGACAAATCCGTAAACGCCGTCCGGGCCGGTCAGGTTATCGGCATACGTCGATTTATGGCTGATGGTAAACAGGTAGTACTTCCCGTCCTTAAACACAAAGTGAGGACGTTCCGTCTGGTCGTTGACACCAACCGCAGTGATCAGCGGTGGCAGCAGCTGCCAGTCATTACCTTCCGCATCTTTCGCCGCCGCCAGACCGATACAACCCGTCTGATAACGTGCGCCACCGACATCGTCGTAACCCGGAGGAATATCACCCATATCTTCGGTGGTAATCTCATGGCTGCCGCGATCCCCGGCCACATTGCCTTCGAAGACCATATAGAGGTTGCCATCATTCGGGTCGATGAACGGGCTTGGGTCACGGAAGCCCCAGTACGGGTTTTGTTCTTCGGTCTGGTAGTAGAAACCGTCCGCGGAGAACAGCTCAATGACTTCATTGAAACCGGAGAGGGTGACGCCGTTACCATCGGCAGCAATTTTACCTTTCACCTTCACGATGGTCGCGCCCGGCGTGACGCAGGTGTAATACAGTTCCACATCACCCTGTTCGTTCAGCAGAATCGGGGTACCGGCCCATTCACGGGTAGTCGGTGAAACACCTTCCGCCATCACACGGCCACCGAAGGTCCAGTTTTTGCTGTCTTTTGAGTACCAGAAGCAGATTCGGGCACGACCATGACGGGCATTCCAGTCGGTGTAGATGTCGTAGTTGCCGTTTGCATCGGTGTACTCTTCCGGCAGACGATCGGCGGTCAGCGTAAAGATCACGGACCAGCCATTAACGGAAACGATATTACCGTCGTATTTACGTAATGGCAGAGTATCCCAGATAAAGACTTCATCGCTCATCACCGGAAAATCAATGGCGACCACAGGCTGAGTGGTGGTTGGATCATCCTCGCGAACTTTCAGTGCATCTGCACGGCTCCATGCAGTTGTTTTTACTTTGTCTTGTAAATTTTTAATTTCAGTATTTTTCATTTTTAAAACCTCCGTAGTTAAGTGAGGCTTTATAAAAACATGCAGCGTTATTTAATTAAACGTATCCCGGCTTTGTCATTTACCACACAACATATTCAGAAAATAATCTTATTATTTGTTGTGTGGCAGAGCAGACAACGGCTGAATATATCCCTGTTCACTTTTTTATCCGACACTGTCCGGTGGTCCGGAAATGGATTTTCATGCCGAACATTTTCATGAGAAAATGGCAAGCAAAACCTGTGGTAATATCCCTGCGACTTTTTCTTAAAAAATGGGGGTGATCGGTGTTTATGAGAATTTTTCCGTCGCCAGGGGGATTTTTTCATATAAATTAAAATATCCGTTCAGTTCACAGAAAATATACGAATCCGGGATTTCTGATCAGCCGATATTCGGCTACCGACCGGCAGAACGGTCTGTTATCGTAATGTCATGAACCGCAGTAAGAGATAAGGAATGGTCAGGAGTATGATAAAATCTGTATCCTGGGATCTCCTGATAAGTCATATTTCTGGTCCGGACATCACCCGCTACTAATATCCTCTTTTCCGTGGGTTGAAATGTTTTCATCTGTCATCCCGATGGCATTTATCAGATACCCATATCCATGAACATGAGATCATACAGCCCATCCAGCGCCTGTGTTCTGTGTTGTTTTGTCAGCAGGCCGGGAGGACAGTTTTCATTCTGCGGAAAAGGGAGGTCCGGCAATTAACCGATAATCTCCGGCCTGGCCACCGCTCTCAGCGAGACGTTCATTATTCGCTGTCAGGCCGCCGCCGGCAGGGCGGATCCGTTGACTCTGAGACCTTTAGCGACCTGAAACGAAGATGTCAGGCAGAGGTGTCGCAGTATTCTTACTCTGCCGATCCCTTTCAACGCTGTTGCCGGCGGGCAGAAATGATCAAATCTCCCCTGGCAGCCGGTATGACGACCGGAAACCACGCGGCCGCTTTCAGCGGCCCGGGAAGGATCTCTGGCGGGCGGACGCTGTGGTGGATGGAAAAGACGTATCGTGCGGTGTCGTTTCCGGCAGCGGATCGCCGCCATTGGCGATCGCTTTCACCTTTATGACATCCACTGTGCGCTGACGGGAAATATCGATCAGCAGAAAGGTACAGAACCCTAAGCATGATGACCGCCGTGCTGAGACCTTTCCGGACGGTGTCCCGTGTTGCTACCTCCCGGATTCGGGAGAGAAGCCGCACTATGATGGCTGATAAACACGGCAGGCAGCCTGTTAACAGAAAGCGGAAAGCCGGCCAGAAAGATATTCCCGGCCGGCGGCGAAGCGATGTTTTATCCGGAGATAAATATCCCCTGATTTTATCAGGGATATTTCTCATTACAGAGAAGAGATGTGGGAATAATGTTAAAAAATAAAAAATTCCCTATCATGTTTAAGGGTATAGTCTGAGGAATGCGTGTTATTCACCGGCGTTCCTCTCCCATGAACAACAGATAATTTTCTGCCGGGCATGTTTTTACAAAGAATGTTAAGTGCAGGGTTAATTCAATTTCTTCATGATAATCCGGTTTATCCAGAAACTGATTTTTTTTACGCCCATAAAACCGATAAATCCGCCAACAGAAACGGTTAACTGGCTGGATACCCCAAAATAATTCATTAACGATACAGAAATAAATGTCAGGCAGCCACAAATCCCCCCTTCAAGTAATGTTTCGATAATACCCCGTCCGGAATATATCATTCGCAGGATAGCCATAAAAAAGGAGATGAAAACACCAAAGAAAACGGAATCTCCCCGAATGGCTCCCTTCGCTGCATTAATAATGCTGTTAATATCCATAAATTTTTCCTGATAAAGACGCGACCTCAGTCGCGCCACAATGAATATTATTTGACGATGACATTTTCCATCGGAGGAATATAACCGTAGTCAAATTCTTTAACCATAAACGTCTGGTTGCCTTTTATTTTAATTTGTACGGTAGGGGCTTCGGTTCCTCCGACACGATAGCTACCGTTATAATCGCCATTTGATTGCGGAATAGTATCGATAAAAGAGGTCACCAGGCCATTGGGCATGACGCAATGTGAATACGTCTGATAAGGTTGTGACGAGGGATTCCCCAGGACTAAACCGGAACCATTTAACGGCTCATAAGGGCCAAATAAAGAATCACTGACAAAGCCATACACACCATCCGGCCCCGTCACACCGTCACCGTAGGTGAACTTGTGGCTGATAGTAAACAGGTAATATTTACCGTCTTTGAACACAAAGTGAGGACGCTCTGTCTGGTCATTGACCCCGACCGCCGTGATTAATGGTGGCAGTAACTGCCAGTCGTTACCTTCGGCATCTTTTGCTACCGCAAAGCCGATACAACCGGTCTGATAGCGGGCACCGCCGACGTCTTCATAGCCCGGAGGAACATCCCCCATATCTTCGCTGGTGATGACATGTGTCCCGCGAGCGCCGGCCACATTCCCTTCAAACACCATGTAAAGATTGCCATCTTTAGGGTCAATAAACGGGCTCGGGTCACGAAAGCCCCAGTATTCATTCTGTTCTTCTGTCTGGTAAATAAAACCATCGGCAGAGAACAGTTCAATGACCTCTCTGAACCCGGAAAGCCTGACTCCGTTGCCATCGGCAGCGATTTTACCCTTAACTTTCACGATTGTCGCGCCGGGGGTGACGCAGGTGTAGTACAGTTCAATGTCACCCTGCTCGTTTAGCAGAACCGGTGTCCCGGCCCATTCACGGGTGGTCGGTGAAACGCCGTCCGCCATGACCCGGCCACCGAACGTCCAGTTTTTGCTGTCTTTGGAATACCAGAAACAAATACGTGCACGGCTGTGGCGATTGACCCAGTCACTGTCGATATCGTAGTTGCCTTCGGCGTCAGTGTAGACATCAGGCTGACGCTCTGCGGTCAGTGTAAAGATGACAGACCAGCCGTTAACGGAAACGATATTACCGTCATATTTTTTCAGCGGCATGGTGTCCCAGATAAACACTTCATCACTCATCACCGGAAAATCAATACCGACCAGCGGCTGTGTGGTGGTCGGATCATCAGAACGAACTTTAAGGGCGTCAGCACGGCTCCATGCAGTAGTTTTCACTTTATCTATTAAATTTTTCATATTAAACCTCCGTAATTGAATGAGGTTTAATAAAATCATGTCCCCGTAAATAATTAAAACGCATTTAATTTTGTAATGCACCACACAACAGACATAATTTAAAAAAGGGCCGTATTGTTGTGTAGTCAGTGGCAGACCAGAGAGTGATGGCGCCGGACGGGTATATAAATAAGTATCTACAGCCAGATAAAAAGCAGATAGAATCTTTTATCTATTAACAGCCATTAATGTAGTGATTGATCATTTATACCTCTACATGTTTTAAAATTATTCAGTAAAAATAGGTGGTACTTATGATGCGTTGCCCGATCTGTAACAAGCCGGCTCACACACGTACGAGCCGTTACTTAAGTGATACGACCAAGGAAGCATACTATCAATGTCAGGATATTACCTGCTCATGCACCTTTAAAACGATAGAGAGTCTGGAAAAAATTATATGCGCTCCGATGGCTAATCAGGAACAACGAATAATGGCGACGTTATAGGAATAGTCTTAATAACGAATTTTCCACTGAACTTTTCATCAATGTCGTAAGCGCTGATAATAATCAGAGATGTCGTATGGAAAATATTTTCCGACGGCATATTAGCGGAAGCTTATCAATAATTGATCAATATTGCTTTATGTGTGGTTAAACCGCGGTATGCACAATATACCGCGGTTTAACCATCTTCCTGTAATAATGTAAACCATCCGTTATTATTTTGTTTTATTGATGCTCATGCTGGTCCGGGGGCGGGCGGCGTTCTGCCGTCTCCTTTACAGGCCTTCACGATGGCGATTCTTCGTGCTTCGGTCGGGTGGGATGGCACGTCTGAGACCTGGCACAAGCCCGTCAGGGTGGCGGTTTCCCTCCTGTGGCCGGCCGGGCAGTCACGTTTAAATGTCTTTTTTATCCTTTCGTCGCCCTCTGCTGGCATTTTACGATTTTACAACAGTATCAGTGTCTGGATATTGTAAATGCTATTGATAACTATTATCAAAATGATGTAGATTCTCATACAAAATAAGTGGCTGATATTTGCACAATTTCTTTCTTTGAGAGGAAACATTCGTTTGCATTCACTTGCCGGCAAACGACATTTTTGGCGTGTCTGGATACTGATGATTATGTATAAATTTCTGACTCAGGGTAAGTTTAAACCTGCATTATTCAAATTTACCGCGGTGGCACTGTCCGTTCATTCGGCCTGTACCTTTGCCGCAAACACAGCAACGACTGACGCCGGGGCCGGGAGTTCTGAACAGCAGCTTACCGTTACGGCCACCCCGTTGCCGCTGCGCGCAGATAACCGAAAAACGATCACGGCTGATCAGATGCAAAAGCAGGGCGCAACAGACTTTGGTACGCTGATGCGTTATCAGACGCTGGTCAGTGCGACCGGAGCCAGCGGCGGTTCCGGTAACGGGAAAAGTGGCTTTGACCGTGGTGGCTACACCGGTTACAACATCCGCGGCCTGGAAAGCAACCGTGTCGGCATTGATGTGGATGGGGTTGAACTCCCGTCTGCCACGGGGCGTGGCTACGTCGGACGTACCGGAGTGAACACCTTCGGTATTGGCCGCGATTATATTGACCCGTACCTGTTTGGTTTAATGAGTATTGATGCGGGAGCCACCGCAGTATCGCAGCCGAACACCTCTATCGGCGGCATGGTCTCCTTCCGTACCAAATCTCCGGACGATTACCTTAACCCGGAAAAATCGACCTATTTCGGTTACCAGTCGGATTACGATTCCTCTGACCGGGGCTGGCACAACGGGATCACTGCCGCGGCCGGTGATGAAGAACTGCGCGGGATCTTTGTCTACAGTCGTCGCGACGGTCAGCAAACCCGTAATAACAGCGGGACCGTCTCCGCCTATCCGGCGAACTGGCATTCCGACGCCTTCCTGACCACCGGTATCTGGCAGCCGAATGATCAGCATAAGCTGACCGGGACCTTCAGCTATTATGATAAAACTAATCATACGCATTATGACACCTGGGATTCCGCCGGCAAGAATGTGATCGGTACCAGCCATCAGTCCGGGGAAACCCGCCGCCTGGGAGTCAATCTGCAGGATGAATATACGCCGTACAATGACTGGATAGATTCCCTGACCACCCGGGTTAACTGGCAAAAGACCGAAGCGCATGACAATACGCTGGCACCTTATGATACCGGGGTGATTGGCCGTACCTACTCGGACTACAATACCCATTCGCTGGGATTCTCCACCGAACTGCGTAAAACCCTGGGACGCCATGAGCTGAGCGGAGGAGTGAACGCCGGTCTGGAAAATACCACGCGTCCGTTTGAACAGTCGCCGGCACCGCTGGTCTACTATTCAGTGATGCAGCCACAGGCTGACAGCCGGAGCACCACCCTCGGTGCCTTCCTGCAGGACAAAATTAATTTTGATCTGCAGGGCCATAATTTCGCGATCACGCCAGGTGTTCGTGTTGCCTATCAGAAAACTAAACCGCAGAATCTCTCCTCCCTCGCTGACGGCAGTTCCGTGCTGACCACCGGGGATGTGGACACCTTATATGGTTCCGGCACCAGTGATACTCAGGTATTACCGTCTCTGACACTGCAATATTCGTTAACCCCGACGCTGCTGACCTATGTTCAGTATAAACGCGGGGCGGAATTCCCGGACGCCAGCCAGCTGTACGGCTCCTGGAACCTGGGTTCAAGCTATGCGGGAACCCAGCAGTATGCGCTGATCGGTAACCCGTCGCTGAAAACAGAAACCAGTAATAACTTCGAGTGGGGCCTGACCGGGCAGCTGAATCCGGGGATCACGCTCAGCGGGTCGGTCTTCTATAACCAGTACGATAACTTCATTGCGTACACCCGTTATACCCGTAGCGGATCGCCGGCGGCGTTTACCAATGTCCCGTCAAATATCTATACGATCTATCAGGCAGAAAACCGCGATAAAGCCTTTATTTATGGCGGAGATATCAGTGCGAAATTCCATATTGGTCACTGGCTGGAGTCGGCGGAAGGGCTGAGCACCACCCTGGCGCTGGGCTATGCTAAAGGCGAGTCTAAGTCTTCTCTCACCGGTGATAGCTACACCGATCTGGATAGCGTGCCACCAATGAAAGCCGTGGTCGGTGTCGCCTGGGATGCACCATCAGGCGTCTGGGGCAGTGCCGTAACGGCGACCTTTGTGAAAGGGAAGCAGGCCAGCGAGACTACGCGTGATACCACCACTACCGGCACGGTGACCAGTAAAGAGAGCCCGTATCTGCGCATTCCGGGTTATGGTCTGGTGGATGCGACCGCTTACTGGCGCATCACAAAAAATGTCAAACTGAGCGGAGGGATCTATAACATTACTGATCGTAAATATATTGATTACCTCAGCAGCCGTGATCTGGAAACATCGACCGCACAGGATCGTAATGATGTGGCATTAGCCGTGATGCCGGGCCGGACGTATCAGTTAGGTCTGAACGTCGATTTCTGATGATCCATTATCCGCCCTGCCATACGGCAGGGCACTCAGGGAACAGAGAGCAGGAGAAGTTATGATGACGACTTATCAGCATTATGTGCAGTTAAAAGCCGAACATCCTGGCAGTTATGCCCGGGATCTGGCAAAAATGATGGGGATCAGTGAAGCTGAGCTGATTCAGGCCCGGGCAGACGAAGCGCAACCCCTGCGGGCAGATTTTCCGGCGTTACTGGAAGCCCTGCAGAGTGTGGGTGAAATTAAAAGTATTACCCGCAACGAATATGCGGTCCATGAACAGACCGGCACCTTTGATCATCTGCATATTGGTCCGCATGCCGGGCTGGTATTAAATCCGCGCCACCTGGATCTGCGTTTTTTCCTCGCGCAATGGCACAGTGTTTTCAGTCTGCAGGAGCAGAGCGCCCGCGGCGAACGTCACAGCATTCAGGTCTTTGATCGTCATGGCGAGGCAGTGATCAAAATCTATGCCACCGGGCACACCGATCAGGCGGCCTGGCAGCAACTGATCACCGCTTTCCGTCAGCCGGAACCTGCGATGCTCTCTGTGAGCCAGGCACCGGCCCCCGCGTTCGCGGAACAGATTGATGCACCTCTGATAGAGCAGGAGTGGCGGGAAATGACAGACGTGCATCAGTTTTTCCGTCTGCTCAGCCGTCACAATATCAGCCGGCAACAGGCCTTTGCGGCGGTCAGTGATGATCTGGCCTGTCGGGTCGATGCCGGTGCACTGGCACAGTTACTGACGCTGGCGCAGGATGCGGGTAATGAGATCATGATCTTTGTCGGTAACCGTGGCTGTACCCAGATCTTCACCGGCCCGGTGGAGAAAGTTGAGCCGATGAAGGGCTGGCTGAATATCTTTAATCCCCGCTTTACCCTGCATTTACAGGATAAACAGATAGCGGAAAGCTGGATCACCCGCAAACCCACGGTTGACGGACATGTCACCAGCCTGGAGTTATTTGCCGCGGATGGTACTCAAATTGCCCAGCTCTATGGGCAGCGCAGTGAAGGGCAGCCGGAGCAGACACTCTGGCGTCAGCAAATCGAATCACTGAAAGGGAGTGTAATGGCATGAGATTTTTTGGCCTGATGCTTTGTCTGCTGGCATTACCGGTTTTCGCCAGTCCGCGGGTGGTCTCCATTGGCGGAGATGTCACCGAAATCGTCTATGCTCTGGGCGCCGGTGACCAGCTGGCGGGTCGTGACAGTACCAGCACCTTTCCGGCTCAGGCCGAAAAACTTCCCGATGTCGGCTATATGCGCCAGCTAAATACCGAAGGTATTCTGGCGCTCAAGCCGGAAGTCGTGCTTGCCAATGAGCAGGCGAAACCCTCACAGGTTCTGGAACAGTTATCGCAGGTCGGGGTAAAGGTGGTGCATGTCACCGGCGAAAACAGCCTGCCGGCGATTCTGCAAAAAATTACCACCATTGCTGATGCCCTGCATAAAGAGGAGGCGGCAAAACCCTTATTACGTCAGGTCAGTGAACAGATACAGGCACTGCCGACCCGGCCTCTGCAGATCAGAGCGTTGTATATTATGGCTAACAGCGGTATGACCACGCTGGTGGCCGGTAAGGGGACGGCGGCAGATGTGGCGATGCGCAGTGCCGGGCTGAGCAATGTGATGGGCAGCGTCCCTCACTACCAGACCCTGTCTGCGGAAGGCGTTATCGCCGCCGCCCCGCAGGTCATTATTATCGACCGTAGCGGTGTGGCAGCCCTGGGGGGGCCGGAAAAATTGTGGCAGTTACCGGGCCTTTCGATGACGCCGGCGGGTCAGCACCACCGGATGATCACTATCGATCAGATGGCGTTACTGGGCTTTGGCCTGCAGACGCCGAAGGCTCTCCTTCAGCTGCGTCAGGCGGCAGAAAAGATCGATGCGGAGTAACCCACAGACGTTGATCTGGCTGCTGGTGATGGGAGGGATCCTGCTGGCGGCCTTGCTGATTTCCAGTCAGTCCGGGGCGTTGCCTCTGTCGCTGTCCACGTTATGGCATGCGGACCCGGACAGCCTGACGCGGAAAATATGGCTGAATATCCGTTTACCGCGTGTGTTGCTGGCGGCGCTGGTCGGACTGGCTCTGGCCGTCTCCGGTACCGTAATGCAGGGATTATTTCGTAACCCGCTGGCCGACCCGGGATTGCTGGGGATCAGCAGCGGGGCGGGCCTGGCCGTTGCCATTGCCCTGATCATTCCGTTTTCCCTGCCGCCGGCCCTGGCCCTGTGGCTACCGATGGTCGCGGCATTTACCGGCAGCCTGCTGGTTACCGTGCTGATCTTCCGGCTAAGCCGCTTTACCGGCGGACATCTGTCCCGTTTATTACTGTTTGGGGTGGCCATCAATGCGGTGTGCGGGGCGATTGTCGGGGTATTGTCATGGATAAGTAATGATCAGCAGTTACGTCAGTTGTCGTTGTGGGGCATGGGGAGTCTGTCCCAGGCACAGTGGCCGGTGATCCTCGTCTGTGTGTTACTTATTCTGCCCGCCACCTTCGGTACCTTATTCTTTTCACAGCGGCTCAACTTACTGCAACTGGGGGAAGAAGATGCCCATTATATGGGGGTCAATGTCAGCCGTACGCAGCGGCAGCTGCTGGTACTGAATGCTGTACTGGTGGGCACCGCCGTCTCGGTCAGCGGGGTGATTGGCTTTATCGGGCTGGTGATCCCTCATGTGATGCGGATGTGCTTCGGCAGTGATCACCGCAGTGTCCTGCCGGCATCGGCCCTGAGCGGAGCTATTTTACTGCTGCTGGCCGACACACTGGCCCGCACGGTGGTGGCCCCGGCAGAAATGCCGGTCGGATTACTGACCAGCCTGATCGGCGCACCGTGGTTTTTCTGGCTGATTATCCGTCGCCAGCGGGGGGAGTGATGGTCGTTAACCTTGAAGCCGATAACCTCGTCCTGAAACGCGGACAAAAAACGCTGTTGTCTGCGGTTTCGTTACAGTTATCGCCCGGAGAAATGGTCGCTCTGATAGGCCCGAATGGTGCCGGTAAATCGACTTTATTACGGGTACTGAGTGGTTATCTTGCCCCGGACAGTGGCGAATGCCGCCTGCAGGGGACAGCGCTGAGCGCATGGGAAGGCCGTTTACTGGCACAGCAACGTGCGGTCATGCGTCAGCAAAGCAGCCTGACCTTTGCGCTGACCGCAAGGCAGGTCATCGCTCTGGGCAGGGCGGCCTGGCCCCGGGGTCAGCAGGATGAAATTGTGACCGGGGTCGCCGGACTGACCGGCTGCAGTGACTTGCTGGACCGCAATTATCTGCACTTATCCGGCGGAGAGCAGCAACGGGTCCAGCTGGCGCGGGTGCTGGCACAACTCTGGCGTGACGGCGAGCCGCAGGGATTCCTGTTTCTGGATGAACCCACTTCGGCGCTGGATCTTTATCATCAGCAGCATATTCTGAGGTTACTGCACCGGCTGACCCGGCAGGGGAAACTGATGGTATGCAGTGTGCTGCATGATCTGAATCAGGCATCGCTCTGGGCAGATAGGGTGTTGCTGCTGCATCAGGGGAGCCTGGTCACACAGGGCACGCCACAGCAGGTACTGAATGCTGAGACATTACAGCACTGGTACGGGGCGGAACTGAGTGTCCATTCGGCAACGCCTCATCGGCGACCGCAGGTGATGCTGTTACCCTGATACGGGATGATATGTCCGGGAGACGAACCCCGGATGACTCTGATCCACCGGCGGGATCGGCAGGGAGCGACGGATCTCAGGAGTCACGTGCAACGGCCCGACCCTCTGTCAGTTACGCCCGCCTGTTGGATCGATGCTGACCGGCAGGCCGGTGACTGAAGGCTGTCCGGCGGTCGCTGGCTGGCGGATCACGATGATCCTTCCGCAGGGATCGTCTTTTGTGGGGCCGATCCCCGCATGGCGGCCGGGAGGGGCGATCTGTCTTATGGCCGGCGATACAGAGGACGGTCACCACGCCGGGGGCGGTGGTTATTCATCAAAACAGAGTTCAGGGGAAGCCCCCTGATCGTCATATTCCTCAGTGTCCCTGGCCGCAGGGCAGGCCGGATTCAGTAAATCATCAGAAAGGTAACGCTGACCACTGGCCAGGATCTCTTCAATTTGCATCGCATAAGTTGTCGCCATCAGAAAACTCCATGGTTGCTGAATAGTGAATCTGCAGGGTCAGCATGGCAACCACAGATGACATTCCTGTGAACCCGTCCGGAAATAATAAAGATTTTTCGGTGGCTGCAGGACAGCGCACGGAGTAATGGCTATGCTGGATCACATCATTCAGTGACAGACGGAGCAGCGATGACCTTAAGACTGGCAGTGGTAGGAACACATTGGATCACCGACAGTTTCGTGTCTGCGGCACTGGAAAGTGGTCTTTATACGTTGAGTGCGGTCTATTCACGGACCCCGGAACAGGGCGCGGCGTTCGCGGCGGGCTATGGTTCGCCGGCGGTGTTTACGGATTTGCAAACAATGGCAGAGAGCGACCTGGCGGAGGTGGTGTATATTGCCAGCCCGAATTCGCTGCATTGTGAACAGAGCTGCCTGTTTATGCGCCACGGGAAACACGTGATTTGCGAAAAACCGCTCGCGTCAGATGACGTTCAGGCCGCCAAAATGATCGCCTGTGCGAAGCAGCATCGGGTTGTGCTGTTTGAAGCGTTTAAAACGGCGACCCTCCCTAACTTCCGGGTGATCCGTGACACCCTGCCGGCGCTGGGAAAACTGCGTAAAGCGCTGCTGCAATATTGTCAGTACTCCTCGCGGTATCAGCCTTACCTGGCGGGCGAAAATCCGAATACCTTTAACCCGCAGTTTTCGAATGGCTCGGTGATGGACATCGGCTTTTATCCGCTGGCCAGCGCCGTGGCGTTGTGGGGCGCCCCCCGGGGCGTCAAAGCTCAGGCGTCGTTACTGGAAAGCGGGGTCGATGCCCACGGAACGGTGATTCTGGATTACGGCGATTTTGATGTGACTATTCTGCATTCCAAAGTCAGTGATTCGGTACTGAGCAGCGAAATACAGGGAGAAGAAGGCTCGCTGGTGATAAGCAAACTGTCCACCTGTGAAGGGATCACCTTGCATCCGCGCCAGGGGGCGGTGCAGTCACCCGGTGTGGCTCAGTATGACAACGCGATGCGCAGTGAAGCTGAACTGTTTGCCCGGCTGGTGGCAGAGCAGCAGATCGATCACCCGGCGCTGGAGGTCAGCCTGATCACGGCCCGGTTGCTGACGGATATTCGCCGGCAGACCGGGGTACGTTTCCCTTCCGATGATGCGATGCCCTGAAGCATATCGGGTCAGATCTCGAAGTTATAAGGGATGTCCTGGCCGGTGACCGTTTCCCGTGCATTTGCTTTCAGTTCATCCACCGACAGGTTCGGGTTACACAGCATCATAAATTGCCACAGATAATCCCGTTGCAACTGACCCCGCTTGACTGCCAGCCAGACGGTGCTGGCAGTAAACAACTGGCGGACGTCCAGCGCAATCACATCGTCTTCCTGCTCAGACACGGCAGTTTCGGCCACAATCCCGATACCCATGCCCAGTTTGACATAGGTTTTCACCACATCCGAGTCCTGCGCACTGAGCACAATATCAACTTTCAGACCGGCACTTTCAAACGCCTGATCGATCACCGACCGGCCGGTCATTCCGCTGCGGTAGGTGATTAACGGCCAGGCAGCCAGGTGCTCCAGAGTAATCTCCTGCAGGTCTGCCAGCGGATGTTGTTTAGGGAGCAGGACCTTATGGTTCCATCTGAACCAGGGAAACGCCCGCAGAGTATCGCTGTGTGATAAGACTTCAGAGGCGATACCTAAATCTGCGCTGCCGCCACTGACCATACTGCGGATCTCTTCAGGTGTGCCCTGATTCAGCACCACGCGGATATTCGGATATAACTCACGGAACAGTTTTATCTTACCCGGCAGCGAATAACGGGCCTGGGTATGCGTGGTGGCGATGGTCAGTACCCCGTCCTGCTGACCGGTGAAGAGCTCCCCTAATCGTTTCGCTTTTCCTGCATCATCCAGTATGCGTTTCGCAATGGTCAGCATCTCTTTACCCGGCCCGGTCAGACCCAGCATGCGTTTGCCATGGCGAATAAACAGCTCCACACCCAGCTCTTCTTCCAGCTCGCGGATATGGCGACTGATCCCTGACTGAGAGGTGTATAACGTTTTGGCCACTTCGGTCAGGTTGAACTGGCACCGGGAGGCCTCCCTGATAATTCTTAGCTGCTGGAAGTTCATGTTATTCACTTTTTTTGCTTAGGGGTGACCTGGCTAAAATAAAAAAAATTGTCCGGCGGGGTAAATAATTAAAACTTCGCATATATTCCTGAAAGATATATATACAACCCTACAGGTGAAAAAGATTATTCTGCGGTGAAATAAAAGGTAACACCGCCGGTGAAGGCTGAGAAAAAGTGAAAATGTCCGTACCGGCGCGGTTAGTTCTTTTTCACAAAAGCTATGTCAATTTTGTTATTTCAACTATGAAAACGGTGGCTCTTATTATGAATTTCCGGTTTCAGAACAGAATAATAAAGAGGCAGTACATGAGAGGGTTGAGTTCAGGTC
The DNA here is from genome assembly GCF_018257515.1 of Tatumella sp. JGM118. Lineage (GTDB taxonomy): Bacteria > Pseudomonadota > Gammaproteobacteria > Enterobacterales > Enterobacteriaceae > Tatumella > Tatumella terrea. The sequence goes on from NZ_JAERJR010000006.1 coordinate 152,912, forward strand.
GTTTCAGAAAACATTTACTGGTGACACTGGTACTGGCGTCGTCAGCGGCATGGGCGACGGAGAAACCGGTGCAGGGGGGCACGCTGATTTACCTTGAGCAGCAAGCACACACTAACCTGTATCCCCCTGCCGGGGGCTTCTATCCGAATGGCGGCATACTGAATCAGATCACCGATAAACTGACCTGGCAAAACCCGAAAACCCTGGCGATTGAACCCTGGATCGCCGAAAGCTGGAGCAGTAACCCGCAAAAAACCGAATGGACATTTACATTACGGCCGGGGGTGACCTTCTCTGACGGTACTCCACTGGATGCCGCCGCAGTCGCTAAAAACTTTGATACCTACGGACTCGGAAATAAAGAAAAACATTTCCCGGTCTCTGAAGTCATCAATAATTATGACCACAGTGACGTCATTAATCCGCTGACGGTCCGTTTCTATTTTAAAAAACCGTCGCCCGGCTTTTTACAGGGAACCTCGACGATTGGTTCCGGACTGGTGTCATTATCGACGCTGAATAAAAACTTCGATCAACTGGGTGATGCCCGCAATATTATTGGCTCCGGTCCGTTCGTGGTGAAATCTGAAACCCTCGGTCATGAAGTCGACCTGGTCGCCAGGAAAGATTATCACTGGGGACCGGCCAGCGACCCGCATCAGGGACGCGCCTGGCTGGACGGGATTAAAGTGCTGGTCACTCCGGAAGACGGGGTACGCATCGGTGCCTTACTGGCGGGTCAGGCCGATTTTATTCGTCAGATCCAGGCTTATGATGAAAAACGGGTAGAAGCGCAACATCTGCCCATCTATGCCGAAGCGACACGGGGAGTGAATGATAGCCTGAGTTTCCGCCCGGATAACCCGCTGGTGGCCGATCTCCGGGTGCGTCAGGCGCTCTCACTGGCGACCAACCGTCAGCAAATCGTCGAAACCCTGTTCTCCGCGAATTACCCTGCCGCGACCTCGGTGCTGGCGGCGACCGCTTCCGGATATATCCCGTTACAGGGCCTGCTGAAGTACGATCCGCAGCAGGCAGAAAAACTGCTGGATGAGGCCGGCTGGACGCCAGGCCCTCAGGGTATCCGCCAGAAAGCCGGAGTTCCGCTGTCATTAAGTGTGCTGGTCTCGCTGCCGCAGCCACAGAACAAACAGGTTTTAGAACTGGTCGCCCGCCAGTGGCGAAAAATTGGTGTACTGCTGAATGTCAGGCCTTCGGACGGTGGTTCGTCACTGCTGAAAAATCTGGACCCGTTGAAAGCGCCGCTGACGGTTTCTGAGGTGGGCAGGGCCGACCCGGATGTACTGAAGAGCATGTTCTATCCCGCAAACCGTGATGCGCTGCTGCAGAAAGGCGGCCAGAGCGATAAGGTTAAATCGTTCCGTGATAATACGCTGGATGACCTGCTGTACCGGATTTCGACAGAAACGGATAACGCTCAGCGTCTGAAACTGACCGGTGATGCGCAGCGATATCTGCTGGAAAAGGCGTATGTGATCCCGATCTTTGAAGAGCCACAGGTGTATGCAGGTGCCACATGGCTGAAAGGGATGCGCTTTGAAGCGGTCGGCCGGCCATCGTTCTACGATGCCTGGTTAGATAAGAAATAAACGGAGGCGAGGCGATGGGACGCTATGTACTGCAACGGCTGGCACAGGGGCTTCTGGTGCTCTGGGCCGCCTGGACTCTGTCATTTATTTTGCTGCAGTTACTGCCCGGCGATGCGGTGATGATTAAGTTCCTCGACCCGTCACTGGGGCTCAGTGCAGAGCAGATAGATCAGATGCGTAAGGTGTACGGTGAAGGTGTGCCTGTCTGGCAGCAGTACTTCTCAGCGCTGGCAGCGGTATTACATGGCAACCTCGGCTACTCGGTACAGCTCGGGGTTCCGGTAACGCAGGTGCTGGCGAGCAACTTTCCGCAAACCCTGAAACTGGTGATCCCGGGATTTCTTCTGGCGCTGATCCTGGGGCCAGGCCTGGCCATTCTCGCCGCACTGCCGGGATTACACCTGTTACGGAATGCATTGCTCTCCGTGCCGTCGCTGCTGGTTTCCCTGCCGGTGTTCTGGACAGGGATCGTGTTGATCCAGATCTTTTCGTTTCAGTTGCACTGGGTCTCGGTTATCGATCCCTCGCCGATCGGTGGCATGATCCTGCCGGTGATCACGCTGGCGATCCCGATAGCGGCACCGCTGGCACAGATCTTTTTGCGCAGTATTGATCAGGTCCGGACTCAACCGTTTATTGCCGCGGCCCGGTCGCGGGGGCTCAGCCAGTTACGGGTACTGTTCCGCCACGTATTACGCAATGCCAGCCTGCCGTTACTCACCGTCGCCGGCCTGTTACTGGGAGAGCTGATTGCCGGAGCCCTGGTCACGGAAACGGTGTTTGGCCTGAACGGACTGGGCGAAGTGACACAACAGGCCGTGAATGCGCAGGATGTGAATGTTCTGCAGGCGGTGGTGATGATTTCTGCTCTGGCGTATGTCGTGATCAATCTGCTGGCCGACCTGGTCACGCCGCTACTCGACCCGCGTCTGAAAACAGCCTACAGAGGTAGATAATGAGTCTGACAGAAACGCTTCGACTGCCCTCCCGTCGGCCCGGAAAAAGCCTGCGACTCCGGCGTCTCCGGCCGGGCGTGTGGCTGGCCTGCGCCCTTATCCTGCTTGCCATTCTGGCGGCGATTTTTCCGCAGCTTTTTACCCATTACGATCCTGATAGCGGGGTGCCCGGCATACAACTGACACCGCCCGACCGCCATCACTGGCTGGGGACCGATCAGCTGGGTCGTGATCTCTACAGCCGGATCATCTACGGTGCCCGCTGGTCGCTGTCGGCGGCGAGTGCCGCGGTCGGTGTCGGTCTGGTGGTGGGGTCTCTGGGCGGGATGCTGGCGGCCTTCAGCGGACGCACGACCGAAACTCTGACCATGCGGCTGGTGGACGTACTGTTATCCATCCCTGCGTTACTGCTGTCGCTGAGTATCATTATTCTGCTGGGGGCAGGGACGTTACATGCGGCGCTGGCCGTGGGCTGTGCTTCCGTAGCGCATTTCGCCCGCTTATCCCGGGCCGAGGTGCTGCGCATCCGGCAACAGGACTATATCGAAGCCGCCTTCGGTAGCGGCGGCCGTTTCCTGGCGGTCTTTTTCCGCCATGTGTTACCGAATGCCTTACCGAATATTCTGGCTTTTTCGGCCCTGCAATTCGGTCAGGCCATCCTGGCCTTATCGACCCTCAGCTTCCTGGGGTTTGGCAGTCCGCCGCCGATCCCTGAATGGGGACTGCTGATCGCTGAAGGCCGGAATTATCTGGCGACGGCCTGGTGGCTGACCGTCTTCCCGGGCGTGGTGGTGATCGGCATCGTACTGGCGACCAACCGTATCAGCCGTGCATTATCAGGAGAAAATCTATGACGGGATCCACACTGCCGGTACTGCAATTAGATCACCTGTCGCTGGCTTATCGCACAGAGCAGGGCTGGAATGAGACGGTTCATCAGGTCAGTCTGACGATCGGTGCCGGAGAAATGCTGGCGGTGGTGGGCGAATCCGGTTCCGGTAAAACCACCACCGCCCAGGCGGTGATCGGCCTGTTACCGGATAATGGCCGCCGGACCGGCGGACGGATCCTGTTTCAGGGAGAAGATATCAGCCAGTGGTCTTCACGCCGGCTTGACGGACTGCGCGGGTCGCAGATATCACTGATCCCGCAGGACCCGGGAAACTCACTGAATCCGCTGAAAACCCTCGGTGACCAGCTGAGCGAAGTGCTGCAATCGGGCGGAGCGCGTTTGTCGCGAAAAGAGCGTGAGCAACAGGCGATCGGCTTGTTTACCCGTGTCGGCCTCAGCCATCCGGAGCAGCGTCTCTCTCAGTATCCGCATCAGCTTTCCGGGGGCATGAAGCAACGGGTACTGATTGCGATGGCCATCGCGCTGAAACCGGCGCTGATCATTGCCGATGAGCCGACCAGTGCGCTGGATGTGACCGTTCAGAAACGCATTATGACCCTTATCGATGAGCTGCGACAGGAATACGGAACGGCCGTTCTGTTTGTGACGCACGATCTGGCGCTGGCGGCAGAGCATGCCGACCGGCTGGTGGTGTTCCGTGGCGGTAAATTACTGGAGCAGGGGCCGGTGGCAGACGTTATCCGGCAGCCGGCGCATCCCTATACGGCACAGTTACTGGCCGATGTGATCGCGAATACGGCCTCGACTGCCCCGGAGCCGGCCGGCGACGCGGATCCGTCCCCGGTCATCCGTATGCAGGGGGTCAGTAAACAATTCGCACTGAGCCGTCAGCAGCCACTGCAGGTGCTGAATAATATTTCGCTCACGGTCCGGCGCGGGACAACCCATGCGCTGGTCGGGGAATCGGGCTCAGGGAAGACGACCCTCGCGCGGATCCTGCTGGGTTTTGAGCAGGCGGACAGCGGGGAGATCCGGATCAGCGATTCTCATACACAGGCATTAACGGCCGAAGGCTGGCGACAGTTGCGCCGCAAGATCCAGTTTGTGTATCAGAACCCGTTTTCTTCACTGGATCCGCGCCAGAGCCTGTTCTCCGTGATCGAGGAACCGCTGCTGAATTTTCATACCCTGACCCGTGAACAGCGAAAAGCGCAGGTGATCGCCGTGGCCAGGCAGGTTGCACTGGACCCGGGATTACTCTCACGGCGGCCACAGCAGCTGTCGGGAGGACAGCGGCAGCGGGTCGCGATAGCCCGCGCGCTGGTGCTGCAACCGGAAATCCTGGTGCTGGATGAAGCCACCTCGGCCCTGGATGTCACGGTTCAGTCACAGATCCTTGCACTGCTGGCCGAACTGCAGCAAACACTGGCACTGACCTATCTGTTTATTACCCACGATCTGCAGGTGGTCAGACGTATTGCTCACCAGGTGACAGTATTAAAAGGTGGCGAAGTGGTCGAACAGGGGACAACGGCTAAGATTTTTACTGCACCGGAGACGGACTATACACAGCAACTGATTGCTGCGATCCCATCCTTTACCCGTCGTCAGGAGGTCACTGTATGACGCAGAAACGTATTGGTTTTTTCACCCGGCTGCTGGATAAAGCGCCTGCGGCAGAGCGCTACCGCCTGGCGACAGAGCAGATCCGCTATGCTGAAGCGCTGGGATTTGAAAGTGCCTGGGTAGCCCAGCATCATTTCCATGAACAGGAAGGCGGCTTACCCTCACCGCTGGTCTTCCTGGCCCACGCCGGTGCTCATACCTCGAAGATCCGGCTGGGCACCGGCATCATTACCCTGCCGATGGAAAATGCGCTGCGGGTGGCAGAAGATGCTGCTGTCACGGATCTGCTGACCGGCGGCCGGCTGGAACTGGGCCTCGGATCCGGCGGTACCCCCGGCTCCTTTGCGCCTTTCGGGCTGACGTTTGAACAGCGCAGTGCGGCCTTTGCCGCAAACCTTGCCACCCTGACCCGGGCATGGCAGGGAGGTGCTTTAGCGGGAACGGATAACCATCTGTATCCGGCGGCTCAGGGGTTGAATGACAGGATCTGGATTGCGACCTTTTCTCCGGAAGGTGCTGCCCGCGCCGGAAAAGCCGGTCACGGACTGATGTTATCCCGCACCCAGCCACGTCCGGCCGGGCAGCCATCATTGCCGCTGGATGCGCTGCAAAACCCGGTGATCGATGCGTATCTGGAGGCGCTGCCGGTAGGTATTGCTCCCCGTATTCTGGCATCACGGACCGCCTTTGTGGCGGATGACCGGCATTATGCCCGAAAAGTGGCGCTGCCCGGGCTGACCGCACAGGCCGAAAGCTACCGCAAGGCGGGTCATCAGTTACGGGGCGACACACTGGATGATTTTATCGGTCAGTTTGATGCCCATATCGGTGACCCTCCGGATGTGCTGTCGTCGCTGTTAGCTGACAGTAGCCTGTCACGGGTCACCGATATCTCCTTCCAGGTCCATTCCGTGGAACCGGAACATCAGGATGTGCTGCGTTCGCTGGAACTGATATCCCGTTATATCGCCCCGGTATTACGTCAGTCTGCGGCCACCTTACAGCCAGAGAGGATAGCATGAGCGAAACTCACGATTTGATTGATGAACTGTCGGCCATTTCTGCCGGGTCTGAGCTGGCAGAAAGCCGAAAATTCCGGGCGGCGGCCACAGAGCATACCCGGGGCAGCTATCAGGCCCTGTTCAGCACCGGCAGTGATACTTTCCCGTTGCCCCTTCGTGCGGCGATTGCCGCACAGGTGGCCGACTGGCACCAGTCTGCCGGGCTGTTACAGCACTATCTGCGGCGGACGGACGGGGACGTAGATCCGCAACGTCTGAGCAGTGCGCTGAGTTTTGCCCGCAGGCTGACGTTTCAGCCGGTAGCCGCCACCCCGGCGGATCTCGCGGAGTTGCAGCAGGCTGGATGGCAGCCCGATGAGATTATTACTCTGGCGCAACTGGTCTCGTTTGTCAGTTTCCAGAGCCGCCTGATCCACGGATTCACTTTGCTGGAGTCGCTGACGACCCCGACAGAGCCTGTGCCGGCAGACCCCTTACCGGCGCCGGTCACGGCCGGGCGCTGGCACACTCAGTCCCACACCGCGGGACACCGGCCCGCGCCTCTCGCATTTACCCGCAAACAGCTGGGCTGGGAACCCTGGCTGCCGGCAAAACCGTTCAGCGATTTCAGTCCGCAGGGGCAGGAGAGTCTGATCAGGTTTGGTCATCAGGATTCGGATTATTTTAGGCTGCTCGGACGGGATCAGCCGGTCCTGGAACAGCGTACCCTGACCGACAAAGGTATCTTTTACACTCACGGAGGGCTCCCCCGCGCTGAACGTGAGCTGGCCGCCACGGTGGTCAGTAAAGTGAATGGCTGCATCTACTGTGCATCGGTGCACGCCCGCAAAGCGAGCCAGCTTTCAAAATTACAGGATGAAGTGGCGTTACTGTTGCAGGTGCAGCCCGGAGACCCGTTATCTGACGGGCAGTCTGCACGCTGGCAGGCGGAAATTGAGGCCGTTGCCGCCTTATCCCTGACACCGCCACAACTCACCACGGCACATCTGCAGGCACTGCAACGCTTACCGCTGAGTACGCTGGAAATGACCGATCTGATTCAGGCGACGGCCTTTTTTGCCTGGGCTAACCGCCTGATGCTGACACTGGGCGAACCCTTTATCCCGGCAGAGGTAGCCACACCTGCCACTGAGAAGCGCACCAGCGCCTGACGATGGACCCGGCCAGGGAAGGCCGGGGCTCTGCCAAAACTTTCTGCAGTCGCTGGTAACGGTTACCGCTGAGCCCCCCGGAAATGACCGATCTGATTCAGGCGACGGCCTTTTTTGCCCGGGCTAACCGCCTGATGCGGATCCCGGGTGAACCCTTTATCCCCGCAGAGGTTGCCACACCTGCCACTGAGAAGCGCACCAGCGCCTGACGATGGACCCGGCAAGGGAAAGCCGGGGCTCTGCCAAAACTTTCTGCAGTCGCTGGTAACGGGTTCTGTCACATTCCTCCGGCAAATCAGCCACCATTGCTCAGCACAGATTTCAGCAAGCCCGCCGGGCAACGATTTTGCCGGAGGATGCTCATCACCAGGCCTGTAACGACGCCTTTCTGCGACAGAACTGTTAAACGTCGGGCAGACCGCTTATCATCCGCAGTCACCTTTACCCCTTTGCGGAGAGACTATGCGGCGTTTGATCTTCCTGATCCCGATGATAATGGCCGGGTGCTCACTGCCTGCGATCGGCGCGATGTATCACATTAATCCGCAACTGAGCTCTCTGGTGCTGACCTGGAAGATGATCGGAGGCGGCGAATACCATGCCAGGATCACCGGGATCCGTGGTGACCTGAGCTATGATCCGCGTGAGGATGATCGTAATACACTGCAGTCGGCTATCCCCGTCCGCCAACTGGATGCCCATCACTGGGTTCTGACCCGGGCACTCCGCAGCCGGACGTTCTTTGATACGGCCAGCTACCCCGATGCCTTCTTCAGCAGCAGCCGGATGGTGGCTGTGGGTGAGGGGCATTACCGGGTGCTGGGCAGCCTGCAGATTAAAACGGTGCGTAAACCGCTGATCCTGAATGCACAGCAGAACGATGTGTCATTGCAGCGAATCCGTTTATCCGCACAGACCCTTATTTCCCGCAGTGCCTTCGGTATGGGGCAGTATCCCGCCATTGTCAGTGACCCTATCCGTGTGGATATTGTGTTATATGCGGACAAAATAAACTGACCGCCAGCCCGGCCGGCCATTCATTAACACCCGTTCAAATATAACCGGAGGAAAGCCCTTTATTTCCCCGGTCATTATTCGTGTAATAATTATTCCTGCTTACTTTATTCATTATTTATCTCAGGACGGAAACGTCGTGTATTTATTATTATTTTTATCTAACTAAGCGACGATTTTATATTTCATTTGCCGGCGAAGGGGAGCTAATAATGGATTTATTATTTAGTCAGGTAAGGTAAATATATGTCTTATCAGTTAAGTGTCCTGGATAAGTGCCCGGTGAACGAGGGTGACACGACAACCGATGCATTACAGCGGGTAGTCGCGCTTGCTCAGGCTGCCGAGCGATGGGGTTACCGCCGTTTCTGGCTGGCGGAGCATCATAATACCTCAGGCCTCGCCAGTCCTTCCCCGGAGATACTTATCGCCTGGGTTCTGGCACAGACAAAGCATCTGAAAGTGGGGTCAGGGGGCGTAATGTTACAGCATTACAGTCCCTATAAAGTGGCAGAAAATTTTAATCTGCTGGCAGCACTCGCGCCCGGCAGAGTAGACCTGGGGATTGGCAAGGCGCCTGGCGGATTACCGTTATCGACAAAAGCACTGCAGGCGGCGCAGGACCCCGATAAACAGGGGACTTTCGCCAGCCAGTTGCAGACCTTAGACAGTTTTCTGCAAATACCGGTACTGCCCTCGCAGGATGAACCGGCTCTGCGGGCAACTCCGGTCCCTGGTCAGGCGGCTGATAAGTACTTACTAGGGGCCAGTACCGATAGCGCAGCACTGGCGGCGTCCCTGGGCTGGAACTTTGTTTTTGCCGCACACCTGAACGGCGATCGGTCTCTGCTGCGAACATTCAGTGACTACTGGCAGGCGGCGACCCGGTTACCGGTCATTATTGCGGTGCAGATCATTGTCAGCGAAGACGCCGAAGAAGCCCGGCGGCAGGCAGCACAGTCTGAATTATGGCAGGTGGAACTGGAGGATGGCCGGCATGTGACGGTCGGTAGCGAAGCTCAGGCAGAGAGCTTTAGCCGCCAGAGCGATATCGCAGTGAAATCGGTAAGCCGCAAAGAAACCGCGATCCTCGCAGGGAATGCCCGTGAGGTGCTTGCTCAACTGGATGACCTGCATCAGGCATTTTCGGTCAGTGAATTTATGCTGGATATGCCGTTAAGTCAGCCGGAGATCAGAATTAACACACTGCGTCTGCTGGCTCAGGAAAGAGAGCACTCTGCGGTCCGCAGAGTCTCCCCCGTCACGACAGAAAGTTCTGTCGCCTGACGTCCGGGCGACGGTGAATGCCCGGTCCGGTCGTTATACCGGCCGGTGAATACCATTTATTTTCTGAAATATTTATCTCCCGGAGGAGCTATGTCCAATAAAAGGCAATTACGACTAGGTACGATCTTACACGGCGCATCCGGAAATATGTCCGCCTGGCGACATCCTTCAGCCACCGCAGACGCCAGTATTAATTTTGACTTTGCCCGTGAAACCGCCAGAAAAGCGGAAGAAGGGAAACTGGATTTTTTATTTATTGCTGACGGTTTATATATTAATGAAAAATCGATTCCCCATTTTCTTAACCGGTTTGAACCCCTGACGCTTTTATCTGCACTGGCGGGAGCCACCCGCCATCTGGGATTAGTCGGCACCGTCTCAACCTCTTACAGTGATCCGTTTACCGTCGCCAGGCAGTTCGCCAGTCTGGATCATCTGAGTGGCGGCAGAGCCGGCTGGAATGTTGTGACCTCGCCGCTGGAAGGGTCTGCAAAAAACTACTCCCGTGAACATCACCCTGAACATGCCCTGCGTTACCGTATTGCCGATGAGTATCTGGAGGTGGTTAAAGGATTGTGGGATTCCTGGGAAGAAGATGCTTTCATCCGCAACAAAGCCACGGGGGAGTTTTTTGATAAAAATAAACTTCATCCGCTGAACCATAACGGCCCGTTTTTCCGGGTTGCCGGTCCTCTCAATATTGGTCGTACCCCGCAGGGAAGACCGGTAATTTTCCAGGCCGGTGCTTCCAGCGACGGTAAAAAACTGGCCGCGAAACATGCCGATGCTATTTTTACCCACCAATACACGCTCAGCGAAGCGCAGCGCTTTTACCGTGATGTGAAACAACAACTGGCCGGACATCAGCGTCAGCCGGATGACTTACATATTTTTCAGGGCGTCTCTGTCATCGTCGGGGAGGATGCGCAGGACGTAGAACGCCAGTATCAGCAGACGGCTGCCCTGGTCTCGATTGAAAATGCGCTGAATTATCTCGGCCGTTATTTTGAACACCACGATTTCAGCCAGTATCCGCTGGACGAACCTTTCCCTGATATCGGTGAGCTGGGCGGCAACAGTTTCCGCAGTACGACGGATCACATTAAACAGCAGGCCCGCGAACGGGGATTAACGCTGCGTCAGGTCGCTCTGGAAGCCGCGACACCTCGTCCGGTATTTCATGGCACACCGGAACAGATCGCTGATGAGATGCAACGCTGGTTTGAGAATGAGGGGGCCGACGGGTTCATTATTCAGGCTGGCACTCCTGAAGTGTTCCCGCGCTTTGTTGACCAGGTGATCCCGTTATTACAAGCCAGAGGCCTTTTCCGGAAAGAGTACCCGGGAACCACTCTGCGTGAATCGTTTGATTTGCCGCTTCCGGAAAACCAGTTTGCCCGATCGTCACATTTACAGGAGGTTGTATGATTTCAGGTCTGGCGCTGCGCGCACTGGCATTAGCAGGCACTATGGCGGTGGTTTCCGCCAATGCCGCGGATGTCACCATCAATAACACGGATATTAATCTTACTAAAAACGCTCAGCCAGTGAATACCCCGAAAAACCCTGCGGCCATCGCGCAAATTCCGAAAGGTTACCATTTTATTCATCCGGGAGAGTTTACGGTTGCCGTCAGTGGCACGACATCCCCGCCACTGAGCGTACTGGCGAATGATAATAAAACGCTGATCGGCAGTGAACCTGATATTGCCCGGCTGATTGCCGATAGCCTTGGGCTAAAACTGCATATTGTGCCGGCCTCCTGGGATGACTGGCCGCTGGGAGTGATCAGCGGAAAATATGATGCGGCTATTTCAAATATTACGGTGACCCGTGAGAGAAAAAAGAAGTTTGATTTCGTCACCTATCGTCGCGATTTATTAGGGTTTTATGTCAAAAAATCTTCAAAGATCAAAGCAATTACCCGACCGGCTGATATTGCCGGGCTGAAAATTATTGTCGGCTCGGGTACCAATCAGGAAGCGATTCTGCTGGCGTGGGATAAAGAAAACCGCAGTCACGGACTGGCTCCTTTCACTCCCATTTACACTCAGGATGGTGCCACAGAAACGCTGGATCTGCAGTCAGGACGGGCAGATGCCTATTTTGGCCCGCACGTACTCGGTGCCTGGAAAGCGGCCAACGGAGGAAATTTACGCTTTGTCGGTGCCGTGGATGGCGGATGGCCAAAAGCGGCTCATATCGCGGTGACCCTCAAAAAAGGGAGTGGTCTGACCCTGGCAATACAGACAGCTATTAACGGCACGATTGCGAACGGTGATTATCAGAAAGTCCTGGATCGCTGGGGAGAAGGTCTGGAAGGGATACCGTCGGCTGAAATTAATCCTCCCGGACTGGGCGACTAGGAGAGTGTTATGGCTGAGAGGAGATTCAGGATTATTTCGCCTGAGGCGGCAGAGTTGCAGCCTGTCCTGAGCGGGCTGTTTGACGAGTACCGGCAGCGCTATGGTGATTATTTTGCCGGGCATACCGAAGATGATTTACCGGAACGCTATGTTGCGCCTGAGGGGCTATTCATCGTGTTGGAAGAGGCGGGGAAAATCATCGCCACCGGGGCGTATAAGTCATACCGCGGACAGACCGCCGAAATTAAACGGATCTGGACAGATAAAGCTTTACGCGGGCAGGGGATTGCCTGCTGCGTGGTCAGACAGCTTGAGCAACATGCCATCGATGCCGGTTACCGGGAAATGTATCTGACCACCGGATTCCGGCAACCGGAAGCTGTAGCACTGTATCTCTCTCTGGGTTATCAGCCCGGTTTTGATATTCATCGTGATTTTGAAGAATACAGCCGTGCCCCCTATGACGGGCGGCTGAGGTTTACTAAAACGCTGGTGGCACCTGCCTGTTCCGCGCGTAAAGGAGTGAATGCCCATGTCTGATTTACCTTTATCACAGAAAATTGTACCGGCACGGTACCCCTGGCGCATAGCAGGAACGATACTCTCGGTACTGATATTTGCCGGTATTATCCAGTCGGTTGCACTGAATCCACGCTGGGAGTGGCCGGTATTTGCAAAATGGTTTTTTAACCCGGTGATCCTGGAAGGGCTGGGGCGGACGTTACTGATCACCGTTTTCAGTGCGTTACTGAGTGTGATCCTTGGCGGTGCGCTGGCGATGGCACGGCTTTCTCAGTCGCCGTTACTCAAGGCGCTGGCCTGGGGGTATATCTGGTTATTCCGTTCACTGCCGCTGATTGTGGTGCTGATTATTCTTTATAACTTCTCTTACCTGTATGACACGTTATCGCTGGGGTTGCCTTTTACCTCTCTGAGCTGGGGACATTTTCAGACCATCAATGTGCTGGGACAGTTCCAGACGGCCGTAGTCGGGCTGACTCTGGTACAAAGTGCCTATACGGCAGAAGTGATCCGCGGCGGATTCCAGTCGGTCGATTACGGACAATATGAAGCTGCCGCGGCACTCGGATTACCGGTCTGGCGTCGTACATGGCGTATTATTCTGCCGCAGGCCTTGCGTTCTATTCTACCGACCGGTTTCAACGAACTGATTGGTCTGGTGAAAGGCACCTCCGTCGTTTATGTGCTGGCCATGCCAGAACTCTTTTATACCATCCAGATGATTTATAACCGCAATCAGGAAGTGATCCCATTACTGATGGTCGGTGCCTGCTGGTATCTGGTGATCACCAGTGTATTGGCCGTTATTCAGTTACTGGTCGAAAAACTGATGGCGAAAAGCGAACGCAAAGCTCTTCCCCAGTCTGTATCGCCCGCGGTCGCCGCGGTGACGCCGGTCCCGGCGTTGAGCAAAAGCAGTCATCTGCCTCAGGAGATTTCTTATGTCCGCAACAGTTAATCCGCAGGGAAAGATCTCCATCACCGGGATCAGTAAAACCTATGGCCACTTTCATGCACTGAAAGATATCGATCTTGAGATCCCGCCAGGCTCCGTGACGGTGATCCTGGGACCGTCCGGTTCAGGTAAATCGACATTACTCCGTACTATTAACCATCTCGAAAAACCGGATGCCGGTTTTATCCGGATCGACGAAGAATACATCGGCTACCGGCAAAAAAACGGCAAACTCTATGAACTGAAAGAGAAAGACATTCTGAAACAACGACTGAATGTCGGCTATGTGTTCCAGAACTTTAACCTGTTTCCTCATCTCAGTGTCCTCGATAATATTATTGAAGCCCCGGTCGTACATAAACGTCTCTCGCGGCCAGAGGCCATCACACGGGCTGAACAGTTACTGAAATCCGTCGGATTACAGAATAAAATTCATGCCTGGTCACGGCATCTTTCCGGAGGACAACAGCAACGGGTTGCCATCGCCCGTGCACTGGCGCTGGAGCCCAGGGTGCTGCTGTTTGATGAACCCACCTCAGCACTGGATCCTGAACTGGTGGGTGAAGTACTGGAAGTGATAGCACAGCTGGCGAAGTCAGGGAGAACGCTGGTGATTGTGACCCATGAAATAGGATTTGCCCGTCAGGTTGCTGACCAGGTCGTGTTTATGGTGGACGGGAAAATTGTAGAGCAGGGGACCAGTGACCAGGTACTGAATCATCCGCGACATGTCAGAACACAAAATTTCCTGGCGAGTGTACTCTGATGAAGCGTTTTATATGGCGGCCGGGTTATCTGCTGTTACTGATGACGGTAGCTGCTCCCCTTTTTGCACAGACACAGCCGGATTTAAATGCGAACCAGACCCCGGTGAATACCGCGGTATCAGCGTCAGCAGTGGCATTGATCCCTAAAGGTTTCCGGTTTGCCCATCCGGGGGAACTGACGGTCGCTATTTCGGCCATGAATTCACCCCCGCTCTCGCTGCTGGGAAATGATAATAAAAGCCGTATCGGTAGTGACCCGGATATCGCCAGGCTGCTGGCCGACGGACTTGGCCTGAAGTTACGGCTGGTTCCTGTCTCCTGGGAAGAATGGCCTTTAGGGATTAGCAGCGGGCGATACGATGCTGCATTGGTGAATATTGCGGTCACCGAAGATCGTAAGAAGAAGTATGACTTTGCGACTTACCGGACGGACTCGCTGGCTTTCAGTGTCAGGCAGAACAGCCCTATACGGCAGATCCGGGATGCCCGTGATGTGTCCGGGTTAAAAGTCGTGGTTGGCTCGGGGACTAATCAGGAACGGATATTACTGGGATGGAACCAGCAGAATAAGCGTCAGCATTTACCGGAGGCAACACCGGTCTATCTGACCGATGATGCTGCCGTTAACCTGGCGTTGCTGTCAGGCCGGGTAGATGTTTTGTTTGGCCCTCAGTCTGCGGCCAGCTATAAAGCCGCATTAACGGGGAAAACACGGGTTGTCGGACTGGGGCCTAAACTCGCGCAGGTCGCGGTGACGACGAAAAAAGGTAACGGGCTGGTGTATGCGTTACAGGCGGCGCTGGACAGCAGTATCAAAAACGGAACCTATCAGCAGGTGATGACCCGCTGGGGAGAACAGAAAGAGGCCGTGACTGCCTCGAAGGTCAATCCTCCCGGCATTACTTATTAATCAGAGAGACCGGCACCGTGCCGGTCTCTCTGTGGTATCAGGCTCGCGGGATTGACGCGGTGCTGATACCGCAGACCTGTCGCCTGCCAAAAAAACACCGTGTACAGCGCCACAACTTCCTGCAACCTTAGCCCCAAAGCATGACTGAATCATAAAAATCTGCTCTTCTGAACCCTGCCAATAACCAATAACCAATAACCAATAACCAATAACCAATAACCAATAACCAATAACCAATAACCAATAACCAATAACCAACGGCAATCTGCAATTTCCCGGAACCTTAGCCCCGCAGTATGACCGAATCATAAAAATCTGCTCTTCTGAACCCTGCCAACGGCAATCTGACTTCCGGCGACCCTTTGAGTATCGAATAGTCAGTGCAGCAGAGCAGAGATGCCAGGTAATGGCTCATCGCAGAGGCAGAAACAGCAGCAGGCAGAGGAGAATTCCGGACGTTACGAAGAAGGGCCCCGGGGGATTCGGTACGGTGACCCCGGGTATTTGTTCCCTGATTGACGGAAAAAAAAGGAAAGCGGGGGGCTTCTCCCGCCGGGTTTGCCGGAGCGGGTTTACCTGCCGTTATCCCCGCGCAGTTTCGGATCCAGTGCATCCCGCAGCCCGTCACCCAGCAGATTAAAGGCCAGTACGGTCAGGAAGATAGCGAGGCAGGGGAAAATAGCGACGTGCGGCGCCATCACCATATCCGCCCGGGCTTCGTTCAGCATCGCTCCCCATTCCGGGGTCGGCGGCTGAGCACCGAGGCCGATAAACGAGAGGCTGGCCGCCGAAATAATCGAAATACCGATCCGCATCGTAAAATAAACCACGATGGATGAGAGGGTGCCGGGCAGTATATGCCGCCATAAGATATGGCGGTCTGAAGCACCGATACTGCGCGCCGCTTCGATAAAGGTTTGCCGCTTCAGTACCAGGGTATTCCCCCGTACCAGCCGGGCAAACGCGGGAATACTGAAAATGGCTACGGCGAGGATGACGTTGGACATGCCACTGCCCATGATAGCCACAATCGCAATCGCCAGCAGGATCCCCGGGAAGGCGAACAGCACATCGCAGATACGCATAATGACCCGGTCACACCAGCCTTCATAATAGCCAGCCAGCAGACCCAGCAGGGTGCCAATCACTGAGCCGATCGCCACAGAAAAAACGCCTGCCAGCAGAGAGATCCGCGTACCGACCAGTACCCGGCTGAAAATATCCCGTCCCAGCGAGTCGACCCCGAACCAGTGCACCAGTGTCGGCCCCTGGTCTAACCGGTCATAATCAAAATACATTTCTGCATTGTAGGGACTGATCCACGGGGCGATCACCGCCAGAATCAGTAACAGCAGAATAAAGACCGCCGCAGCGATGGCCACCGGCTGTTGCCGGAAGCGGTGCAGGAACTCCCGCCACGGTGTGCGCGGCCGGTGTTCGCTCAGCAGCGGCATCGCTTTCAGCGCTGCATCACGTCGCCAGTTTTTCATTGTGATCCTTCAGCGGTAACGGATAGCCGGATTGATCGCCGCATATAACAGATCAACCAGCAAATTAATCAGAATAAATTCAAAGGAGAACAGCAGAACCTCTCCCTGAATCACCGGATAGTCGCGCATGGAAACCGAATCGATAAGTAACCTGCCGAGGCCCGGCCAGTTAAACACCACTTCCACCACAATAGAGCCGCCCAGTAGAAAGCCGAACTGCAGGCCCATCATGGTCACGACCGGGATCATCGCATTGCGCAGACCGTGTTTAAAAATTACCGAGAATTCAGAGGCCCCTTTCGCCCGGGCGGTGCGCATATAATCTTCCCGCATGACCTCAATAAAAGAGGAACGGGTGAAGCGGGCCATCACCGCCGCCACCCCGGCACCCAGGGTCAGCGATGGCAGAATATAGTGCTGCCAGCTGCCGGCACCGACGGTCGGCAGCCAGCCAAGCTGTACAGAAAAAATCTGCATCAGCAGCATGCCCAGCGCAAAGGCCGGGAATGAAATCCCCGAGACGGCCAGCAGCATACCGAGCTTATCCGGCCAGCGATTCCGCCATACCGCCGAAATTAACCCGATGATTAATCCGAAGACACAGGCCCAGACCATGCTGGTCAGTGTCAGCAGCAGGGTCGGCATAAAACGCATGGCAATTTCCTGGCTGACCGGCCGCTGTGACACCATCGACTGGCCCAGGTCGCCGTGCAGTAATCGCACCAGATAATTCCAGAACTGCTGCGGTAACGGCAGGTCCAGCCCCAGACGGTGACGGACCATCGCCACTACGGCTTCGTCGGCATTCGCACCGGCCTGCAGGCGTGCCGGGTCCCCCGGCAGCAGATGCACAAACAGAAAGACCAGCACCGTCACGATGATAAGCGTCGGGATCATCCCCAGCAGACGTTTGATAAAATAATTAAGCATGCACAGTCCCGGTGGCAGGGGGCAGGCGTCACCGCCTGCCCGATCAGTTACTTCAGATCCGCATCATCAAAGTTAAATGAGGTATCCGGCATAATGTAGAAGCCGGTCAGATTTTTGTTGTTTGCAGACACCAGTTTTTCCACCGCCAGCGGGATCCAGGGCTGGTCATGCCAGATACGGTCCTGAGCGTCTTTATACAGGGCCGATTTCTCTGCTTCGTTGGTGGTTTTCAGCGCATCGGTCAGGTCTTTATCGACGTTCGGGTTGCTGTAGAACGCGGTATTAAAGATGGCTGGTGGCCAGGACGTGGTGGCAAAGAGCGGGGTTAATGCCCAGTCTGCTTCCCCGGTGGAGGCTGACCAGCCGGTATAGAACATACGGACACCGCTCTCTTTCTGTCCTTTATCTTCCACCTGTGAGGCACGCTGACCGGCATCCATCGCCGTCACCTGAGCTTTTACGCCCACCTGTGCCAGCTGCTGCTGAACAAACTGCAGCACCTTCTGTGCCGTAGTGTAGTTATGGGATGACCAGAGGGTGGTTTCAAAACCGTTCGGGTAACCGGCTTCTTTCAGCAGTTCACGGGCTTTGGCCGGGTCATATACCGGGGCCGGGAAGGTCTGTGCGTAGGCGATAGCCGGAGGCACAATACCGGTGGCCGGTGTGGCATAGCCGGAGAACGCGACTTTTACCAGCGCCTGGCGGTTAATGGCATAATTTAATGCCTCGCGTACTTTCGGGTCATTGAACGGTTTCTGCGTCACATTCAGGCTGATATAGCGCTGCATAATGGATGGCCAGGTCACGACATCCAGCTTACTGTCTTTTTTCAGTAACGGAGCCTGCTCGTAAGGGATCGGGAAAGCGACGGTGGCTTCACCGGTCTGCAGCATGGCGGCACGGGTATTGTTATCTTCTACCGGACGCCAGGTGATTTCATCCAGCTTCGGATAGCCTTTCTTCCAGTAGCCATCCCATTTTTTCACCTTCATATCATCGGTCGGATTCCAGCTGACAAACTGGTAAGGGCCGGTACCCACCGGGTGGAAACCGATATCTTTGCCGTATTTTTTCAGTGCCGCCGGTGAAATCATCACGGCAGACGGATGTGCCAGGTTATGGATAAAGGCGGAGAAAGGCTGTTTCAGGGTAACTTTGACCGTCAGCGGGTCAACGACATCGGTATGGGCGATATATTTAAACAGGTTATAGCGCTTCAGGTGATTGGCCGGGTTACTGGCACGATCGAGGTTCACCTTCACGGCTTCTGCATTAAAATCAGTCCCGTCCTGGAATTTCACGCCGGGACGTAACTTAAAGGTATACGTCAGGCCATCCGGGCTGACCGTATAGCTTTCGGCCAGCACGTTTTCCAGCTTCATATTCTTATCGAAACCAAACAGCCCCTGATAGAACGACTTGGCGACGCTCTGCGACAGGGTATCGTTCGCATCGTAAGGGTCCATCGTGGTGAAATCTGACAATACGGCAACCACGATATCTTTAGCCGCAAATGCGGGCAGTGAGACACTGCTGCTGCCGATAATTCCCGCGGCGATCAGCCACTTAACCGTTTTCTGATTCATCGTCCTGCTCTCCTGTAATGGTGCTGTTGCCTGCCTGCCGGTCCCGCGCAGAGGGCTTCGTCACGTTAGCTAAAAGGGTGGCTGCTGTTAGCAACAAAATGCTGACCGGAAACGCGGGTCAGGGAAACGACCGGCGGAGATTCCCCGCGGGCATAGATGGCATCCGGCACGTCTTCTGCCTTCGTGGCAAAATGATGGCGCACCGCCTCCGGGTCTGCGACGGGGACAGCTGCCATCAGTTTACGGGTATAGGGATGTTGCGGATTTTCAAACACGTCCTGACGCGAGCCGATTTCGACGATCTGTCCGAGATACATCACGGCCACCCGGTGGCTGATGCGTTCGACCACCGCCATATCATGAGAGATAAACAGAAAGGCGATACCGAATTCCTGCTGTAAATCCATCATCAGATTAACGATACGGGCCTGCACGGAGACATCCAGCGCAGACACGGACTCATCGGCTATCACAACTTTCGGGTTCAGGGCGAGGGCCCGGGCAATACAGATCCTCTGACGCTGTCCGCCGGAAAACTCATGGGGATAACGGGCGGCATGTTCGGCCTCGAGGCCGACACGTACCAGTAACTCTTCCACACGTTTTGCCGCGGCCGCCGGCTCCATCACCTTATGGACCAGTAACGGCTCCATAATGGAATAGCCGATCGACTGCCTGGGATCGAGTGACGCATAGGGATCCTGGAAAATAAACTGAATATCCCGGCGCAAATGCGCCAGGGCGGCTCCGCTCAGGGTATCGATCCTCTGGCCGTTAAAGGTGATCGATCCGCCCTGACTTTCTACCAGTCGCAGCAGAGAGCGGCCGGTAGTGGATTTACCGCAGCCGGACTCCCCGACCAGCGCCAGGGTTTCTCCGGCGTAGAGATCAAAACTGATATGCTCCACCGCATGAACCTGTCGCTGAACGCGATTCAGCCAGCCGCCGCGGATATCGAAACGGGTAACCAGATCGCGCACCTCCAGTACCGGCGGGCGATCCCGTTGTACCGTATCCGGTTGTGTGCTGACCGGGGCGCTTTCTCCCGGCAGAATAAATTTTGCCGGCAGTGGCTGACCGCGCATGGCACCGAGTTTGGGTACCGCAGCCAGCAGTGCACGGGTGTAGTCCTGCCGGGGCTGGCGGAACAGTTCACGCAGTGGTGCGGATTCCACCTGGCGTCCGCGGTGCATGACCGTGACCTGATCGGCCATTTCTGCTACCACGCCCATATCGTGGGTGATAAAAATCACCCCCATATGCATTTCCTGTTGCAACTCGCGGATCAGGTTCAGTATCTGGGCCTGGATAGTGACATCCAGCGCGGTGGTCGGTTCATCGGCAATCAGCAGCGCCGGGCGGCAACTGAGTGCCATGGCTATCATGACACGCTGACGCATCCCCCCGGAGAGCTGGTGGGGATAGCGTTGCATGGTATCGGCTGCGGCCGGAATTCTTACGCGGTCCAGCAGTTCCCGGGCTTCACGCCAGGCCTGATGTGCGGTTTTACCCTGATGCAGCCGCAGCGATTCGGCAATCTGTTCACCGACAGAAAAGACCGGGTTCAGTGACGTCATCGGTTCCTGAAAGATCATCGCGATATCAGATCCGCGGATCCGCCGCAACTGGTGCTGATCCGCACTCCCCAGATCAAACAGATCGCCATTGCGCCGGCGCAGCCAGCGATCGCCGGTCACCCGGCCACCGGCCTGCTGGATAAGCCCCATCAGCGCCAGCGAGGTGACTGATTTACCGGAGCCGGATTCCCCGACCAGAGCCAGCGTTTCGCCGTGGCTGACGGACAGAGATAAGGAATCCACGGCCTGAAAAACCTGATTATCCTGACGGAAGGTCACGCTCAGGTTTTCAGCCACCAGTACCCGGTCAGGATCGTGGAGCAGGGTCGTCTGCAAATCAGTCATGCTATGTCCTCATCAGGCTGGCGGATGACGGTAGATGGCCACCTGTGGAGGCTCATTACCGCTGGCGGAAGCCCGATACATCCCTTCGCTGTTAAACGGCAGAGCCAGGTTGCCATCGGCATCGATAGCAATCAGACCGCCTTCTCCCTGCATCTCACCCAGCGTCTGCATCAGATGATCGCAGGCCTGCTCCAGAGAACTGTCGGCATAGTTCATCCGGGCAGAGATATCGTATCCGGCCTGAGTCAGAATAAAGACTTCACCGGTGCCGGTGCATGACACCGCGACCCGGCGGTCGGCATAGCAGCCGGCACCGGGCAGCGGGGTATCACCCACGCGCCCGGGGCGTTTGTTGGTCATTCCGCCGGTAGACGTGGCTGCCGCCAGCTGGCCGGCGCTATCCAGCGCAACAGCCCCGACGGTACCGAATTTGTTTCGCGGATCGATAGGGTCACCTTCCGGGGCGGGGGTATCCTCCTGATGATCCAGCAGAATATCGTCCTGCTGCAGTGCCTGTTGTAACTGGGCGTAGCGTTCAGGGGTTGAGAAAAAATCGGGAGAAACCGTTTCCAGCCCCTGTTCGGCAGCAAATACATCGGCACCGGCACCGGCCAGTAAAACATGAGGGGTGTTTTCCAGCACCGCCCGGGCAGCCAGCACAGGATTACGCACCCGACTGACGCAGGCCACGGCTCCGGCCTGGCGTGTCCGGCCATCCATCACACAGGCATCCAGTTCATGGGTGGCCTGATGCGTAAACACCGACCCTTTACCGGCATTAAACAATGGACACTCTTCCAGCAGACGGACGGTTTCTGTCACCGCATCCAGAGCACTGCCGCCGGCCAGCAATATCTGCTGACCGGCGCTGATGATGTCCTCTAAGGCCTGACGGTACTGTTGTTCTTTTTCTTTACTCAGCGCACGGCGGGTGATCGTTCCGGCTCCGCCATGGATCGCAATTACAGTTTTCAAACGTTTTCCTTCCCGTCATAAAACAGCGGTGATTATCAGATGATATATATTGATGATTTTTTGTGTTTTTTGACTATAAAAAGTGCAGCGCGGCTTGTAAAGCCCGACCCGTGATCGGGTTAATATCCTTTTGTTATGACAAGTAAAAAAATGGTCTGATAAAAACCGGAAAAGGGGAGTGCGGCGGCGGCAGTCAGGCCGCGGCCGCGCTAAATCAGGATGACGACCGGAGCTGCGGGGTCGCAAACCGGCGGTTTTCCAGCACCGGCAGAACCTCTCTGGCGTAATGCAGTCGTCCGGCATCGATATCGGCAAAAATCAGGGCCGGGGCTTCGGCTGCACTGGCGATCACCACGCCCAGCGGGTCAGCGACCAGACTGTTACCGATATTCTTCGGCCCGCACTCTCCGACGGCAACCAGGTAACAGGTGTTTTCCAGCGCCCGGGTGGTGGTCAGCATTTGCCAGTGTTTTTCTTTGAGGGGGCCGCGTAACCAGGCGGCGGGCAGTACCAGTAAATCAGCCCCGTCGAGGGCCAGCCGTCGGGCCATTTCCGGAAAACGGATGTCATAACAGGTCATCAGACCGACGTTCATTCCGGCAACCGTAATCAGGGGCGGGATCTGTTGTCCGGCGTTTACCCGGGCGGATTCCTGCACGGCAAAAGCATCGTACAAATGCAGTTTTTCGTAGCGTGCAATAATCTGCCCCTGATGCAGGGCAAACAGGGTATTGATGGCCCGTTCGCCCGGGGCCGGCACATGCTGGGTAAATATAATGGTTAAACGGGAGCCTTCACTGGCGGCAAGTAACCGGCGCAGGAACGGACCCTCTTCCGGCTGGGCGGCCTCCACCACATAGGCCGGGGAGGTATTATCTCTGGCGAGAATAGCCTCCGGTAAGACCAGTAAATCGGCACCGGCCCTGGCGGCCTGCGCCATTAAGGCCAGACAGGTATCGGCATTTTCCTGCCATTCACGACTGACGGCGAACTGTCCGAGGGCAACTTTCATCAGGGTATCCTGTGCTAAGGGCGGTGATCCCATCATAGGCAAAGAACGTTACGGTGACCACTCTTGCGACCCGGACGCTCAGGCGATCACTACCTCCACGCCCGCATCCGCCAGTTGCCGGGCCAGCAGGGCAGGCAACGGTTTGTCGGTTAACAACATATCAAACGCGGTAATACTGGCTATCCGTGCCGGAAAGACCTTACCGAATTTACTGCTGTCCATCACCAGTACCTTGCGGGCTGCGCGCTTCAGCGCATGATGTTTCATGGCCAGTTCATTAAGGTTATAGCAGGTTACGCCCTGATGTTCATCCAGCCCGGC
This sequence comes from Tatumella sp. JGM118, assembly GCF_018257515.1. GTDB lineage: Bacteria > Pseudomonadota > Gammaproteobacteria > Enterobacterales > Enterobacteriaceae > Tatumella > Tatumella terrea. Next base: position 176,187 of record NZ_JAERJR010000006.1, read on the forward strand.
GGCAGAGAGAAAAGCCAGCGTCGGGCAGAATTCTTCCAGCAACGAATGCGTCCCGGCCGGGGTGAAAATGGCATTATCCGGGTGGAACTCGCCACCGCTAAGGATGACCCGGCAGGCGGTTTTTTCCTGTAGTGCCAGGAAGGTATTCATGGACGCGGTGAGGGCAGTAAACGGCAAATCATGGCTGATGGCGGCGATAATATGCGGTGTTGTCGTTCCGCAATCAAAGAAGACCGTCTCATTTTTTGAGACTAAGGTGGCCGCCAGCTGCGCAATCTGCTTTTTTCTGGTGACCTGCCGCGTGGCCTGGTCCGAAATAAAATAGTGGCCGGTGGTGCGCTGAGTGGCACTGATAATATATCCGCCCAGTAATAATAACTGTTGCGGACACTGGCTGAGGTCCCGACGGACGGTCATTCCGGAAACGCCGAGCAACTCAGCGGCCCGGTGCAAATGGAGTCGCCCGGCAGCATGAATTTCCTGCAGCAGTCGCTGTATACGTTGTTCGCGTTTTGATTCCATCATTTCAGAGTCCCTGACCGTGGGGAGAGCGAATATTTCGCGGATGATTATGCGCTGCTTCCCTGGCCCTGTAAAAATTATCGGGGCAGAGTGAGAGACGGTCAGCGGTATTGATGCGGTAATAATACAAAGAACACTGCCGGCCACAGGCCGGCAGTCCGGGGGCGGGGGTTAACTGTCTTCGTCGGCTTCGTGTTTTTTATACGGGAATTTGTGGTGACCATAGCGGACAATCAGTACGGCCACGCCCAGCAGGACGATCCCCAGGGAATACAGCACGATTTCCTGCGGTTTGATATCGCTGGGTTCGGTCATCAGATGGCGGGCAATACCGACCATCGCGATATAGAGTGGCATACGTACCGGTAACTGACCCATCTTCCAGTAGGTTTCTGTCATCGAAATAAATTCAAGGTACATAAACAACAGCAGGATATCGCTGACCGTGATATGGCGTTCCATGATCATGGTGACGACATGGCTCACTAAAGCAATAATGGTGGAAATCAGGATGACCATTAAACCGCTTTTTTCGATCACTGAAGGGATATTGCCGGGGAACTTCATGGGTTATCTCCGAATTGATACAGGGGTCATTATTCTCCCGGATAAATGTTATAAAAATCATCGCGCCAGCGCGATAATTTACTGCTACCAGGTGTTGCAGACCCCGCCAGGCTGACAGACCCGGTGACCGGCCGGAACACCGGCTCCGGGACGGGCTCACCGCGCTCTGTGACAATTGCTGTAAAAAACAGCAACTAAACCCGGGGGTGCTGGATTAGCCGCCAGAGATACCTTATAATCCCCGCCACTCACTGGCCCCTTAGCTCAGTGGTTAGAGCAGGCGACTCATAATCGCTTGGTCGCTGGTTCAAGTCCAGCAGGGGCCACCAGATTCTTCCTGTGAATTCAGGACATTAAGCCACTCTCCGGAGTGGCTTTTTTGTTGGCTGAATATCCGTTGGCAGCAAAATGGCAGCAGAATTGCAGCTACTATCAACAAAATTTAATATTACCTCTCGCAGAAGTTGCGAAGTCCTGCAGATTGCTGAGTTGATCGCGCAGGCTGCCGAACATATCAGACAGCGACTCATCAACTCGTTTCAGGGTCAGCGTAAGTTCAGTGCGGCGCGGCATCCCGCAGGCAAAAAATTCCGTTTTGGTCTGGCTCCGGCTCCCGATGACAAACATGTCATAAATGGTGCCGCTGCCCTCAATCAAAGGCCATGCCTTACCCGACCCGGTTCTGCCATTTTTTCCAGCGCCAGCAGTGACAACCTGCCGCCGGTGACTTCCGGCAGTAGCACGCCGGACAACGTCAGCGAGTCGTTATCCGGACCACATTTGCGCTTCTGCCATCGTGTACATGAGCACCTGCGCGGTGCGGGTGTAACACTCAAACTGAAAGAGCGCATCATCACTGAGTCAGCGGGAACCCCGGAAGCGGAAGCCGTCTTTTCGGATCAGCGCGGTCACGTCATTCTGGTTCAGCAGGCCCACATCAGTTGCCGGATCCTGCAGGTTCCGGCAAGCGTCTTTTGAAATGCCGGTGACACCGTTCACGCCGATGTTTGGCAGGGATTTATGCCAGCCGGTCTGCTCGTCGATTTTCTCAATGCGCACGCCGTGGTGATAATCCTGTGCCATGTGGCGGTTCTTTTGTGAAGGGGTTCCGCTATGGTCAGGTCTCAGGGAAGGGAAATCATGCTGTTGGCATCGTGTGGCAGCTGACACCACGGGCAAATTGTGTTACCCGTGGTGAGCATTCAGAAAAGCCAGCGTCCCGCATGGGCTGACTCTGTAAACATTCTTATGGTCAGAGGCTTTTTTTCCTGCTTCACGGGCGCGCGTGATAACAGCGAAGGAGTTTTCCAGGGGAAATAAGCGGCAGTACTGAAGCCTTCTGGCTCTACGTTGAAGTCATGAAAAAACTTCTCCGCCATCTCTGCGATATCATCCGCCTCATACTGCTCCTGAAGAATGTCATCGTCGCCGACTTCAATTTTCTTAAACAAGAGGGTCGTCACCAGCGGCAGCTCACGCAGAATGAAGTCGCGCACCGCATCAGGGGTTGCTGTCATATTATTCACCAGATTTTATCCTCCGGGCGCACAATCAGGTTATAGAGATGGACGGTGCGAAAACTGATTTGTGCGACATCTTTTGCCAGAATAACCCATCCGACAACGGGCACGGCCCTGCCCACAAACGCGCCCAGATTATTCACCCAGAAAATTTTCAGCCTGCGAAGGCTGAAGGATTTGGCGGTCAGGGTTGGCAGAATGCGGCGCCGGAATTGGCAGGACAGGTGCTTGCGGAAAAAGATCGAAGCAACAGAAGTGCCGGGGGTTGCCGTATTGGGCTTGCCCGGTACGTTGATATTATTGTTGCCCAGGATGAGCCCCGCAACGGCTACAATATCCTGCACGCCCAGCTGTTTCTGCGTCTCGTCAACCAGCACCCGGAACAGCAATTCCTGCGGCGTCAGATTAGGCAGCCCATTAAAATAATATGTCCCTTTGAGTTCCTCAGTTGTATCCATATCAACGGATTCCTTTCTGCAGATATTTGACAGATTTTAGATTAACATTTGTACAGGCAGGAGGCTAATATGTTTCTGGTTCTGCCTTCAGGCAGGTTTACCGGCCAACTGATATCCGGTGCGTTTGACAGATCTGTTGCCTGAATATATTTCATCCATGCCGTAAGCGAAGTTTTATCCACCTTTGTGAATCGCCACGAGTTTAACAGACACCCCGGAGTCATTTAAGATGCCTTAAATAGAGGTGCCCATGAGCGGTAAGCGTTATCGCGAAGGGTTTAAAATTGAAGCAGTCAAACAGGTTGTTGATCGCGGTCATTCTGTTTCCAGCGTTGCTACACGTCTCGATATCACCACCCACAGCCTTTACGCCTGGATACAGAAGTACGGTCCGGACTCATCCACTCATAAAGAACAGTCAGATGCTCTGGCCGGGATCCGCCGTCTCCAGAAAGAGCTGAAGCGGGTTACCGACGAACGGGACATATTAAAAAAAGCCGTTGCAGATTCAATTGGTCAACGCAACAGTCATGTTAAAACATGGGGTTGCGGAGGATTTTTGAATGAGACGAACATTTACAGTAAAGGAAAAAGTATCTGTTTTTGAACTGTGGAAGAACGGAACAGGCTTCAGTGAAATAGCTAATATCCAGGGTTCAAAACCAGGAACAATCTTCACTATGTTAAGAGATACTGGCGGCATAAAACCAAATGAACGCAAGCCAGCTTTAGCTCACCTGACACTGTCTGAGCGCGAAGAAATACGAGCCGGTTTGTCAGCCAAAATTAGCATTCGTGCGATAGCTACGGCACTAAATCGTAGTCCTTCCACGATCTAACAACACTGGAGCAGATCATTGAATGGAAAGGGAAATCCGTATAAATTCGGTGTGACAATGGTCCAGAGTATGCAGGTAATACACTGATGATATGGGCGAAACAACAGGATATCCGGCTCAACTTTATTCAGCCTGGAAAACCTTAGCAGAATGCTTATATTGAGCGTGATAACCTGACATTACGCTATGACTGGCTGGATCAGCACCTGTTTTCGTCATTAAATGAATTGCAGGAATATGCGACGAAATGGCAATATTTTTATAATCACCAACGACCGACTATGGCACTGAATGGATTTACACCGATGCAGCATATTAAGCGTATGGCCTGATTTTACTTATCACCTCCGTTTAAAAATGGGGGGATTACCGTGTCGCAAAAGTATTGCATCATTTTCCACGGCGTACAAAATCAACGCTGAGCAGAACTTTAGCATTTGTATGATTCAGTGATGCGTCGGGCTACTATGAATGGTTTAAGAACGAGCTCATAGAAATGTTGAATGGACAACGGCTGGCAGGGTTACTATTGAATTAGTTAGTACCCATAAGGAAAACCACCAAATTTATCTCAATTTTAAAAGGATTTTAAATTGGATAGCTATCAGGAAATCGCAAGGCGTATAGCCAAAATTATACTGTCGCCAGATTCGGCCATAGGCGTTATTGACGGTGTTTTGTCAGTATCTAAAGATATGGGCTATCTGGCGTTTGGCTTTATAGATACTGATACCCGATATCAACGCGAAACTGAAAAGATAAGGATGTTAACAGCTATAAAGCATGGGCTGTTAGATAACCATAATTTCATCAAGACAATCGAAACTGTTCTCAACAACTTCAATAAATTTGTTCCCGAAACCAGGCAAAACGCTATATACAGTAAGATAATTGCCTCTGTTGCTGGCCGCACCATCACTAACTCTATGATTGCTGGCAGGATTGCCACCGCCATTGCGCAACGCAGCTCATTTCTTATAACTCTTCGCGGTGGCATCATTGGTAACTCATTACTGATCGGTGGCATGGTTGAAAGGTGCATTTATACATCTCAACGTCTTCAGCAATACAACCCTGATATTTATCACGCCCTGCGCTACCGAAATTATGATTTACTCTACTTTCTTGTTGAGCCAGCCTTAAACCCATTCGTTGAAGCACTTAAAGTAAAAAACACTCAGGGCCAGCCTGCATTTGAAAAAATTCTTAGTATGGTTGAGAAAGAGATCAATGCGAAAAGATAACCCTCAAAAACTCAGTATCGGCAAGCGTATCTTATTTACTCTTATTGAGACTTCAGGCGCAGTGATTGGTGGATTGTTCGTCGTACTCTGCTGCTACTGGTTCTTTCATTATGATACATGGCATGAACGCCTTATCGCTATAGGTCTATCCGTATTGGTTGTTTTTGTGATTGGCAAAATTTTACCAGAACGGCCAAATCAATAGGTTTATCTTACCCCATTTGATCTTACTCCTGACGGCATTATAGGTGTCACGCTTTTCAGTTTAACACTCCGACCATTCCTGCCGTCAGGTGCCGCAACTCGTGATTTTTCACATTTTACATCCCGACATTGTAAGTATACCTGTATTAGTTCCAGACACTTTTTTAGGTTTCCGGTTTTACAGCCATCAACAGGTATTCTTCCGGCGTAAGGTTATTCAGAGATTCATGAGGTCGTTCACGGTTATATTCCGCCAGCCAGCGGTCTGTTTCTCCCGTACTTCATTCAGTGTTCTGAACAGATAAAATGCAGTATTTCAGTCCTGTATGTCCGGTTAAATCATTCAATAAAAGCATTCCGGGTGGGTTTTCCGGGCTGAATGAACTCTGGCTGTACACCATGATCTTCAGCCCACAGAGCCAGTGTCAGTGAGATAAATTCCGGCCCGTTATCCATCCTCCGTTTCAGCGGATAACCACGCGTAGTTACGATTCGAACCACTACTCTGATGACCCGCTGAGCAGGAATATCCAGGTCAATCTCTACGGCCAGTGCCTCACGGTTAAAATCATCCAGCATATTGAATGTCCGGAAACGTCTGCCACTGACCAGAGCATCGTGCATAAAATCAACCGGCCAGCTCTGGTTTATGGCCTTTGGTGTCACCAGACGGGCCGGATTACGTACCGGCAAACGTTGCTTTCCTTTACGTCTGAAATTACGGCCTCACGGCAGACATCCTTCACCGTCCGGTCGGCTTAAACAGACTTCAGAACGGCGATAATCTGGTGTTCAGTAAACCGGGCTTTACGCATAGCGATCTCCTTCGGGGAACATATTCAGTATGTCGGAAGATCTCTAAAAGTGAACGGTTCTTTTTGCAGGGATGCTTACAAAATGGTGGTGGATTTTGATAATCCCCTTTTTTAACGTATAAAAAATCCTGCTTATGGCGGGGATTCAGCGGGGATCTATCAGAACATAATGACTGCAGGCTGCCGGGCGAAATGCGGGGGAGAGGGATAAGTGCTACCGGAGTAACGATAATGCACCCGATCGTTTCCATTGTGATAAACGTACAACAGCAGTTGATATTCTGGCATTGATGGTAATGCTCGTTGATATTCCCGTCAGATAGCGGCTTGTTCGCGCATGCGCGACATGATGGCTCTTAGGATAACGAAAAATACCTCAGCTTTTCATTATCCATTGATGAATCCAGTATGATCATAAACCCACTCTCATGAATTTATTTTATTTACCCTTCGGTTTCGGGCTGTACTTAACCTGAGGCTCTTATCCCGTTGTAAAACCGCTATTGTTCAGAATGTGAGTTACCTTACTGATTCACCAGGACTGCCTGACTATGATGCGCTTAAAGTCCGGCATACGTAGCGTGCGTACCGTGGCGAAAGTCATTTATCCGGCTAACTCCGGGGTCGTAAGAAGCGTATTTTTCGGTGAGTGCTTGCAAGTGCCTATTAATCAGGACTGGCTCAGGCCTGGCATAACGAACCCGCGCGATAAAGGTTAATCACTGATAAAGAAATAGGGGTATTTTTCACCACTTAAGTTAGCAAGGAGAGCGATAATGGGCACACAGGAAAATGACTCACGAAAACTGACGCCAGGTGAAATAAGCCTTGAAAGTAGTTTTTACGTGGCTTCCTGAATAACCTTTCAGCAAAAGGGAATCTCCCATGAGAAAGATATTTCTGCTGTCAGGCATTTTACTGATAAGTGGTTGCCACCTTGAAAAATCTTATATTAGCCCGTTGGGTGTCGCCATTCAGGATAACGCACCTTGTTTCTTTGTTCCCTCTGAGAGAGTTAAAAGTCTTCGCTTAGCAGAAAACCGGGGGATCTATGTTTCCAGAAAAACAGCACAATATTGGGTATTTTTTTGGGATTCCCCGCAACAGTCCATACTGCCGGGAATTGTTGCGGGGGAGTGCCTCTCATACCCTCAGATTAAATGGCAGGAAGGGACCTATTCCGTCTTAATGGGCGCCTCTTCTGATAATGATTCAGAGAGATACCGACTGGAGAAAACGTTTAACCTGCAGAAGGATAATCAGGGTAATTTCTTAATCAGGGAGGCTCCGTGATCTTCTGATTAAAAAGAGAAAACACCTTTGGCGTACCATCATATTTATTCCGGATACCCGGTCCGGTCAATATCCTGTGCCACCGTGGTATCTACCGCATTTAGCGCCAGGCAGTATTTACCCGGTCATTCAGGCGGGTCTGATTATGATCGCTGATGGTACCGGACAGTCTAAGTATCCCTGTAAAAAATATTCACCTCAGGATCTTCCGGCATACTGAATCTGTTCCCTAAAGGTGTTCGTTATGCGTAACGCCCGCTTTAACGGACACCAGATTATCAGGCCTCCTGAAGTCAGTTGAAGCCAGTTGCACCATGAAATATGTCTGTTGCGAGGCCGCAATTCCCTAAGCCAGTTGTTACAACCGGAAGTCTGGCTATAGCGGGATAGCGGTTTCTGATAACAGGAAATCGCAGAGCACAGGCTGAGAGAATATAACAGCCAGCAACCTGATGAATCCTTAATAACCTGATAGTTGAAAACTGCACACGGCGGGTCGTTTTCTTAATTTCCACGCGAATCAACCAATATCAAGAATTGTATAAGATAGCTCGGTCAGTATTAGCAATCACACTAAACACAGGGAGTTATGAATATGGATACGACAGAATAGCTGAACGGTAAATGTTTTTTTAAAGCATGAGCGTCGCCAAACAGGAACTCATATATTGGTGACTTTGAAATGATTTTCAAAAATTCAGATATATAGCTTATATAGTCGCTGTGGCCTCTATGTTGATGAGCTTTCCGTATATTCCCGTTAATAGAAAGCCTGGCGATGCATCAACAAAAGGAACCAGCCCACTGTCTCTGGTAACCCTCTCCCTGAGCCGCTATAGATTCAGGGTAAGGCATCGGACGATTACCGGGGAAAAAACTGTTGCAGGGTCAGTGGGTGTATACCACAAGCATGGGAGAATACTTCGGGCGTTGGGTACCGTGGCTGGGTGCTGTGTTGACTCTGTGGGATATCCCGGTATAACAAAAAATGTGGTACACCATTATCAATAAATTGTCGGCAAGGAAGGCTTCGGACGACTACACCGGTACCACGGCAGTGCAGACGGAATACAGTCAGTTCGTGAAGGATCAGTTATATAAAAACTGTACCCGATGCGGACTTCTAAAGAAGTAAAATAGTTGCGTTAGATCTGATTAAAAAAAATCATATACCTGTATGATATTCAGACATTTCATAAGGAAGAGGAATGTTTTATGCCGAAAATACCTATGGGGCCCGGTGCTCAGATAATCATAAACAATATGCGTGAAGCTCGTCGAAATGGTATGCCGCGGAATATGGCATTGCCATCGACTTACTTCTGGTTTTACCGAATGGTCAGGAATAAAGGCCGATGGGACTACAAACAATTTGACCCCTTGTATGCCAATTTTGGAAATTTCAATTTCGGAGCCACAGGCACTGCTGCGGGTATCCCCGATAATATCCTGTTAATGGGAGCCGGGTGGGCTCAAAGCCATGCCGGAACGTCTCAACCCGAGTGGGGACGATGGTATCAAAATCCACCTTATGGTGATGATCCAACCGATCAGCGCTTTATCAGAGAAGGAATTGAGTATGCGCGTCAGCAGGGTTATTAAAGGGTTACATTGTCTTGTGACCCTGATGCTTTTATTGCTGGTCATATTTTTTATCTCTGTTAATCACACGGATACTCCCCGCACAGGCGATGAGTTGCAACACAGATATAAAATTAATGACTCCCTGTGGCTTTACACCACCATTAACCGTGAGGGGAATGCGACCGTTCCCATGATTTATCGTTTTTATTTACTCGGGGAGATTACCGGAAATAATGATGTTGTGATTAATACTCTAAAAAATACGATGCCGTTTCTGGCAGGGAACGGCAGTATCAGTAAGATAACTTCCGATGGAAAGGAACATATCAGCATCATCTATAGCGGAAAAGTTTACTCGCTCAGTGATACTACCAGCTATTCAATTGACGGCCGCCAGGCTGATATCCATATTTCTTACACGATTAACTAATGCCTCACAGAGCACGTTATTCAATGCCGCCGGCACTGACCGTCTGATTTACGTCCGGCGGCGTATTGTCTTTCTGAAAAGTCGTTTCTGCGATTAGCTTACGGCGCTCCCGCGAATATGCTCCGGTCTTTTGTGGACTGAACCTGTCCAGTATTCAGTCCAGGGCTGATCCGGTCTACCGGCCGTTCCCTTTCCCTATTATTTCGCTCCTGATCACCTGCATTAGAAAATGATGACTTGAAATAAAAATTGTTATGCTGCCGACAAATCAGTCAATCCCACGGTTACTCTTCACTCCCGGTGGCGTATTCTGCACCCAGGGTTACCCAGGGATAAATACTGACAAGGAATTTACTCATATGACAGGACGCTCACATTCCCCCGGGATTTTGCATTCCGATCGCCTTTTCTCATCGGTCGGTACATGCGGCACCAATGCACCCGCAGAGGTAAAAAAAATCCAGCAACTCATTTCCGGTGCGGGTTACAGGCAGAGCACCGGGCGAACTTTGAAGATTGACGGCCAGTGCGGACAAGCCACGATAGAGGCTATTCGCTGGTATCAACGTCTGCTGAATATGTCGCCTTCAGGGCTGATAACGCCCGTTGATACTTATTTCATTCAGGCGTTAAGCAATGCATTAAGTCCACATTGGCGGCCACGCAATACCCGGGGGACGCTCCTGGTACATGAAGGACAAATAACTTTTGATGCTGAAGGCACAGACTATATCACCGCAGGAGAACCGTTCAGGCAGCACCGTTATCCCAACTTTTCCCGTATTCTTCACTGGCCCGGAGGGCGATCCGGCGTTACGTTAGGGCGCGGTTATGATATGCGTGAACGTAGCACCGGAGAAATTTATGCGACGCTCAGGCAGGCCGGGATTGAAGAATTCAAAGCGGTTATTTGTTCCAGGGCGGCGTATCTTAGAAATCAACTGGCCGCTCAGTTCGTTAAGGTCTATGGGCCACTGGTTGGCGAAATCACCCACGAGCAGCAGATGCGGCTGTTTGAAATTGTTTACCGGATAAAGTCGGGTGAAGCCCGTAGCCTGTATAGCAGAATGGCTAAGAATATACCTGGTGCACCTTCATGGTATCGACTCGACAGGAAAATCAGAGATGTTGTTATCGATATCTTTTATCAGGGTGTATATGACGCACAGGGCTTAATCAAAGCAGCAATCGAGGGTAAGGACGCATTAGCATCATTTATCCTGTCTATACCCCAATACAGGATTTATGAAGATAACAGGAAAAGAGTAAGGTATCTAAAATGAAAAATTATACTGTTACCTTGCTGATAGCTTCCTTAATACTTCCTCTCACTGGAAAAGCCAATATTTCCTGGGGGGAAGAGTGGGAAAATTGCTTTAAAAATGAAAAAGTCCCACCGCTGGGCTACGAATGCCTTTCTGATAAAAAAGAAACCAGTGAAAAACAACTTGATTCATTAATTGCTAAGTCGGTAAAGAATATAAAAATTAATTTTATTGGTGCATTCAATGGTAAAGAGGACGCTACCGAAACCTACGGCGATGTGTACAGCACCCGTTTTCTGAAGTCACAAGATGCATGGAAACAATATCGTAAGAAATTTTGCCTTGCAGTGGCGTCACAAATCAATGAGGATGCCTATGATTATCAGGCAAACATTGATCAGTGTGAAATAAACCTCAACAAACGACATACAGAAGAAATTAGCCTGTTGGGGCTTCCCCCGGGCCGTTGAGTAAATCACACCTTCGTTTTTGGTCGTTAGCAGATCTCTCTGGCAAAGATACTTCAGGTCAATCATACCTCCGTTATCAGTTAATTGTCGGCAAGGAAAACTCCGGATTATGAATCAGGCGGACGCTGTAAAACAGTTGATTAAAAAGTACTTTTGGGAAATGCAGGAAGAGGCTTCACTGAGTACCGGTGCGGAATCTGTACTCCCCGAAGATGCTTCAGATTTTTTTAATGAATACTTTGCATTGCTGAATATCGATCCCTCCGGATTTAATTTCCGTAAATATTTCCCAAATGAAGGTATCAGGTTTCTGCCAAACAGAATTCTTCCTGAGTATCTGAAGACTGATTATCATCAGCCTGCACCGTTAACGGTCAGTATGCTTATTGCCTCAGCAGAAGCCGGATGCTGGCTGGGGGGGGGAGAGTGACCCGAGCTCTATGGCGGACATCAGCCCGTCTTAGATTAATTCGGTTTAACCGGTCTTGCGGGAGGCAGTATCACGGAAGCGTAGCGTATTTAACGTCTGAATGTATGAGTGAATCGCGGGCACACGATTTTAATACACAGAGGCTTTCCGGCTACCGGGAAAACCAGCTGGAAGGTGAATAAACTCAGTTAAAAAGAGTTAAAGAAATTTCACCTCGCACGCTCAATAGATAACAAAAAATATGAACTTAATGAGGTATGAAGACCAGCGTAAAAGATTGAGGTATCTGCAATGAGGACATTTTTTTGTTTTGCAGTAGCTGTTTTTTTTATCCTGCCACTGCCAGGTATCGCTGCTTTATCTGAAAGCCCTGAGGCGAGAGAATGCTTCAAAAAATATAATATTCCTGCAAAACAGGATGAATGTCTGTCGAAGGCCAGAATGGATAGCGAAACAGATCTGGATGCTCTTATCTCTGAGACGGTTAAACGGATAAAAACCAATAATATAGGGTGGTTTAACGGTCAGGAAAATGCCAGTGTGACTTCCGGCGATATCTACAGCAGAAGATTTATGAAAGCACAGACACTATGGAAGCACTACCGGCAGGAACTTTGCCTTGCCGTTGCCACTGAACTTGATGAAGAGGCTTATGATTATCAGTCATTTATTGATCAGTGCGAGATAAACCTCAACAGACGACACAAGGAAGAAATTAATCTGCTGGGGCTTCCCCGGGTCGTTGAGTAAATCGCACCTTCGTTTTTGGGCGTTAGCAGATATCTCTGCCAAAGATACTCGCCCGTTTTCTCAGGTCAAACGCTTTGAACCGCTATAGATTCAGGGTACGGCATCGGGAAAAAGCTGTGCAGGGCCGGTGATATCTTCCGGCCCCTGTACGCAGAGGCTGACACCTTATTGACGGCGTCTCTGAATGAAAAGGGCTGACAGGTCCTCCGTGGCCGGGTCAGACAGTCACATGTACCTGCGGGATACGCTGACCATTAAACCGTCCTCCTGCCGCTCTTTCCAGCTGAGCAGCCAGTTGCAGAAGCTGACCATCGTTGGCTTGCCGGGTCTGGAAATGCATTCCCAATGGGATCCCTGAGGTTTGCCAGGCCAGTGGCACAGAGATACCGGGAGTCCCGGTGAGACTGGCGAGTGGAGTATAAGAGAAAAGTTCCCATAAGCTGTAGAACCAGTCCATAACATCCGGGTTGTCACTGAGGGTCAGATAGCGTTTATCCCCGGTCAGAGGTGTCGGTGCAGAAAACGAAGGCGTCAGGATCATATCCCACTGTTCATAAAATGCCCCTAACTGGCGGGATGTGCTGTTGAAAACATCCTGCATCAGCCAGCGCTCGCTGTAGGACATATCCCGTCCCTTTAACCATATTTTACGATTGATCGGCTCAACCAGATCTTCAGGCGGTTCAGTCAGTCCCCTTTTTTCGAGCTGACGCTGAATAAACTGCGCAAAGTTACTGATATAACAGGTGGTCTGAGCGGCAAAAGCCGCCTCAAAATCAATGTCCGGGGTTTGCCATTCGACATAATGCCCAAGTTCTTCCAGCAGACGGACCGTACGTTCCAGCTCAGTCACAAAATGCGGGTCAGCGTGGTAGTTACCCCATTCATGGGATACCGCAATTTTTAACCGGGGAGGATCACGCTTCACAAGTTCTGTGTATGATCCTTCAGCCTTCCAGTAAGGCATAAATTCACCTGGCGCTCCGCCACGACAACTATCGATAAATAATGCGCTGTCCCGTACCGAACGGCTGACACAGCCCTGGGTCGAAACATAGCCGGTGATATCCGACAATGCCGGGGCAATTGACAGCACGCCGCGGCTGCTTTTCAGACCCACTAATCCCTGCGCACCCGCAGGAATACGGATAGAACCCCCGCCATCGGTGGCATGAGCGAGCGGAAGTACGCCTGCCGCGACCGATGCCACTGCTCCGGCAGAAGATCCAAACGAGGTATAGTCAGTATTCCAGGGGTTACGTACCACATAAATCTCAGGGTTTTCGGCCGAACTTGCGACACCAAATTCCGGTGTGGCAGAGCGCCCGATGATATTCAGCCCTGATTGCCGGATTTTAGTGGTCAGAAAGGCATCGCTGGTCTGGCGAAAACCTTTAAAAAACTTAGACCCCTGTTCCTGTAACCGTCCTTTTACTCCCGGGCCGAGGTCTTTAATCAGCAACGGAACACCGGCAAAAGGGCCTTGTGCGTTGGTCCCTTCCGCAAAGGGTGCGGTAATGGCATCCTCAAAAAGCTCAACCACGGCGTTGAGTGACGGGTTTACTTTTTCTGTCGCCAGCTTTGCCTGATCGGCAATTTCTGCAGCGGTGACTTCACCGTGTTTAATTAAGTCTGCCAGTGCTGTGGCATCACATGTCGCCCATTCATCCCAGGTCATCACTTGTTTCATTGATAGCTTCCTTCTGCCTTTGGCCGGTTCAGGTGTTTAATGTCAGCATGGCTGTGCGGGGGGCCTTCGCTTTGAGTAATGCCGCGGAAAGAATACACACCAGGTTAGCCGCGATCAGGTAATATCCGGGTGACACCGGGTTGCCGGTAGCCTTGATTATCCATGAAAAAACGAACTGTGCCGTTCCGCCAAATAATGTAATCCCGAAGGCATAGGCAATCGAAAATCCGGTCGAGCGAATAGATTTAGGGAAATTCTCGCACAGGGTGACTAATACCCCGGAACCACTGATACATTGCAGCGCCGAAAACAGGACAATGACGGCGAAAAAAACATATTCATTCCGGTAGGTAGTAATAATTTCCAGGCCTGGCATAAATAAAATCAGCAGAATAATACGCGGTGCAATAATGGTGATTTTACGGCCGTAACGATCGGCCATCCAGCCGCCAGCCAGGGAGAAGAGCACGACGCAAATACCAATCAGGATCGTAGAACTCATGGCGATACCGGAAGAAAAATGCAGGTCATTCATGGCATAGGTTGTCATATAAATCAGGAAGTACTGAGTGATGGTGCTGCCTGACAACATGAAAATTCCGGAGATGATCAAACCACGATGCTGAGTAAAGACATCAGTTAATAAATAGCGGGTATTCTTTTTAACCGCTTCCGCTTTATTTTCTAAAGTATCATGGAGGTTACGACGGATATAAATCGCGACCGGAAGGATCGTCAGCCCAAAAATAAACGGGATACGCCAGCCCCAGTCGGCTAACTGTGATGGTGTTAATGTCCGCGTCAGAAGATAACCAATTAATCCGGCCGTTATCCCGGCCATACCCTGCGCAACTATCTGCCAGCTCGCATAAAATGCCCGTTTTCCCGCGGGTGCCGATTCCAGAATATAGGTCGTCGCCGGCCCTGCTTCGCCTCCCCAGGCCAGTCCCTGTATCATACGAACGATGACCAGTAATACGGGTGCAGCCAGACCTATACTTTGATAAGAGGGAAGAAATGCCATACCTCCGGTGCCCAGCGCCATCAGTATCATGGTTAAAAACATTGCCGGTTTACGACCCGCTCTGTCGGCATAACTGCCGATAAATATTGCCCCCAGAGGGCGGACGATAAAACCTATACCGAAGACGGCGACGGATAATAAGAGACTGATAACAGGGCTATGTGAAGGGAAAAAAGCGTTGCCGATCAAAACAGCAAACGTTGCGTAGGCACTGAAGTCAAAAAACTCGACCGCTGCACCTAATGTCACCGCGAAAACTTCATTACGGGAGGGTCTTTTTTCCCGGGGATCAGTGTTGGTAGTTATCGACATTATCCTATACTCCCGCAGTAGTGATCGGTCGCCGGCTCTGACTGGCTGGCACAAAATGCTGTTTCAGCAAATGTTGAGGTTATACTGATTTAACGTGATAAAACTCCCGGCAGGAGGATTATCCGAAATATTTAATGAGAAAAAAGATATAACAAACCCGTTATGGATTAACCAGTATAAATATCTGTGCACAGTACAAACAAAATCTGGACACTCTTTATCAGGTTAATTTCTTATGACCTGTCGTGACATAAATAATGTTTAAAGAGGGAGTCAATCACTGCCTGCGATGAATTGTCGCGCAACTTAGCGTTTTTATTAACGTCACTGCGCAGAGTCTTATTTTAAAACAAGGTAATGATGATTCATAAGTAAATGCAATTTGAAACTCTGCCGGGAATGTATTATCAACGAGTCAGCTCAGGAAAAATATCACGGAGAGTGAATGCAGCTCAGGGCATTAAGGTATTTCAATCAGGTAGCACAATCTTCCTCTCTGCGGGATGCGGCTGAAAAACTGTTTGTGACGCCTACCGCTGTCACCCGGCAGATTGAACTGCTGGAGCATTACTATGGTGCCTCGCTGATTGAGCGAAGTCCGCGCGGTATTCGTCTTACGGCGGAAGGAGAACACCTGGCCCTCGCCGTACAGTCCTGTCTGCGTGAACTGGAGGGGGTGAAAGATAAAATATCCTCGGCTCAGAGTCAGGTCTCTGGCAAGGTAAGAATTTCCTGTGCAGAAAGCCTGATATCATCACTGATTATCCCCGCCATCGAATGTTTTCGTCTCAGACATCCTGATGTCAGGTTCGAAATTGATATCGGCAGTGCCCCCCGGGTCGCGGAAGCATTGGTTGGCGACAGGGCCGATGTCGCCGTCAGCTTTTATATGCCAGCGCTCTCCGGACTGAATGTCACCCACAGTTGCTCAGTGCAGCATCAGGTATTGATGTCGCCCACTCATCCTTTATCCGGGTCTTCCGGTCTGACACTGAGAGAGATCGCCGGTTTTCCTATAGCCGCTCCGGCCAGCGGATTCGCCGTCAGGCAATCGCTGGAAACCGCCGCTAAACGCGAGGGTATTCTTCTGGATATACGTTTTGTCACGTCTTCCATAGAAATTCAGAAGCAACTTTGCAGACAGGGGCTGGCACTGATTATCTTACCGAAGATGACGCTGGCAGAAAAAGAACCGCCGGAAGATTTAGTGGCCATTCCGCTTAATGACCCCCTGATGGGAATTGTACGCATCGATCTGGGGTTACCGGCTCAGCGAACGTTAAGCCGTGCAGTAAAGTTATTCCATGAAACCCTGGGGCAATATATTGAAGCGCAGCTCAGTCCGGCGCTAACATGCTGACGAAGCCGACTCGCCGATGCTCCCTCCCGCCACAGAGGCTCTGTATCAGCAGGGTCACTGAGGTCACAGGGCAGTCACCTTCGCACAGAGTGCACGGCCATTGTATGCCATCGCCAGTAATTACCGCAGGGTCAGTCGAAAGCATTCAGGCGCGGTCCGTTGCTGACCGGACTGACGATAATGAAAAATGGCTTATCCCCGGCGCGCATGACCGGTGCTTTCCTGCCGGACTCAGATTGCTTAAGGCAGAGGATGCTGTCATCTTTCCGGGGGAGGCTGGATAGCTCAGGTTTTCTCTTTTGTGATTTCTCCGTTTTCAGTCATACGATAGACACCCCCACGGGCGATAAATATTATATTTCCGTTGCGGCCTGTTTGTACGGAGAAGACTCTGTTTTTATCTATACAGTTTTCAGGCGGAACCTTATCTTTAAAGCACAGTCTGTCATATTTCCCTTCCTGTTTATAACTGTCGCCAAACAACCAGAATGTCAGATAGAAGGAACCGTCTTTATCCGGGTGGGGAAGGTGGTATTTTTTTTCGATGTCGTTTTTATTTTCCAGCCACCAGGCTATTTTCCCCTGATCGGTATACGGAAAGTTTTTTACCAGGATATCACTGAAGCCGCTGCTTCTGTGATGGATGGCGACGATCTCTGCCGGACGTAATACGACCCGGAGGGTGCAGGCCAGTAACAGGAAAACGACGAAAGTAAGAACCAGTAATATTATCTTATTTTTAAATGTCATCACGGGACCCGGAAATTTCTATAACAGAATTTATCTGTGTGATAAAGGGTTTAAAACCGAATGCTTTATACCGCTGGAGAACAAAACCAACCTGAAAAAGCAGCAGCTGGCTGTGTATTAAAAGTAAAATCATACCAGAAGGTCAGGAGGCTTACCCGGGGTGTTTTAACCGGAGGGTTTTCATAGTTAATAAAGTGTGTTAATGATTTTTTTAATCAGATGGATAATGCATCGCGTAGATGTCCGGATTTTATTCTTAGGTTTTTCAGCATTTTTCAGTGCTGATGTTTTTTACATCATTTATAAAAAACACCGGTGTTATATGAAAATAATTTCATGATTCACCGGGCGTTTTTAATAAGAGGTGTGACCTTTTATATTGAAGTGATTGAAATATTCTTATGCCCATAAAAAGACGATTGGCTGTTTCTCTTCCTGTCCGGGTATTAAACCTGTCTCTGACGATAAAATATATTTTTATTTATCACGGGGATCCTCATTCAGGTGAGGGAGGCACTATAAAATTAGGGTAATATCTGATGCTGTCTTGCCCTGAGTGTTCCTGCTGTTCAGCGTTTTATCGTGAACAGAATCAATACTATTGCACGTCCGCAGGATAAGCTCTGGTGAATCGCGAAAAGACTGATGAATACAGGGCGTTGATTGTGAAGAATCTGCCCGCGGTCACTACATCATGGATGACTGTGGATTACTCAGATGAAGAAGTGCTGCAGGACACCATTGGATGGGAAGATATCGCTGACTTAATCGGCGCCCTGTCAGCTCTGTCAGCTCTGTCAGCTCTGTCAGCTCTGTCAGCTCAGTCGGGGCTAAATTTGAAACTTTCCTGAGGGGGCATTATTTCCCCCGGAACCTGAAGTTTTTTTTAAAAGTCCCGCGGACAAAACATCATTAACTTTAAGCCTGTTTATTGATTCGGCGAAGGCCGGGCATGGCTTTACCGCTAAGCCCTTTACTGAAGATAACCGCTTTGGGGGGAGTTCCGGTCGTGGCGCATTCACCCCGCGATATCACGGCCAATAAAATGGTTTATCGGGCCATGACCCTGCCCGTATTGCGGCGCGGTCAGGATGGCCTGGTGAACAAAATATTTTGCCCGCGTAACGCACTCCGGCAGTGGCAGGCCTCTGGCGAGCAATGCACACAGGGCGGCAGAGAAACTGCAGCCGGTTCCGTGTGTATGCGGGGTCTGAATTCGGGGGGAGGTGAGCCAGCCCTCATCCTGCGGACTGCAGAAAAAGTCTGCGGCATCGTCTTCCTCACTGTGCCCTCCTTTCAGCACGACACTGAAGGCACCCATCCTGCATAGCTCGCGTGCAGCCTTCACCCTCCTTTCACGGCTCTGCAGTGGGTAACCCACCAGTGCTTCGGCTTCCGGAATATTCGGCGTGATCACACAGGCCTGTGGCAGCAATAAACGGCGCAGACTGTCGAGGGCGCTTTCCTGCAACAGCGGCGTTCCGCCTTTCGCCACCATCACCGGATCAATAACTAATCCGGGCAGCCGGTGTTGTTTAATCTTTTCTGCGACACAGGCAATAATATCGCTGTCCGCCAGCATGCCTGTTTTCACCGCTGACAGGGTAAAATCCATAGCGACGGCATCTATCTGAGCGGCAATCAGAGACAGCGGCATGACCTGAACCGCCCGGACGCCCAGCGTATTCTGTGCTGTGACAGCCGTAATCGCCGTGGTACCGAATACCCCGAATTCCTGCATTGTCTTAATATCTGCCTGAATGCCTGCACCCCCGCCACTGTCAGAGCCTGCGATGGTTAATGCCTGTGGCTGTGTCATGCTGCCTCCCTGAGTCCTGTGGTCTTATCTGCACACAGAGTAAAATGCTGCACCCGAAAGGGCAGACATCGGTAGTTAAGAGGGGAGCCTGACAGGGATAGCACGGGCATGTACGTCCGCGGCCGGCAGGAAAGACAGAGAAAAGAAGGCATTACCGCAACCTTTGCGGACAGGTCATTCGTTCGTCTTCCTACGCCAGTATCAACCGGATCAGGTTCTAAGGGTCGCTATACCTTGCTGATAGCCTCTCAGTCTCTCTGGTGAGACTCCCCCGACATATCCGTTATTAAAGGGGGAGAGGGCGGTGAATGTCAATATTACGCAGGTCCGGGTTGAACAGCACTGGAGCAACGGTGATGAAGAGGAGGGATCCTGTGACGTTAACGGCGTCTGTTCCTGAGATTGTGTGTACAGACTGAATTTATCACCCGCCACACCCACACCCACACCCACACCCACACCCACACCCACACCC
>NZ_JAERJR010000007.1 GCF_018257515.1 Tatumella sp. JGM118
GATGAACTCCTGTAAAGCCCCATGTTGGTTTGTCTCCTTTTACTTGTGGTGAGTAAGCAGAGATATTCCGGCATGGGTATTCTTCAGGCTATAGCCTTACAGGATCAATCACCACCTCCCTAGGAGGTGGTTTAGGGGTGACAATAAAAAACCCCGCGAATGCGGGGTTTTTTTTGCCCTTCTGCTTTTGCCCCCCGCGCGATATCACTGCGCGAACTGCGGTTATTTTTTCTCAGGCTGCCCCAGAATAGACTCCAGGTCATGTTTCAGCGATGACATCTGACTGGCGTATTTTTCCTTACGCTCGGCATCTTCAATTAACTGAACGATGGTTTCAGATAACGTACTATGGCGGCGCCGGGCCAGTCCTGCCAGACGTTGCCAGACCAGATATTCAAGGTCTATCGACTTTTTACGGGTATGCTGATGTTCTGCATTGAAATGGCGCTTACGCCGTGCACGAATAGTCTGTTTCATTCGGTTCACTAACCCGGGATTCATATGCTGGTCAATCCACTGGTTAATATCTTCCGGCTGATGTTCAAAAGAGATAAGCCACCGCACGGCCTCCTGTGCCGCACTGTGCTCCGGATACCGGGTGATGGCTTCCCCTTCCCGATGCTTTTTCACCAGGTAGGCCCATTTCCAGCCGGACTCCAGATTTTCAAGTTGCAGATATTTCATCGGGATCTCATCATCTTCAGGTCACCGATTAAGAATAACAGTTTTTCGGGTTGCTGTAGTAAGGATTAATTATGCGGGTCACCGGAGCCGGTCGCTGTATGCCGCACTGTTTCATCCCCTTATTTTCTGTATAATCGATGGTTTATTAACTCCGGATAAATGCGATAACTTTGATCAGAACTCAACTCCCCTGGCAAGCCTTGCAGCCAGATACTTCCCGTTATCAGTCTGCCTTCACACAGTCTGTCCCGGATGAAGGTGATATCCTGTCATCCCTTCAGCCGCGATTAATGAATGCGCTGGCTTATCTGGCATGCAAACCACGTTCACCGGTACTGATAATCCGCAGTCAGGAAAATAGTGATTACCTGTCCTCTATTGCGCAGGCCTATCTGTCGGTTGATGAATCTGCTCAGGAATCACGGGGATGGAATTATCGTTCTCAGGCGGCAGGCCAGTATACCCTTACCCCGGCCCCCCCCGATACTGCCACCTTCAGACAGCAGCCCGGGGTGCATTACGCGGAGTGGATTGAAAGTGCCCAATTGTTTGGTGTCGTCCGCGGCACGCACGGTCACTGGACTCCGGAACCCGGTTTACTGCATGAAGCCAATGGTGGTGCGTTGATCCTTTCCGTGCGTACCTTAATTGCACAGCCACTGATGTGGTTGCGACTGAAAAAATTTATCTCCCGGGGATACTTCGAGTGGCTCTCCCCGGATGATAAACATCCTTTGCCCGTCTCACTGCCGGCAATACCTCTGAAGGTAAAACTGATCCTCTGCGGTGACCGGGATGCGCTGGCTGATTTCGGCGAAGAGGAGCCGGAATTTCTGGAAGATGCGCTTTACACGGAATTTGAGGGGCAGTGGCGCATCAATGACGATCAGGATATGGCTCTCTGGTGTGAAGGTGTCAGAGAGGTGGCATTACGTGAAGGGCTTCCTGCGCTGTCCGACGATGCCTGGCCATTACTTATCGGGGAAGGTTGTCGCTATACCGGTGACCAGACATTATTACCCCTTTGTCCGCGCTGGATAAACCGGCAGTTAACTGCTGCCTTTACTTATGGCGGCGAAATAACAGCACAGAGCCTGCAAGGAGCTCAGGAAGAAAGTCTGTGGCGCGAAAGCTACCTGCCGGAAAGAATGCTGGAAGAAATCGGTGAGCAACAGATTCTGATTGAGACCAGTGGCGAAGTCATCGGTCAGGTCAATGGCCTGTCTGTACTGGACTTCCCGGGGCATCCCCGCCCCTGGGGTGAACCTTCACGTATTACCTGTGTCGTGCACTATGGTGATGGTGAAGTTATGGATATTGAGCGTAAAGCGGAGCTGGGGGGTAATCTGCATGCGAAAGGGATGATGATAATCCAGGCCTATCTGATTGCAGAACTGGAGCTCGAACAGCAACTCCCCTTCAGCGCGTCGATGGTATTTGAACAATCTTATTCTGAGGTGGATGGCGATAGTGCATCACTGGCGGAACTTTGTGCCCTCATCAGTGCCTTATCCCGGCAACCGATTTCACAATCCATCGCGGTGACGGGGTCGGTTGACCAGTTCGGTAATGTTCAACCGGTGGGCGGTCTGAACGAGAAGATTGAAGGATTCTTTGCTGTCTGTGCACAACATGAACTGACCGGTGAACAAGGGGTGATCATTCCGCAAAGTAATGTCCGTCATCTTTCACTGAGCCAGGACGTTGTTGATGCCGTTAAAGCAGGTCAGTTTCATCTGTGGGCGATTGACCGTGCGGATGATGCGGTGGCTATCCTGACCGGCAAAGAGTGGCGCACGGAAGAAGAAACAGATGATCTGTTATCTCTCGTTCAGGAGCGGATTGCCCGGGCGACCCTGCCCGAACCACGACCACGCAGCGGCTTATTTCGCTGGCTGAACTGGTTCAACCAGAACTAATCGGACTTGCTCAGCGTACAGCTGTACGCTATTCTCCGTCATTCATAAATTTAAGGTTAGAAAACTGACATGGTAGAAAAACGCGAATCCTATACTAAAGAAGATCTTGCTGCCTCCGGACGCGGTGAGTTATTTGGCGAGAATGGTCCTCCATTACCTGCCGGTAATATGCTGATGATGGATCGGGTCATCAAAATGTCTGAAACAGGCGGTAATTACGACAAAGGTTTCGTTGAAGCTGAGTTAGATATTACTCCGGACTTATGGTTCTTTGCCTGCCATTTTGTCAATGACCCTGTGATGCCAGGCTGCCTGGGACTGGATGCCATGTGGCAGTTAGTCGGATTTTATCTGGGCTGGCTGGGTGCCGAAGGTAAAGGCCGCGCTCTGGGTGTCGGTGAAGTTAAATTCACGGGTCAGGTATTACCTACCGCGAAGAAAGTGACCTATAAAATTCATTTCAAACGTGTTATCAACCGTAAGCTGGTGATGGGCGTTGCAGATGGTGAAGTTTTTGTCGATGGCAAACTCATCTATACTGCCAGCGATCTGAAAGTCGGCCTGTTCAAAGATACCGGCGCATTCTGATAAACCCGCTTTATCAGAAAAAAGGGGCCTGAGGGCTAATGCCGATCGTTTAAGACGACCTGATCGATCCAGTGCATGATGTAAAAAGGGTTCATGTTCAACATGGACCCTTTTTAAATGGAACTTTCACCCTCACCGGGCATGAATCCATCTTACCGCTTCTGATGAAGTACAGCTTCTTGCAAATTTTCTCCCTGCTGAGCTGATTCCGCTGGCACTTCCTTTTACCGATACTACCACGCTCCACAAACGGAAATGACCTCTTGAGTCCATGGTATGGCTGGTCACCGGCCTGGCAGCCTTCTCCCTGATTTAACCCGGCCATTATCCGTCGACGATGATCATCAATATCATTAACAAGGTACAGCGTCTTGATGACACGCTCAGCCTCCTCGCCAGCGCTTTGGACGGGTACTCCTGAGCAGGGAAAGGGAACGGAAGTAAGAAGAGTAAGTCAGGGCCTGACAACCAGAATATCCTCTTAAAAACAATGCCGTTCACTTAAAGTGACCGCTATCAGCCTGAGGGCCATTTTTGTCTCTTCAGGGCCATGTTCGTCCTTCTGGCTGCAAGGTCCCGCAGCGGACCACTCTCAGTAAAGTGACGTGAGACAGACAATCATCTGCTGAGTTCCGGCATACGCTGTCATCAGAGTGTCATGTTTATCGGGTATTAAAAGGAAAGTGTTACCAGGGGGCATGGGGAATACTACGGGTATGATTGTTTTCACCAGGGCTCCGGCCAGCATGCAGAAGCCCTGGTTTTCTCAGGTCCTCAGGGTTAAGCAAATACTGAGCGTTCGGACATGGCTAGCCGCCATCCTCCGAGCCAATGGGAGCGCGTATCGGTCGTCTGGTAAGGACAGTTCTCCTTTGGACGTCCGGTAATCCCGGCCTGATAGCCGCGTGAATGTGCACGATCTAAGCGGTCTCTTTTTTGTCTCTTCATACCTGCTTTCCCTCATTTCGATTAAGGTGGGACGGGATAGAAAGAATTGTGGTTAATTAATGTGCAACCACCCCTTATTTCTACCGTCTCAGGCAGAAAAGATCAATCTCAAATATCGGCTTCAATTGCGGGAATTTCGCATTGCGTTTTGCGTATTGCTGCTAAGACGGGGCCTGCCCACCTCTCCGGAATTATCTGATTCAGCATTCAGCGGACAAAAAAAAACCGCCTGACGGCGGCGGTTTTTTGTGGGGAGTTACTGGCTTATCTGCTGCGCAATCTGCGCGGCTTCCTTTTGCCAGCCTGCGGACAACGTTCTGACCAGGTCCGCATAACCGTCTTTATCCTGCGAGAGAACCAGAGAAAACGGCTGACGGAACGTTTTGCTATTACTTTGCAGTATCCAGGACCCCGTGATCACAGCCTTACCATCATAACGACCGTGGAAGCCGGTGACGTTCACAGACAGCGTGTCGTAATCATTACTCCCTGTCATGGTACCGCTGACCA
This sequence comes from Tatumella sp. JGM118, assembly GCF_018257515.1. Taxonomy (GTDB): domain Bacteria; phylum Pseudomonadota; class Gammaproteobacteria; order Enterobacterales; family Enterobacteriaceae; genus Tatumella; species Tatumella terrea. Next base: position 4,650 of record NZ_JAERJR010000007.1, read on the forward strand.
GCCAGCCCGGTAATTGCTGGCTGAGATTGCTGACCAGTGATTGCTGTAACTGCTGGTCCAGCGGACTGGCCCAGAGATTATTCGCCGCAATAACGTACTGCACATCACTGGTCTGATAAGCGATCCCGTTACCTGACAGATAATCTGACACAGTCACCGGCTCTACCCAAAGAGAACGGGGTGCGCCGGAGACCTGACTGACAGCAACGTCACCGCCTGCCGACGTACTGACTGCGGGTAACTGGTAGTAATGTTTATTCGCATCGCTGCTACAGGCACTGAGGAGCAGCGCAAAGCAAATAGCTAACCCTTTTTTCACTGTTTTGCCCTCTTCGGCTGTGGGTCATGACCCGGGGAGGCCTCAAATACTAAGGCATTACTTTTGTTATTTAAGGTTTTCAGCACAGGCTGCAACTGCTGCAGAACCTGATCCAGCCGCTGCATGTCTCCGACCAGCTTGTTGTAAGCCGGTGAACCAGGCTGAAGTCCTTTCAGACTGCGGTTAAGATCACGTAATGTCTGCTGCATATCTGCCGGTAATGTTTTCATTGCCGGACTGCCGGTAATTTTATTCACATTATCCAGAGTAGTTTGTAACTCACGCAGTGTTTTCTGACTTTGTCTCAGCGTACCGGTCGCTTCCGTCAGCATCGGTGCCAGTGGCAGTTTGTCCACCTTGTCCAGAATGCTCATGACTTTCTGCTGCAACTGGTTCAGTCCGCCCGCGACCGTCGGGATCACTTCATAACCCGCGACGCTATCAGGCCCGCTGAACTGCGGCGCATTATTGTAGAAGTCTAAATCGACATACAATGCCCCGGTGATCAGGTTTGCCGTTTTCAGGCTGGCCCTTAGTCCATGCTGACGCCCTTCCTGCAGGTGCTGCTGCAGGTTAAAGTTATCTCCGACACTGGCCGCAAAGCGGTCCGGCTCTATCCTGATGAGGACCGGGATACGGTAGTCATTACCCAGTTTTTCATATTTGCCCGGCATGATGTAAGGCACTTTCGCTACGGTACCCAGACGAATACCCCGAAATTCCACCGGTGCACCGGCTTGCAGACCGCGGATCGACTCATTGAAGAACATCAGGAAGTCGGTATGACGCGTGTACATGGATTCCTGAATAGAGTTATGGTCATCATACAGATGGTATTCCGCGTGGTTCTTCGCCGGCTCTCCGAGGGTCGCCCCGTCCGGAACTTCAAAGCTGACACCACCGCTGAATAAAGTCGTCAGTGATCCCATCTCTACCCGCATCCCGGAAGCAGACATATCCACCGCAATACCGCTGTCCTTCCAGAAACGCACATTGGTCGTCACCAGACGATCGTAAGGTGCCTGAATAAACAGTTCATAGCTCATAAGACGTTTATCGGTATCGAATTTACTGGTTTCGACCGAGCCGACACGATATCCACGGAACAGCACCGGATCACCGGCATTCAGTTGTCCGGCTTTCATGCTGTCCAGCGTAATACGAATACCTTTGGCATCCGGTGGTGCCAGAGGAGGAGCATCGAGCAACTGATAATGGTCCGGTTCATCGCCTTTGGTACCGGCCTGGAGTTCAATATAGGACCCGGACAACAAGGTGCCCAGCCCGGTGATCCCTTCACGGCCAATCTGGGGTTTAACCGTCCAGAAGACTGAATCCTGATGCAGCATTTTCTCCATGCCATTATTCAGCCGGGCTTTGATTTCCACCTGTTTCAGGTCGTCACTCAGTTTGGCACTCTCCACCATTCCGATATCAACGCTGCGGCTTTTAATGGTCGTTTTGCCGGGAACTATCCCTTCGGCATTACTGGTTATCAGAGTGACTTCCGGCCCCTGATGGGAGAAATGATAAAATAGTATCCATCCGCCAATCAGCAGCGTGACAATCGGCACTATCCATACCGGTGACCATCTCTTGATATTTTCTACACGGACTGTTTCGTGATTATTCTGTTTCAACACCAGATTCCTCAACACGATTTTCGGTTTCACGGTCCCACAACAAACGAGGATCAAATGTCAGTGCGGCGAACATCGTTAAAATAACGACGGTAGCAAACAATAGTGCGCCCGGAGCAGGTGTGATATTCATCAGCCCTCCCATGCGCACCAGTGAAGATAAGATGGCGATCACAAACACATCAATCATAGACCAGCGTCCGACGAATTCGACCACGTCATACACCAGATGCATCTTCTCATTGTCCCGTCGTCCCCTGCCACTGGCATTCCAGCTGAGCCAGCCAATAGCCAGTATTTTCAGCGTTGGCACCATAATACTGGCAATAAAGATAATCATCGCCACCGGGTATGAGCCATCGCTCCAGAGGAGCACAACCCCGGCCATGATGTTTGAAGGATAAGTCGATCCCAGCGCACTGGTCACCATAATAGGCATAATATTCGCCGGCACATAAATCATTACCGATGTCAGTAATAATGCCAGTGTCCATTGCAGGCTCTGTCGTTTACGGGCCTCCCCGCGGGTGAAGCATCGCGGACAGGTACGCCTATCCACCGGTAAGATGGCGGTACAGCAGGGACAGGCGCGCATGCCCTGCGCCAGTCCGCTGACCCCTGCAACCGGGGTTTTAAAGGCCGGCAGTTCCGGCTGGATATGGAGCCAGAGTTGCCGCTTATCGACACACTGAAAGGCCCTGAGCTGAAGAATACAGAACAGGCACCAGGGCCAGAAACTGATCCCCAGGCCAATTTCACCGTAGGCCATCAGTTTCACAAAACTGACCAGTACCCCGGCCATAAAGATCTCAGCCATTCCCCAGTTACGCAGATGGAAAAATCCCCGTCCCAGCATGACGCGTAAACCGTGCGGCATTTTTACCCGGTTCACCAGCAGAAGCAGGATCACCAGACAACAGGCAGGGATTACCTGTACCAGCATTAAAAAGATGAATGCCAGCGGGCTGAAATCATCGGAAACCATAATATCCGGTATCCGGGTCAGGGAAATTTCACTGCTTATTCCCGCCACGTGCATACTGATAAACGGGAATAAATTCGCCAGTACCAGCATGAGCAGTGCCGAGATGCTATAGACGGTTGGCCGGACACCAGGGTCCGGCCAGCGCATAGACAATGTGGAATGACAGCGTGGACACACCGCTTTTTTCCCCGTACTCAGGGCTGGTAAGCGGCAGGCCAGGTCACATTGCGGACACAGAACCCATGTGTCTGCATCACTAAGCTGCTCACACCGGGTTATGTTCATGGGGGTTATGCTCCGTTTCTCATATTTTCGAGGGTTTCCCAGCGGGCAAAGGCCTCTTCCAGCGCCTGCTCGGTGGCCGTGAGTTGTTCTGTCGCTGCCCGCACTTTATCCTGCGGCTGAGTGAAGAAATCAGGCTCGCTCATTTGCGCTTGCAGCTCACCAATCTGCGTTTCCAGCTGTTCCAGCTTCTGCGGCAACTGTTCCAGTTCACGTGCCAGGTTATAGCTGAGTTTGGCCGGTTTTGCGGCATTTTTTTCGGTATTTTTTACCGGTTTATCTGCGCTGCTGGCCGGTTTCGGACTGACTGTTTTTTTGGTCTGCAGATAGGCCGCACGCTGTAACTGCGCATCATGATAGCCCCCCACAAAGCGGCCAATCTCACCGTTGCCTTCAAAAATCCAGCAATCTGTCACGGTATTATCCACAAACTGACGATCATGGCTGACCAGCAGGATGGTTCCCTGGTAACCGTCGATCAGCTCTTCCAGCAATTCCAGCGTTTCAACATCCAGATCATTGGTCGGTTCATCCAGAATCATTAAATTGCTGGGTTTCAGGAACAATTTTGCCAGTAACAGGCGATTACGCTCACCTCCGGAGAGGGCACGGACCGGTGTCATTGCACGTTTAGGGTGGAACAGGAAGTCCTGCAGGTAGCCCAGCACATGGCGGGGTTTACCGTTCACCATCACTTCCTGCTTACCTTCTGCCAGGTTATCCATGACCGTACGGTCCGGATCCAGCTCTGCCCTGTGCTGATCAAAGTAAGCGACTTCCAGTTTGGTTCCGCTGTGTACCCGACCGCTGTCTGCGGCTATATCACCGAGCATCAGGCGTAACATCGTGGTTTTACCGCAACCGTTCGCGCCGATCAGTGCAATTTTGTCGCCACGCTGGACCTGCGCTGAAAAATCGTTAACCAGTGACCGCCCTTCCACCTGGTAACTGACGTTTTCCAGTTCAAAGACAATTTTTCCGGAACGTGAGGCTTCTTCCACCTGCATATTCGCTTTACCCATCACTTCGCGACGTTCGGAACGTTCACGACGTAACGCTTTCAGGGCGCGGACACGACCTTCATTACGGGTACGACGCGCTTTGATCCCCTGACGGATCCACACTTCTTCCTGTGCCAGTTTGCGGTCGAATTCTGCGTTTTGCTGTTCCTCAACCCGCAGGGCTTCTTCTTTACCGAGCACAAAATTATCGTAATCTCCGGGCCAGGAGACCAGTTTACCGCGATCCAGATCCACAATACGGGTAGCCATATTGCGGATAAACGAACGGTCGTGGGAGATGAAGACAATGCTGCCACTGAATGTTTTCAGGAACGTCTCAAGCCAGTCAATGGTTTCGATATCCAGGTGGTTAGTCGGTTCATCCAGCAGTAAGACTTTCGGGTTACTGACCAGAGCACGGCCGAGCGCGGCTTTACGTAACCATCCACCGGATAACGAAGACAGCTCAGTTTCCGGGCTCAGACCGATATTCTGTAAAACATCGTTAATCCGGCTTTCCAGCTGCCAGAGATTATGGTGGTCCAGCAGCGATTGCAACCGGGCCATTTCATTAAGATTTTTCTCGCTCGGATCCTCCATGACCTGATGAGAAATGGCGTGGTAGGCTTTCAGATATTGCGCCTGATCCGCGACACCTTCCGCCACAAAGTCATAGACCGAACCGGTGATATTACGCGGCGGATCCTGTTGCAGTCGGGCTACCACCAGATCCTGCTCGTACACAATACGGCCATCATCCAGCGCGATTTCCTGGTTGATGATCTTCATCAGGGTGGACTTACCGGCACCATTACGGCCGACCAGACAGACACGCTCATTTTCTTCGATGTGTAACTCAGTGTTATCCAGTAATGGCGCATCACTGAACGATAACCAGGCATTATGTATACTGATTAAAGACATAACTATTTATTCCTTACCCGTGCCAGTGATCAGCCAGCAATTATGAATATGTTTATTTCTGGCAAAATCCTGTGAGAGGGTTTTTTGCGTAATTTCCTGCGCCTGAAGACCCAGTGCAGCCAGCGCGTCATGATCCATTTTGAATCCGCGCTTATTGTTAGAGAACATAATAGTCCCGCCACGACGCAGGAGCCGTTTCAGAGAGCGCATCAGTTCCGGATGATCGCGCTGAACATCAAAGCTCTCTTCCATCCGCTTAGAGTTGGAGAAGGTTGGCGGATCGATAAAGATCAGATCAAACGTCTCGGTCGCATTTTCCAGCCAGCTGAGACAGTCTGACTGTATAAGCCGATGTGCCCGTCCGGATAAACCGTTCAGTTGCAGATTGCGCTCAGCCCACTCCAGATAGGTCCGTGACATATCCACCGTGGTGGTTGACCGTGCACCGCCCAGCCCCGCATGGACACTGGCACTGCCGGTATAGGCAAACAGGTTAAGGAAGTCTTTCCCCTGACTCATTTCACCTAACATATGACGCGCAATCCGGTGGTCAATAAACAGTCCGGTATCCAGGTAATCCGTCAGGTTGACCAGGAAACGGGCATTATATTCTTTGACTTCAAAAAACTCGCCTTTATCAGAGAGTTTCTGATACTGGCTTTTCCCGCGCTGACGTTCACGGGTTTTCAGTACCAGACGGTTTGCCGGGATCTCCAGCACATTCAATGTCGCGCTGATCACATCGAATAAGCGTTGTCTGGCTTTTTGTGCATCGACGGTTTTCGGCGGTGCATATTCCTGAATCACGACCCGATCCGCATAGCGGTCGACCGCAATATTATATTCCGGCAGATCGGCATCATAAATGCGGTAGCAATCAATGCCTTCCTGTCTGGCCCATTTATCCAGCTTTTTCACGTTCTTACGCAGGCGATTCGCATAGTCTTCCGCTATTTCGCCCTGACGTGCAGACGCACCGCTCATCAGCTGGTAGTTTTTCTGTATACAGTCGAGCGGGCCGTTTTTCGCTTTAAACTGACGTTCCGCCCGCAGTTGCAGGCAGCTCAGTAACTCCGGCGACCCACTGAAGAGGGATAATTTCCAGCCGCCGAACTCATTCTTCACAATACGTCCCAGCTGACTGTGCAGGGCTATCAGTGCCGGTTCGCTTTCCAGACGTTCCCCGTACGGTGGGTTACTGAGCAGCGTTCCCTTTTCTTCTTCAGGTAAGGTGTTTTTCAGCTGTAAAACATCCTGCTGCTTAAACGTAATAAACGCATTCATCCCCGCTTTACGGGCATTCGCCTGCGCCCGCTGGATCAAAGACGGGTCGTTATCAAAGCCATAAAAACGAACTTTTTTCCCCTGCATCGCCCGGCCGGCGCGCGCGCGCGCTTCACTCACCACTTCCTGCCACAGCGCGTCGTTATGTCCTTTCCAGGCCAGGAAGCCCCAGTGTTCACGGTTCAGGCCCGGAGCACGATCCGCCGCGATCATCGCCGCTTCAATCAACAGGGTACCTGAACCACACATCGGGTCGATCATCGGTGTGCCTGGCTGCCAGCCGGAACGCATTACCACCGCCGCCGCCAGGTTTTCCTTCATCGGCGCCTGACCCGTCTGCTGACGGTAATTACGCTGATGCAATGCATCTCCGCTCAAATCCAGAGAGATACTGACTTTATCTTTATTCAGCCAGGCATGGATGCGGATATCGGGATTGTCACGGTTAACGTCCGGGCGCGGCAGATTTTTACGGGTGAAGCTATCGACAATGGCGTCCTTGATCCGCAGTGCACCGAACTGGCTGTTACGGATCACCTCATTGGTCCCGTTAAAATGCACGACAAATCCCTGATGGCTGTCAAACAGTTCAGTCCAGGGAATCGACTGGGCACCGACGTATAAATCGAGATCGCTCCACAAGCCAAACTCTCCTAATGGCAGCAGGATGCGCGATGCAAGGCGGCTCCACATCAGGCTCTGGTAAAGCGTTTTATCATCGCCCTGATAGTGAACACCTCCCGGCACCAGCTGGATATCCTGAGCACCCAGCGATTCCAGCTCAGTTTTTAATAGTTCTTCCAGCCCACGGCCTGTACTGGCAAAAAGAGAATTCATAATTTTTAGGTCTGCTTAATTGAAAATAGTTGCGCATTATAGCGAATCACAGCGCTATGTCATAAAGTTAGCTTCTTTTTGAAAAGTTACCTCACGGGTTCCCCTATGATTAGTTTATCGCGGTTATTTATTCATCCGGTTAAATCCATGCGTGGCACTGCGGTTTCCCAGTCGCTGGTCCGTCCCGCCGGGCTTGCCTGGGATCGATTGTTTATGATCACGGATACCGAAGGCACCTTCATTACCGCACGCCGTTTTCCTGAGATGGTCCTCTTTACGCCGCTGATCATGGCTGAAGGTCTCTTTTTGCAGGCAAATGACGGCAGTCAGGCTTTGGTCCGGTTCGATGAATTCAGTGACGGCGGGGAAACGACCGAGGTCTGGGGATCACATTTTGATGCTTATATTGCCCCGGAAAGCATCAACCGCTGGCTGAGTACGTTTTTCCCCCATCCGGTTCAGTTACGCTGGATAGGTGAAAACCCGGCCCGTCGCGTTAAACGTGCTCCGGAAGTGCCGCTGGGGTTCGCCGATGGGTACCCTTTTCTGCTGATCAACGACGCTTCATTCTATGATTTACAAAATCGCTGTCCTGCCGGGGTCCGTATCGAGCAATTCCGCCCGAATCTGGTCGTCAGCGGCGCACCGGCCTGGGATGAAGATCAATGGGCAGTGATCCGTGTCGGTGAGGTGACATTTGATGTTGCCAAACCCTGCAGTCGCTGTGTGCTGACCACGGTCAGTACTGAACGGGGAGTGGCTCATCCGTCAGGAGAGCCGATGAGGACCCTGAAGACGTTCAGACAGGCGGCCGATGATAGCGGTGATATCGATTTCGGTCTGAATCTGATGGCACGTAACAGTGGAGTGATCCGTTGCGGCGATAGCGTTGTCATCCTGGCCCGTAAACCGGCCCGTCTCTATGCTGAACATACTCCGGAGAACACCACTGCCACGACACCCGCCGCCGCGACCACGATCGATATTACCTGTCAGGGTAAAACCTTCCGCGGCAACAATCAGCAGATTTTGCTGGAACAGCTTGAAAATGCCGGTTTACGGATCCCGTATTCCTGCCGGATGGGGTCATGTGGCTGCTGCAGGCTGACATTAGAAAGCGGAGACGTTACTCCGCTGAATGCCGGGGCAGTCGACGGTAACACCCTGCTGAGTTGCAGTTGTATTCCGCAGAGTTCAATCGTTCTCGGGGAAAACCCGCGTTAAACCACCTGGTCGAAGCAGAGTTCCGCGACAGGTTCATAAGGACGTAACCTGTCGTTCATGATTTTAATCGCCTCACCCAGTAACAGCGTTTTACCGGCCAGCAGTAATGACGTCTGAGCAAGAACACAAAGAGTCGCGCTGGTTCCGGCTTCGACAACCAGAAAACGCACCGGCTCCTGCGTGTCAGATAACAGTGCCTCAACCAGTTGCCCGGCTTCCGGCGCACAGCCCGCATGACAGGCGGTAAAGTGCCAGCTTTTGGGCATCAGGGGTTTAAGGAAGCGTCCGGCCACCAGCGCATTCAGGACCAATTCTGCCCGTTGCTGATGACTGAAATCCGCATCGCGGCAACGTTCTTCAAAATTAAAAAAACCGGCAGCATCATCAACACAAAATTTCTGCGATTCGAAAGCATCGGGCGTCAGCATTTTTTTGGAAAAACGCGAACGGAAATGCAATCCCTCGGTTAGATCCAGCATTAATCTGTCCTGCTTCTCATCATAATACCAGTGCCAGCGATCGTCAGGTTTCAATGTCATTTATGGTGCCTCTTAAATTTACGGCAAATATACCGTTGCCTGAATATCCTTCTTTCAGGACTCAATAATAAACAGCCAGGCAGGCCAGCCATCCCTGATCTGAACAAAATATAAACGAGCCAGAGACGTAAATAAACCCCTCTGGCTAAATAATCTGCTTTTTGTGGTTAAATGTTCTTCACAATATCTTTAATCAGACCCGGTCCTTTATAAATAAACCCGGAATAGATTTGGATGAGCGATGCACCCGCCGCTAATTTTTCTTTCGCCGCCATTAATGAATCAATGCCGCCGACACCAATAATTGGCAGTCGTCCCGCTAATTCCTGGTTCAGACGATGAATAATTTGTGTGCTTTTAAGCTGTACCGGACGACCGCTCAATCCGCCACTCTCTCCGGCATGTTTCAGCCCTTCCACCAGTGATCGATCCAGCGTGGTATTCGTTGCAATCACGCCATCAATATTATGTCTGACCAGGCTATCCGCGACCTGGATCAATTCTTCTTCCGAAAGATCCGGCGCGATCTTTACCGCCACCGGGACGTATTTAAGATGCCGCTTCTGAAGTTCCTGCTGTTTATTTTTAATTGCCGATAACAAATCATCCAGTGCTTCACCGTACTGCAGCGTACGTAAACCCGGAGTATTCGGGGATGAAATATTCACCGTGATATACCCGGCATGCGCATAGGTTTTTTCCATGCAGATCAGATAATCGTCTTTGCCCTGTTCGACCGGGGTATCTTTATTTTTACCAATATTGATACCGATGATCCCTTTAAACTGCGCTTTTTTGACGTTCTCAACCAGATGATCCACACCGAGATTATTAAATCCCATCCGGTTAATAATCCCTTCGGCCTCAACTAAACGGAAAAGGCGGGGTTTATCATTGCCGGCTTGCGGACGCGGAGTGACGGTTCCGACTTCAACAAAACCGAAGCCCATCATGCCAAAGGCATCGATACATTCACCATTTTTATCTAATCCGGCGGCCAGGCCCAGCGGATTATCGAATTGTAATCCCATACAACTTACCGGACGCGACGGTACACGTTGATGCACGAGGCGTTCAAAGGGTGTGCCACGAATCAGTTTCAACTGGTTAATCGTCAGTTCATGGGCCCGTTCGGGATCGAGCTGAAACAGGGCAGGACGGATGATTGGATATAACATGCACTCTCCTGGATGCTGTGGTCGCGCGCCGGGCTATCGCCCGTGCTTATTTTGCGCCGGAATGGTAATGAGCTTTCGGGAAAAAGTAAATTTCCCTGAATCGCCCGCCGTAATATCAAAAAGCAGAACATTGACTGAATGAAAAAAAACCACCCGGTAACAGGTGGTTTCAGCGTTATTTCATCACTGACTATGCCGCCAGGGCTTTGGTGATTTTTTCATATAAATCACGGGAGAGATTATCGAGGCCTTTGAGTTCCTCAAGTGCCTCTCTCATCAGTTGCTGGCGCTGACTGTCATAACGTTTCAGACGGATCAGAGGTTCGATAAGCCTTGCCGCAATTTGCGGGTTACGTTTATTCAGATCTTTCAGCATCCGGGTGAGGAAGCGGTATCCGCTACCGTCGGTGGCATGAAAAGCTGCAGGGTTAGCCGAGGCAAAAGCACCAATCAGCGAACGCACACGGTTCGGGTTGGTCATGGTAAATGAGCGATGGTTCAGCAGACCTTCCACGCGCGCCAATACATCCGCAGCCGGACTGGTGGCCTGCAGAACAAACCATTTATCCATCACCAGACCATCCTGATGCCAGCGCTCGTCCCATTGTCCCAGCAGTTCATCGGCACATGGCAGTTGTGCACTCACTGCCGCATTCAGCGCTGCCAGTGCATCTGTCATATTGTTGGCCTGCTGATACTGCTGGCGTACCAGGGTATCTGCTTCTTCCGGCTGACCGAAGGCCAGATAGCTCAGACAGACGTTTTTAAGTGCCCGCTTACCAATATCTTCCTGAACCACTTTATATTCACCGCACTGGTTTTCACGGTAACCTTCACGCAACTCTGACTGCAGTTCTTTCGCCAGCGTTCTGATAATGGCTGTTCTGACGGCGGCGATAGCTATCGGGTCAATGAGTTCAAACCATTCCGCCATCTCATTTTCAGAAGGCAGGCTCAGGATAAGCGCCGTCAATGCCGGGTCACGCCCTTTATCGGCCAGTACGGAACGGAAAGCTTCTGCAACGTGTTGTGGCAGCGACAGTGGCTGCTTCTGACGGAAACGTAGCACGTTCAGTTTCACATAGGTGGCCAGCAGGCTCTGTGCCGCATCCCAGCGGGAAAAGTCATTGCGTGCATGGCGCATCAGGAAGGTCAGTTGCGCGTCACTCCACTGATAATCCAGTTTTACCGGTGCCGAGAACTCCCGCAGCAACGACGGGACCGGCTGGAAGTAGACATTATCAAACACAAACGTCTGCTCAGCTTCGGTCACATCCAGCACGGATGACACTGGCTTACCCTGGTACTGCAGTGGAATGATGTTGCCTTCACCGTCATAAAGTTCGATATCCAGCGGAATATGTAATGGCAGCTTTTCTTTCTGATCGGCCGTTGCCGGTGTGTGTTGCTTTACATGCAGTTTATAGACTTCATGGTGCGGGTCATATTCATCACTGACGGTCAGCACCGGTGTACCGGACTGACTGTACCAGCGGCGGAATTGTGTCAGACTGACGCCGGACGCATCTTCCATCGCCTGCACGAAGTCATCACAGGTAGCGGCGCTGCCGTCATGACGCTGGAAATAAAGTTTGATACCTTTCTGGAATTTTTCTTCGCCCAGTAACGTATGCATCATGCGGATCACTTCCGATCCCTTTTCGTAGACGGTCAGGGTGTAGAAATTATTCATTTCCATCACCTGATCCGGACGGATCGGATGGGCCATCGGGCTGGCATCTTCCGCGAACTGAGCGCCACGCATCACCCTGACATTTTCGATCCGGTTTACCGGACGCGACCCCAGATCAGAGCTGAACTCCTGATCACGGAAGACGGTAAGCCCTTCTTTCAGACTCAGCTGGAACCAGTCACGGCAGGTCACACGGTTACCGGTCCAGTTATGGAAATATTCGTGACCGATAACGGCTTCAATACCGAGGTAATCTTTATCGGTCGCCGTTTCGGCTTTCGCCAGCACATATTTGGAGTTAAAGACGTTCAGACCTTTATTCTCCATCGCCCCCATATTGAAGAAGTCGACGGCAACAATCATGAAAATATCCAGATCGTATTCGAGGTCAAATCGCTCTTCGTCCCACTTCATACTCTGCTTCAGCGAGGTCATCGCCCAGTCAGCCCTGTCGAGGTTACCCTGATCGACAAAGATTTCTAAAGCGACATCACGGCCTGAACGCGTGGTAAAGGTATCGCGTAAGACATCAAATTCGCCGGCCACCAGCGCAAACAAGTAGCACGGTTTAGGGAACGGGTCCTGCCATTTTACCCAATGACGCCCCTCTCCGCAGTCACCTGAAGCAATGCGGTTACCGTTCGACAGTAAATACGGATATTTCTTTTTATCGGCTTCAATAGTGGTCGTGAAACGCGCCAGTACATCCGGGCGGTCAGTATACCAGGTAATATGGTGGAAACCTTCGGCTTCACATTGAGTACACAACGCCTCACCGGATTTATACAGTCCTTCCAGCGCGGTATTTTGATCCGGGTGGATAGTGTTGACTATCTTCAGGGTAAATTCAGCCGGGACGCCCCGTACCGTCAGCAAGCCTTCTTCAATGCTGTACTCCTGCCACGCTTGCCCGTCAATCTCCAGGCTTTCCAGCGTCAGGGATTCCCCCTGCAGGACCAGGTCTGTCGCCTGCTCATTCAGACGTTTCACCTGGCTGACCGCCGTAACACGGGTCTGTTGCTCATCGAGAATAAATGAGAGATCAATATCGGTGATAGTGAAATCCGGCGCGCTGTAATCGTGGCGATATTTAATTTGCGGTTGATCTGTCATAAATTTTTCCCGGTCATAAAAAAAATACACTCGTCATGAGTTTATGCTTCTTAGCGGGCTGTTTCCAGATGCAAAGCGCCTGTCGGTAAATTCTCTCCATTTATTTAACAATAAGCACCGTTGAGTAACGACCGGCAGCGGCAGATATGCTGTGATCTGATTCACTTTTCATCAGATAGCGTTATACTGGAATTGTTGTTTAATATTCTTAACACTCTCTGACCAGGCCTGGCGCCGCAGACTTAGGATGCAGATACGCACCATGAAACGATATGCTTCCCCGATAATCACATCACTGCTGGATACTGATGCGTATAAACTGCACATGCAGCAAGCGGTTTACCATCGCTACCGTGATCTGTCGGTCACTGCCGGGTTTCGTTGTCGTGGGGACGACGTGCCGGGCCATTATGCCGGTGAGCTCCGTCAGCAGATTGATCAGATGCAATCACTCGCACTCACTGACACGGAGTACCTCTATCTGTCCGGTTTACCGTTCTTTACTGCGGACTATTTGCAATGGCTGAAAGCGTTCCGTTTTAAACCTGAGCAGGTGGATGTGCGTGATCAGCAGGGTAAGCTCAGCATTACATTACGCGGTCCCTGGGCAGAGGTTATCCTGTGGGAAATCCCGCTACTCGCGCTGATAAGCGAGCTGGTCCACCGGGATAAGACTCCCTGTATCGGTGTGGACCAGGCCCTGAGCACTCTGCACGAAAAACTGAGCGCATTCCGTCAGGCCTCAGCGGATATGGATATCTCACGTTTCAGGCTGATGGATTTCGGCACACGCCGGCGCTATTCGCGACAGGTTCAGCACGCGATTGTCGAAACACTGCAGCAGGAAGTTCCCTGGCTTTCGGGGACCAGTAACTATGATCTCGCCAGACGACTGAACATTTCCCCGGTGGGCACCCAGGCACATGAATGGTTTCAGGCCCATCAGCAAATCAGCCCGGAGCTGGCCTCCAGTCAGCGGGTCGCTTTACAAGCCTGGCTGGACGAATATCCCGACCAGCTGGGGATTGCATTGACGGATTGTATTACTACGGATGCTTTCCTGCGCGATTTCGACCTCAATTTTGCCAGCCGCTATCAGGGCCTGCGTCACGATTCCGGTGAACCGGTAGAATGGGGTGAAAAAGTGATCGCCCATTACCGGAAACTCGGCATCGACCCGCAAACCAAAACACTGGTGTTCTCTGATAACTTAACGCTGGATAAAGCGCTGGCGCTCTACCGGCATTTCGATCCTCAGGTCAGAGTCGTTTTCGGTATCGGGACCCGCCTGACCTGTGATATCCGGGGTGTCACGCCGCTCAATATCGTGATTAAGCTGGTCAGCTGCAACGGTAAACCGGTCGCTAAATTGTCCGACAGCCCGGGCAAAACAATTTGTCATGACCCGTCATTTGTCCGGGCACTTCAGAAAGCGTTCGAGTTGCCTCCGGTCAGACAGGCCAGTTAATGCTGGCCTCAGGAGAACGGACTCTCCTTCCCCTTCACTATGAAATCGCCGACAGTGCGTAATTTTTCTTGTTTCCTGTGAACTCACAAGTAACATATCCGTTTTCCCCGCCAGGGGCATTTATAAACATTATTGAATAGAGAGATAATTATGAGCGTAGTGCCTGTAGTGGACGTACTGCAAGGCCGGGTTGCTGTTGACAGTGAAGTCACAGTACGCGGCTGGGTCCGTACCCGTAGAGATTCCAAAGCCGGTCTTTCTTTTATCGCCATTTATGACGGTTCCTGCTTTAATCCTGTTCAGGCTGTTGTTAATAATTCGCTTAATAATTATCAGGACGACGTCTTACATCTGACCACCGGCTGTTCTGTCATTGTCACCGGAAAAGTCGTGGAATCTCCGGGACAGGGACAGGCCTTTGAAATTGTTGCCACAGCCCTTGAAGTTACCGGCTGGGTCGAAGATCCGGATAGCTATCCGATGGCGGCAAAACGCCACAGCATCGAATACCTTCGTGAGGTCGCCCACCTTCGCCCGCGTACTAACCTGATCGGCGCGGTCGCACGCGTGCGTCATACGCTGGCGCAGGCCATCCACCGCTTTTTCCACGAGCAGGGATACTTCTGGGTATCTACGCCGCTGATCACCGCGTCGGATACTGAAGGCGCCGGCGAAATGTTCCGCGTATCCACACTGGACCTTGAGAACCTGCCCCGCACCGATAAAGGTCAGGTGGATTTCAGTGAAGACTTTTTTGGTAAAGAGTCTTTCCTGACCGTCTCCGGTCAGCTGAACGGCGAAACCTATGCCTGTGCGTTATCAAAAATTTATACTTTTGGTCCGACATTCCGCGCAGAAAACTCGAACACCAGTCGTCACCTTGCTGAATTCTGGATGATCGAACCGGAAATTGCCTTCGCTTCTCTGGATGATGCCGCAGGTCTGGCCGAAGCGATGCTGAAATATGCATTTAAAGCCGTACTGGCTGAACGGGCTGACGATATGGCTTTCTTTGCCGAACGTGTCGATAAAGAAGCCATCGAGCGACTGGAGAAATTCGTTTCAGCGGATTTCGCACAGATCGATTATACCGATGCTATCGATATTCTGCTGAAGAGCGGTCAGACGTTCGAAAACCCGGTCTCCTGGGGAATCGATCTCTCCTCAGAACATGAACGCTTCCTGGCAGAAAAACATTTCTGCGCGCCGGTTGTGGTGAAAAACTACCCGAAAGACATCAAAGCCTTCTATATGCGATTGAACGACGACGGTAAAACTGTCGCGGCCATGGACGTGCTGGCTCCGGGTATCGGCGAAATCATCGGGGGTTCACAACGTGAAGAGCGTCTTGATGTCTTCGATGAACGTCTGGCAGAGATGGGCCTGAATAAAGAAGACTACTGGTGGTATCGTGACCTGCGTCGCTACGGCACCGTTCCGCATTCAGGATTTGGCCTGGGCTTTGAGCGTTTGATCGCCTATGTCACCGGTGTACAGAATGTAAGAGATGTTATTCCCTTCCCGCGGACACCACGTAACGCAAATTTCTAATTGTCAATTAATCAATAACAATTTCATATAGATAATAAAGCCGGCTTCTGCCGGCTTTATTACTTTCTGAAATATTGATTCATCTCACAAAGTTCCGCAAAATTTACATTTTGTAATACATATTTTCTATTTGAAACCAGAACTCTGGTTTTGTAGCATATTCGCGCTAGAAATAGCACCGTATGAATGGAAAGATGCCTCAGACACATAAAGACACCAAACTTCATTAATAGTTCTTGTAAAGAATTGTTGACAGTAGTGGCAGTAGTCTCTAATAAACTCCAACGAGGGTAATAAATGATGAAGCGCAACATTTTAGCAGTTATGATCCCGGCTCTGTTAGTTGCAGGCGCAGCTAATGCCGCAGAAATCTATAATAAAGACGGCAATACGCTGGATCTGTACGGTAAAGTCGACGGACTGCACTACTTTTCAAAAGATACCTCTAACGATGGTGACCAGTCTTACGCACGTCTGGGTTTCAAAGGTGAAACTCAGATCAACAACTGGCTGACCGGTTATGGCCAGTGGGAATATAACCTGCCAGCAAACAATTCAGAAGGTTCTGACGCTTCTACCGGCACTAAGACCCGTCTGGGCTTCGCTGGTCTGAAAGCAGGTCAGTACGGTTCATTCGACTACGGTCGTAACTACGCGGTTGCTTATGACGTTCTGGGCTGGACCGATATGCTGCCAGAATTCGGTGGTGACTTCGGTTACACCGACACCATGACTGGCCGTGCTACCGGCGTTGCTACCTACCGTAACACCAACTTCTTTGGTCTGGTTGATGGCTGGGACTTCGCAGCTCAGTACCAGGGCAAAAACGACCGTTCAGACATCCAGCGTGCTAACGGTGACGGCTACGGTATCTCTACCAGCTACACTTCTCCAATCGGTGTCGCAGTCACAGGTGCATTCTCTTCTCAGGACCGTACCGGTCAGCAGAATGCAGCCGCTCTGGGCAAAGGCGACCGCGCTCAGGTATGGGCAACCGGCCTGAAGTATGATGCAAACAACATTTACCTGGCAGCAACTTACGCTGAAGGCCTGAACGCAACCCCTATCTCCGGTACCGTTAACGGTACTGCAGTATCCGGTTTTGCTAACAAAACTCAGGATATCGAGCTGGTTGCTCAGTATCAGTTCGATTTCGGTCTGCGTCCTTCTCTGGCATACGTTCAGACTAAAGGTAAAGACATCGAGAACGTTGGCGATGCTGACCTGGTTAAATACATCGAAGTGGGCGCGACTTACTACTTCAACAAAAACATGTCTACCTATGTTGATTACAAAATCAACCAGCTGGATGACAACAACAAACTGGGCCTGGCGACCGACAACATCGCTGCTGTAGGTCTGATTTACCAGTTCTAATCCGACAAAGTTTAGTGCTGAAACGGGGTCTTCTGACCCCGTTTTTTTTTATAGGATTCTGCCCCGCTGTACCCGCCTGAAGACTTTCACGCCATTCCTGAGACCGGTTCATTTTAAAACTTTGATCTCCCGCGGATAAAATTACCAAACAACTGTTGGCAATTGCTGTCTCTCGGGATAACCTTGGGTTCAGACGCAAACGTTTATATATATCAATCGGATCTCACTCATGTTTGAATCAATTTCTGCTGCACCAGCCGACCCTATTCTGGGACTGGCCGATCTTTTTCGGGCTGATAACCGACCTGAAAAAATTAATCTGGGTATCGGTGTTTATAAAGATGAGACCAGCAAAACCACTATTCTGACCAGTGTGAAAAAAGCTGAGCAAATCCTGCTGGAAAATGAAACGACAAAAAGCTATCTCAGTATTGATGGCTATCCTGAATTCGCCCGGCTGACTCAGGAGTTGTTGTTCAGCAAAGAGAATCCGATCATCACCGAAAAGCGGGCCTGTACGGCGCAGACGCCGGGAGGTACCGGTGCACTGCGCGTTGCGGCTGACTTCCTGACCCAACAGACAGACGTGAAACGTATCTGGGTGAGTAACCCGAGCTGGCCAAACCATAAAAGTATTTTCACCGCCAGCGGCCTGCAGGTCTGTCATTATGATTACTACGATGCCACAGCCCACCAGCTGGACTTCGGGGGGATGCTGAAATCGCTGGAACACGCAGCGCCGGGTGATGTGGTACTGTTCCACGGATGCTGTCACAACCCGACAGGGATCGACCCGACACCGGAACAATGGCAGCAACTGGCTGACCTGTCAGTGTCGCGTGGCTGGTTACCTTTATTCGATTTTGCTTATCAGGGGTTCGGACGCGGACTGGAAGAGGATGCTGAGGGGCTGCGTATCTTTGCTGAACAGCACAAAGAGCTAATGGTGTGCAGTTCCTATTCCAAAAACTTCGGTCTGTATAACGAACGTGTAGGCGCCTTCACGCTGGTGGCAGAAAATGCAGAGATCGCTGCGGCCGCATTCAGCCAGGTCAAATTTGCCATTCGTGCGAACTATTCTAACCCGCCGTCACACGGTGCAGCCGTAGTCGCAACGATCCTCGGTAACGAGACGCTGCGGACCCTGTGGGAACAGGAATTATCAGACATGCGTCAGCGTATTCAGCGTATGCGTCAGTTGTTTGTGAATACTCTGACAGAAAAAGGCGCCAGTAAAGACTTTGGGTTTATTCATCAGCAGAACGGCATGTTCTCTTACAGCGGACTGACCACTGAACAGGTTCATCGCCTGCGTAACGACTATGCTATCTACGCCGTGGACTCCGGACGTATCAATATTGCCGGAATGACGCCTGATAATATGTCCGCTCTCTGTGAGTCGATTATCGCCGTGTTGTGATCGATCGCCACTGTATGAAAAAAGCCATCCTGACGGATGGCTTTTTTGGCGGATGTTCTCTGCATCAGTGCTGATGCGGTCATTTACTGCAGAAACGGATTTGTGGTCCGTTCGCTCCCCAGCGTGGATAACGGGCCATGGCCGGGGATAAACGTTATATCATCCCCTAACGGTAACAGTTTTTCCCTTATCGAGGTCATTAACTGCTGATGATCTCCCTGCGGGAAATCACTGCGGCCCACCCCGCCTTTAAAAATCACATCCCCGGAAAATAACAGTTTATTTTGCCGATCCAGCAAGACGATATGTCCGGGCGTGTGTCCGGGACAATGTAATATTTCAAAGGATACCTTACCTAACGAGAGCGTCTCTCCTTCCTCCAGCCATTGATCGGGCTGTAAAGGGGCACAATAGGGAAAACCAAACATCTGGCTCTGCTGTGGCAGGGCATCCAGCAGGAATTTATCCCGCAACTGCGGGCCGATAACCGGTATGTTGTAAAATGCGGCCAGTTCGGCGGCGGCCCCGACATGATCAAGATGGCCGTGGGTAAGCAGAATCTTTTCCGGCGTTCGTTGCAGGTCGCTGAGTACCTTTTTTATCACCCCGGCATCCCCGCCGGGATCGATAATCGCCGTATTTCCCTGTGCCTCACACCAGACGACGGAACAATTCTGAGAAAATGCCGTAACCGGAATGAGGGTGTAATTCAACTGACTCAATGCCTGAACCTCTTTTCTGAAACACCGGTTATTGCCAGTGTCTGACCGGCCCGGTGTCGATATGAACAAAATTACTTTTTGGATAGTAGCCTACCCCGCCGGCACCCATTTTCAATGCCGCAGAGCGCACCATCGCCAGCTGAACACCTTCAATATGAAAGTCCATCGCCTGGCCCAGCGTATGGTAACTGTGTTTTGCCACTCCGCTACCGGTCGAACGTAATTTATTATTAGTCGCCAGTGAACGATAGCCGGAAATCAGCTGAACCGGTTTGCGGGTACCCAGCATAACCTGTAGCCGGTAGAGTTGCTCGAACAAATGCGGGTCGATGTTCTTTACCTTATTCGCCCGGTAATCACGGAAAAAATGATTCAGGCGTGCCAGTTCACTTTGATTATATGTTTGACCGTTAAAAAACTCGGTTTTCATCGTTTCACCGGTATGCATATTACTGAGCGTGAGTATACGGGGGCGGGCGGCAGATAACGAGGCTTCAGCCAGGCCAGGGAGTAATGCCAGCCCTGCGGCGGCGCAACCTGACAAGATGATTTTTCTGCGTTGGGAATCAAATTTATCCATGGTGATCTATAACCTGAGTGACAGCGGAACAAAAAACAGACAATGGCACATTAACCAGATGTCTCAGTCACGTCAATACAGACCCGGGGAATATCATCCCCGGCCCGACAATAAGGCAGCCAGAGGGCGTCATCCGGGCCGGCTGGCAGGATGACGCCTCTATGTGGTGGGCGGTTACAGAATAAATTTTTCTGCAGGGGCAAAACTGCTCTGCCCCCGGCGAACCAGATTATCGTAATTGTAGATATCGGTACGGAATTGCGGTTGACCATCTTCGCCTACCCAGGCGGTCAGATAATAGAGGTTAACCGGAATTCGATAACGGATAGCCAGATAGCGGGTACTCCCTTCCTGAAGAGCGCCGGATATCCGGCTGCTATCCCAGCCTACATTTTTCAGCAGGATCCCTGCGAGTTCAGCAGCCTTATTAATACGCACACAACCTGAACTTAGCGCCCTGACATCACGCTGAAACAGCATATGGTTCGGCGTATCATGTAAGTAGATGGCATCAGAACTTGGCATATTAAATTTATAACGTCCCAGCGCATTCTGTGGCCCGGGGGCCTGACGCACACGGTAAGGGAATGTCGCGGGATTTACCGCCGCCCAGTTAATGCTCTCCGGACTGATCACCTGAGCATCAGCATTCCACCCTGATAACAGGGTGAAGCCATGCTTCATCAGGTAATCCGGATCACTCTTGGCTTTCGGGACAATATCGCCACGGACCAGACTGGTGGGGACATTCCAGGGCGGATTGAGCACCACATCATTCAGCGCGCTACGCATCAATGGTGTTTTCCTGTCCGGCCGTCCGACGATAACCCGTGAGCTGAGGATCGTTTTCCCCTGCTCGTAATAGCTCATCGAAAAGTTAGGGATGTTGACCATAATGCCGTTATGCATATCGTCCGGCAGCAATCGAAGACGTTGCATGTTGAGTGCCAGCAGGCCGGCACGCATCCGTGGCGTCACGTTTAACCACTCGCGGGTCATCGGTCCGATAACGCCATCCGGGGCCAGGCCCTGCCATTGCTGAAAACGTTTCACCGCTTCCACCAGTTCAGGACCGTAAATATCTTCAGGGTTCACCGCCGGAGTCAGTGCCGGGGACGTGGTCCCGTTGCCTGCCGGGGCACTGACCTGCGAAGAAGTCGTGCCGGCGAGGGGTTTCCCCGGCAGTAAGGCGCTCTGGCTGCCTGACGCTGTCGCCGGCGCGGCGGATTGCTGCTGAGCAGAGGTGTCAGACACCGGTGTCTGCGGTACAGATACCGGAGCATTTGCACTGAGCATACCACTGCGGATTAAAATCGTGCGCAGTGTCGGGATCTCCGGGCTGCTTTCCCCCGGTCTGATAGAGATGCGGTTGGTCAGATAAGGCCATCGCTGATCCTCTGATAAGAGTTTTTTCAGCGCGGCCTGCATCGGCAGGTACTGAGGGTGACGAGGCATCAGAGAATCCATAAACACCCGCTCATTACGGGAGGTTATCGATGACTGCCAGCGGGCAATATCGCCGGTCGGGGGTAATGCCAGACTGTAAGGCGTGTCCCCGTATAACCAGCTTTCCCCTTTTATCGGGGCGCCGGCAGTAAACTGCAGATATCCCAGCATGGCATCCGATAGCAGGACATCACGCTCCATACCGGAGATATCACTGCGTGAAAGCCAGCTGACCCACTGACCGAACTGTGGCTGAACACCGGACAACGCGACTTCAGCCAGCTGTTGCTGAAATTTTTCGACCGCCACCGGATCCTGCCACATCGGTTGCATATGCCGGGACTGATAAAGTGAGGCTAACGTGGATGAATAATAAAGATGAACTCCGGCAGGTAACGCCGCGATGACCGCATTAAAATTGTGTCTTACCGGTACAGAATGCTCACCGGAAGTATGCACCGGATGACCGGTAAGTGTCTGAGCAGCAAATAACGAGGTTACCGGTGCCAGCATCAGTGAAAAACTACACAATATCGTTACAGGCCGTAATTTAAGACCATTATTCAACATCCCTGCCCCCTTATGTCTTACCGTAATGACTACATTAGCCCGGATTTTTCTTCTTTACACGAATAAGCGCCACTAAAACAATAAAACGGTATTTGCTGAAAAACAAATACCGTTTTATGTCATTTATTTACCGGAATTGCGACACTCAATGTTGAGGTGCCGGGCCGCCGGATGTTGCGCTCACGGAAGGCTCGGGAACAAATCCCCGCAAGCCGACGACATGAACGTGTTCGGTGTTATTCACCACTTTACGGACCAGTTTATAGGTGGTTCCCTTCTCCGGACTGATATTTTCCGGCGCAGCGATCACCAGCTGCATATCCAGACGTTCGCACAGTTCAAACAGAGTCGCTATTGAACGACCATCCAGTCGGGCCGCTTCATCCAGGAACAGCAGACGACAAGGGGAAATATCCTTGCCACGCAGACGACGGGACTCTTCTTCCCAGCTCTGCACGACCATGACCAGGATGGACATCCCGGTACCGATCGCTTCCCCGGTCGACAGCGCCCCGCTTTCTGCACGTAACCAGCCATCTGACCCACGGTTGACCTCAACTTCCATTTCCAGGTAGTTACGGTAATCCAGCAGCTCTTCACCGATGACCTGTGGTGTCCGTTGTCCCATATCAATCTGCGGGTTCAGACGCTGATACAGTTTGGCCAGCGCTTCTGAGAAGGTCAGGCGCTGGCTGTTAAACAGATCCTGATGCTGCTCATGATCATTGGCCAGCGTTTCCAGTAATACGGAGTGAGCTTCCCGCACATTTACGTTCAGGCGCACACTGTTCACCTGGCCGAAACTGACGCCCTGAAGCCCCTGGTTGAGCTGACGGATGCGGTTCTGTTCACGCTGGATGGTTTTGCGCAGAATATTTGCCGCACTCCGTGAACTGATCGCCAGATGTTTCTCGCGGGCGGTCAGCTCTTCTGTCAGACGGTTCAGTTCAATCTCCATCTGCTCGATGGCTTCTACCGGGTCATCGGTACGGATGATATCCTGACGGATACGCTCACGCAGATGCTGGTAAACGGCGATAAAGAATCGGATCTTACGTTCCGGGTATTTCGGATCTTCGGATAACCTCAGGACATCACGCAGATGCTCATTATCCGCCACCGCCAGACGTAATGCCCCGAGGGCCTTATCCGACATAGAACGTAATTCATCCCCGCCCAGATAGGCCAGCTCACGGCGATGCAGGCGGCGTTCGATACCGTTATCCTTCACCAGCCGCATGACCGTGCACCATCCGGCTTTCGCACGCACGACCTGTTCACGCTGCTGAACGTAATCCCGCTCCAGTTTGCGCAGGCGTTTTTGCAGTGCATCCATTTCGGCTTCACAGAAAGAGATCTGCTTCTCCAGCTGGTTACTGCGGGCACGGTTACGGCTCAGTGATTCATAGAGTTCATCACGACGTGATTTAGCCCGTTCTTCTGCACGAACATCCGCAGCCACACCGATAGCCTGCATTTCAAGGTGCAGTTCTTTCAGCATATCCTGTTTCGCTTCGTACGAACTTTTAAGCGATGCCAGAACCTGAGTATATTGGGTTAGCATCGCCTGATGCTCACGCAGCCGTTCGCGGGCATGGGCACGTTCACCTTCAGCCTGCTCCAGTTGCTTACGCAGTTTATTACTCAGGTCACTGTTACCGTCCACCATGCTGCCGGAATCGGAGTAACTGAAGTGAGCGCGGCGCTGAATAACCTCGGTCAGCGCAAACGACTGCTGACGATATTCGCGCTGTTTTTGCTGCGCGGTCTGATAATCGGCCTGCAGTTGCTCGTGCTGCTGCGGATCGTTTTGCAGCACCGACAACATCGACTCAAGTTTGTTAATCCGTACGCCGTGCTGATGCAGGAAGCGGGAGGCTTCCTGCGCCTCTTCCACCTGCTCACGGATCTCTTCATAACGATCCGCCAGCGTTTCGTCCAGCAGCAGGCTGACCCGCGGAAGCAGCCGGTTAAGTTTTGCCACCCCGTCTTTGGCAGATTCATACTGCTGACGCTGCTGAACCGTCTCACTTTCATGCTGATTCAGTGCGCGTTCCACATCCAGACGACGGGCATTGAGTTCGCGGATCTGCTGTTCAGGATCCTGCTCGAAGGCGATGGCCAGATGGCTGCCGATAAAGCGGCTGAACGACTGATGTAAGCGCTGGGTTTTCTGAACATCGAACGACAACGTCGCGTAGGTTTCGGCCAGTTTATCCCGTTCGTTGTACAGCAGTTCCAGCTGATTTTCGCGCGCAGCACGGCCGAAAAGCGGGACTTTCGGGAAACGGGAATAACGCCATTGACGGTCGGCCACTTTAACAATGACGGCACCATCCAGTTCATCTGCACTGAAGACACTGTCATCAAACGACTGCGGGTCCCCTTCGATCAGGTACAGATCTTCCGGACACTCTTCGAGACCGGCCAGTTGTTCCTGAATCAGCGACAGGTCAGGAACGACAATCGCATGGCGGGAAGGCCCGTAGAGGGCTGAGAAGTACGGCGCATCGTCGAGGGTAACGTCGTCATAAATTTCAGACAGTAGTACCCCGCCGAAACGTTCAGCCAGTTGTGTCAGTCGGGCATCCTCAGCACCGCCTGGCTGGCTCAGCCGCTCAATTTGTTGTTCCGTTTCACGCTTACGGGCAGCGATGGCATCACGTTCAACCGTCGTTTCACGCTCTTTCTCCAGCAGCTGCTGCATGTAACCGGTCACCTGCTGACTGCTGGTCAGCGCCTGGCCGGTCTGCTCGCTGAGCTGAGTCAGGATCTCCTGTGCCGCCAGCCAGTGTGGTGCTTTGCTGGTCAGTGACGTGATTTTTTCGCGGATCTGGCTCAGTGTCTGACGCAAGGTCAGGCGGTGTTCTCCGGCGTCGGCAACCCGCTCTGACAGCGATTCGATCTGCGCTTCCAGTTCACGGTGCAATCCGTCCAGAGCATCGGCATCGTACTGACGCCCCTGGCTTTTACAAAATTCCGCCAGTAAACGCTCCGCGTCGTGTTGTTCGCGTAAACGTTGCTCCAGTTCAGACAGGCGTAAGCGCAGGGAGGATAATTCATCGGCATAGTGGCGCTGATTGGCGGCATCGCGGATGATCTCGCGACCGGTTTGCCAGGCTTCATGGCGCCCTACCGGGCCGGCAATCTGATTAACCAGGGCCAGTGCCTGCTCGAACTGACTGTGCGCGGCATCAGCAACACTCAGTTTCTGTTCCAGAGTCAGTAACAGCTCCGTGGCTTCTTCTTCTCTGGCGCTGAAACGCTGCTGCCACTCTTCGGCATTTTCCAGGGAAAGATCAGAAATGCCACACAGCTCGCGGGCGCGCTGTAATGCCTGAATGGCTTGCTGGTACTGAATCGCACGGGTTTGCTGAACATCCAGAGCCTGCTGAAAATCTGCTAACTGGCTCTTCAGCTCATCCACTTCCAGCTCAGCATCTTCTGCACGCTGCTGGTTATCTTCATGGATTTCTTCGGCTTCGGCCACCACTTCCTGCTGCTCTTCCAGCCGGTAACTGAGTTCTTCCAGTTCACCTTCATAGCGCGTGATCTTTTCCTGCTGACGAACAGCCGTCTGAACCAGGTTCAGGTGATCACTGGCCGCCTGATATTCGGCTTCGGATTCTTTTTCCGAGCCGGACAGTTCAGCCAGCTCGCGTGCCATTTCCACATGACGGTACTGACCGCTCGCCAGTTCCTGACGGCCGGTAAATAGCTCATTACGCAATAACAGCGCGCCATCGAGGTGCGTACGTCGCTCGTTGGCATGACGCATATAATCGGCGGCAACATAATCGGTCGCTTCGGTGATCAGGTGCTTAAATAAATTACGGTCAGACTGGGTTACCCGAATGGCTTCGAGCGTCATCCTGTTTTCACGCAATGCGGCTTCCATATCCTGGAAGGCCTTACGCACACCGCCGTTTTCAGGTAACAGATAGTCACGCAGTGAGCGGGTGATGGCGCTGGAAATACCGCCATATAACGAGGCTTCAAGCAGACGATAGAATTTACTGCGGTCACCCTGGGTACGCAGACGACGGGCAACGATACCCTGCTCGAACATCATGCTGTGATAATCGGTTACCGAGTTGTACTGACGAAAAGTGATCCCTTCCTGAAGCTCCAGACGCTCTTTCACTTCATTCAGCGACAGGACTTTTGCCTGACGAGAGTTCACCACCTCGGTCAGCAACTCTGTCGGGTTTAATTCTGCCGGGACATCATGCAGGCTGAAAGGCCGGATATCGACTTTCTTATCACGCCCGGTCACCTGCTGCAGACGCACACCGGCAATTACGCGCTGTCCGCGTGAGTTGATCACATCGAGGATGGAATAACAGACACCGGCCCGCAGTTTTCCGTGCAGCCCTTTATCCCGGGAACCACTGGTGGCCCCCGCTTCGGTGGTATTACGGAAATGCAGCAGAGTCAGGTCCGGAATCAACGCGGTCACAAATGCTGCCATGGTGGTGGATTTACCCGCACCATTACCGCCGGATAACGTGGTTACCATATTATCGAGATCAAAGGTCCGGGCAAAAAAACCGTTCCAGTTAATCAATGTCAGCGATCGAAACTTTCCACGTTCAATCATTCCTCGTCATCCTCCCCGCTTTCTGCGGAATCTTCACTGAACTGCTCATTTTCTGCCTCCGTGCCACGGCCTGCCGGGTCTGCTGTTTCCGTCTTCTCCAGGGAGACGGCTTCACCATCACGGATTAACCGCAACTGGGCTTCACGCGGTTCATCACCGCTACGGACTTCAGCACCAAAGCGGAATACCGATTCCATAATGCGGAACTTAGAGTTGTCATTCCCCATAAACCAGACCATCCCCAGCCGGCGAAGGCGGTTCAGGGAAGCCCTGACTTTCTCCTGCAGTCGGGTACGATCCAGATCAGAGCCGGTCGACCGCTGGTTAACAAAGCGCAGCAGTTTGCTTTCGTCAGCCAGTGCCAGCAGCTCATCGTAGAGTTCCTGCTGGGTAAAAATGCCCTCATTCGCCAGCCGTTCCGGGCTCAGGTAGAGGTAGCACAATATTTTACCGACCATCATGTCCAGCTCAGATAACACTGAGCGGGCAATCAGCGTGGTAGAACGTGGACGCAGATAGAAAAATCCTTCCGGGGCACGGACTAACTCCACGTGGTACCGGGCATAAAACTCTTCCAGTTCTGCCTGAAAATCCATCAGGAAGGCATGATTATCTAATTCTTCAAATCCGATATGACGCCCGGCCCGTAACTGGCTATCCAGCGCAGGAAAAACCGGGTTTGCCAGTGCCTGTGCCAGCTTAAGCGGCATCACTTGTTCAATATTTGTCAATGACATGTGCCTGCACCTTGGCTCCGTAATCATTAATAGACTGCCACTGCGCAGGTAACCCTGCTAAGTCGGCTTCAGAAACGCCCAGACTGACTGCCTGATCGATAATAATTCTGGCTAAATCAAAATGTCGCGCCCGTGGATACTGAGCCAGATAGTCGCGCATCACGGTCGCCAGATTCAGCGGTATCGCCTGTTCCTTATAGACACGCAGAGCTTCTTCAATCATGGCCATCAGCTGTTCTCTGATCTCATTGAACTCTTCAAATTCAAGTTCATTCGGCAGTTCGCCGGTGACTTCATCATTACGTAAGATCAGTTCATCTTCACGGGTATCGAATAAACGATCGGCGCTGGCATAGCTCAGCCCCCATGGCGCATCGAAATAACCTTGTATCGATTGTCTTAACCGCTGGGCAAAGACGCGATTTTTATCCATATCAATCGCAGTACGGATAAATTTATGTACATGCCGATCATACCCGATCCAGAGATCGATCGCCTGCTGGCCCCAACTGGTGATACGGTCGAGTTTGTTTTGCAGATCAAACACCAGTTTATCCACAAACCCCAGATCCGGGCTGTTCAGTGTCGCATCCTGAATCCGCAGCAGATTGGCTTGTAACTTATCGCCCGCAGCCTCCAGCGTATCCTGTAATTCACGCAGAATACCGGAGGTTTCAGACAGCAGGAGTTCACAACTGGAGATAGCCGCCCGCCAGTCTTTATTCAGCAGGGCCGCAATATCTTCTTTTACCCCCTGCTGCTGTTCATCCATCGACCGCTGTGTCAGATCAATACTGTCAAAGATCTCCGCGACAGAATATTTAAGCGGAGCAAATACATTCCGATGCCAGTGGAATTCATCCCCGTTTTCTTCGGCCGCATCCGCAGCGCGCTTAAGTTCATTGGCGACGATAGAGAGCTGCATCGACAATCGTAAGGTCGAAAACTCACGCTGCCGGATATAATAGTCGGTAATACCGATACCGAGTGGCGTCAGACGGTAGATCGCGTGTCCGTCTGCCTGTTCGCTGGTAAAACGGTTTAACAGCCGCTGACGTACCATGTCATTAATGGCGTTGTTCGCTCTGGCCTGAACGGTTTCTTTGGTCTGTTCAAAGGCTTTACTGACATGACGGAAGCCGTCGATCAGTTCGCCTTCGCTCAGTTCACCATCCATCCGTTCGCCATTTAATGTCGCGATTGTCAGCAGGAAAGCCAGACGCTCCGTAGGCAGCGAAATTGAAAAATCGCTTTTACGGGCCCAGGAGACCAGTTCCGGGATCGTCTGGGAGAAATCACTCATAATTGATCCTTCTGCAGTGGTTTGCGCGCAGTGACGTGAATATAGCGCCCCAGACTCAGGTACGGTTCCTGGCGGCTGAAGCGTCTTTCCATTTCAAGGATCCCGTCAAAGCCATTAGCACTGGGGGGCATATCACGAATAAAATCACTGAACACACGGATCCCTGCCCGCTGTTCAATAATAAATCCGCATTCGGTTAACCAGTGATACACCTGTACGGGGTCACGGGGATAATCCGGGGACAGTGTCCGTCTTTTACGTTTTTTCATATCTGCCCGTAAATAGCCAAAATTCCCCAGTGTCAGGTTCTGCATCACCAGACCATTCAGGTTATAAAACATCAGCGATAACACCCCGCCGGGGGCTAACGCATTATAGATTGCCTTCAGCGCCGTTTCAGGTTCGGCCACCCATTCAAGCACAGCATGAAACAATACCAGATCCGCGGGTTTATCCAAATGGTCTGCAATATCCTGCACCCGCATTTGTTTAAAAACCATGTTCCCGCTGACACCCAGACGCTGCGCATTTTCTTCTGCACGCTCCAGCATCTTGCCGGAAACGTCCCCCAGCAGGATATGGTGCCCGCTGGCCGCCAGCCCGCAGGAGATTTGTCCCATCCCGCCGCCGGCATCGACTATCGACAACGGGCCTGCCGGGAGCGTCGGTAAAATCTCATCGAGCTCATCGCGAAGAATTGCCTGGCGGATCTGACCTTTCGCGGTGCCATAAATGTTTTGAGAAAACTTCTCCGCAAGATCATCGAAATTACGATCCTTCATGACAAAAGCTCCGGATGGGTCACGTAAGAAATATGCTATTTTGTCACAGGTCTTGTAAGAATGAATCTTTCATCCTTTATATTGCTACCGGCTGCTGTTTTTTCAGACAAAACTGGTGATATTTATGCTTTTTATGCTCAAAAAAATGATCGGGGGAATGCTGTTGCCTCTGCCGCTGCTCCTTATCTGCATGGGGCTGGCGCTTTTATTATTATGGTTTACGCGTTGGCAAAAGACGGCCCGGATATTACTTTCAGTCAGCTGGGTTATTTTATTACTGTTAAGCCTGCAACCCGTCGCCGATCGCCTGCTGGCCCCGCTGGAGTCAGAGTATCCGACGCTCCGCGACGGGCGGCCCGGTGACTATATCGTCGTATTGGGTGGCGGATATACCTATAACCCCCGCTGGGCACCGGGATCCAATCTGATCGGCAACAGCCTGCCCCGGGTGACCGAAGGTGTGCGGTTGTGGCGTCTCTCTCCGGGAGCGAAGATGATCTTTACCGGTGCCAGAGCGCAGGGAAATCCGCGCAGTAATGCCAGTGTGGCTGCAGAAGTCGCTGAATCACTGGGCGTCCCGCCACAGGATATCATTCAGCTGGATAAGCCCAAAGACACTGCAGAAGAAGCCGCGGCTGTCCGGCAACTTATCGGTAATCATCCACTGATCCTGGTCACATCCGCCAATCATCTGCCAAGAGCGATGCAATTTTTCCGCCAGCAAGGGTTAGCGCCTGTTCCTGCACCGGCAAATCAGATGGCCATCACCAGCCCCCTGAATTTTTGGGAAAAATTAACCCCCTCCCCGCTCTGGCTGTCACACAGCGAGAGAGCATGGTATGAAACACTGGGAAGAATGTGGCAGAGCCTGACAGACAAGGCCTGATTGTTGTGGTTATTCGAGCCAGGGAAGCAGGTTATCCCTGGCCTCAGAATATAATTCCGTCGAAAACGGGCGATTATGAATTAACTGCTCCACCTGGTCCCATAGGCGATAGAGCGAACATCGCCAGATAAACCCCTCATCAACGCCGTATTTTTTCAGATAACACTGTAACAGGCTCTGTTCCCGGGGCGAGTTTTGTAAGCGAAAAAGTTCATACTCTGCCGGTGCCCAGAGCACTCTTCCCGGTTGTACCATTGCCAGCAAATGCCCTGTACGGGGATCTTTAATAATCGTATTCAGGGTCAGGTTGCCATGCACCAGCACATTAGGGGCATTAAGATCAGCAAATAACGTCTCATGGCAGAGCAGACTGCGGTGCAGCAGTTGCTGGTCATCAGCCGGGATCGCCGTTTGACGTTTCTGCCGCAGCAACGCGAGGAGCACGGAGGTGTGTTGAAGATACCAGTCAGGCCAGCGGATTTTCTGAGTGCTGTCGACATAGCCACTCATCCCGTCTGCGGAATGTGAGTGCCACGCCCCCAGCCCTTCCGTAATTTGCTGTGCCAGTGTCTGCCATTGTTCAGCCGAAGAGGCCGGGGCTTCAGCAGAGATGCCTCCGATACGCCCCATCAACAATAATTCATGAAACGGCAGCCGTTCACTGACGACGACACCATAGACGACGGGGACAGGGATCGTCCCTTTCTGACGCAACAGCATCAGCTTTCTGGCTTGCTGTTCGGCCAGACCAGGCTGAGAAAAACAGCGTACGGCCATCGGCATCGCATGACCTGACCGGTCATAAATAGCGTACAGACAGGATTGTGACTGGCAATGTAGCGTCTCAATCCGGCTGATCGATTCCCCGAGGATCAGGCTGAGTTCTGCCTTTAACAGTTCCATTTTTCCTCCTGATAAGCTGCATCTCATGGCCCGCTATCAGGGACATTTCGTCAGCCTTTCTCCTGCCTGCCGAACCGGAAATGATTACTTTTCTGCCAGAATCTCTCGCACACGCTCAAGATCTGCCAGGGTATCCACACCCACTTGCGGAGTTTCCAGCGCGACATCCACATGTATTTTTTCACCGTACCAGAGCACCCTTAACTGCTCGAGCAGTTCGATCTGCTCCAGCGCGCAGGGCTGCCAGCGGATATAACGGCGGATAAACCCGGCACGATACGCATAAATACCGATATGTCTTAACAGGGTGTCACCAATCGTCTCCCGTGACGCAGCATAACGTTCACGATCCCAGGGGATCGTGGCGCGGGAGAAGTAAAGCGCATAACCCTGATGATCGGTCACCACTTTAACGGCGTTCGGGTTAAACGCTTCTTCTGCTTCTGTCACAGGAACCGCCAGGGTCGCCATGCCTGAGCTGGCCTGTGCCAGGTTTCCGGCCACCTGACGAATGATCGCCGGCGGGACCAGAGGTTCATCCCCCTGCACATTCACAATAATGGTATCGTCAGCCAGCTGACAGGTATCAATCACCTCAGCCAGTCGCTCAGTCCCGGAATTGTGATCTTCACGGGTCATACATACTTCACCCCCCGCGGCAGTGACGGCTTCAGCCACCGCAGGATGATCTGTCGCCACGATCACACGGTCAGCACCGGAGGCCAGCGCCTTATGCAGCACGCGGACAACCATCGGCAGGCCATTAATGTCGACCAGAGGTTTTCCGGGCAGACGTGTAGACGCATATCGGGCAGGAATGATGACCACAAAACTCATGACAGGCTCTCATCCGCTGTCAATGTACGGGCTTCATTTTCAAGCAGAACGGGAATACCGTCACGCACCGGATAGGCTAAGCCATCAGGTTTGCAGACAAGTTCCTGCTGTTGCTGGTTATACTGCAATTTACCATTGCAGACCGGGCATGCCACTATTTCGAGTAAACGGTGATCCATATTTCCTCCATCACGGACCGCGGGGACTGAACGCTAGCATATCACAGCCGCCCGGGAGGAAACATGGTTTGTCATGGCCGGGAAAAGAAAACAGAGGCCATCAGGCCTCTGTCATAGAACGGGGTTCAGGGGATCACAACCGGTATTATGGTCGCTGGCTGAGGCGGACGACTTTATCCAGTAACGCCGGTGCGGCTTCCCCGCTCAGTCGCGCCGTCACCGGCAGATACCACCAGTTGGCCCGGGCAAACTGGCGGCATTTTACCGCATCCTTCTCGGTCATCAGCAGTTGCTGTTCGCCGGTAAGCAATACCTCGAGTTCCTGTGCTGAATAGGCATGATGGTCAGCGAAAGCAATTTCGGCCTCCGGGGTCACACCGCGGGATTTCAGTGTTGAAAAGAAACGGGGAGGATGGCCAATACCCGCCATGGCGACGATATTCGTCAATGACGACAGTGGCCGGGTTTCACCACTGAGTAAATTTACCGCCTCTCCGGAGACCAGCTGCATGGTAATTTCACCGTCATGAGCTTCACCCCCATTGGTCACTACCGCATCCACTTCCTGCAGGCGTGATGCACGCTCGCGCATAGGCCCGGCAGGCAGCCACCAGCCATTGCCAAACCGTCGCATACCATCGACGACCACGACTTCGAGGTCACGCCGTAACGCATAGTGCTGTAACCCGTCGTCAGTAATAATCACTTCGACCGGTGATGATTTCAACAGAGCTGCCACCGCGTCCGAACGCCGTGGCGCGACGGCGACAGGCACGCCGGTGCGCTGATAAATCAGCACCGGTTCATCACCGGCCTCCGCCGTAGTGGTTGTGTCTTTCAGGACCAGAGGATAACGTTCTGATTTTCCGCCATATCCCCGGGAAACAACCCCTGCGGAAATGCCTCTGGCTCTGAGTTGTTCCACCAGCCAGATAACCACCGGTGTTTTACCGTTACCACCGGCGGTCAGGTTACCTACCACAACCACCGGAACGGGCGCCTGCCAGCTTTTACGCCAGCCACGACGATAGCTCCAGCGGATAACGGCCGTAACCGCACCATACAGCAGGGAAAATGGCAGCAGCAGCCGCCACCAACCTGACTGTCCGCTCCAGAGGCGCTCAATCATTGCCCGAACTGCATGTTATGAAGCTGGGCATAAGCCCCGCGTTTCTCCAGCAATTCTGTGTGAGAACCGCGTTCGATAATGCGCCCGTCTTCGACCACCACGATCTCATCCGCATTTTCGATGGTCGACAAACGGTGAGCAATCACCAGGGATGTTCTGTTTTTCTGCAGTTCATCCAGAGCCGACTGGATCGCGCGCTCAGATTCGGTATCGAGTGCCGAGGTTGCTTCATCCAGGATCAGGATAGGACAATCGCGCAATAACGCCCTGGCGATGGCGATACGCTGACGCTGCCCGCCGGATAACAGAACACCGTTTTCACCGATCACCGTATCCAGGCCGTGTTCCATTTTGCCGATGAAGTCCATGGCATGGGCCATTCTGGCAACACGTTCGACATCCTCACGGCTGTATTGTGACTCACGGGCGTAAGCGATGTTATTGGCAATCGTGTCATTGAACAGGTGCACATTTTGCGACACCAGCGCCACCTGGTTACGTAATGACTGCAGGGTATATTCTTTCAGATCATGGCCATCCAGCGTGATTTCACCGGACTGAATATCGTAAAAACGGGTCAGCAGACTGGCAATGGTCGATTTACCCGAGCCGGAGCGGCCTACCAGGGCGATCGTTTTACCGGCCGGCAGATCCATAGAGATATTATGTAATGCCGGTATTTCACGGCCAGGGTAACAGAAGGTCACATTACGGAACGCGATGTCTCCCCGGGCACGGGAAATCACACGGGTACCGGTATCCGTTTCCTGCTCAGAGTCCAGGATGGTGAATAAGGTCTGGCAGGCCGCCATACCGCGCTGGAATTGCGCATTCACGTTGGTCAGTGACTTCAACGGACGCATCAGTGCAATCATCGAGGAGAAAACGACAGTAATTGTCCCTGCGGTCAGCGTATCCATGACTGCCGGGAAACTCGCAGCGTACAGGATAAACGCCAGTGCCAGCGAGGCAATCAGCTGAATAATCGGGTCTGAAATAGAAGAAGCGGAAACCAGCTTCATCCCCTGCTGTCGCATGCGGTTACTGACGACATCGAAGCGTTTAGTCTCAATTTCCTGCCCACCAAAGATCAGGACTTCTTTATGCCCTTTGAGCATCTGCTCGGCACTGGTGGTGACCTGCCCCATCGTGTTCTGCATGGTCTTACTGATGTTACGGAAACGTTTGGAGACCAGGCGGATAGCAAAAGAGACAATCGGCGCCAGTACGATCAGGATCAACGACAGCTGCCAGCTATAGTAGAACATCATGATAAACAGGCCGATAATCGAGGCCCCTTCCCTGACGACCGTCACCAGCGCACTGGAAGAGGAAGAGGCTACCTGTTCAGAGTCATAGGTGATTCGGGAAAGCAAGGTCCCGGTCGATTGCTGGTCAAAGAAGGCCACCGGCATTCCCATCATATGAGCAAACAAGCTGCGACGCATCCGCATGACGACATTACCGGAAACCCAGGAGATGCAGTAACTTGAGACATAACTGGTGATGCCACGCATCAGCATCAGGCCAATCACGGCTAAGGGCATCCAAATTAAAACGGATTTATCGGCTTTACCAAACCCGTCATCAAGCAGAGGTTTAAGTAACGATAACATCAGGGTGTCACCGGCGGCATTTAGCACCAATGCAATCGCTGAGACGATCAGTCCCGCCTTATGGGGGGCGATCATTGGCCAGAGCCGACGGAATGTCTGCCACGTTGAGAGATCTTTATCTGAATGCATTATTTCTTCACGTTGTTTGAGATTACCGGCTATTCTACCCGGATTCAGGCTTTACACCAAACCACTGATGATACCAGCGGGGGAAAATTTCTTCGCGCATTTCTGAGAGTTGATACTGGCGATGAGAGATCCGCAAGGAGATTTGCCCCGATACTGCCGTATCCGACCAGCGAAAACCGGCGTTACGGTAACGTTCAATAACCTTCAGCGACGGCATTTTCCAGGCGTTATAACGGGCAACCGATGCCATGGCCACCTCTCCCTTCACCGTCCTGAGCAGCACCGGGGATGACGAGGTATTACTGCCGTGATGCGGGACCTGGAGAAAGGTTGCCTGCAGGTGCTGTTTCTCCAGCGAAACAAGTTTCATTTCTGCCTGACGCTCCAGAT
This sequence comes from Tatumella sp. JGM118, assembly GCF_018257515.1. Taxonomy (GTDB): domain Bacteria; phylum Pseudomonadota; class Gammaproteobacteria; order Enterobacterales; family Enterobacteriaceae; genus Tatumella; species Tatumella terrea. The sequence continues at coordinate 40,294 of NZ_JAERJR010000007.1, forward strand.
CCCCGGTCAGCAACAGACTAAAAAAACCATCTGAGACTTTAATGACACAGGACTCATTATTCTGGCCGTTTGTGCCACCCGCGGGAGGCCAGAGCACACTAAAGCTGAGTCGCTGCCATTGCCAGCGCTCTCCGCGTACGCAGCGAAGATATCCGCGGCGGGAAAATGCTGTTCTGACCGGTGTTGCCGGCCAGTAAGAGAGGACCCCATTGAGACCGCCATAATGATCCAGATGACGATGGCTGATAATCACTTGCTGCAATTTTAATCCGTGACTTAACAACCAGGGAACAATAATACGTTCTCCGGCATTACTTTGCTGCCAGCGATTGCCGGTATCATAGACCACCGCTTCATCTCCCTGACTTATCACCACGGCCAGGCCATGCCCGACATCCAGCATATCCACTCGCCATTCGTCATTGCGGGGCGGATAACGCCATAGCAGACAGCAGAGTAATAATGCCAGGCCGTGAAAGGGATAATGAAAGCAGGCCGCGGAGCGAAAAAAGAGCAGGCCACCCCAGACCACCGGGCCCCACAGATAAACATCGGTCACATACCACCATCCCGGTGGCGGAGACTCAAGCAACATCACCAGCAGTGTGAGAGATTGATCGGCCAGTTGCCAGAAGAGTCCGGAAAGCCCCGTGGGGATAAGGAGTAATGCCAGCCCTGCAACGGGTAACGTAAACAGAGAAATCAGCGGAATGGCGATCAGATTCGCAGGTAAAGCCAGCAGGCTGGTACCGTTAAATAATAATGCCTGTAGCGGTAACATCAGTAGCAACATCCCCGACTGCAGATGTAATAGCTGCAGACTTCGCCAGCGCCAGTGCCGGGCATAATACCGAGGCAAGGCAAACCACCGGTACCAGATCAGTAACATCAGGACCGCCAGCGTTGATAGCCAGAAGCTTTCGGATAAGACAAACATCGGGTCACTGAGCAACAGGAGCCCCGCGCACAATAGCCAGACCTGCCAGCTGTTGAAATTAAAATAATGCTGGCGAAATATCTGCCAGAACGTCATTGCCAGCATGGCCCGTAATGCCGGCGCCTGCATTCCGGAGAGCCAGGTATAACAGGCCGCCAGTAACAGACTGATAATGCCTGGCAGAAAGGGGGTAATCAGACGGGCCGGTAACCCCCGCTGAAGATATCGCACGATCCCCCATCCCGATGCCGCCGCAAGCCCGATATGCATACCCGAGATAGCCATCAGGTGTGCAATGCCGGTCTCACGAAACAGTTGTGAAACCTGCGGGGATAACCTGTCCCGGACACCAAACAGCAGAGCCTGAAGGACACCGCCGTACTTCAGCCCAGCCATTGCTTCGTCCGCCGCGGCCATAATCCCGGCCCTCAGACTACAATCTGCCGTAAGAACTTTTTTTTGCAGGATCCGGCCGCTAATCGGCCGGTAAGCGGCTAAGGCTGTACGTTGCTGATCATAGCCACCTTCATTCAGACGACCATGCACCGGACGTAATCTCAAACGCATCAGCCACCGCTGTCCGGGACAAAACGCGCCGACCTCTTCGCCCACATTCACCCTGGCCTGCAAGGCAGGAAACTGAGGTTGCCCGGAAATCCTCAGGATTTTGATACTCATCTGCTGCCGGTATTGCTCAGTGGCGATAACCCTGACTTCGGCCGCGAGTGGTCTTTGGGTCAGTGCCTCCATCTGGTGAACTTGCTGCCGGGCTACCAGCACTCCCCAGCAGAAGATACCTCCCAGCCAGGCCAGCGCCTGTAATGCCCGTAATTCGCTGCGTAGCAATAAGAAGGACAGTAATACGATGCCACAGAGTACGCTGCCGGACGGCAGTTCCGGCAAGAAGAGTAATGCAGATAACGCGAAGATGGTAATGCCGGAAAACAGTATCAGACTCATATTCCCCTCCCGGAGTCGGAGGAGAAGAGTGCCTGCTCTGGTACAGCAGTAACAACCTCTGTCAGAGAGAATGCGCGTGAGAACCACAGAGATTATTTAGCGAAGTCACACGGGGGGAAGTTTTATCGGGCGGGTTCACAACAGGCAAAAAAAACGATACCCTAAGGTATCGTTTTTAGCATCTTCTGAAATTCAGGCTTTGGCATTAACCGCTAAATTCGCACGGTCACGTAACTCTTTGCCCGGTTTGAAGTGGGGAACGTATTTACCTTCCAGTTCCACTTTGTCACCCGTTTTCGGGTTACGGCCAGTACGAGGAGCACGGTAGTGCAAAGAAAAACTGCCAAATCCCCGGATTTCGATGCGTTCGCCTTGTGCCAGGGTCGATGCCATATGTTCAAGCATCTCTTTAACCGCATCCTCAACAGCCTTAGCCGGTATATGAGTTTGCTGGCTGGCAAGGCGTTCGATCAACTCTGACTTAGTCATGAATCCTCCGGTGATTTCCTTTAGGGAACTTTTGACAGCTGGCCTGAACAGACAACAGCATAACGCTGTTGTCTGCCTCTTCAGGGCAATTACTCGCCTTTAGATGCTGCTTTGAAGGCTTCAGCCATCGCGTTAGAGAAGGTGCTTTCGTCTTGCTGTTTGTTGTTAACAGTAGCAATTGCATCTTTCTCGTCAGCTTCGTCTTTCGCACGAACAGACAGGCTTACAACGCGGTTCTTACGATCAACACCGGTGAACTTAGCTTCAACATCGTCGCCTACGTTCAGAACCAGAGTCGCATCTTCGATACGGTCGCGTGAAGCTTCAGAAGCGCGCAGGTAACCTTCAACGCCGTCAGCTAATTCAACTGTAGCACCTTTCGCGTCAACTGCAGTAACTTTACCAGTTACGATCGCACCTTTTTTGTTCAGTGTGATGTAGTTGTTGAAAGGATCTTCAGCCAGCTGCTTAACGCCTAAAGAGATACGCTCGCGCTCTGCATCAACCTGCAGTACAACGGCAGCGATTTCGTCGCCTTTTTTGTACTCACGAACAGCTTCTTCGCCGGTCGCGTTCCAGGAGATGTCTGACAGGTGAACCAGACCATCGATGCCACCGTCCAGGCCGATGAAGATACCGAAGTCAGTGATTGACTTGATTTTACCTTCAACACGGTCGCCCTTGTTGTGGGTTTCTGCGAACTGCTGCCATGGGTTAGATTTGCACTGCTTCAGACCCAGGGAGATACGACGACGTTCTTCGTCGATGTCCAGAACCATAACTTCAACAACATCGCCCACGTTAACAACTTTAGATGGGTGAATGTTTTTGTTAGTCCAGTCCATTTCAGAAACGTGTACCAGACCTTCAACGCCTTCTTCGATTTCAACGAAGCAGCCGTAGTCAGTCAGGTTAGTTACACGACCGGTCAGACGAGTACTCTCAGGGTAACGCTTAGCGATAGCAACCCAAGGATCTTCGCCCAGCTGTTTCAGGCCCAGAGATACACGGGTACGCTCGCGGTCGAATTTCAGTACTTTAACTGTAATTTCGTCGCCAACGTTAACAATTTCGCTTGGATGTTTAACACGTTTCCACGCCATATCAGTGATATGCAGCAGACCGTCAACACCACCCAGATCAACGAATGCACCGTAGTCAGTCAGGTTCTTAACGATACCTTTGACTTCCATGCCTTCCTGCAGGTTTTCCAGCAGCTGATCACGCTCAGCGCTGTTTTCAGATTCGATAACTGCGCGACGTGAAACGACGACGTTGTTACGTTTCTGATCAAGCTTGATTACTTTGAATTCAAGCTCTTTGCCTTCCAGGTGCAGAGTATCACGAACCGGACGCACATCTACCAGTGAACCTGGCAGGAACGCACGAATACCGTTCAGCTCAACAGTGAAGCCGCCTTTGACTTTGCCATTGATAACACCGGTAACAGTTTCAGCTTCTTCGTAAGCTTTTTCCAGCGTGATCCACGCTTCGTGACGCTTAGCTTTCTCACGGGACAGCAGAGTCTCACCGAAGCCGTCTTCGACAGCGTCCAGGGCTACATCAACTTCGTCACCTACCTGGATTTCCAGTTCGCCGGCTGCGTTTTTGAACTGCTCTGCAGGAATCGCAGATTCAGATTTCAGGCCCGCATCAACCAGGACGATGTCTTTGTCGATAGCAACAACAACACCACGAACAATGGAACCCGGACGGGTTTCGATTTCATTCAGCGACTCTTCAAAGAGTTGAGCAAAAGATTCAGTCATATTGATAATCTTCAGGATTCTTCAATTTAACGTCCATCTGACTTCTTGTCGGATGGGGTTGTTTCACATTCTTCGCCTCATCCATGAAACGAAGGTAAAGCATTCTGTTCAATTTCCCACGGGGATTAATTGAAACTCTTCAGCAAAGACTTCGCATAATCCAGAGATTTTTCAATCACCTGGTCGATAGTCATGCCGGTAGAATCAATTACCAGCGCGTCCGCGGCAGGCACCAAAGGAGCCACTGCACGATTGCGGTCACGATCATCCCGTTCTTTTATCTCGGATAAAAGGCGCTCAAAGTTAACATCAAAGCCCTTTTCCTGCAACTGTAGCATGCGCCGTTGCGCTCTTTCTTCTGCACTTGCATCAAGAAAAATCTTCACCGGGGCTTCCGGAAAGACCACGGTGCCCATATCACGGCCATCCGCAATCAGGCCTGGTGCTTCTTTAAATCCGCGTTGGCGACGTAACAACGCCTCACGAACGCGCGGAAATGCGGCCACTTTAGAGGCGGTATTACTGACTTCCTGGGTACGAATTTCGTGGGTGACTTCCTCACCTTCGAGGATCACCTGTAACTCACCCTCTACCGACACAAAGCGGACATCAAGGTGAGCCGCGATGGGCACTAAGGCTTCTTCAGAACCGATATCCACCTGATGATGCAACGCGGCCAATGCGAGCACCCGATAGATAGCCCCTGAATCAAGTAAGTGCCATTGCAATGTTTCAGCCAGGGCTTTACATAACGTACCCTTTCCTGCTCCGCTCGGGCCATCAATGGTAATCACCGGGACTGTTGTCATCGTTATCTCCTTGTCACTGTACTGAATTCAGCCTGTAAAAACGCCATCAGCTATCAGTATACCTTCTCTTAAACGTAATAAGTAGCAGAGGCTTATGCTGTCAGTCAGCCAGGAAAACAACATTTTCAGCTAATCTCTCAGCGCCGGTGTCCCGGTGCTGAGAATAAACATAGACGATAATTGACCAGCGCGGGCAATTTTTACTGACTCAATGCCGCAAACTGCCGGAAATAATCAGGGAAAGTCTTCGCCGTACAGCCAGGGTCAAGGATAGTCACCGGTGTATCAGAGAGTGCCACCAGCGAGAAACACATCGCAATACGGTGATCATTGTAGGTTGCGATTTCCGCATGCTGAAGTTTTTGCGGTGGGGTGATATCGATGTAATCATGGCCTTCTTCAACCACCGCACCCACTTTACGCAATTCCGTTGCCATCGCCGCCAGACGGTCGGTTTCTTTCACACGCCAGTTATAGATATTGGTCATCCGCGTAGTGCCTTCAGCAAACAGCGCGGTCGTGGCAATGGTCATGGCCGCATCAGGGATATGGTTCATATCCATGTCGATGCCTTTCAGACTGCCACGGCGACAGGCAATGTAATCGTCGCCCCATTCGATCTCTGCCCCCATCTTCTGCAGCACATCCGCGAAACGGATATCTCCCTGCACGCTCTCCCGGCCAATACCGGTCACACGCACGGTGCCGCCACGAATGGCCGCCGCCGCCAGGAAATAGGACGCAGAGGATGCATCGCCTTCAACCAGATAATCGCCCGGAGACTGATACTGCTGTCCGCCTTCAATCACAAAACGCTGATAGGACTGGTTTTCGACCGTCACACCGAAGCATTTCATCAGGTTAAGCGTAATATCGATATAAGGTTTCGACACCAGATCGCCCTTGATAGTGATCACCGTCTGTCGGGCGGCCAGTGGTGCCGCCATCAGTAATGCGGTCAGGAACTGGCTGGAAACGCTGCCATCCACACTGATTTCCCCTCCGGTAAACCCTCCACCGATCCGCAGTGGCGGATAGTTTTCGTTTTCCAGGTAAGTAATGTCCGCCCCCCCCTGACGCAGGGCATCGACCAGATGACCAATCGGGCGTTCTTTCATGCGCGGTTCACCGGTCAGCACTATATCATTGCCGGCCAGACTTAACGCTGCAGCCAGCGGACGCATCGCGGTACCGGCATTCCCCAGAAACAGTTCAACTCCGGCGTCAGAACGTAACGCGCTCCCGGTCCCGGTCACCACACATTCGGTACGGTCCTCAGAAAGTGAATACTGAACCCCGAGCAGGGATAATCCGTTCAGCATATGTTTAATATCATCGCTGTCCAGAAGGTTGGTCAGGCGTGTCGTGCCTTTCGCCATGGCGGCAAGCAACAGTGCCCGGTTGGAAACACTTTTGGAACCCGGCAGGTTTACGGTGCCCTCAACATGGGCGACAGGTTGTAAGGTCAGAGAATCCGACATGTAAAATCACTCTTTTTATAAGACAAAAACCCCGTCCATGACGGGGTAAACACAAAAAACAGCCATCCGGGGGATCAGCCGTGACGACGTTCGAAGTCCAGCATGAAATCGGTCAGGGCCTGTACGCCAGCCAGCGGCATGGCATTATAGATGGAAGCCCGCATTCCGCCGACCACCCGGTGACCTTTCAACGCATGCAGTCCCTGATTCAGAGACTCTTCCAGGAAAAGTTTATCCAGCGCAGCATCGGCTAACTGGAAAGGCACGTTCATCTGTGAACGGTTGGCTGTCGCCACATTATTCCGGTAGAAGCCGCTGTTATCAATGGTGTTGTACAGGAGGTCCGCTTTCTGCTGGTTACGCTTCTCCATCGCAGCGACGCCGCCCTGCTCTTTCAGCCACTTAAAGACTAAACCGGAGAGGTACCAGGCGAAAGTTGGCGGAGTGTTAAACATCGAACCGTTATCCGCCAGCACAGAATAATTAAAGACTGACGGTAAATCGGTACGGGCTTTGCCGAGCAAATCCTCACGGACGATCACCAGTGTCAGTCCGGCCGGACCGATATTTTTCTGAGCACCCGCATAAATGACACCATAGCGGCTGACATCAATTTCATGGGACAAAATGGTGGACGAAAAGTCAGCCACGACCACTTTATCGCCAAAATCGGGCTGTTCGAAAATTGCCGTGCCATCAATCGTCTCATTCGGGCAATAGTGAACATAAGCCGCATTATCATTCAGTTTCCACTGGCTCATCGGCAGAAGCGCCGTTTTGCCCTCATGGCTGACTTTGATATCGATAGTGTTAGGCGTACAGAATTTTTCAGCTTCTTTGATGGCGCTATGTGCCCAGTAACCACCATCGACATAATCCGCATGGCTTGCACCGTTGAGCAGGTTGCCAGGGACTGCCGCAAATTGCCCGCGCCCGCCACCATGACAGAACAGTACTTTGTAATTCGAGGGGATCTTCAGCAGGTCACGAAAATCCTGCTCAGCCGTTTCCGCCACCTGGATGAACTCTTTACTGCGATGGCTGATTTCCATTACAGACGTGCCAAGTCCCTGCCAGTTTGTCAGTTCCTGCTGTGCACGACGAAGTACTTCTGCTGGCAACATTGCGGGGCCAGAACTAAAATTATACACCTGCGTCATTTATACTCACCATGGTTACAACGAATGATTATCCGGTACTTACCGGTTTTATCACTGCGGCAATAACCCTGCAATAATAAATCTCTGCAGGTGATGATTTTAAAGGATATCCCCCTGTTCCTTCATGGCACTGGTGTTTTATCCTGCCATATTTTGCTGACCTTAAGACTCCCCCTGCCGGCGCATTCCGTACAGGTGATAATTTTCATTCATCCTCATAGCGATAGCGGAAGAAAATCCGTATCATTGCCGGCAACTCAATTACTCATGATCCCCGGGAGAACGCGGCCCATGACACAAACATTTATACCAGGCAAAGATGCCGCACTGGAAGATTCCATCACCCGGTTTCAGGACAAATTACAGGCGCTGGGTTTCAACATTGAAGAAGCCTCATGGCTGAACCCTGTCCCCAATGTGTGGTCAGTGCATATCCGCGATCGCGATTGTCCGCTCTGCTTTACTAATGGTAAAGGCGCCAGCCGTAAAGCGGCTCTGGCTTCCGCGCTGGGTGAATACTTCGAGCGTTTATCGACCAACTATTTCTTTGCCGATTTCTGGCTGGGTAACCGTATTTCAGCGGGTGATTTTGTGCATTACCCGGACGAAAAGTGGTTCCCGCTGACAGAGGATGACAGTCTGCCGGAAGGGCTGCTGGATGAGGGTTTACGTAAATTTTATGACTCGGATGATGTGCTGGGTGCCAGCCTGCTGATCGATTTACAATCCGGCAATGATGAACGCGGGATCTGTGCCCTGCCTTTCACCCGCCAGTCGGACAACAAGACGGTCTATATTCCGATGAATATCATCGGTAACCTGTATGTTTCCAACGGCATGTCTGCCGGTAACACCGCCAGTGAAGCGCGTGTACAAGGGCTTTCTGAAGTCTTTGAGCGCTATATTAAAAACCGCATTATTGCTGAGTCCATCAGCCTGCCGGAAATTCCTGACGCGGTCATGGCGCGTTATCCTGCCGTGACGGAAGCCATCGGTCAGCTGGAAGCCGAAGGTTTTCCTATTTTTGCCTATGATGCGTCGCTGGGTGACAAATATCCGGTGATCTGTGTGGTGTTATTCAACCCTTCTAATGGTACCTGTTTCGCCTCCTTCGGTGCACACCCTGATTTTGGTGTGGCGCTGGAGCGTACGGTGACCGAACTATTGCAGGGTCGCAGCCTGAAAGATCTCGACGTCTTCACACCGCCCACCTTCGATGATGAAGAAGTCGCTGAACACACCAATCTGGAAACCCACTTTATCGATTCCAGCGGACTGATTTCCTGGGATATGTTCAAAGATACGCCTGATTATCCTTTTGCTGACTGGTCTTTCTCCGGCACGACCGATGAAGAATTTACAACGCTGATGAATATCTTTAAAGCGGAGCAGCAGGAAGTCTATATTGCGGACTATGAGCATCTCGGAGTGTATGCCTGCCGTATTATCGTCCCTGGCATGTCAGATATTTATCCCGCAGAAGACTTGATGCTGGCCAATAACAATATGGGTGCAGATTTCCGTGATCTCTTCCTGAGTCTGCCTGACAGTGAGTGGGAAGCTCAGGATTATCTGGATCTGATCACGCGAATCGATGATGAAGGTCTGGATGATTTCACCCGGGTGCGTGAACTGCTCGGGCTGGCCACCGGTAAAGACAGTGGCTGGTCAACCTTGCGTGTCGGTGAGCTGAAAGCCATGCTGGCGCTGGCCGGCGGTGATACAGAGCAGGCGCTGATCTGGACAGAGTGGACCATCGAGTTTAATGGTTCTGTCTTCAGTGCCGAACGGGCAAATTACTACCGTTGTCTGCAGACATTACTGTTACTGGCTCAGGAAGATGAGCGTACTGCAGTGGAATATCTGAACGCGTTTAACCGGATGTACGGCAGTGATACCGTTGAAGCCGCTTCTGCCGCTCTGAGCGGTGAAGCACCTTTCTATGGATTACATCCTGTGGATGCCGATCTTCAGGCCTTCCCTGCACATCAGTCATTACTGGCAGCGTATGAGAAACTCCAGAACGCCAAACGTGAGCACTGGAAAACACGCTGATACCGCGAACTGACACTCCCCCGACAGCGCCGTGAGAACGGCGCTGTTTTTAGTTCTGTCTTTTCATTCCCCCTTTCACGACCCTCCTTTTTTCCAGCCCCGACATTCGCAGATAAACCTAATCATAAGGGTGCGACAGCCCCGAAATCAACAATAAAGATATTTTTTAAAAAATATTTTAACGTTATATTTCAATTGCTTAATTCAAAAATACCGGATAATTACGCCTGTTTTTGCCCTCTGCAGAGGTGAATAATGATCCACATCAAGTTGCGGTTATAAACGTTTTGTTACGCTTAACTCAGCGAAAAACCCGGAGGGGTTAGTGTGAAAACTGACAATCCTTTTAATTTACTGATGCCGGCAGCCATGGCGAAAGTTGCCGAAGATGCCGGGGTGTATAAAGCCTCGAAACATCCCTTAACTACGTTCTTTCTGGCCATCACTGCCGGTGTATTCATCTCCATCGCATTTACCTTTTATATCACCGCCACGACCGGTAGCTCTGCTCTGCCTTACGGGCTGTCAAAACTGGCTGGCGGCTTCTGTTTCTCACTCGGGCTGATTCTGGTGGTGGTCTGTGGTGCCGACCTTTTTACCTCAACCGTCCTCATTGTGGTCGCCAAAGCCAGTAAACGTATCAGCTGGGGTCAGCTCGCGCGCCACTGGATAAACGTTTACATAGGAAATTTGTTTGGTGCGCTTTTTTTTGTCGGGTTAATCTGGTTTTCCGGAGAACATATGCTGGCCAACGGAGGCTGGGGAATGAATGTCCTGCAAACGGCTGACCATAAGATGCATCACACCTTCGTGGAAGCTGTCGTGCTGGGAATACTGGCCAACTTGCTGGTTTGCCTGGCGGTATGGATGAGTTACTCCGGTCGGTCGCTCACCGATAAAACGATCGCCATGATCCTGCCGGTCACTATGTTTGTCTCCAGCGGTTTCGAGCACAGTATTGCCAATATGTTCATGATCCCGCTGGGGATCGTCATCAAAAATTTCGCCTCACCCGAATTCTGGCAACTGGCAGGGATCTCTGCGGATCAATTCCCTTCCCTGACCCCCGGTCATTTTATTCTGAACAACCTGATTCCGGTCACCCTGGGAAACATTCTCGGCGGAGGCCTGTTAGTAGGCTTAACCTACTGGATGATTTATCTGCGTAACGAGGGTGTACGTCAGTGACAGGTCGTTACTTTATGGATTCCTTGTACCGCCAGGCACGCATAATGCTGCCAGTGCGCTCAACTCAACTTAATAAGGCAGGCATATCATGACTGAACTCAACGAAAAAATGGCCGTGGCGTGGCAGGCATTCACCGCCGGTGAATGGCAGAACAGCATTAACGTTCGTGATTTTATTCAGAAAAACTATACCCCTTACGAGGGCGATGAAGCCTTCCTGAGTACAGCGACCGAAGCCACCACCGTGCTTTGGGATAAAGTCATGGAAGGGATCAAAATCGAAAACCGTACCCATGCGCCGGTTGACTTTGATACAGACCTGGCTTCCACGATCACTTCCCACGATGCGGGATACATCAATAAATCCCTGGAAAAAATCGTGGGTCTGCAAACGGATGCCCCACTGAAACGTGCTCTGATCCCTTATGGTGGTATCCGTATGGTGGAAGGCTCCTGTCAGGTCTATGGTCGCCAGCTCGACCCGGCACTGAAAAAAATCTTTACTGACTACCGTAAAACCCATAATCAGGGGGTTTTCGATGTTTACACCCCCGATATTATGCGCTGCCGTAAATCCGGCATCCTGACCGGTCTGCCGGATGCCTATGGCCGCGGCAGGATCATCGGCGATTATCGTCGTGTGGCCCTGTACGGGATTGATGCCCTGATGAAAGATAAGCTCGCACAGTTTGGTTCTCTGCAGAGTGATCTTGAAAGCGGTAAAAACCTGGAAGAGACCATCCGCCTGCGTGAAGAAATCGCCGATCAATATCAGGCATTAAAAGATATGAAAGAGATGGCCAGCCGTTATGGATGTGATATCTCTGCACCGGCAACCAATGCCCGTGAAGCCGTCCAGTGGACCTATTTTGGTTATCTGGCTGCCGTCAAATCGCAGAACGGTGCCGCGATGTCTTTCGGCCGCGTCTCAACGTTCCTGGATGTCTATATCGAACGCGATATCCGCGCCGGTAAACTCACTGAAGATGAGGCTCAGGAACTGATCGACCATCTGGTCATGAAATTACGTATGGTCCGTTTCCTGCGGACACCGGAATATGATGAACTGTTTTCCGGCGACCCGATCTGGGCGACCGAATCTCTGGCAGGAATGGGGCTGGACGGGCGTACACTGGTCACCAAAAGTACCTTCCGTTTCCTGAATACCCTCTACACCATGGGGCCTTCTCCGGAACCAAATATGACCATCCTTTGGTCAGAACAGTTACCGCTGAACTTCAAAAAATTTGCCGCAAAAGTCTCTATCGACACCTCGTCTATCCAGTATGAAAACGATGATCTGATGCGTCCGGATTTTAACAGTGACGACTATGCGATTGCCTGCTGTGTCAGCCCGATGGTAGTAGGTAAACAAATGCAGTTCTTCGGTGCCCGTGCGAACCTGGCGAAAACAATGCTCTATGCCATCAACGGCGGTATGGACGAGAAACTTAAAATCCAGGTCGGACCGAAAGAACCTGCGATGACCGATGAAGTGCTGGATTTCGATAAAGTGATGGCCCGGATGGATCATTTTATGGACTGGCTGGCGACACAGTATGTCACTGCGCTTAATATCATCCATTACATGCACGATAAATATAGTTATGAAGCGGCACTGATGGCGCTGCATGACCGGGATGTTTACCGCACTATGGCGTGTGGTATTGCCGGGTTATCTGTCGCGGCTGACTCACTGTCTGCCATTAAATATGCCAAAGTGAAACCGGTTCGTGATGAGAATGGCCTGGCCATCGACTTTGAAATCGAAGGGGAATATCCGCAGTTTGGTAATAATGATTCCCGTGTTGATGATCTGGCGTGTGACCTGGTCGAACGTTTCATGAAAAAAATTCAGAAACTGAATACCTACCGCCATGCTGTCCCAACGCAGTCTGTGCTGACGATTACCTCCAACGTGGTGTATGGCAAAAAAACCGGAAATACCCCGGATGGTCGCCGGGCCGGAGCACCTTTCGGGCCCGGTGCCAACCCGATGCATGGACGTGACCAGAAAGGTGCCGTTGCATCGTTGACGTCCGTCGCGAAACTACCGTTTGCCTATGCAAAAGACGGTATCTCTTATACCTTCTCAATTGTGCCTAACGCACTGGGTAAAGATGATGAGGTGCGTAAAGCCAATCTGGCAGGTCTTATGGATGGATATTTCCACCATGAATCTGCGATTGAAGGCGGCCAGCACCTGAACGTGAATGTCATGAATCGTGAAATGTTACTGGAAGCGATGGAAGACCCGGAAAAATATCCTCAGCTGACGATTCGTGTCTCAGGCTATGCCGTACGCTTTAACTCTCTGACCAAAGAACAGCAGCATGATGTAATTACCCGTACCTTTACTCAGTCCATCTGAAGCCACTGAGTCATTACCGTAAAAGGCTCCTTAAAAGGAGCCTTTTTGCTTACGCTGTTTTACTATCGCTCAGATAAGAACAGGGTTTCGACCCCCCTGGCCCGTTGAATACCCGTCCTGCATTTTTTGTGGCAGGTAAAAAGGAGGAACCATTACATGTCAGTGACTGGTCATATTCATTCTATCGAATCCTGCGGAACCGTTGACGGGCCGGGGATTCGTTTTATCGTCTTTTTTCAGGGATGCCTGCTTCGCTGCCTCTATTGCCATAACCGGGACACCTGGGATACCCACAGCGGTAAAGAAGTCTCTGTTCAGGAACTGATGAATGACCTCCTTTCATATCGTCACTATATCAAGGCTTCCGGCGGCGGAGTGACCGCATCCGGCGGTGAAGCGATTCTGCAGGCAGAGTTTGTCCGTGACTGGTTCCGGGCCTGCAAAGAGGCCGGAATTGATACCTGCCTGGACACCAATGGCTTCGTACGCCGTTATGATCATGTAATTGATGAATTGCTGGATGTCACAGACCTGGTCATGCTGGATCTGAAACAAATTAATGATGAAATTCACCAGAAACTGACCGGTGTGCCGAATCACCGGATGCTGGAATTTGCAGAGTATTTACATAAACGCGGGCAGAACACCTGGATACGTTATGTCGTCGTACCGGGATACAGTGATGATGATGCGTCAGCTCATCAGCTGGGACAGTTTATCGCCCCGATGGATAACATAACGAAAGTTGAACTGCTGCCCTATCACGAACTGGGCAAACACAAATGGACCACAATGGGTGAGGACTATCAGCTCGAAGGTGTCAGGCCTCCCCCGAAAGAGACAATGGAAAGAATTAAAGCCATTATTGCCAGTTATGGGCATAAGGTTATTTACTGAATATACCGGACACTAAAAAAGGGCCTCTGGCCCTTTTTTAGTGAAGGATCAGCCGGATTAATCAGGCATGTGCCACCGGCGTTGTCTGGTGGTCTGCTTTACGCAGTAACATGACCAGATAAACGAAAGATACGGCTGCTATCATGGTAAACAAAACATTGTCCGAGTAGTGTTCCATCAGCAATGAGGTCATTACCGGGCCCAGCAGACTGCCGATGGTATAACTTAGCAGCAGGGCCTGATTCATCGCGATCAGTTCATGATGTGCCACTTTTTCACAGGCCCATGACATGGCCACCGGGTAGAGCGTGAAACAGGAGCACCCCAGAATAAACAGCGCCGGCACCATTGCCATTTGAGATAACATGGCCAAAGCGCCCAGGATCACCATAAAGACCTGAATTCTCAATACCATCAGACGCCCGAAACGATCTGCCAGCCTGCCGATAGGCCACTGCCCGAGGATGGCGGCACTGACCAGCAATGCCATCCAATAGCCCACATTCGAATCGCTCATGCCGCGATGGGAGAGGTAGAGCGGCAATAAACCATACAGTGAACCCAGAACCACTCCGGAGAGGATGCAGCCATTGATCCCCAGCCGTGAAGAATGACGGCCGAACATTTCCCGGACGTTGGGTGTTTCAGCCTCCGCCGCGATTTCCGGCGTTTTAATGCGGGTAAACAGTAATGGCAGAAATGCCACGACAATCAGCATGACCAGCATAGGCAGTACATAACCCGCTTTATCGGAAACGAAGCTGACCAGTAACTGTCCCAGAACCGTAGCAATATAATAAACGATCATATACGCTGCCAGCAGACGTCCGCGGTTGCGCGGCGTACCTGAACACAGTAACGCGCTCTCGACAACAACCCAGATTAACGCACAACCGGTACCTGCCAGAAAACGCCACAGTGTCCAGCCCGCAAACCCACCAGCAATTAACAGAGCGCCTGTCGCCACTGCAAACACACCGGCGGCAAGGTAATAACTGCGGTTAAAACCAAGCCGGCGGATCACTTTACCGGCAATAATGGTCCCCAGTAAGTTACCCGAGAAATAAGCAGAACTCACGACGCCAACCTGCCAGGTCGCGAACTGGTCATGGGCCAGCCATAAAGGCACAAGTGTATTCAACACCGCAATCGCAATGGTTAATAACAGTAAACCACTCAGTAAAAGCAATACGGGACGGGACCATGCAGACATAGCCATAACCACAGAAGGAAATAATGTGGCGAATAATGGCACCAACAATTTTAAAGTCAATTAACAAAAATATGCAGAGCATTTTTTGCTTTCGCAGCGGGGAATTAATGAGAAACACGGGAAGTGTCAGGCCTGTTGATTAACAGTTTTATTACTTCAGGAGATGCAGATAAGTAACAATATCGGGCAGGACATAAAAGCTCTGCCACAGATATCTCCTCTGATAGCGTCAGATTTTACTTATTATGTATCGTTTTGAACTGTATTTTTTAGTAACTCACCACCACACGATTAATACCGTCCCCGGTCGCCACATCCGGACGAACGGTGATCCTATAGGCAACGTTTCTGTTGCAATGTACGGAGATATCACCTGCTGAGGCCTCTAGTAGCATTGCGCAGCGATTGACCACCTGCAAATGTATTCCTAAAGAAGCCTCAACTATCTGACTCGTTGCCGGAAAAGCTACCATCAGACTCATTGCTGAAAAAATAGCTGAAAAAACTAAAGCTCTGATACTTCTGTGCGGGTATCGCATTTTCCACCCCCTCTTGCAATGAATGCAGCAGGCTAATGCTTTCCGCCCTGGTTAAATGTTTAAAATATAAAACTACTTTAGGTAATCTTTGCTACCTGTTGCCTTAGATATACAAGAGGGTGCGAATATTTACAAATGAAATAAATATTTTTTATGATTTAAGTCATTTTGGGAAAAAGAGTGTGATTTACAGAAAGGTAATGAACGAATACTAAGCAGAACAGAGAAGAGAGAAGAGAGAAGAGAGAAGAGAGAAGAGAGAAGAGAGAAGAGAGAAGAGAGAAGAGAGAGCCGACAGGAATATGGCCGGCTTGTCAACGTCCGATTCGGACAGCGCACAAGCCGGCAAGCAGATTAATAATTCAGTGTCACCGTCACCGTATCACTGTAGTCGCCAGGTGTAGGCCAGCTTTGGGAGGGAACGACGCCATAAACGGTCATACTTTGGCTTGAGCCGGTCGCAGAAGTGACTGTCTGTGTATTTGTATCATCCCATGGCTTACTGTGAGCGGCATCCTGATATAGCTGATAGGACACACACTGATTATCTGAGCTATTACACAGATAACGGGTCGATTGCTGACTATGCAAGCCGCTACCCAGTCCTACCGAAAAGGCCGTATTCACCGGACAGGTCACCGTGACCGTCGATGTGGAGGTTGTCGATAAGGCTGATGAAGCCGCCGGACTTAACTCCCCGAAGTTCAGATCACTGACATTGTTGATCTGACAACCATTTTTCACCGCGGCATTGGCTCCCAGCTGTACCGTCCGGGTATTGGTCGATGCCATTGATGCACAGGAAGGCAACTGACTACTGCTGCTGGCATAACTGTACTTGATCACTGTCCAGAAGCCATAATTATAGTAATCAGAGGCGGTCAGTTTAGTTTGTCCGGAAACTATCTTCGACACTAAAGTGAAGTCCTTTTCCACCGAACCGCCCACCGGCACCACAAAGTCTCCCTGCGCATAGACAGTATTGTTTGCACTGAGTGCATCCGACGTATCCGTTGAAGAATAAACATTAAAATACAACGGATAACCACTCACACCGTTCGGATTCATTGCCAGAGGGGCGTTATCCTGTAAGGTCAGACAGGCCCTGATATACTCAGGGACTGAATCATAATTATTACAGGTAAAGGCCACTTGTCCTGAGGTGGATGCAGACTGCCCCGCCGTGACCGTACCAAAACTAAAGGTTATCCCCCCACCATTCCAGCAATTCGGAGCGGCAGAGGCCCCCGATGAAAAACCGAAACCGATACCTGCGAGCATTAACCACAACATCGTTCTAATTATTGGCATATCGCCTCCATCTGCACCACACTTTTCCCTGCGGGCAACTCTGCTGGTAATTGTATCCGGCAATCTCCATGGGTACCGTGAACAATAACCTCACCCCTGGCCGGTGGATCTTCCAGATAGATATTGCCTTCATAACCCACCACCGTATGGGTCGTCCCTTTCACGGCAGTCAGCCCTTCTGCGTTTGTTACATCAACTGTTGCTGCAAAAGGTAACGCAGTCCCGTTTGCCTGTTTACCGGTAATCAATAAGGCATGAGTCCGGTAAATAGAGAATGCGGCGACCGCACCATCACCCCTCTTCGGAATCACTTTCTGCTCGGTATACAACGCCCGGTAATCCATCGGCAGCGACAACACATCTATCGAAATATCATTACTGAAATAAGGATCCAGATCATTGAGAAATAATGTGCCGTTTTTATCCGTTTTACCTGCCGGTCGATGCTGCAGATACACCGGAATATCCGGAACCCCTGCAGTATCAACGATCGCAAAGGCATCTCCCAGCTCACGGGTCGCATACATATGCCCCATAAACAGACCGACTGCGCCGGTCATTGATGCATAATAGTTATTCTGCTGATTATAGCGGTTATAACCGAGTTCCAGGTCGCTCCAGCGTGTCCGCTGGCGATAGTCTGCATGGGTATTCGGATTATCTCCGCTTTGTACCGACACATCGCCTCCCCAGCCTGGTTTATTGGAGTCCAGCGTCCGTGACCAGGTTAGCTGGTTATAGGTCGACTGGCTTTCCTGTGACCGCTGAACCGACACATACTGATGGTCGCTCAGCGGGAACGACAGATTGATATACACCGTCTTATCGCGTGTATCTTCCATCGATTGCGTCAGGCTGGTCGCAATGTTGAAACGCTGGCCGAACGTCTTAAACCATGAAAATCCTG
This sequence comes from Tatumella sp. JGM118, assembly GCF_018257515.1. Classification (GTDB taxonomy): domain Bacteria; phylum Pseudomonadota; class Gammaproteobacteria; order Enterobacterales; family Enterobacteriaceae; genus Tatumella; species Tatumella terrea. Next base: position 58,380 of record NZ_JAERJR010000007.1, read on the forward strand.
CATATTGCTGATGTGTTTCAGGATACTGGCGGTTAATCCAGCTCATTCCGACCGTACCCATATGCGTGAAAGACCAGCTGATAAAGGCATTATCGGAATGCGTGGCTAAGGTACCTTCAGTCAGCACTGACATATCACGATAGGCCATACTGCGTCGCGTTTGCGAAACGGAGGCGCTAAAGCGCTGATCTGACCACTGCCAGCCCATTCCCCATTGCTGACCGGCCTCTCCGTCATGACGGCTGACAGAGAAGTCACTGTGGACAATCCCCAGCATCGGGGAGAGCAGATAATTAAACCCTAGTCCGCCATTCTGAAGAGGTTGTCCCTGCTCGGTATGCCCTTCCAGGGTTAGCCGATCCGCCAGACCATACCGCCAGTTTCCCGTCGCCATAAAGTCAGGATCGTAACTGAAGGAACGATAACTATAATTTTCACGTACCCAGCCGGTGTTCAGACTCCAGGTATCCAGACCTTTCGACAACAGTAAATCAGACCCATAGAGGTTCAGATTGATGACACGTTGCTGACCATTAATATCGGTGATCACGACCTGCGCCGTGTTGCTGCCGGTAAAAAAGGGGGTCGTAGTCAGGGTAAACTGGCCCGGGTTCACATGCTCTGACGATTGTTTAATCCCCTGCACATAGAGATCGACGCTCGACGGTAATGCTGTCGTATCAGACAGCACATCCTGTGCTGAGGTATTGAAGTTCGGCTGTAAGCTATAGTTATGAGAGATGCTGAAGCCGCCAAAACGGACGCTATTCGTCCATGATTGCGAACCGGTATAACTATCGCCCAGGGTGATACTCAGCAGTTTATCCGGATTGTCATAACTCCAGCTGGTCATCAGACGCTGGGTGCTGTTATCCGTATTGCCCCTCAGGTCTTCAAACCGGCTGTTAAAGGAGCTACTGAAATTTCCCGGACCAATACCAAAGGAACGTAACTGCGTATAAGCGGTAACATCCTGGCCTGATGCATCCTGACTGGCATAGAGATCATAGTTCAGTGCCATCCCTTTTACTGCCGGAGAGAACTGCTGACCTGAAAGCAAACCGGATTGCTGCTGGCTATTGAGTTTTTGGTCCCCGCCCAGCCAGTGTTTATCCGCTTTTATTTCCAGCACCTGGCCCAGGGCATCATAATGGATACCGAGTCCCGGCTGACTGCTCAGATCTAAACGATTATTTTTTAAAGGTAACTGCTGAGTATTAATATTTAGTTTTTTGGCATCTTCAGCGGCGATATAAAAGTTTTGACCCTGTTTTGAAATCTGAAACAGGCCAGGAACAGAGGCTCCGTTGACCGTAATATTCAGATATAACATTTCATCCGGAGCCGCAAAAACAGACGATGACAGAAATAGCGACGTATATAAAAAATAGTTACTGGAGTGTGATCGGGACTGTTTTTGTTGTCGAATCATCATTAGTGGTAAAAGTAATTGTTGAACCGGAGTACCTGCCTTTCGGCAAAGACCATGAACGGGCACTATGTGCTAAAACATACCCCATTAACCCCTGGTTAATCGTTACCTGATGCTCACCTGAAGATAAAATAACATTACTCAGTTTTAAATGTTCCGCCCCATTATTTACAATGCGCAGCTTTTCAGGAACAGAATGAGTATCCAGATAAAATTTGAAGTCACTCATATCAGGTGCACTCTGCGGCGTATTAATAAATACCGGAAGGGTGTAGCGTAACAAGAACCTGACAGCATGTTTACCGCTGTTATCTGTGGCTCCGGGCAATTCATCCACAACCAGTTTATAAGATTGTTCCGCCGGCCCCACGGGTGCAGGAAGAATGACACGTAATAATTGCTGTTTTCCCGGCGGTATCGCCGTCATTGGCGGGCTGACGACCAGAGACTGTGTCTCTGTCAGCACGTCCGTATCATTCTGCTGCGTCCATTGATAGACACGAACCTGTGCGCTGATAGGATCAGTACCCGTGTTGTTAACATAGATCGCTTTTACATTTTCTCCCGCTGAGAAATTAATATTCACGGGAAAAACCTGCAGGCTGGCGGCATATGAACCAGATATAAAGAAAGTCGTAACAAAAAGACTTAACACCGTAAAAAAACGCATCATATACCACACCAGCAAATAATATGAATTAGTAATCAACACTCAGTAACACGGTATCGGTATAATCACCTGCAGGTGCAACCTGTAATGCCGATGAACCTACCTTACCATAGATATTAATATTCTGCGCAACACCGGTACCTGTTCCGGTAGTACCGGTGGTAAAAGGTGTTGATGCGGCCTGATCGGCATACAGACTATAGGCAATTTTGTCGCCGTTAGTGTCCGACATTTCATAATCATGTGAACTGTCAGAAGAAACTTTATAAGGTGTATTTTTAGTACAAACTACAGCAGCCGTCGTTTGCACCGATAAATCACCAGCGTTGCTGTATTGTTTACCAAAATTCATATCACTGGCAGTGATGCTACATGCTTTTAATACGGTCAGCGAAACATTCATATTGGCAGTTGCCTGCGCAGTATATGTCGCGGTAGTTGCAAAGCTTGCTGAAGTAAAAACTAAAGAAGAACTTAAAGAAATCAGTAACAGTGATTTTTTAAACATATTTTTCTCTTTTTTATTTTTCCGACATTTATTGTCAACCACAGTATTGCCAGCACATCTGAATAAACAGATTAGCAATTCAAATGATTAATGATGCGGCTGCATTATACTCGCCAATAATAAAAAACCAACGCAGATCACTGATCAAATATATCTATTGATAGACACTTCCTTTCAAGCCCCCTACCAGGTGCCATTAATTGAAATCAATCACTATAAAAACAACAAAAACAAGAACAATAAACCACTGAAACAGACAAAAGAACATTAAAAACTGCTATCAGGGCGTATTAATTAATAGGAAAAAACTATTGAACAGTACTTTTAGCCAGCTAATAAAACGTATAAATAGGTATTTCACAGTTTAAAATATCGGCATAAATTACATACGGTAGTATTTAAGAACGATATATTTACGATAAATTTACGATAAACTTATTGCACTGATTAACCATTCATCAGAGTATCTTTTTTATTCACTAAATAGCGCATAAAAAAAAATCCAGCTTGTTTTTTAGCCAGATAAAACACTACCTTTTTAACACGTCGTTTGTCACCTGCCGTTTTCATCAGGGCCCTATATATTTGAGGGCTATTCTATATTTTTATGAGGATTACCTTAATTAAGAATTATTATTACCTCCCTATATGTTTAGGTGATTAACTATTTTTCTACTATAAAATACGTGCCTTCTTTTATGGCCTCTATAATATAGAAGGGTTCGGAAGCTGAAAATCCACACCTCCGGTAAGCTATATTTACTCCCCTTTCAGGGGGAAACCCTAATTCCGTGGAGCCTGCAAAAATCCCGGCGCTTTCTTTTCCGGTACGGACCCTTTGCATTCTGCCTATGTCAGGTCTGCTCCTGTTCTTCACTGCTGGACTCCGGGGTGGTCATCTGACGGATAAAGGCACAGACTGGGTCAGGCTTACACCGTAGTGTATTTCTGCCTGCGCGGCGGATTTTTCCGGATTAGACACCCGGCGGTAGGGATATTCAGTGTCCGGTAGTGCGACTCACACGACGGTGCAGAGATGTTATTAACAGGAACACTGTTTTACAGATAAAAAAAACCTGCCGTTCTTGCGAAGGGCAGGTTTTTTCAGGCAGGATCTGTCAGCCAATATAATCCAGATTGTTCATATAAGGCTTCAGGACTTCCGGTACACGGATGCGACCATCGGCTTGCTGGTTGTTCTCCAGAACCGCTACCAGCGTACGTCCGACCGCCAGCCCTGACCCGTTCAGGGTATGCAGAAGCTTCGGTTTTTTCTCCGCTTTGCTGCGGCAACGAGCCTGCATGCGACGGGCCTGGAAGTCAGCCATATTTGAGCAGGAAGAAATTTCGCGATAGGTGCCCTGTGCCGGTAACCAGACCTCAAGGTCATAGGTCTTAGTGGCGCCGAAGCCCATATCACCGGTACATAGCAGCATTTTACGGTAAGGGAGTTCCAGTAACTGCAGAACTTTTTCTGCATGTCCGGTCAGTTCTTCCAGTGCCTGCATCGACGTCTCCGGAGTCACCACCTGCACCATTTCGACTTTATCGAACTGATGCATACGGATTAATCCGCGGGTATCCCGGCCATATGAACCGGCTTCGGCACGGAAGCAAGGAGTATGTGCCGTCATTTTAAGCGGCAGACTCTCTTCTTCAAGAATTTCATCACGGACCAGATTCGTCAACGGAACTTCCGCCGTCGGGATCAACGCATAATTACTGCTGTCCGCTTCTTCTTCCAGCGGACGGGTATGGAACAGGTCATTACCAAATTTGGGTAACTGTCCGGTACCGTATAAGGAGTCCTGATTTACCAGATAAGGGACATACATCTCGGTGTAGCCATGCTCGCCCGTATGCAGGTCCAGCATAAATTGGGTCAGAGCACGATGCATACGGGCAATCTGCCCTCGCATCACCACAAAACGTGAGCCGGTCAGTTTAACTGCCGAAGCAAAATCCATCCCGCCGGAAAGTTCACCCAGATCCACATGATCACGAACCGTGAAATCAAACTGCTGAGGTTCACCCCAGCGGCTGATCTCCAGATTATCGTTCTCATCTTTACCCTGAGGCACTTCATCTGCCGGCAAGTTAGGCAGCGTCAGCGCGAGATTACGGATGTCGGTCTGCAAAGAATCCAGCCCGGCTTTAGCCGCTTCCAGACGCTCTCCCAGTTCATTCACTTCCTTACGCAGTGGCTCGATATCTTCCCCACGCGCTTTAGCCTGACCGATGGATTTGGATCGTGAATTACGTTCCGCCTGGAGATTTTCGGTTTCTACCTGCAAAACTTTACGACGTTCTTCAAGAGAACGTAACGTTTCAACATCCAGAGTAAATCCCCGGCGTGCCAGTTTTTCTGCAACTGCGTCTGGCTCATTACGCAGCAGGTTGGGATCGAGCATGCTAATCCTGTGTATGAGTTAATGAAATGAAAAAATCGTTGGGAGGAATCCACTAAACGAAATAACGTTGCTACTCACCTTACCGTAATGTTTTTATCAGCGGTAGCGTTTTGTCGGGCTATTTTGATTCTGTTCAGTCAGCCATGCCAGCTTTTCTGCAATTTTCGTCTCCAGACCGCGTTCAACTGGTGAATAATAGCGCGAACCGGCCATTTCAGGCGGAAAATACTCCTCGCCAGCGGCATATCCGTTGGGTTCATCATGGGCATAACGGTAACCTTTCTTCAGGCCCATTTCTTTCATCAACCGGGTCGGCGCATTACGCAGGTGGTCCGGAACATCATAATCAGGATTTTCTCTTGCAGACGCCATCGCTGCATTGAACGCCTGATAGACCGCATTACTTTTTGGTGCACAGGATAAATAAACTATCGCTTGTGCGATCGCCCTTTCCCCTTCAGCCGGCCCCACTCGGGTGTAACAATCCCAGCCGGCTAGCGCGACCTGCATGGCTCTGGGGTCAGCATTACCGATATCTTCTGACGCGATCGCCAGCAGACGACGGGCGACATATAAGGGATCACCGCCTGCGGTAATAATACGTGCATACCAGTAAAGGGCAGCATCCGGGGCAGAACCGCGAACGGATTTATGCAACGCTGAGATAAGATCATAAAACCGGTCACCTTTATTATCGAAGCGGGCGGTACGTTCGCCGGCGACTTCGGTTAATAATGCCGGGGTCAGTATACGCTTCCCTCCGGCATCAGGTTCTGCCATATCCGCCATCATCTCCAGCGTATTCAATGCACGACGAGCGTCCCCGTTCACTAACTCCGCGATCATTTTCCGGGTATCATCCGGTAATTGCAGATCCTGTCCGCCGAGGCCGCGTTCACTGTCAGACATTGCCTGTGTAAGCACTGCCTCAATATCAGTCACCGTCAGCGATTTCAGCAGATAGACCCTGGCCCGGGAAAGCAGTGCAGAGTTAAGTTCAAAAGAGGGATTTTCTGTCGTCGCGCCGATAAAGGTTATGGTGCCGTCTTCAATATGCGGCAGAAAAGCATCCTGCTGACTCTTATTAAAGCGGTGCACCTCATCCACAAAAAGAATGGTCCTGCGACCCGCCTGCCGGCTCTGACTTGCTCTGGCAATGGCCTCACGAATATCTTTAACCCCGGAGGTGACCGCAGATATACGTTCAACACCGGCATTCGCGTACCGGGCGATAATCTCTGCCAATGTCGTCTTACCGGTTCCCGGCGGCCCCCAGAGGATCATGGAATGTAAATGACCGGCTTCGATCGCTCTGGGCAGGGGTTTTCCGGGGGCCAGCAGATGCTGCTGCCCCCCATATTCAGCCAGGGTTCGTGGCCGCATACGTGCGGCCAGCGGCTGAAATTCGTTGACAGAAAAGTCCAGAGAAAGTGTATCCACATTCACCTCACTGACGCTGATCGTCCACCGTTACCCCTTGCGGAGGAGTAAATTTAAATTTATCCGGACTGATCGCCCCATTTTGCTGGCTTTTCAGCTGATAACTGCTGCGTTGCCCGTCCTGTTCAACCGCACTGAACTGACGGATCGTGCCGCCCGGAGTAACATCTATCGTGAATTGCTTCAGATTACCGTCGCTGCTCTTCGGCGTCAGTTCGAAATTATCGCCCTGCTGTTTCACATTATAGCGTTTCCAGTCTGAGGGCTGGTTACGTGCAATCAGCATAAACGGTGTATTACTGGTGGCATTTTTCACCCAGGTCGCCGTTACCTGCTCAACAAAGGGATTATAAAACCATAACGTTTTGCCATCGGAAATAATGGTACTTTCATCCGGAGCGGTCATATGCCAGTTGAACAGGCTCGGACGCTGGACCCACAATTCACCTTCACCGTTCTGCACGTTGTTGCCTGAAGCATCCGTGACTTTCTGACTGAATTGCGCATGAAAACTACTTACCTTATCCAGACGTGTCTGCAGACTGGCTGAATCGTCGGCCCGGACAGCGGCTGAAATCATAAGACTGATAACACCTGTAGCAATCAACAATTTTTTCATCTGTAATTATTCCTTAACTTTCATTCCGGCTGTGCACTGTTAACCGTAGTCTCTGCCGGTATATTCCGACAGGAGAAAAAACTGAATTCTGAGTATTACTATGGGGATACCGGGAGAGATAAACAATGGGCCAGAAAATTCTGGCCCATCAGGATAACAACCTGTTATCGGAACTTACATTTCGTGCGGAGGGGGTGACAGCACCTCCCGGTTACCATTATGTCCGGGCTCGGAAACTATTCCCTGCGCTTCCATCTGTTCGATAATCCTGGCCGCCCGGTTATAACCGATACGGAACTGTCGCTGAACACCGGAAATAGAAGCACGACGTTTTTCAACCACGAAACCAACGGCCTGGTCGAATAACGGGTCCAGTTCTTCACCATTACCATCAGCGCCACCGGTTCCGCTTTCACTCTCATCCCCGGCAGTAATGCTGTCGATATATTGAGGCCGGCCACGGGCTTTCCAGTCCTGGACCACGGCATGCACTTCCTGGTCACGGACAAAGGCTCCATGCACACGGACCGGCATCGAGGAGTTAGGTGGCATATAAAGCATATCCCCCATTCCGAGTAATGACTCCGCCCCGGCCTGATCCAGAATGGTGCGGGAGTCAATTTTACTTGAAACGGTAAATGCAATACGCGTAGGAATATTCGCTTTGATAAGCCCGGTGATCACATCGACCGACGGTCGCTGCGTCGCCAGGACCAGGTGAATACCGGCGGCGCGGGCTTTCTGTGCCAGACGGGCAATCAGTTCCTCGACCTTTTTACCCACCGCCATCATCAGGTCCGCAAACTCATCCACCAGCACGACAATGTAAGGCAGCTTTTCGAGAACCGGCGGCGTAGTATCCATACTGTCACCCGGTTTCCAGAACGGATCCGGAATAGGCCGGCCCATAGCTTCAGCCTGTACAATCTTCTCGTTATAACCGGCAAGGTTACGTACGCCCAGTGCGGACATCAGCTTGTAGCGCCGTTCCATCTCTCCGACACTCCAGCGTAGCGCATTGGCGGCATCCTTCATGTCTGTCACAACTTCAGTCAGCAGATGCGGAATGCCTTCATAGACAGAGAGTTCCAGCATTTTCGGGTCGATCATAATGAAGCGCACTTCATCAGGCGTTGCCTTGTACAGCATACTGATGATCATGGCGTTCACACCGACAGATTTCCCTGAGCCAGTGGTCCCCGCGACCAGCAGGTGAGGCATCTTCGCAAGATCGGCAACCACCGGCTGACCGGCAATATCTTTCCCCAGCACAATCGCCAGCGGTGAAGGATTATCCCTGAACTTTGCGCAGTCCAGTACTTCACGCAAATAAACTGTCTGACGGTGCTTATTCGGTAATTCCAGGCCGACATAGGGCTTGCCAGGGATAACCTCGACAATACGGACCGCAACAGCAGATAACGAACGGGCCAGGTCGCGTGAGAGATTAGAAATCCTGGCGGCTTTCACGCCAGGAGCCAGATCCAGCTCGAAACGGGTGATCACCGGTCCCGGTGAAATACCGACAACTTCTGCTTTCACTCTGAAGTCATTCAGTCTTGCCTCGACCAGTTTACCCGTTTGTTCCAGAGCAAACATATCAACCGGTTCTTCTTCCGCCGGAGGTGGCGTCAGTAAATCCATGGTCGGAAGAGGTGTCGACGGTTTTTCCAATGGCTGTTCATGGCGAACCAGGAACGGATGGAACAGACTCTGCTGTTCCTGAGCAGCTGGCGGTTGAGAAGCGGCTTCCTGCGGGGATGAGAATGGTGAATGCCCCGGCTGGGCTGTTGTGCCTGACGTCTGCGGATACTGCGCAGAGTTACCCCCTGCGGCAGAATACGGTGCCTGCTCCGGCGTCTGCGGGGCTGCGTATTGCGAATGCCCCGGCTGAGCTGTTGTGCCTGACGCCTGCGGATACTGCGCAGAGTTACCCCCTGCGGCAGAATACGGTGCCTGCTTCGGTGCCTGCGGGGCTGCGTAGGGTGAGTGCCCCGGCTGGGCTGTTGTGCCTGACGTCTGCGGAGACTGCGCAGAGTTACCCCCAGCGGCAGAATACGGTGCCTGCTCCGGCGTCTGCGGGGTCACTGTTTCCGCACCCGGTGCAATCGTAAACAGAGGCTCTGCCGGATTGTCATCCACCAGCTCTTCCATCGGTGAAAAATCAAACGCAGAAATAGCCTCTGAGGAGAGCGGCGCAGAGGCCACAACGTGGTCAGCACTGACCCGGGTAACATCCTCAGCCGGCGTCTGATACCGCTGCTGCTGTTGCTCCGAGAATTGACGTGCCAGCAACGCCTGTTGCAGTTCATCTTCTTCGTCAGGTGTGGCAGTGACATGGTCCTCGCCATAGCGCGCCTTTTGCTGCTCGGTAAAAGCCTGCCGAAGCGCCGCCTGGTCGAATTCACTCTGTTCGGACGAAAGCTCGTCTGTCTCCGGCATCTGCGCATTCAGCTGACGTTGTAATTCCTCTTCACGTGCTTTTTCTTCTGCCATCCGTTGTGAAGGTAATTTAATGCCATAAGAGGCCATTTCGCGCCGGGTCGGCAAACGGACAGGATTCGGTCGTGGCAGTTCCGGCCCACCGACTCCGCGTTTTACCTGAGGGTTAGCACTTCGTTGCGCTGATTCTGTCACCGTCGCAGGGGGCTGTAATTTACCCATACTGGCGGCCACAGCAAATGGCGACTGCCCTGCCGGTTTCACTACAGTGGCAGCCACGGTCTGAGCATTGACTGCGGCAGGCGTCGCCGGCGCAACCGGTGCCTGAGGGGTAACTGCCGGCGGCCGCTGAGTATCAGGCCGGGTTGTCTGAACCTGTGAAGTAACCCCGGAGGCTTGGGGTGCCGCAGACGGAGAAGCTGCTGGCGTCGGCTGAGATGCCACCGTATCCGGCACATCGAAGCGGTAAAGTGGTGGCTCTGCGGCCTGCGTGGCTTTCACCTGAGCAGGTGCCCTGTAGGCATCGGCAGCGACGACCGGTTCAGGACGGTTTTCCGGCCTTGTGGATGACTCCGGTGCAGGTTGCCGCGCGGCAGGAGATTGGATGATCGGTCCAGCCCCGGCGACGGGTGCACTGAATAGCGGATCATTTTCTTCCTCCTCCGTCACTGAGGCGAAGGCAGAAGAGGTAAATAAGGGGTCATTGTCATCCGTTTCCGACGCAGAAACCGGCGTTGAAAACAGCGGATCATGTTCATCATCCTGTGACTGAGAGACTGTATTACCGTGCGCAGGCGATCCGGCGGCCGGAGAGGCTTTGGAGCGGAACAGAGGATCGTCTTCAGTGACATCCTGCGCCGTCTCTTTGCGGGACACCGGGGCAATCGCCTCGTCTTCGTCCTCGTCTTCATCGTGCCAGCGATCATCCCCCCGGGAGCGGTTGCTCGCGAAGGTCAGAACGGACATGATGACCCCGCCGATCTTCTCAGCAATCGTCAGCCATGACCACCCGGTATAGAGGGTGATCCCGGCGGCCCAGACAAACAGCAGGACCAGCGTTCCGGTCATCTGGTTAAGATACGGGGCCATTGCACTACTGACCAGGCTGCCAATCACGCCTCCGGACGCAAAGTACCAGATATCATCAGCATTGATTGCTGCCAGACCACAGGTGGTGACCACCAGTGCCAGCACACCTATCAGACGCAGGCCGATAGAGAAGCAGTCGATGAATTCTTTGCTGTTACGATGGCGGAAGGTAATCCAGCATAAGCCAATGATCACTACCGGAATGGCGTAGGCCATCACCCCGAAGATAAATAACAGGGTATCCGCCATCCAGGCCCCCGGCCGGCCACCCAGATTATGGATAGGCTCATGCCAGGCCGTTTGTGACCAGCTCGGGTCAGAGGGATTGAAACTGACCAGCGAGACCATCAAATACACGGCAAAAAGTGCCACCAGAATCAGTAATGCTTCCAGCAGCCGTCGTCCACTACTCAGTGGCGTTAAAGATACATCTTTATCTTCTGTATATTCCTGGCTCAAGAGAACTCTCCAGGTGCCTGTCAACTAAAGAGAGGAACAGCACCATCAGTCAGCACTGTTCCTGTATGAATTCACAGGAGTGTACCTAATTGCCACAGGTTTTGCACCTGCCTGATTTAGCGAGTTTTAATCACTAACCGGTTACTCTGTTTTACTTCTTCCATCACTACATAGGTGCGGGTATCGTTAACACCTGGCAGGCGTAACAAGGTTTCCCCCAGCAGCTTACGGTATGCGGACATATCCGGCACGCGCGTTTTCAGCAAATAGTCAAAATCGCCGGAAACCAGGTGACACTCCTGAGTTTCCTCAAGTTTCTGGACGGCGGTGTTAAATTGCTCGAACACATCAGGCGTGCCACGATTCAGAGTAATCTCAACAAAAACCAGCAGTGATGCGTCCAGATAGTGCGGATTAAGCAGTGCGGTATACCCCAGAATGAACCCCTGACGCTCCAGACGGCGGACACGCTCAAGGCAGGGCGTCGGAGACAACCCTACCCGTTTGGAGAGCTCGACATTAGAAATACGGCCATCTTTTTGCAATTCGTTGAGGATATTTCTGTCGATGCGGTCCAGATCTTTGCCAGGGCGTTTCTTATTATCTGTCATTATTATTTTCTCTCTTCATTTCCTTCCCAAGACTACCTGCCCTTCCACCTGTCACCGGCGAAGGGCCTGAGTTATGTTGAAACAATGCCTGTATATTTGCTGTTTTCGGTACATTTCACTGTCTGTCCACGATGAAACAGCCCAAAAACAACTCAGGTTTATTTATCCTGCGCTCAGAAGCTGCGGCCTGCGCGGGTTCCTGTTCGCTGAACTTTATTTGTCTCACCTCATGTTTTCGCAAAACAACAGGCGATTGTCAAAGTAAAACATCCAATTTCAGTACAACATTCCGCCGTCTGCGGTGAATATAAATTTTCAGCCAGTAATTTCAGCCATTTCAACTCCCGTCACACGCCAGACTGATCCCTTTGGGTGATCTTTACAGAGAGTGATTAGTTTCGACGTTCACATTAATCGCTAATCTCAGCGACCGGACTCTTTTTTTCGTCGCCGCGTTTGCCTACAATCAGCAGATATTTGTCAGCGGTTTGTTTTATTGAGGAAAAAAGCATGGCCAAACACAGTAAACTTCTGATCCTGGGTTCCGGCCCTGCCGGTTACACCGCAGCTGTCTATGCTGCGCGTGCAAACCTTAATCCGGTACTGATTACCGGGGTAGAAAAAGGCGGGCAACTGACCACCACGACAGAGGTAGAAAACTGGCCGGGTGATCCTGAGGGGCTGACCGGGCCCGGACTCATGGAGCGTATGCATGAACATGCGGTAAAATTTAATACCGAAATCGTTCACGACCATATCCACACCGTCGACCTGAAACAACGCCCGTTCCGTCTTGTCGGGGACAGTGGTGAATACACCGCGGATGCGCTGATTATCGCCACCGGCGCATCGGCACGTTATATTGGCTTACCTTCGGAAGAAGCGTTTAAAGGCAAAGGTGTCTCCGCCTGTGCGACCTGCGACGGTTTCTTTTATCGTAAGCAAAAAGTAGCTGTAGTCGGTGGCGGGAACACGGCCGTCGAAGAGGCCCTCTACCTGGCGAATATCGCCTCTGAGGTTCATCTTATCCATCGTCGTGACACCTTCCGTGCCGAAAAAATCCTTATTGACCGGCTGATGGAAAAAGTTGCCAGCGGCAATATCGTTCTGCACACTAATCGTACCCTGGAAGAAGTCACCGGGGATGAGATGGGAGTGACCGGAGCACGTCTGCGTCCGACAGAGGATAATGCTGAAGCTGAGCAGATCGACGTGGCCGGGGTATTTATTGCCATCGGGCATAGCCCGAACACCGCTATTTTTGCTGACCAGCTTGAACTGAACAACGGTTATATCGTGGTACAGTCCGGTCTGCAGGGCAATGCAACTCAGACCAGTATCCCGGGAGTCTTTGCCGCCGGTGATGTGATGGACCATACCTACCGTCAGGCAATCACCTCTGCAGGTACCGGTTGTATGGCAGCGCTGGATGCAGAACGTTATTTAGACGGTCTCGGCACAGACGCCTAGTTCTTCCCTGAACACTGAATGATTTCCTAAGGCGACAGCGAAACTGTCGCCTTTTTACTGTTCCGCATGCTAAAGTACCTGCACTTTTACAAGGGGTATTACTTTACACCTCTGGTGTCTGACATTCACTTTGCAGAATTCCATGAATAAATCCCGTCAACAGTATTTAGTACGCTGGCTGAAAGAACAGCGCCATTACGGACGCCGCTGGTTACGCCTTTCGGTTATTACCGGTGTCTTCAGTGCACTCCTGATTATCACGCAGGCCGGGATCATCGCCCGCATATTGCAGAATTTTATTATCAGTCATCACCCTGCCGGTGATACGCCAGGCTTGCTGGTTGCGCTGGCGGCCTGCTTTGCCGGGCGAAGCCTGTTGCATTACCTGCGGGAAATGGCGGGTTTCCGTGCAGGAAGCGTCATCCGCGAGGCTATCCGCCAGCAGATTATTTTACGTCTGGAGGCCCGGGGCCCTGCCGGAACGACGAGCCGGGCCGTCGGTAGCTGGACCACCCTGTTGCAGGAACAAATCGATAATATGCAGGATTACTATGCACGTTATCTGCCACAGATGAGCCTGGCAACATTGATCCCCGTGCTGATCCTGATCACGCTGTTACCCCTTAACTGGGCTGCGGCGTTGATCCTGTTCTGTACCGCGCCACTGATCCCGTTATTTATGGCCATGGTCGGTATGGGGGCGGCAGAAGCCAACCGCAGAAACTTCCAGGCCCTCGCCCGTCTCAGCGGAGACTTCCTTGACCGCCTGCGCGGGCTGGAAACACTTCGCCTGTTTCACCGGGGTCGGGCAGAACAGGCGGCTATCGCCGACAGTACAGGGCAATTTCGTCTGCGTACCATGGAAGTCCTGCGACTGGCATTTCTGTCTTCGGCAGTACTGGAGTTTTTCGCGGCCATTTCCATCGCCGTGGTGGCTGTCTATTTCGGCTTCTCCTATCTGGGGGTACTGCATTTTGGTGATTATCACCGTGGCGTCACCTTGTTTGCCGGTTTCCTGGCATTGATCCTGGCGCCGGAGTTCTTCCAGCCTTTGCGGGATTTGGGGAATTTTTACCATGCCAAAGCTCAGGCTATCGGCGCTGCCGATCAGCTGGAGGCCTTCCTCAGTGACACTGAAGCGGCCAGCCAGAGCACCGGAACACTGACCCCGGACAGGTCCGGGCCCTGCACCCTGGTCGCACGTGATCTGATTGCTATGACAGCTACAGGAGAACCGTTAACCGGGCCGCTCAATTTTATTCTGCCGGCAGGCAAGCGCGTTGTGCTGGCCGGGGTGAGTGGTGCCGGTAAAACATCGCTGATCAATGTCCTGCTGGGCTTTCTTCCTTACCAGGGGTCTCTCACTGTCGACGGCACAGAATTACGGGATATTCGCCCGGATCACTGGCAGCAACAACTGGCCTGGGTCGGGCAGAACCCGCGGCTGCCGGCAGAGACCCTGCGCGATAACATCACCCTGGATCGCCCCTGTGACAGACAGCAGTTTCAACGGGTGCTGGAATGCAGTGGAATCAATGAATTTATCGCCGACCTGCCTGAGGGGATTGATACTCCTGCCGGCGATGATGCCGTCCGGTTATCAGTCGGCCAGGCCCAGCGTGTTGCGGTTGCCAGGGCCCTGTTACTGCCTTCAGCACTGCTGCTGCTGGATGAACCAACCGCCAGTCTGGACAGACAAAGCGAGCAACATGTGATGCATGCACTCACGGAAGCCTCCTTACTGCAGACGACACTGATGATCACTCACCAGCCCGAAGGAGTACAGGACTGGGACGAGATCTGGATGATGGCGGGCGGAAAAATTATTCAGAAAGGCAGCTGGCAGGCGCTCGCCGTGACACCGGGGCCGTTCCGGGACATGTTAGCTCAGCGTCACGGGGAGATAACGCTATGAAAACTTTACTGCCGTTTTTACGCCTCTGGAAACGCCATGGCTTTTTGCTCGGGCTGGGCCTGGTGCTGGCTCTGCTGACATTGCTGGCAAGTATCAGTTTACTGACGCTGTCCGGCTGGTTCCTGGCCGCTTCGGCGGTCGCCGGGACGGCCGGGCTATACAGTTTTAACTATATGTTGCCCGCGGCCGGTGTCAGGGGAGCTGCCATTATCCGCACCGTGGCACGCTACTTCGAGCGACTGGTCAGTCACGACGGCACATTCCGCGTACTGCAGCATCTTCGCGTTTACACGTTCAGTAAGCTGTTCCCGCTCTCCCCTGCCGGGCTGTTACCGTTTAATCAGGGCGATTTACTGAACCGCTTTGTTGCAGACGTTGACCACCTGGACCATCTCTATCTGCGGGTGCTATCCCCTCTCGCCGGGGCGTTATGTGTCATTATCGTTGTCACCTTCGGACTGAGTTTCCTGAACCTGCCGCTGGCACTGGTCGCGGGCCTGGTGATGCTGCTGACGTTATTATTACTCCCTCCCCTCTTTTACCACCTGGGTAAAGGTTCCGGTGAGGCAATGGCGCTGACACAGGCCAGTTACCGCCGGCAACTGACCCGCTGGCTAAGCAGTATGGCGGAACTGAAGATTTATCAGCACACTCAACGCTGGCAACAACAACTGGCGGCCACCGGACAGTCTATTTATCAGGCCGAACGGCAACAGCAGTCGCTTAACGCCGCATCGCAGAGCCTGTTGATGTTCATTACCGGGCTGACGGTCTGCCTGATACTGGGACTGGGTTCCCTGCTGCTCAACTCCGCGTCTACCGACCCCACCTGGCTGGCACTGTTCACTTTTTGCATCCTGGCGGCGTTTGAGTCCCTGGGGCCGGTGGCTGCCGCTTTCCTGCATATCTCGAAGGTGATGGTTGCAGCTTCACGCTTAAGTGAAATTTTAGGACAGACTCCCCCGGTACAGTTTCCGCAGAAAATAGTGGCAGATAATCATCCCGGGATTGCCGTACGGATCACCGGTCTGGGATTCAGCTATCCAGGACAACCCCGGTCGGTGATTAACGGACTGAACCTGTCCGTGGCTCAGGGTGAAAAAATTGCGCTGCTCGGTTTTACCGGCTGCGGTAAGTCAACACTCCTGCAACTACTGACCCGTGCGGCTGACCCCGCACAGGGCGAAATTTTCTTCAACCAGTCCCCTCTGCCACAGTGGGATGAAGCAACGCTTCGTCGCAGGACCAGCGTAGTGACCCAGCGTGTCTCCGTATTTAACCAGACCCTGCGTGACAACCTCAGACTGGCTGCCCCTGACAGTAGCGATGCAGCGCTGGTCGACGTATTGCAACAGACCGGTCTTGAGAAGTTGCTGGAAAATGACGGGCTTAATCACTGGTTAGGCGAAGGCGGCCGGACACTCTCCGGAGGGGAATTACGCCGTTTAGCCATCGCCCGGGCACTGCTCCATCGGGGAGACCTCTGGTTACTGGATGAACCCACCGAAGGGCTGGATGCCACCACCGAACAGCATATTCTGGCGCTTCTGGCGCGTGTCACCCGGGATAAAACCGTCATTATGGTGACACATCGTCTGACCGGCCTGGCGGCCATGGATCGTGTTTGTGTGATGGAGAACGGCCATATTATAGAACAGGGTGACACGACCACGCTGCTCCGTGCTCGTGGTCGCTACTGGCAGTTTACTCAGCGTCTGAATCAGAGTGAGGTCATCGCGGATGCCATTGATCCTGCCACAGTTACCGGCTGATACACTGAGCTTTCCCCCGCCATCCCGGGCACTGACAGAACCTGACGGTCTGCTGGCGTTTGGCGGAGACCTTAGCTGGCCACGGATGCGGGAAGCCTACCGGCAGGGTATCTTTCCCTGGTTCTCGGAACAGGACCCGTTGTTATGGTGGTCACCGAATCCGCGGGCGGTACTTTACCCTGAGGCATTTCATCTCAGCCGCAGTATGGCCCGCTTTCATCGTCACTCACCTTATAAGGTCACCGTGGATCGGGACTTCGGTGGGGTGATCCGCGGTTGTGCTGCCGACAGAACAGACGGTACCTGGATCACTGAGCAGGTGATCGAGGCGTGGCTGGCTTTATCGCAGAGAGGCGATGCACACTCGGTCGAGGTCTGGCAGGACGGGCATCTGATCGGCGGATTATATGGGATGGCCGTCGGCCAGCTCTTCTGCGCCGAATCGATGTTCAGCACCCGGCCGAATGCTTCAAAGACTGCGCTGATGCTATTTTGCCGGCACTTCAGCGCCCATGGCGGACAGTTAATTGATTGCCAGATACTGAACCCGCATACTGCCTCCCTGGGAGCGACAGAGATCCCGCGCGAGGCCTATCTGCAACAGGTTGCCTTACTCCGGACGCGCCCGCTGTCGGACGGCTGCTGGCAAACGGCTGAGCTGGGATAAGCAGGCTTTTAATGTTTTACAGACATTTCACCCGGAAAGTGTTAGACTCCGTGTGCTTGTTATGTCGTTCGCGCTTCAGAAGGTGTTTTCCGATGCGCCCTGATGGAGATTCTGCTGGTACACTGATGAACATCAAGGAAGGTTTTCCCCCGACTTGCTATTCAGATGCACGATTCTGCAAATATCCCCGATTAACGTCAGAACACCCGAATTTATTTGCACTGCGCATGTTTTTACATGCCGCATAGCGGAGTGTTGGTATTTACACCAACAATTCTTTACATAGATACCAGAATTGGGCATTATCTTGCCGATTCAAATTTAGCTAGTCCATTCAGAGGATTCGATGGCCAAAGAAGACAATATTGAAATGCAGGGTACCGTACTGGATACGTTACCTAACACCATGTTCCGCGTTGAGCTCGAAAACGGGCACGTGGTTACCGCTCATATCTCCGGTAAAATGCGTAAAAACTACATCCGCATCCTGACCGGTGATAAAGTCACCGTTGAGCTGACTCCTTATGATTTGAGCAAAGGCCGCATTGTCTTCCGTAGTCGCTAAGAGTCAGTAACCTGTTTTTATTCAGGTACAAATAATAAAGGCCGGATATTCCGGCCTTTTGTTTTATGACTGCCTGGCAAATACGGAATTAATGTACCGTTCCTGCCGCTTTACGCTGTTCCGCACTTTCAAAATGATAGGTTAATGTATTACTGGTGTTATCCAGTGCCACCTTCACCGATCCCCCGTCAACCAGTGAGCCAAACAGTAATTCATTCGCCAGCGGTTTCTTAAGGTTTTCCTGTACGGCACGGGCCATTGGACGGGCACCCATCGCTTTGTCGTAGCCTTTTTCAGCCAGCCAGTCCCGTGCGCCGTCACTGACTTCCAGAGACACGCCTTTCTGATCCAGCTGGGCCTGCAGTTCGACAATAAACTTGTCGACTACCTGATGAATGACCCCGGTCGACAGATGATCAAACCAGATAATATTGTCCAGCCGGTTACGGAATTCAGGGGTAAAGGTCTTCCTGATTTCTTCCATCGCATCGGTCGTATTATCCTGATGGATCAGCCCGATAGATTTACGCTCTGTTTCACGTACGCCGGCGTTAGTGGTCATCACCAGCACCACATTACGGAAGTCTGCTTTACGTCCGTTATTATCGGTCAGTGTCCCGTTATCCATCACCTGCAGTAACAGATTAAAGACATCCGGATGAGCCTTCTCAATTTCATCGAGCAGCACGACCGAATGCGGATGTTTGATCACCGCATCCGTCAGTAACCCGCCCTGATCAAAGCCCACATAGCCCGGAGGCGCACCAATCAGGCGGCTGACCGTGTGGCGTTCCATATATTCCGACATATCAAAGCGTAACAGTTCAATGCCCAGAGCTTTCGCCAGCTGTACCGTGACCTCCGTTTTCCCCACCCCGGTCGGACCGGCGAACAGGAAGGAACCCACGGGTTTATGATCATGGCCCAGACCAGCACGGCTCATTTTGATTGCTTCCGCCAGCGCATCGATTGCGTTGTCCTGACCGAACACCAGCATTTTCAGCCGTGAGTCCAGCTGACGCAGGGTATCGCGGTCTGTGGCTGAAACGCTCTGCTCAGGGATACGGGCAATACGCGCCACGACACTTTCAATGTCCTGAACATTGATGGTCTTTTTACGTTTACTCTGCGGGACCAACCGTGCACGGGCACCGGCTTCATCAATCACATCGATGGCTTTATCCGGCAGGTGACGGTCATTAATGTATTTCACCGCCAGTTCTACCGCCGCACGAACGGCTTTAGCAGTATAACGAACATCATGGTGTGCTTCGTACTTCGCTTTCAGACCGTTGATGATGCGGATGGTCTCTTCGGCTGATGGTTCAGTGATGTCAATTTTCTGGAAACGACGGGCCAGCGCACGGTCTTTTTCGAAGATCGAGCTGAATTCCTGATACGTCGTCGAGCCCATCACGCGGATTTTACCGCTGGAAAGCAGCGGTTTGATCAGGTTAGCGGCATCCACCTGCCCGCCGGAAGCAGCACCGGCACCGATGATGGTATGGATCTCATCGATAAACAGGATACTGTTTTCATCCTGCTCCAGTTGCTTAAGCAACGCTTTAAACCGTTTTTCAAAATCGCCGCGATACTTCGTCCCGGCCAGCAGAGAACCGATATCCAGTGAGTAGATAGTACAGTCTTTCATCACCTCCGGCACATCACCCTGCTCAATACGCCAGGCGAGACCTTCGGCGATCGCCGTCTTACCGACACCGGATTCCCCTACCAGCAGCGGATTATTTTTCCGGCGGCGGCATAAAACCTGAACGGCTCTTTCCAGTTCTTTATCACGGCCGATCAGAGGATCGATACCGCCGACCCGGGCCAGCTGATTCAGATTGGTGGTGAAGTTCTCCATACGTTCCTCCCCGCCTGTACTCTGCTCTTCGTTGTTGGCCTGGTTTTCAGGAGCAGGCGCACTCTCACCCTCATCTTTACGGACGCCATGAGAGATAAAGTTCACAATATCCAGACGGCTCACTTCATGCTTACGCAGTAAATACGCGGCCTGAGATTCCTGTTCACTGAAGATAGCCACCAGGACATTCGCCCCATTGACTTCACTGCGGCCGGAAGATTGCACATGAAACACGGCGCGTTGTAATACCCGCTGAAAACTCAGTGTCGGTTGAGTATCACGTTCACCGTCAGTGTCCGGTAAGACCGGGGTCGTTTTTTCGATGAAGGTTTCGAGTTCCTGACGTAAAACCACCAGGTCTACCGAGCAGGCTTCGAGGGCCTCACGGGCGGACGGATTACTGATCAACGCCAGTAATAGGTGTTCCACGGTCATAAATTCATGGTGGTGCTCCCGCGCTCTGGCGAAAGCCATATTTAAACTGAGTTCCAGTTCCTGATTGAGCATAAAGCACCTCCTCGATTCACGCTCTGATGTCTGCCTACAGATATGGTGGCTTAATCAGATTTTTCCAGAGTACAGAGCAAAGGATGTTCATTTTCTCTGGCATACTGATTGATCCTGACAACTTTTGTTTCTGCCACTTCGGCAGTAAATACCCCGCAGATCGCTTTGCCATCGTAATGGACTTTCAGCATGAGTTCCGTTGCGCGTTCAATATCATAAGAAAAGAACTTTTGCAGTACGTCAATAACAAATTCCATCGGTGTATAGTCATCGTTGTTCAAAATAACTTTATACATTGACGGTGGCTTCAGTTCCTCACGAACGGTGTTATCAGCAAGGTGTTCAAAATTAAGCCAGTCGTTTGTATTCGCCATAATATCCACTGAAGTGTGCCTGTGACTCTGTAGAGAATTCTTCAGTTAAGTCTATCATGCCGGCAAAATGATGCGCAGTCTGCATGCTCCTGATCAGGGCGGTTTGCTGCGGTTTTAAAGTCCGTATAGCGTTAACTGCTTCAAAGTTTGAGAAATTATCCCTGCCCGGCCTGTGGTAATTTCTTGACGATCCGTGCCGGTGAAGAGATAGTCGTAGCGACGGGTTTGTCTGTTTTATCATCAGGTGGCTCCCCGGCCACCCTGATTCATTTTTGCAATTCAGGTGAGAGGCATCATCACATGGAAACAGGATTTGTAAAATGGTTTAACAATGCCAAGGGATTCGGTTTTATTTGCCCGGAAGCCGGAGGTGAAGATATTTTTGCGCACTACTCCACCATTCAGATGGAAGGGTATAAGACACTGAAAGCAGGCCAGAAGGTGAGCTACAATGCCAGTGAAGGTGAAAAAGGGAATCAGGCCAGCCTGATCGTTCCTGTCAATGAAACTGTAGTCAATCTGTCATAATTACCCCTGCTGTGCAAGCCTGTCTCGCACAGCATGTTAAACGGATGACTCAGCCGTACCGGCCCCGGGCGAGTCCCCGTACCCGGCCTATCATTTTCCGGAGTAACCACGGAATCGACTGACTGCCCCGCTCTGCCACTTCACTGGCCACCGCTATCGCCAGCGAAGGTTTGGAGCTGTGCTGTATTGCGCGGGTGATCACTCGTTTTACCCCGCCCGGTCCATGTTCAGGGAGTTGAGCAGCCTGCCGGTAAACCTCAGCAAATCCGTTGCGGTAGAAGTAATGTTCAATATCCGGCGCCGGAAAGCGGGTGAGATGATGCCGTTCCGCCTGCTGATCTGTCAGGTGGCTGGTCGCGATGGCGGCGTATTTCGCCCCTGCTTCATCCCCGTCCGTCAGAACGTGCCACCGGATACCCATATGTGCCGCAAACCGTAACAGTGGCTTCAGCCCGGACTGGGCAAATTCAACCACGCGGATCCCCTCCGACGCCAGAGAAAACCCTGTCTGCCGGGCCAGTTCATTAATCAGCCAGACTTCGGTTTCTCCCTCCACCAGAAGCCAGCAACGGGCAAACAGCGCCGTCGGGCGATTCACCTGAATATGGAAGGTCACTTTTCGCAACTCATCGCGGGACATGCCTTCATCAGGAATATGCCAGCAGCGGGTGATTTGCTGGTACCGGTCAAGACGGTAAATACTCTCCAGTGGCACCATAGAGACCAGATCAGACGAGTTAGTGGTCACCACCTTCTGTGCCGGTAACAGTGCCAGAAACTGCCATACCATCGATAGCATCATCGGATGCAGACGGGTTTCCGGGTCTTCGAGCAGGATCAACGGACGGGCACCCTCCGGAAGGGTTCCGGCTGAGGGCGTACCGGCGAGTAACATCAGCAGGGCACGCAGGATCGGCGCCCGATCCTGCCGGGCGGTTTTGGCCAGTTTCCGGTTCAGTGTATTCAGTTGCTGCCAGAGCAGATCGTTTTTCTCCGCTGATACCGGCAATTCAGATAATACTCCCCCGGTACGGATATGGAAGTAATGTCCGGATAACCGGCACAACAGACTCAGCGCCTGTTGCAGCACCTCCGCTCCCTGCAGAGTTTCTCCTTCCGGTGCCCTCCCCGCCAGGGGTAACTCAGCAGCCCGGACGCCCTCTCCACCGGCTGACCCGGCAAGTCCCGGCGGGCTGAAGCGGGCATCACGTAATCGCAGCACCGGACACAACACCCTGACATGTTGTATCAACCGATACACCACGGATTCTGTTACGTCAGGATAGTCAGGAAAGGAAAAACCCTGAGTCATCCCCTGCGCTGTCCGGCAGGCACTGAAGCTGAAACGCAGCCCGCGAACGGCAGGATCTGCAGGCAGCAGCGCTGCTAACGTTGCCGGCAGACTGCCGTCAGGGGACTCTGGTCCGAAAGTCAGTTCGATCAGACAGGTCCTGGCAGGCTCATCGTCCTGCGGGCGGAAAAAGTCGTTCTCTGTCAGGCAT
Source organism: Tatumella sp. JGM118 (assembly GCF_018257515.1). GTDB lineage: Bacteria > Pseudomonadota > Gammaproteobacteria > Enterobacterales > Enterobacteriaceae > Tatumella > Tatumella terrea. The sequence continues at coordinate 81,225 of NZ_JAERJR010000007.1, forward strand.
GAACTCCCGGCCGCAGGCGACATCATCAGGGTCAGCGCATCCAGTAAACTGGATTTACCCCAGGCATTTTCACCAATCAGCAGGGAAATCTGGCGGAAGGACAGAGATAAAAACGCGATACCGCGAAAGTTTCTGATCTCGATCTGTTTCAGCATCATCGGGGAATTCGACTCCATAAGAAAAAACTAACAGGCCGGAAAACAGCCATCAGTATTTTATTTACTGACCAATATCAATCAGATAACCTGATTCTCTGATAATTACCTTTGCTGGGCTTCTTATGTATTCCGGTTTACTCATTATTCTCATTCCTTTGGTTGCGGGTTACCTGCTGCCTGTACGGCGTCCCGGTATTCTGAAAGCCGCGAATTACGCACTGACCCGCATGGTCTACATTATTCTGTTATTTATGGGAGTGAGCCTGGCATTCGTGGACAATCTGACCGCGAACCTGATGGTGATTGTCCGGATCACTCTGATCTGCGCTCTTTGCATTTTAGTCTGTAATTTTCTGGCGTTGAGATTATTTGACCGTATCGTCCCTTCACCGGCTGCTCATGCTTCCGGCCCGCTACCTTCCCGGCTGCATATGCTTCTGGACTCACTGAAAATGTGCGGTGTTGTGATTGCCGGATTTCTTATCGGACTAACCCACTGGCCGGTCTTACAAAATGCCACCCGGGCGGGGGAATATGCCCTGTTACTGCTGCTGTTACTGGTAGGTATCCAGTTACGTGGCAGTGGTATGAACCTGCGACAAATCCTGTTTAACCGTCAGGGCGTGATCGTCGCGGCCATCGTGCTGGTCAGTTCTCTGCCCGCAGGAATACTCGCCGCCCTGCTGCTCGGATTACCGGTGAAAACCGGACTGGCACTTTCCAGTGGTTTCGGCTGGTATTCTCTGTCCGGTATTTTAATGACCAATGCGTTCGGGCCGGTGATTGGTAACAGCGCTTTTCTGGTGGATCTGTTACGGGAACTGATCTCAATGATGCTGATCCCGTTGCTTATCCGCCGTTATCGGTCGACAGCACTGGGATTATGCGGCGCGACCTCCATGGACTTTACCCTGCCGGTACTGCAACGCGCCGGCGGATCCGGGATTGTTCCTGCGGCGATCGTTCATGGTTTTATTATGAGTCTGCTGGCTCCGATCATGATCGCGTTCTTTTCCGCCTGAGCGCCGGTAACGATCACGTTCCGCGCTTTTCCGGGCAATTATTGCCAGATACGCTACAATTTTGTTCATTATTCGTACTCATAACCGTCCCGGTCGGACCGGTTTTATTCCAGGGAGTCAGTAATGAAAAATACGGTTGCGTCATTTCTTATAAAAAGTCTGGAACTTGCCGGTGTAAAACGTATCTGGGGAGTCACCGGCGACTCCCTGAATGGCCTCAGTGACAGCCTGAATAAGCTGGGGACCATTGAGTGGATGTCCACCCGTCATGAAGAGGTCGCCGCCTTTGCCGCCGGTGCTGAAGCTCAGATCACCGGCCAGCTCGCGGTCTGCGCCGGCTCCTGCGGCCCGGGTAACCTGCATCTCATTAACGGACTGTTTGACTGTCACCGCAACAAGGTGCCGGTGCTGGCCATCGCGGCGCATATCCCTTCCAGCGAAATCGGCAGTGGTTATTTCCAGGAAACTCACCCGCAATCCCTTTTTCAGGAGTGCAGCCATTATTGTGAGATGGTGACGAATCCGGAGCAGTTACCACAGGTGCTGGCCATTGCAATGCGAAAAGCTGTCGTGGAAGGCGGCGTCTCCGTCATCGTTTTACCCGGCGATGTGGCCCTGGAGCCGGCGCCGGAAAAAGCCACACCCGCCTGGTACCCGCCGGTAGCGCCGATCTCCGTCCCTCCGCTGTTACAGCTCGAAACGCTGGCCGCCATGCTGAATCAGTCCGAAAATATCACGCTAATGTGTGGCAGCGGTTGTGCGGGTGCACACGCCGAAGTGACCGCGCTGGCTGAAAAGCTGAAAGCCCCCATCGTGCATGCACTGCGTGGCAAAGAGCATCTGGAATACGATAACCCTTATGATGTCGGAATGACCGGATTCATTGGTTTCTCTTCCGGCTATCAGGCCATGCAGAAAGCCGATACGCTGGTGCTGCTGGGGACTCGCTTCCCTTATCGCGCTTTCTATCCCACCGATGCGAAAATCATTCAGCTCGATATTTCTGCAGGCAGCCTGGGGGCACACTGCCCTGTCGACCTTCCGCTGACGGGGGATGTGAAAGCCACGCTGATGCTGCTGCTTCCCCGTCTGGAGGAAAAACAGAACCGGAAACATCTCGACAGGGCCATTAATCATTATCAGGATGCGCGCCGGGACCTGGATGATTTAGCGATCCCTGATGACGAACAAGCCATTCACCCGCAATATCTGGCCAGCCAGATCAGTTTGCTGGCCAGTGAAGATGCGGTATTCACCTGCGATGTCGGTACCCCGACCGTCTGGGCGGCCCGCTATCTGAAAATGAACGGTCGCCGCCGCCTGCTGGGGTCGTTTAACCACGGTTCGATGGCCAACGCCATGCCGCAGGCAATGGGGGCTCAGTCGGTCGACCCGCAGCGTCAGGTGGTAGCTCTGTGCGGAGATGGCGGGTTTGCCATGCTGATGGGCGATTTACTTTCCATTGCGCAACATAACTTACCGGTAAAACTGATCATCTTTAATAACAGTGTCCTGGGGTTTGTTGCCATGGAAATGCAGGCCGGCGGTTTTCTGACCGATGGTACTGAACTGGTCAATCCGGATTTCGCTGCCATCGCGGCGGCCTGTAATATCAAAGGGATTAATGTGGAGAAAGCGTCTGCCCTGCCCGATGCGCTGCAACAGGCCTTTGATCATCCGGGCCCGGTGCTGGTGAACGTGACGACCGCCGGTGATGAACTGGTGATCCCGCCGAAAATAAAACTTGAGCAGGCGAAAGGTTTCAGTCTGTATATGATCCGGGCCATCATTAATGGCCGCGGGAATGAGGTGATGGGTCTGGCGAAAACGAACTGGCTGCGGTAAAAGGGTAAGGCCGGCAACGGACAGTGGCCGGCCTGCTGATTTTTTACTGACGACGGAGCCTGATGTGATTGACTTACGAAGTGATACAGTGACCCAGCCCGGGGCTGAAATGTTACGTAAAATGACCTCAGCCGCGACAGGAGATGACGTTTACGGTGATGACCCGACAGTCAACGCGCTACAGGAAAAAGCCGCTGCACTGAGCGGTAAGCAGGCGGCCCTTTTCTTTCCCAGCGGAACTCAGGCGAATCTGGTGGCATTGCTCAGCCATTGTCAGCGGGGCGACGAATATATTGCCGGGCAGCATGCCCATAATTATCGCTATGAGGCCGGTGGCGCGGCAGTGTTAGGTAGTATCCAGCCCCAGCCCGTGATGGAAAATGCGGACGGCACCCTGCCGCTGGACATTGTCCGTGAGGCCATTAAACCCCGTGATATTCATTTTGCCCGAACCCGCCTTATCAGCATCGAAAATACTCATCATGGAAAAGTGCTGCCTTCTGACTGGCTGGCCGAAGTCTTTGCTTTTTCCCGTCAGCATCAGTTGGCCTTACACACCGATGGGGCGCGGATTTTTAATGCGGCTGTTGCCAGTGGTCAGCCACTGGACGCGTTAAGCCGGTACTGCGATACGCTGTCGATATGCCTGTCAAAAGGTCTGGGGGCACCGGTCGGGTCCCTGCTCTGCGGCAGTCACGAGTTTATTGAAGAAGCCTGTCGCTGGCGAAAAATGACCGGAGGCGGGATGCGCCAGGCCGGTATTCTGGCCGCCGCAGGGATTTATGCGCTCGACAATAATGTGGAGAGACTGGCTGAAGACCACGAAAACGCCCGCTGGCTGGCGGCTGAATTAACGGAGCTCGGTATCGAAGTCATTAGCCGGCAGACAAATATGCTGTTTATCGGCCTGCCGGAGGCACAGATTGCACCGTTACAGCAATGGATGGATGCACGGAATATTCGTATCAGCTTTGGCTACGGCACGCGTCTGGTCACTCACCTGAATACCCCCCGCCCGGCACTTCAGAAAGTCGTCGAGGCCTGGAAGGCCTTTTTACAGCAATAGCCCCGGCCCGGCCGCGTCAGTGCAGGGTGCCGTATTTACTGAGCAATGCCCGCGCAATAGCTTCGGTTTCAGCATCGGCTTTGCCGGTCACCCCTGCCGGCCGGAAATGCATCTGAAAGGCGCGAATAAGCCGGGTCTGTTCACTTTGTGAGGCAGGATCGGTGACGGGATAACCATAACGGGACAGTAACGCTATCAGCACCCGGGGGTCTGCAGGGGCTCTGGCTGAACGCCCTGCCAGAAACTGTGAGACAGTCCCCGCATCCGGCCAGGCACCCAGCCCGGCGTTTGCCAGACTGTGCCATGGAAAACAGGGGCCGGGGTCCTGTTTTCGTGAAGGTGCCACATCACTGTGGCCGACGATATTCACCGGAGTGATGGCATAACGCTTCACCAGCGTCTGCAGAAGGCTTTCCAGCGCTAAGAGTTGCGATGGCGGGTAAAGGGTACAGGTCGTCATGCCGCCTTTGCGGTAATACCCGGGATTAACCAGCTCTATACCTATCGAAATACTGTTCAGATGGGTATAGCCGCGCCAGCCACTCACGCCGGCATGCCAGGCAACACGGGATTCCGGCACCAGCTGATAAACGGTCACCGCGGGGGCTGACTTTCCATCGGGGGAGGTTATCAGATAATGTGCGCTGACATCCCCCTGACTGAGCAGGCGCAGTGAGCTGGCATTATCTTCAGCCGTATAGTGAATGACGACCATTTTCACCCGTGGTTCCTGGCTTCGGGCATTCAGATGATGATCGACGGTAAACACCTGAGGGTCTCCGGTGCCTGAATGGCAACCGCTTAACAGCAGTACACTCCATAACCAGATTTTTTTCATGCGTCCCCGCCAAAAAGCGATAATAAACAGGCTAAAGCATACGCAAGCCTCCGCTGACTGACAAAATTTTGTGCTGCTTTTTTGACTCTGACGCGTATTTAAATAAATTTCCAGCGCCCGGAATTGCATAACTATGCTGGCGACGTTACTATTCGTCCTACTTTATTACTATTCAATTTTTACGCATGAGTATTCAACTAAACGGGATAAATTGCTTTTACGGCGATCACCAGGCACTGTTTGATATCGGACTGAATTGTCCGCAGGGTGAAACGATGGTTTTGCTCGGCCCAAGCGGTGCGGGTAAAAGCTCGCTCCTGCGGGTACTCAATCTGCTTGAAATGCCGCGTACCGGGGAACTGTCCATCGCCGGTAACCGCTTTAACTTCCGGGATAAGCCCTCTGAGCAGGCTATTCGTGAGTTACGGCGTAATGTCGGTATTGTATTCCAGCAGTACAATCTGTGGCCTCATCTGACCGTCATGCAGAACCTGACGGAAGCGCCCTGTCGTGTGCTGGGATTGAATAAAACGGCGGCTCGTCAGCGCGCCAGCGCACTGCTTGAACGTCTTAAACTCAGCACGTTTGCCGATCGTTTTCCCCTGCACCTCTCCGGGGGGCAACAGCAACGTGTTGCTATTGCCAGGGCATTGATGATGGAGCCTCAGGTGCTGCTTTTCGATGAGCCTACCGCCGCGCTGGATCCGGAAATCACCGGACAGGTCGTCGATATTATTCGCGAGCTGGCACGGACCAATATTACGCAGGTTATCGTGACCCACGAGGTGGAATTTGCCCGTAAGACGGCAAGCCAAGTGGTTTACATGGAAAACGGACATATTATTGAGCAGGGTGATGCCAGTCGTTTCACTCACCCGCAGACCCCTCAGTTCGCACATTATCTTTCACATTAATCCGGGACTCATTATGAAAAAAATTCTTTTAGCCGCCCTGTTTGCCGGTGCCAGCCTGAGTGCTTCCGCAGCCACAACCTTACATTTTGCGACCGAAGCCTCTTATCCTCCGTTTGAATTTGTCGGGGCCGATAATAAAATCCAGGGCTTTGATGTTGATCTGGCGGATGCGATTTGTAAAAAGATCGATGCCACCTGTGAATTCACTAACCAGTCATTTGACAGCCTGATCCCGGGCCTGAAATTCCGTCGCTATGATGTGGTTATGGCCGGGATGGATATCACACCTGATCGTGAAAAACAGGTGCTGTTCACCAAACCGTATTACGATAACTCCGCGTTATTTATTGCACAGAAAGGCAAAGTTGCCAGCATTGCCGCCTTAAAAGGCTTACGCGTCGGGGTTCAGAACGGCACGACACATCAGAAATACCTTACCGATAAGCATCCTGAGATCACCATGGTGCCTTATGACAGCTATCAGAACGCGATGCTGGACCTGAAAAACGGTCGAGTGAATGCCGTGTTCGGTGATACTGCCGTGGTGAATGAATGGCTGAAGAAAGATCCCAAACTTAGCAGTGTCGGTAATAAAGTCACCGATAAAGACTATTTCGGTACCGGTTTAGGGATTGCGGTCCGTCAGGGGAATTCTGCTCTGCAAAAACAACTGGATCAGGGCCTGGCCGAAGTGAAAGCCGACGGCACTTACCAGACCATCTACCACAAATGGTTCCAGCAGTAATCGCCAATGAGTGAGTTATTTCCACTCGCAAGCGCCGCCGGGATGACCGTCGGCCTTGCCGTCTGCGCATTAGTGCTCGGGCTGTTACTGGCGATAGTGTTCGCCGGCTGGGAATCGTTGCGTTTTAAGATCTTCGCCTGGCCCGGGACAGTACTGGTAACATTACTGCGGGGTCTGCCGGAGATCCTGGTGGTGTTGGGGATTTATTTCGGATCTTCCCAGTTGCTGCTGACGCTCTCCGATGGTTTTGACATCCCGCTCGGTGTGACCCGGCTGCATGTTCAGATGAATATCACTGATTTTAATGTCAGCCCGTTTCTTTGCGGTGTGATTTCTCTGGCGCTGCTCTATTCGGCCTATGCCTCCCAGACCCTGCGCGGGGCTCTGAAAGCCGTTCCCGCGGGGCAACGTGAATCCGGTATGGCGTTGGGGATGAAAAAATTCACCATCTTCTACCGGCTGATTTTACCGCAGATGTGGCGTCATGCCTTACCGGGACTGGGTAACCAGTGGCTGGTATTGCTGAAAGATACTGCGCTGGTTTCGCTGATCAGCGTTAATGACTTAATGCTACAGACCAAAAGTATTGCCACCCGTACCCAGCAACCGTTTACCTGGTATCTGCTGGCGGCCGCCATTTACCTGATCATCACGCTGTTCAGTCAGTACATTTTACGGCGAATTGAACAACGTGCGACCCGTTTCGACCAGGAGTCTGCATAATGGCAGAATACTTTCCTCAGTTACTGAAAGGTCTGCATACCAGCCTGTTCCTGACGCTCAGTTCTTTACTGATAGCTCTGGTGCTGGCGGTAGGCTTCACCCTGATCCTTGCACTGAAAAAGCCGCTGGCGGGGCGGGTGGTGAATATCTATATTACCCTGTTTACCGGGACACCGCTGCTGGTACAGATTTTCCTGATTTATTACGGCCCCGGGCAGTTTCCGCAGTTAGAGCACTACCCATGGCTCTGGTCCCTGCTCTCTCAGCCCTGGTTTTGTGCCATTCTCGCACTCTCGCTGAACAGTGCCGCGTATACGACACAGCTTTTTTATGGTGCGGTGAAAGCCATCCCGAAAGGTCAATGGCAATCCTGTGCTGCGCTGGGGATGAGCCGTCATCAGACCATGAGAATACTGCTGCCCTACGCTTTTAAACGGGCGTTATCGGCCTATTCCAATGAGGTCGTGCTGATATTTAAAAGCACATCACTGGCCTATACCATCACGCTGATGGATGTCATGGGTGAAGGGCAACTGTTGTATGGGCGTACCTACGATGTGTCGGTGTTTGTGGCCGCAGGGATCATCTACCTGTGTGTTAACGGGCTCCTGACTCTGCTGTTGCGGGGTCTGGAATATTACGCATTACGTTTTGAGCGTCGTAGCTGACCTTCCGTTGCGGGGCCGGAAACCTCCGGCCCCGCAGTTATCTCTCCTGCTCTCCGTGACCAGCCGCCGGCCCCGGGACCCGTCTGAAGAAGGCACGACTGCTGGCAGGTACACATAACAACAGGATAATCAATAAATCGGGTATCTTCTGCAGCAGGATATGCCGGACGAAATGGTGGCTGTCAGCAGGATCGATACCCGGCAAACACGACAGGCCCTCGCCCCGGCCCCTGAAAAGGATCAGTAACAGTACCAGACACTGACAGCAGATAAACAGAGTCCGCCAGCGGTAGCTTCCCCTCAGCAGCATCAGTACACTCCCCGCTTCGAACAGAAATACCCCGCCCATCAGCATAAACAGTAAGCGATAATCCGGCAGCAGGCTAAGACGGAGTATTTCGCTCAGAGTGCCGCCCGTGTCGGACCTGAACAGCAGTACCAGCATCAGCAAATTAAACAAACGCGTAGCAATAATCGAGATGACGGCGGCCAGCACCGGGGCCGGGATAGCCTGCGGGAGAAAGACCTTGGATCCTGGCATCTGCTGTACCTCCTTTACAGACCGTCGAAGACTCATCCGGGCCTGCCGGGATGAGAGAAAAGTATCGTGTCGGGTGACGGGCTGAGGCACATTTTACGTCAATACCGTCCATCAGCCCCCGTTTTTACCATCCTCCCTGCGCCAGGTTAACGTGACCGTGGCAAGCCGGTTTAGGGTTACGGTCAGTGCAAAAATACTTCCGGCGGAGTGTATCCTTTAACCTGATGACCAGGGGATAAGTGGCAACAAAAATGCGGGCGGGATCCCGTTATCACTTCAGGCCTACCTTTCGATTTTATACGGCCCCGTTATCAGCCCGGGATTCCGCAGAGCTGCACAGACACGTCACCTCTGCGGGTGAATAACAGAGTGAATAGCCGCCGGACCCTTAAGACCCATAGCAGCATGACCCGTGCACAGATTGCCTGCCCGCGACTGGCAGCTCTGAAGATTCAGCTTATTCTATCGAGGCAGGCTTTCCGCAGGCCGGGGAAATTCGTGCACAGATTGCCTGCCCGCGAAAAACTGCGGAGCCAGGACCCGGGGCGGCGGGCCGGACGGTCTATGACAATGGAATGCCCCGTGCGCGCAGAGCTTTAGTGTAACAGCGGTTGTGCAGTATGCAGGGAAGCACTGTTTTCAGCGGTGACCAGTAAATGGTTAGCCGCCAGCTCCATGATGATCATGGATAACTGCTCTTCGCTCTGCTGCATAAAAAAGGAGAACTGGGATAAGGCCAGGCCATTGCCGATGCTAAGGGACTGACAGATGATGAGCCTGGGTAAACTGTCATCCTGAATATCCAGAAAACATTTTGCCGTCAGCGAACTGGCATTGATTTGGGAAATTTCCCCCACCAGCGTAAGCAGTGCTGACGATCTGACTTCGGCACTCACGGTCACCAGAATCACATTGTCGATAATATCCAGTTTTGCATCAAACACCCCATCAATGTTCTGCATTGCAGATAAGTGCAGAGCCTGACAGCTGCCACATTCAAACCATTCAATCGTGGTTTTATCCATCCAGTCGCGCAGCATTTCAAGGTCAGGTGTGACAAGAGCGTCCATCATTTTTTTCCGGCTTAATCATCAGGCGCAACAGATTACGCAAAAATCCCCTGTAACGCTATGACCGGTGAATAATTTCGTCGCCCTGTAACGCAACATTTGCCGGTGTTGTGATCCTCAGCGCCCGAAAATCTGTTAACTGTTGTATTTATCACTCCCCCTGCCCCCCGGAGGAAAATATTCCGTGGCGCAGGGGTGTCCTTGCGTAGCGGAGCTGAATCACACGTTAACGTGTCGCCCAGCCTTGCTGATGCAGGAAGTCCAGCATAAACGGCCGGTTCTCTTTGACAATCATACGCTGGATCATCTCACTCCAGCTTTCCTGGCGGCTATTACTGCCCCGCTGCTGATAGTATTCCTGAATGTGCTGGTCATAGCCGGCCAGCACCTGACTATCCATCGGCTGATAACTGTTTTCGTGCACCAGCAGGCTCAGCGGCAACCGGGGCTTCACCTCCGGGTCGGCATCCGGCCAGCCCAGGCACAGCCCGAACAGAGGCAGCACAAAACGCGGTAATGAGAGCAGATCGGTCACTTCATGAGGATGATTGCGCAAACCGCCGATAAAGACACCGCCCAACCCCAGTGACTCCGCAGCCACCATCGCATTCTGCGCCATCAGCGCCGTATCAACACAACCCAACAATAACTGCTCCGCAAGCCCCAGCCCGGCCTCAGGACAGATCTGCTGGTGGCGGTTAAAGTCAGCACAAAAGACCCAAAACTCCGCCGCCTCACTCACCCAGGGTTGAGGCCCCGCCAGTTCGGACAAACGATTTCGCTTTTGCGGATCCGTCACCCGGATGATAGATGAACACTGTAAAAAACTGGAGGTGGAGGCAGACTGAGCTGCCGAAAAGATCGCATGACGCTCTTCATCACTGATCTGACGGTCAGTAAACGCCCTGATTGAACGATGCCGGCGTAACAGGTCGATCGTCGGGGTCATAAGTATCTCCTTTCTGTTGCAGTTAGAGGGGTATTATTTCTTTGCCGGTGAACTCGCCAGTATCGCCCGGAGCGTACGGTAACCCAGTGTGATCACTGCCGGCAGGATCAGCAGGATACCGGCTGTCAGGCTGATTTTTGCCAGCATGTGGCTGTCCTCTCCCCCGGTCAGGCGGCCGTGGCTGTTAATCAGCACTATCGACAGCAGCACCAGAACACCTCCGGCAAGTTCGGCAATAATCAGGTATCGCGGCAGGCGTGTAGTATCAGACATCTCTTTATATTCCTGTTAACCGGTTGTGCGCCCGGCATCGCCAGTCGTTGTCGATTGATAGTAACATTCAAAGCAACAGGGATTTCCTGTTTTCCTTTCATACTGAAGACAGGCATCATAGTGGCTTGTTATCTGTTTTTCTCTAAATCACTCAGGAGAGTGCCATGTTTGCAGTTATTTTTGGTCGTCCGGGTTGCCCTTATTGTGTTCGCGCTAAAGACCTTGCCGAAAAGTTAACCGAAGATCGCGAAGACTTCAGCTACCGCTACATCGATATCCATGCGGAAGGGATCACCAAAGCTGACCTGGAAAAAACCGTCGGTAAACCGGTAGAAACCGTACCGCAGATTTTCCTTGATCAGCAACATGTCGGTGGTTTTACCGAATTTGAAGCCTATGCCAAAGAGCACCTGGGTCTGTTTCAGTAATCTCTCTGCAATATGCGCGCCGCTTCCCGGGCGCGTTATCCTTCCCGCGGTTTTTTCATGTTCCCGTCATAGTCTGTTGCCGAAAATGCGTTTAGAATGCTGACTTTATATCTGCCGCTGAGCGCCAGCGTTCAGAGGTATTTACTCATCTCGTTCCTTTGCGGATAAGAAGCCAATTTGTGAATATTAACGTCGCCAACCTCCTGAGCTCCAATGACGTTTTGTTATTATTTGTCGTCCTTTCTCTCGGGCTATGCCTGGGTAAACTCCGCCTCGGGAGTATCCAGATAGGCAGTTCTATCGGGGTACTGGTCATGTCTTTACTGCTCGGACAACAACACTTTTCTATTAATACCGATGCACTGAGCCTCGGGTTTATGCTGTTCATCTTCTGTGTCGGCGTGGAAGCCGGGCCTAACTTCTTTTCTATCTTTTTCCGTGACGGTAAGAACTACTTTATGCTGGCACTGGTGATGGTGGTTACTGCACTGGTGCTGGCACTCGGCCTTGGCCGGTTATTCCACTGGGATATCGGACTGACGGCAGGTATGCTCGCAGGCTCAATGACCTCCACTCCGGTTCTGGTCGGCGCTGGTGACACGCTACGCCAAAGTGTTACAGAGGGCAGTAAGCTGAATTTGATGCAGGATCATCTGAGCCTGGGATATGCCCTGACCTACCTGGTGGGACTGGTTAGTCTTATTCTCGGTGCCCGCTACCTGCCGCGACTACAGCACCAGGATTTACCTACCAGCGCGCAACAGATTGCCCGTGAACGGGGACTGGATGCAGACAGCCAGCGTAAAGTCTTTTTACCGGTGATCCGGGCTTATCGTGTGGGCCAGGAACTGGTCGAATGGACCGGCGGTAAGAACCTCCGGGAACTGGGGATTTACCGTCATACCGGATGCTATATAGAGCGGATCCGTCGCAATGGTATTCTGGCTAATCCCGACGGGGATGCAGTACTGCAACAAGGTGACGATATCTCTCTGGTGGGATATCCGGATGCACACGCCAGGCTGGATCCCAGCTTCCGCCACGGCAAGGAAGTGTTCGATCGCGATCTCCTCGATATGCGTATCGTGACCGAAGAAATTGTGGTGAAAAATCACAATGCCGTGAATAAAAGACTGGGTAAATTAAGACTGACAGATCATGGCTGCTTTCTGAACCGCGTGATCCGTAACCAGATAGAAATGCCGATAGATGATGAAATCCTGCTGAACAAAGGCGATATCCTGCAGGTGAGCGGTGAGGCCAAACGGGTAAAAAGTATTGCCGATCGGATTGGCTTTATCGCGATCCATAGCCAGGTGACCGATTTACTGGCCTTCTGTGCCTTCTTTATTGTCGGGCTGATGATAGGGATGATTACTTTCCAGTTCAGTAATTTTAATGTCAGCATCGGTAATGCCGCCGGATTACTGTTTGCAGGCATTCTGCTGGGCTTTTTACGGGCTAACCACCCGACTTTCGGTTACATCCCGCAGGGCGCCCTGACGATGGTGAAAGAGTTCGGGCTGATGGTATTTATGGCCGGCGTCGGGCTGAGTGCCGGTAGCGGAATTAATCAGGGGTTAGGCAGAGACGGGCTTGAAATGCTGGCCTGCGGTCTGCTGGTCAGTCTTATTCCGGTGGTGATCACCTACCTGGTGGGGGCGTATCTTTTGCGGATGAACAGAGCCATGTTGTTCGGGGCATTAATGGGGGCTAGAACCTGTGCACCGGCGATGGAAATCATTTCTGATACCGCACGCAGCAGCATTCCCGCACTGGGATATGCCGGGACGTATGCCATCGCAAACGTATTGCTGACCCTGGCCGGGACATTGATTGTGCTTATCTGGCCACTGATTAACTGACGCTTCCCGCCACGAGCTCTTCAGGCACCCTGCCTCACGACGGGTGCCTTTGCTTACCCCGCCATAACACAGTAGTCCACTGTTTTTATTCTCTATTTTTCCCTTCATCATCCGCGGCTGCCACATTAACGCTTTGTGCGTTACAGGTGTTAACGCACAGATACACAAGAAATAAGAACCGGATTATTTACTTTTTATGACGTTGTTTTATCCTGTTAAGCAAATCTTAAGCTCTTCACTGTATGCTTTACGTCAATTTGTAACAAATTGCCCGCGCTGACTGCCCATAAGGATCGCTCAAAACAATGGAACACCTGAATCACATTCTGTTTCTATGGATTAATGCCACACCCGACTCCCCTCACGCACTGATTCAACTGGCACTGTTTTTCGCCAGAGACCTGATTGCCATTGTTCCGCTACTGATTGTCGGCTTGTGGTTATGGGGCCCGGACAACCAGGTTTCCCGGCAGCGGGTATTGGTACTGAAAACCGGCACGGCACTGATCTACGCGCTGGCCATAGCGACCGTGGTGGCCTTTTTCTATCCTCATCCGCGACCTTTTGTTGTCGGCCTGGGCTATCAGTTTCTGAGTCACAGTGCAGATGGCTCCTACCCGAGCGATCACGGCACCATTATTTTTACCTTTGCGCTGGCCTTTATCTTCTGGCACAGACTCTGGTCAGGTGTCGTATTACTGGCCATCGGTATCGCTATCGCCTGGTCACGGGTGTATCTGGGGGTTCACTGGCCGCTGGATATGCTGGGAGGATTTCTGGTCGGGATGCTCGGTTGCGTGGCATCTCAGTTGGGGTGGAGTATTTATGGCGACCGTTTTCTGTCTTTCGCCAGCGATGTCTATCGTTTTGTGTTCGGCCCGTTAATTAAAAAAGGCTGGGTGCGTCACTGATAACCTGGCCGGGCCGACGGTAACCCCGTCGCCCGGCCGGTAAGTTTAGCCAAACCAGCGTTTAAACAACGTGTTGATCTGCAGGCTGATAAAGTCCCAGATCCTACTGATAAAGCCGCCCTCTTTGACCTCGTCCATCACCACCAGAGGTTTCTGCTCAATCGTTTTACCGTTCAGCTGAAAATTAACCGTCCCCACGGCCTGACCGCGGGTTAGCGGAGCTTCCAGTACCGGTGAGTTAAGCGTATAGGACGCTTTCAGGTTGTTGATCTGTCCGCGGGGAATGGTCACGGCGGTGTTATTGATTACCCCCAGATTAACCATCCGGTTATCTCCGTACCAGACCCGTTGCTGCACAAAAGGTTTGTCCGATTTCAGCGGAGATACGGTCTCATAGAAACGGAAGCCCCAGTTAAGCAGCTTCTCACTTTCACGGAAGCGGCTGGCATCGGTTTTCGCGCCCAGTACCACAGAAATAAGTCGCATATCACCGGCAGTCGCCGAGGCAACGAGGTTATTTCCGGCGCCTGAGGTATAGCCTGTTTTTATCCCATCGACATGCAGATCGGTACTCCACAACAGGCGGTTGCGGTTAGGCTGGCGGATTTTATTAAACGTAAATTCTTTTTCCTGGTTTAACGCATACTCCTGCGGCACATCACGGATCAGTGCCTGACCGATTAACGCCATATCGCGTGCAGTGCTGTACTGACCCGGTTCATCCAGTCCGTGCACGGTGGAGAAATGGGTATTCTGTAGTCCCAGTCGTTTGACATAGTTATTCATCAGGTCAATAAATGCACTCTGACTGCCAGCGACATAGTCCGCCAGCGCGATACAGGCATCATTTCCTGACTGAACAACAATTCCCCTGTTCAGGTCAGAGACAGACACCTGATCACCGGGTTTCAGAAACATCAGTGACGAACCGCGCAGCTGAGGATTCCCCGTTGCCCAGGCATCCTGACCAATGGAGACCATGTCGGTGGACTTAATTTTACCGTCTTTTAATGCCTGCCCCACCACATAACTGGTCATCATTTTGGTGAGACTGGCCGGGTCAAGCCGGTCATCGGCATGAGATTCAGCGAGAACCTTTCCGCTGGCATAATCCATCAGGATCCATGCCTTCGCATCTAACGCCGGGGCATCAGAGGGTTGCTCAGCGTAGCTCATTGCCGGTGCCACCAGCAGCAGCGCAACCATTACCGCACGGGATCGGGAAAAGTGACGTGTTTGATGTACCATTAACAGTCCGTCCTTGTTTGCTCAAAAATATAACGTATAGACAGGTGACTGAACTGACCTTCGCAACCGGAACCCCAATGTTGTTAAACCGGTAAGACACTCACCAGGATGTAAAGGCTCCCGGTCTTTACAGTAACAGGCGCCTTGCAGAACGGTGCAGATTGACAATTTAATCTACTGATTTCGTTCCCGATACTATCAATAGCATAAGCACCCCGTGGTTGTATACTTCACCACCATTATTTACTGTTGACCGTCTTTCCGGGTCACACATTTCCCGCAGGAAACCGTGCCCCTGTCAGTCCCTGGCACTAAAAATGGTATGACGGATGACGCGGGCGAATGTAGATCATAGTCGCATGCCGCCGTGCTGCAGAAATCAGGCCTCCCGTCAGAGTCATACAGAAATACCGTAGAGTATCCACCGGTTTATCCCGTCTGCCGACAATAAAGCCATCCCCTCTGATGACCCGAATAGCGATGACCGTAGCGAAAATACTTCCGGTACGCGTGGAGAAGGCTCCTTAACCTCAGATACCCGCTGACGAATGATCATGCACAACAAGTTTTTTTCGGACTGAGCAGGTTATCGCTTTAAGGCGTGAATTTACCCACCGGAAGAGCGCCGATACTCACTCCATCACCGGGACATTGATACCAGAGTCATCATCGTCGGCAGCCTGCAGGCGCAGCGATATTACATTCACCCTGCAGACGGACGTATGTTGAGCCTTCTGCGCGGAAGTCACGTGACTGACCGCACAGGCGTGCTGGCAGGCTTGTTATCAGCGGAGTATCGGTAACGTTCACAGGGAACAGCGGCACGATTTTTGGTCCCGACAGAGGTTTAAAATGCTATTCTCCCCCTAAACTCTGTACTGATCGGCGTGCGTGATCCCGCACTGCCCGATGCTCTGATAGCACTCACTAAGGCAGGAGCCACTATGGAACCTTTTACCTCCGGACTGATTTCTCCGGAAGAAGCATTACAACTCATTCAGCGTCCTCTGACCCCGATTCGGGACAAACTCAGTCTTGCACTGAATGATGCCACAGGTCGTATTACTGCCGGACCGGTGATCTCCCCGATTGCGGTGCCAGGTTTTGATAATTCAGCAATGGATGGTTACGCCGTTCGCCTCTCTGACCTGCGGTCACCTGGCACCCCGCTTGCCGTTGCCGGAAAAGCGCTGGCCGGTAAAGCCTTTACCGGCGAATGGCCACAGGGCAGCGTTATCCGGATCATGACCGGTGCGCCGGTGCCACCGGGCACCGATGCCGTCGTGATGCAGGAACAGACCGACACCCGCGAAGACGGTATCGTGATCACTGCCGATGTCGCCGCGGGACAAAATATTCGCCGCGCCGGTGAAGATATCCGTGCCGGGCAACCGGTACTGGATGCGGGCGTCCGGCTGGGTGTGTCATCGCTTCCGCTGCTGGCCTCGCTGGGGATTGCAGAAATCAGCGTGCTGCGCCGGCTGCGTGTTGCGATTTTTTCTACCGGCGATGAGCTGGTCCCGGTCGGTGAATCGTTACAGGAAGGGCAGATTTATGACACAAACCGGTTTGCCATTCGTCTTATGCTCGAAAAAATGGGTTGTGAGGTAGTGGATTTAGGGATCGTTGCCGATGATCCGCAATTACTTCGTCAGGTCTTTGAAGAAGCGGACCGTCAGGCAGACGTTGTCATCAGTACCGGGGGCGTGTCGGTCGGTGAAGCCGATTACACACGGGATATGCTTGAGGCCTTAGGATCTGTGACCTTCTGGAAACTGGCGATGAAACCGGGCAAGCCTTTCGCTTTTGGCCGTCTGTCTGAAAGCTGGTTCTGTGGCCTGCCGGGTAACCCAGTCTCCGCCGTGGTCACCTTCTGTCAACTGGTTCAGCCGATGCTAAACACCCTGATGGGCCTTAACCACAAAGAAGCCTCAGCCTTACTGCAGGCAACTGCCGGGAGCTTTATCCGTAAGACTCCGGGGCGGATGGATTTTCAGCGCGGATATTATTCCGCCGATGCTGAGGGCCGGTTACAGGTCGTTCCGGCAGGACATCAGGGATCGCATGTGTTCAGTTCATTTATAAAAGCCAACTGCTTTATTGTGCTGGAACGTGAACGGAACGATGTTCAGCAAGGGGAAACCGTCCGGATTGAACCCTTTAATTACCTGCTGGACGACTGAATGGACGTGACTCTCAGCGATGAAGAAATCCTCCGCTACAACCGGCAAATCGTACTGAAAGATTTTGATTTTGAGCGGCAGGAACAGCTAAAAGCTTCCCGGGTACTGATTGTCGGACTGGGGGGTTTAGGCTGTGCTGTTGCCCCTTACCTTGTCAGCGCGGGGGTCGGCGAAATAACATTGTGTGACTTTGATACTGTCTCAGTCTCTAATCTGCAACGACAGATCCTGCATAATGATGAAACGCTGGGCATGCCAAAGACCGTCTCTGCGCTTAACGGCCTGGCAAAGCTGAATCCCTTTGTCAGGCTCATTACAGATGACCAGCCATTAGCCGAAGAGAATGCGGATGAGCGGGTGAAGTATCATCATGCGGTGGTGGACTGCAGCGATAATGTTGCGACCCGTGAACTCCTGAACCGTACCTGCTACCGCCATAAAATCCCGCTGATTTCCGGGGCGGCTATTCGTATGGAAGGTCAGCTTTCGGTGTTTCGCTGGCACGACGACGAGCCATGTTATCGTTGTATCAGCCGCTTATTTGGCGATCAGGGGCTTAGCTGTGTCGAAGCCGGGATAATGGCTCCGCTGGCAGGAATGGTAGGAACGATGCAGGCCATGGAAACACTGAAGGTCCTGACCGGCTACGGGGAAAGTCCGCGTGGCAAGCTGTTACTGATAGACGCCATGGTAACCCGCTTCAGGGAGTTCAGTGTCCGGCGGGATCCGCTCTGTGAGGTTTGCGGTACCGACCCTGCATAACAAAACGGTTGTCTGTACACAGACAACCGTTTTCACATGACAGGCGTTTACAAAATGCCCTGTTTACACAATGCCCTGGCTACGCAGGTAATCTTCGTAGGTTCCGGAGAAGTCTGTGACCCCTTCCGGTTTGAGCTCAATAATACGTGTTGCCAGCGAGCTGACGAATTCACGGTCATGAGAGACAAAAATCAACGTACCTTCGTACATCTCCAGTGCCATATTCAGGGATTCGATAGACTCCATATCCAGGTGGTTTGTCGGCTCATCCATCACCAGCACGTTCGGTTTTTCCATCATCAGCTTACCGAATAACATGCGGCCTTTTTCCCCCCCGGATAATACTTTCGCAGGCTTTTTAATATCATCCTGAGAGAAAAGTAACCGACCCAGAATACTGCGTACCGCCTGCTCATCATCCCCTTCCTGTTTCCACTGGCTCATCCAGTCAAAAACCGTCAGGTCATTTGCAAAATCAGAGGCATGGTCCTGCGCGTAATAACCGATCTGCGCATTTTCAGACCATTTAATACTCCCATTATCCGGCGTCAGCTCACCCATCAGTGTTTTCAGCAGTGTCGTTTTACCGATACCATTCGCACCAATAATGGCCACTTTCTCACCCACTTCAAGTAACAGATTCAGCTTATTGAACAGCGGGCCTTTATCAAAGCCTTTAGTTAATGCTTCTGTTGTCAGTGCATTTCTGAACAGTTTCTTATTTTGTTCAAAACGCATAAATGGATTCTGGCGGCTGGAAGCTTTAACTTCATCCAGCTTAATTTTATCCATTTGTTTAGCACGTGATGTTGCCTGACGGGATTTGGACGCATTCGCGCTAAAGCGACTGACGAATGATTGCAGTTCTGCAAGCTGGGCCTTCTTCTTCGCATTATCAGACAGAAGACGTTCCCGGGCCTGGGTCGCCGCGGTCATATACTCGTCGTAATTTCCGGGATAGACACGTAACTCACCATAATCCAGGTCCGCCATATGCGTGCACACCATATTCAGGAAGTGACGGTCGTGTGAAATAATGACCATGGTGCTGTTACGCTCGTTCAGAACCTGCTCAAGCCAGCGGATAGTATCAATATCCAGGTTGTTGGTCGGTTCATCGAGCAACAATATATCCGGGTTAGAGAACAGTGCCTGGGCTAATAACACACGCAATTTCCAGCCCGGAGCAACTTCACTCATTAAACCGTAATGCTGGCTTACGGGAATGCCAACGCCTAATAACAGTTCCCCTGCCCTTGACTCCGCAGTATAACCATCCATTTCACCATACAGCACTTCAAGATCAGCGACTTTATAACCTTCTTCTTCACTCATCTCAGGTAAAGAATAAATGCGGTCACGTTCTTTTTTTACTTCCCAGAGTTCGGTGTGGCCCATAATGACCGTATCGAGTACCGTAAACTCTTCGAAAGCAAACTGATCCTGGCGTAATTTACCAATCCGCTCATTAGGATCATAAGAGACGTTACCTGCCGATGGCTGCAAATCGCCCCCAAGGATTTTCATAAACGTCGACTTACCGCTGCCGTTGGCACCAATTAAACCATAACGATTCCCTCCGCCAAATTTTACAGAGATATTTTCAAACAATGGCTTACTGCCAAACTGCATCGTCACATTACTGGTTACTAACACGGGATAGCCTTATCAATGAATCAAACTCAGGAAAAAAATATGCCAGCAGCCACAATGGCTGGCATAGCGTGGTGGAACCTGTTGCAAGCCCGGCAATTAAAGCATCCTTGTATGACCTGTACGCTGGACAGGTCCCTTACCTGTGGTGCCGGGGCGGCTAATTTATATAGCCTGGTAGATTACTCGTTAAAAGCAAAAAAGCCAGTAACAATACGTCACTGGCTCTCCCACTAACAAGGAGTTTAAAGCGGATTAGATGAGGAAGTCATCCAGGCTTTTGCCTTCGTCCAGTGCTTTTTTGATAGCTGCAGGTGTACGGCCCTGACCGGTCCAGGATTTAGTTTCACCATTTTCATCGGTGTATTTATATTTCGCCGGACGTGGTGCACGTTTCACACGTTTCTTGCTGACATCAGCAGCACCGATTAATTCGTTAGGATCGATACCGTCTGCCAGCAGCATTTCACGGTACTTAGTGAGTTTTTCTTCTTTCTCACGATTCATCGCTTGTTCAGCTTCAATTTCTTCGCGGCGTTCATTAACTACGACAGTCAGTTTTTCCAGAACTTCTTCCAGATCACTCAATGCCAGGTCACGTGCCTGAGCGCGCAGAGTACGAATGTTGTTGAGAACTTTAAATGCATCACTCATCATATTTTCCTTGCTTAACCGGGTACAATTAACAGTGTCGCTGAGATTACCTAATCTAAATAAAAAAATAAATAGCCTGGTCCTGATTATATAATATTAATGCTTAATTTAGCATTATCGGTTACACCTTGAATAAAAATTAACGACAACTTAACAGTGGGATGATTTATCCGTGAACACCCGCCGATGGCAAAGTAACTTCCGAAAGCCCATCCCCGTGAGGAAACTTCCGGAAAAGATAATCGTGACCTCCGGATGCGTTTAATTACTTAAATCTTCTTTTCTAATCAACTTATGACAGTATAAAAAAAACGGGATTATAATTAGCACTCTCAGTGAATAATCTGATTTTGCAGGTAATCGTTTGCAATACCGAAGGATTAACGCTATCAGTCACGATTCTGCACGATTAAATTATTCCCCCACCAGTGACAGTGATATTCCCGGTAAAGGCGGAAGACTTACGGTGGTTACAACATAACCTGTAACGCGTAATTATCGGTAAATCAGAGAGGTATAATCAACTGCAGTAAACGGTCAGAAGAAAATAATGGGAAACATTGTTTCCCCCCGGCCTCCATTCTGTAATAAACCGGGGCTGCCCGCCCGCCCCGGCAGACTCACAGAGGCAGGATCCTGATATCTGATTCAGATATTGCGGGTCGATGACTGATAAAAAGCTCTGAATATCTCCAGCGTTTCATCACTGACATGATGCTCAATACCTTCGGCATCCCGGTGTGCTATTTCGGCACTGATGCCCAGAGAAAGCAAAAAGTTTTCTACAATATGGTGACGCTCCCGGCTTTGTTCCGCCAGGCTTTCACCTTCCGCCGTCAGAAAAACGCCGCGGTAAGGCACCTGTTCTACCAGACCGGTACTGGCCAGCTTCTTCAGCATCTTGGCAACCGTCGGCTGCGATACCCCCAGTCTGGCAGCCATATCCACCTGGCGGGCCTCGCCAAATTCATGGATCAGATCTGAGATTAATTCAACATAATCATCGATCAGTTCACGGCGATGAGCCTCTCTGACCTGCCGGAACCCTTCAACATGTTCTTCGACATCTTTAATAGGCCCCGGCCGGGAAACCGTATTTTTCGCTCGATGATTCATTCAACTTCCTCTTTATGACCCAGGCAATCACTGAATAGATGCCGGTAATCTGCTGCACATTGTAAACCAGCTGAGAAGAAGCTCAAATTTTTCCTGAATAGCCATGGCTAAATCATATAGCCAATGCTATACCTGTCAGTAAGAATAACGTATTGATACGTTCTGACTGATACCGGTCTTCTTCCCGATACACCGGGTTTGTTTCCGCAAGGGGGTTATATATGAAATGCACAACGCACTGCACAGGTTGTCAGCGTCATCTGAAGACCAGCGTCGATGGGTTCAGTAAAACGGCTCTGCTTGCATGCTTACTGCGCCATTCTCCCTTCCGGTTGCGGTTGATGCTGGCAGAGCTTCTGCTGGAGCGTCTGACCCGCCGCACGACAACGATTAAGCCTGCGGTGATTTTTTCCTGCCATTTACACGACTAATTGATTCTGAGATAACGCCCCCCACGGCCCTCACTCCCCCCTGTCACAGGCAGGGGTTCTGTACTGTTCATCAGCGGCTTATGAAGAGTCATTCAGTCAAACCGGCCCGCGCCATGGACGGGCTGTCGAACAGGCAGTGTCCTTACGTAAAAACCGGGTCCGCTAACGGTTCCCTGGTTCAGGAGTCAGTTAAAACGACACAATAGTCCGGCCTGCATCATCTGCTACCGGGATACGGTGTTGTCCCTGACAGAGTAAAAGAGACGCCAGGCAATGGCCGGATGCGGCCCGGAGCATACTGATGTATAAGGTGCGGAAGAGACACCGGTTATTTTCCCGCGGGACAAAATAAAACGACGGTATTTCTGCGGCAGGAACGGCGGCCGACAGAGAACAACGGGGGGTTAACCGCTTGAGCCTAAAAAAAAAACGGCCCTGTCGGGCCGTTTTTTGATGTACACAGGATGTGTCGGGCGAGATTAGAAGCTGTAACCTACGCCTGCAATCCAGGTACCGACGTCAACGCTACGGATACGGCTCTGCTCGTAACCAACATCAACGGCGAAGTTATCGATTGGGTTGAACTGCAGACCTGCACCGTAAGCAACACCAACATCGCTGGTATCTTGTTTATGGTATTGAGTCTGGTCATTCAGCTGGTATTTGCCGTAGCCGATACCAACAACACCGTAGATGCTAGCCCAGTCGTTCAGACGGTAAGCAGGACCACCGGTGAAGCCATAGTACTGGCCTTTCTGGTAGTCGTCACCTACAGTACGGTTTTTCGCAGTGTAAGTGAAAGATCCGATCCAACCCAGTGGGTTAGAGCTATCTTCGTAACGGTATTTCAGGTTGAAACCGTTAGCTTTGTTCAGAACACCCTGGTAATCGCTCTGTGCGTAACCACCAGTAATTGTGCTTTGTGCCATTGCTGAACCAGCAGATACTGCCAGAACGCAAGCCAGTGCTGAAAGACATGCAATTTTTTTCATAATCACCTCAAATGTGAAACGACTTCTTATTTCCTGACAACGACGAAAATATAGCAAAAAATAGTGGGAAACTCTGCCCTGATTTTATTGTCTAACAGATCGTTTCGTGTAACAGAAAGTTACCAGTCATCTATAATCCTATGATTTTAAGCTGTTTTGAGGCTGTAACAGCCCCGTAATTATTTTGTGCTTTTTTAGATCTTTAGGGATATTCCTAAACTTATCGCACAGATTTTCAGGCTAACCCTTCAGAAACGCTTAAAAAACAAACGAAAATCATAGCATTTTATTCAGACATCAGTGTGCGTTTATCCTTAATTCAGATAAACTGCCGCGCAGTATCACCTTCCGTTATTTTCATACAGGATTTCTCCCGATGTCCCCGCTCGACAATAAAAAGAATAATAGCCTGCTTTTCCCGATCGCCCTGTTATTAATTGCCATGATGTCACTACAGGGGGCCGCCTCGCTGGCAAAACATCTGTTTCCGATAGCCGGTGCGCCAGGGGTGGCTGCACTCCGGTTAGGGCTGTCGACGATAATGCTATGGATAATCTTTAAGCCCTGGCGTCTGCGTTTCAAAAAAGAGCAGCGTCGCCCGCTGGTCTTTTATGGCCTGGCGCTTGGCGGGATGAATATGTTGTTTTATCTGGCATTACGCACCATCCCGCTAGGGGTCGGGGTGGCGCTGGAGTTTCTGGGGCCACTGACCCTTGCGCTGGCTAATTCCCGGCGGCCGACCGATTTTTTCTGGATAGTTATCGCCGTCACCGGGTTAGGTTTTTTGCTGCCGCTGGAACACGGGATTTCAGATATCGACCCTTTAGGGGCCTTACTGGCGATTTGTGCCGGGGCCTGCTGGGCGATTTATATCGTCTTCGGCCGGAAAGCCGGTATCGAACACGGTGCAGCCACCGTGGCGGCGGGGTCTCTGATTGCTTCAGTTATCTATGTCCCGGCGGGGCTGACCTTTGCGGCCAGTGGCTTATGGCACTGGGAAATCATCCCGCTGGCCCTGCTGCTGGCACTGCTTTCTAATGCTATCCCCTATTCTCTGGAAATGATGGCCCTGACCCGCCTGCCCGCCAGACTCTTTGGTACGCTGATGAGTCTTGAGCCGGTCGTTGCGGCCATGTCAGGACTGATTTTCCTCGGGGAAACATTGAACCTGCCACAATGGCTGGGGTTATCTGCCATTATCATCGCCTCTGCGGGGTCGACGTTAACCATGCAACCGCCGAAGAATCGACTGCGACGGGTGCGGGTCAAACCGGCGAAATCCTGACGACCGCCCTCTCCTCTCTTATTCGCCATTGTTCAGAACGATAACAGCGATTGGTTACGCCACCGTGCAAAGTCATCAGCAGTTGCTATACTTATTCGCACATTCAATATCGAACTGGCAACATCGACTAAGAGAGGAAATCATATTATGAGTACCGCAAAACTGGTCAAAACTGAGGCTTCTGATCTGATTTACACCCGCAATGATGTCAGCGATAAAGACAAACTGGCGACCATCAGCATCCTGAACCGCGTAGTGATTGAGCTCATTGATCTGTCTCTGATCACCAAACAAGCACACTGGAATATGCGTGGCGCAAACTTTATTGGCGTTCATGAAATGCTGGATGGTTTCCGTACCACCATTACTGATCACCAGGACATTGTTGCAGAACGTGTTGTGCAATTAGGGGGCATCGCTCTGGGCACGCCACAGGTTGTGGCCGATAAAACCCCACTGAAAAGCTATCCGCTGAATGCACATAGCGTACAGGAACACCTGCATGCACTGGCAGAGCGTTATGCGCTGGTCGCGAATGATGTGCGTAAAGCCATCACCGAAGTGCCGGATGAAGATACTGCTGACATCTTCACTGCTGCCTCCCGCGACCTGGATAAATTCCTGTGGTTTATCGAATCAAACATCGAATAATTGAGTAACAGTCGCGGATATCGCTCTTGCTGAGTGATATCCGCAAGCCTCAGGCGGGACGGTGACGTAAGCGCTTCGCCCGCTTTTCAGGGGTCAGATAGCTCCATGCCAGCAGACGGCTCTGCTTCTGCCCCTGTCCCATCTCAATAACCCGCAAATCTTCCACCCCGGCATCCCGTAATAACCCGCTCAGCGGCTTGATGTTTTCCTGCTTTGAGACCAGCGTACTGAACCAGACAACCTGAGACGAGAATTGCTGACTCTCACGGATCATATTGCCGATAAAGCCCCGCTCTCCGCCCTCACACCACAGTTCATGGTGCTGTCCGGCAAAGTTAAGCCCTTTTTCTTTATCTATCCCAAGGTTTTTCAGTTTACGCTCGCTCCCCTGCAACGATTCTTCCGCCGAACGATGAAACGGAGGATTACAGAGGGTCAGATGGAAGAAATCGTTTTTATGGATAATGCCACCGAATATCCTGCCCGCATTTTTTTGATGCCGCAGGCGGATAAGGCGCTGTAACCCGGGGTTGGCCGCAATGAGACTGTTGGCGGAACGTAATGATTGCGGATTAATTTCCGAACCGGTAAAGCGCCATCCGTATTCCGCTGCCCCAATCAGCGGGTAAATGCAGTTCGCTCCGCACCCGATATCTAAAACATCGGCGCTGGCCGGCAGCGTGCCCTGCAGATCGGCGGCTAATAAATCTGCCAGAAAATGCAGGTAATCTGCTCTTCCGGGCACCGGCGGGCAGAGAAAACCTTCCGGCAATTGCCAGTTGATGTCGTAATACTGCTTCAGCAACGCCTGATTCAGCGCTTTGACCGCCTCAGGCTCGGCAAAATTAACTGAGGTTGTTCCCGCCGGTGTCGTTGTCAGCCACGGAGTCAGCTGCGGGTTGAGTTCGCACAACAGAGGTAAATCATATTTTCCCTGATAGCGGTTGCGGGGATGCAGCGTCGTCTTTTTATTTTTTTTAATCATACCGTTTCATCATTTATTGCGTGACTTAGTAAGCTCAGGCGAAAACTGCCATCGCATGACCGGAAATCTCCGGGGGATCAGTATCCGCAGGCCCGGAGCCTGGCCAGCCCTTCCTCCACACCGGCACATTGTCCACTGATCACCAGACAGCAGGCCACCTGTAATCGCAGAGGTTGCGGGACAGGGAGCTCCCCGGCCAGCACTGCCGAGATCCAGCGGGCAGTATCTGCGGCCGATTTAGACAATGGCAGAGAAACACTGGCTTCAGGCTGACGTTCACTCAGCAATTCCGGTAGCGGATGGCGGCCATCCACTGAATACAGTGCCGGTCCGCGTTGCGGGTTAGCATAAACCTCCCCCTCGCAACCATTGAGTAATAAGGCCGGCGCGTCTGACTGATGAAAAAATGTCGCTACTTTCGCGATATATTCCGGATGCGAGACGGCAGAAATACGCAGTCCCTCTGCCGGGGCAAAAGGTGTCGCCAGTTTTGCCAGTGTATGAGCACTGTTACGTAATCCCAGCTGCCAGCGCAGTGCCAGCTGACCGGCCAGGGCCGGACACCAGCCGTCGATGGTCATAAAAGCAATATTGCCCTGGTCGAGTAATGATTGTGCCTCTTCGGGACTTCCCGCCGGAAAAATACCCAGCTCAGCAAAAACGGCTTCGCTGGTGACACGGGTCGGATCGTGACTGATACCATGCACAAACACCGGAAAACCGGCTTTTTCGAGTAATAAGGCCAGCAGCGGTGTCAGATTTCCCTGACGCCGGGCACCGTTATAACTCGGCAGGACGACCGGTATCGGCCGGTTTTTCGGTGGCTTCAGCCGGGGCAACTTCTCCTGCAAGGCGCGGTAAAATCCGCGCATCTCTTCCTCACTTTCGCCTTTGATCCTCAGTGCAATTAATACGGCACCCAGGACCAGCGGATCCAGCTGATCATTCAGCATTGCCTGATAGAGCTGATAGGCGGTTGACTCATCCAGATCGCGGGCGTGATTTTTACCCCGCCCGATTTCTTTAACTATACGGGTGATATCCATCCTGTTTTCCTGCCTGTGATCACTGAAGGTCATGGTCTGTAAAATTTAACGCTTTGGGCGACGGGTAACCGCTTTCTTACGCGGTGCCGCGGAGAGTTTTCCGCGACGGTTGACAGTCTGCTCCGATTCCGGGGGCGGAATTTCCGGTCGTTCAATAGCAAAAACCGGTAAGGCTGCCAGTAAGCGGCTCCCATAGGCTTTGGTCAATAATCGCCGGTCATAAATAACCACCTCGCCGAAGCATTGATGGCTACGGATAAGCCTGCCCACCTGCTGTATCAGAGTGAAGGACGCGCCTGGCAGACTCTGGATTTCGAACGGATAACGCTGCTGACTTTTCAGCCATTCGCCTTCGGTCAGGATCACCGGACTATCGATGGGCGGAAACGCTATCTTATGAATATGTACCTGGGTCAGCAGTTCCCCCTTTAAATCAAGTCCTTCAGAAAAAGACTGCAACCCGACCAGCACACTTTGCTGACCTTCGCTGACCCGTTGCCGATGCAGTGCGATCAGACGGGAACGGGGCTGATCCCCCTGCACCAGCAGCATCAGCCGTAAATCGGTCACATGGGCCAGGAACTGCTGCATGGCCCGGCCACTGGAAAACAGCACCAGGCTGCCGGTATGCTTTTTCTCTTTGACCTGCTGACGGAAATAACGCGCCATTTCAGCGATGTGCAACGCTTCCTCTGCCAGTCGCGGCTCATACTGCATTTCAGGGATCACTAATTTTCCCTGACTGAGATGATTAAACGGAGAGTCGAGGGTAACAAAGCGGTCCCCGGCCGACTCTTTCAGACCGGACATTTCGCTGAAACGGCGAAAGCTGTTCAGTGAGCGTAATGTTGCAGAGGTCACGATAACATGGGGGACTTTACGCCATAACAGTTTTTCAAGTTGCTCACTGACCCGGATACCGGCGCAATGGAAAAAAAGATGACATTTTTCTTCCAGCCATTCTGCCGTCAGCCATTTTGATACCGGTGCCCCGGACAACTGGTTCAGCCCCGCCAGCCACCATAATTTACTCAGCGATTCAAACCAGCCCTGAAAACGGTTCAGCTGTAATAACCCCCGATGGATCCTGACTATATCCTGTTTGCCGGTCATTTCACCGAGGGCATTGATCAGATATTCACATAACCCGCGCAGCCCGTCACAGAGTTTAAATAATTGCTGACAGCGTGCGGTCGCTTCTTCCGGTAATTCCCCCAGAATAAAGCGGTGTTCTGCCTTCCCCTGCGATACCTCCGATAATAGCGGCATAAATTCTTCCGCCATTTCCTGCATTAACTGCCGGACCCCGCCACAGTGCTCTTCCAGTCTTCCGGGGCTTGCCAGCGGCGGCGGCGATTTAAAGGTAAACCAGCTGCGCAGGGTACCGATAAATTTAATAAACAGATCCAGCTGCAGCGCACTGCCGGCGGGTGAAATATCACTGCTCATTTCCAGTGCATCCCGCGCGACTTCTGGCAGATGATGTCCTTCATCGACCACCAGCAACATCTCTTTCGCCGGGGGCAGAACCGCATCACTTTCCAGTGCCGCCATCACCAGGGCATGGTTGGCGACGACCACTTCTGCCTGCTCTATTTCCCTGCGGGCCAGGAAGAACGGGCACTCTTTATACCACTGGCAATGGTGAGCCAGACAACTGTTTTTATCGGTCGACAGCCGTAACCATAACGAATCATCGATCTGTTCATCACAATGGTCTCTGAGTCCGTCCCACGCTCCGGATTTCAGGGAGCTTTCCAGCCGGCTACAGACCTTCTGTTCCCGTTGCTGCTGTTCACCGGAAATGGCTGGCCGGGTCCCCGCTGACTCTTCCAGATAGAGGAATAAATCTCCCTGCGTGTCCGGTTCAGCCGTGGTGAATGCCAGGTTGCGCGGACAGACATACCGGCGTCGCCCGAAGGCCGCCGTAAACGTCAGGTCCGGAATAAACTTTTTTAACAGCGGCAGATCTTTATCAAAGATCTGATCCTGCAGGGCGACGTTAGCCGTACTGATCACCAGCTTCTTTTCTGCTGATCGGGCAACCGCGATCCCCGGGATCAGATAAGAGAGAGTCTTACCGACACCGGTCGGCGCTTCAATCACCAGATGACGATCGTCTTCCCCCGCCAGCGTTTTTGCCACTTCAGCAATCATCTGACGTTGTGGCAGACGGGGGATAAAATCGGCGACCTGTGTCTGTAGCAATTTATACCATTCACCGATTTGTAATTTTAATGCGGGTGTCAGAACCATAACGACCATCTGCCAGAAGAATCAGCCTGTATTTTTACACAGTATGGCGCCTGACGGCAGTCCTGAGAGTAAATTTGCCCGCAATTCACTGTGTCGTCCGGTGCGATTGTTCTGCCGGGGATGGACGCAATAGTTTTTTTCATCGCGCATGTTAGATTATAATAGTTACCGGATCTGTGTCAGGATAACTACGATATGTCCCAGTCTGAGTATTACACAATCGGTGATATTTCAAGAGATTGTGCCATTAACCCGGTCACCTTACGCGCCTGGCAGCGGCGCTATGGCCTGATTACGCCGCACCGGACGCCCGGTGGCCACCGTCTCTACAGCGAAGCGGACCGGCAGAAAATACTGGAAATTAAACGCTGGATTGAAAGCGGATTACCGCCCGCCAAAGTAAAAGCATTACTGGAGGGAGAAGCTACCGAGACCTGCAGTGAGTGGGCATTACGTCAGGATGAACTGCTGTCTGTACTGCGGAATAATCACCCGGCACGCTTGCGTCAGTGGATTTATTCTCTCGGGAAAGATAACCCGGCGGGCGTACTGATAGACCAGGTGTTTCTTCCGGTCCGTCAGAGGCTGATGCTGAACCAGCATACGGCCGCCTATATGAGCAGTTTACTGGATGGTGTTCTGATCGATTATGTCAGTTTTTCGCTGGCAGCCACGCGTAAACGTGCCGGTGAAGATGCCCTGCTTATCGGCTGGTCTAACCGTGACCGCCTCCGTCTGTGGCTCGAAAGCTGGCGTTTAACAGAACAAAACTGGCGGGTGACGGTGCTGGCTGAACCACTCAAGCTGACTGACCCGCAACTGTTACCCCGTATGCAGATCTTTTTATGGACCGATAATCCACTCACCCGGGGACAGCAAAATCTGCTGGCAGAATGGCAGGAGAGTGGTTATAAGATTGAAGCACTTCACGGGTCAGCGTCTTCCTCTGCCGCGTTACGGTAAAGAGTGCAGACCGATCATCCTGGCCCGGGAGTCTCTTTTTCTGTTAACGGAGTAGCACGGACATGAACTGGCAAAAAATCGGCATTACCTTTCTTTTCCTGCTGCTGGCTGTCGGGGGCATGGGCGGCCTGATGCTGGTAGGCTATACCATTATTCTCAGGTCCTGACCCCCGTAAGTTCCGGGCCTGCCCCGTCTTCAGGAGTCACAAGGCGGGTCCGCAGCCATGAAGGTGGGGTGATGGGCAATCGCCTCTGACAACGTATAAATAAACCAGGGGGTAAAGCGCTCAGGACTGGCGGCCATTTCCCGTTGCAGCGCCTTCACGTTGCTGTATCGCCACGCATCAGCCTCTTCAATATTCAGTACCGGCGGCTCGTCAGTGATACCGAAAAAAATATGCCCGTATTCATGTTCCGTCAGACCATTGTGTAACGGCATGTTGTAGCTAATCTCGAACACCGGGTGCAGAGAGAGGCTCAGCCCCATTTCTTCACGTAAACGCCGTTCTGCCGCCTGCTGCGTCCCTTCGCCAGGAAAAGGATGACCGCAGCAGGTATTGCTCCACAACCCTCCGCAATGGTATTTACTGGCCGCCCGACGCTGGAGCAGAAACTCTCCTTTGCGGTTAAAGACATAGACGGTCACCGCGCGATGCAATAATCCTTTTTCATGCACTTCCAGTTTTTCCATTTTTCCTGTCGGAGTATCGTTTTTATCGACAAGAATAACTTCGATCGCTGACATAAGAATTCCTTAAAAAATCTTTAATGATTATACACTGCTGTCAGCATGCAGTGAATCATCATCCCTCAGCCGATAACGCTGCCCTGCGTATCGCTTTAGCGCGTGCCCCGTCGGTCACTGCCCAGCGCAACAGCGCCGCCACCCCCTGCATACTGTAGCGTGTCATCTGTCGCCTTAAGCGGCTGGCCGGTGGCCTGCCAGGCACCGATGTCCATTCAGGCAGCAGATCGCCTCCGGCACGTAGCATAATATCCATGACCGGACGGGCTGCGACAGAGGGTGCCGGGGCCGAAAAAAGTAACCGGCTGACTTCACAGGTTCGCTCATCAATACAGAGCTGAGGCCGCATCGCCTGCAGATATTCCTCCACTTCTGTGACTGTCACCGGAATATGCGTGGCTCCCAGCGCCTGTCCGGTCAGTGCCGCTTCCCGGTAATAGCGGTCTTGTTCCTCACGGCTCAGCAACGGGTTTTTGTAGCGCAGGTGAGCGGCAAGAAAACTGTAAGTTTCGGCGACATGGACCCAGGTCAGCAACGCCGGGTCATCTGCCCGGTATTCCCGCCCCCGGGGGTCTTTCCCGGTGACATACCGATGGATTTTTTTCACTTTCTCTATCAGAGTGCAGGCATCCTGGCGGTTACCAAAACTGGTGACCGCAATAAACTGGCTGGTCCTGCGCAAGCGCCCGAACAAATCAGTCCGAAAGTCCGAATGATCCCGGACGCCGGCCAGTGCCAGCGGATGCTGCATCTGCAGAAGCAGCGCGGCTATCCCGCCACAGAGCATGGAGGGAAAGTCGCCATGAACTTCCCAGACCATACTCCCCGGGCCGAATAATCCCGGATCGCCGGGCGGCTGGCTGAGGTCAAACTCATTCAGTGACAAGCCGTTAAGACGCGACACCTGCCGGGCAATTCTGTTACGGATCATACCTCTCCTGCCGTCTCATCAGGGGAAACAGACCGCCGGCGCAGGGCCGGCGATACATTAGCGCAGGGTGAAGACTGTTTTCTGCGTTCTGACCGAATCCAGTCCTATCATCAGATTAAATTTTCCGGGTTCTGCCACATAGTGCATCTGCGGGTCCCAAAACTTAAGCTCGTCCGTGGTAATCCTGAAGCTGACACGCTGTGACTGCCCTGCATCGAGCTGTATTCTGCGGAAATCTTTTAATTCCTCGACCGGACGGCTAAGGCTGGCGACCGGATCATTCAGGTACATCTGAACCACGGTCGCTCCGGACCGTTTACCCGTGTTGGTTACCGTCACGCTGGCCTGCAGACTGCCTCCGGCACTGAAAGCCGGTGCTGAAAGTGTGACCGGAGAGACGGTAAAAGTGGTGTAGCTCAGGCCATACCCAAACGGATAGAGCGGACCATTGATCGCGTCATAATAGTGTGAAGTATATTTATCAGGATGCAGATAGTTATACGGTCGGCCGGTGGGCAGATGGTTATAATATATCGGTAATTGTCCGACAGAGCGCGGGAAGCTTACCGGTAACTTTCCGGAAGGATTCACATCGCCGAACAGCACATCAGCAATGGCATGGCCCCCTTCCGTACCACTGAACCAGGTCTCCAGAATCGCATCGGCCTGATCGGCCTGATGGCTGATATCCAGAGGCCGGCCATTCATCAGCACGATCACCAGTGGTTTCCCTGTGGCTTTTAAGGCATCCAGTAACTGGCGCTGGGCCTGCGGAATACGGATGTCACTGCGGCTGGAGGCTTCATGGGCCATCCCCTGAGATTCACCGACCGCAGCCACGACCACATCGGCTTTACGCGCCATATCGACCGCATTCTCTATCAGTTGCTGCGGGGATTGCTTATCTACCGTCACCGCAGGTTCATAGCTGTTCAGAAATTTTTGTACCTGCGGGTTGTCCGTGATATTTGAGCCTTTAGCATAGAGTAACGTCGCTTTCCCCTGCAGAGCTTCTTCCATTCCCTGACGTAAGGTCACCGATTGGCCTGCCACCCCGGCGGCTGACCAGCTCCCCATAATATCCCGCTGACTGTCTGCCAGCGGTCCGATCAGCGCAATCGTGCCCTGCTTTTTCAACGGCAGGATATCCAGCCGGTTTTTCAGCAATACCAGGGTTTCAGCGGCGACATCGCGGGCCGGACGACGATGGAGACGGTTTTCTGCATTGGTATCTGCCGGGTCATCTTTGGCCGGGCCGAGATGCCGGTAAGGGTCACTGAATAGCCCCATATCATATTTCACATTCAGAACATGGCGGGTAGCATCGTCGATCTCCGCCAGGGTGACCGCCCCGCTTTTGACCAGCCCCGGCAGGTACTGGCTGTAATATTGATCGCTCATGCTCATATCAATGCCGGACGTAATAGCAATACGGACCGCATCCTCAGGGTCACTGGCGACGCCGTGCTGAATCAGCTCTTTAATGGCACCATGGTCACTGATGGTGATGCCTTTAAATTTCCACTGCTGACGTAAGATATCTTTTAATAACCAGCCATCGGCCGTGGCGGGAACCCCGTTTATGGAGTTCAGTGCCACCATGACCCCGCCACTGCCGGCATCCAGAGCCGCTTTATAAGGAGGCAGATACTCCTGGAACATACGCTGAGGGCTCATATCGACCGAGTTATATTCCCGTCCGCCCTCGACGGCCCCATAGAGTGCAAAGTGTTTCACCGTGGTCATCAGCGAATAGCGGTCGGCGGGGCTGGTTCCCTGCATGGCGGTCACCATCGCCTGCCCCATCCGCGCAGTCAGCAGGGTATCTTCGCCAAATCCTTCCGACATCCGGCCCCAGCGGGGTTCATGGCTGACATCCACCATCGGTGCCCATGTCATGTTCAGCCCGTCATCCGCCGCCTCGTAGGCTGAAATACGGCCAACGGTTTTTACCGCATTCACATCCCAGCTGGCGGCCAGACCGAGCGGAATAGGAAATATCGTTCGCTGTCCATGCACCACATCATAAGCAAAAAATAACGGGATTTTCAGCCGGCTCAACTGCATCACCTGATCCTGCATCGCACGGATATCCGGTCGGGTAACCGTGTTAAAAATTGCCCCGACCTGCCCCTGGCGGATCATGTCACGGATGGCAGACTTCGGATTATCCGGGCCTACGCTTATCAGTCTGAGCTGACCAATTTTTTCATTGAGTGTCATTTGTGACAGGAGCCGGGTGACAAACGCATCCCGTGCCTGTTCATCCGGGACACCGGAGCCTGCGGGGCTGGCTGCCAATGCGGCAGGGATCGAAAAACTTATCGCCAGTAACGGGTAAAACCATTTCATAGTCAGGCTCTCAGAGACGGGCAGCTGTCAGGGACCGGCACAGAGTTATACTGAACCGGGATAGGGTCGGTCCTGAAAAGGATAGCATGCAGAGCGTATTACGGGGAGTGAACGGGCCCCTGAACTGCAAGCCCGATCAAAGAGATAGCCGGTTATTCCGTCGGTCCGGGGATTAACGACTCTTTCTTCTGTTCGATAACCATCGTCTGCGGAGAAGATAACGGTACATCGGAGTGGCGTAACCGCACCAGAATTTCGAACAGTAACTCACTTTTCACCGAGGATATCTGCCGTTGCGTAGCCACATTCCCGGTCACACTCAGTGAGATCCCCTGGGCGGAAAGATCTTTAAAACTGACCGACGGTGCCGGAGTTTCAAGGATACGTTCGTTATCCTGATAAACTCCCAGTAAAATGTCTTTCACTTTCACCGGATCAATATCGAGCGGGAATACCAGCGGGATGGTCACTACCCCCTCGGCATTTCCCATCGTGGCGTTACGGACATTCTGTGAGATCAGCTGTGAGTTCGGGACAATTACCGTCGATTTATCCGAGAGCTGGATTTCGGTCGCCCGGACATTGATACGACGGATATCCCCTTCATAACCGCTGATCCCCACCAGGTCGCCGACTTTTACCGGACGTTCGGTGAGCAGAATCAGACCGGAAATAAAGTTTTTAACGATCTCCTGTAAACCAAAACCGATACCGACCGACAGCGCACTGACAATCCAGGCCAGTTTATTCCACTGCACCCCCATCACCGAAAGCGCCAGCAGGATCACCAGCACATAACCGACATTGGTAAACAAGGTGATGATAGAAACCTGCATCCCCTTGTCCATTTCGGTCTTGGGCAGGAAATCCTGATCCAGCCAGCGACGGACCGCCCGCAGAACATAAATGCCGGCCACTAACGGAATCACGGCTGTGACCACCTGCGAAGGGACGATATTCAGTTTTTCCAGCCCTTTCCCGCCCCAGAATGCAATCGCTTTTTGCAGCATTTCAGTCGGAGAGGTCGAGGAGATGGTGCCATTCAATAACGCGAAGATAAGCAATAACACCAGAAAGGATTTCAGTAATGCCGATAATAATGAGGCTATCTGATATAAATAGCGCTCATCAATATCCAGTGTACTTTGCACGCGCTGGCCACATGCATTTCCGGTGGAGAATATTGCCTCGCAACTGTCTGTCGTCAGGCGGGTAAGCAGATAAAAAGAGCTGAGCAGGATCCCAATCCAAACCACCTCATAACTCAGGAAACGCCCGAAAGTCACATAACCGATCAGTAATGCCACCAGGATAGACACTCCGGCCAGGAACAGCGACAGTTCAATGACTCCGGCCAGGGTGGAACGTGTTTCGGCGGGTGTATCATCGTTCTGAATCCGGCGGCGGGTACGATTAATACGTATCACAATCATTACCGCAAACAGACCAATCACCAGCGCGGTCAGCCCGTTACCGAAGATGGTGGTACTGACACTGGTACCGACAGTGTAGTTAAACGATTCCATCGCCTGGAAAATACACACCATCAAAGCGATAAGGGTCGGAAAAGGCTTCAATGCATTCGCCACCCCATTACTGATATTCGCCAGACGCCAGGTCGGTCGCCGTGTGGACAGGAAGGCACGTCCCAGCCCTGCAATCAGGCCGCAGATAATACTCAGCTGCACCAGTCGTGACACATACTCCTGCACATCGTCACCGGCCGTTTCATTACGGGTAAACGCCAGCGCAATAAAGTTAAATGACAGTACGATGGCCAATAGTGTGGTTAAGGCGATGGCGGTTGCCAGAAAACTGCGCCTCAGACGCCCTTCAGGCATCTTATGGATGCTGACCCAGGCGAGAAATTCTTCCGCATAACGGCGTCCCGGATACATCACCAGTATTGCGGCCAGTACCCAGAAAATGGTGCCGATCCGCGCATCCGGACTCCATGAAAGCGCGGCGGTATCCAGTAATTCCTGACCGAAGCGCTCTAATTTTTCCTGGTCAAAAGAATTGCTGTCATAGAGGGGTTGCCAGAACGTTGCCGACAGGATACTGCCGGAATTAAGGGCCAGCTGTGTTCTTAGCTGGTCGCGGCGCAGGTTAAGGATCTGCGCAGACAGGTTAAGCGCACCGTTCTTCAGCGCGGTCGCCTGCTTTATCTGGTTATCCAGTGTTTTTTTCTGCTCTCCCAGTATCCGTCGTTTGCTGGTGACATCGGCGGTTTCTTTCACACCGCTGCCCGGTGCGGGAGCCGGACCCAGCACCGCCAGCTGTGCATCTATTTTCTGGCTTTGGGGCTGCAGGCTCTGGGCCAGCGTATTGGCATTGTCCGAGAGGTCCTGTGCCATATCATTCAGCTGGCTCAGGGTGACATCCGGAGTCGACCCGGAGACCTGGCCCTTAATTTTATCGAGGATCACCTGCATTTTAGCCAGTTCACGGCCCGCATCGATATGAGGAGCCGGCTCTGCCTGTGCAGAATCCGTCGTATCAGCCAGCGCAATCGCAGAAAACTGACAGGTGAACAGCAGTAACATAACGCTGAGAAGGGTCGGGAAAATACGCATAATGACCTTATACCCCGGAACGATTACGGTGAAGTTGTCAAAAATGATCAGAGAA
The DNA here is from genome assembly GCF_018257515.1 of Tatumella sp. JGM118. Classification (GTDB taxonomy): domain Bacteria; phylum Pseudomonadota; class Gammaproteobacteria; order Enterobacterales; family Enterobacteriaceae; genus Tatumella; species Tatumella terrea. Next base: position 118,125 of record NZ_JAERJR010000007.1, read on the forward strand.
TCAGTTGTAGTGAATTATTCCGGGACATGCCATCGGAATGGTACGGAAAACACGCCGGGCAGGGTACCCGGCATGTCCGGACATGTTATAACGCTTTCTCTTTCTTATACGCCAGCGCAGACGCCGGTACCGGCGCTGATTTTCCGGTTTCCAGAAAGCTACGGATGCGGTTCGCGTCAGCAAAATGGGTATATTTTCCGAAAGCATCGAGCACCACTAATGCCACCGGCCGGCCATTAATTTCTGTGCGCATGGCCAGGCAATGCCCCGCTTCATCCGTGTAACCGGTTTTTGTTAACCGGATGTCCCATGTTTTATTATAAACCAGATGATTCGTATTACGGAAAGGCAGTGCGTACGACGGATGACTGAAGATTGCGGTATCTTCCGGGGTCCGGCTCAGTTCACCGATCAGCGGATACTTTTCGGTAGCTTTCAGTAATTTCACCAAATCTGCCGCCGTAGACACATTGTGTATCGACAGCCCGGTCGGTTCCACATAGTGAGTCTGCGTCATCCCCAGAGTGCGCGCCTTAGCGTTCATCGCCCGGATAAAGGCCTGATATCCTCCGGGATAGTGTGCCGCCAGGCTGGCCGCTGCACGGTTTTCTGACGACATCAGCGCCAGCAATATCATATTGCGGCGACTGATTTCACTGTTCAGTTTCACCCGCGAAAACACACCGCGCATTTCCGGTGTCTGGCTGATATCCACATTAATGATCTGGTCCAGCGGCTGTTTCGCATCCAGCACCACCATAACGGTCATCAGTTTGGTTAAGGAGGCGATAGGCCGGACGCGGTCCGGATGGCTGGAAAAGAGGACTTTATTGGTTTTAAGATCGAGCACCATCGCACTGCCGGACGCTATCCGGGGCTGCAGCGCGGCATTGACATCGGGAGTGCTGCGCTCAGCACTCGCAGGCAATACGGTCAGGGTCGCCGGTGAAATTAATGCAAAAATAAGTAAAGAATGGCGTAAATTTAAAGACATGTTATTAATGATACCGTGATGTTTTTTATGACTGTGCAGACACAGGCCGCCGCCCGGTATTATCGAGTGGTTAGCTGGCGGCAGCATCATACGCTGATCATCACAAAAAAACTTAAAGTAACGGAAATTTGAGGACCACGGAATTTGTAAGTAAGTCTGACAAAATTAGCCGGTTTACTGCCGCGTGATCCCGGGAACATCATCGCACCGGAACGAAATGCCGTGTAAACTTACCTTACCGTTGAACAATACAGGGACCTCAGCGTTGCATATTGATATTAACTCTTTGATTTCACACTATGGTTATCTTGCGCTACTGATAGGTTGTGTCGCGGAAGGTGAAACATTTGTTCTGCTTGGGGGCGTCGCAGCCCATAAGGGATTATTACATTTTGCCGGCGTTGTCGCGGCGGCGATGGCTGGCGGCATTATTGGTGACCAGTTACTCTACTGGCTAGGAAAGCGTTATGGCACCCGAATTATTTCCAGGTTCACAAACCATCAGGATAAAGTGGAAAAAGCCACACAGCTTATTCATCGTCATCCCAGCCTGTTTGTGATTGGTGTCCGTTTTATGTATGGCTTCCGGATCATCGGCCCCATTATTATCGGTTCCAGCCAGCTGTCTCCGCGCCGTTTTCTGATTTTTAATGTGATCGGCGCCTTTGTCTGGGCGATGTTGTTCGTCAGTCTGGGATACTTTGCCGGAAAGCTAATCGCTCCATGGCTCGATAAACTGGATAACTATCTGAAACCTTTGTTCTGGGTTGCAGGATTGGCCGTGGTGTTGTACATAGTCTGGAAAGGGATACGCTTTTTAAAACAGCGGAAACAGCAGTAACCGGGTGTTTGACGGAAGACGCTCTGCAGTAAAATGCTCCGCTATAAAATGCAGGTTCCGGAGATTCGTTTAAGCGCATATACTGTGCAGCCAGCGATTATTAACGGCCCCGTACATTACTATTAACACGCCCGCTTCAGGCACTAATATACTGAATAAATATGAAAAATAGCATTCGCGCGTTCGCATCACTCGCACTGGCTTTAGTGGCTTACAGCCACTCTGCATTTGCCGTGCTTTATCCGTTGCCCCCGGCAAACAGCAGTCTTATCGGTGAGAACCTTGAACTCACTCTGCCGCAGGACAATAAACTGCCACTGGAAGCTTTCGCCTCTCAATACCAGATGGGATTGAGTAATATGCTGGAGGCCAATCCGAAGGTAGATGTTTACCTGCCGCGCGGTGGCAGCAAACTTATCATCCCTCAGCAATTGATCCTGCCGGATGCACCGCGCGAAGGTATTGTGATCAATAGCGCCGAGATGCGTCTCTACTACTACCCGAAAGGCACGCACAGTGTCGTGGTTCTGCCTATCGGTATCGGCGAACTGGGTAAAGATACCCCGCTGAACTGGGTGACCAGTGTGCAGCATAAGCGTCCTTTCCCGACCTGGACACCGACAAAAGCAATGCATGCAGAATATGAAGCTAATGGCCAGAACCTGCCGGACGTCTTCCCTGCCGGACCGGATAACCCGATGGGTCTGTATGCGCTCTATATTGGTCGCCTGTACGCTATTCACGGCACCAATGCTAACTTCGGTATCGGTTTACGCGTGAGCCACGGTTGTGTGCGTCTGCGTGCTGACGATATCAAATGGTTGTTTGAAAATGTGCCGGTAGGTACCCGTGTGCAATTTATCGATCAGCCCGTCAAAGTCGCAGTAGAGCCTGACGGGTCGCGTTATATTGAAGTGCATAACCCGCTGTCTACCACCGAAGCGCAGTTTACCTCCAACGCGGAAGTGCCGTTAACCCTTACACCGGCCATCAGCAAAATGCTGACCGACCCGGGGATTAACCAGAATGTGTTGAATGCTGCACTGAAAGCGCGTTCCGGAATGCCGGTAAAAATTAATGGCGTCGGCAATGCGGTAAACACGACACCTCAACCGGTGGCAGAGACTTCTGAAGCACAGCCTAAAGAAGAACCGCTGACACCGAATACTCCACAGGGTGCCAATGTGATCACGGAGCAGCCTCAGGCAGCAACGGCCGGATAAATCCTCCACGCCCTGCCCTAAGTTCTGATAAAAAGCCCCGCTCTGGCGGGGCTTTTTATTGTATCCAGAAAACCCCCAGCCAGGCTGGGGGTTCCGTAAAGCTTTCAGCTTTGGGCCGTATATAAAAACCCCTTTTGATTTTTAAAACACCTTGCGGTCTGGCAACTGCAAAGGTTCAACAGGAAATCAAAAGGGGGTCCCAATGAGGGACGAAAAGAGCTTGATGCGGAGTTCCGGGGCAGACAGCAACCTGTCTCTGACGCCGCCTGTCCGGCCTGCTTAAAATGCCTCAGACCGGCTTGATGATATCCCGCCGGAGTAAGCGGATCATCAGCACTACCCCTCCGGCAACCACCAGCATTGCCGCCAGATAGACGGATCGGATCCCGGCGAAATTCATCAGCAGACCCGCCACCGGTCCGGTGATCCCCAGACCGAAATCCAGGAAGGCAGAGTAAGTTCCAAGGGCGGCCCCCTGGCTTTGAGGTTCAACCTGTTTCACCGCCTCCACGCCCAGCGCTGGAAATATCAGCGAGAAACCACAGCCGGTAAGAAAAGCGCCGATATCGGCGGTCAGTACCGAATCCGCATGCCAGAGCAGAAACAGCCCGACCCCTTCCGCCAGAAAGGAGATCAGTGAAACCTTCAGTCCCCCGAAACGGTTGATAGCATTGCCCGATACCAGCCTGATAACGGTGAATCCCAGGCTGTACAGGGTCAGCGTCACCGCGGCTCCGCCCCATCCCCGGCTACCGAAATAGAGCGTGATAAAGGTCGCAATCACCCCGAAACCAATGGTGCCGGCACTGAGTCCCAGCCCGAAAATCCACACCCGCCGGAAGACCTGGCTAAAGGGAACACGTTTAGCGACGGTCACGATAATGGCCGGCTTTTTACTGGCTAAGACAAAACCCAGCACGGCCATCAGTGCCACCAGTCCGGCAAAGCCACTGATCCCCATCCATTGATCGAGTAATACCCCCAGCGGTGCGCCAATCGCCATAGCCAGATAGGTCGCCACCCCGTTCCAGGAGATCACCCGCGCCGTATGTACCGGACCGACGAGATTCATCCCCCACAGGGTTGCTCCCGTGCTACTGAAACTTTCGCCGAACCCCAGACAAATACGCCCCGCCGCCAGCAGCAGTAAGCTCAGCATCGGACGGCCGGCAAGAATAGCCGCGATAATCGTCATCACGCCGCTCATTCCGCACAGCACCAGGCCCAGCATCACGACTTTTTTCGGCCCGATACTGTCGGCAAGGCGACCACTTTGCGGCCGGCTGATAAGGGTAGAGAAATACTGCAAACTGATAATGATACCGGCAATAAAGGAACTGTAGCCGAGGTTATGATGGACGAACCCGGGCAGTACCGCCAGGGGTAAGCCGACAGACAGATAGCAGAAGAAAGTGAAAATAACGACAGAAAGAATACGTAGGTTTAACTGAGTCCGGCCCAGCACTGCAGATTCAGCCATGATAAGTAAAACATCCGGAGATTGAGGGTGAATCCTTTAATCATAGCGTCTGATGGCGTAATACGACAACCGTAAAACGCATTGTCTTCAGCACAGACTATCGGCTGCCCGCGCGATCGCCGAGGCGATAAGCCCCGATGTCGCCAGAGGGCGGACATCACTGAAAAGTTCGCTGGCTTGCGGATACGCTTTACGGAGATAACCCAGCCACTGCTTGATGCGTGCGAGATGATATAACCCGGTATCCCCTTGCTTTTCCAGCTGACAATACTTATTCAGCAGCTGAACTACCTGCGGCCAGGCCATCGGCGGCTCATTATATTTGATGACACGGCTAAGATTCGGCACATTCAGCGCCCAGCGGCCCACCATGACATCATGACATCCGGTCACCCGGAGACATTGCATGGCACTCTGATGATCGCGGATTTCACCATTGGCGATAACGGGAATAGATAAACGCTGACGGATTTCACCTATCGCCGGCCAGTTAATGGCCTCCGCCTTATAACCGTCTTCTTTCGTCCTGCCGTGAACCACCAGTTCTGTCGCACCGGCGCTGGCAACGGCATCGGCAATTTCGAGGCATCGCGCACTCGAATCCCAGCCCAGCCTGACTTTTACCGTGACGGGTAATTCTGCGGGTACCGCCTCGCGCATGGCTTTAGCGGCCTGATAAATCACATCGGGATCTTTGAGTAAGGTAGCACCACCACCACTGCCGTTGACCATTTTGGAAGGACAACCGCAATTGAGATCCACCCCGTAAGATCCTAATTCAACCGCACGAGCCGCATTTTCGGCCAGCCAGCCGGCATGCTGCCCCAGCAACTGGATCCTGACCAGGGTGCCGGACGAGGTCCGGCTGTGATGATGCAACTCCGGGCACAGCCGGTAAAACGATTTTGCGGGTAATAACTGATCCACCACCCGGAGAAACTCCGTAATGCACAGATCATAATCATTCACTTCTGAAAGAAGTTCCCTGACTAAAGAATCAAGCACGCCCTCCATCGGCGCCAGTAATACCCGCATCGTTATCAGGTCCGTTCGGTCTTTTTCGGCCCCTGCGAACGACGTGGCGGCCGCGGGCTGCCAGTATTCATCCGGGGTTTACCGTTATCACCGCCAGGTTTGCGGGAAGACTGACCCCGGGGCCCCTGTCCGCCACCACCCGGACGACGATCACGTCCTCCCTGACGGCCATTCTGGATGGGCTCGGCTTTGATAGACGGATCCGGCTCAAAACCAGGCAGCGCCAGACGCGGGATTTCACGCTTCAGTAAACGCTCGATATCACGCAGCAGTTTATGTTCATCAACACACACCAGTGACAAGGCAGCACCGGTCGATGCCGCACGGCCGGTACGCCCGATACGGTGAACATAGTCTTCCGCCACATTCGGTAGTTCGTAGTTCACTACATGAGGCAGTTCTTCGATATCAATTCCCCTGGCCGCGATATCGGTCGCAACCAGTACACGCACTGCGCCGGTTTTAAAATCAGCCAGTGCCCGGGTACGGGCACCCTGGCTTTTATTACCGTGAATAGCTGCCGCCGTAATACCGTCTTTATTCAGCTGTTCGGCCAGATGGTTAGCCCCGTGCTTGGTACGGGTAAATACCAGCACCTGCTGCCAGTTATCACGACCAATCAGATACGAAAGCAGTTCCCGCTTACGTTTTTTATCCACAAAGTGAACCTGCTGACTGACCTGTTCAGACGCGGTATTACGACGCACCACTTCAATCAGGGACGGGCGATCCAGCAGTTTTTCGGCCAGCGCTTTGATCTCATCTGAGAAGGTGGCTGAGAACAACAGGTTCTGTCGGCGTGGCGGTAATTTAGCCAGTACCCGACGGATATCATGGATAAAGCCCATATCCAGCATCCGGTCAGCTTCATCCAGTACCAGAATTTCAACGGTAGAAATATCGACCGCATTCTGATGCATAAGATCCAGCAGACGGCCCGGGGTCGCGACCAGGATATCGACCCCGCCACGCAGTTTCATCATCTGTGGGTTAATGCTGACCCCGCCGAAGACGACCAGTGAGCGCATGTTCAGATAACGGCTGTACTCACGCACATTTTCCCCGACCTGAGCCGCCAGTTCACGGGTCGGTGTCAGGATCAGGGCGCGTACGGGACGACGTCCTTTAGCCACCGGCGGGGTGGTGGATAACCGTTGCAGCATTGGCAGGGTAAAGCCGGCGGTTTTACCGGTACCCGTCTGAGCGCTTGCCAGTAAATCCCCCCCTGCCAGCACAACAGGGATCGCCTGACGCTGAATAGGTGTAGGTTCACTGTAGCCTTGTTCGCTGACAGCACGCAGGATGTCGGCGCTAAGGCCGAGAGATTCAAAAGACATGGGAAATAGTTACTCCGGAACGCCCTGACCGTAAATTTACGGCGCAGTTTTCAGGGGGTAGTGTTATGTGACTCAGAGATGAGTCAGTGGCAAAAACTACGATGCATAATACGGGCAGTCTACCAGAGTTAGGGGCACTGCGCGAGTGCCATTACCTATCAATAGCACCGGTCTGTAAAAACCCGTCCCGGCTACAGTAAACTGTCCGTCAGTAAGAAAGATTAGCTGCGTTTATTTTCGGTGTGACGCACCGGCTCTTTAGCCAGTAAGGAGATCAGGGCCGGACCGACCAGCATGACAACTCCCAGCGCACCCACCAGTAAAGGGTTGTGGACCACACGGGACAGTAACAACAGAGTTAACATTGCCGCACCGAAGTAATACGTGGTGCTGGCTTCTTCAAGATAATCGCCAATCAGTCGCAGACGTGCGATACGCTGCGTCACCATCATCGCGACCAGAACGATGACGTAAGCCGCCACCAGACCCGCGCTGACTTCAGCTAATAACCGGTGTTTCCATCCCCAAATCAGGAACACAACAACACTCAGATGCATTGCAATATGGAAGCAGGTTTGCCCAGTGATAATCTGAACACGGTTAGACCATTTCATTTTTCTCTCCTGGCAGACTGTTAAGCCGCCCATGCACACCGGCATCGCCGGTCAGGATTATTCAGACTAATCCAGTTTTAAAAAAAGAGCCTGTTTTTTAATTTTTACGGGTGTTTTTTTGTGATTCAGACACCAGTTTTTGCTTATCCGGCATTTACTCAGGTGTGGCATTATGCCACAAAAATCACTTTTTTTGAATTTTTTGCAATTATGCAAAATTTCGGCAGTGAGTTATGCCTCCCGAAGCCCCTGAATTCAGTGTGTTGCAGCAGAATATTTTTTATCGCTGTACGCAGCCGCTGATCCCCCGGAATACACGGAATGCTATCGGACCGGAATAACGCCAGGGGGGTGTTTTGCGGCCTGTCGCCGTGGAAAACGGGCAATAAAAAAGGGGCCCTAAGGCCCCGGCACAAAATGAACATCAATTAGCGGCGATTACCAAAGATACGCAGCAACATCATAAACAGGTTAATGAAGTCCAGATACAGCGTCAGTGCGCCGACGATACTGTAACGACGAAGATTTTCTTTATCGTTAATATCGATATTCTCACCCATATATTTCAGTTTCTGGGTGTCATAGGCGGTCAGCCCCACAAAGACCACCACACCAATATAGGTAATTGCCCACATTAACGCCGGGCTCTTCAGCCAGTAGTTCACCAGAGAAGCCACCAGGATGCCGATCAGCGCCATAAACAACAGACTGCCCATCTTGCTGAGATCACGTTTAGTCGTATAGCCATACAGAGTCATGGCACCAAACATGCCGGCAGTGACAAAGAAAGTGCTGGCAATCGATGAATAGGTATACACCAGAAAAATACTGGCCATGGTCAGTCCGGTCAGCGCCGAATAGAGCATAAACAGGCCGGTCGCCAGTGCCCCGCTCATCTTATGCACCATGCCGGAGAGGACAAAAACCACCGCCAGCTGAAGAATGATCAAGCCAAAAAAGGTGATCTGACTGGAGAATACAAACTCCATGACGCGGGGAGTTCTGACAGCAAACCAGCTGACAAACGCCGTCAGTAACAGCCCGCAGGTCATCCAGCCATAGACCTGAGCCATATAAGTTTGCAGGCCGGAACCGGCCCGTTGTAACGCTGAATTATCCTGACGTTGATATCGCTCCATGCTCCACCTCTTTACTAAATTAAACCGGTGCTTAAGTTTGGCACAAATCACGGTGACTGCGCCAGTGAAGGGTTATTCCCGCGCCAGACACTGTCTGTAACGGGTATTTACCCGCTCAGCATACCAGGCTGTCGTCAGCTGACGGGTAATTTTCGGGCTTTCCAGTTCGATGCCGGGCAATCTGGCCCGCGGCAGTGCACGGCCATTCTGTTTATCCGCCAGCCGGAAGACCTGTTTCCAGACGTCACTTTGGGAAAACTCAGGGTCCTCCCCCAGAGTCAGCTGATGACGGAGGGAGGAAGCACTGATCCCCAGACGGCCCTGCAGACTCAGTACCGCTTTTTCCGTGCTGCCGACCCCGTCACCGTCATAACGTATAAGGTCACCATCCAATGCCAGCCGGCGGCCGGTTAACTGCATTACGGCGGCCTGGAACGCTGCATTCCGGCTGGCATACCAGCCGGCATTATAATCGGCAAAACGATAAATCATCGACGGATAGTCAGCCGGATAGCCCAACAGATGCAGTGTACCAAACCAGACGCTGCCCCGGCGACTGAAGACTTCACGACGCAGTGTTTTATCCACCGGCCACGGATAACCGGCAGCATGCTGTTCGGCGAAAGCAATACTCACCTGCATCGGACCGGCCGTATGCACCGGATTCAGATTGCCGAATAACCGCTGCCCCATCGGCACCGTGCCGATAAGGTCATCAAAAATGGCACTCAGCTGCTGCTCGTTGCGCACCGAATGCAGACGTTGTGCATAGCTTTTCCCATCCGGCGACGGGATTTTCAGGGCCGTATCCACCACAAATTGCGGGATATAGAGTGCAGCAGCGCGGCGATAAATCTCTTTCATCGCGATAGCGGGCAGACCACTCACCGGTGTGTCCGCATTGAACCCGGACTCCTGTCCGGCAACGGCAATCACCGCACAAAGATTTTGTGCTGACGGAGAAAGTTTCTGATGACTGAAGGCCTGATAAATATCTTCCGACCAGCCGGCTTTATCTCTGGCCGCCGGCGGAAGTAAGTGCTGCACCCGGGCCTTCACCACTGCGGGTTTTTCGGCCGGGACGGAGGGCTGATGCTGGCTGCAACCTGCCAGGGTGAGGAGTGCGGCGCATAACAGCACAGGGTAACGTCGCAGACCGGCACACCCCGGTAATGACGGCCACAGAGAGCGGATTGGCGGAACCACAGATAACACACTCACCGGGACTCATCCCAGCGCCTGGCCGCCTGCGCATCGCTTTCCCGTGAACTCACCCAGCGATCCCCCTGCGCAGTCGCTTCCCGTTTCCAGAAAGGGGCCTGCGTTTTCAGAATATCCATAATGTAACTGGCTGCGGCAAAAGCACTGCTGCGATGCGCGGAACTGACGCCGACCAGCACAATCTCATCGCCGGGCGCCAGGCACCCTACCCGATGAATAATGGCGACCTGCTGTAGCGGCCAGCGTTCCCGTGCGCGGGTGGCAATCTCGTGCAGTACTTTATCTGTCATTGCCGGATAATGCTCAAGTGTCAGGGTCGCGACACTGTCACCGGCATTATGATTACGCACTTTTCCGGTGAAAGTCACGATAGCCCCGTCCTCATCACTGGCGGACAGCCACTGGTAAACGTCGGCGACGGAGAACGGTGCTTCCCCGACCCTGATCATGGTATGACTCGTCACCGTTTAACCTCCGGTCACAGGCGGAAAGAAAGCCACTTCGTCCCCGTCATTCAGGGGATGACTGAACGGTACCAGGGTCTGATTGACGGCCACCAGCAGTTTCTCTTTCTCTAAAGCCAGTGCGAAACGCCCATCCCGGGCGACCAGATGCTGGTGTAAGGCATCAACATCCGGGTAACCGGCCGCGACCCCGAGATCTGAACATCCGGCCAGTTCACGAACACGGGCAAAGAACAACACATTAATCATGTTCACCTGCCCTGAAATCGCCGGATTTACCGCCGGTTTTACTGACCAGCCGCACGCCGTCGATCACAATATCTTTCTGCACGGCTTTGCACATATCGTAGATAGTCAGTGCAGCGACGGACGCCGCAGTGAGCGCTTCCATCTCCACGCCGGTTTTCCCGGTCAGCCGGCAGACGGCCTCAATATGCACCCGGGCACTCTCCGGTAACGGGGTCAGAGTGACCTCTGCTTTGCTAAGCATCAGCGGATGACAGAGGGGGATAAGCTCCCAGGTCCGCTTGGCGGCTTGGATACCGGCAATCCGGGCGGTGGCAAAGACATCGCCTTTGTGGTGGCTTCCGTCAATGATCATCTGCAGGGTCTGCGGATGCATACAAACGTACGCTTCTGCACGTGCTTCACGTACTGTCTCAGACTTGGCCGAGACATCGACCATATGGGCATCGCCGGCACGGTTGATATGGGTGAGTTGGGACATAATCAGATTTTCTTAAGCTGGGAAACAAAGTTACAAGGGCGGGTGGTCGCATCGATCTGTGAGCAGATAATCCGCTCCCAGGCCTGACGGCAGGCACTGGTCGAACCGGGCAGCGCAAAGATCAGTGTCTGATTGGCCAGGCCCGCCAGTGCCCGTGACTGCAGGGTAGCCGCACCGATGTCTTCATACGAGACCATCCGGAATAATTCACCAAACCCCTCGATGGGGCGATCGAGCAGAGGTTCGATGGCCTCTGGCGTACTGTTTTTAGGGTGAAAGCCGGTGCCGCCATTGATAATAATGACCTGCACCTGCTCACTGACAATCCAGCGGGAGACAGCCGCCCGGAGGTGATAACGATTATCCGGACAGATAAGCTGTTCTGCCACCTGATGGCCCGCCTCCCGGACGGCTCCGGCTAAATAGTCACCGGAACTGTCCTGCGAGGCATCGCGGCTATCGGAGACGGTCATGACCGCCACGGATAACGGCACAAACGCTTGCGGGGATTTACTCATTCTGTCTCTCCTGACTATCCACCAATAAACGACAGATTCTGCGTGATTCCGGTATTTCCCTGATGCAGAAAATGGGTCTGTTTTTTCCGGCCGAGGCTGTGACGGATCCTGGCCAGTAATTCATCCTGATGCTGATCATCTGCCAGTAAATCGCGCAGCGGTATTCCGTGCTCACCGAACAGACAGAGATGCAGGTTGCCGATGGCCGAGACCCGCAGCCGGTTACAGCTCAGGCAAAAGTCTTTTTCATACGGCATGATAAGACCGATGCTGCCCTGATACTCCGGATGTGAGAATACCTGTGCCGGGCCATCATCCTTTGCTCTGACCTGCAGTTGCCAGCCCAGACGCAGCAGTTGCTGACGGATAACCTCTCCGGAGACGTGATGTTTTCTGAACAATGCACTCCCCTCACCGGTCTCCATCAGTTCAATAAAGCGCAACTGAATCGGCCGTGACTTTATCCAGTCCAGAAACGTGTGGAGCTGATGGCTGTTGAGATCTTTCATCAGCACAGTGTTAACTTTAACCTGCGCAAAGCCGGCCTCAAAGGCGGCATCTATCCCGCTCATCACCTGGTGAAGTTTATCCTGCCCGGTAATGGCATAGAACTGGCGGGCATCCAGGCTGTCGATGCTGACGTTAACGGCGGTCAGTCCGGCATCACGCCACTGCTGAATGTCTCGCTGCATCCGATAACCGTTGGTTGTCATCGCTATCTTGCGCAGTTCGGGATTTTCCCTGACCGCAGCGATGATCTCCGTGAAATCCCGCCGTAATGAGGGCTCCCCCCCCGTCAGGCGGATCTTCTCCGTCCCGGCCGCCACAAAGGCCCGGCTGACACGGCGGATTTCATCCAGCGACAAAAAGCCCTTGTTACGGACAGACTGCGGCCGGTAACCGTCCGGCAGACAGTAGGTACAGCGAAAGTTACAGACATCGGTCACGGACAGACGCAGATAGTAAAAACGCCTGTCAAAGGTATCAATTAACGAAGACACAGGAACACCTTTCCAAGTCGGGAGATGCGGTCATTTCTTCCCACACCCTGGCAGTTTATCACTGCGGCCCGACCGCCGTATTCGCAAAGACACTTAGGTCAGACGGGCTTTGAGTGTAAATTATCCGTACAGATAATCGTCTGTCAGTAATTCTAGCGCGAATGCACGATCTGCACCATGCCGTTTATCCGCAGGCGATTGATGTCAGACAGCATAAACACAGATTTATCTTCTGTTCATCATGCTATGCATAACCGAAGATGTTGATTTATCCTACCCATTATTCTGCAAAACTTTTGCCGTTCAGGATGGCAGCGCATTTAAGGAGTGTTATGAACCGCACGCTGGCAGATTTGGATCGTGTTGTGGCTATCGGTGGAGGACATGGGTTAGGCCGTGTGATGTCCTCGCTCTCATTCCTCGGCTCCAGACTGACCGGGATAGTGACCACCACAGATAACGGAGGTTCGACCGGCAGGATCCGCCGTTCCGAAGGCGGTATCGCCTGGGGCGATATGCGAAACTGCCTGAACCAGTTGATCACCGAACCCGGTATTGCCTCTGCCATGTTTGAATACCGTTTCAGCGGTAGCGGAGAACTGGCGGGCCATAACCTCGGTAATCTGATGCTGAAAGCGCTGGATAATCTGAGTGTGCGCCCGCTGGAAGCCATTAACCTCATCCGCAATGTTCTGAAGGTGGATGCCCTGCTGATCCCCATGTCAGAACAACCGGTCGACCTGGTCGCCAGCGACAGCGAAGGGAATGCGGTGTACGGCGAAACCGCCATTGATGCCATGACAGAAACCCCTGCGACCCTTGAACTCTGTCCGCAGGTTCCGGCAACCCGTGAAGCCGTCAGTGCCATTGCCGAAGCCGACCTGATTCTGATTGGGCCTGGCAGTTTTTATACCAGTCTGATGCCGGTCCTGCTGCTTGAGCAGATGGCCACAGCACTCCGGCGCACCCCCGCCCCGATGATCTTTATCGGTAATCTCGGCCGGGAAATGAGCCCTGCCGGCACATTGAGTGTGGCCGATAAACTGATGAAAATGGAGCAGGTCATTGGCCGTCGGGTGATCGATGCCGTGGTGGTCAGCCCCTCCACCGAGACGGTGGCTTTGGATGGGCGAAAAATCATCCGCCATCCGCTGGAAGCCGGAGATATTCGCTACCGCCATGATCGCCAGTTGCTGCATATTGCACTGGAAAAAGCCGTCCAGGCCATCAGCTGATGACCCGGAGGCCGGAGTGAGGTTAAGAGGTCGCGATAAACAGTTCACGGAGTTCGTGTAATTCATCACGGACCCGTGCCGCCTCCTCAAACTCAAGATCCATCGCATGCTGCTGCATACGGGATTCCAGTTCGCTGATTTTTTTCTGCATTGCCTGTGGCGTTAAGGCCGCATACTCGCCGCCATCGCCGGCCGGACGACGGCCACTCTGTTTGTCCCGTGATTTCCCTTTCGATTTGCCGGCCGACTGGCCCATCTCCAGAATATCGGTGACTTTCTTGTTCAGCCGGGTCGGCACAATGCCGTGTTCCGCATTCCAGGCTTCCTGCTTTTCACGACGGCGTTCGGTCTCATCGATAGCCCTGGCCATCGATGGGGTGATGCGGTCGCCGTAGAGGATGGCCTTACCATTGATATTACGTGCTGCGCGTCCGATGGTCTGGATCAATGAACGTTCCGAACGCAGGAAGCCTTCTTTATCCGCATCCAGAATCGCGACCAGAGACACCTCCGGCATATCTAACCCTTCGCGTAACAGGTTAATCCCCACCAGCACATCGAACTCCCCGAGACGCAAGTCACGGATAATCTCCATACGTTCGACGGTATCGATATCCGAGTGCAGGTAACGTACCTTTTCACCGTGCTCTTCCAGATATTCGGTCAGATCTTCGGCCATACGTTTGGTGAGCGTGGTCACCAGAACCCGTTCATTCAGGGTGACCCGCTGACGAATTTCAGAGAGCAAATCATCCACCTGAGTCGCCACCGGCCGGACTTCGATGATCGGGTCAAGCAATCCGGTCGGACGAACCACCTGCTCGATCACTTCCCCGCCGGATTTCTCCAGCTCATAGGCCCCGGGCGTTGCAGAAACATAGATAGTTTGCGGAGCCAGAGCTTCAAACTCTTCAAATTTCAGTGGCCGGTTATCCAGCGCTGACGGGAGTCGGAAACCGTACTCCACCAGATTTTCTTTACGGGCACGGTCCCCGCGATACATACCGCCTATCTGCGGAATAGTCACGTGGGACTCGTCGACCACCAGCAGACCGTCTGCAGGCAGGTAGTCAAACAGGGTCGGCGGTGCCTCACCCGGCCCCCGCCCGGAAAGATAACGCGAGTAGTTTTCGATCCCGGAGCAGTAGCCCAGCTCATTCATCATTTCCAGATCGAACTGGGTACGCTGTGCAATACGCTGTTCTTCGAGCAGCTTATTGTTTTCCAGTAACACCCGGCGCCGGTCAGCCAGTTCCGTTTTAATCTCTTCCATCGACTGAACAATACGCTCACGCGGGGTCACGTAGTGCGTTTTCGGATAGACCGTATATCGCGGTATCGTCTGTGCAATCTGCCCGGTCAGGGGGTCGAAGATCGATAACCGTTCGACTTCATCATCAAATAACTCCACCCGCAGGGCAATCTCATCCGATTCCGCCGGGAAAATATCAATCACTTCCCCGCGCACGCGGAAGGTCCCGCGTTGAAATGCCTGGTCATTACGCGTGTACTGCAGTTCTGCCAGCCGGCGCAGGATACTGCGTTGATCGATGATCATCCCCCGGGTCAGATGCAGCATCATTTTAAGATACAGATCCGGGTCACCCAGACCATAAATAGCCGAGACCGAGGCCACCACAATCACATCTTTACGTTCCAGCAAGGCCTTAGTGGCGGACAGGCGCATCTGCTCGATGTGCTCATTCACCGAGGCATCTTTTTCGATAAAAGTATCCGAGCTGGGAACATAAGCTTCCGGCTGATAATAATCGTAATAGGAGACGAAGTATTCCACCGCATTGTCAGGAAAAAACGCTTTCATTTCACCATACAATTGTGCCGCCAGCGTTTTATTCGGGGCCAGTACCATGGTGGGGCGATTCAGGTCTGCAATAACATTGGCTACCGTGAAGGTTTTGCCTGATCCGGTGACCCCGAGCAAGGTCTGATGTGCCAGACCGTCTTCCAGACCTTCCTCCAGTTGCCGGATAGCGTCCGGCTGGTCACCGGAGGGACTGAATTCAGAATGGAGTTTAAACACTTTGCTCATCGTTTGCCTGCCTGTTGCGATTGACGGTGCGGGGTTACTATTTTACCCGCTGACGGAAAATATGCCAATTCCTGTACTGTATATCCAGCCAGTTATGTTAAAAAAAACTTAACAGCCTAACCTGTAAAACAAACCGTTATCCCTGCTGAAATTCCCGCCGGTCAGGTTATCCACCGGAACTTTGTTCCTTTACCTTTTGTCAAGCGATTGTCATAAAGCCATGGCAGAATTCCGGGAGGCGATCCCCGAAGGCTTGCTTTTAATTAACTAGTTGAATAGATAAGAATAATAATAAAAGCCCGGTTTACAGCCAGCCTGATGCCAGCCCGCATATTTCCTTGCGTCAGCGCTGTTTTACGATGCTAATGCACATAGTTATCCACAGGAATGGTGGATAACTGATTTTAGCCCAGAGGGGGCCTGCTGTGCATAAAGTATTTGCGGCCAAAAATGCCGGTAAAAAAATTTTTTTTTAAGTTTTTTTTACCCTTATACGACGGGTTTAAAAGCATCAGTCATGGCGACCCGGTCGTTATTTTTGACTACAGTCAAGCACCCTGACTCAGATTTTATCTCTTTTTCACCTTTTTGCTGCACCACCATACCCGCATACAGGCACCGACAAAGTGCAACCCTTTATTAACCTGCCCCGTCACCCTGAGTCAGCCGCAGTGCAGCCCTTGCCCTCTCAGGCTGGCACCCGATTTTCGGTGATTGTAAAAACTGGCCCGGTTATTGCTTGGTTAGAGTGAAGCTGTCGCCGGAGGGAAGGATGGCATGGACTACCGGTTAGCCCATGTCTATTCGCCAGGCCTTGTTTATTACGAGAGGAGTTCAACAGATGCTGAGTTTACGTGCAATCAATCAATTTTACGGCCAAAACCATACGCTCTGGGATGTGGATTTGGATCTGATGCCAGGCTCATGCACTGCTGTGCTCGGTCAGCACGGGATGGGTAAAACCACCCTCGTTAACTGCATTATGGGTTATTTGCCGGTCAACAGCGGCACCATGACCTGGCAGGAAAAAAATGCCCCGCCCCGGGATCTGAATCTGCAACCTTCAGAACAACGTGCCGGAATGGGCATCGGGTATGTCCCTCAGGCCCGCCATATTTTTTCCCAGATGAGCGTGGAAGATAATCTGATGATTGCCCTGAAAGCGGCCCGCAGTAACGGACCGCTGGCGATCCCACCGATGATTTTTGACCTTTTCCCGCATCTCTATGACCTGCGTCACCAGCGCGGTGGGGATCTTTCTCTGGACCAGCAGCAGCAACTGGCCCTGGCCCGGGCCCTGGTATTACAACCTAAGCTGCTGATCCTCGATGAACCGACGGAAGGTATGTCGCCCTGGCTGGAAGAAGATATGGGCAACCTGTTGCGTTGCCTGAATCATCAGTACGGTATGACCATCCTGCTGCTTGAGCAAAGGATCTCCTTTATCCGCCGCGTTGCGGACTACTTTTTATTACTGCATCGCGGGCGGAATGTTGCCACCGGCCGGGTTGCCCAGCTGGATGAGGGCATGATCAATAAGTGGCTGACCTGACACTTTCCGGCAGATCCAGATACTGACCACAGGATGAAATCGCCTGGTCGTCAGTAAAGTGGGGTATTTCTCCCAGCAAAGGAGCCGGAAGAGAATGTATCAGAGTTTGCAGGTACGGCTGATGCCGGTATTGCGGCGGCTGTACATTGCTGGCTATCCAGCCCGCCATGACCAGTCCTGAAGCCTCTATCGCCCGGGCGGTCAGTAGCGCATGATTAATACAGCCAAGCTTCATCCCCACCACCAGAATCACCGGCAGCTGCTCACGAGCCACCCAGTCGGGATAAAGAAAGTCTTCCCCCAGCGGGGTAAACCAGCCACCCGCCCCTTCCACGGCAATCCAGTCCGCGCTCTTTTTCAGATGCTGTAAGCCTGCCGACATAGCCTGTGCGGTTATCGGCCGGTTCTCTGCCTGGCTGACAATATGCGGTGACGTTGCTTCGCCGAAAATCAGGGGGTTAATCTCAGCATAGCGCAGCCCCGGCAGGCTATAACGTTGCAGCAGCAGCCCGTCCCGGTTACGTAAACCTTCCGCGGTCATCTCCGACCCGGAGGCTACCGGTTTATAGCCCGCCGCCCGCCAGCCCCGCTGAGTGGCTGCCTGTAATAATCCACAGGTTGCCACCGTTTTACCGGCATCGGTGTCGGTTCCGGTAATAAACCAGCAATTTTTCATCCTTTGACTCCATACAGTAATTGATAACTTAACCGGTAGCCCTGACCATCTTTCGGCCAGGCCGCATCCAGCAGTGCAAGACGCTGCCGTGTTAACGCCTTGCCGTTGCTCCGTTGATGGAGATGGCTGGCCCCCACCCCTTTCAGTGACCAGAGTGCGGATTTCGCATCCGGGAAATGTAATGTGACCGTTTCAGCGGACAACGAAATTCCGTAGCCGGCCGTCGCCTGCTCAACGGCCTCTCTGGTCAGGAAACGGTTAATATGTGTGCTGCCATCCAGCGCCTGCCAGGCGAGATCGACCTCCGGTAACGAGCCCGCCAGCAGCGTGGAAAAGCGTAAACATCCGCCGGGGACTAATGCAGACACTAACCGGCCGAGGCTCTGCTGCAAATCGCTGCTCCACTGCAAGGCTAAATTACTCCACACCAGATCAAAACTGCCTTGCCTGAAAGGTAAGGCATCCAGATCGGCCTGCACATAGCCGTCAGCGGCCTGCCGTTTTTTTGCAAAGGCCAGCATCTGCGATGAAATATCCAGTGCAGTGACAAAATGCCCCTGACGGCGAAAATACCGGCTGTACCAGCCACTGCCACATCCGGCATCCAGTACCCTGCCTGGCGGGCAAAGCGGTGCGATTTCCAGTAGCCGATCCCCGCACAGACGCTGCAGTATTGCGTAGCTATCGTAAGTGGCTGCCGCCCGGCCGAAAGCCCGGCCGATGGCGGTTTTATCCCTGCTCAGGGCCTGAGGGTCACGCGTGTCAGCGGGCCGCTGCATACAGTTGCTCCGCTAATTGTCTGATCTGTTCCGGCTGATGGGCGGCGGAAAGGGTTATCCGTAGTCTGGCACTGCCTGGCGGAACGGTCGGAGGCCGTATCGCATTCACCCAGATCCCGCTCTGGCGCAGAGCCATCGCCAGCTGCTGAGCCGCCTGATTATCGCCGATGATCAGCGGCTGAATGGCGCTCTCTGACGGCGCCAGCGGCCAGGGTAGCTCTGCCGCCAGCTGACGAAAACTGGCAATATTCTGCTGCAGTTTCTGCCGCAGCCCGTCACCGCTGGCCACCAGACTCAGTGCCGTTTCGATGGCGACCGCCTGTGCGGGAGGCATTGCCGTACTGTAAATCAGATGTCTCGCTTTTTGCTGCAGGGAGTCCGCCATTTCTGCCCCGCAAAGGATAGCGGCCCCGCTGATGCCCACTGCCTTACCAAAAGTCACCACCAGGATATCCGGGCGGATCTGTTGCTGTGAGCAACTCCCGCGCCCCTGATGACCACAAACTCCTAATCCATGAGCATCGTCCACGACCAGCCAGCTCCCCGAGCGGTCGGCCTGTTGCCGGAGTCCGGCCAGCGGTGCCTGGTCACCGTCCATACTGAACACCCCCTCGGTGACGATCAGTGTTTCTCCGTCGCAGGGCGTACGAAGTAATTGCGTCAGGCTGCTCAGCGAATTATGACGAAAACGACGCAGGGTAGCCGGACTCAGATGCGCGGCCTCAATCAACGAGGCATGCATCAGTTTGTCGGCCAGTAGCCGATCCTGGCCTTGTGCCAGTGAAAAAATCAGGGCCTGATTCGCGGCAAATCCGGACTGAAACAGTATCGCCCGCGGGAAGCCCAGCCATCCGGCCAGGGTGTATTCCAGCCGCTGATGAGCCGGAGTATGGCCGGTGACATGTCCGGAAGCGCCGGCCCCGGCGCCCCACTGGCTAAGCCCCTGCTGCCAGGCCGAGAGGATTTCCGGGTGATGACTCAGCCCGAGATAATCATTGGATGAGAAATGGAGAAATTCTTTCCCGCCGGCACGGATCCGTCCTCCGGACAGCGGTGTGACCGGGAGGCGTGTCCGCCAGAGCCCGGCCTCCTGCTGTTGCTGAAGTTCCTGACTCAGGCGTTGCTGCCAGCTCATTGCGCCGCCGCGTTATAAAACATCGGAGTATCGGCGGCCAGCACTGCCTGCCGGAGTGCCTCTTCCCGGGCCACATCCCCCTGGCCGGTCGCACTCTGCTCCGCTCTGAGCCCCAGTTTCCGGAACAATTTCATATCATGATCTTCTTCAGGGTTCGGGGTAGTGAGTAATTTACAGCCGTAAAAGATGGAGTTTGCGCCGGCCATAAAACACATGGCCTGTGTCTGTTCATTCATCTGCTCCCTGCCTGCCGACAGTCGGACATAGGAGGATGGCATCATGATGCGCGCGACCGCGATAGTGCGGATAAAATCAAACGGACAGACATCGTCGTTATCGGCCAGCGGTGTGCCTTTCACTTTCACCAGCATATTGATCGGGACACTTTCCGGCGGGACCGGCAGGTTCGCCAGCTGAACCAGCAGCCCGGCACGATCATTCACCGTTTCGCCCAGCCCGACGATCCCGCCGGAGCAGACCTTGATCCCGGCATCTCTGACGGTCCCCAGGGTATCCAGGCGCTCCTGATAACTGCGGGTAGTGACGATACTGCCGTAAAACTCCGGAGAGGTGTCCAGATTGTGATTATAAAAATCCAGTCCGGCCCCGGCTAACCGCTCCGCCTGTGCCGGGGTCAGAGTCCCCAGCGTCATACAGGTTTCCATGCCCATCGCTTTTACCCCGGCGACCATCTGCTCCAGATAAGGCATATCCCGATCATTTGGGTTCTTCCAGGCCGCCCCCATGCAGAACCGGCCGGATCCGGCCTGGCGGGCCTTGCGGGCCGATGCCAGAACTTCCTCCACTTCCATCAGTCTTTCGGATTCGAGTCCGGTCTTATAACGGGCACTTTGCGGGCAGTATTTACAGTCTTCAGGGCAGGCACCGGTTTTGATCGACAGTAACGTGCTGACCTGCACGCTACCGGGATCGAAATGTTGCCGATGGACCTGTTGTGCCTCAAACATCAGTTCAAGGAAGGGTTTTTCAAACAGTGCGTTCGCGCGGGATAAGGTCCAGCGTTGTGACATGACATGCTCCGGATAGTTAACAACCACGATGATTATGCGTATACTTGTAAACTAAATCTTTTAGTTTTGGTTTACAAGTCTATGTTAACAGCCGAAGATCTTCAATTTGATCGTCAACACATCTGGCATCCCTACACCTCCATGATCGATCCCCTGCCCTGTTACCCGGTGGTCTCAGCGCAGGGATCGACCCTGACACTGGCCGATGGCCGTACGCTGACAGAAGGAATGTCCTCCTGGTGGGCGGCGATCCATGGGTATAATCATCCGCGCCTGAACAAGGCCATGACAGATCAGATACACCGGATGTCTCACGTGATGTTCGGCGGTATCACCCATCTGCCCGCCATAGAACTGAGCCGGAAACTCGTTCGTATCACTCCCGACGGACTGGATAAGGTTTTTCTGGCCGATTCCGGCTCAGTAGCCGTGGAAGTCGCGATGAAAATGGCCGTCCAGTTTTACAGAGGTGATCGCCAGCCGCGTAAAAAATTTATGACCATTCGTCATGGCTACCATGGGGATACCTTTGCCGCGATGTCGGTGTGTGATCCGGAAAATTCGATGCATGCCTTATGGAAGGGCTATCTGCCCGAACATCTGTTTGCTCCGGCTCCCCGAAGCCGTTTCGATGGCTGCTGGCAGGACGGGGAAATGGATGAGGCTGAACAGTTACTTAAGGTTCACCATGCTTCTCTGGCCGCCGTGATCCTGGAGCCTGTTGTGCAGGGGGCCGGGGGCATGCGGTTTTATCATCCCGGCTATCTGCGGCGGATGCGTGAATTGTGTGATCATTACGGGGTATTACTGATCGCCGATGAAATTGCCACCGGGTTTGGACGGACCGGCCGGTTATTTGCCTGCGAGCATGCGGGAATTACCCCGGATATTCTATGTCTGGGGAAAGGACTGACCGGAGGCACAATGACACTCTCTGCGGTCCTGACCCGTGAGCAGGTGGCGAAAAAAATCAGCCTCAGCCCTGCCGGCTGCTTTATGCACGGGCCGACCTTTATGGGGAACCCGCTGGCCTGTGCTGTCGCCTGTGCCAGTATTGAACTGCTCGAAGAAGGTCACTGGTCGTCACAGGTGGCGGCGATTGAACGCCAGCTCTGTGCTAATCTGATGCCGCTGAAAAGTCACCCTCAGGTCGCAGATGTTCGGGTATTGGGTGCCATCGGGGTGGTGGAATGTCATCAGCCGGTAAAAATGGCCGAAATTCAGCAATTCTTTGTGGATCAGGGGGTCTGGATCCGTCCGTTCGGTCGGCTGATTTATCTGATGCCCCCTTATATTATTCAGCCGCAGGAACTGGCTCAACTGACCGCCGCTATCCGTAATGCCGTCGAACATCCTGAGTTATTCAGTGACTGACAGCGCCTGACTCATCCCCCCGCAGGGCGATATTTCCGCCCTGCGAGACCCCGCCCTCTGGCACGTTCCGGTCAGCAGGATCACCGATGCCGCCCCCGCATCAACCGCCGGTAGCGGTATTCACCCACGATGGGATGCCGGCAAAACCAACACAGGGCGGGCCATGCAAAAAATTAGCGGGCACTGCAGGCCCCCGGTTCGCCAGTCACCGGTGGTCCGGCCCTGCGTTATCTGTCAGAGCCCCTCAGCAGACCACGGAGATCTGCTGCCAAACCGTAAATACGGTCACCGGGTTGCCGGGATAACGGCAGAGGGTAAGCGACGGACCGTTTATTCTTTGAAGGTAAGACAGGACAGAGGATGCTCTGGCGGGAGTATAACGGGCTTCACCGTAAGAAGCCCTTCGGAATAATGTCAGCCGGGAATGGCAGGAACAGCCAGCCTGTGCTGGCGGTGCCTCCGCTAACCTCCCCGGCCGTCATCGCAGGCCGGAGTCAGAGACTAAGCCACCGCCGGCGAATAGAGCGTCACCCACATCGGGCCCTGGCCAACCGCATAGCGGTTAAGAGGCGTGAGCAGGCCATTCTGCTGAGAAATGGCATAGACTTCGATATGATGCGATTTTTGCCCGGCAGCAATCACAAACCTGCCTTCACCGTCAATATTAAAGCCACGGGGCTGTGTTTCTGTCGGCTGGTGTCCTTCAATGGTCAGGACTGCACCGTCTGCGCTGACAGAGAATACGGTGATGGTACTGCTGGTACGGTCACAGGCATAAAGAAAGCGGCCATCCGGGGTCAGATGGATATCCGCCGCCCAGCGCGTCTCATCGAAATCATCAGGCATCATATCCAGAGTCTGCACGGTTTCTGCGCCCTGCGGGGTCAGTTTTAAGACGCTGACCGTGCTGTCGAGTTCATTCACCAGATAGGCATAGCGCCCGGCCGGATGAAACGCCATATGACGTGGGCCGGCACCGGCGACTGTAGGGATCTCTGCGCTGGCAGGCTCGGTCAGCTGATGTTCACTGTTCCAGCGGAAAGCACAGACGCGATCCTGCTTCAGGGCCGGAGCAAACAGCAGAGCATCATCGTTGCTGATATTCGTGGAGTGACAACCCTCCAGCCCGCTGATCACCTGACTCACGTCCTGCGGCAATCCCTGACCATCGAGCGGAGTGACACTGATTAACCCGTCATGATAAAACGCGGTGAACAGAGCGTTACCCTGGTGGTCGGTGGAAAGATGGGTCGGGCTGCCCGGAAGTGCCGCCTGACCGGCTTCGGTCAGACGCCCTTCCGCGCCAATATGATAAGCGATAACGCGAAATTCGGGACGCACACCCACATAAAGCACCGGCTTATCCGGATGAACGACCATAGGCTGTACCTGCCCGTTGACATCAATCACCTGCAATAAAGTCAACGCTCCTGCCTCAGAGAGTTGCCAGACATGAATTTGCTGACTTTCGGGGCTGGCGGTATAAATAACTTGTTGCATGTATTCTCCTTACCTGGAATATGTCTTTTTCGGGTTTACCCCACTCTATCGCAATATGCCAGAGCAAAAAATGATTTATTGATGCCCTCTTTTTTGGTAGCCCCTTCGTGACCGGGTTAAACTCTGTGAAACACATCATCTGCAGGTACAGATTTTATGAGCTATCGCGTTATTGCCCTCGATCTGGACGGGACGTTACTGAATTCCGCAAAAACTATCCTGCCGGAAACCCTGGAAGCGCTTCACAAAGCACAGCAGTCCGGCGTCGAAATTATTCTTGCCACCGGCCGTCATCACAGTGCAATTCATCCGTTTTATCAGGCACTGCAGTTAACCACTCCGGCGGTCTGTTGCAACGGTACCTATCTGTATGATTATCCTCAGCAGCGGGTGTCAGACAATGATCCTATGACTGCCGATCAGGCAGAGCTGATCATCCGCAGCCTGGAGGCATACAATATTACGGGCCTGCTGTATGCGGATGATGCCATGCTTTACCAGCAACCTACCCCGCACGTCATTCGTACACGGGCATGGGGCGAAACCCTGCCGGAAGCACAGCGGCCGGTGTTCCGTCAGGTACCTTCACTGAGTGAGGCGGCACGTCAGGCTGAGCGGCTGTGGAAATTTGCCCTGTCTCATCAGGATAAACCGCAACTGGAGGCATTTGTGCAGCACATCACCGACGAAGCCGGCGTGACTTGTGAATGGTCCTGGGTGGACCAGGTCGATATCGCTCAGCAGGGGAACAGTAAAGGAAAACGTCTGCAGCAGTGGCTGACCCGTCGGGGGTTTTCCATGCAGGATGTGATTGCGTTCGGTGATAACTATAATGACCTGAGTATGCTGGAAAGTGCCGGTCTTGGGGTGGCGATGGGGAATGCGGATGATGCAATTAAAGCCAGAGCCGATTGGGTGATTGGTGATAACGATCATCCGTCGATTGCCGGGGCAATCTATCAGAAGGTGTTATAAGGCCGCGCGGTTTACAGAGGCGGCCTGCCCCCTGCGGACAGGTCGCATCGTGTCAATCAGTGGGTCGTCGAATGAGACGCCTGGTCATCATTACGACGGGAACCTGAAATCAGGTTAAACAACTCACCCAGTGCATAAATTAATCCCAGAATCAGGGCCGTTACAACCGGCACCATAATAATGGCCATCAACAGGCTTTGCAGCAGTTCCAGCATATGAACCTCAGTCTGTTTACAAAAGAGGTAGTTTATCGGCTGCCCCGACGAATGCCCATTGCTTTTTGTGCTTTTATATTTCATTACTCCCCGGCCGCTCGCCTGTTCCGCCGATGATACGCGTCAGGTGAACCCCGGAAAGGAATTATCATGCAGGCAGATATCTCTCTGGTCATCCATCTCAGTAACAAACTGTTTGCCGACCCCCGGCGCATCAGGCTGCTGCTGGCCATCGAACAGACCGGCTCCATCACCCGGGGGGCCAGGCTGGCAGACATCAGCTACAAGACCGCCTGGGATGCGATTGATGCTATGAATACCCTGGCGGAACAGACCATTGTCGAACGGGTTGCCGGGGGGAAAGGCGGTGGCGGTGCCCACCTCACCGTCTATGGCCGACGGATGCTGCAGTTATATCAGTTACTGGAACAGATACAGCAGAAAGCGTTTGATGTGCTACAGGAAGACGGCCTGCCTCTGAACAGTCTGCTGGGTGCCATCTCCCGCTTTTCGCTACAAACCAGTGCCCGTAATCAGTTATTCGGTACCGTGGCCGATCGGCATACAGACGGTGTGCTGGAAACGATCACGGTATTACTGGGTGATCAAAAGACCCGTGTGCAGGTGACGATTACCCACGGGAGTGGTGAACGGTTACAACTGACACCGGATAAAGAGGTGCTGGTACTGATTAAGGCGCGCTGGCTGAACGTCCATCACCGCCCGACGACGCAGGAAAATCAGTTTCCGGTCACGATTTCCGCTATCACCCCCGGCCCCGCCGGGTCCGAAATTCTGATGCAACTAGCAAATGGCGAGGCGCTCTGCGCCACTCTGCCGCCCGGAGACACTGGTTTTACCGCCGGCCAGTCCGCCTGGGCCAGTTTTGATGCCGCCAATGCCTTGCTGGCCAGCCTGAATTAATCTTCGCGGTGACGATAATCGCGTAACCTGAACGTTTGACATCCGCCAGTCTGCCGGATACAACTGTGTAAAACAGTGCGTAAAATGGTATACAACATGGCATCATTGCATATTTCGCAAGGCTCATTCCGTTTAGGTAAACACCGGACGCTTGAGATTGAACAACTGAATATCCGCGCCGGTGAGAGCTGGGCGTTTGTCGGCACTAATGGCAGCGGGAAATCATCACTGGCCAAAGCCATTGCCGGGGAGTTGCCGCCGGAAAGGGGTGAACTGACCGGCGACTTCCAGAGGGTGACCCGGTTGTCACTGGAACAGCTTTCGCGACTGGTGGCCGATGAGTGGCAACGCAGTAATACCGATCTGTTCAGTGAAGGGGAGAACGATCAGGGGCGGTTAACCCGCGAAATTATCATGGACAGTGTGCAGGATGAGGCCCGTTGCCTGCAACTGAGCGACCTGCTGGGGATCCGGTCTCTGCTGGATCGCCCCTTTAAATTTCTGTCCACCGGGGAAACCCGTAAAACCCTCCTCTGCCAGGCACTGATGGCCGGGCCGGATCTGCTGGTGCTCGATGAACCCTTCGATGGCCTGGATGTGCTTTCCCGGCAGAATCTGACCCGGTTACTGAACAGTCTGTATATGCAGGGGACGACGTTAGTTCTGGTACTGAATCGTTTCGAAGATATTCCGGAATTTATTGATCATGTCGGTGTTCTGGCAGAATGCACCCTGAGCTATACCGGCCCCCGTCAGCAGGTGCTGGCAGAGGCGCTGGTCGCCCAGCTGGCGCACAGTGAGAATCTGAGCTCCGTGGCCTTACCCCCGCCGGATAACCCCGCCACGCTGCACAGTGATCAGGACGTGATCCCCCCGGTTATTCTGCGTAATGGCCGGGTCTCGTGGGAAGATAAACCGGTGATTGATGGTCTTAACTGGCAGGTCAGTCCGGGAGAGCACTGGCAGATTATCGGGCCGAATGGGGCAGGTAAGTCAACCCTGCTTAGCCTGATCACCGGTGACCATCCGCAGGGCTACAGCAATGATCTGACATTATTTGGTATCCGCCGTGGCAGCGGTGAAACTATCTGGGATATTAAACAGCATATCGGGTATGTCAGCAGCAGCCTGCATCTGGAATACCGGGTCAGTGCGTCGGTGAGAACCGTCATTCTGTCCGGTTTCTTTGACTCTATCGGCTTATATGAAGCGGTATCTGACCGGCAGCAGCAACTCACCACCGGATGGCTGGCGTTACTGGGCATGAATAATGCTCTGGGGGATGCACCCTTCCACAGTTTGTCCTGGGGACAGCAACGTTTAGTGCTGATTGTCAGGGCGCTGGTCAAACATCCGCGATTGTTGATTCTGGATGAGCCCTTACAGGGACTGGATGCGATTAACCGGCAACTGGTTCGGCGGTTCATCAATATCCTGATCGGTGAGGGGCGTACGCAATTACTGTTTGTCTCCCACCATGCCGAAGATGCCCCGGACTGTATTACCCACCGTCTGAGCTTTGTGGCTGACGGACAACGCTACACTTATCTGCAGGAGACATTGGCTTCCTGACCCGGCGACGGCGGGAACCCCCTTCCCGTCGTTTTCTCATCCCTGTTATCCCCCACTCACCGGCACCGGCAAAAATCGCTAAAAACAGAGTAATCCTTCTTGTGTAAACGTTTACATTGATCCACACTGATCGCCAATCCAGCCTATACTCTTTATCAGAGGCAGGCTTTTCTGACCCTGTCGCCAGGCCATTCTCAGGAATATATTATGTCTGAATTTAATCCGGTCGATCATCCGCACCGCCGCTTTAACCCGCTGACCGGTAAATGGATACTGGTTTCCCCGCATCGTGCTAAGCGTCCCTGGCAGGGGGCACAGGAAACGCCCTCAGAAGAAAAACTCCCCGCCCACGATCCGGACTGTTTTTTGTGTGCAGGTAACCCGCGTATCGGCGGAGAAAAAAATCCTGACTATACCGGTAGCTGGGTGTTTACCAATGATTTTGCCGCCCTGATGCCCGATACCCCGCAGGCCCCGGAAAACGGGGATCCTCTGCTGCGCTGTGAAAGTGCCCGCGGCACCAGCCGGGTGATCTGCTTTTCGCCGGATCACAGTAAAACGCTGCCGGAGTTATCCACTGACGCGATTGCGGAAGTTATCCGTACCTGGCAGGAACAGACCCGCGAACTGGGACAGTCATGGCCCTGGGTTCAGGTGTTCGAAAACAAAGGCGCCGCGATGGGATGCTCAAACCCCCATCCGCACGGTCAGGTCTGGGCTAACAGTTTCCTGCCCAATGAAGTGTTGCAGGAAGATCGTATGCAGCGCGAGTATTTTGAAAAACAGGGTTCCCCGCTGTTACTGGACTATGTCAGACGTGAACTGGCTGACGGACAACGGACTGTGGTGGAAACAGAGCACTGGCTGGCGGTGGTTCCCTGGTGGGCCGCCTGGCCTTTCGAGACCTTACTGCTGCCGAAAACCGCGGTCTTACGTCTGAACGAATTATCTGCGGCACAAAGCAGTGATCTGGCGATGGCCCTGAAAAAACTGACTAGCCGCTATGATAACCTCTTCCGGTGCTCATTCCCCTATTCCATGGGCTGGCACGGCGCACCGTTTACCGGTGACTCTGACCGTCACTGGCAATTACATGCCCATTTCTATCCGCCGCTATTGCGCTCGGCCACCGTGCGTAAATTTATGGTCGGTTATGAAATGCTGGCCGAGTCACAACGGGACTTAACCCCGGAACAGGCTGCCGGACAATTACGGGCAGTGAGCGATATTCATTACAGGGAGGCAAACTGATATGCAACTACAGGAAACCACAGTCACTCTTTTCAGAGAGGCGTTTGGGTATTCGCCTGACCGCACGTTTCAGGCACCCGGTCGCGTTAATCTGATTGGTGAACATACGGACTATAACGATGGCTTCGTGCTCCCCTGCGCTATCGATTACCAGACGGTGATCAGTTGTGCCCGGCGTCAGGATAACCGGGTGCGGGTCATCGCTGCCGATTACGACAATGCGATGGACGAGTTTTCTCTCGATGATCCGATAGTGCCGGTGCAGGAACCTATCTGGGCCAACTATATCCGGGGGGTATTCCGCCATTTGCGTCAGCGGCAGGACGGATTCGGCGGCATGGACATGGTCATCAGCGGGAATGTGCCACAGGGGGCCGGGCTCAGTTCATCCGCCTCGCTGGAGGTGGTAACGGGAACGGCCATACAGCAATTATGGGGACTGCCACTCACGCCGTCGGAGATCGCACTGATCAGTCAGGAAGCCGAGAACCAGTTTGTCGGATGTAACTGCGGCATTATGGATCAGATGATTTCCGCGCTGGGCAAACGGCATCATGCCCTGCTGCTGGATTGCCGTACTCTCGGGACGCGCGCCGTACCGATGCCGGAAAACGCGGCCGTGGTCATTATTAACTCTAATTTCAAACGCACTCTGGTGGGCAGTGAATATAACACCCGCAGAGAGCAATGTAATACCGGTGCCCGGTTGTTTAACCAGCCGGCTCTGCGCGATGTGACGCTTGCCCGGTTCAGCGCCGTCAGCGCAGATATCGATCCGGTCGTGGCGCGGCGCGTCCGCCATATTCTGACCGAGAATCAACGTACCCTGGATGCTGCCGAAGCACTCAGCAAGGGTGATTTAGTCACTATGGGACGTCTGATGGCCGATTCTCACGCCTCAATGCGGGATGATTTTGAAATCACGGTACCGCAGATAGACACGCTGGTCGAAATCGTGAAATCGGTGATCGGTGACGAAGGAGGTGTACGGATGACCGGGGGGGGATTTGGTGGCTGTGTGGTTGCGCTGATCCCTAAGCATAAGGTGGAAGAGGTCCGTAACGCCGTTGCCGGACAGTACGAAGCCAGAACCGGCATTAAAGAAACGTTTTATGTCTGTCATGCCTCAGAAGGAGCCGGCGAATGTTAACACACGACGCGTCAGGCCCCGACGGCATGCCGTTACGGGTGACGGTATTACGGAATGCCAATGGGATGGATGTCACCTTTATGGATCTGGGGGCCACCTGGCTGTCCGCCAGAGTGCCTCTGAGCGATGGCAGTGTACGTGAAGCCCTTCTCGGATGCGCGACCCCTGCAGATTATCTGCAGCAGTCGGCTTATCTGGGGGCCTGTGTGGGCCGTTATGCGAACCGGATTGCTCAGTCTTTTCTGACACGGACTCAGCATTCCCTGACCCCGAACCAGCCTCCTCACCAGTTGCATGGCGGCCCGGAAGGGTTCAGCCACCGCCGCTGGCTGATAGTCAGTCAGTCCCCGACAGAGGTGCGTTATCGTCTGCACTCCCCGGACGGGGATCAGGGGTTTCCCGGTAATCTGACGACAGAGGTGCACTATCAACTGACGGATGACAATGCATTGATCATTACCTATCAGGCTGAAACGGATCAGCCCTGTCCGGTCGCGTTGACGAATCATGCCTATTTTAACCTTGATGCATGTCAAGGTGATGCCCGTCAACATCGGTTAAAAATAGAGGCAGATCACTATTTACCGGTTACCCGTGAAGGTATTCCTGAACGCGGGTTACACCCGGTAGAGGGCACCGGGTTTGATTTTCGTCAGCCAAAAACGATCGCCGATGATTTTCTGAAGGATACCGATCAGCAGACCGTCGGGGGATATGACCACGGCTATCTGCTCAGTCATCAGGGAAATCACTTAACAGAGGCGGCACGACTGTGGTCCGCGGATAATCAGCTGAGTCTGTCGGTCGCGACCTCAGCCCCGGCCTTACAATTCTACTCAGGGAATTTTTTAGACGGTACACCGGCACGTCAGGGAACCTGGCGGAATTATCAGGGGATCGCCCTGGAGACTGGGTTCCTGCCGGATTCGCCTAATCACCCTGAATGGCCGCAACCGGATTGCTGGTTACAGCCTGGTGAAAAACTGCACTCTGTCACCCGCTATCAGCTGATCCCTGCATAGCCCGTTGACGAAATATACTGCGGACAACCCGCTCCGGACTTACACCGGCCGTTGTTTTCCGCTATGGTAAAGTCCTATTGTCCGGCCTGTCTCCGGCACAGACACAGTTTCCATAATCATAGAACGTTAAAAGCATTAAGGAGTTAAGCGATGGCAGTAACTAAGCTTGTTCTGGTACGCCACGGCGAAAGTCAGTGGAATCAGGAAAACCGCTTTACCGGTTGGTACGATGTGGACCTGTCTGATAAAGGCCGCGAAGAAGCAAAGGCCGCAGGTAAATTACTGAAGAAAGAAGGTTTCAGTTTCGACTTCGCCTATACCTCTGTGCTTAAGCGTGCGATCCACACGCTGTGGAGTGTTCTCGACGAACTCGACCAGGTCTGGCTGCCGGTTGAAAAATCATGGCGTCTCAATGAGCGTCATTACGGTGCCTTACAGGGGCTGAATAAAGCGGAAACCGCCGAAAAATACGGTGATGAGCAGGTAAAACAATGGCGCCGTGGTTTTGCTGTGACTCCGCCGGAGCTGGAGCGCAGCGATGAACGTTTCCCGGGCCATGACCCGCGTTATGCTTCCCTGACCGAAGAGCAACTCCCGACCACAGAAAGCCTGGCACTGACCATTGAACGTGTGATCCCGTTCTGGGAAGACGCTATTCTGCCGCGCCTGAAAACCGGAGAGAAGGTGATTATCGCCGCACACGGTAACTCTCTGCGCGCGTTGATCAAATATCTGGATAAAATGTCTGAAGATGAAATTCTGGAGCTGAATATCCCGACCGGTGTTCCTCTGGTGTATGAGTTTGATGAAAACTTTAAACCACTGAAACGTTACTATCTGGGTGATGCCGATGAAATCGCAGCGAAAGCCGCGGCGGTGGCTAATCAGGGTAAAGCAAAATAATTTCTCAGGCCTCTGCAGGTTCTGATAAAACGGCCGGATGCTCCGGCCGTTTTTTTTAACCCGGCATTACTCTGCGCGACGGGTACGAACCGCTTGTGCAAGCTGCTGTAACACCTGTTCGGTAGCCTCCCATCCGATGCAGGCATCGGTGACACTCTGGCCATACACCAGTGTTCCGGCCTCCGGGCTCTGATTCCCTTCCACCAGATGACTTTCGATCATCACGCCCATAATGCTCTGATCCCCGCCGGCAATTTGTCCGGCAACATCCGTCGCCACTTCCAGTTGTTTCTGATACTGCTTAGAGCTATTGGCGTGGCTGAAATCGATCATGATTTTTGGATCCAGACCGGCGCGGACTAATCCCTCACGGACCTCTGCCACATCAGACGCCCGGTAGTTCGGTGCTTTACCGCCACGCAGGATAATATGGCAGTCCTGGTTTCCGGAGGTTTCGACGATCGCTGAATGGCCATATTTAGTCACTGACAGGAAGCAGTGCCCCGCAGCGGCGGCATTAATCGCATCGATAGCGACTTTAATCGTACCGTCGGTACCGTTTTTAAACCCGACCGGGCAGGACAGTCCGGACGCCAGCTCACGATGCACCTGTGATTCGGTGGTGCGGGCACCGATAGCCCCCCAGCTCATCAGATCTGCCAGATATTGCGGGGTGATCATATCCAGAAATTCACCGGCGGCTGGCAAGCCCGTATCATTAATGTCTGATAACAGTTTACGGGCAATTCTCAGACCCTCATTAATCCGGAAGCTGCCATCCATCTGCGGATCATTGATCAATCCTTTCCAGCCAACGGTGGTGCGAGGTTTTTCAAAATAGACACGCATAACAATTTCCAGTTCACCCGACAGTTGCTGGCGCAACTTTCGTAATTTACTGGCATATTCCAGAGCCGCTTGCGGGTCATGGATTGAACAAGGACCGATCACCACAAGCAAGCGATCATCCGTTCCCTGCAGAATCTTTTGGATGGCCTGACGGCATTCAAAAACCGTCGCCGCCGCCGCGTCAGAGGCCGGATACTTTTCCAGCAATGCTATTGGCGGGAGCAGTTCTTTAATCTCCCGAATCCTTAAATCGTCATTCTGGTAGTTCATAACGGTTCCAAAAAAAATGAATGTAGAAAATCCCTATCACTCTAGCCTGCAGCGCGGTCAGAGTAAATTAGCTTTAACCTTGCTATTCTGCTCACTTTAAAGAAGATTGACTGTTAAACCACTCACAGGTGTTAAACAACCCCCCGGATGGCCCTGCCACCGCCACCCGGTCCGGGCAACCTATGCCATACTGATAACATCTTATTACAGGCTGTCTGGCGAGTCTTCAGGGCCGGACAGGGTAACAATAACCACCACCAGGATGAATTTTTCCTATGGCTCATTCACATCAGCACGCCCCTGCCAGTGTTAACCGCTCCCGGTTACTGGCCGCTTTTATCGTCACCACGCTGTTTATGCTGGTGGAAGTCATTGGCGGCTGGCTCTCAGGCTCTCTGGCCTTACTGGCCGATGCCGGACATATGCTGACCGATGCCGGCGCCTTATTACTGGCATTACTGGCGACCCACTTCTCACAGCGCACTCCGGAAAAACATCAGACTTTTGGCTTACTGAGGCTGACTACCGTCGCGGCCTTTGTTAATGCCCTCGCGTTACTGGTGATCATTCTACTGATTGTCTGGGAAGCTCTGCTGCGCTTTCGCTCCCCGCAACCGGTGGCCGGCGGGCTGATGCTGGGGATTGCCGTGGCCGGATTACTGGCAAATATTCTCTGTTTTTATCTTCTGAAGCAGGGGCAGGGAAAAGAAAATCTTAATGTCCGGGCCGCGGCACTGCATGTGCTGGGTGATCTGCTCGGCTCTGCCGGGGCGATTGTTGCCGCCTTACTGATCTTATGGACCGGATGGACACCCTTTGATCCGATTTTGTCGATTCTGGTATCCCTGCTGGTGCTGAATAGCGCCAGGCAGCTGATACGCGACAGTCTGCGTGAACTGCTGGAACATGCCCCGGCCAGCATTGATATTGATAAACTCAGCCGGCAGCTGACGCTGAATATTGCGGAAATACGTAATGTTCATCACGTTCATCTCTGGCAGGTGGGCGAAAAAACGCTTCTGACGCTGCATGCCAGAGTTATCCCGAATTACCAGCAGGATGCATTACTCGGCCGTATCCATAACTGGCTTAAAGAAAATTATTCAATCACCCATGCGACGGTACAGCTGGAATATCAGGAATGTACGCAGCCGGAATGTCAGTTAGGCACCGAAGCGGAGTCCGGGAATGATGATCACCACCACTCCCGGGACTATGAGGGATCGTTACATCATTAAGGGCGGCTGAGCGCGCGGGAATGATGTTCCCGCGCACTGGCTATCCATAAACGGCAACCATTTAAAGCAATAAAGGTCAGTACGACATACTCCAGAGACATCGCATACACCCCTTGCAGGGCAAAGACACCGATACTGATAAGATTGATCACCACCCATAGCAGCCAGTTTTCCACATACTTACGGGTCATCAATACCATCGCAACCACCGACAGAACGGTCATGCAGGCATCCCAGAACGGATAGGCGTCTGGCTGTAACGGGGGTACCGACACACTGAAACCGGCCAGCTGAAGCAACTTAACCATGGTGGCAGACAGAGCGCCGAAAACGGGGTCAATAAAGCGGGTCAGTAAGCCGATAGCAATCACCACAACGACCAGCCAGACCAGTGTCTGTCGGCGTGACATCCAGCGGACAGATAAGGTGGGATCGCTGCCGGCCGCATGGCGGGTCCAGGCATACCAGCCATAAATATTGGCCAGGAAAAAGAAGATCTGCAGCAACAGGCTGGAGTAGAGTTGGATCTGGAAGAAAATCAGTGCAAACAAAGTGACGTTGATCAGGCCAAAAAGATAATTAATAATTTTTTCTTTACTGGCCAGCCAGATACAAAGTAAACCGCAGAGCGTTCCTATCGCTTCAATCCAGGAGAGGTTATACCCTCCCCGGCCGATAGGAATATGAACCAGCAAATGGTTAATACTGAAAAAATCCATCCTCTCTCCTCCGGGTGACGCCGGACGCCGATTGTTTACTATAAAAAACCAAGAAACCGGATAATGCCACAATATTTACTGATAACACAGTTTTGTTTTATAAATTAAACACCGCCCCGGGAATGAACCTCCTGAATTAACTGACGTGCGTCAGGTAATTCTTCGCCTCGAGCGAGAGTAATTGTTGCTTAACCTCCAGTCCGCCGGCAAAACCGGTCAGACTCCCGTTGGCGCCAATGACCCGGTGACAGGGAACGATCACCGATAGCGGATTTCTGCCATTGGCTGCGCCGACCGCCCGCATGGCTTTCGGGCGATGGATACGCCCGGCTATCTCACGATAACTCCGCGTTTCACCGTAGGGAATTTCTCTCAATGCCTGCCATACCTCGCACTGGAAAGCTGTGCCTTCAAACTGTAGCGGTAAATCAAAGGTTTGTCGCTGGCTGTCAAAATATTCTGTTAACTGCTGTGCTGCCCGTTCCAGCACCGGATGATCCGTGACCCGTAATTCAGGAAATGCCCGGATGCGTGAAGGGCGTTCATTTTCCCAGGCCACAGCGGCCAGCCCCTGCTCCCCGGCAATCAGGGTCAGTTCACCGACCGGTGTCAGCAATAATCTGTAATAGTACATATAACATCTCCCTGCGCTGCACGATGCTGAACATTATGCCACGTTCGCGCCGGGTCACCGGCGGTTTTCGGACAGCGGATTATTTAGTTTCCCTGTCCGGAAACCGCCAGCCAGTCAGGCGTTATACTTATACGCTGAGCGCCTGAACAGGAGAGAACCATGAATGATGAAGAGAGTGCTTATCAGGCGATGGTCAGCCGGGACAGCCGGTTTGATGGACTATTTTATGTCGCCGTACGGACAACCGGCATTTACTGCCGGCCGGTCTGCCCGGCGCGTAAGCCCTTACGTAAAAATTGTCATTTTTTTCGCTATGCTGAACAGGCTGAAAAAGCCGGCTACCGGCCCTGCCTGAGATGCCGGCCAGAGCTCGCCCCCGGCAACGCACCGATAGACCAGGCGGCTTCACTCTGCCAGCAATTCATTGATGCTATTGAAGCCGGTCTGCTGGATAGCGACAGTCATCTGCCGGAAATAGCCAGACGCTTTTCGCTCAGTGAACGTCAGTTCAGGCGTATTCTGCATCAGCAACTGGGGATAAGCCCGCAGGAATTACGTCAGAGCCGGCGACTAAAACTTGCCCGCCAATTGCTGACCGAGACCCGGCTACCGGTGACGTCCATTGCATTTAGCAGTGGCTTCGGCAGTATCCGTCAGTTCAATTCCGCGTTTGTGACACATTATCATCTGGCCCCGACAGCCTTCAGAAAAAGTCTGCCTGCCCTGCCGGATCCGCAGCAACATCAGACGGAAAAAGTCCGGTTATCTTATCGGCCGCCTTTTGCATGGTCTGCCCTGCTCCGTTTTCTCGCCAGGCGCAGTATTAAAGAGGTTGAGTGGATAGACGGTGAGTATTACCTGCGCACCCTGGCGATTGGCCAGTGCCGGGGGTGGATCCGCGTGGGGGATGATCCCCGGCAACATTGTCTGAGGGTAGAGTTCAGCCACTCACTGACCCCCGTGTTACCGGTGTTATTGCAGCGGTTGCGGCAACTTTTTGATTTGAGTGCGAGGCCGGACCAGATAGCCGATCATTTGTCCCGGGATCCTCTGCTGGCGCCGTTGGTTCTGAAAAACCCCGGTCTGCGGGTGCCTGGTTGCTTTGACCCGTTTGAACTGGCAGTCAGGGCTATCCTCGGGCAACAGGTCACCGTCGCGGCAGCGACGACACTGAGTCAGCGGCTGGCGGCCCGGTTCGGACAGCCGGTGGTTACCCCCTTCCCTGAGCTGAGCCGCCTCGCGCCGACAGCAGAGGATTTAACCGGAGCGACCGCGGACGATATCGGCTCTCTGGGTATCGTGGGAAGCCGCATCAACGCGATTCTGGCGCTGGCGGACGCCACCCGGAACGGCCTGTTCAGAGAACTGCAACACGATCCACAATTCCGGGGGCCGCAACTGCTGACTGAATTACCCGGCATTGGCCCCTGGACGGCACAATATATTGCGATGCGGGCCTTTTCGCTGACAGATGCGTTTCCTAAAGAAGACATTGCGCTGCGTAAAGCCCTCGGCGGACTGACACCGCGCGCTGCAGAACAACGCTCGCTGGTCTGGAGCCCCTGGCGGAGTTATGCCGTCATGCTGCTCTGGCAGGCGGAAGAAAATAAGAAAGCGACGGCAAAGCCATAAACGCAGCTCCGGCGACGGAGGCGAAAGAGCCTCTCTCCGCAGACGACGGGTTGTCAGGCAGGAACGGACTCCCGGCCCTGTGCTCCCCTTCCTGCTGACCGCAGGGTATCTGTACAGTGCCCATAACAGGGAGGACCGCCAGCAGATACCCGGCCACGGAGGACAGTCTTAACGGAGAGACTCATTCACGGACTTAGCGGCCCCTGAGTGACAGGGAGGGAGGCAGAAACAGGCCGGTGAGCCGCACGGGTTCCGCATTATCCCGACTCCCCCCGGATTTCCGGCAGATATTTTCACGACAGCGCGAAGAGATTCAGCGTGAAAAGCAGGCCCCCTCCTGAGAGAGGATTTTCCGGGCCGGGGAATTTGCCTGTGTATTAGATTCTGTTCCGGCCGGAGAGCAGCGTGCTGTCACCACAGAAACGCCTGAGCCTGCGCTATTATACCCGTAATACCCCGCTGAACCTGCCGTTAAGGGACAGTGTGCTTTGCAGAGAGAGTATGAGTTGCAGAAACGGATGCCGGCTCTGCGGCGGCCACAGATCGCAGCGCAAGACCCGCCAGCTGAATGACCGGTAGGATCCCCGGGGGCAGAAACGAAAAAAGCCCCCTGAGGGGGCTTTTTCCTGAAATTGGTGGGTCGTGCAGGATTCGAACCTGCGACCAATTGATTAAAAGTCAACTGCTCTACCAACTGAGCTAACGAC
>NZ_JAERJR010000008.1 GCF_018257515.1 Tatumella sp. JGM118
TGGGCATTCTTCAGGCTATAGCCTTACAGGATCAATCACCACCTCCCTAGGAGGTGGTTTAGGGGTGACAATAAAAATCCCTGCGGTTATCACTGATAACCGCAGGGATGATTAACAACAGATGGCTGAAGAAGACCTGACGAGTGTTTATCCGTTCAGAGAAGGTGTTCTGATCAGATAGTCAAATGCCGACAGAGATGCTTTTGCGCCCTCCCCGCAGGCCACAATAATCTGCTTATAGGGCACCGTGGTACAGTCCCCTGCCGCAAAAATTCCTTTGTGGCTGGTTTCACACTTGCTGTCGATCTCGATTTCACCAAACCGGTTCAGCGACAAGGTATCCGTTAACCACCCGGTATTAGGTAATAAGCCTATCTGCACAAAGATGCCGGATAATGCCACGTTATGCAGCTCACCACTGAGTCTGTCCTGATATTGCAGGCCGGTCACCTGCTGACCATCGCCGACCACTTCACGGGTCTGCGCATTGAGGATCACCTCGACATTCGGCAGACTGTGCAGCTTATCGCGCAGGACTTTATCGGCTTTCATTTCGGGCGCGAATTCAAGCAGAGTCACATGCTCAGTCAGACCCGCTAAATCAATGGCAGCCTCGGCCCCGGAGTTACCCCCGCCGATGACCGCAACGCGTTTACCTTTAAACAGAGGACCGTCACAGTGCGGACAATAGGTGACACCACGGGTACGGTATTCTTCTTCACCGGGCACATTCATATTTCTCCAGCGGGCACCGGTGGCCAGGATCACGGATTTGGCACTGAGTGTCGCGCCGGATCCCGTCGTCAGGCTGTGCAGTCCGCCGGTGTTTTCGGCAGGCGACAGACGGCTTACCGATTGTGCTTCAATCACATCGATCTGGTAGTCGTCAACGTGCTGACGTAAAGCACCTGCCAGACGGCCACCTTCGGTTTTGGGGACTGAAATATAGTTTTCGATATCGACGGTATCCAGGACCTGCCCCCCGAAACGTTCGCCGATAAGTCCGGTGCGGATCCCTTTCCGGGCAGCATAGACCGCAGCGGCAACGCCGGCAGGCCCGCTGCCGACAATCAGCACGTCATAAGGCTGACGCTGGTTCAGTGCTTCCGCTGCTTTTTTACCGGCATTAGTATCTACTTTGCTGACAATCTCGCTCAGCGACAGTCTGCCCTGTGCAAAACTCTGACCGTTCAGGAACACGGCCGGCACGCCCATCACCTGGCGCTGCTCCACTTCTTCACGGAAAACACCGCCATCGATCGCGGTATGGGTGACTTTCGGGTTCAGGATCGCCATCAGGTTCAGCGCCTGAACAACATCGGGGCAGTTATGGCAGGACAACGAATAATAGGTTTCGAAATGCAGATCACTGTCGAGTTCTGCCACCTGGGACAGTAACTGCTGGCTCTCTTTCGATGGATGTCCGCCGGTCTGTAACAGTGCCAATACCAGTGACGTAAATTCGTGTCCCAGGGGAGAGCCAGAGAATACTGGTCCGTGCGTCTGCCCTGCCTGCGCAATCATAAATGAAGGCTGCCGGCTGAACAGGGCGTCTTCGCGGCGCAGTGAGATTTTATCTGACAGACCGGTAATTTGTTCCAGTAGCTCACCCACCTCTGCTGAAGCTTTGCTGTCATCCAGGCTGGCAATGAGTTCTACCGGACGGGTCAGCTTTTCGAGATAACTGCTGAGCTGGTTTTTTAACGTTGTATCGAGCATGGTCATTTCCCCTGACAAAAAAAACGGGTGCCAGAGCACCCGTGAAAATACGTCGACTGGTGCGGTGTATTAGATTTTGCCGACCAGATCCAGTGAAGGAGCCAGTGTTGCTTCACCTTCTTTCCATTTCGCCGGGCATACTTCTCCCGGGTGGGTAGCCACGTACTGAGCCGCTTTCACTTTACGCAGCAGGTCAGAAGCATCACGGCCGATACCTTCAGCAGTGATTTCTACCGCCTGAATAATACCTTCCGGGTCTACGATAAAGGTGCCACGGTCAGCCAGCCCCTGGTCTTCACGCATGATGTCAAAATTACGGGTCAGCGCACCGGTCGGGTCACCGATCATGGCATAACGGATTTTAGCGATGGTGTCTGAGCTGCCGTGCCATGCTTTATGGGTAAAGTGGGTATCGGTAGAGACTGAGTAGATATCGACACCCAGTTTCTGAAATTCGTCATAGTGGTCAGCAACGTCGCCCAGCTCAGTCGGGCAGACAAAGGTAAAATCCGCCGGGTAAAAGAAGAAGACACTCCACTTACCTGCTACATCTTTTTCTGTCAGTTCAACAAACTGGCCATCTTTGAATGCACTGTTTTTGAACGGTTTAATCTGGGTATTGATAATTGACATGAGTTGCCCTCCATGAAAAGTTGAGTTACAGAATACCCGCCAGGGGAAACACCGGCTAATACACTGTCATTATCAATGAAATCACCGAAACCTATTAAACTTCCACGGTATCTGGTGCTGCCGGGATAGTCCGGTGGCGCAACCCACACCGCTCACCGGCTAACCACACGAATCACGGGTCCGGCTAAAAGATGTGTGTGCGAAGCCCGGTGGCAAACAGACGGCGGGTATCCTGGTCCCGGGATAGTCCGGAGGAGTCACCGGTAATGCGCCGCGGGGGGCCCACGGCGCAGGGGGGGATGACCTCCCGCCCGGTTACAGGATACGGATAGCGATATCGGGCGGAACGACCTCGCCATCCCAGTACAGTCGGGCCGCTATCGCCCCCGCAATATCGCGATACAGTCGGGTAAAGTCACCGTCGGGCCAGCGACTGACCGTAGGCAGCCCGGCATCCAGGTCTTCACGCAGCGAAATATGCAACGGGATCTTGCCGGCCAGAGGGATCCCGTACTCTTCCGTCAGCGCTTCCGCCCCTCCGGTACCAAAAATGGCTTCCGCATGCCCGCACTGGCTGCAGATATGCATACTCATATTTTCGATAATCCCCAGCACCGGGACCGAGACTTTATTGAACATCACAATGCCTTTTCTCGCGTCCAGCAACGCAACATCCTGAGGTGTCGTCACCACCAGGGCCGCCGTTACCGGGATATTCTGCGCCAGCGTAAGCTGGATATCGCCGGTGCCGGGGGGCATATCGACAATCAGGTAATCCAGATCCGGCCACAGGGTCTCATTCAGCAACTGCATCAGAGCCTTGCTGGCCATCGGTCCGCGCCAGACCATCGCGTTATCGTCGGTGACCAGATATCCTATCGAATTGGTTGCCAGCCCGTGAGCCATTACCGGGGCCATGTGCTTGCCGTCCGGTGATGAGGGACGTTCGCCCTCACAGCCCAGCATCATCGGCACAGAAGGTCCGTAAATATCCGCATCCAGCACCCCTACGGTCGCCCCTTCGGCCTGCAGCGCAAGGGCCAGGTTAATGGCCGTGGACGATTTGCCGACGCCCCCTTTCCCGGAACTGACCGCGATAATATTTTTTACGCCCTTCGCGCCTGGCAAATTTTTGGCACGTTTCAGGGTGGCGATATCATGAGTCAGTCGCCATTCCACACGGTCGGCACCGGTGAGCCGGCAAAGAGTACCGGTCGTTTGTTCCTGCAATGACACAAAGCCCGACTGCCAGGCAAACGGCAGGATCAGTTCAATGTGTAAAACATTATCCAGCATTGCCACATGGTGCAGGGCATGGAGGTGAATAAGATCCTGTTGCAGGGTCGGATGCTGAAACGCGGCAACTACCGCACTGACCTGTGCATGTAATTCTTCCGGGGTGAGTGCCGGCATTCTCCCTTCTCCTTCTTACTGGGACGTGACCCACGGCCCGTCCGGTAAACAATTTTTCTTCGCTTATAGTAGCAGATTGACCGGCAGATCAGCGATCCTGCCTTTATCGCCCGGCACTTGTTTACGTTAAGGGTGCCTTCGGTTACCATTCAGACTCTTTTCCAAATAACAGAAAGCTACGCAAACTATGACTCAAGTCGCAAAGAAAATAATGGTAACGTGCGCCCTGCCGTACGCTAACGGATCTATCCATCTCGGGCATATGCTGGAACACATCCAGGCGGATATCTGGGTGCGTTACCAGCGAATGCGTGGCAATACTGTCTGGTTCATCTGTGCCGATGATGCCCATGGCACACCGATCATGCTGAAAGCACAGCAGCTGGGTATCAGCCCGGAAAAAATGATTGAAGAGATGAGCCAGGAACATCAGCAGGATTTCGCCGGTTTTAATATCAGTTATGATAACTATCACTCTACCCACAGTGATGAAAACCGCGTCCTTTCTGAAAAAATTTACGGCAGTCTGAAAAATAACGGTTTTATTAAAAACCGGACCATTTCACAGCTGTTCGATCCGGAGAAAGGCATGTTCCTGCCGGATCGCTTTGTGAAAGGCACCTGCCCGAAATGTAAGGCTGCCGATCAATACGGTGATAACTGTGAAGTCTGCGGGGCCACCTACAGCCCGACCGAACTGGTCGAGCCGAAATCCGTGATTTCCGGTGCCACACCGGTGATGCGTGACTCCGAACACTATTTCTTCGACCTGCCTTCCTTCTCTGACATGCTGCAGAGCTGGACCCGTTCCGGCGCGCTGCAGGAACAGGTGGCGAACAAGATGCAGGAATGGTTCGAATCCGGCCTGCAGCAGTGGGATATCTCCCGCGATGCGCCGTATTTTGGTTTTGAAATCCCGGACGCGCCGGGCAAATATTTTTACGTCTGGCTGGATGCGCCTATCGGTTACATGGGCTCATTTAAAAACCTGTGTGATAAACGCGGTGATCTGGACTTCGATGAGTACTGGAAAAAAGACTCCACCACCGAGTTGTACCACTTCATCGGTAAAGATATCGTCTATTTCCATAGTTTGTTCTGGCCGGCCATGCTGGAAGGCAGTAACTACCGTAAGCCGGATAACCTGTTTGTCCACGGGTATGTCACGGTTAACGGTGCCAAAATGTCCAAATCACGCGGTACCTTTATCAAGGCCAGTACCTGGCTTGAACACCTGGATGCCGACAGCCTGCGCTATTACTACGCGGCTAAACTCTCTTCCCGTATCGATGATATCGACCTGAATCTGGAAGACTTTGTACAGCGGGTCAATGCCGACGTCGTGAACAAGGTGGTTAACCTGGCATCCCGCAATGCCGGTTTCATCACTAAACGTTTCAATGGCAAGCTCTCTGAGTCGCTTGCTGACCCGGCGCTGTACCAGACCTTTGTCGATGCCAGTGAGAAAATCGGTGACGCCTGGGCCAGCCGCGAGTTTGGTCGTGCTATCCGCGAAATTATGGCACTGGCAGACCTGGCTAACCGTTATGTGGATGAGCAGGCTCCCTGGGTGGTCGCTAAAGAGGAAGGCCGTGATGCTGACCTGCAGGCTATCTGTTCGATGGGGATCCATCTGTTCCGCGTACTGATGACCTGGCTGAAACCGGTCCTGCCGGAACTCTCTGCCCGCAGTGAAGCCTTCCTTAACAGCGAGCTGAGCTGGGATAGCATTGCGCAACCGCTGACCGGCCATACCGTGGCACCTTTCAAAGCACTTTATCAGCGGATTGATATGAGCAAGGTCAATGCGCTGGTGGAAGCCTCGAAAGACGATGCTGCACAGGCAGCACCTGCCGCTGCACAGAAGCCGGCGACCGCAGCGAAACCGGCAAAAAAAGAAGAGTCCTCTGTGGAGGGTGTCATCACCATCGATGACTTTGCCAAAGTCGATATGCGTGTCGCGCTGATTGAACAGGCAGAACTGGTCGAAGGTTCCGATAAACTGTTGCGTCTGATGCTGGATGTGGGCGGCGAAAAGCGCCAGATCTTCTCCGGTATCCGTGCCGCATACCCGGACCCTGCCGTGCTGGTCGGCCGCCTGACGATCATCGTCGCAAACCTGGCCCCGCGTAAGATGCGTTTCGGTGTCTCTGAAGGGATGGTGCTGTCAGCCGGTAACGGGGGTGAAGACCTGTTTATTCTGTCTGCTGACAGCGGTGCCCAACCCGGTATGCCGGTACGTTAATCCTGACAAACTCTTTCGTGAAGCCGGTGCAAACCGGCTTTTTTTTCCTCTGCTGCCGGACATCTCTCTGCTGCCCTTTTTGTAAACTTTGCGGTTTATCACACAGAACTGCAATAGCAGGACAGATTACATTGTGTCCCTGGCCGGGATCACCTATAAAAATCAGGGACAACCGGCTCACCCGATGAGGCTTGATATGCATCCACGTTTTACCACGGCATTTGCCACCCTCGATAACTCTTTGCAACAGGCACTGAAACCCGTGCTGGATGATCCGAATTTTACGGCCATTCTGCAGCCGGAAACATTGCAGCATCTGATGACTGCGACCGGCCTTGACGGGGATGCCCTGGCCCTGGCGCTGCTCCCGCTGGCGGCCAGTTGTGCCGTCACACCGATTTCACATTTTAACGTCGGTGCCATCGCCCGCGGTGTCAGCGGTCGTTGGTACTTCGGCGCGAATATGGAGTTCAGTGGGGCCACCATGCAACAGACGGTGCATGCTGAACAGAGCGCCATTACCCACGCCTGGCTCTCTGGCGAGGAAAAACTGGCGGCGATCACCGTTAACTACACGCCCTGTGGTCACTGCCGGCAATTTATGAATGAGCTGAACAGCGGTCTGTCTCTGACGGTTTGCCTGCCGGACCATCCCCCGCGGACCCTGGCTGACTATCTGCCGGCGGCCTTTGGCCCGGCAGACCTGAATATTCACAGCGTGCTGATGGATATCAATGACCAGCAGTTTGTTCCGCAGGGTGACCCGCTGACACAGGCGGCGATACGTGCCGCCAGCCTCAGTTATGCACCTTACAGTGCGGCTTATAGCGGCGTTGCCTTACAAACCCGTGATGGCAAAATTTATGCCGGCCGCTATGCGGAAAATGCTGCGTATAATCCGTCGTTACCGCCACTGCAATCGGCGCTGATCCTGCTCAATATCAGAGGCGGGGATTGCACCGACATTCAGCGCGCCGTGCTGGCCGAAT
Source organism: Tatumella sp. JGM118 (assembly GCF_018257515.1). Classification (GTDB taxonomy): domain Bacteria; phylum Pseudomonadota; class Gammaproteobacteria; order Enterobacterales; family Enterobacteriaceae; genus Tatumella; species Tatumella terrea. Next base: position 7,000 of record NZ_JAERJR010000008.1, read on the forward strand.
CTGACGATGCCGCTCTGCTTCAGCACAGTGCGACTCAGACCACGCTGGCTGCGCTCGGCTGCCAGCATCTGGACTCTGTCCGTCTTACCCGTACATAAGCTGAGATGAATCAGCCGGAAATCTGACAAATTTCCGGCGGGCATTCCCTTTAAAAAACGTCCGGAAAGACGTAACGTGCTGACAACTGAACCCTTCCGGTGGCCCCGATCGGTTACCGGGCTTTACTACGGAGTATCAATGATGGAACTGGATTACGAGAGTAAACGACCGCTATATATTCCTTATGCCGGCCCGATCCTGCTGGAATTTCCGTTGCTCAATAAAGGCAGTGCCTTTTCCCGCGAAGAACGTAACGAATTTAACCTCAATGGCCTGCTGCCGGAAACCGTTGAAACCATCGAAGAACAGGCCGAAAGGGCCTGGCAGCAATACCAGGAGTTCAAAAATAATATCGATAAACATGTCTTTCTGCGTAATATCCAGGACACCAACGAGACGCTGTTCTATCGGGTGCTGGCAGACCATCTTCAGGAAGTGATGCCCATCATCTATACCCCGACTGTCGGGACGGCCTGTGAGCAATTTTCAGACATCTACCGTCGTGCCCGGGGTGTGTTTATCTCCTACCCGAATCGCGAACATATCGAAGATATGTTACAGAATGCCACCAAACAGAATGTGAAGGTGATCGTCGTGACAGATGGCGAACGCATTCTCGGTCTCGGGGATTTGGGGATCGGAGGCATGGGGATCCCCATCGGCAAGCTGTCATTATATACCGCCTGTGGCGGCATCAGCCCGGCGTACACCTTACCTATCGTGCTGGATGTCGGCACCAATAATCAGCAATTGCTGAATGACCCGCTCTATATGGGCTGGCGACATCCCCGTATTGGTGAGGAAGAGTATAATGCTTTTGTTGAGGAATTTATCAGCGCTGTGAAACGGCGCTGGCCGCATGCGTTACTGCAATTTGAAGATTTCGCACAGAAAAATGCGACTCCGCTCCTTGAAAAATACCGCGATAAACTCTGCTGCTTCAATGACGATATTCAGGGCACCGCCGCCGTGGCCGTCGGCACGCTGATCGCCGCCAGCCGGGCCGCAGGCAGCCCGCTCTCAGAACAAACCATTGTTTTCCTTGGGGCCGGTTCCGCAGGCTGTGGTATCGCAGAGCAGATTATTAACGAAATGATGTCTGAAGGTCTGAGCGATGCCGAAGCCCGTCGCCGGGTGATGATGGTCGACCGGTATGGCCTGCTGACCGATAAACTGACTAACCTGTTACCTTTCCAGGCCCGTCTGGTGCAGCCGTCAGAGGCTATCGCCGGCTGGGAGACCGGCAGTGATTCGGTTTCTCTGCTGGATGTTGTCCGTCATGCCCGACCGACGGTTCTGATAGGTGTCTCCGGTCAGCCCGGGCTGTTTACCGAAGAAATTATTCGTGAAATGCACCGCCACTGCCCGCGCCCCATCATCATGCCTTTATCCAACCCGACATCCCGCGTTGAGGCCACCCCGGCGGATCTTATCAGCTGGACCGATGGCGCCGCTCTGATCGCAACGGGAAGCCCGTTTGCTCCGGTCACCTGGAAAGAGAAGGTTTATCCGATTGCCCAGTGCAATAATGCCTATATTTTCCCCGGCATCGGGCTGGGTATTATCGCCTCCGGGGCGCGCCGCGTGACCGACTCTATGCTGATGAGTGCCAGCCGGGCGCTGGCCGATTGCTCACCGCTCGCCACTGACCCGACCGGCCCGGTCTTGCCGGAGCTGGGGGATATCCAGCAGGTTTCCCGGCAGATCGCGATTGAAGTGGCCCGTGCCGCCCGGCTTGCGGGGGTCGCCGCGGAGAGTTCTGAAGAAGCACTGGCGCAGGCGGTAGAGGATAACTTCTGGACCCCGGCTTATCGCCATTATCGCCGTACCTCAATCTGAGAGTGCCGGACAGACGAACCTTCCACCGGCAGCGCAGCGGGAATGTCTGCGCTTGCCTGACCGGAGTGGCTCAAGTACCCTTGAGTCACTTTTTAATTATCAAGATGAGTGATCCGGCCGCATGCTCAAACGTCTCTTTATCCTTATCTGTTGCCTGATCGTACTGGCAGGGATGACTGCATTAGGGCTTGACCGTTGGATCAGCTGGAAAACTGCCCCCTATATTTATGAAAACGTCAGTCAGCTGCCCCACCGTGAAGTCGGTGTGGTATTGGGAACCTCAAAATATTACCGGACCGGTGAACGGAATCAGTATTACCTGTACCGTATTCAGGGGGCGCTGAATGCCTATAACAGTGGCAAGGTGAATTATCTGCTGCTCAGCGGCGACAATGCGCTGCAGAGTTATAATGAGCCACGGACAATGCGCAAAGACCTTATCCGAGCCGGGGTCGACCCGGCCGATATTGTGCTGGATTATGCCGGTTTCCGGACGCTGGATTCCATTGTCCGTACCCGCAAGGTGTTTGATACTAACGACTTCACGATTATTACTCAGCGCTTTCACTGTGAACGCGCGCTGTTTATCGCTATGCATCAGGGCATAGAGGCGCAGTGCTTTGCCGTGCCGTCCCCTAAGAATATGCTGGGGATCCGTCTCCGTGAAATTGCCGCCCGTATGGCGGCGCTGGCGGATTTGTATATTTTTAAAAGTGAACCCCGTTATCTTGGTCCGCTGATCCCTATCCCGCCGGTCAGCGAAATTCCGGATAAGGCCCCGGGCTATCCGGCCGTCACCCCGCAACAATTACAGGCGCTGTCAGGCCAGCCTGCCGCGGTCCGCCAGGTGAAACCCGCTGCCGCCGACGGACATCATGCTCTGGCCGCAGACTGTGCATTGCTGGCCGCCTTTGCCGGTAACCCACGGGTCTCACCCGTTTCCGGCAATTTGCCGGTCAGACCGCCGTATGTGCCGTCAGTGATTAACGAGGCAGCAGGTAATACAGCCGGTCACCGTGATCGGAATGACCGCCTGACACTTCCCGGGAAGATCGTCTGCCCGGCAGAGGCCGCACAGATACCTGTCCGCCCACCCGCCCTGCCCCCGCAAGCGGCCTCCGGGCCTGCAGGCCTGTCATCCGCGGTGCGCTAACCCCGTCAGCCCCTCTCCGGCCGGACGGAAACCGGCGGCCGGCGGCCGGCGGCTTATCTTCCGGCCGGCCCGGCGGTTTTCCGGGTCAGCGTGCGCCAGAGCTGCTCCATCGGACCGCGCGGGAAATACCGTAACCAGCACAGTGAAAACAGCCCATTGATCACCCAGACAAAGGGCACGATCAATAATAACTGCCAGCGCTGAAAATGCAGAAAGAGACCGGCGGTGGAAAAAATTAAGGTACAGACCAGGGTTTGCAGCAGGTAATTACTCAGCGCCATCCGGCCAATACAGCAAAACAGATAGCCGACCCGCATCGCCGAAATTTTCCTCCAGCCGGCCAGTACCAGTGCGGTATACCCCAGGCTTATCAGCGGACTGGCAACTTCGCCGGGAATTTGCAGATAAAAGCCACTCCAGCGGAACGACCAGCCGGTCAGCCATTGAGCCGTAATTCCGGCGCCTTCCAGCAGAACGCCGGGAACCAGCAGAAATACCGCCGTACGAAGATAGTCGGCCGGGGGCCGGTTACCCAGCAGCCAGCCATTATGCACCAGTGCCGCGCCTATGAGCATCAGTCCGGTCAGCTCCCAGCCATACTGTCCGAAAAAAGCCACCAGCATCGATTCCAGATGTCCGGTACGGTAATCGATCGCCGCCATGCCGGGGTGCAATACCCGTTGTTGTTCCAGAAAGATCTCTGCGGTCCCGGGCAGCCAGTCACTGCCCGCATGACCGGAGGATATCGCCCCGAACAACAGCAGCATCAGGCATCCGACCGCATAAAACAGTATGCCGGTGCGCATCAGTACCCCCGGGGAATCTGCATCGCGGATCATCCGCCAGGTCAGCATTCCGGCCAGCGACCAGGCCACCAGAATGTCTCCCTCCCATAGCAGCACGGCATGCAGCACGCCGAACAGCAATAGCCAGCCTAAACGCGACTGTATCCAGCCCCCGCCTTTCGGCAACTGAAATACCAGTCCGGCACCGAATAATATCGCGAAAAGGTTAAGAAACTTCAGCCGTGCAAAGAGTTCGAGGACCGCCCAGCTGATGGCATCCGGGCGCGTAATAAAGCCCTGCCAGGCCGGATTCAGATAGGCGGCGGCGGGTAAACCGAAACTGACGATATTCAGCAGCAGTATGCCGGCGATGGCGGCACCACGGATAAAATCAAGCTGGGGATAACGCGGCATGTGACAACCCTGACAGGAATGAAAAAGCCATATCCGGAAAGATATGGCCTGGTAACGGGGAAATCAGTTGTGTCTGACTGCGCGCAGGAATTCCTGACGGGTATTCTGGCTCGACTTAAACAGTCCGCCCAGTGACGTGGTGGTGGTCGCACTGGTCGCATCCTGAACCCCACGGGCTTTGACACAGTAATGGACCGCATCGATGCAAACCGCCACATTATTGGTCCCGAGCAGCGTCTGTAACGCCACCAGCACCTGCTGGGTCAGACGTTCCTGTACCTGAGGACGCTGTGCAAAGAATTGCACAATACGGTTAATTTTTGACAGACCGATCACTTTATCTTTCGGGATATACGCCACGGTGGCTTTACCGTCGATCGTCACAAAGTGATGTTCACAGGTACTGGTCAGGGAGATATCACGCACGGTGACCATCTCATCGACCTTCATTTTATTCTCGATGACCGTAATCTTCGGGAAGTTGGCATAATCCAGCCCCGAAAAGATTTCATCGACATACATTTTCGCAATACGGTGCGGTGTCTCGGTCAGACTGTCATCGTCCAGATCGAGATTCAGTAATTGCATAATTTCGGTCATATGACCGGCAATCAGCGCCTTACGTGTGGTGTTATCCAGCTCGCGCGCAGGCTTACGTAACGGGGTTTCCAGACCGCGGGCCACCAGTGCTTCATGTACCAGTGCCGCTTCCTGACTTAAAAGGGACATCTACTTTTCTCCGGCAGGTGAATTCTCAGCCCTGGCAACGGGCGGCGAATCATAATTATTGCTTATTGTGAATCAGTCCGTCGGGATTATCCAGTAGCTTACGGTGATCATCTTTCATCAGTAGCAAAAAATATTTCACACGATGGCCCGCAGGTTCAGGCTTGCCTGACACCACCGCAGCGACTACAATCGCAATGATTATGAATAAATCACACTAACTTCCTTTCATAAAGAGAATAATTATGGATTTGGTTCAGCTACGGATGTTTTGTGCCGTTGCCGATACCGGCTCGGTCGCCCGGGCGGCAGAATTACTTCACCGGGTGCCCTCTAACCTGACGACCCGTCTGAAGCAACTGGAAGAAGAACTGGGAACCGACTTACTGATCCGCGAAAAACAGCGGGTACGGTTATCCCCGGTCGGGCATAACTTTCTCGGTTATGCGCAACGTATCCTGGCCTTAAGCGAAGAAGCCATCAGCATGACCCGCCAGGGGGAACCGGCGGGGAATTTTGCGCTCGGCACCATGGAAAGTACGGCGGCTACCCGCCTGCCGGGTCTGCTGGCGGCGTATCACCAGCGTTATCCGTCGGTGTCTCTGTCACTGATCACCGGGACGTCCGGTGAGATTATCGACCATGTCCGCGAAGGAACGGTGGCCGCTGCCCTCGCCGACAGTCCGGAAGGCTATGACGAACTGCACAGTTGTGAGGCTTTTCGTGAAGAGTTAGTGCTGATCACCAGCAGTGAACACCTGCCGGTCACCTGCCCGCGGGATGTTCAGGGCGAGACTTTCTTTGCCTTCCGTAACAGTTGTTCTTACCGGCTGAAGCTGGAGGAGTGGTTTCGCGAAGGTGACGCACAGCCCGGCAGTATTATGGAAATTCATTCCTACCATGCGATGATCGCCTGTGTGGCGGGAGGGGCCGGGCTCGCGATTATTCCGTTTTCCGTGCTGGCGCAAATGAGCGACCGGGCGCGTATCCGTGTGCATCATCTGCCGGAAAAATACAGCCAGGTCTCGACCTGTCTTATCTGGCGACGTGATGCGTTCACCCCGAATGTCGAAGCACTGAAAGCGCTGATGATCAGCTTCTTTACCCGGGAGGCCTCTGCGGGCATCGACGCGGAAAACGCTGATCATGCACAGGGGACTGCCGTATCTCCCTGATTTTTTTTACCGGCTGCCGCACCTGCAGCAGCCCTGTATACAGATAATAACAGGAGCGTTATATGTCCGGACTCACTCTCTGCGAAGAGCATCTGATGTTTGGCGGTCGCCAGCAACGCTGGCAACATACCTCAGCAACGCTGGGATGTGAGATGAAATTCAGTCTCTTCCTGCCCCCGGCAGCGGCCGCTCAGCCGGTTCCGCTGCTCTGGTGCCTGGCAGGACTGACCTGTACTGATGAGAATTTTTCTGTGAAATCCGGGGCACAACGGCTGGCCGCCGGTCAGGGCATTGCGCTGATTATGCCCGATACCAGTCCGCGTGGCAGCGAGGTTCCCGACGATGAGCAGTACGACCTCGGCCAGGGGGCCGGATTTTATCTTAATGCTACCCGTGCCCCCTGGGACCGGCATTACCGGATGTACGATTACCTGACACTGGAGTTGCCGGCACTGCTGGCGGAACACTTCAGCTTCAGCGATCGTCAGGCCATTATGGGACACTCGATGGGCGGCCACGGTGCACTGGTGCTGGCCCTGCGTGAGGCAGGTCGGTTTACCTCGGTCTCCGCCTTCGCCCCGATCGTCAATCCGTCCTCGGTCCCCTGGGGCGGGAAAGCCTTTACCGCCTATCTGGGAGAGGATCGTGAGGCATGGCGTCAGTATGATGCCAGCCTGCTGATGGCTGAAGCCACGCACCGGTTGCCGATGCTGATTGACCAGGGGCTTGCTGATAATTTTTACCCGCTGCAACTGCAACCGGAAGTGCTGGAAACAGCCGCCCGTGAGCATCAGTTTGATTTGACCCTGCGCTGGCAGGAAGGCTATGACCACAGCTACTATTTTATTACCAGTGTTATTGAAGATCATCTTCGTTTCCACGCCCGCCACCTGCTGACTGCCTGAGGCAGCGTCAGCCATAAAAAAACCCATGCGATGCATGGGTTTTTATTTAACTCACCGGACTGACCTGTTAATTGTCACTTTTGGTGATGCCCGGGAATTCCATCTCGTGGTATTTCACAAAGCGGGTTCCGCGCGTCCATTTATAGCCCAGCCAGATCACCAGGAATAACGGGATACCGATATAGGTGGCTGCCACGCCATACCAGTCAATGGTATCGGCCATAAAGGCCTGGTAGTTCTGACCCAGGGTGATAAGCAGGCAGAGCACAAAAGCAAATACCGGCCCGAGCGGGAAAAGTCCGGCACGGTAAGGCAGATCCGCCAGGTTATGCCCCTTCGCCACATAGCCGCGACGGAAGCGGTAATGGCTGATGGCGATCCCCAGCCAGGCGATAAAGCCGGTCATTCCTGAAGTATTCAGCAACCACATATAGACGGTCTGATTACCAAACTTTGATGACAGGAAGCAAAGCGCTGCAATCACTGTGGTCGCAATCAGTGCATTACGCGGTACGCCGTTGGCGGTCAGACGGGCAAAGATTTTAGGTGCTTTCCCTTCCTGTGCCAGCGTAAACAGCATCCGTGTGGAAGCATACATTCCTGAGTTACCGGCGGAGAGCACCGCGGTCAGGATCACCGCATTCATTACTGCGGCGGCAGAGAGCAGCCCGGCATTCTGGAAAACCAGAGTGAAAGGACTGACGCTGATGTCTTTCACATCATTATGCAGCAGACGCGGATCGGTGTACGGCAGTAACAGGCTGATGATCAGGATAGCCAGCACATAAAACAGCAGGATCCGCCAGAAAACCTGACGCATCGCACGCGGGATATTTTTGCCCGGGTTCTCTGATTCGCCGGCCGCAATCCCGATAAGCTCCGTCCCCTGGAAAGAGAAACCGACAATCATTGCCACGCCGATCATCGCAGAAAATCCGCCCGCAAACGGCGCACCGCCCGTCGTCCAGTTATGCCAGCCACCGTCTCCGGCACCCCGCAGAATGCCGGTGACCATCATCAGACCGACGATAATAAAGATCACCACGGTCACCACTTTGATCAGCGAGAACCAGTATTCCGCTTCACCAAACCCTTTCACCGAAATCACGTTCAGCAGGAAAATCACCGCCAGGAAGAGGCAGCTCCAGACCCAGCCCGGGACTTCCGGGAACCAGTAGCCCATCACCAGTTGTGCGGCTACCAAATCGACGGCGATCGTGACGGCCCAGTTGTACCAGTAATTCCACCCCAGAGCGAAACCAAAGCCTTCTTCGACGTATTTTGCACCGTAGGTCGCAAACGAACCGGAGACCGGCATATACGCCGCCAGTTCACCGAGGCTTGTCATCAGGAAATAGACCATCAGCCCGATAATGGCATAAGAAAGAAGTGCACCACCGGGTCCCGCCTGAGAAATGCTGGCCCCGGAGGCGACAAACAGCCCGGTGCCGATAGACCCGCCAATCGCAATCATCGTCAGATGACGGGCTTTTAATACACGCTTCAGGCCAGGCTTATCTGTTGTTTTTGTATTATTATTCATCAGTAAACACTATGCTGGATAAAAATGAGGCGCGATTGTACCAGCTCACCGTAACCTGTATAGCATTACCACCGCGTTATAAGTTACCTTCATAATCCCCCGCCGATTATTAGCAACCCCGGGCGGACCGGGTCAGGCAATGTCCTGTTCATGGCAATAAGAAAGAAAACGGATCAGCGTTCGGGACAGGTGTTTCTGCTGATGGTGGATGCGATATAACGTTCTGGTCAGCGGCGGCAGTGGCAGCGGGACCTGGCGCAGGCTGCCATTTTCAAGCTGGTCTGCGATCACCCGGCGTGACAGGCAACTGATCCCCATTCCATAACGTACCGCATGCTTGATCGCCTCTGAATTCCCCAGCTCCATCGCTATTCTGAACCGGGGGAGATGAGAAAGCAGCAGATAGTCCACGATTTCCCGGGTCCCTGACCCGCGTTCGCGCAGGATCCAGGGGGAGTCTGCCAGTTTTTCCAGCGTGACGGCTTCGCGGAAAATGGCCGACTGTGGTGCAGCAAAAACCACCAGTTCATCCTGCAGCCAGTTTTCACTGACGATCCCGGTGATATGACAAGGCCCTTCGATCAGCCCCACATCCACGCGAAAATCACTGACCGCCTGGATCACGTCCTGACTGTTCCCGACCGTCAGGTCCAGCGGAGCCTGCGGAAAATCACGCCGGTACTCTGCCATCATGGCAGGCAGCAGATAGTTGCCGATAGTACTGCTGGCGGCGATCCGGATGGCACCATGATCTTCACGGAAAAGTTGTTCGGTCTCTTTCGCCTGTTCCAGTAACGAGACGGCTTTCGGATAGAGCAAGCGGCCATGTTCATTCACAATCAGTCGCTTGCCGGAGCGATCGAACAGTTTTACCGCTAACTGATGTTCAAGATCAGCCAGCGCCGCACTAACGGCCGACTGCGATAGCGCCAGTTGCTGCGCTGCCCGGGTCGTCGACCCGCTCTTTACAATTTCACTGAATACTTCCAGCTGTCTTAGGGTGATATGCACACTGTCTCCTCACGGATGCCCTGACGGATAACGGAAGCCTCCGCACGTTAACCAGTTATAGTGGTTAATTATAAATATATAATCAATTTCTCTTTTAAGCAAAACCCCGGCAGGATAAGGGTCATTGACTCAGCAAGGAATGACATGATGACTCTGCATCAGCAACTGCGGGCGCCTCTGCCCCGCCTCCCCTTACTCCGTGGTCTTCTGCTCAGCGGTATGATTGCCGCAGGCGTGATCCCCCTGATCCAGATTCCCCTGGTAGCCCGGCTGGGGCTGGGGACACTGACCCTTTCGATCCTGGCCGGAATTATTACCGGTAATCTGTTACCCGCGACGGTTCATGTCCGCTGCGAGCAAGGGATCGCCTTCAGTAAACATTATCTGCTGCGGCTGGGGATTATTCTGTATGGCTTTAATCTCACCTTTCAGCAAATCGGCCATATCGGTTACCGCGGGCTGGTCACCGACATGATTATGCTGAGCAGCACATTTCTGGTGACCTGCCTGGCCGGACTGTACTGGATAAAACCGGATAAACAGACCGTATGGCTGATTGGTGCCGGCAGCAGTATCTGCGGCGCGGCGGCGGTACTGGCGACAGCCCCGGTCATCAGAGCCGATGCCGGAAAAGTGGCGGTGGCGGTGGCAACAGTGGTTATCTTCGGTACCGCGGCCATTTTTATCTATCCGTTAATGTGGGAGGTTATCCACCCCTGGCTGCCGGGTCTCAGTGCTGAGCAGTTCGGCATTTATACGGGTTCGACCGTCCATGAAGTGGCTCAGGTGGTGGCGGCCGGTCATGCTATCAGTCCGCAAGCCGAAGATACCGCGGTGATTGCCAAAATGCTACGGGTCATGATGCTGGCACCGTTCCTGCTGCTGCTGGGACAGTGGGTTAACCGCACCCGTCAGCCTGCAGAGAATGCCGGCCCCGGCAAAATCACCTTCCCCTGGTTTGCCCTGATCTTTATTCTGGTCGCCGTCCTTAACTCGTTCGGTTTGCTGTCTGATACCTGGCTTTCATGGATCCGCCGCAGTGATAATATTCTTCTGGCGATGGCGATGGCCGCGCTGGGCCTGAGTACCCGCCTTTCTCAGCTGAAAACCGCCGGGCTGAAACCCTTACTGCTGGGAGCTGTCGTTTTTCTCTGGCTGATTATCGGCGGCGCAGGCGTCAATCTGCTGGTATGGCATGTTATGCAGTAAATCCTCAGGTATTATGTGTGACATTCAGCAAATACCGGGAAGTAAGGAGAAAGTAATGAAGTTTATCGGTGCGCATGTCAGCGCCGCAGGGGGCGTGGAAAACGCGGTCCTTCGTGCACACGAACTGGAAGCCACGGCCTTTGCACTGTTTACCAAAAATCAGCGCCAGTGGCGTGCTGCGGCATTAACAGAGGAAAGTATCAGCGCTTTCCGTCAGGCCTGCGAAAAATATAACTTCAGCTCAGGACAAATTCTGCCCCATGACAGTTACCTGATCAATCTCGGTCATCCGGTCAGTGAAGCACTGGAAAAATCACGACTGGCCTTTATTGATGAGATGCAACGGGCAGAATTACTCGGCCTGTCCTTACTTAACTTCCATCCGGGCAGCCACCTGCAACAGATTGCTGAAGAAGACTGTCTGAAGCGGATTGCAGAATCGATCAATATCGCGCTGGATCAGACGCAGGGTGTCACGGCGGTGATCGAAAACACCGCCGGTCAGGGCAGTAACCTGGGGTTTCGTTTTGAGCACCTGGCCGAAATCATCCATCACGTTGAAGATAAAAGCCGGGTTGGCGTCTGCATCGATACCTGTCACGCCTTTGCCGCCGGTTACGACCTGCGTACGGTCGAAGAGTGTGAAAATACTTTCCGGGAATTCGGGCGGATTGTCGGCTTTGACTACCTGCGGGGCATGCATCTGAATGATGCCAAGAGTGAATTCGGCAGCCGGGTCGACCGCCACCACAGTCTGGGCGAAGGAAATATCGGCAATACGGTGTTCAGCTGGCTGATGAAAGATCCCCGCTTTGACGGTATTCCGTTAATTCTGGAAACCGTCAATCCGGATATCTGGAAAGATGAAATTGCCTGGCTGAAAGCCCAACAGACTGCATAAAAAAACAGGGCGCGATGCGCCCTGTTTTTCTTATCACACCGGCCTCAGGCGGTGACTGGTTCCGGTTTTTTCAGGAAGGCATAAGCAATACCCGCCAGCGCCGTTCCGATAATAATGGATAACAGATAACCCAGTACCGGGGTGATCGCCCCCGGGATCAACAGAACAAACAAGCCGCCGTGAGGTGCCATCAGTTGGGCGCCGATCGCCATAGAGATAGCGCCGGTCACCGCGCCACCCACGATACAGCAAGGGATCACCCGCATCGGGTCACGGGCCGCAAACGGAATGGCCCCTTCAGAAATAAAGCACAGACCCAGCACCAGTGCGGCTTTACCGCCTTCCTGCTGTCCTTTATTAAATTTCCGTTTTGCCAGTAAGGTCGCAAGCCCCATCGCCAGCGGAGGTACCATCCCGGCAGCCATAATCGCCGCCATCGGCGCATAAGTTTTACTGCTCAGTAAACCGACACCAAAGGCATAAGCCACTTTATTGACCGGGCCTCCCATATCGGTACACATCATACCGCCCAGCACCGCACCCAGCAGTACCGCATTCGCCGTCCCCATGTTACCCAGCCAGTGCGTCAGCCATTCCATGATAGCGGCGACCGGTTTACCGACCACATAAATCATCAGCAGACCGGTGATCAGGCTCGCCAGCAGCGGAATAATCAGGATAGGTTTCAGGGCTTCCATACTCTGCGGAAGTTTCAGCCGTGTACTGATAAATTTCGCCACATAACCGGCAATGAAACCGGCAATGATCCCGCCCAGGAAGCCGGCATTAGTACTGGTCGCCAGCATACCGCCAATCAGCCCCGGCGTCAGACCAGGACGGTCAGCAATCGAGAAGGCAATGTAACCCGCCAGCACCGGCACCATTAATGCAAAAGCACTGCCCCCGCCAATCTGCATCAGCGCGGCGGCCAGCGACCCTTCCTGATGGAAGGCCGTGATCCCGAAGGCGAAGGATAACGCGATACTCAGGCCGCCTGCGACCACCATCGGCAGCATGTAAGAGACACCGGTAAGCAGGTGCCGGTATGCCCCGGCCTTTTCTTTACTGCCCTCGCTGGCGCTCGCTTCAGACTTCGCGCCGGCAGCGTGGTAAGGTTTAGCTTCCGCCAGTGCTTTATCAAACTCCTGCGCGGTTTTCTTCAGTGCCAGTCCGGTCGAGGTGCGATACATGGGTTTACCGGCAAATTTTGCCAGGTCGACCTCGATATCGGCGGCGATAATCACCAGATCGGCGGCCGCGATGTCCTCAGCGCTGACCGGATTACCGGCACCGACAGAACCGCGGGTTTCCACTTTAGCCCACCAGCCACGTTTTTTAGCCTCTGCCTCGATGGCTTCTGCCGCCATAAAGGTATGAGCGACGCCGGTCGGACAGGCGGTGACCGCCACAATACGTTTGGCTCCACTGGTCTCAGCCACCACCGGCTGAGCACTCACCGGTGCCTGCCAGGGAGTGGCCTGTTCACGTGCGGTGGTCAGAAAAGCCACCGCATCATTCAGCAGTGCCTGCAGATCGCCCTGCCAGCACGGTTTACCGCTCAGGGCCGGATCGATAGGCGCGTTTTTGCCGGCGACCACGACCAGTTCAGCGTCTGCTGCGGAACGGGTTAAGGTCAGTCCGCATTTTTCAGCAGCCGTTTCGGCCGCTTTTTCGGCCATATATGCACTGGCTTTTCCCAGTGACGCATCAGTTATCAGCAGCGTTTTCATCATTTATTCCTCTTCTGCTGTCAGTGCACGGGCTGTAAATCGACACGTGCCATCATTGCCGCCAGTTGTGTCCGGTCAGCGACGCCTACATTACTTTGACTTACCGCCAGCGCGGCGACTGCCGTTGCCAGTCTCAGGGTATGTTCGCTGGACTCACGCATCAGTAACCCATAAATCAGGCCGCCTACCATGGAATCCCCTGCCCCTACGGTGCTGACCACCTCACAGGCCGGAGGTTTTGCCAGCCATTCCCCGGAGGCATTCACCCATAACGCCCCTTCGGCGCCGAGCGAAATCACCACATGGGCAATCCCTTCTTCCCGCAGTTTATGCGCGGCATCAATGACGTCCTGTAAGTCCGGTAACGGTTTTCCGGCCCAGGTTTCCAGCTCGCGACGGTTAGGTTTTACCAGCCAGGGAGCGGCTTTCAGCCCGGCTTCCAGCGCACTGCGGCTGCTGTCAAAGATAATGCACGGGCATAGCGCACGCAGGGATTTCATCCATGCGGTAAACGCTTCCGGAGAGACCCCTTCCGGTAAACTGCCGCTGACGCAGACCATATCGAACTGGCCCAGCCAGCTCAGTGAATCGGTCGTAAAACGTTCCCAGTCTTTGGCGGTCACAGCAAAACCGGAAAAGTTAAGATCGGTCACTTCGCCGTCCTGCTCGGTCAGTTTGACATTGATGCGCGTTCTTCCGCCGACAATCTGGAAACGGTTAGCAATCCCCAGTTCGCTGAAGAGCTGCTGAAATCCGTCCTGGTTATCCTTACCCAGAAAACCGCCGACAGTGACATCAATCCCAAGGTCTTTCAGTACCTTAGCGACATTAATCCCTTTGCCGGCGGCATGCAGACCGGTGGTTTTCACCAGGTTGACTTCACCCCGCTCAATTTCCGGGGTAAAGCCCACCAGATCATAAGCCGGGTTCAGGGTAATGGTTGCGACACGTCTGCTCATGCTGCCCCCTCACCAAGACCACTCTCAATGGCTTCGCCGATCGCGGTGATCGCGGCGGCGGCATCTTCTCCGCTGGCCGTAAAGCGCAGGCGGTGGCCTTTCTTCACCCCCAGCGCGACCACTTTCATCAGGCTGCGTCCGTTTGCAGGTTTGCCGCTGCCATCCAGGTTAGTGACCGTAATATCGCTTTTGAAATTTTTAATGGTGGTGACCAGTGCCGTGCCCGGACGGGCATGCAGACCATGTTCGTTGCGGATCACAAATTCCGCGGTGATCACTTCATCTGCTTCAACATAATCGCTGGTCAGCAAGGCGAGGATCCCCGCGGGATCGGCACTGTCCAGCGCTGATGCATGCCCCCCGGTCAGTAAACGGTGCAGATACCCCAGTGCACTCAGCGGCTGATCATCAATAGCGGCAACCGTCATTAACAAGGACACCGGCTCATTATCTGCCGTCGTGAAGGCCGTTGCCGCACGACTGACCGCAATGGCGCTGAACAGATTGCCCTCAGCACTGTCGTTCAGCCAAATCCCGTGGCCAAGATGGAAAGGCGGATGAGAGATCACCTGGCTGACAAAACGGCTGTCCACCGCCCCCGCGGCCTGTAAACGCCCGGCGTTCAGTGCCTGTAACGTCATCAGGTCAGTCGCCTCAACCCGGGTGGCGATCATGGAGGTGTCAAAACGAAATTCGGCCGCCTGTTTTTCACCCATCAGCAAGGCACGTAAATCTTCAGCTGACGCGGTTTTCAGTGTTTCAGCCACACTGTCATCACTCAGCACATGAGTTAACTGCCGTAGTAACGCCAGGTGCTCGTCGGATTTGGCGGCAATGCCGATAACCACATACGCGACCTGATCTTCTCCCCATTGAATGCCCTGCGGATACTGAAAGACCTGGACCCCGGTGTTGAGTACCTGATCACGGGTGTCGGTCGTACCATGAGGGATAGCAATACCATTGCCCAGAAACGTTGAGGTCTGCTGTTCACGAGCCAGCATCCCCTCGACATACCCTTCCGTCACATTCCCGGCAGAAGTCAGGGCAGATGCGACCTGACGTATCGCTTCGTTTTTTTCACTGGCGCTGGCACCAGTATGTATCGCCTGTACATCGAGCTGGAACATAGAACTCCTCACTATCTTCAGTTGAATCGTTTCAGCTAACAGAGATAAAAAAAAGTGTCCGGGACTGACAACAGGGAACACAGGCAGAGCTGAAACGTATCAGTAATATACGCGCCAAAAAAATTCTGCTGCAACAAATAACAAAATTCTTATGGCGATTTTTTGAGGCTACGCACACTTCATGACATTTATCTGATAATTCTACGGTATAGCGCTGAATTTCAATTGACGCAAATCAGATTCCGCTCAGTGCTTCAGCAAATTTCAGCTATCGTGGCCCGATAGCGGCCTGCAGGCCGTCGCTGTCAGAGAATGCGCTCCGGCAAAAGATGACGTCTCACGGGGCGGTACTGGCTTCCAGGCGTATCAGATAGGTCATCGCCGTATCGCGGTGCGTTGAACACATCTCAAATGAGGCTTTAAGCCCGCCGCAAACGGCTGGCCGCAGATCTGAACCAAAGATCTTACATAAATTATCATCCGATAACTGTACGCACCTGACGTTGGCGGGCTTGCCCCCGGGCATACCGGGTATGGGACTGGAAATTGACGGTGCGATACAACAGGCACCACAGCCGGTACGACACTCCATCAGGCACCTTCTTTGAACAGGCAGAGGGGGAACCCGGCACAAATATGTGCGGGCAGGAGCGGCACTCTATCATTTATCCGGGCGTTCAACATCAGATGCTAAATAATTTATCTTCTTTCTCTTGCCTGCCACGCATTGCGCGAGTAACTTTGCGCGCATAATTCCCTGTATTGCTGACATAGTGAGAAAACCGATGCCGAAGGCGAATGAAATTAAACGTGGCATGGCCCTGAGCTGGAACGGAAAACTGCTGCTGGTAAAAGATATTGATGTGCAGAGCCCCAGTGCCCGGGGTGCCGCGACGCTGTATAAAATGCGTTTTACTGACATCCGCACCGGACTGAAGGTAGAAGAACGCTTTAAAGGTGATGATATCCTCGACACTATCTCGCTCAGCCGCCGCGCCGTCAGTTTTTCTTACATTGACGGTGAAGAATACGTCTTTATGGATGATGAGGATTACACCCCTTATCACTTCAACCAGAAACAGATTGAGGAAGAGTTACTGTTCATTCCTGAAGGCGGTATTCCGGGGATGCATGTCCTGACCATGGACGGGCAGATTCTGGCTCTGGAATTACCCCAGACCGTCGATATGGAAATTACCGATACTTCCCCCGGTATTAAAGGGGCCTCTGCCAGCGCCCGCACCAAGCCGGCCGGCATGAGTACCGGGCTGGTCGTTCAGGTGCCTGAGTATCTGAGCAACGGGGATAAAATCCGCATCCATATCCCTGAGCGTCGCTATATGGGCCGCGCAGATTAATACCCCAGGACGGCCGCATCGGTCGTCCGGACTCCCTTGCCGGGATGCCTTCCCCGGCAACCGCCCCGTATGACATCCGCATCAGCCTTGCTGCCCCGCAGCCATGACCGGCATCTCCGGCGTATCGTTCTCCCTGATATTATCACCGGTAGCCTGGCATTTTCTGCTCACTCCCGGGAGGCCGCTCCCTTTTGTTCCCTGCGGGTAACGCGTCCACTCCCCGACACACCCCGCATCGCGGATAACCGGACTCTGCCTGCGGCCGCTCTTTCAGGCCCCGCCGCTGGCGGATATTGGGTATCGTTCCTGAAAAGACGCCGCCACAGCTGGTTACTTTATCACGTGATTTGTCAAATTTACTTACTTAATAATCTGTATAATAAGCGCGTTTTTTCACACGTTCCTGGCAGGAAGAAGAGTGGATAACCGGCCGGTCACAGACCTTCATTAAGGAAGGTTGAACGTTCGTTTATATTTATATAGTACCCTACACCGTTATTAAAAAATTGAGTTTATAAAATGCGCCTTTCACGTCTGATCACTATCCTGTTGCTGAATGCCCTGGGCATCGCACTCTTTTTTTCGTGGTATCTGCCGGAACATCACGGTTTCTGGTTCGGCCTCGATAAAACCATTTTCTTTGGCTTCAATAACCAGATGGTGACGCATCACGCGTTCGCTATCTTTGTTGCCATCACCAACTTCCGGGGCTTTGACCTGGTTTCCCTGATAGCGATGGGACTGCTCTACTATTCCTACTGGCGAAAGAGTGATGCGGCGGGTCATCATCGTATGCTGGCTATCGGTGTGACCATGCTGATCAGTGCGGTCGTGCTGAATCAGTTAGGTCATCGTATCCCGGTGGTTCATAGCAGCCCGACGCTGTTCTTCCATAATGCTCACCGTGCAGGCGAACTGACCGGTATCCCGACAAAAGATGCGTCGGGGGACAGCTTCCCGGGAGATCACGGGATGATGCTGATGATTTTCGCCTGTTTTATGTGGCGTTATTTTGGTGGTCGCGCCTTTATTAAGGCGCTGATTATCTTCTTCGTCTTTGCGATGCCTCGTGTGATGGCGGGTGCACACTGGTTTACCGATATCGCTGTCGGCTCACTGTCTGTCGTTCTGGTCGGGATGAGCTGGTGGCTGTTAACCCCGGGCAGCGACATGCTGGTGAACTACCTGGATAAAAAGCTGCCCCGCAGGAAAAAATAACGTTAAGCCCCTCCGGGCCTGCCGTCGGTGTGACTGCACTGACGGCTTTTGAATCTGTCTCCCCATCGCAGTGTTGACCTGTTTCGCCTCGTTATTGTCCCTGTCTTATCTTCGGATCCTGTGACCGCCGGGGCCTGAGCGCGCCCTTTTGACATCAGGTTCTGTTCACCCCGGGGTGATACCGGCGCAGAAGCCACCGTTCCCGCGGACGGCATAGCCTGAAAGCCGGGTCGCTCTGCCAGACGGACGCAGATACAACACCAGGTTCTGCGGGTGATACCCATCATGTCACATCCACATTGTCACACCGATGCCCCTGCCTCCACCGGCGGGCATTTCCCGAACGACGGCGACTTCTTCGGAGCATAGTCTGGTCTTAAGTGATATTAATGTGGCAGTCAGGCAGTCAGGCAGTGAAGGTCATAAGCCCCTCACAAGCAAGGATAAAAAAAGGCGCCTGAGAAGGCGCCTTATGTTTAATCAGTTCTGATTAACGTCGGTAATACTCAGTCAGCCAGTTCTTCATGATCTTTAATTTCCGGGACTGGCAGACTGGTGGCTACGCCCCAGTAGTAGCAGACCAGTGCTGCGACGGCAGCCAGAATCATATCGGTCGGTGAACCAATCGCATTGATTCCGCCAAACGTTCCCAGGTAAGAGATAGCCAGAATCAGTACGTAGTAAACCAGTAACCACCAGCTGCATTTCAGGTCACGGGCAGAAGTCGCTGTCTTTTTCGCAAAGATGGCATAACCCAGCCAGGCCAGAATAAAGACCGGGATCAGCAGTTCATTAACAGACCAGCCACTCCAGTAGATCAGCAGTGTACTTGCAACAAAGGCTAACGGACTTAGCACCGATGCCAGTGGCAGACGGAATGGACGCGCCATACCCGGCAGGTGACGACGGAAGGCCCCCAGCGTAACCGGACCAGGCATATAGGTGAAGACGGTGGCGGAAGTCACCGCACCAATCAGCCCGCCCCAGACCTGGAATTCAGAAGGTAATGTCCAGGCAATTGACAGGATCAGCGATAACCACAGCGCACCGCGCGGTACACCGGACTTAGGATCCACCTCACCAAAGATTTTGAATAAATGTCCGTTACGTGCCCAGGCAAACAGAACACGGCTGGCACCAGCCAGATAGATATTCCCGGTACCGGCGGGTGAAATGACCGCATCGACCAGAATCAGGTTAATCAGCCAGGTAATACCCAGACTACGTGCCAGGTCCGCATACGGTGACTGGAAGATCTGTTTCAGTCCATCCCAGCCATGCGCCGTCAGCGCTTCTGAAGGAACTGCGCCCATAAAGGCATACTGCAGCGCAATGTAAATAACAAAGCTTACGGCAATCGCAATCATGATGGACAACGGAACATTGCGCTGAGGGTTTTTCGCCTCACTGGCAAAGTCGACCGCCTGACGAAAACCGAGGTAGGCAAACACAATGCCCGCGCCGGTCAGGGAAGTGAAGATACCGTGTGCCCCGCCCGGTGGCGGTGGTGGCACATCCAGGTTAGCGCCGTGGTAATACATAAACAGCGTAACAATGGTCAGTAACGGCACCACAAACTTGAACGTGGTGATCAGGGTATTCACCCGGCCAAAGACACTGACACTCCAGTAGTTCAGCAGGAAAAAGCCAACCAGCAACAGGATCTGGATCAGAAAACCCGCGGCTGTCGGACTGCCATCCGTATGGCTGAGCCCCGGCCACCAGTATTGTGCATACTGACGCACGGCCTCAACCTCAACCCCGGCAGTACTGGTATAAGCCAGCAGCGAGCTGACACCGATGACAAATCCCACGACGTTACCGTGAGAAAAGTTAGGATAACGAACAAATCCCCCCGCACGCGGAATCGCTGCTGAGAGTTCAGCGAACACTAAACCTATCATTAATACAATGATAGCGCCCAGGATCCATGCCCAACCGGTCTGGGCACCGGCGTAGCCGGAGCTGGTTAATGCGGCATAAAGCCAGCCGGACCCGATCATCGAGCCTATTCCTAACAGGCTGAGATCAACCAGCCCTAGTTTCTGTTTAAATGCACCCTTTGCCATAAAGACCTCATCATGTTGTGCTGCGACTGAAACTTCGTCATATCGTCTTAGTTTTTATTTCCTTACCTCTCAGATAAGCATTTTGCGTGCCAGAAATACAAACTGCCTGCAGATAAGATAAATCCGGGTTATTTCCTGCTGCTGCGGGGTCTCGCACCCGCCTGTTCACTTACCTGAGCCACAGGCCGGATGCCAACGCTGATAATCTGAAGATGATGCACTGTTTTAGCGCAGTCAGCCGGTCATTGCACCCGAACGGGGCAAAGCTATCATCAGGCCTAGCCACTAAAGAGATCAGTAACACGCCGGGACCAGTAATGACGGGCTCTGGCAGCAGAGTTTGCAGAAAATCCGGTGACCCACATCTCGTCAGGATCGGCAGAATTCCCGCCGGATATCGGGGTTCAGATGCGTCAGTACCCGGAGGAAAGACGCAGATTCTCAGGGAGGGATAAGGATTTTTCATCCTGAAACAGATTTCACGGATTACGGGTAAAATGGTAAGCAATTTTATTGAATTAATCTAAATCAAAAATTTCCCTAAAAGCTCTCGCCAGTTGGCATTTTATACGGTAATCTGCCTTTATATCGGCATATGTTCTGATACAAGCGCTAACGTATTATCTGTTCACTGCATTTTATCCGCGTGTTCTTATAATCGGCGTCTTTCAGCGTACCCGTCCGGTTATTCTCTTTATTTCTTGTTATCTGGCTAGCGGCAATTTGTCGTAAGGACTTTGAAGGGAACTACGTATAATGGTCAAATCTCAACCTACCCTGAGATATATCTGGCGGGTCGTGCCCGCAATTGCTTTAGCAACATTACTTTCGGCCTGTAGCACCACCCCCGCACAAACCACTGCCCGGGTAGAGAAGCATGAAGTTAACAACCATAATGGTTTTTTACTTCAGGCGTCTCAGGCTGAATTTGAACAGATGGTTAAGAACGTGGACATCAAGTCACGGATTATGGATCAGTATGCTGACTGGAAAGGTGTACGTTACCGGATGGGCGGTGATACCAAACGGGGTATCGATTGTTCCGCTTTCGTTCAGCGAACGTTTCGCGAGCAGTTTGGCCTGGATTTACCGCGTTCGACCTCTGAACAGCAGGATGCAGGATTAAAGGTCTCACGTAACAAATTGCGTCCCGGTGATCTTGTACTGTTCCACTCTGGCTCGACCGGTCGTCATGTGGGGATCTATCTGGGCAATAATAATTTTGTTCATGCATCCACCAGCAGCGGCGTAATGATTTCAAGTCTTAATGACAGTTACTGGAAAAATCGCTATCGCGAAGCACGTCGGGTTTTAACTAACGTCAACAGTTAATGTCATCAGGCCTTTAAAGTCTTTAGCCAGACAATAAAAAAAACGCTGCCCCCGGGCAGCGTTTTTTTATGCTGATATTTCACCGCTATGGGTTTCAAAACACACTCTTTCCCGGCAGGCAACGACCGCCCGCAGACCGGCCCGGTACCGGGGCATGCCCGGCCTGAGGCTGCGGAATTTTATTTTGCCGCCCGGGCCAGACGCTGGCTGCGGGAGGCGTAACGAAACAGTAAGACAGAAAGTGTGGCGCAGGCAGCAATCATACCGGCCATCGGCCAGGCCGTGTTAAAACTGAACAGTGATAATAACGCCCCCGTCAGTGCGCCAATGCCGAAGCGTAACGTGCCCGCCAGTGAAGAGACCGTCCCGGCAATATGCGGAAACTCATCCAGAATCACCGCCATGCCATTGGAGGAGACCATCGACACACAACCAATAAAGACAGCTATACTCAGCACCAGAGGATACAATCCCCATCCTAATGCACAGACCAGCAACAACGCGACACCCGCCACGAACTGTATCATCAGCGCCATACGAAACAGGAACAACGGCCCTGTTTTGCGCACCAGTCGGGTATTAATCAAGGTCATCGTGAACAGAAAGACGATATTCAACGAAAAATAATAGCCGAAATGCTGCGGCGAAATATGAAAAAGCCGGATATAAATAAACGGCCCGGCATTCAGAAACGCAAATAAACCGGCAAACGAGAATCCGCTGGCCATCATCAGCGCAAATACCGTTTTATTACGGAACAGAATAATAAAGTTGTTCAGGATAGTGCGCAGGTGCAGAGGCTGACGTTTTGTGACAGGCAACGATTCTTTCACAAAAAACGTCACCAGCAGAAACCCCGCAAGCGCTGCCACCGCCAGGGTCCAGAACACGGATTGCCAGTCGCCGGCGAGCAGCAACCAGCCCCCGAAAATCGGTGCCAGCAGCGGCGCCAGGGTGGTGATCAGCATCATTATCGACATCATGCGTGAGAACTCAGCGCTGGCATAGGAATCGCGGATGATAGCATTGATGACCACCCCGGCAGACGCTGCGGCCAGGCCATGAACCAGCCGCATCCAGATAAGGTGGTCAATACTCCCGGAGAGCGCACAGCCGGCCGCCGCTGCAATAAAGATCCCAATCCCCGGCAACAATACCGCCTTCCGCCCCAGGCTATCGGACAGCGGGCCATAAAAGAGCTGGCCGACAGCAAACCCCAGAATATAGATGTTCAGCGTCATCTGAACCTTACCGCTGGATACCATAAACTCGCTGGCAATTTGAGGCATGGCCGGCAGATACATGTCGATAGACAGTGGCATCAGCATTGCCAGCAAGCCCAGGATAACGATAAGCCTCAATTTTTTTTCTCCGGGTGACAGGCTATTTACGGCGCGCTGCTTTTTGTTGCAACTCGACAGGCAGACCGACACTGTCGATTTCCTCGCGGGTCAGTTCACGGTATTCGCCAGGCTCCAGGGTCTCATCCAGCACAATATCGCCGATCTGCTGACGATGGAGGGCCACAACATGGTTACCCACGGCGGCAAACATCCGTTTGACCTGATGGTAGCGCCCTTCACTGATGGTCAGCAGCACTTCGGTCGGGGTGATCACCTCCAGCACGGCAGGTTTTGTCGCCTCGTCATCCCCGCGCAGTGCCACACCTTTGGCGAACTGTTCGGCGACCTGCTCATCCAGCGGAGAGTCCAGCGTGACATGATAGGTTTTTTCGCAATGATGGCGTGGCGACGTGATGCGGTGTGACCATTGTCCGTCATCGGTCAGCAGCACCAGTCCGGTAGTATCAATATCCAGGCGCCCTGCGGAATGAAGTTTCCAGGCCATCGGTTCTTCGAGGAAGTATAAAATCGTCGGGTATTCTTCATCCTCCGTCGCACACACATATCCCTGCGGCTTATTCAGCATAAAATAGCGTGGGCCGGTGATCTGTTGCAACCGGTTACCTTCGTAGGCAACCTCATGCTCCGCAGACACCTTGAAGGCGCTGTCTTTCACTATCTCACCATCGACGGTGACTTTCTGAGCACGAATTTCACGGGATGCAATGGCCCGGCTAATTTCCAGTTGTTGAGAGATGAATTTATCAAGTCGCATGAATTTCTTTTTGCCTGTAGCAGCGAAGGGTAAATACAATGACGCTAACCGTCATCTTCAGCCGGTCAGTATAGCGTGATCTGTACTGCACTGTCAGTGATGGCATGCGATCCCTTAAGTCAGTCCCGGAAAAGTGACGTTTTATGTCTTTTACGCTACGCCCTTATCAGCAGGAAGCGGTGGATGCCACCATCAGTTACTTCCGTCAGCATCAGCAACCGGCCGTCATTGTTCTGCCTACCGGGGCCGGTAAAAGCCTGGTGATTGCCGAACTGGCCCGCAAAGCGCGGGGCCGGGTACTGGTTCTGGCCCATGTGAAAGAACTGGTCGCTCAGAACCATGCAAAATATGAAGCGCTGGGGCTCAGCGCAGATATTTTTTCTGCCGGTTTACAGCAAAAGCAGAGCCACCGTAAAGTGGTATTCGGTAGCGTGCAATCCGTGGCCCGCAACCTGGAGGCCTTTGACGACGCGTTTTCACTGATTATCGTCGACGAATGTCACCGGATTGCCGACGACAAAGAGAGCCAGTATCAGACCATATTTACTTATCTGCGCCAGCGACGCCCGGAACTCCGGCTGCTGGGGCTGACGGCAACCCCCTTCAGGTTAGGGAAAGGCTGGATCTATCATCTGCACTATCACGGTATGGTCCGCGGCGACGCGGATGCGCTGTTCTATGAATGTATCTATGAACTGCCACTGCGCTATATGATTAAAAATGGTTATCTGACCGAACCTCAGCGGATCGATATGCCGGTGGTCCACTATGATTTCTCTGCCCTGTTTGCCTCACAGCAGGGGCTGTTCAGCGAGCGGGATCTGAATGATCAGCTCAGCAAACAACGGCGTGTGACACCGGAAATCATCCGCCAGGTGATTGAACTTTCAGAAGGCCGGCACGGCGTGATGATTTTTGCGGCCACCGTCATGCATGCCCGGGAAATTCTTGGTCTGCTGCCTCCGGAGAGTGCGCTGATCAGCGGTGAAACGCCTGCACGCCAGCGGGACGAAATCCTGGCCACGTTTAAGCTACAGAAAATTAAATATTTGGTGAATGTCTCTGTGCTGACGACCGGATTCGATGCGCCGCACGTGGATGTTATCGCTATCCTGCGCCCTACCGAATCCGTCAGCCTGTATCAGCAGATTGTCGGCCGGGGGCTGCGTCTGTCCCCCGGTAAAACGGATTGTCTGATCCTCGACTATGCCGGTAACCCTCATGACCTGTTCAGTCCGGAAATCGGTACGCCGAAAGGGGCCAGTGATAATAAGCCGGTGCAGGTTTTCTGTCCGGCCTGCGGGTTTGCCAATACGTTCTGGGGAAAAACCACCGCCGACGGTACTATCACCGAGCATTTTGGCCGGCGTTGCCAGGGGATTATTGACTTCCCGGACGCCCCCCGTGAGCAATGTGATTTCCGGTTCCGCTTTAAATCCTGCCCACAGTGTAATGCGGAAAATGATATCGCGGCCCGTGTCTGTCATCAGTGTCAGTGCATTCTCACCGACCCCGACGATATGCTGAAGGCCGCACTAAAACTGAAAGATGCCCTGGTGTTACGTTGTGCAGGAATGACTCTGCAACCGGGTAAAGACAGCCGGGGTGAAAGCCTGAAGATCACCTATTACGATGAAGAAGCCACGGAAGTCAGCGAACTTTTCCGGCTGCAGACGCCGGGACAGCGTCATATTTTTGAGACGCTGTTTTTAAGGCAACATCATAAGGCCCCGGCCACACCGCTTCACTGGCAAACGGCGACGGATCTGGCGGCACTGAGTGAGCATTTCCGTTATCCGGACTTTATTGTCGCCCGCAAAAAAGGTCATTTCTGGCAGATACGGCATAAGGTCTTTGATTACCAGGGGCGTTTCCGTAAAGCTCACCAGTTGCGGTGAAGCGCCCGGCGGGTGATTTTATTTGCCCGGCGTCAGTGAAGCCGTTATAATGCCGCGCGCTTTTACATCCGGTAAGAGTGCTTATGAATAACCTTCTGTTGCTGGGTCGCCTGTAACAGAATTACCAAGAGAAATAAGAATGTTCACTATCAAAGCAGAAGAACGTAAAGTGCAGGGTAAGGGTGCGAGCCGCCGCCTGCGTGCAGCTAAAAAATTCCCGGCTATCATCTATGGCGGAAATGAAGCAGCTGTTTCTATCGAACTGGACCACGATTCTTTAATCAACATGCAGGCTAACCCGGAGTTTTACTCTGCGGTTCTGACCCTGGTTGTTGACGGTAAAGAAACTAACGTTAAAGTTCAGGCCGTACAGCGTCACCCGTTCAAACCAAAAATTCAGCACATCGACTTCGTTCGTGCTTAATCGCTGAATTGGTTTAAAAAAAACGCCGCTTAATGCGGCGTTTTTTTATGCAGTCCGGCTACGATTTACTGCTGGTCCGGCGCTGCAACTGATCCCGCAGATTAGGGGGGGTACCTTTAATGGTTAAGGTATCTGTCGCCGGGTCCCAAAAAATACGTTCACCCAGTAACATCGCATCAAAGTTCAGGGTCAGCCCGCCACCGCTGCCGGAAAATTTGGTCAGCTGACGCAGGGTACTGCGATCCGCCGGGAAGCTCTCTTCCAGCGAATACTCCTGCTCACTGGTAAAGTCACTGAAACTCTTCTCACCCACTTCCGGTAATTCACCAGACAGTTCACGCACCGTGATCTCCTCACCGGCCTGCAACTGCTGGTTACAGTAGGTATAGACCTGCTGACGATACTCCTGCCGCTCTTTTTTATCGAGACTGGCCTCATCGCAGTAATCATCGACCGCCTGTAACAGGCTGCGGTTCTGGGCTTTGGTATCCAGACCGACACTGGCCCCGAGAAAGTCCATAAAGAAATCGGCCACTTTGCGCCCTACCCGACCGCGCAGGAAGGTCAGATACCGCAGCGACTCCGGTTGTGTTTCCCATTCGGTAAGATCAATCCGTGCCACAATATCAGCGTGGTTGATATCCAGATAATGGGTGGTGCTGATATCCAGACTTTCATTCACCCGCATACTGGCCTGGCTATTCAGCACAGAGATCAGCAGATATTCGGTAGCGAGGTAGCGATAGCGGGCAAATAACACCACTCCGCCTTCCGCGAACGGGTATTTCGCCAGCTCATCCCGCAGACGGCCGGTGGCGGCACGACTGAAGGCTAAAAAATCCTGTTCACCGCGACGGCACTGGCGCAGGGCGTCGGCCAGTTCACTTTCCTGGTTGAATAATCCATAGGCCTTATTTTTGGCACTGTAGACCCGATGTAACTCTTCCAGCATCTCTTCGACAGCTTCGCTGGCCGTCAGCAAAGAGTCACGTAACACCAGCTCCAGCTGATCTTCATCACGTTTGATTAACTGATGGACGACAATCTGGTCAATATCCAGACTCATGGCAGACTCCCCTTCTTATGCAGATGCGTATTCAACCATTGCCCCGAACGTCTTTCAATCTTATTTCCTGCCGGAGCCCCACTGAAGCCGGGAATTATTCAGAATATTCAAAATCTCAGCCGCCCGCAGATGAAAAACGGTGCAAGATCAGCCACAATAGGCTACAACAGTCATTAACAAAACAGCCGCTATCCTGAGGCTAAACAGACAATAAAATTGCAGAAAAAAAGTCATGTTTGCAGTAGAATAGTCGCCTTTTACGACTTAGCTAACTGATAATATGCCACAATCATCCCGATATAGTGACGAGCGTGTTGAACATTTGCTCGCTGAACTTGTTGAAGTACTCGAAAAAGATCATGCACCTACTGACCTTTCCCTGATGGTATTGGGCAATATGGTGACGAATCTGATTAACGCCAGCGTTGCGCCTGCGCAACGTCATACTCTGGCACGTTCCTTCGCTGAAGCATTGCAGGCTTCTGTCCGCGAAGACCATGCACATTGATGATGTGATCTGAACCCTATGGTAAACAGCCAGCAGAGCTACAGGGAAAAAGTGTCCCGGATGATAAGCTGGGGGCACTGGTTCGCCCTGTTTAATATTTTTTTCGCGCTCATCCTGGGCAGCCGTTATCTGCTGGTGACTGACTGGCCAGCCTCGCTGGCGGGCAGAATTTATGCTTACTGTAGCTGGATCGGTCATTTCAGCTTCCTGGTCTTTGCCGCCTATCTGCTGGTGATCTTCCCGCTGACCTTCGTTGTGATGTCACAACGATTGCTCAGGGTGATCTCCTCAATTCTCGCCACCAGCGGTTTGACCCTGCTGTTAATGGATAGCGAGGTTTTTGATCGTTTCCATCTGCATCTGAATCCTGTGGTCTGGGATTTGATGGTCAATCCGCAACAGAGCGACATGTCACGTGACTGGCAACTGATGTTTATTTCAGTGCCGGTCATTTTCCTGGTGGAAATGCTGTTTGCCACCTGGAGCTGGCAGAAACTGCGCAGCCTCAACCGCCGACGTTTTGGTAAGCCACTGGCCGTGCTGTTTATCGTGGCATTTTTATCCAGCCATCTGCTCTATATCTGGGCAGATGCCAATTTTTACCGGCCAATCACCATGCAGAAAGCGAACCTGCCGTTATCCTATCCGATGACTGCACGGCGTTTTCTTGAAAAACATGGTCTGCTGGACCCGCAGGAATATCAGCGACGTCTTATTCAGCAGGGAGACCCGGATGCGGTTTCCGTGGCCTATCCGCTCAGTGATATCAATTTCAGTCAGAGCGGCAGCCACTATAATCTGATGCTGATCACCCTTAATGGGGCGGATGCCTCTCATCTGGCGACCAGCTTCCCGGCACTCAGCCAGTTTGCCGACAACAATATACAGTTTACGCAACACTTCAGCTCCGGCAGTAACAGTGAGAGCGGGTTGTTTGGTCTGTTTTATGGCATTTCGGCCAGTTATATGAATGGTATTCTGGCGGCCAGGATGCCTTCTGCCCTGCTGAGTACCCTGAATAATCAGGGCTATCAGTTTGGCTTGTTCTCGTCAGAGGGGTTCAGTCAGCCGCTGTACCGGCAGGCGTTACTGGCAGACTACTCTCTGCCAGCAGCAACCTCTCAAAACGACGGACAGACGGTCGATCAGTGGCAGGCCTGGTTGCAGAAACAACAGAATACTTCAGCACCGTGGTTCTCATGGGTGTCACTGGATGGGATTAATGCCAGTGGTAACTCGGTGGCCGCCCGTGAGAAAAATTACGCTCAGAGTAGTGGCAATGCTGATAAGCAAATAACCCGTATCCTCGCACAATTACAGCAGAATGATTTGCTGAAAAACACCGTGGTTATCATTACTGCCGGGCAGGGGATCAGCTTCAATAATGCCGGTGAGAATGACGGTAATCGTGGTTTATTGCAGGTGCCGTTAGTCATTCACTGGCCTTCGGCTCCGTCGCAACGTATCGGGCAGCTGACCGAGCAACAGGATGTGATGACGACCCTGATGCAACGTCTGTTGCATGTGTCGACCCCGGCGGAAGATTATTCTCAGGGCGAAGACCTGTTCAGTCCGCAGCGTCAGCACCACTGGGTTACCAGTACTAATGATGCCGGCCGGCTGATCATCACTACCCCGCAGATGACTCTGGTGCTGAATAATGATGGTAATTACACCACTTATGACGCCGCCGGAAAACGTCTGCGCAAGCAGCGTCCGGAACTTGGATTGCTGTTGCAGGTACTGACGGAAGAAAAACGCTTCATCGCAAACTGATTATTAATGAGACAGTTAGCGCTTACGGATGTTGCTATTTTTAAAATTATCCGTAGTATATTGCCACAGAGTCCGGCACGTAGCGCAGCCTGGTAGCGCACTGTCATGGGGTGTCAGGGGTCGGAGGTTCAAATCCTCTCGTGCCGACCAAAAATCCCTAAAAAAAGCAGCCTGTTATGGCTGCTTTTTTTATGCCTGTGATTTCCAGATGGTAAAAGTCTGGTAAAAGTAGCTCTCAGATGCAGGAAATGTCCGCGGGTTCAACTCCCGCCAGCTCCACCAATCATGACTGGACAGTGACAGGACAACGCGAGAGAAATCAAGCAACTGAGCACTGTACCCGGACACTGACCAGACAGTAACGGGACATGAAAGGATACGCAAAAGAGCCACGGCTCCGAGCGTAAGAAAAAGCCTAAGACTTCGGTCTGAGGTTTTTTTATGTCTGCCGAACGTGTCCACCCCTATCTTTCAAAAATCTCACCAAATATGACGGAGTAGTAGCTTACCTGATAGTACTTTACTCATTTTTTTTGAAGGAAATTCACTTTAGTATACCACTAAAAACTTGTCGATGTCAGATACGTAATTTATTGAACGATCTTAAATGTTACATAGCTTTGATAACTTTTTTAAAATCAATATAGAGGCAATTTTATGTATATCGTCAAAAGTTGTAATAAAGAACATAACCTTAAAACGACTAACTCTATTAGGATAGGTACGCTTTTTGGATTCAGGGAGCTAGAAAGCCTGGAACTAAGAGATGAGCTAGAAGGAACTTTTGATTTTCGAATTGATATTAAAAAATCAGAGATCCCTATTGAAGTTTTTCTCTATTTGTATAACGGTGTCTTTTCAAGTGGAGCTCCATACTACCCGTACAACTGCTTAACTATCCCTCAGAATAAAAATAGTGCGGAAGGAGTAATGCAAGGGGGCAATGTTCAATTTATTAACGGATATGTTACTGTCGAAGATTCATCTATAAAGATGAGGAGCCTTTATCACAACTGCTTCGTTTTTTGTACTTCATTAATCAGTAGCCTACCAACAAAACCGAAGTTTGATGGTTACGATGACTTTTGGTATTTCAAGCTTAAAGATGCTGATAAATTCCTAAAAAAAACACAGGAAGAAATAAAAAAAGTAATAATTGAAAAAAAATTAATCATCGCTGATGGAGAGTTTAACCATGACTTATTAACAATAAAATCTTCATTCAATGAAATTGAATACACACCAAGATATATATTTAGTAATAATATAAATTATAAATCTTTAAGCTCCGTGATAAAAAGCCTTGAAAATATAGTATACACAAAGCCTTTAAATTTTAAAAACGATGAGGAGTTCAGGTTTGTATTTGAAATTTACTATGACAATAAACCTGCAATCATACGTAATGAACCAATTGATATAGAACTTGGAAAAGATTTCGTAGGAGATCTTCTGTTTTAGAAAGTAGTCGAATTATAACAACCTATAATGGGGTGTCAGGGGTCGGAAGTTCAAATCCTCTCGTGCCGACCAAAAATCCCTAAAAAAAGCAGCCTGTTATGGCTGCTTTTTTTATGCCGGTGCGTTAACACCGGAAACCTTCAGCGTATGGACTGGAGTATCGCGCGTATCACATCTGTGCCGGCAGTACGCGCGATATCTGCACGTATTCTTATTCCCGCGAGGCGTCCGGATCCTCTTTGCGGTTACCCGAATAGATAAACAACAGCGCAATGCCCAGGCAAAGGAGCGCCCCCAGTCGGTTCAGGGTGAAATGAATCGTCGGGTTATGCAGCCAGCCAAAGTTATCGATCATGATACTCATCAGCAACTGACCAAAAATGACGGCGACCGTCGCCAGCGCTGAACCGATGCGCCTCAGTGCCAGTACCATAATCACAATATAAGGGACCCCGAACATCGCCCCGGTCAGTTGCCATTTGGGGACATCCATCAGTGTGAGGCTATGGTGCGGTTCAAAAAACAAGATCAATAATGCCGTGATCAGTGCGCCGACCGAAAAGGTAAGAAATGCGGTTTTAAATACCCCGATCTGACTGCCCAGTTGTCCATTGATAGCCGCCTGGATGCTCAGCATCGCCCCGCCGGTAACGGCCAGCAGCATCATCAGTATTGTCATCATCGGTGTTTATCCTCTAGCCATCAGTATCAGTGCCGCAATAATAAAAAGCAGCGCAATAACCCGCTTATGATTGATTTTCCGGCGTGGTGTCCCGAATAAACCGTAATGGTCGATCACCAGACTCTGAAAGATCTGCCCTGCCAGAATACCCACCATGGTGACGGCTATCCCGATGACCGGCGTGACGACGGTCATAATAATGACGTAAGCCGCCCCCAGTATTCCGCCGGTCAGCTGCTCCGGTGGCTGTGCAAAAAGAGACGGGCTATTGCGCGGGCTGCAAAAAAGCATCAGTAAGAAGGTCAGTGCTGTACCCACCCCGAATATACTCAGCGTGGCCGGCAGTTCCCCGACCTCTTCCCCCAGAGGACCGATTAATCCGGCTTCCGTCGATAGCCCCATCCCCGCGGCAATCACCAGTAAAAGAAATAATAATCTCATGAGACCCCTGTCTTATGTGTTTTAGAGAGACAGGCCGCAGGTTACCGCAGGCCGTTAGTGAGAAAAATGCTATAGTGAGATAAACACCTGTGCAGGATATGCATTAATGAATCATCCCGACGACATCAGTCTGCGTGCGTTCAAGTTATTTATTGAAGTCTGCGAGGCTCTGAACTTCTCTGAGGTCGCCCGACGGCACGGTATTTCTCCTTCTCAGGTGTCGCGCATCATCCATCAGTTAGAAGACAGTCTGGGGCAGCAACTTTTTTACCGTAATACCCGTGCCATTATCCCGACCGAAAACGGCCGCCTGTTTGCTGAATCGGTCCGACAGACCTTGCAGCAACTGGAGGATGCACGACGGCTCATGGAGGAAAGGACACGCGAGCCTTCAGGACTGGTCCGTATTAATGCGCCTGTCTTTTTCGGTCAGCGTCATATCGCCCCGGGGCTTGCCGGTCTGTCAGCCCTGTATCCGCGACTGAAGATTGAGCTTGTTCTGACCGATGATTATATTGACCCGCACCGGGACGCCGCCGATGTTATTTTTCGCATCGGAACCCTCTCTGATTCTTCGTGCCATGTCCGTATTTTCGGCACTCAACGCTTTCATCTGGCAGCCTCTCCGGAATACTTACGCAATCACCCCTTGCCGCAATCTCCGGAAGACCTGACTGACCATCACTGCCTGCTCTATCGGGGTTCCTCCGGCCCTAACCGCTGGTTATTTCGTCGCCCGGAGGAGGAATGGGTCCATTTTCCGGTATCGCCGTTACTCACCTCTAACAATGCAGAAACCCTGCTGATATCCGCATTACAGGGAATGGGCATTGTGCTATTTCCGGACTGGCTGATAGGTGACAAGTTGCAGACCGGTGAACTGAAAGCGTTGCTGCCAGGTTTTACCGCCTCGATCGCCACCGAGCCTCAGTCTATTGCCGCCATTTACCCGGGATCCCGTCACCCTCCGCTAAATATCCGGGCCGTGATTGACTATTACCTGGCATTATTCGGTACCCCCCTGTACTGGCAGATCCCGGGATGACCCGCTACCTTCGCCGCACGATGCCATGGTTCCCTTCCCGCGATGCGGCGTGCTGTCATCGCCCTTCTCCTTGATCCTTATCGGGGCGATGAAAGCACGGTTTCAGCCGTTTTCCCTCTTTCGGGTATCCCCGGCAGCTGCGTCCCCCTTCTGAAACCGGCTGGTGACCTATTGCAAAAGCCGAAGAGAAATTGTCTGACCTGCCGGCCAATATCGCCGATAAATAGTCTGCGCCACAGATAAATGCACCACGTTATCAATGACTCTAATACGGGTACTCTGTTGTATGGCCGGCGGGGCTTATCCGGGTGGGTATTAGAATTCGCGTCGGGATCAGAGGTTAAAGGTCTGGGTCTGGGTCAGGGTCTGGGTCAGGGTCAGGGTCAGGGAGAATATAGCGTCGGTGGGCTGAGACCGGAACATATTTTCATTACCAGTCTCTGTTTTCCGGTAACCGGGAGTATCACCGCAAGTTCAGCAGTTAATTCCGCTGAATAAGTGTCAACCCGGATTATCGGCGTCACAGGATGGCAGAGGAGAAAAACTCTTTGTTTGATCTGTGAACCAGAGGGTTTATTACAGAGGTAATAAAATTATATTTTATACCTGAAAATTAACAGGATAGATCCTGTTAATAGGATTTTTTCTGGATGACGAATATTTCAGACAAAAATCCAGTAGTCATCCTTAACCGGAATAAGACAGACTATGAATTGCACTCAGAATAACCACCCCGACACTGAAAAAGGTAACTCATTGAAGTTTAGTTAATATCATAACCGGCAAGCTGAGTTTCGCGGTTAAACTCTGCACAGCTTATCGGTTAACATTATCTAAAATATTTATGCTGCCACGGATCATGGATATGAATAAGTTACAGACAGAACAGCTTCTGCGGAACGAAGGCTTTACCGGAAAAGAAATACTCATGCTACGCCGGCATGCAGAAAAAGAGGGAAATCCCTATTGCTGGTTATTATCTCAGCTTAAGATAAGATTTATTATTTCAATGGTGATTATCCTGATGTCTGTTGCGGGACTGATCTATAGTTTCTGCTATAACAATCAGCAAAACACCATTCTCAGTTCCATAGCCTTTCTGTTTTTCTTTGGAATTCTGTATGTTTTTATCCCGTTAAAACCAGCCTGTAAAGCATACCGGTTTATGAAAAAACATGGTCGCTCATTATAATAAATATGGTCTGTTATGATTTTCCCGCCTTCAGCAGAAACGTCATCACAGAGTGCCTTCCCGTGGAAGTCTGCTGGCGCCCTGTATCACCTTTATTCCGGCAAGACGCGTTACCCGCCATCCGTTTTGACCTGCCGCCGCCTGACAGATGCTGGTCTGCTTAATACCCGGAGTAAACAGAGAATACAGGGCCTCATTGCAGAGACCCTGTAAAGCAGCCCTGACCGGGCTATGCCTGCCTGTCACCCGTCACCTTGCAGAAACGGTCAGGCGGTTAACTTAGCTGAAGAGTTGTGAACCAATATAGTCACCTTCAGGGGGGGCCGGCGGGACGAAAAAGATACCGGACCCGATATGTGAGATATATTCATTCAGGGCATCCGCCGCCCCGAGGCGGGTCTGCAGTGCTTCAAAGCTGGCAGGGTCTTTTTGATAGCTGATAAACAACAGTCCGGCATCCAGCATGCCCAGTTTATTAATACCGTCAGTGTAGTTATATGAACGGCGCAGGATGCGGATACCCTGATTATTCTCGTGGGCCGCCAGACTGATATGTGAGGTTACCGGGATCACCGGCGCACCCTCACTGTCCTTTTGATGAAAGTCCGGCGTATCGAACTCCTTTTCACCGCTCAGGGGGGCACCGGAGACCTTATGGCGGCCAAACACGGCATTCTGATCACTGACACGATCCGTGTCCCAGTTTTCAATATGCATTTTAATTTTGCGTACCACCTGATAGGTTCCCTGCTGCT
Organism: Tatumella sp. JGM118; assembly: GCF_018257515.1. Lineage (GTDB taxonomy): Bacteria > Pseudomonadota > Gammaproteobacteria > Enterobacterales > Enterobacteriaceae > Tatumella > Tatumella terrea. Next base: position 41,922 of record NZ_JAERJR010000008.1, read on the forward strand.
GCCAGGCCGGTCCGCCGTCGTTGATCCAGACAAATTTCTTAAAATCTGTCGGTTCGGTCAGGTTACGGGTACCATCTTTAAAGCCAAACAGGTTTCGGGGAGTGCTCTGATTTTTGCCTGCGGAGGCACGACCAAACCCCAGTACCGACCAGCGTGTCGCGGCCGCCCCTGTATCTTTCGCTATCCTGGCCAGGTTACGGATGGCGTGATAAGCCACCTGAGGATCATCCGCACAGGCCTGCAATGACAGATCGCCTCCGGTAAACGCCGATTGCAGGTTATCACTCGGCAACTGCACCAGCTCGCGCATCAGCGCGGGCTTTTTGTCTGCCAGTCCGTAAGTCTCCGTGAAAATCCCCGGTCCCAACCCGACGGTAACGGTCAGTGACGCCGGCCCCAGATCCAGGGCTTCACCGGTATCCATTCCGATACCGCTGTTCCGGACAGGCTCTACCTGACCAATGATTTCCCCTGCCATCATCTGCGCGATAGCTGCTGACCAGCGGGCCAGCAGGATCTGCAGGTCCCGCGGGTTCTGACTGGTCATATCAAACGTCATATACATCACATGACGCTGAGGTGTGGTGGTCACCCCCGCCTGTCCGCCCTTACCATAAAACGCATGTTGCCGCGAAAGATCGACCTGATCTTCAGGTTCGGCTTTCGCAACCGTCGCATTGTGTGCCGTAGCCAGGCCAGGCATGGCCAGCGCACCGGCCACCGCCCCTTTTAACAGATGACGGCGGGAGACATTCGTCTTGTCGCGCTCCGTATTCTGTTTATCTTTCATCACTCACGCGCCTCCGGCTGTGGCAACTTTTTCCGCAATTTTAGACAGCGGTTCCTGCAATGCCTGCACTGCTTTACTCAGTCTGGCCGCATCTGCCGCCTTCACTTCCGCGGTATAGTAACGGTATCCGCCGGCAATTTTACCATCGCGATAGCTGTCCAGCAGTTTGTTCACGTTAGTAAATTGCGCTTCTACCCTGCGGGTCAGATCAGGGTCAATTTTATTCAGTCCTGGTTTCAGGAATTCAAACGCCTGTTGTGCGCCTTCGACGTTACCGGCAAAGTCCACCAGATCAATGTGACTGAAGGCTTCTTCTTCACCGCTGATTTTGTTGCTCTGAACTTCTTCCAGCAGATCGGCGGCCCCGTTAGCCAGATCTTCCGGTTTATAGGTCAGCCCTTTGGTGAGGCTATCCAGCCGGGTGACGTTCTGCTGCAGTTCTGCCGCCAGTTTTTTGGTGTTATCGGTGATTTTACCCTCGCCGAACAGATCACGTTCAATGGCGTGGAAACCGTGCCAGCCCACCTTAGGATCCTGGTTAGAAGCGCGCATATCGATCAGATAATCGAGGTTACCGGCGTTGTCCGTCGCTTTAAAGCCTGGCAGGACAAACCCACTGACATCCGATTCAATACGTTCATAGAACGGGCGTGCTTTGGCATACTGCGCTTTCGCTTTTTCCAGATCACCGGCATCAATATCGGCTTTCAGCTGATTCACCGCCACTACCATCGCATCCACCACGCCGTTCACGTAGGTCGCATAGCCATCCGTCCCCTGCTTCAGCAGGTCAGCCGTGCTGCCGGTCGCTTTCGCCGCACTTTTACCGGTGACGGTAAAATTGATCAGTTCCTGTTTTGCGCCAGGGCAATAAATCTGATATTTACCGCCATCCAGCGTCAGGGTGAATTTACCGGCCGGCAGTCCCGGCGCCAGGTTCTCTTTTTCACCGAGAATGCGATTATCACTCAGCAGTTCAAGTTCAGTAATGGCGGTCGCTGTCTTGTTAACCACCGTAAACGTGACCGGGCCTGCTTTAGCGCTGGTATGGTCGACCACACAGGTGCCGCCTTCCGCACCGGTTAATGTGATATTGACCTGTGAAACGCCTTTAGCGACCGGAGCGACACCGCCCGCAGCCGTGGCTTCCAGCGAAACCAGCAACAGTGCTGAAACGACAGCCGATGCCAGAACTGACTCTTTCTTTTTAAACATGGAGTTGATCATAAAAGGCCCTTTACTTATGTTCAGAGAATGAAGGATGACCGGTATGCAGTGTGTCATTTGTCTTGCGGGCATCCGCAAGACGGCGCAATGCCAGCACAAAGGTAATAAACGCCATCAGTACCAGCATGATCGGTAGCTCGATAGCCAGAAAAAGATGACGCTGATAAGTCTGTTGTGCTTTTTGTAAGGCACTATCTACCGCGCTGTGCCAGCTTTCCGCCAGTTGCCAGTGACATCCCGTCTGCGGCATCGCTGCGCGTACCGAAAACGTCCGCGGTGATAATAAACCGCCGCCGGAGAGCGTCATCAGGGTGGTTTCCCGGGCGGTGGCACGGTAAAGCGCATCACTGACGGTTTCAGCGTCCAGTGTGCAGTTAACACGCCAGCTGACGTGATACGGGCCCGGATGTTGTGCCGGACCCAGCCCGACGGGAATACGGTTACCGGACAGTGCCAGCACCTGATCCAGCGTCAGGGTAGCTGGCAGATCAGTGACCGGCGGTTGAGTGCTGAGGCTCCACTGCTGCAATGTTACCCCCTGCTGTACCATCGTTTGCTGCTGATCCGCAGCGAGGATATAGGTTACGCGGGCCTGTTGCCCGGCATTGACCGCTAAACGGTAGCCCCCTGTCGCCTGAGGCTGCAGTGTTACCGTTCCCCCTTCCTGCAAGGGTGCGGTGGCCGGCAGCCGGATGCTGCTGTCGGGAGTACGCCAGTGCAGGACGGCGGCGGCAACCAGTAATACGCCGGTCGTGACAAAGAGCAATTTACTGAGCCGTTTTGCCCCGGGACGCAGATGACGTGGCCAGAACACCAGAACCCCCGTCAGTACGATGTAAATCCCCCACCCGCAGACCTCAAGCAGTCGTGGATCGGTCGGAATACCGAGCACCCCGGTGATTAATGCCGAGCGGACAGACCCCGGCGGGATCAGCGGGCTAAGATTAACGACACGTTGCTGACCGATATTCAGCCAGCCGGCTTCATGTCCACTGCGTAACGCACTGATAATCAGCCCTGCCGCGACGAGGATCAGAAACAACCCGGTATAACGGAAGAAACGACCAAGATTGAGTCTGACTCCGCCGATATAAATGCCCCAGCCAATCGCGACCGCGAGGATCAGCCCCAGGACCGCACCGGTCGCTGCCAGGGCTGCTGACTGTGCGACCGAGAAGGTCGCCAGCAGGAAAACACTGGTTTCGAACCCTTCTTTAAGTACGGCCAGAAAGGCCATGCCGGCGAGCGCCAGTGCACTGGATTGCCGGATAGCGTCAGCCGCTTCACTTTCCAGATGACGCTTGATCTCATGGGCATGATTGTTCATCCACATCACCATACCGGTAACAAAAAAGACCGCCACCAGACCGATTACGGCTTCCATCGCTTCCTGGCTGGCCTGCGGCAGAGCACGTTCGGTCAGGCTCAGGCCAACCCCCACCAGCAATGAGAGGGCTATCGCCAGCAGTACCCCCACCCACATGGCGTACAGGCTTTTACCGTTTTTACGTAAGAATGCGGCAATGATACCGACGATTAAGGCTGCTTCCAGCCCTTCGCGTAAGGCTATGACAAGAGTGGCTAACACCAGTGATACCCTGCCCAAATGGCATTAAATGATAATAGTAACTACTATCATTCTCATACCTGATTCAGGGTAAGTAAACATGAATTAATAATTAATTATGTAAATTTATGATACAGGCACGGTATAACCCGCGATCTCCAGCATGACCTTCTTTATCGCTGGATGGCAGAAAATTCAGATGTATTTGAGTAAATACCGGGGGGATGTATGTCAGAGCATCTTTTTGACATTAGCACTGAAAATTCCGGGGTCGCCATCGGCCGTATGATTAACTGCAGACCCGTTACCGGTCCGGTCGCTGACAGAGTAACGCTAACGCTGAAGCTGTTGAGTCGTTCGGGGAGAATGTTGTCTCATTGGCAAGGTTTGTGAGTAATAAACATCAGGGAAACATTTCAGCGTGAAGGAAGCAGACAGCGATACTTCAGCTGCGACTGCCCTGCCGTCCCGGACAGCGTCTGACGTGTTACGGTGGCTCTTCAAAGATAAGGCGATAACACTCTGTTGCCCCGACAGAGAAGAATGCGGAGTCGCCCCGCAGAAACTTCCGTTTGCCGCATCAACAGGCAGGGATAGCCCATGCTTTCACCCTGCTATTTCTATCCTTTCCTTCCGGAAATGTCGATCAATTCAACCTTTACACACTGTGCCACTATCCTCTGCCGGCACCTAAAAACAGGTATCGGGTTTCAGTCAATCCTGTTTAGACGGGTAGATTGTGGTGCTTATTCCCACTGTTCAAAATTCAACCAGCAAGGATAGTATTTGAACAACCTTTAGCTTGTCTGCCTCTGCATACACCATTTATCACTTTATCCGGATGCAGGAAGAAGCAGGGTTAAACCGAAGCGCCTTAAGGAACCCTGGTATCCAATTCCGCAAAAGGCGTGATAAGCATGTTCCCGCGAAAAGGTGATTATATGAGTGTATGGAATGATTTTTACAGACTTTCGGTCCTCGAAATTAAGTTTGAGAAAAACTCAGCGGCAAAAAACGCCACCATTTATGGAAACGGTAATAATCAGGTTGCTGTTGCTGTTCGTGTCACTGTGATTGGTAAGGATAATAAGCCACTGAATATCCCTTATGATGAACTCGAGGATAAAACGCACCTGATCAATTATCAGACAGGAGAAAAGTTAAACTGGCGAGGAACGCAACCTTCTTACAACCCCCCCTGGATTTACTCCGCGGTGGATAAGGGATATTCAGACCCGGTAAACTTTGGCTCTGCATTAAATGATCCACAACACGATATAAAAAACAATCCACAACCACCGACAAAAGATAATTCCTCTAATGTGATCTTCTATATTTCGGCCAGCAAGTTATCTTCCGGACTTGATATCGGTGTGGGTATAAATATTCCTGGCGTGGGTGAATTTAATACTACGGAATATGGCACCAGCACGCATAACTCACCGGGAGGAAACGGGGGTTCGGTATTTAAAGCACCGTCATTTGTTCATGTCAGGGCCCTGGAGAGCATCGACTACAGCCTGAGTAAAAATGTCAGGTTAGATAATAATACGACCTCTTTTCAATCGTTTCATACCGTCGTTGGCGATATGCTGGTTATTCATAATAACTGGGCAGGGATTACTTACAATAACTATGAAGGAACGAGCAGCAAAGCGACAGCGGTAATAAGTCCTGCACAGGAAAATTTTAAATTCATTAAAATGAATGTGTTATCCCCGACTGTCGGTGCCGGTTTCAATCTGGCCGGTGGCGGATGCGATACCGTCTGGGGAGTGGGGGGTGGAAATTATGATGCGACCTTTATCTTTGTTAACAGAAAAGAATATGGTCTGCTTGGTGATAACCGTATTCATACCCGATGCGGGGGTGAAAATTATTATTACACGATAGGCAAGAATGATTCCCGCCATTACTGGAAAGAAGATTTGCCCGATGGCGTGATTACCGTGCGTATCTGTAATCACCGCACCCCGCGAAATGATGCTTATCAGCAGAACTGGTCAGACAGCGGAAAAGATATCCGTGTTCATGTGACGGATGAATATGGTAATTCGGGAACTGTCTCCATCACGGTCGACGATTCCTCCTGGCCGTCCTTACATGTTAACGCCTGAACTTAATAGAGTGCACTTCACATTACAGATTTAGTTTACCTGTCTGTAACCACGACTTTATACAAAAGAGAAATGAGGTTTATATGAACGAAAATTTCTCCACGCAGAGCGGAAATTTTATTAGCGCCCTGCAGACGGACGTTGATGTACGTACAGGTCAGTTTACTGTGAATTTCCCGGTGGCTACCCTGACCGGCAACCATCTGATGGGACCCGACGTGTCCCTGATACTCAGTTATTCTCCCCTGAATAACAACAATTACGGTTTTGGCCGTGGTTTCTCTGTCGGACTAACGCAGTTCGATAACCGCACTAACCTGCTGGAACTCAGCAATGGCGAAAAATACCGCGTAGCACCGGGTTCAGACACCGTTCGTAATCAGCGGCTCAAAAACTTTCGCTTTTCCTACACCAACGGACAGGACGATGCTGACGGCTATACCGTTATCTGGAAAGAGGGCAAACAGGAACGATTGTCCTTTGTGGCAGAGAACAGTTTTGTTACGACCCGGATTATCTCCCCACTGGGCCGGACACTTACGCTCGACTGGGGCTGGAGCGGTCAGTATCCACTGCTGACGCAGATCAACGATGAAACGACTCCCCTGTGCAGTATCGGGTATAACAATACCACAGAGATAATCGTCTGGCCGGACACTGACGAAGAATACCGGGTCGTGCTCGGGTTCCTCAATAACACACAGCTTGACACTCTGACCCGCCAGATTTCAGAGGACGAAAGCCTGGACTGGTATTTTAGTTACGACAACGTCGACGGCTCACAAAACCTGTTGCTGACCGGAGTCACTTACCCGACCGGCATGACTGATGAGGTGCAATACAGTCAGATAAACGGCTTAATGTACCCGGAGGCCTACGGCATCACCGGTCGTTTGCCGGCGGTTATCACCCATATCCGTAGCCCTGGCGCAGGTCAGCCAGATACACTACGGCAATTTGCCTATACAACCGAAAATTTTCTGGGTTATAACGGAAATTTCGGTGACTGGGATCCGGACAGCGATTACATCTATACCACGCTAACGGACTACCAGTATGGCTCTACGGAAACCCTTTCAGATGGCGATACCCACGTCATCACCGAGCGAACCTACAATAACTATCACCTGCAGATCGCGGAAACCGTGACCCGCGGGAGCAGCATACATCAGACTCTGACGACATATTACGCTCAAGAGGGATACTTCATTGATGCCCAGCCGCCTCAGTTTCAGATGCCAGCAACGCAGACGACCACCTGGACAGACACGTCACTTCCTGAGGGAGAACAGTCCCGTTCAGAAATAACCCTGACTGAGTTTGATGACCAGGGGAACCCCGTGCGCCTTAAGTCCCCTGATGGCACGACGACGGTCTATGAGTTCTATCCGGCGGAGGGTGACGGGGATAACTGCCCGCCCGCACTTAACGGTTTTGTACGTTTTCTGAAAAGTGCGGTAACCACGCCCCGCAGTAGTGATTATGATGACGCATCGCAACAAACAAAGACCTTTACCTATGGTCTGCTGGGCGATACGGATTATATTGTTCAAACCTCCCAGGCCCTCTTTAACGGGGCTGTAAAACTGTCAGTACGCACGACCGCTTATAATACGGACAGTAAAAGTAGTGAATTTGGGCGGATCACCGCACTGGTTGACGTCAACTATGACCAGCAACAGTCCTATACCCGCCGGCAGGATTTTGTGACCCATGTCAGCAACGGTCTGATAGATCAGACGATAACGTTTACCGGCCATGACGGGCTGACTGCTACCTCCCGACGCACGCAATCTGCCTTATCCGGTCTGGTGTTCAGCGAAACGGATGCACAGAGTGTGACGACAGTGCATACCTATGATCTGCTGGGCAGACCGCTGACCAGAACGATGGCCAGTGGCACCCTTTATGAAAATACCTATCGCTGGGAATATAGTATTGATAAAGACGGTCCCGCCACCACCGGGAAAGATGCCGTCGGTAATCAGGTACGGTATCACTTTGATGGCAGTGGGCGGGATATCAGCGAGCAACGATTCGACACAGACAATACCCAACGGTGGTTTGATATTATCTCGAGGCAGTACAATGCACTGGGGCAATATCAGACCGGCGCAGGACAGGACTGGAAGACGACGGGCACAGACACACCCGAAAATTTCGTCGTGAAGGTCAGCGCCGGATATGACCATTGGGGGAACCAGTCGCAATTGTCCTTCTCAGACCACACCCGACTACTCACGGAAACAAATCCTGTTCAGCTGGTTACCCGACAGTACTCCCAGGGCGGTGCGACAGAAAACCAGACGGTCAGTGGCAGCACGATAACCATCCTGGACAGTCAATCACAGCTTCCGGTACGTAAAGAGATGCAGGACGCCGCGGGCGCTGAACAAGGGGTGCAGAAGTATGTCTATGACGGGCTGAACCGGTTACGGGAGGAGGAAGATGAGCGTGGCAATATCACCCGGTATGACTACGATAACTTCGGCCGGGAAGCCCGTCGTGAATTAGCCGATGGCACGATAATCGAACGGGAGTATGCCGCGCATCTCAGTGACAGCCAGGTCACCCTTATCCGGATAACCGGCCCGGACGATACCGGGGAGACACAGACCCGGACAGTGGGCACGCGGGAATATGACAGTCTGGGCCGCCTCACGCAGGAAGCTGTCGGCGGGCGGATAACCACGTATGACTACAATGACGCTTCTCAGGTGCCATCTAAGGTGACCCTGCCATCAGGAGAGACCCTGCTTTATACCTACATTCCGGAGCTGAGTGATGCGGTGGCCAGTCTGACGGCCGGAGGACTCACACAAAAATTTGAATACGATCCCCTGACCGGTGACTTGCTGAAGGCAACAGAGGGCGATACGGAAGATGTGAACATATGGAACTGCTCAGGAAATCTTAAACAGGAACGATTTATCCGGCAGGATAACCCACGCCAGGCCGACTATATAAGCACCTTAACCGGAGAGGCGTTAGCCTATACCGATGTCACAGGCAGGCAAACCCGTTATAAACACAATGAGTATGGCATGATCACGGGGATAACCGATGACAGCCTGACGGTGACTCTGGACTACGACGCCATGAAAAGGCTGACCACTCAGGTTGTGAGTGACCCTGTTGCCGGTACGTCTCTGACTACCCGACTGACCTATGATGACTTCAACAAGGAAATTACACGCACACTGACGGATGACGCCGGCAATACACTGACCGTGGAGCAGACCTGGCTGCTGAACGGGCTGATGAGTACGCGACTGACCCGGCAGGCGGGGACAATACTGAAAGATGAACAGTATGATTATGACAGCCGCAACCGGCTGACCCGCTATACCGTCAGCGGAAGCATGCCGCCGCCGGATGCTTACGGCTATCTGCTGGCTGCCCAAACCTATCAATATGATGCACTGAACAATCTGACCGAAGTCGTCACCACTCTGGCAGACGGCACCACGGATATCGCGACATTCCATTATCAGAATAAGCGGGATCCGATGCAACTTTCCCGGGTGACGCACACCCACCCTGCCTATCCGCAGGTCATTGATCTGCAATACGACGCCTGCGGGCGGATGATAAAAGACGAGGCGGCACGAACGCTGACCTATGACGCAACAGGGCGTCTGATCGGGATAAGTGATAATGATAAAGGCTCAGGGACTTACGGCTACGATGCGCTGAATAAGCTCATCAGCCAGCAAGTCAGCATCGGGGATACCCGCCAGCTCTATTACCGGGGAAGTGAACGGGTGAATGAAGTGCTCACAGAACAGGGGCGGGAAATCCGGCTGCTGAAAAACGGGCACACCAGCCTGGGCATAAACGACAATCATGGGACCACACTGACGGCCGTGGATCATAAGGATAGTCCGGTATGGTCACGTCGCGGGGCTGAAGAAGTACAACTGCACGGCTGGTCCCCCTATGGTAGCGGTGATGCTGTCAATTTACTGACCGGTTTTAATGGTGAGCGGATCGATCCGCTGAGTGGCTGTTACTCTCTGGGGAACGGCTACCGGGCCTATAATCCGGTGCTGATGCGCTTCCACTGTCCGGACAGCCTGAGCCCGTTTGACACAGGAGGGATTAACCCCTATGCCTACTGCGCGGGTGATCCCATCAACTTTACCGATCCTACCGGGCATATGAGCTGGATGGGAGGACTGGGCATAGGCCTGGGTATTCTGGGGTTACTGGGGGCAGCGGTCACGGCAGGTCTTTCGGTGACGGCGACATCCATCGCGCTAGCGTTGACGACAACACTTGAGACCGGGGCGGCAGTATCAACAGCGAATGCGGTGACAGCGGCAATAGGTTCAGCGTCGGCAATGGCGCTGACACTGGGAACTGCGGGGGTTGTCGCTGACGTGACCGGTATTGCGAGCGGCGCAGTAGAGGATAAAAACCCCCGGGAATCAGCAATATTAGGATGGGTATCACTGGGGCTGGGCGCGACCGGACTGGCGGCCGGGCTGGCGGCCGGGCTTAAAGGGGGGATAAAAAGAGTGAAGACTCAGAGGATCGAAGGCATCAGGATGATTTTAGATGTGGACCTTGTCAATGGTAATGAGTTTCCCCTCGGGTATACCAATAGTTTCAGAGGGACAGGGGAAGATGCGTTCCTGATTCATGGTAGTAAAGACGGGAGATTACTCGTTGGAACAAAAGTTTCTGTAAAACCTTCGGGGGTGAAATTCGCAGACACCAGAAATACCCGGTGGATGACGCCGGCCAGACTGGCATCAGATATGAAGAGGGATCTCAATGTTGATTTATATGCAAGCAGTGGAAGATCCGGGCCAGTACATTTAGTCAGCTGTTATGCGAAAAAACAAGCTGCACAGGCACTTGCGGATGAATTAGGAAGGCCTGTGATTGGATATTCTAAAAACGAGGTAAGCGCATCCAATCTAAAATATATGCAAAATCAGAAATATACTATTAAAGCCAGTCTGAGCAACGATGACCTGCGAAGATGCTTCGGCATGGATTTGCATAGATCTGCTCCGAGGACATTTTATCCAAAGGTAGTATAACGTTGTACCGGCCTGTTTTATGAGGAAACGATAAAATCTGATAACGTCGCAGGTCATCCCCCTGAATCGGGGCGCGCTCTTAAGCGGAGTTTTCTGCAACCTGATGCAGGGGGATGTCTATGCAACGTTCACATTTACCGGCAACCCGATTTACACCCGTTTAAAACAGGCCGCAGCCGGTCCCTCGTTTCTGAACAGTACAGAGAACCAGTCAACAGCTGTGGCTGTTTTTCGAAATATTCACGTTTTGAGAACAGCCAGATTCCCCCCTTCTTAAACAGGCCACCACCGGTCCCCCGTATCTGAACAGTGCAGCAGGGGTGCCATTAACTGTGGCTAATTTTCGAAATAAGGTTCGACGTCTGGCGAAACAGAGACAGCCAGAATAACGCCTGAATCAGATAGCCAGTGACTGAAAAATTCATTAATAATAGCAGCTTAAGGCAGGATCTATCCGGAATGCGAGGGTAAAAAAGTGAGGATTCCATCAGACAGAACCCGGACAACGAAGCTGGAGGTAATACATGGCGAAGTCATGTCTCCTCTGATATTCACCGGATTGCCAGCCGTTTTTCTTCACTGCCCCTTCGGGTGGCTAAAGTCTTCTGACATCTTACCGATATCCCCCGCAGGAGATCGCTAAGCGTGAAGCCCGATTGACTGAACCCCCATTGATCACTGTTCTGCAGTCTGTTGAAGCCGGTCGCACTGTGAAAGATGTCTGCCCGTGAGCCGGCGATCCACGAAACCAGCGATGACATCCGGACGCGTTACAAAGAGTACGGAGCTCCCGCAGCCAGGCTCACAAGTCTCCGACCGTAACCTGTCGCCGAAACGTCACGGATATCCCCCGCCATTACCCGAATCCTCCCCTGCCCCTGCCCCTGTCCCTGTCCCTGTCCCTGTCCCTGTCCCTGTCCCTGTGCATTATGTGATACCGGCCAGCTGGCTACGCGCCAACCGTTCTTTGAAGACGATCGCACCCGAGTCCACACTGATAGCACGATTTAAAACACGTCTTAATGAGCGCGGGATACGATCCTGAAAAATAATGACACATTTTCAGGTGAGCAATGATAACAACAGATGGCAACAGCGCGGTCGCGGCAGTCGCGTTTAAATGCAGTGAGATTATTGGTATTTACCCGATCACCCCCAGTTCTGCGATGGCAGAACAGGCAGATGCCTGGTCAGGTCACGGTAAGCGTAATCTCTGGGGAGATATTCCACGGGTGGTGGAGATGCAATCAGAAGCCGGAGCCATCGGTACCGTTCATGGCGCATTACAGACCGGCGGGCTGGCAACATCCTTTACGTCCTCTCAGGGATTATTACTGATGATCCCCACCCTGTATAAACTGGGCGGCCAGCTGATGCCTTTTGTATTGCATGTGGCGGCCAGAACGGTGGCCACGCATGCGCTCTCCATCTTTGGTGACCATTCAGATGTCATGGCGGTCAGGCAAACCGGTTGCGCTATGCTGTGTGCCGGTAGTGTGCAGGAAGCACAGGATTTTGCCATTATCTCGCATGCCGCAACGCTGAAGAGTCGGGTGCCGTTTATCCACTTTTTCGACGGATTCCGGACCTCTCATGAACTGAACAAGATTATCCCGCTAAGCGATGAAACGCTGAAAACCCTGCTGCCACAACAGGCGATAAATGAACATCGGGCCAGAGGTCTTAACCCTGAGCGGCCGGTGATCCGCGGGACATCCGCCAACCCGGACACCTACTTCCAGTCCCGTGAAGCCACCAACCCCTGGTATGACGCCGTCTGCGGACATGTGGAAGAGACCATGCAGCAGTTTGCCTCACTCACCGGCCGCCACTACGCGCCCTTCGATTATTATGGTCATCCGCAGGCCGAACGGGTCATTATCATCATGGGTTCGGCGGGCGGTACCTGTGAAGAGGTCACCGACCTGTTACTGGGCCGGGGAGAGAAAGTCGGCGTGCTGAAGGTCCGCTTATATCGTCCCTTCTCTGCCGCACATCTGCTGGCAAAACTGCCTCACACTGTGCGCACGATTGCCGTGCTGGACAGGACGAAAGAGCCGGGTGCGCCCGCCGAGCCTCTTTGTCTGGATGTTATCAGCACGCTGGCAGATGCGGTCAGCCGTGGTGAACGCCAGGTACTGCCACGCATTTCCGGGGGCCGCTATGGACTGTCCTCTAAAGAATTTGACCCGGAATGCGTACTGGCTATCTTCAGTGAACTGGAAAAAGCGTCCCCGAAACCCCGTTTTACCGTTGGTATTTATGATGATGTCACCCGTCTTTCACTGCCATTACCTGAAAAACGTCCGCCTTCGCTGGCGCAGATGGAAGCGCTATTCTACGGGCTGGGCAGTGACGGTAGTGTCTCTGCCACCAAAAATAATATCCGAATCATCGGCGAAAATACTGACAGTTATGCCCAGGGGTATTTTGTTTATGACTCCAAAAAAGCCGGCGGGCTGACCGTTTCTCATTTACGGGTCAGTGAGCATCCTATCCGTTCAGCGTATCTGATCCGTCAGGCCGGTTTTGTCGGCTGCCATCAGCCTCAGTTTCTGAATAAATATCCGATGGCGGAGCACCTCAGCCCCGGCGGGATTTTTCTTTTGAACACACCGCATCCCCCGGAAAGCGTCTGGCAGACCCTGCCCCGGGAAGTTCAGAGTGTGCTGAACGAACGGCAGGCCAGGTTCTTTACCATTAATGCAGCGAAAATAGCCCGGCAGTGCGGGCTGGGGGCGCGTATTAATACGGTCATGCAGATGGCATTTTTCAGTCTGACCCGGGTTATCCCGCAGGAGCAGGCCAGCCAGGCTCTGGAAGCGGCCCTCGAACGCAGTTATCGCAGCAAAGGGCAGGAACTGGTCGAAAAAAACTGGCAGGCACTCGCTCTGGCACGGGGATCGTTGCATGAAATTCCGTTGCAGCCGGTCTCTGACGCAGGCAGGCCACGTCCGCCGGTGGTCTCTGATGCCGCGCCTGACTTTGTCAAAACCGTGACTGCCGCCATGCTTGCCGGTCTGGGGGATAAACTGCCGGTTTCCGCCCTACCCCCCGACGGTACCTGGCCTTCCGGCACCACGCAGTGGGAAAAACGGAACATTGCCAGCGACATTCCCATCTGGAAGCCAGACCTCTGTACTCAGTGTAATCACTGCGTCGCTGCCTGCCCTCATGCGGCGATCAGGGCCAAAGTGGTCGCACCGGAAGCGCTGGATGAGGCCCCGGTCTCCCTGCAATCACTGGATGTTAAGTCCCGGGATATGCGTGGCCGGAAATATATTCTGCAGGTGGCTCCGGAGGACTGCACCGGCTGTAATCTCTGCGTGGAGGTGTGTCCGGCTAAAGATCGCCAGCAACCGGAGATTAAAGCCATCAATATGCGACCGCACCTTGAACATGCTGACGAAGAAAAAACAAACTTTGATTTCTTCCTGCAACTGCCGGAAATGCAGAGCCAGCAACTGGAGCGGATTGATATACGCACGTCACAGTTACTGACGCCGTTGATGGAATATTCCGGAGCCTGTTCCGGGTGTGGCGAAACCCCTTATATCAAGCTGCTAACACAGTTGTGGGGGGATAGGCTATTGATTGCCAATGCCACCGGCTGCTCATCAATTTACGGCGGTAACCTCCCTTCCACACCCTATACCACCGATCGTCACGGGCGCGGACCGGCCTGGGCTAACTCATTGTTTGAGGATAACGCAGAATTTGGTCTGGGGTTCAGGCTGACGACCGATCACCGTAAAAACCGGGTGTTACGCTTACTTGACCAGTGCCGTAAGCTGGTCCCGGAGACATTATTTGCCGCATTACAGCAACCGGCGGACACAGAACAGCGGCGTGAGCAGATAACCGCACTGCAGGCAGCACTCAACGGGGTGCAGGATCCGCTGGCAGCAGAACTGCAACGGGATGCGGATGCGCTGGTGGATAAGTCTGTCTGGCTTATCGGCGGCGATGGCTGGGCCTATGATATCGGTTATGGCGGACTGGACCATGTGCTTAGCATGGATGAGAACGTCAACGTGCTGGTACTGGATACGCAGTGTTATTCCAATACCGGCGGGCAGGCGTCAAAAGCGACACCGCTGGGTGCGGTGACGAAGTTCGGAGAGCACGGCAAGCGTAAGGCCCGCAAGGATCTCGGGGTCAATATTATGATGTACGGACATGTGTATGTGGCTCAGATTTCGCTGGGAGCCCAGCTTAATCAGACAGTCAAAGCCATACAGGAAGCAGAGGCCTATCCGGGACCGTCTCTGGTTATCGCTTACAGTCCCTGCGAGGAGCACGGCTATGATCTGGCACTGAGCCATGACCAGATGCGTCAACTGACAGCCACCGGCTTCTGGCCCCTGTACCGCTTCGACCCGCGTCGCAGTGAAAACGGTAAGCCGCCACTGAGCCTGGACTCACGTCCTCCGTCAGATGCACTGGCAGAAACGCTGGGCAATGAGCAGCGGTTCCGGCGTCTCAATCAGCAGCAGCCGGAAATCGCTGAACAGCTTTGGAAAGACGCGGCAGAAGATTTACAAAGACGCTATGATTTTCTGGCAACACTTGCTGAGAAATAGCGCCGGACTGCCGTTGCCTCAGACGGCCCAGGGTCTTAGCACAGCAGGCGGACACCGGCGTCGCTGCGAAAACCCATGTTTTTTTTGCGACGTCCGCCGCTGATATGCCAACGCCGGCCTCCCGTGCCGGCGCTATCCCCGTTTCTGTCTTTATTTCCGCCCGCACGGATAAAAAAGCTGCTAACGCTGCTATTTCCTGCTAAATTACTGGTTATATAACCAGTAAGCGGATGCAGTGATCATGTTTGTGGAATTAGTATACGATAAGCGCAATGTCGAAGGTTTAGAAAACGCGAAAGAGATTATCCTGGAAGAACTGACCCGCCGGGTGCATAAAATTTTTCCGGAGGCCAGCGTGCGGGTCAAACCGATGCAGGCAAATGGCCTCAACAGTGATGCCAGCAAAAGTGATCGTGAAAAGCTGAACCGTATGCTGGAAGAGATGTTCGAAGAATCTGATATGTGGCTGGTCAGCGACTACTAGCCGCCCTCACCTGCCCCTTCTGCGCAAGGTACTTCCGGCGGGCTGGTTTATTGCGGATAAATCGGGAGCCGGTGAACATGGCTCACGCGGCATCATCGCGGTAACGGGGCCAGCCGGGAAACCGTCACATATCCTGGTCATCTATATCACAGATAATGATGCAAAAATGGACGTACTGAACAGGAAAATTGCCGGCATAGGGGCTGCGCTGTTCAGCGGCCTGACTGTGATACCAGGGAAAATGACAAAGCCATAATACAAAAAACACCGGCCGGGGCCGGTGTTTCAGTCATTGAGTTAGTTTATTTGCGGTCGATGGAATATTTGCCGGGACCGGTCAGCGCCAGCGCCAGGAAGCCCCCCGCAATACTGATATTTTTATAGAAGTTAATCATCGCCATATATTGCTCCATACCGGTCATATGCCAGTACTGATGGCCCATCAGACCAGTGATCACCGTATAAACAGCCAGCACAATCGCCAGCGGGCGGGTATAGAAACCGGCAATAATCAGGATACCAAAGCCCAGCTCAACGATAACGGCAACCGCTGCAGCCACTGAAGGTAACGGCGCACCGACAGAAGCCATATAGCCAATCGTGCCTGAAAAACCGATCAGTTTTTCCCAGCCGAACAGTACAAACAGAACCATTAACAGAATACGGACTAATAACAGCAGACCGTTACGGTATTTTTCTAATGACAGATATTGCATAGTATGACCCTCGCCTCAAAAGTGCTTATTCCCCGACTGACCGGTATGGAAAGTCTGCATATAAGCATCAATATTCTGATTAATAATATTTTTATGACAGTGTCCGGTACCCGGTGGTAGCGGAAACTATCGGTTAATCACGCTTTCAGCTTTAAACCGCACCCGTGACCTGAACGATTATGCCAGCGAAACGTAAGTTACCCTGTATCGGTGATCTGCCACAGGGTAACTCACCCGGCCTGATCTTCCCTCTCACTCAGACGCTTTATGAGCCGGAAATTATTTCATTCCTCTGCCTTGCCAGCGGAATGTCGTCATAGTACATCAACTAAATTGAGTATCAATATCCGTCATAAAAGACAGACTGTCCCCCTGCAGTGGACAATCCCTCATGGAAGCGTTCTGATTTTTGCAGCAGACAACATTTTTCTGTCATCGCACAGTGAAAATATTCATTTAACATTATGTTTTAATGATAAAATTAATCCCGATCGGTTGAGACAGGAATCCCCTGATAGCGGCACACTCTGTCAGTGAGACAGCCGGAGATCGTTCATTTTTTTTGAACAAATACAGCAAAACTTTGCCTGATTATTTGCAGGACGGCCATTGGCTAAGGCCATTTTGTCGTAGCAGGAGGCTATCAGGAGCCCTCTGTCTCTGACTGCAGGGGGAAAAGCTGCTCGCTGATAAAAGTCAGTAATGCGCGGATCACCGGGTTGTGCTGGCGATGCTGAGGGTACAGTGCATTCAGCGTTAATCCCGGTGGGGTAAAATCCGTAAGAATGCTGATCAGTCTTCCCTGCCGGATAGCTTCGCCGACCACAAAATGCGGTAGCAGCGCGATCCCCAAACTGGCTTCGGCGGACTCACGGATCACTTCCCCGTTATTACTGGTTACCGGACCACCGACAGCGACAGGATAACGTTGTCCGGCAACGGTCAGTTCCCAGCCCTGTTGTCCCTCACGGCCATAGCGCAGACAGGGATGCTTCAGCAGGTCATCCGGATGCTGCGGAACACCGGCCGACTGCAGGTAAGAAGGACTGGCACAAAGAACCATCGGCAGAACGTCCAGTTGACGCGCGATCAGACCTGAATCTGCCAGAGCACCAATTCTGAAGGCTAAATCGACCCCTTCACCCACCAGGTCAACGAACCGGTCATTCACTTCGATAGCCAGAGTCACCTCCGGGTGTTGCTGCTGAAACCGGGAAAGTAACGGCGCGACATGACGCAGACCAAAAATATGGGGCAGGCTTATCTTAAAACTGCCCATCAGCCGGGTCTGGCGCAGGGAGATCGCTTCTTCTGTTTGTCTGACTTCATCAAGGATCCGGCTGGCATGGCGAAAGAAGACCTGTCCGACATCAGTGACCGATAAGCGTCGGGTATTCCGGATCAGCAAACGTGTCGCCAGCCGGGTTTCTAATGCAGCGACCCGGCGACTGACGAACTGTTTGGAAAGCATCAGTCGTTCAGCGGCTGCCGTAAAACTACCGGTATTCACCACCATGATAAAAATACGCATATCTTCAAGAGTCATAACAAGGATTCCGGTAAGCTCTGATACCGTCCATCCGCAGACGGTTCCCGGAGGGCAGCTTAACATTTTTCGGCCGTTATCTGTCTGCTGAACGAGGGATCCCTGTGGTGACATGAAACGATTGCACTCTTGCACACCGGCGGCTATGTTAAATCAGAATGACGAAAAACCGGGAACATGCATGGAACAGAATCTGAATATTTTCGGGCAGCCGACAGGCCCCGCGCTGGAAAACTGGCAGGCGCGTACTTTCCCTGAGCCGGTCACGCTGACCGGGCAATACTGCCGTCTTGAACCGCTAAATGCCACACAGCATACCGACTCCCTTTATCAGGCATTTCATCCGGCAAACGGTAGTCCATCCTTCTGGACCTACCTGTCCGTCGGTCCTTTCGATGACCCGCAGAGTTTCAGTGCTTTTATCCGTACGGCAGTTGCGAGCCGTGACCCGCTCTTTTTCGCCGTCGTTGACCTGCGGTCTGAAAAGGCCGTTGGCCTGCTTTCACTGATGCGGACAGATGTCAGAAACGGGGTCACTGAAGTGGGGAATGTGATGTTTTCACCCTCCTTACAGCGGACCCTTTTATCCACCGAAGCCCAGTTTCTGCTGATGCAGTATGTATTTTCTGAACTCAGCTATCGTCGTTATGAGTGGAAGTGTGACAGTCTGAATGCCCCCTCCCGTAATGCGGCGTCACGGTTAGGTTTTCAGTTTGAAGGCATTTTTCGTCAGGCGGTAGTGTACAAAGGACGTTCCCGCGATACGGCCTGGTTTTCGGTTATCGACAGTGACTGGCCGGCACTGAAAATGGCCTTTCAGCGCTGGTTATCTGCAGATAATTTTAATGCACAGGGAGAACAACAGTTCCGGTTACAGCAAATGATCCAGCAGGCACAAACGCAGGCAGATCCGCGTGCTTAGCCGTCTGTCGTTTCCGGCCCGGTCTTCAGCATCGTGGACATGATTTCCCCCGCAGATAATGCCCTCCCCGGCCAGCCGCTCTCCCTGCCCGCAGGACAGTTCCTGATACAGGGGGTAATTAGCGGGACTTCCCCCCTGCTGGCCAGTGTGACATTCGATCTCGCTCATTATCACCCCCGGGATTTCGGGCAATATTCGATCCCTTGTCCGCAGGCTGTCCGCCTCGCTTCACCGAAACGTCAGGCCGAATACCTTGCCAGCCGGTGGCTGGCGGGTACTGTTTTTGCCCGCTACGGCATCCCTGACTTTGTGCTCACCAATAATGCAGATCGTTCTCCCTGCTGGCCCGCAGGATTTAACGGTTCTTTATCCCATAGTGCCGGAACGGCTTTTTTACTGGCTGATCACCAGGGCCGGCTGGCAGGGTGTGATGTGGAAAGCTGGGTCAGCCCTCAAACTGCCGATGAAATTACCCACTTACTGATGAATGAACAGGAAAAATTGCTGCTGACAGCCTGTGCACTGCCCTGGACTGTGGCCGTGACGGTGCTTTTTTCTCTGAAAGAGAGCCTGTATAAAGCCCTGTGGCCGGTCGTTCGCCAGTATATTGATTTTATGCAGGCAGAAATTACAGCCTTTGACCCGGACACCGGCCAGGCGTCTCTGCGTCTGAGAGAGAGACTGGGGGAAGAACTGCCTCAGGGCCGGGAATTCCCGGCGAGATTTCTGCGTACAGAGGCGCAGGTGTTTAGCTGGATAGTGGCCGGCTGACCCGTTATCCGGCACAACGAAAAGTCATGTTGTAGCGATACGCCCCGGTCAGCGGGTGGGAACCTGGTTTCACCGGAGCGATACCGTGGAAACGTAACCGGGAGCGTCCGCCCCAGACGACGACATCGCCATGTTCCAGCAGTACCCGCTGCAGAGCATCCGCCCGATCAAACCCGCCGAACTGAAACACTGCCGGTAATCCGAGAGACACAGAGACGATAGGCTGACGTAAATCTTTTTCATCTTTATCCTGATGCAGCGTGAGTTTACTGCCAGGGGCATACCGGTTCATCAGACATGAGTCCGGTAAAAAGCCGCTGAAGCCGGCGCTGCCGGCAGTTCTGACAGCAAACTGCTGCAGTTCTGCCGGAAGACTGACCGGCGGCACCGGCGGGTTTTCCGGATAACCGCCGCGTGAACCGCAGTGAGTCATGGCCACCGACATCCGGAACCCGCCCGGAGTGATCCGATGCTGAAACGGACGTAACGAAGCCACCTGCATAATGTGGCGAAATAACCATTGATCGTCCTCTCTGGCATAACGGCGCAGGATCACTGCATCTTCTGCCAGCACCTCCTGCCAGGGCGCTTCACCTTCAAACAGATCCAGCATCAGGTCACATCTCCCGGTTAATGATCCTGTGAAACCAGGAAAGATTTAAATAAGGGTGAGCTCCAGGTCACAAATTTGTTCCCTTCACGGATAATCAGAAAAACGGCCAGGTGCTGTTTGATGGCCAGTGCCTTCGCTTTTTCCGTGCCAAGTACCATCAGCCCGGTGTCCCAGCCATCGGCTTCCATCGCCGTAGTGGCGATAACGGTGGCTGAGGCCAGTTTATGCTCAATCGGCCGGCCGGTCACCGGATCGATAATATGGGAGATACGTTTACCGTCCAGTTCATAGTAATTGCGGTAATCTCCGGACGTACTGATCCCATGTCCCTGAAGATCGACCACGGCCTGCGCCACATCCTCCTGGTCTGTCGGTTGCTGGATAGCTACACGCCACGGACGTCCTCCGGCACTCTGGCCCCGTGACAGCAAGGCGCCTCCCACCGAGACCAGGTAATTGGTAACACCTTCAGATTCCATCAGCCGGGCCAGATGATCGGTCGCGTACCCTTCCCCCATGGTCGACAGGTCAACATACAATCCCGGCAGATCTTTCTGCAAGGCCTGCCCCTGTGAAGTCTGGATCACTTTCAGGTGTTGCAGCCCGGTGAGAGCCTTAGCACTCTCTATGGCTTGCGGGTCCGGGGTGTGTTCGGGGGCGGCAACCGGACCAAACCCCCACAGGTTCACCAGCGGCCCGACGGTAATATCCATGGCGCCGTCGGTTTTTTGTCCGATGCGCAGGGCCATTGTCACAATATCTGCCATCCCTTCACTGACCGGCCACGGTGCCGTTCCCCGGTACTGATTAAAACGGGATAACGCAGAGTCCGGCTTCCAGGTAGAAAGCTCCTGATCGTCCTGACTGAGCTGGCGGCTGATGGCCTCCTGCAACTGTGGCAACCGGGTCGCCGGCACCCCGGCAACCGTAACACGCCAGACGGTCCCCATCGTCTTACCTGACAGGACGCTGTTTTGTGCCGACACTGCCGGTGAATTATCACAACCGGCGAGGGTCAGGGCTGCTGCGAACAGTAAGCCCGCACCTGAAAATGCTTTCATCAATGATTACCCGAAATAAATAAACAGGTGTGCAGCGTGTTCGCCTCTGCCCGTCTTTGCGCCACCGACAGGGGCTCACTGCACCATACAGAGGCAGTATATTAGCAAAACTGACGGCGCTGCCCGTGAATATCCGTGCTACGCGCTGGCATAGTTATTGCAGCGTCGATTGCAGGTCCGGTGTTAATGAGCGGAGGTGCAGATGAAAATGAATCCGGTGTTCACCCGTAAGATAAAAGCGTTATGGGCAGAATGGGTCGCCTCCGGCGTACTCACTCAGGCAGGAGCCGCGCTGGAAGGTAACTATTCGGGGGGAAACTCTCAGGAGCTGTTTGCAGGAGCCACGGATCACGCCTGCCGTTCAAAGGCTGAAGAACGCCAGTGAGGCGTTCTGCGGGTATTTTTGCCGGAAATTATGCGGGGAATAACATCACGTTATTCCCCGCCGTCGATCAGAACTGGTAGACCAGACCCACACCAACGATATTATCGGTATTGATACCCGCGCTATCGGTGAAGTCGTTGTCTTTCATCAGATTAATCTGATAGTCAACATAGGTCGACATATTTTTATTAAAGTAATATGTAGTACCGACATCAATGTATTTTTTCAGATCCTGTGAACCGTATTTACCGATATCACTGCCGCGTGAAGTCACATAAGCCAGCGACGGACGCAGACCAAAGTCAAACTGATACTGTGCCACTAATTCCCAGTTATCCGCCTTATTCGCATAACCATACGCGGTGGAGCTGCTGGAACCGAAACGGGTTGCGTTATAAGAACGGGTGTACATAGCCGCCAGATAGACATTGTTGGCATCATATTTTACGCCACCGGTATACGCCTGAGCTTTGTCGCCGTTACCCAGAATATGGTTGCCATCAACGGAGTAGTTATTCTGCTCGTCGGTACGGTTAGATGAGAACATCGCACCACCCAGTGATACACCCTGACCCAGATCATAGGTCGCGCTCATACCCCAGCCATCACCGTTCTGGCCTAAGACATCACGACCATTTGCGGTTTCGGTCGCACTGCCGTTTTTACCCTGATACTGGACAGCCACATTCAGACCGTTAATCAGGCCCCAGAAATCCGTATTACGATAGGTTAATAATCCACTGGAGCGCTGGAACATAAAGTTATCGGCACCGTACGTGTCTCCGCCAAACTCAGGTAACACATCGGTCCAGCCGGATACGTCGTAAATAACGCCATAATTACGACCATAATCTAAGGAGCCGTCGTTATCGAATTTCAACCCGGCAAAGCCGACACGGGTAAAATTATCTGCAGCACCTTGAGATTCGGCGTTATTCGCAGCCATCTGATATTCCCACTGGCCATAGCCGGATAACTGATCAGAGATTTGCGTGGCACCCTTAAAGCCTAAACGCACGTACGACTGGTCGCCGTCCTGACCGTTATTACCGGAAAAATAGTGCAGGCCATCCACTTTACCGTACAGATCTAACTGGTTACCGTCTTTATTGTAAATTTCAGCGGCACTGGCGGAGCCCGCAGCAAGAAGTACAGGAACCAGTAATGAAAGAACGCTTAATTTCATGTTATCACCCTCAAAGGGACCTTCAGGCGTCAGCGACGGCTCAGGTCAATGTATAAAAATGTCAAAAACTACACGTAACGTCATGTTAAATCAGGAAAGCTGCCTTTCTATCAACGAAATGATACTAAACAGCCTAAATAGTTTCAATTTCTTTGAAATTAACGACAAAGTATTTCTACCGGGAACTTTCTTAATTTCATTATTCTCTTTTAATCCGCACTATTGGTCAAATCAACTAAAAATCACGATACCCAATCAATAAGGCACTTATTGCAAAAGAAATTTGTAAGGGTTCACAAAACTCAAAAGGTTAAACTTTACCGCACTGAAAGGTAAATAAAGTGTAAGGCGGAGAGATATACTTGGCTCTGCTATCATCATTTATTTCATTATTATCTTCATTCCCCCGAATGAGTATTTTATAATTCCCACCGGGCCACGAGCCCGGTTTTTTTTAATATTTCCCCTGTTGCCCTGCCATCCCTGGCCATCACGCCTTCATAAACAGAGTCTGTTATCTTCGCGCCCTTCATTTCATCAGTGAAATAAAAATTATCTATAAACAGGAATTAACAAAAACATCCTCCGGGACAGTAGCGACTGAAAGGATTCGGCTAAATATAAACAGTTATTTTATTACTGAAGGGTAAATCAGATCCCCGCCCTGGCCTTGAAATAACAAAAATATGTCCGGCGGGACATTTCTCTGCAAGACGTTCGCCACACGACGGGTTAAGCGGGGGTTTATTTCTCACTCTGCCTTTACTTCCGCATTTTTTGACGATACTTTTAGCCGGTTAAACTGTCTTCTGCCAGGAAAGCAGTGACGCCCGGCGGTGAAAATACGGCCCGGATAATGGCTGGTGGTACACAGCCTGACTGTGTGGATCCCTCTTCGTTTGTAAGTTCTCTTTGACCTCAGGTTCAGATCGTTATGCCCGGAAAAAATAGCCAGTTGCTCTCAAGACCGCTGTTCAAGCTCATGATGTTGTTCAACATCATCGTGGTCGTTATTTTCCTGAGCATCATTTATGACAGTCTGGGGGCCCAGTTACACCATCAGCAGGCCCTGCTGGGCAATTTCTCGCGGTCCCTGCAATTACGTGTCGATACCTACCGGTTTGCTACCTGGCAGATCTATCAGAATCAGAACAGCACGGCGGACAGCGATGATGACGACACTTCCTCCAGCGGCTTGCAGGAGATCCGTCTGCGGCCGGACATTTATGCCCCGGTAACTGAACAGGGCAAGACGCAGGCGCTGATCTTTGGTTCTCATGGCAGCAATACACTGGCAACCGCCGATAATATTTCTGACTTCCTGAATACCCTGTGGGGCATCAAAAAGAATGTCTGGTCCATGTACTACCTGAATGGCCAGGATAACAGTATGACGATGGTCTCGACTCTGCCTCTGAAAGATATGATGGTCCGCTATAACGGTGAAAGTATTACCGGACTGGTCTCGACCCGCAGAGCTGAAATGCTTCAGCAAGCCAATACCCTGGATGAACGTGAAAGTTTCTCTGAGTTACGCCACACAGCAGACAGCGATGACTACTATTTTACGTTGAGAACGACGTTTAACCAGCCAGGCCATCTGGCCACGGTGCTGGCCTTTGATCTGCCCATTAACGATTTACTAACCGGCAATCTCAGGCCGGACCGGATGATGTTTCATGATACCGACTCCGGCAGTCCGGATATGCCCACAGCAGACAGAGTGAATCTGGCAACTGCATCGGTTGAATTGCTGGCACCGCTTTCTTCATCATCAATGCTGATCTCGTATCAGGTTTCAATTCTGATGCTGGTCAATCAGGCGATTCACGAGTTTGCCCTGACCCTTTGTTTATGCCTGCTGTTGCTTGTACTGTCTCTGACCGCCAGCTTTCTGCTACGGCGTTATCAGACACCACAGGAAGATAACAGTAATCCCGAACTGGAGTTGCTGCGCATCCTGAACAAAGAGATGGTCGATAGCCTGCCGGTTGGCTTTGTTATCTATGATTTTAATGCGCATCGTGAGGTCGTCAGTAACGAGAAAGCTGCCCAACTGATCCCGCACCTGAATCTGCAGAAGATAGTCTCGTTGTCAGAAAATGTTCAGGGTGTGCTGCAGGTAACGATTAATAATGAAGTCTATGAAGTCAGGCATCAGCAGAGCCGCTGCTCGCCTCAATATCGTTTCTTTATTATCAGTAATCAGGATCGCGAAATTCTGATTAATAAAAAACTACAGCATGCACAGAAGGTGCTGGATAAAAATCATCTTATCCGTCGCCAGTTGCTGGAAAATATCGGCCGCACGTTCCGTCAGCCGGTGACACGTCTGCGCCACCATCTTTCTGAACTGCAGGACTCTGTCGCCCTTGCTGACTGGCAGCCGCTGGCTGATTACAGTGACCACCTGTTACGTCTCACGGACAATATTATTCTGCTCAATGAGCTGGAAAATCATCGCTGGTCCGCAGATGAACAGCCGTTCAGCCTGCAGAAAATGCTGGATGAAATCGTGACCGAACTCCTCCCTGCGTTGAACCCGCGTGGCCTGGACATTATTGTGAATAATCTTCGCCCCGCTGATGAGATTCGGCGCGGTGACAGCAGCATTGTCAGAAAAATCCTGATGACATTGCTGTGGTATTCCTTCGGAACCACCCGCTGGGGCAAAATTTCTGTCCGAATCAGTGCAAGCCCGGAACAAACTGATCGACTAATGGTAAATATTGTAGATACTGGTCAGGGTCTGAATAAGACAGAGCTTGAGAACGCACATTTTCCGTTCAGCGGCGATGTCAGCACACTGAACGACGAAAAGTCGAACAGCATGGACCTGTTTTTCTGTCGTCAGTTCTGTCAGGCATTGAACGGAAAGCTGGATATGGTCTCTAAGACAGATCTGGGCACCCATTACAGTGTCACTCTCTCATTGCCGGTACAGGCACAGGAGACGGAGCAGGATGAGAAAATACTGGACGGAATTACAGTATTGGTCGATGTGGTGGTTGATGATATCTATAAAATCGTTAGCCGTCAGCTGGAGTACTGGGGGGCAAAATGTGTGATTGCCGACGAGCGGGTTTCAGTCCAGGACTATGACTTCCTGATCACTGATGTGCCGGCCAGGCTCTCGGGATGGGCAGTGCTGATTACGGGGACGGAGCCAGGATATTCAGCCATTACCCCGCAGCAGTACCGTGCGAATTACAATCTGAATCAGGCATTTCTGGAAGCTCTGCTTTCATTGATTGAAAAACAACTGACCGAGGATGAGATGGAGGATGCTCCTGAAACTACCGGGAATTCAGTGTTAGAGGAACCCGGATATTTTCAGATATTTAAGGATACTGTACCCGATGACGTCACTAAATTATCTCTTGAACTTGCTGATAAAGATTATGCCGCACTCGCTCTGACAGCACACCGGCTTAAAGGCGTTTTCGCGATGCTGGGTCTCGAGGCCGGAAAAGCACAGTGTGAGCAGTTAGAGCTTTTCATTGAAAAGTGCGATGATTTAAACATTAAAGAAGCTGCCAGGGACATTGACGACTACGTCAACAAACTATTGCAGCAAGGTAAATAAAAAGATGAATAACTTAAACGTAATTATTGCCGATGATCACCCGATAGTCTTGTTCGGGATCCGTAAATCACTCGAACAGATCGAGTGGGTTAATGTCGTCGGTGAGTTTGAAGACTCCACAGCACTGATCAATAGCCTGTCTAAGCTCGAAGCCAATGTACTGATCACCGACCTGTCGATGCCTGGCGATAAGTACGGCGACGGGATCACGCTGATCAAATATATCAAACGTCATTACCCTGATTTGGCTATCATCGTCCTGACGATGAATAATAACCCTGCCATCCTGAGCTCGGTACTGGACCTGGATATTGAAGGGATTGTACTGAAACAGGGTGCACCGACGGACCTGCCTAAGGCACTGGCCGCCCTGCAGAAAGGGAAGAAATACACCCCTGAGTCAGTGGCTAAATTACTGGAAAAAATCAGTGCCGGCGGTTACGGTGACAAACGTCTGTCCCCGAAAGAGAGTGAAGTATTGCGCCTGTTTGCCGAAGGTTTCCTGGTGACCGAGATCGCCCGTAAACTAAACCGCAGCATCAAAACCATCAGTAGTCAGAAAAAATCTGCCATGATGAAGCTGGGTGTCGACAACGATATTGCCCTGCTGAACTACCTTTCTTCGGTGAGCAGCAGCTTGCCTAAAGAATAACCGGTATCCGGTGCCCTGCTATCGTGGCAGGGCTCCGGACGGATAACATCACCCTATCCACCGGATCCTGTCTTACTCTTCCGCTAAGCATGGATACCGCTGACAGCCTGCCCGGCCAACGCCGCGCGCAGTTTCTGCGATAATCTGCTGCTGTCGCACGCGCACAGCGCTGGCTTAGTCTGCCGATACCCGTTCCCGCCGGATGCGTTCCACATACGCTGCCAGCGTAGACCCAAGTTCCTGCAGAGTCACGGGTTTGGAGAGACAGGCGTCCATACCGGCTTCCAGACAATTTTGTTTCTCATCGGCCAGCGCATTCGCCGTAACGCCAATCACCGGACGAGTCCAGCCGGACTCACGTAACGTCCGGGTAAGGAGATAGCCGTCCATATTCGGCATATTCACATCCGTCAGGATGATATCCGCGTCAATTCGCTGCAGGACATTTAATGCATCCACGCCATCCTGGGCTGTTTTAACCTGATAACCGATGGTGTGTAACTGACCGGATAGAAGCATCCGGTTGATAGGATGATCGTCAACCACCAGAATCAGAATATCATCGTGGCACGCGGCTTGCGGTTTATCTTCCGGCGCTATGGCCGGATATTTGTTCTCAATGGCCGGACGGAAAATGCGCCGCAGCAGATCCGGTAACTCATGGGGCATAGACGTCGTCGTAACCCAGGTACCTGGCTGAATTTCCATCGGGAATCCGGTGTGTTCACTGCTGAAGCAGATCCGCGCCCGGCATACCAGTCCGCTGACGTCATCACCGTCGGTAATGTAAATATCCTGTGGGGTCAGTTGTGTCCGATCCCGGCTGACGATGACCGAAAGTGCCTGCAGATTCCGGCTGAGATAATCGGCATACAGGGGATTTTTCAGATCAATACAGACCCGCCGGCCGGAGAGATCCGTGGCTGCGGGCTGCCACTGGCCCTGATAGACAGGAATGCGTACCGTAAACTGGCTGCCCATCCCCGGTTCAGATTCCACCGCAATATCGCCATCCATCATACTGACCAGTTTTTCGCAGATGGCCAGCCCCAGCCCGGTTCCCTGAAAGTTCCGCTGTACGCCCGTCCCGACCTGAAAGAACGGATCAAATAACCGTAATACATCGCGTGTCGGAATACCGACCCCGGTATCACGCAGCCGGAAAGCCAGGTATCCCTCATGCTGATACAGATGCAGGATAATGCAGCCTGTATGAGTGAATTTTATCGCATTACTCAGCAGATTCGAGACAACCTGTTGCAGCCGCATCGGGTCTGCAAACAGAGAGGTCGGTACGTCATGCTCGATCATACAATAGAGGGTCAGCCGCTTTTTTACGACCAGCGACAGATAGTTAGAAATGATATGCCCGACCATCTCGTGCGGTGAGAACAGACAAGGTTCGGTTTTCAGCTGTTCAGACTCAATCTTCGAGAAATCGAGAATATCGTTAATAATTTTCAGCAACAGGTCTGAAGAGTTATTCATGGCACTGACCAGCGCTTCCGTATTTCTTGGCAGTTCACGGGTCTTCAGTAAGTCCAGGTTGCCGATAATGCCATACAGCGGGGTGCGTAACTCATGACTGACCGTGGCCAGGAACATCGATTTTGACTGGCTGGCCTGTTCTGCGGCATCGGCCACTTCCTGCAGCGACTGCTCCATCTTGATCCTGGCGCTGACATCCACCAGTACGCAAATCGCCACATCTTCATTACGGTAACGGCTGTGAACAAAACTGATTTGCAGGTTGGTATTCGAGCCGGTCAGCACATCGACAAAATTAACCTGCTGACCACTGATAATATCCGTCAGCCGCACTTTATCCTCTGCGGTCAGCAGGCTCAGGTAGTTATGGGCAAGTTCATTACTCAGGACGTTGCTGCCATCACTGGTGCGCAAAATACAGATACCGACCGGCGCCGAAGCGACAATCTTGCGGTTAAATTGCTCATGTTCTTCCAGACGAATAGCATTCTCCTCCGCCGGATAGAGCATGCGCCGCTCAAAAATCATCGCCAGCACCATCAGTAATAATGCACTGAAGATATTAAGTAACACCGCATTGATGATCATCAGCTTCATCTGGTTAAACAGCAATCCGGTCGACAATGAATAGACAATACTGAACGGACTGGACGTCAGCGACCGCTTGAGGATCAACTGACGGTACCCTTCGCTGTAGCCGAACCAGAGTTTATCGTCCGGCAGCCATTCGAAGCTACTGCTGGTCGCGTCTTTATCCGTGGACAGCAGCAGTTGGTTATCGCTGTTAATAATCGACGTCACGACAGGAATACTGCCCGGCGTCGTCAGTTCATCCAGACGGAGATTTTGCTCAAAGCTCAACAGCGCTACCGGCTGATTTCCGGTATACACCGGCATCATCATATAAAACGCCCCGACCCCCGGCTGGTTGCCGGCGGTGATCCAGTACACAGGATTGCGCTGCTCATTGAGGCTACTGTTATGAAAGCGTAATACATTTTCCTGCAGCGAGCGGTTGCTGTAATCCCCGCTGACATCACTGTTACCGAAAGAGAAGGTTGCCAGACAATTGCTGCCATTATTCAGCAGAAAAATCCGGCTCATCTCATACGAAGAAACATACTGGCTTTCCCAGTAATGAATAAATCCCCCCATCATGGATAAGGTCGAGCGCCAGGAAGCACTGGTCGTGCTGCAATCATCATCACTGAACAACGGGGAGTACTGAGGCGAGAAGTCTTTATTCCCGCTACTGAGAGTGAAGGTATTCCCGTCAGGCGTCTCATTAAGCTGGCCTTCGGTAATGTACTTAAGTTCGCGCATCGCTTCATTAGTATGCGCAACATACCATGCCGCCTGGCTGAAATTGCCGGACAGTTGTTCCCGGATATCGGACTCTTTCTCATGTAACACATTAAGCAAATAAAAGGCACTCAGCAGCCCGCCGAGTAACCAGAGCAACAGCGCCAGAACCCGGAAAAGATAACGGGAAACACGTAATGTGGTACGAAAAGAGACGAGATATTTCAAAGGATACTCACTGCAGTAAGCCTGGAATAATTCAATGACGGAAAGGTGCCCTGCACGTCATCACTGTAACGCCAAAGTCATCCCTGAAGGGAGTAAGATTATCACAACCCGGGCCGTGTTGTCGTGATTGTCAGCGGTGGAGAATGGGTAAAAAAAAGAGACACCGCTAAGCGGTGTCTCTCCGGAGTAACCTGAAGGCCGGACTTATTGCTGGTCTTCCGGTGCCGCATCGTCATCCGGTTCGGCTTCCTGAACGATCTCGTCTTCCCCTTCCGCGACCGTACCGTCGATCGCATCCAGTTCATCTTCTTCGACCGGTTCAGCAACACGTTGCAGACCCACGACATTTTCATCTTCCGCCGTACGGATAAGGATGACACCCTGAGTATTACGGCCAACCACACTGACTTCAGAAACACGGGTACGTACCAGAGTCCCGGCATCGGTGATCATCATAATCTGATCACTGTCGACCACCTGTACCGCTCCGATCACCGGACCGTTACGCTCTGTCACCTTGATAGAGATAACCCCCTGAGTCGCACGGGACTTGGTCGGGTACTCACTGTTGGCAGTACGTTTACCGTAACCGTTCTGCGTCACTGTCAGGATCGCGCCCTCTTCACGAGGAATGATCAGTGATACCACCCGGTCATTTTCGGCCAGCCGGATACCACGAACACCTGACGCTGTACGGCCCATCGGTCTGACGGCCTGTTCCGAGAAGCGGACGACCTTACCGGCCGCCGAGAACAGCATCGCTTCATCATTACCGTCAGTCAGTGCCACACCGATCAATTCATCGTCATCACGCAGGTTGACGGCGATGATCCCGGCGCTACGCGGACGGCTGAATTCGGTGAGCGCGGTTTTCTTCACGGTGCCGCTGGCGGTCGCCATAAAGATGTTCAGTCCTTCTGAGTACTCACGTACCGGCAGAATGGCAGTAATACGCTCGTTCGCTTCCAGTGGCAGCAGGTTAACGATCGGCCGGCCACGGGCCCCGCGGCTGGCTTCCGGTAACTGGTAAACTTTCATCCAGTAGAGGCGACCACGGCTTGAGAAACAGAGGATGGTGTCATGGGTATTGGCGACCAGCAGGCGATCAATAAAGTCTTCTTCTTTGATCCTTGCCGCTGATTTGCCCTTACCGCCACGACGCTGCGCTTCATAATCGGTCAGAGGCTGATATTTCACATAGCCCTGATGTGAAAGCGTAACCACCACATCTTCCTGATTAATCAGGTCTTCGAGATTAATATCCGCGCTGTTTGCCGTGATTTCGGTACGACGCTTATCACCAAATTGTTCACGGACAGCCATCAGTTCTTCACGGATCACTTCCATCAGACGGTCAGAGTCCTGCAGAATAAAGATCAGTGCGGCAATTTCGTCCAGCAGCTGCTTGTATTCATCCAGCAGTTTCTCGTGTTCCATTCCGGTCAGCTTCTGCAGACGGAGGTCCAGAATCGCTTGCGCCTGCTGTTCGGTCAGGTAGTACGCACCGTCACGGATACCGAATTCCGGTGCCAGCCATTCCGGACGTGCAGCATCATCTCCGGCTTTTTCAAGCATTGCTGCGACGTTACCCAGTTGCCACGGAGTGGATACCAGGCCAGCTTTGGCTTCTGCCGGCGAAGGTGCACGACGAATTAACTCGATAATCGGGTCAATATTTGCCAGTGCTACCGCCAGACCTTCCAGGATATGGGCACGGTCACGGGCTTTGCGAAGCTCAAAGATGGTCCGGCGGGTCACCACCTCACGGCGGTGACGCACGAAGGCTTCCAGGATATCTTTCAGCGGCATAATTTTTGGCTGGCCCTGGTGCAGAGCAACCATATTGATACCGAAAGACACCTGTAACTGCGTCAGTGAATAGAGGTTGTTTAATACCACTTCACCGACGGCATCACGCTTAATCTCAATGACGATACGCATACCGTCTTTATCCGATTCGTCACGCAGCGCGCTGATCCCTTCGATTCGCTTCTCTTTAACCAGTTCTGCGATCTTTTCAATCAGGCGGGCTTTGTTCACCTGATAAGGGATTTCGTGCACGATAATCGTTTCGCGGCCGGTTTTGGCGTCAGTTTCGACTTGTCCCCGCCCGCGGATATAAATTTTGCCACGTCCGGTGCGGTAGGCCTCTTCGATACCGCGACGGCCATTGATGATAGCTGCCGTCGGGAAGTCCGGGCCCGGAATGTGTTCCATCAGGCCTTCAACGGTGATCTCATTATCATCAATATAGGCCAGACAACCGTTAATCACTTCATTCAGGTTATGCGGAGGAATGTTGGTTGCCATCCCCACCGCAATCCCGGAGGAACCGTTAACCAGCAAATTAGGCACTTTCGTCGGCAGAACTTCAGGGATCTGTTCTGTACCATCATAGTTAGGTACAAAATCAACGGTTTCTTTGTCCAGGTCTGCCAGCAGTTCATGGGCAATTTTCGCCATACGGACTTCGGTATAACGCATGGCGGCTGCGGAGTCGCCATCGATAGAACCAAAGTTACCCTGCCCGTCCACCAGCATATAGCGCAGTGAGAAAGGCTGAGCCATACGGACAATGGTGTCATAAACGGCGGAATCACCGTGCGGGTGATATTTACCTATCACATCCCCGACAACACGGGCAGATTTTTTGTAGGCTTTATTCCAGTCATTACCCAGTTCGCTCATGGCGAACAGTACACGACGGTGTACAGGCTTAAGTCCGTCGCGGACGTCAGGTAATGCACGGCCAACGATGACCGACATGGCATAATCAAGATAAGAATTTTTTAATTCTTCCTCGATATTAACCGGTGTGATTTCTCTTGCTAAGTCGCTCATGGAGCCGATATCCCTCTAGATATTGCCGACTGTTAAGGCCGCAAATCATATCACAAACCAGCCCTGCGGTGAACGTCAGCGTCATATTAGTTACCCCGGGGCGCAGACGGGGGATGCCGCAAGCGCTGTAAGCGTTTATACTCGGGAAAATTTTGTCAGGAGTAGTGATATGAATATGCCTTCTCAGGAAAAACCACAGAATGTCGACCACCAGGAAATTGCGAAATTTGAAGCCGTCGCTTCCCGCTGGTGGGATTTGGAAGGTGAGTTCAAACCTCTGCACCGTATTAACCCGCTGCGACTGGGCTATATCAGTCAGAACAGCCAGGGCCTGTTTGGTAAAAAAGTTCTGGATGTCGGTTGCGGCGGCGGCATTCTTGCCGAAAGCATGGCCCGCGAAGGTGCCAATGTCACCGGGCTGGACATGGGGGCCGAACCGTTAGAAGTTGCCCGGCTGCATGCCCTGGAAACCGGGGTGACCGTCCACTATGTTCAGCAAACCGTTGAAGAACATGCCGCGGAGTTTGCCGGGCAGTACGATGTGGTGACCTGCATGGAGATGCTGGAACACGTTCCGGACCCGCAGTCTGTTATCCATGCCTGTGCAAAACTGGTTAAGCCGGGCGGCCAGGTGTTTTTCTCAACCATTAACCGTAACCCTAAGGCCTGGCTGATGGCCGTATTTGGAGCGGAATATGTGTTACGTATGGTGCCGCGCGGTACCCATGATGTGAAAAAATTCATTCGTCCGGCCGAATTACTTAACTGGGTCGATGAAACGTCACTGCGCGAAGAAGGGATGACGGGTCTTCATTATAATCCGCTGACCAACAGGTTCCGCCTTGGCCACGGCGTTGATGTCAATTATATGGTCCATACGAGCCGCCCGGTATAACCCTGCCTTTTCTGTGGAGTGTTATACTTTTATTTTTTCCGGCAGGCCGACAAAATTTTCCTGCCGGAAAATAATCCGGTTTTAGTCTCTTTTTTCACCCTGCTATACAGCAGGACTTTCCCCGGCACCCCTGCTGTGAACGAAAAACCGGCGACCGATCGCAAAAAGAAATTTTTTCTCTAAAACGTTGACATCATCTTATGCCTTGAACCATGCGGGCTTCGAAAAAATCAGAAAAATACAACCCGTTTTACTATCATTTTTTTCGCTTGTTAAGTCGCAGGATCTCACTAAAATAAACCCTATCTTGTTATATATTTTCTGAACACCCCCTACATGTAGTGCTTATCCACAGTTTTATTCACAAAGAAGAATCTGTGCATAAGTGCCCGAAATATATAACTCACTGATACTCATGCATAGATAGGTAAACGCGACATGAATCAAAGTCTGCTCGTCACGAAACGCGATGGAAGCCAGGAACGAATCAACCTCGATAAAATACACCGGGTACTCGATTGGGCAGCGGAAGGTCTTCAGAATGTCTCGGTCTCTCAGGTCGAGCTGCGCTCCCACATCCAGTTTTATGACGGAATCAAAACCTCCGACATTCATGAAACCATCATCAAAGCTGCAGCAGACTTGATTTCGCGTGAAGCACCGGATTACCAGTATCTGGCTGCCCGGCTGGCTATTTTCCATCTGCGTAAAAAGGCTTACGGCCAGTTTGAGCCACCGGCCTTACTGACCCATGTCCGGTCAATGGTCGAACGCGGGAAATACGACGCTCACCTGCTGGAAGATTATAGTGAAGAAGAGTTTGCCCTGATGGACGGCTTTATCGATCACTGGCGGGATATGAACTTCTCTTATGCCGCGGTTAAACAGCTGGAAGGAAAGTATCTGGTTCAGAACCGTGTTAACGGTGACATCTATGAAAGCGCCCAGTTCCTTTATATGCTGGTTGCAGCGTGTCTGTTTTCTGCCTATCCGCGTGATACGCGTCTTGACTACATCAAGCGCTTCTATGATGCGGTTTCCACCTTCAAGATTTCTCTGCCGACACCTATCATGGCGGGTGTGCGTACCCCTACCCGTCAGTTCAGCTCCTGTGTACTGATTGAGTGCGGTGACAGCCTGGATTCCATCAATGCCACCTCCAGTGCCATTGTCAAATATGTGTCACAGCGCGCCGGTATCGGTATTAACGCGGGCCGTATTCGTGCACTGGGCAGCCCGATCCGTGGTGGCGAAGCTTTCCATACCGGATGTATCCCGTTCTACAAGCATTTCCAGACCGCCGTAAAATCCTGTTCTCAGGGCGGTGTGCGTGGCGGTGCAGCGACACTCTTCTACCCGTTATGGCATCTGGAAGTTGAAAGCCTGCTGGTCCTGAAGAATAACCGTGGTGTTGAGGGTAACCGTGTCCGTCATATGGACTATGGCGTTCAGCTGAACAAACTCATGTATCAGCGCCTGCTGAAAGGTGAAGATATCACCCTGTTCAGCCCGTCGGATGTCCCTGGTCTGTACGATGCCTTCTTTGCTGATCAGGCGGAATTTGAACGTCTGTATACGCAGTACGAGCAGGACAGCAGCATCCGTAAACAGCGTATTAAAGCGGTGGAACTGTTCTCACTGATGATGCAGGAACGTGCTTCGACCGGACGTATCTACATCCAGAACGTCGACCATTGTAATACCCACAGCCCGTTTGACCCGGCTATCGCGCCAGTGCGTCAGTCTAACCTGTGCCTGGAAATTGCCCTGCCGACCCGTCCGTTAAACGACGTCAATGACGAAAACGGTGAAATCGCGCTCTGTACCTTGTCAGCCTTTAACCTGGGGGCTATCAGCGACCTCAGTGAACTGGAAGAACTTTCCGTTCTGGCGGTACGGGCACTCGATGCCCTGCTGGATTATCAGGATTACCCTATCCCTGCCGCCGAGCGTGGTGCCATGGGACGCCGTACCCTGGGTATCGGTGTGATTAACTTTGCCTACTACCTGGCGAAACACGGTAAACGCTATTCTGATGGCAGTGCCAATAACCTGACTCATAAAACGTTTGAAGCGATCCAGTACTATCTGTTGAAAGCCTCGAACGAACTGGCGAAAGAGCAAGGCGCCTGCCCGTGGTTCAGCGAAACCACCTATGCCGCCGGCGTACTACCGATTGATACCTATAAAGCGGATCTGGATGGGATCAGTGATGAACCACTGCACCTGGACTGGGAAGCACTGAGATCCTCGATTAAAGAACACGGTCTGCGTAACTCGACGTTATCTGCCCTGATGCCTTCTGAGACATCTTCACAGATTTCAAACGCGACTAATGGCATTGAACCTCCTCGTGGTCATGTCAGTATCAAGGCCTCGAAAGACGGGATCCTGCGTCAGGTCGTTCCGGATTATGATGCGTTGAAAGATCAGTACGAACTGCTGTGGGATATGCCTTCGAATGACGGTTACCTGCAACTGGTCGGGCTGATGCAGAAATTTGTCGACCAGTCGATCTCTGCAAATACCAACTACGACCCTACCCGTTTCCCTAACGGTAAGGTGCCGATGAAGCAGCTGCTGAAAGACCTGCTGACCGCTTATAAATTTGGCGTAAAAACCCTCTATTACCAGAACACCCGTGATGGTGCAGAGGATTCTCAGGACGATCTTGCGCCCGCCGACGATGGTTGTGAAGGCGGCGCCTGCAAGATTTAACCCTTTCCGCCAGGGGCTTGCTGTTTGCCCCTGGCTTTAGTTAACCGCTGAAACGTCAGCCTGTATGAATCGGATGTTTCCTGATGGCCTACACTACATTTTCACAAAACAAAAACGATCAGTTAAAAGAACCGATGTTTTTCGGTCAGTCGGTCAACGTTGCCCGTTATGACCAGCAAAAATATGATATTTTTGAAAAACTGATCGAAAAGCAACTGTCCTTTTTCTGGCGTCCTGAAGAAGTGGATGTTGCCCGTGATCGAATCGACTATCAGTCGTTGCCGGAACACGAAAAACACATTTTTATCAGCAACCTGAAATATCAGACCTTGCTGGATTCTATCCAGGGACGTAGCCCGAACGTGGCCTTACTGCCGCTGGTGTCGATTCCGGAACTGGAAACCTGGATTGAAACCTGGTCATTTTCAGAGACGATCCACTCCCGCTCTTACACCCATATCATCCGTAATATCGTTAATGATCCGGCGCTGGTGTTCGACGATATCGTCACCAACGAACAGATCCTGAAACGTGCGGAAGACATCACCGGTTACTATGATGACCTGATCCAGATGACCAATTACTGGCACTTACTGGGTGAAGGAACTCATCAGGTGGCGGGTAAAGAGGTTGTGGTCAGCCTGCGTAACCTGAAAAAGCAACTCTACCTGTGTCTGATGAGCGTCAACGCGCTGGAAGCTATCCGCTTTTATGTCAGCTTCGCCTGCTCATTTGCCTTTGCTGAACGTGAGCTGATGGAAGGTAATGCCAAAATCATCCGTCTGATTGCCCGCGATGAAGCACTGCATCTGACCGGTACCCAGCATATGCTGAACCTGATGCGTAGCGGTGAAGATGACCCGGAAATGAAAGAAATTGCCGCGGAATGCCAGCAACAGTGTTATGAACTGTTTAAAAAGGCGGCTATCCAGGAGAAAGAGTGGGCAGAATACCTGTTCCGTGATGGTTCAATGATCGGCCTGAACAAAGATATTCTGTGCCAGTATATCGAATATATTACTAATATTCGTATGCATGCCGTCGGACTGGATCTGCCGTTCCAGACCCGTTCCAACCCGATCCCATGGATTAATTCATGGCTGGTCTCCGACAACGTCCAGGTTGCCCCACAGGAAGTGGAAGTCAGCTCGTATTTAGTAGGTCAGATTGATTCTGAAGTCGGGGCCGACGATTTCAACGACTTCCAGCTGTAACCATGAGCGGCAAATCTGCTACCGTAACGCTCACCCATTCCGGCCAGCAGCTGGAATGTGTGGAGAGTGAACACCCTAATCTGCTGTGTGCGCTCGAAGCGCACCAGCTGGCGGTGGAGTATCAGTGCCGTGAAGGTTATTGCGGTTCCTGCCGGGTTAAGCTGTGCAAAGGTCAGGTCTGTTATCGCAGCCAGCCGCTGGCGTTTATCCAGCAGGGAGAGATCCTGCCCTGCTGCTGTCAGCCGGTCGGCGATATCGAGCTGGAGCTGTAATTCTGTCGCCGGGGCGGAGATAATGTTTCGCTTCCCCGGCGTCTGTCGTTGTGGTCTGATAGATGCGTCCCTGCCTGTCAGTTCAATGCAGAGTCTTCACCGGCAGAGTGACCGGAAACCTGAAAATAGATCCCACCCGTCTTATGTTTTCCCCGTATCATGTACATCCTTTCCCCGGATCGTCAGCTCCTGCTGAGTTTTCACCGGCAGAGTGACCGGAAACCCTGAAAATCGGTCTCATCCGTCTTATGTTTTCCCCGGATCATGTACATCCTTTCCCCGGATCGTCAGCTCCTGCTGAGTTTTCACCGGCAGAGTGATCGGAAACCTGAAAATCGGTCCCATCCGTGTTGTGTTTCCCGGTGAAATACCCCGCACTATGGCGGGCAGTCAGCCTGCCCTCTTTAACCGGCGGGATATTGTACGGACGGCGATCACTGCCCCGGCTCCGGGTCAGTATCCGGCGTCCGGGGGAACCGTTCACTGACTTCCAGCCAGCTATAAGATAGCGGGGCTGATTTCCTCTGTAGCCAGCGTTGCAGCCTGTTCATTGCCACAGTACTGATCAGTTCCTGACGCATGGCAAGCGAATGACGGCGACTGTTAAAGGTTAATCGTTCAGCCTGAATCCCTTCCGGGGTCATCAATGCGACGCCCAGCGTTTCATTATCCAGTCCGCCGATCACCAGTGCCAGTTCAGCCCCTGACTTCCGGGCCAGTGCTGCGGCACGCTCACCCAGCTGAGCCAATGTTTCAGGTACAGAAACCGGTAACTCTCCTCCCCTGAGCGGGACAGCTGCACCGGCCAGTTGCCAGTATACTAATCCGGCCGTATACATTTCACTGACGGCAAGAGAGAGTCCGCGCTGTGCAAGCAGAGTCGCCAGTTGCGCAGGCAGGCCTTGCGTTCCTTCGAACAGGATCCACTCATTGAGAGCTTCGCGGATCTGTTGCCATAAGGCCTCCATCGGCGCTTTCAGACGTTGCGGTCCCGTCAGTTTGATTTCAACCACCGGCATGGCCGCCCGGTAGCCGATAGTCACCCCATCCGGAAGCGGATAATCTTCCAGCATCGCGGCCAGTGAGCTTTCACCGCGGCCGAAGGTGGTCATACGCAGACAAAGGGGAGGTTCCGGCAGGCTGAACTGTTTTTTCAGGCGTGGCAGGATCTGTTCGGTTACCATGATCTTAAACTCAAAAGGGACTCCGGGAGTAAAGAATATCCGGCATCCATTGAGCATGACGCTGAAACCGCAGGCAGTCCCTGCGCGGTTATCAATCAGTTCCGCCGATTGCGGAATTTCGGCCTGTTTGCGATTCTGCGGCGCCATTGGCTGCCCGCGCTGACTAAAGAAATCTTCAATATGTGCCAGCCATTGCTGATTCATTTCCAGTGGTACGCCACAGGCCATCGCTGCGGCCAGGGCACTTAAGTCATCGCTGGTCGGCCCCAGACCACCGTTCACAATCAGGATATCCGCCACCTGGCTGCGTTGTGTCAGTTCCTCAACCAGAGAGTCCAGAGAGTCCCCGACGGTGGAACGGTGTGTCATCACCAGTCCTTGTGAAAACAGGGTTTCTGCCAGCCAGCTGGCATTAGTATCTGTAATCTGTCCGTAGAGGACTTCATCACCGGTTGATAACATCTCTATCTTCACGTGCAGCTCCTGTATTAAGGGCGGGCACCGGCCGGACATATGTTAACCCTCTGACCGGAAAAATAAAAAAGCGTCTGTTACTTAAAATACCACCGGCGACACTTTTCAGCTATTGGCCTGACAATGACAGGCAAAAATAATCATAAAGACCCGGCCCACTGTCCACCCTGAACGTCTCACCCGGAATTTTCTGCTAACACTCCGCGACAATTAGAATAAAATTTCTGTTCCATGATCACGAAAAAGCATCGCTTCACTGATTAATCTGATAAATTTCTTAACAGTGAATTTTAGCGAGGGTGCTCTGTCGTAATATAGGAATGGCGTTTACCGGCACAGTGACCGGAGAACGCTTCCCACAGCCACTCTACACTTTAACAACAGAGGATATGTTTCCGGCATGAATCGCAGAAAGTTTATTAAAGGCACGATGGCTGTCTCGGCTCTTGGTTCTATGACAGGTTTATCTTCACTGCTGGCAAACCAGGCCTGGGCGGCCGATGGTATCGCTGATGGTACCGCCAGAAAATTCGATTTCAGTCAGCTGAAGCAACAGGCTTCAGCGCTGGCTAAAAAACCCTGGGCTGGCGCGCCGGGTCCGTTGCCAGAAACCCTGGCTAACCTTACCCCCCAGGACTACAACGCCATACAGTATGATGCCAGTCATTCTCTGTGGAACAACGTCCCCGATCGTGAGCTGGATGTGCAGTTCTTCCATGTCGGAATGGGCTTCAAACGCCGTATCCGGATGTTCTCTGTCGATTCCGCAACACATGAAGCCAGAGAAGTACATTTCCGTCCTGAACTGTTTAATTACAATGATGCTCATGTCGACGTCGGACAGCTGACCGGCAAGACCGATCTCGGTTTTGCCGGATTCCGTGTCTTCAAAAAACCGGAACTGGCCCGCAGAGATATCGTTTCTTTTCTCGGCGCCAGCTATTTCCGGGCGGTCGATGATACCTATCAGTACGGTTTATCCGCTCGTGGCGTCGCCATTGATACCTTCACTAACCATGAAGAATTTCCTGACTTCACCGCGTTCTGGTTTGAGACACCCAAACCTCAGGACACCACTTTTGTAGTGTATGCGCTGCTGGACGGAGCCAGTCTGACCGGTGCGTTCAAATTCACCATTGACTGCGATAAAGACCGGGTCGTC
The DNA here is from genome assembly GCF_018257515.1 of Tatumella sp. JGM118. Classification (GTDB taxonomy): domain Bacteria; phylum Pseudomonadota; class Gammaproteobacteria; order Enterobacterales; family Enterobacteriaceae; genus Tatumella; species Tatumella terrea. The sequence continues at coordinate 82,957 of NZ_JAERJR010000008.1, forward strand.
ATGACCGTGGAAAACAGTCTGTATGCGCGTAAAGATATAGAACAACTGGGTATTGCTCCGATGACCAGTATGTTCAGCTGCGGTACCAACGATCGCCGGATGTGTAATACTTATCACCCGCAAATTCACGACTCAGATCGCCTGGCCATGTGGACAGGTAAAGGTGAATGGATTGCCCGGCCGCTGAATAACCCGCAACGTCTGACCTTTAACAGCTTCAGCGACGAAAACCCTCGTGGTTTTGGTCTGTTACAGCTTGATCATGACTTCTCTGATTACCAGGACGTTATTGGCTGGTATGACAAACGGCCAAGCCTGTGGGTAGAGCCTGTCGGTCAATGGGGGAAAGGGGCCATCAATCTGATGGAGATCCCGACGACGGGCGAAACACTGGATAACATTGTCTGTTTCTGGCAACCGCAGACCCCGGTGAAAGCCGGCAATACTCTCAGTTTTGAGTACAAACTCTACTGGAGCAGCCTGCCACCGGTGGAAAGCTCTCTCGCCCGTGTCGGTGCGACGCGCACAGGTATCGGCGGCTTCCCTGAAGGCTGGGCACCGGGTGAACACTTTCCGGAAGTCTGGTGCCGTCGCTTTGCTATCGACTTTGTGGGCGGAGACCTGAAAGCCGCAGCCCCGAAAGGTATTGAACCGGTGATCACCGTTTCCTCCGGAACCTTTAAACAGGTTGAAATACTGTATGTTGAACCTCTGAACGCGTACCGGATCCTGTTTGACTGGTATCCGGACAGTGATTCAACGGCACCGGTGAATATGCGTCTGTTCCTGCGTACGAAAGGTGAGACTCTTAGCGAAACCTGGATGTATCAGTATGTTCCGCCGGCAGCCGATCAGCGGAAATATGTGGATGATCGCCAGATGAGCGCTGGCTGATCATCACCGACGGAGCCTGCGGGCTCCGTTATCTTTTTAACCTCATTATGATGTGATCAATCCCGTCTTCCTGATAAATCTCCCCTTCTGCCACAAATCCCCTGCCGGCATAAAATGCCTGCAAATGTGCCTGAGCGGATAAGTGTACCGGCAGCGCAGTAAAGTGAAGTCTGCAACTTTCCAGCAGTTTGTCGAGCAACAGATAAGCAAGCCCCTGCCCGCGTGCCGCCGGAGCGACAATGACCCGCCCGATGCTGACTTCCTGCGGAGCCTCTTCTGTCACCAGGATCCGTGCATAAGCCACCAGCACACCGTCACGCACCCCGAGTAAATGACGGTTATCCCCCCGCAGATCCTCGCCATCGATATCCTGATAAAGGCATTGTTGCTCAACAATAAAGACCTGATTACGCAATGCCAGCATCTGATAACACTCTGCGACCGGTAATTCAGTATGGTGGTAATCTTTCCAGATCATTGGCTGCATGTTTTTTCCCTGTTTTACGGCGGGTTTCATTATCCGGGTAATCAACCGTCCCGCTCCGCATCTGTCTGCTGATGACTGTAGCAGTAAACCACAGCTCCGGAAAATACCGGTTAACGCACTGTCCGCCAGACCACATAATACCGATACCGATACCGGCAGAGAGTCGTTACGCGGTAAGGCGTATGCAACAGATACTGCGTTTGCAGTACCTGAAATAAACGACCCGCCCGGGGCACGCCCTGGCCCTCTCCCGGATAACCACCTTGTCATCGAGCCACATCCCGCAATTTACCGGACATCGGGAAAACCTCAGACAGATACACTGGCGGGTAAAAGATAACACCCACGCCAGACCAGGTAACGGTACAGATTCAGGCAAGAAATACGGAACCAGAAAAATCATCATCCGGGTTTCGGGTTCATCTGTTCATCCTTCATCGCTGAGGGGTTTAGGTTCAGGTTCAGGTTCAGGTTCAAATTTAGGTTCAGGTTTGGGTTTCGGGGTCAGGTTTGGGTTTGGGTTTCGGGGTCAGGTTTGGGTTTGGGTTTGGGTTTGGGTTTGGGTTTCGGGTTCGGGGTCAGGGTTCGGGGTCAGGGTTCGGGGTCAGGACCGATAGCATTTTATCCGGCACCTCCGGATATAAAAAAGGCCATGGAACCCATGGCCTTTTAATCAGTTACCGCAAAGTAAGCCGGTTACAGTAAGGGCTGCGCCAGCCTGACCAGCGAGATTAACGGTTGCGGGTAAACGCCCAGTAATAACACCAGCACTGCCGAGATCAGAACGACAATACCGCCGGCAGTATATCCCCAACTGTTAGTCGTATCCCGATGATGTAAGCCTGGTGCGCTCAGGAACAGACTGACGGTGACACGCAAATAATAGAAAAGCCCGATGGCACTTCCGGCAACCACGGCGGCGGTTAACCACCACAAACCGGCATGCACACCGGAAGCCAGCACATAAAACTTACCGATAAAACCGAGCGTGGCAGGGATCCCTGCCAGGGAGAGCATCATCATTGCCATCACCCCGGCAAGCACCGGACGGTGCCAGAACAATCCACGGTAAGAGTAGAGTGAACCGGTATCGTCCTCATTGCCTGCGCCCGACATCAGGCTGACGACGCCGAAGGCACCGAGGCTGCTGAACAGATAGCCCGCCAGATACACCCCGGCCGTTTCGATCGATAACTCATGCGAAGCCGCCGCCGTCAGCGCCACCATCAAATAGCCCATATGAGCGATAGAGGAGTAGCCGAGCATCCGTTTAATATTACTCTGGGACAGTGCCATCAGGTTGCCCGCCAGAATAGAGGCGAAAGCAATAACGGCCAGCGCCGTTCGCATTCCCTCGCTCTGGCTGACCGGAACGTCCAGGAACAGACGCATCACCACAGCGAAAATAGCGATTTTACTGCCGGTGGCAAGGAAGGCGGATACCGGCGCCGGCGCCCCCTGATACACATCCGGTGTCCAGAGATGGAATGGAAACAGCGACAGTTTAAACCCGACACCGATCACGATCATTCCGAATCCGGTCAGCATCAGAGGTGATGTCAGTGCTGTTCCCGTCATGCTTTGGCTCAGTCCTGCAAAAGTCAGTTCCCCGCATCCGGCATAGACCAGCGCAATACCGAACAGCAGGAAGGATGAAGCCGCGGCAGACAGCAAGGTATATTTGATCGCCGCTTCCAGTGAGCCTTTGTGGCGAAAGGCATAACCTGCCAGACCGAACAGAGGCAACGAAAGCAGCTCGACACCGATAAACAGTGAGGCCAGATGGTCAGCACTCGCCAGTACGATGCCCCCCAGTACGGCGATGGCGACCAGCAGATAGAACTCGTCACAGTGGTCTTTGAAAGACTTCAGCCAGGGGTAAGCGAAGGTGCAGGTCGCAAGCCCGGACAGAATAACCAGCGCACTGTAAAATACCGAGTAGCCATCCACCCGTAACAGAGAGGTAACGTCTGCTCCTCCGCTATGGCCGCTGAACCACAGAGACACCAGCGCGATATTAAGACCAATGACTGTCAGCGTAGCGTTCACAAAGTGATTACGTCGCCACGCAATAGACAGCATCACGACCACCACGGTTAATCCGGTGATTAACAGGGGGAGCAGTGCAATCAATTGTTCAGTAGTAATTGTCATGGCGGATCACGGCCTTGTCATAGAAGTTGAAACGGTAAACCAGTGCTGAATATTACTCATCGCAGCATTTGAGGTATCCAGAATCGGTTGCGGGTAAACCCCCAACAGAACCAGCAGCACCACCAGTACCAGAATCATCGTAAACTCACGCACAGACAACCCCCGCAGCGGTGCCGGGGATTGAGGCGCACCATAATATGCCCGCTGTATCATGATTAGAGAGTACACCGAAGCAAATACCAGTCCGAACGTCGCAATCACAATGATGGCCGGTACCGTGCGGAAACCGCCGGTCAGGATCATAAATTCGCCGACAAAGTTTCCGGTGCCCGGCATGCCAAGGTTCGCTGCCGCAAAGAACAGTGAAAGCCCCGGTAACCATTTGATACGCGACCACAATCCGCCCATCAGACGCATATCGCGGGTATGCAGTCGCTCGTAAAGCTGACCACAGAGAATAAACAGCGCCGCAGAAGAGAGACCATGGGCAATCATCTGTACGACAGCGCCCTGAAAGGCCAGCTGACTGCCGGTATAGATGGCAATCATCACAAAACCCATATGTGAAACCGAACTGTAGGCGATCAGGCGCTTGATATCCGTTTGGGAGAACGCCATCCAGGCCCCGTAGAAAATCCCCAGCAGTCCCAGCCCCATGGCGATCGGAGCAAACTCTGCGGATGCCTGCGGAAATAACGGCAGGCTGAAGCGCAACAGACCATAGGCTGCGGTCTTCAGCAAAATACCGGCCAGATCAACCGAGCCTGCGGTCGGAGCCTGACTGTGCGCATCCGGCAACCAGCCATGTAAGGGGACAACCGGCATTTTCACCGCAAAAGCGATAAAGAAACCCAGCATCAGCAAGTACTGCACCGTCGAAGACATCGGCGTATGCAGCAATTGTTCATAGTCAAAGGTCCAGACGCCTGTCGCCTGGTAATGCACCATCACCAGTCCGAGGATAGCGATCAGCATGATAAGCCCGGATGCCTGGGTATAAATAAAGAACTTGGTGGCTGCCGAAATCCGTGTTTTACCGTCCGAGGCTTTGTGTCCCCAGAGGGCTATCAGAAAGTACATCGGGACCAGCATCAGTTCCCAGAAGAAGAAGAACAGGAACAGATCAACGGACAGGAAAACGCCGATCACCCCGCCCAGGATCCACATCAGGTTCAGATGAAAGAACCCCTGATACTTCTGAATTTCGTTCCAGGAACAGAGAACGGCCATCACCCCCAGCAGACCGGTCAGCACGACCATCAGCAACGACAGGCCATCGATCGCCAGATGAACGCTGATGCCGAACGCAGGGATCCAGGGAACAGAGAAAGACGATTGCCACTGCGGAATGCCCGCAGCCTGAGTGAATGAATACCCTCCCTGTGACCAGAGTAACAAGGAAAGGACCAGCGTTAACCCCATGGTCAGCAACGCTATCCAGCGTGGTGCTCTGACGCCTAAGCGTTCAGCCAGCCAGCAGAGCAAGCCGCCGACGAAGGGGAGGATAATTAGCCAAGGTAGTAACACGGCGTTAGGTTCCCTTTTAGTGATCCGCGGCAGTCATGCCACCGCGGAAATTTATCAAGCATCGAAAAACAGAAGTGTCTGCACCCTGCTTTTTTTCGCTCACCTCAAACCACCAGCATTAACGCCAGCACCACGACTGCACCAATGCCCATGGAGGCGACATACCAGCGCAGATACCCGTTCTCACTCACTGCAAGTGCCCTGCCTGCTGCCCGCGAGGTGGTACCCAGCAGATCGATCAAGGCGTTGAATGGATCCGATTTCAATAGCCAGGCGATACCCCGGAAGCTTTTGACAAACACCAGGTCATAGAGCCAGTCAAAGCCCCAGGCAGCAAACCACCAGCGGGAAAGAAAGCGTCCGGGCGCACTGGCAGCCACGGCAGTGACCAGTGTTCTGCGCCCCAGCCATAACAACGCCGCTATCACAATACCGGCCACCGCAACGACCCCGGAGGTGATTTCCAGCGCAGCTTTACCGGCCTCCCCGGTGCCGGTATCCGGTAACACACCCCGCAGAGGCGGTGTGATCAGCGCCCCGATAAAGGTCGACAACACCAGAAGTACCAGTAACGGTAAATGGTGAGTGATCCCTTTGCCGGCATGGGCCTTAATTTTTTCTTCGCCATGGAAGACGATGAAAATCATCCGGAAGGTATAGATCGACGTCAGGAACGCCCCGACCAGACCCGCTATCAGCAGCAGGTGATGGCCGTTGGCCATCGCACCATAGAGGATTTCATCTTTACTGTAGAAACCGGCCGTAATGATCGGTAATGCCGATAACGCGGCCCCCCCGACCAGGAAGCAGGTGTAGACCAACGGGATACGCTTACGCAGGCCGCCCATTTTGAAAATGTTCTGCTCGTGATGACACGCCAGGATGACGGAGCCGGACGAGAGGAATAACAACGCTTTGAAAAAAGCGTGAGTCATCAGGTGGAAAATCGCTGCATCCCAGGCCTGAACCCCTAAGGCCAGGAACATATAGCCTATCTGGCTCATGGTCGAATAGGCGAGTACCCGTTTGATATCTGTCTGAACCAGTGCCGCAAATCCTGCCAGCACCAGCGTAATGGCCCCGATAATCCCGACCAGATGCAGAATTTCCGGCGTCAGCAGGAACAACCCATGCGTACGGGCAATCAGATAGACACCGGCGGTGACCATCGTTGCCGCATGGATCAATGCAGAGACCGGGGTCGGCCCCGCCATCGCATCCGCAAGCCAGGTTTGCAGAGGTAACTGTGCCGATTTACCGACCGCACCGCCCAGCAACATCAGGGTTGCCCACGCCAGCAGGTGATTATTGGCGGCAAACTGCTCCGGTGCCAGGGCGGCCATCTCACGGAAATTCAGCGTACCCAGTTGGTTGTAGAGGATGAACAGGCCAATGGCGAGAAAGACATCCCCGATGCGGGTGATGATAAATGCTTTCATCGCAGCTTTACCGTTATCCGGATTGGTGTAATAGAAACCAATCAGCAGATAAGAGCACAGCCCTACCCCTTCCCAGCCCAGATACATCAGCATCAGGTTATCCGCCAGTACCAGAACGACCATACTGGCGATAAACAGGTTGGTATAGGCGAAGAAACGGGAATACCCTTCTTCACCGCGCATATACCAGGAGGCAAACATATGGATCAGAAAGCCCACCCCGGTCACTACCGATAACATGGTCATCGACAGTCCATCCAGCGTCAGGCTGACCTGAATATTGAACTGCCCGACCTGCATCCAGGTCCAGAGCGGTTGCTGATAAAGCGCCTGGCCGTGTGCAAAAAAATCGATGCCGGCATACAGGGTCACCAGGGCTGCCAGTCCGACAGACCCGATCCCCACCGTGGCAGAGACATTTTCTGACCAGCGACCGCGGGAGAATGCCAGCAACAGGAAACCCAGCAGTGGCAATAAAATAGTTAAATAGAGAAGGTTCATCCGCGCATCTCACTCACTGAATCGATATTCAGGGTCTGACGACGACGATGTAATTGCAGCAATAACGCCAGCCCGATGCTGGCTTCTGCCGCGGCGAGACTGATCGCCAGAATATACATCACCTGACCGTCAGCCTGCCCCCAGTAACTTCCCGCCACCACCAGCGCCAGCGCGGCGGCGTTGATCATGATTTCCAGACCAATCAGCATAAACAGCAGATTACGCCGGACGATCAGCGAGGTCAGCCCGAGCACAAAAAGAATTGCCGCAAGGATCAGTCCGTGTTGCAGAGGTATCATATCTGTTCCTCCCTGTTAGCCTGTACTGAGTCATCTGTAAGGTTACTTAATACTTCACCACGGCGTTCTTCACGACCGATGTGGTAGGCAACGACCACCCCCGCCAGCAGCAGCATCGATGCCAGTTCCACGGCCAGGACATACGGTCCAAACAGACTGATCCCCACCGCTTTAGCGGCGATCACGGTTCCGTCGATCCCCTGATCATTAATGGTACTGATCGCATGGATCATCGCCATCAGTAACAATAACGCGATGACGCCAGGACCGATCCACAGTGAGAGTTTCAGCCATTCCTGCTCCTGCTTTTGCTGAGCCTTGCCCAGATTCAGCATCATCACCACAAAGACGAACAACACCATAATGGCACCGGCATAGACGATGATTTCCAGCGCACCGGCAAAATAAGCCCCCAGGGAGAAAAAGACCCCGGCTACGGCCAGTAAGGAGATGATCAGATACAGTAAGGCGTGCACAGGATGCGTATGAGTAATCACCCTGAGTGTGGTTAACACTGCCACCGCCCCGCAAAAGTAAAACGCGAATTCCATGCCCGACTCCTTAGGGTAATAAGCCTTTAACGTCGATAGGTTTGGCTTCGTTTTCGGCGGAGCCTTTCTCTTTACCGGTGATTGCCATACCGGCCATACGATAAAAGTTATATTCCGGATATTTGCCTGGTCCTGAAATCAGTAAGTCCTCTTTTTCGTACACCAGATCCTGACGCCTGAATTCACCCAGTTCGAAATCGGGCGTTAACTGGATAGCCGTGGTCGGACAGGCTTCTTCGCAAAGGCCACAAAAGATGCAACGCGAGAAGTTGATACGAAAAAACTCGGGATACCAGCGTCCGTCAGCCATCTCCGCTTTTTGCAGGGAAATACATCCCACCGGACAGGCTACCGCGCACAGGTTACAGGCCACACAGCGTTCTTCGCCGTCCGGATCCCGGGTCAGCACAATCCGTCCCCGATAGCGTGGAGGCAGATATACCGGTTCCTCCGGATACATTTGTGTTTCACGTTTAGCAAAGGCGTGCATCCCTATCATCCAGATACTCCGTACCTGGGTCGCAAAGCCTGTCGCAATTTCTTTTATTTTCACGGTGCTACTCCTTACTGCGCGTTGAACAGAATCACTGCGGCGGTCGCCAGCAGATTCAACAACGTCAACGGCAAACAGACTTTCCAGCCGAACGACATGACCTGGTCATAGCGCGGACGAGGCAGCGCGGCACGGATCAGAATAAACATCATCATGAAGAAGCCGGTTTTGATGGCAAACCAGACGAAGGGAGGTAACCAGGGGCCAAGCCAGCCGCCGAAAAATAACGTCACTATCAGCGCGGAGACGGTCGTAATCGCCACATATTCACCGACAAAGAACAACCCGAACTTCATCCCGGCATATTCGATATGATAACCATCGGCCAGTTCCTGCTCGGCTTCGGGCTGGTCAAACGGATGGCGGTGACAGACAGCCACCCCGGCAATACAGAAGGTAATAAAGCCAAGGAACTGCGGGATGATATTCCACAAATGGGCCTGACTGTTGACGATATCAGACATATTGAAAGATCCCGCCTGCGCCACCACGCCCATCAGAGAAAGCCCCAGAAAAACTTCATAACTCAGGGTCTGGGCAGAGGCACGCATTGCCCCCAGCAGCGAGTATTTATTATTACTCGACCAGCCGGCGAACAGCACCGCATACACCGCCAGCCCGGCCATCATCAGGAAGAACAGTAAGCCGATATTCAGGTCGGTCACCATCCAGCCTGGCGCAACCGGAATAATGGCAAAAGCCAGCAGTAGTGCCACAAAGGCGATCACCGGGGCCAGGGTAAAGATGACGCGATCGGTAAAGGGCGGCACCCAGTCTTCTTTGAAGAACATTTTAATCATGTCTGCGGCAAGCTGCAGTGATCCCCCCCAGCCGACACGGTTTGGCCCGTAGCGATTCTGGAACAAACCAAGCAACCGGCGCTCTGCAAAACTCATAAAAGCCCCGCAGACCACCACGACCAGCAGGATCACCACCGATTTAATGACCTGGACAATGACCGCTTCCGCTTCAGGTGTAAACCAGCTCATTGCGCTGCCTCCTGCAGTTTATCAATGGTTGCACCGGACAGGTACGGCGGGATCCCCGGCAGGCCTAAGGGCAGCCCTATCTGTCCTGCGGGCAACTGAGCAGAAAACCGGACCGGTAACACCAGCGTTTCTCCGCAACATTGCAGTTCCAGCCGGGCCCCTTCATTGATTCCCAGGCTGGCGGCATCTGACGGATGGAGTACCACGACGGCATCGGTCATGCGTTCACGGAAAACGGCTGAACGCTGTGATAATTCGTCACTGCCGAACAGACGATACAGTGGTGCAACCTGCCAGCCCTCAGTGTCACGCGGAGCCGGTACCGGGAACCAGGGCAGTTGTCCTGCAGCAGGCTCAATCAGCCTGACCCCCGGGTCCCCGTGTCGCAGATGTCCGCCCACTTCATCCTGAAACTTGTTCCAGGCCTGAGGCGAGTTCCAGCCCGGAGCCCAGGCGAAAGGCACCTGCGAGCGTGGTGCCTCCGGCTGGTTATTCCCTTCCATGGAAAAAGCGAACATGGTGTCTTTGTCCTGAGGCTGGCGCGGTTCATGCACACTGATATTGGCACGCATCGCCGTACGGCCGCTGGAGCGATGGGGCGAACGGGCCAGTTTCTGACCGCGGACCCGGAAAGCCGCATCGGGAGCCGCATCCCTGATAGCGGCGAGTTGCGGCTGCTGCACAATCACGGATTCGATCACATGATCCAGCTGTGACCAGTCGGTTTTACGGCTTTCCAGCACTGCCTTCAGTGAGTGCAGCCAGCGCCAGCTTTCAGAAATCAGCACCGTGTTGTCGTAGAAAGCCGGATCAAATACCTGGAAGAAGCGTTGCGCCCGGCCCTCGTTGTTCACCAGGGTGCCGTCAGCTTCAGCAAAGCTGGCGGCAGGTAACACGAAGCCGGCTTTTTCCAGCGTTGCCGTCTGCTGGTGATCTACCACCACGACCTGCCGGCAGACACTCAGGGCCTCATCGACCAGCGCCCGGGGGGCATGACGGTAAAGGTCATTTTCCATAATCACGACCGCATCGGCTTCACCGCGGCGCAGCTTCTCCAGTACCGGCTTAAGAGGCTGTCCGCCCAGCATCGCCAGACCCAGGCTGTTGGCCTCAGGTACCAGCAGGGTTAGCCCGACCTCTGCGCCGGTATTTTTCAGCGCCCGCGCCACATTTGCCGCCGCCTCAATCATGGCGGATGACCCGGCGTGGGTTCCGGAAATAATCAACGGTTTCTTCGCACCGGTCAGCGCCTGTACCACTACATCCAGTTTGCCTGCCAGCGCGCTATCAAGACCTTCTGCGGCCGGTGCTGCGCTGTCGATGGCATGGGCAATCGCAAATCCGACGCGCGCCTGCTCCGCCACCGGGGCACGGTAACTCCAGGCCGCAATATCATCCAGCCGGGTTTCATCGACATGGGTGATAAACAGCGGATGTTTCGCATGCTGACCAATGTTCAGGATGGCCGCGATCTGCCAGTCCGCCACCTTCTGGGCTGCCGCCATTTCACGGGCTTTACCTTTCACGGCCTGACGTACCGAAAGCGCGACACGGGCGCCGACCTGCGTCAGATCCTCCCCGAGCACCAGGATGGCATCATAGTCTTCAATCTCCCGCAGCGACGGCGTATATATACCGCTTTCACGCAGTACCTGAAGCACCTGCATCACATTCTGATGTTCCTGGCCGGCCATCCCGGTGGAAAAGTTTTCTGCTCCCACCAGTTGCTGTAACGCAAAATTACTTTCGATGCTGGCCCGCGCCGAACCGATGCCGACCACGTTTCCGGCCTGACGCAGCACATCCGCTACCGCGTTCACTGCCTGTCCGGCATCCATCGTCAGCAGATGGTCACCCCGGCGTTGCCAGGGGTGGCGAGGCCGGTCTTTCAGATTGACGTATCCGTAACCAAAGCGGCCACGGTCACACAGAAAATAGTGGTTTACACTGCCATTAAAGCGGTTTTCAATGCGCCGTAACTCCCCATAGCGCTCGCCGGGACTGGTATTACAACCCACGCTGCATTGCTGACAGATGCCTGGCGCAAACTGCATATCCCACTTACGGTTGTAGCGTTCAGAATGGGTTTTATCGGTAAAGACCCCGGTCGGACAGACTTCCACCAGATTACCGGAAAACTCACTTTCCAGTGTGCCGTCCTGCGGGCGTCCGAAATAGACATTATCGTGCGCGCCATACACGCCAAGATCTGTACCGCCGGCATAATCTTTGTAGTAACGGACACAGCGATAACAGGCTATACAGCGGTTCATTTCGTGAGAGATAAACGGCCCCAGATCCTGATTCTGATGGGTCCGTTTCGTAAAACGGTAACGCCGGAAGCTGTGGCCGGTCATCACGGTCATATCCTGAAGGTGGCAGTTACCCCCCTCTTCACACACGGGGCAGTCGTGCGGATGGTTCGTCATTAACCATTCCACCACACTTTCACGAAATTCTTTTGCTTCACCATCGTCAATAGAGATGAAAGTACCGTCCGCCGCGGGCGTCATGCAGGACATGACCAGACGTCCACGGGTATCTTCGGCATTCTGATATTGCTTAACCGCACACTGGCGGCAGGCACCCACGCTGCCCAGCGCCGGGTGCCAGCAAAAATAAGGAATATCCAGCCCCAGTGACAGACACGCCTGTAACAGATTGTCTGCCCCGTTTACTTCATATTCTTTACCGTCTACATGGATTGTAGCCATAGTGAACATGCTTCCGTAAGGCTCGTGCCGGCACGAGCGTTAGACACAGTACTTATAATTTTTGTTGGTCAACCGGCTCTGACCGCGATTGCGATAAGAGCGACTCAGTTACCAGCGTGCTTTCAAAAGGTTAGGTTGGATCCCCGCAATACTGCGGACATTCCCGAAGACCTGTGGTGCAATACCTGCTTCAAACTCTTCACGAAAATATTTGATGGCGCTTTGCAGCGGTTCGACCGCTCCCGGCGCGTGGGCGCAAAAGGTTTTCCCCGGCCCCAGTTGACGACACAACTGCAGCAGCGTTTCGATATCGCCCGGCTGCCCCTTGCCCTGTTCCAGCGCCCGCAGAATTTTTACACTCCAGGGCAATCCGTCCCGGCAGGGCGTACACCAGCCACAGGATTCCCTTGCAAAAAATTCTTCCAGGTTACGGACCAGTGACACCATATTAATTTCGTGATCCACCGCCATCGCCAGAGCGGTGCCCAGGCGACTGCCGGCTTTACCGATGCTGGCAAACTCCATCGGCAGATCCAGGTGGCTTTCGGTCAGAAAATCCGTCCCGGCACCGCCTGGCTGCCAGGCTTTGAAACGCAACCCGTCCCGCATCCCTCCGGCATAATCTTCCAGGATTTCCCGCGCCGTGACCCCGAAAGGCAGCTCCCACACGCCCGGGTACTTAACCCGGCCGGAGAAGCCCATCATCTTGGTGCCTGCATCTTCACTGCCGGAGATGCCTTTGTACCAGTCGACTCCGTTAGCGAGGATTGCCGGCACATTAGAGAGCGTTTCGACGTTGTTAACGCAGGTCGGTTTCCCCCAGACCCCGGCAGAGGCCGGGAACGGTGGCTTGGAGCGGGGGTTCGCCCGCCGCCCTTCCAGGGAGTTGATCAGGGCAGTTTCTTCACCACAGATGTAACGCCCGGCGCCGGTATGAACGATAAGTTCGAAACTGAAACCGGTCCCCAGAATATTTTCACCCAGATACCCCGCCGCTTTGGCTTCTTCAATCGCCCGCCGCAGATGCACTGCCGCTTCGATATACTCACCGCGCAGGAAGATATATCCACGGTACGCTTTCAGCGCAAAAGCACTGATCAGCATGCCTTCCACCAGCTGATGAGGCATCTGTTCCATCAGCAGGCGGTCTTTGTAGGTGCCCGGCTCCATTTCATCTGCATTACAGAGCAAATAACGGATATTCATCGATTCATCTTTCGGCATCAGGCTCCATTTCAGCCCGGTCGGGAACCCGGCACCCCCGCGCCCTTTCAGTCCGGAATCTTTTACCTGTGCGACGATCTCTTCCGGCGCCAGGCTTTTCAGCGCTTTTTCCGCGCCGGCATACCCGTTTTTGCTACGGTATTCCTCTAACCAGACAGGTTGCTGGTCATCCCGCATACGCCAGGTGAGCGGATGTGTTTCCGCCGTACGAATGATCGTTTTTGCACTCATGGGTACTGCTCCAGTAATGTCGCAATCGCTTCCGGCGTCAGATGAACATGGGTCTGCTCATCGACCATCATCACCGGCCCTTTATCACAATTCCCCAGGCAACAGGTTGGCAGCAGAGTGAAGCGGCCATCGGGGGTCGTCTGACCAGGTTTTATGTTCAGTTGCTGCTCCAGTGCGGCCTGTATCCCCTGATAGCCAGTGATATGGCAAACGACACTGTCACAATAACGGATCACATGGCGGCCGACCGGTTGCCGGTAGATCTGGCTGTAAAACGTCGCCACGCCCTCAACGTCACTGGCCGGGATCCCCAGCACATCGGCGATCGCCCCGATAGCCCCGTCAGGAACCCATCCCCGCTGCTTCTGAACAATTTTCAGCGCTTCGATAGAGGCCGCACGGGCATCTTCGTAATGGTGCTTTTCCTGTTCTATCGCCTGACGTTCTTCCTCACTCAGGGAAAAAAGCGGTTCAGGTTCAACCGTCTTAATGGTTATGTTGTGCTCATTCATCATTAGCGATCCACGTCAGACATAACAAAATCAATACTGCCCAGATAAACAATCAAATCCGATACCAGGCTGCCACGGATCACCGACGGTATTTGCTGCAAATGCGGGAAGCTCGGTGTTCTTACCCGGGTGCGGTAGCTCATGGTGCTGCCATCACTGGTCAGGTAATAACTGTTGATCCCTTTGGTGGCTTCAATCATCTGGAAAGATTCATTGGCCGGCATGACCGGCCCCCAGGAAACCTGCAGAAAATGGGTGATCAGCGTTTCGATATGTTGCAATGTGCGCTCTTTCGGCGGAGGCGTCGTCAGCGGGTGGTCGGCTTTGAACGGGCCGGCGGGCATATTATTCAGGCACTGCTCCAGGATCCTCAGTGACTGCCACATCTCTTCCATTTTCAGCATGACACGGCTGTAAGCATCGCTGATGCCATCACCGACGGGGATGTCAAAATCGAAATTCTCATACCCGGAATACGGGCGCCATTTGCGGACATCAAAATCGAGGCCGGTGGCCCGCAATGCGGCACCGGTGGTGCCCCACTCCAGGGCTTCCTGCAGGTTATACGCCGCGACCCCTTTTGAACGCCCTACCAGCACGGAGTTACGCAGTGCGGCTTTGTCATACTCCTTCAGACGTTTTGGCATCCAGTCCAGGAATTCACGTAATAACCGCTCCCAGCCTTTTGGCAGGTCATGAGCCACGCCGCCAATACGAAACCAGGCCGGATGCATACGAAATCCGGTAATGGCTTCGACGACATCGTAAATTTTCTGCCGGTCGGTGAAGGCAAAGAACACCGGTGTCATCGCACCGACATCCTGTATAAAGGTGGAGATGTACAGCAGATGGCTATTGATCCTGAACAGCTCAGAGAGCATCACGCGGATCACGTCGACCTTTTCCGGGACCGTAATCCCCGCCAGTTTTTCGACAGCCAGCACATAAGGCATTTCATTAACGCAGCCGCCCAGATACTCGATACGATCGGTATAGGGAATATAACTGTGCCAGGATTGACGCTCGGCCATTTTTTCGGCACCACGATGGTGATAGCCGATGTCCGGAACGCAATCGACGATCTCTTCGCCATCAAGCTGCAGAATGATGCGGAACGCCCCGTGCGCTGAAGGATGGTTCGGGCCAAGGTTCAGGAACATAAAATCTTCATTCCGGCCTCCCCGCTTCATGCCCCACTCTTCGGGCTTAAAGGTGAGTGCCTCCATCTCCAGATCTTCTTTCGCTTTACTGAGTGAAAAAGGATCAAACTCGGTGGCTCGGGCGGGATAATCCTTACGCAGCGGATGCCCGGTCCAGGTCTGTGGCATCATGATGCGGGTCAGATGCGGGTGTCCGTTAAACGTTATCCCGAACATCTCCCAGGTCTCACGCTCATACCAGTTCGCATTCGGGAAGACGGGGATCAATGTCGGTAAATTCAGATCATTTTCCGCAAGAGCAACCTTCAGCATAATGTCACGGTTACGCCCTATTGATAGCAGATGATAGAACACCGAGAAGTCTGCGGCCGGAAGCCCCTGACGGTGGGTGCGTAAACGCTCATCCACGCCGTGCAGATCATAGAGCATGACATAGGGCTCAGGGAGTTTGCGCAAAAAGGTGACGACATCCGTGAGTTGTTCACGGGGAACCCACACCACCGGTATACCGGTCCGCGTAGGCTGAACAGTAAAGGCATCCGGGCCAAAACGATTACGCAGTTCACCGATAACGGGATCATCAAGATGATCGCGGGTTTGCCATGAGGGCTGAACGGAGTCGTGCGTGTTCAAATCAGTCATATGATATTCACCATGGCCGGCCTGTTTCAGGCACTAATAAGATGACATCAGGATGGTATCCGGCGGGATTATGACTCTAAAAGCGCCATACATATTCATCCATAAATAACCGCGGCTCAGATTTCGTCCGGGGTTCGTAAATTGGTCACAGCAATACGTTCACCGCGTTTTCTTTCCCGCTCGGAAGGCATATTGGCGCGATATACGCCCTGATCCCCGACGACCCAGGACAGCGGACGGCGCTCTTTGCCGATAGACTCCTGCAGCAGTAATAGCGCCTGCATGTAGGCTTCAGGACGTGGAGGACACCCCGGGATATACACATCGACAGGCAGGAACTTATCGACCCCCTGAACGACGGAATAGATATCGTACATACCGCCGGAGTTGGCACAGGCCCCCATAGAAATGACCCATTTTGGCTCCAGCATCTGGTCATATAAACGCTGGATCACCGGGGCCATTTTGGTAAACGGCGTCCCGGCAATCACCATAAAATCGGCCTGACGCGGTGAAGCACGCATGACTTCAGCACCGAAACGGGCGACATCATGCACGGCGGTAAAAGAGGTGGTCATTTCGACATAGCAACAGGAAAGCCCGAAGTTATAAGGCCAGAGAGAGTTTTTTCTTCCCCAGTTCACCATATCGTGCAGAGCATGTTCGAGTTTCCCCATGTACACGCTGCGGTGGACATGCTGCTCAAGCGGGTCCGTCACGATTTCCTGTTTTTGCAGGGGATAGCGATCATTTTCGCCATTACCTTCGGGGTCTATGCGGGTCAGCGTATAGTCCATTTCAATGCCTCGCTGTTACTGCTTTTCTGAGGGGGTATGATGCTGGCGGGAGGCCGTAACCACCGGGATCCGGCGCCTTGCCGGTGCCCAGTCAAGCGCACCGATCCGTGCCAGATAGACAAGGCCCGCCAGCAATACCAGAATAAAAATTGCCGCTTCTGCAAATCCAATCCAACCGCTTTCCCGCACGGAGGCAGACCATGCATAGAGAAACAGAGCTTCAACATCGAAAATGACGAAGAACATCGCCACAAGATAGAATTTTGCGGACAACCGCAGTTGAGTGTTGCCGACCGGCGCAATACCCGATTCGAAAGGTGTCTCTTTGTATCTGGCCTTTGCTCTGCCCCCCAGTAACCAGCCCCCGGCCAGCATGAAAAGGCATAAACCTATCGCAATGACGACAAACACAACGAATGCCCAATGATGTGCAATTACTTCCGTAGCTGTTGACATACTCTTGCTTACTCACGAAATGTGCTTCAGAGGACCCGATATGACACGCCCGCTATCCACACAAAAATCCAGGAAAAGGAGATAAGCCTTGTAATAAAAGCGCTCAGCCGGCTTGATATCCATAGCTTTTTAGGGGTTTTACCCTCTTAGTAAACCTTTTGTCAACCTTTGCATATTTAAATTAAATAATAAGAAACATACAAAACATATTATTAACAATTAGTGCACCCGGGTCTATCTGAAAATTGTCCTGCCGGCCCGTTATGGCTGGCCAGAAGATGATTCAGTACCGGATGGCGAATTTTCAGACTAAACACCTACATTCTGGCAGGTCTTTGATTATTTTCCTGTGCCGGGCGATTTTTTTTTTTGATCAGGAACAGCCTGACGGTCTGAGTGGACAAAAATTAAGCAGGGAGAGATGTCACCGATGCGGTCACGGTGGAGGGAGGGAAATAAAAAAAAGACCCGACGTCTGACACGGCGGGTCTTTTATGCATCAACAGATATTCATCAACAAACAAAGCGCTGAGGCGTTTACTCTGCGGTGATGTCTTCAGCAATCTCCGCGATATCCGCCGTGTCGTCAGTCAGCCCGGCGTGCGGATGTGAAGGGTCCGCTAACGGTTTGAGAACATTAAAGACCGACTGGAGTAATTCGTTTTCAGGCGCGTCTTTACGGCATAATAGATACTGCGTATCCGGTAACGGAGGTAATTGCTCTGCACTGCCCAGCACCCGGACATCCGGGCCAATCATTTCTGCAGGCCGGGCCGTTGCCCCGAGACCGGACTTCACTGCCACCTTCACCGCTGACAGGGATGCCGCGACATAAGAGATACGCCACGGAGTACCGATTTTATCCAGATGTTCGATAGCCATCTCACGGAACGGATTCGGCTCATCCTGTAATACCAGCGGTAATGCTTCGCCGTGACGGAATGCATAATCGGCAGCACAAAACCACAGTGTCGGTGACGTACGAAGCACCTGACTGACAACCTCGCCGACCGCTTTCGTTGCCAGTACCAGATCGACCTCTTCCCGCTCCAGCATGGCAAAGATCTCTGCGGTGGGGTTGATCCGAATATCGATCGTTAGTTTAGGATAGAGCGTGGTGATCCGGTTCAGGACATAAGGTAACAGCGTCTCGGCCGTGTCTTCTGTCACTCCGATGGTAAGAATACCCTGAACATTGCTATACATCAGCGATGCACAGGCCTCATCATTAAAGCGCAGGATTTTTCGGGCATAGCCGAGTAACTGAATCCCGTGCTCTGTCAGCAATTTATTACGACCATGACGGGCAAAAAGCTCTTTACCCACCAGTTGTTCCAGTCGCTGCATTTGCTGACTGACTGCAGATTGTGTACGACAGACCGCTGCAGCTGCGGCCGCAAAAGTATTGAGATCCGCTACAGCAACAAAGGTCCTTAACAGATCCAGGTCAAGATTCATTATTGGAGGATTGGTATTTGTCATATTTTATAGTCACTTATAGGATTTTATTACTACTGCCCTGGTGTTACTTCAAAGAACCTGCCAACAGACAGGATATAAATAAAAATTTTTACTATTGCGCGAAAAGAGCGGTTCGTCGTCGTGCCGATGACAAACCTGCGATATTTTCGCTTTAACAGACTCACTTTGATAGATCTCTCCGGCCTCAGACACCAGAAAACGGCCGTTATTCCGGAAACAAATTAAAAATGTCCGCAGGCCCGCCAAAATCCTCTTTGCGGAGTATTTCAGAAGGTGCAACCTGCCTTTTAATTTGTTAATTATACTTAATCATTTTTAGCAGGGAATTGGAATTTTTTTTAGATAAAAGTACACAAATTTTGACCTGCTTCATATTCAGAGAACTTCACTTTACGGTGAATTAGCCCCGTGACTCCTGACGACACCCCATCAAAATAAGAAAATATCCTATCATGTTGTTTTTAAACTGTAATTCTCTTATTTTTTAATAACCGGCATTCAGAAATTATTAATATCTAACAAAATCATATTAATTAACGATGGATTCCGAATACTGTTTAAGAAATTTCCTATCACTTCACAAAAAATGAAAGTGATTACCGTTTTAAATAATTAATCTGTTCCTGCGAATTATTTGCTCTACAGCATCGAATTATTTTCATGTGATTTTGTTTTATTCAATAAATTTTGCACGGATAAACCCCGAGCTTTCAACAGCATAAAGAACTATTCAGACATCATAAGCCAGTTAATAGCACTACAAAAACAACATTCAACAACCGATTATCATATTAAAACTATTGATATACTTGAAAAGTCGCTAAAATTCATCTTAACCCTTCTTTTAGTGTGAGCAGAAGCGTACATTTATAGGCTTCACTCTCGGGCAAATACACGGACTCTGCTGTCCAAGGCGATTGTAATGACTACTAAAATTGAAAAATCCGCTAAACTTGATAACGTTTGTTATGATATTCGCGGTCCGGTACTCAAAGAGGCCCGTCGCCTCGAAGAAGAAGGTAACAAAGTCCTTAAACTGAACATCGGCAACCCTGCCCCGTTCGGCTTTGAAGCCCCGGATGAGATTCTGGTCGATGTGATTAAACATCTTCCTACCTCACAGGGCTATTGCGATTCAAAAGGACTGTATTCTGCCCGTAAAGCGATTATGCAGCATTACCAGGAACGCGGTATGCGTGATGTAACCGTTGAAGATATTTATATCGGTAACGGCGTATCTGAGCTGATCGTTCAGTCAATGCAGGCGTTACTGAATACCGGTGACGAAATGCTGGTTCCGGCGCCGGATTATCCGCTCTGGACCGCTTCAGTTTCCCTTTCAAGTGGTAAAGCCGTCCACTACCTTTGCGATGAATCTGCAGGCTGGTTTCCGGACCTTGATGATATCCGCGCAAAAATCACACCAAGAACCCGCGGCATCGTCATTATTAACCCGAATAACCCGACCGGTGCCGTCTACAGCAAAGAGCTGTTACTGGAGATCGTCGAAATCGCCCGTCAGCATAATCTGATCATTTTCGCCGATGAGATCTACGACAAGATCCTCTATGATGAAGCACAGCATCACTCCATTGCTGCGCTGGCACCGGATCTTCTGACGGTCACTTTTAACGGCCTGTCCAAGACTTATCGTGTTGCCGGGTTCCGTCAGGGCTGGATGGTACTGAATGGCCCGAAAAAACATGCCAAAGGATACATTGAAGGTCTGGAGATGCTGGCTTCCATGCGTTTATGTGCCAACGTCCCGGCACAGCATGCCATCCAGACGGCACTGGGCGGTTATCAGAGTATCAGCGAGTTTATTGTGCCTGAAGGACGCCTGTATCAGCAGCGTGAACGTGCCTGGGAAATGATCAATGAAATTCCGGGTGTCAGTTGTGTCAAACCACAGGGTGCACTTTATATGTTCCCGCGCATTGACCCGAAAAAATTTAATCTGCACGATGATCAGAAAATGGTGCTGGATTTCTTATTGCAGGAAAAAGTCTTACTGGTACAAGGCAGCGCATTTAACTGGCCATGGCCGGACCATGTGCGTATTGTCACCCTGCCCCGGGTCGATGACCTGGAAATGGCGATCAGTAAGTTCGGCCGTTTTCTGGAGCATTATCACCAGTAATCTGCCGGCCTTTGAATTTCTGCCAGTCACGGGGGGCCACCCCCGTACTGCGGGTGGCGCACTTCATACGCTGAGCGCCCCCGATATCCAGCCCCGCCACTCTTCCCTGCACCAAGGATATGACCAATGAAATTCCAAAGCACGTTTATGGCCTGGATCACCCGCATGCCACTGATTAAACGCTGGGCGTTAATGCACTGCGTACAGAAAGAGAATGTGGCCGAACATAGTCATCAGGTCGCCGTTATCGCCCATTTACTGACTGTCATCGGCAATACCCGCTATAACAACCCGCTGGATCCTGATCGCGCCGCAGTCATTGCCCTGTATCATGAAGTCTCTGAAACCAAGCTTCAGGACATCAATTCGAAGACGAAATATCATAACCCGCAGTTTACACAGGCGTTTAAGCAACTCGAGACCCTGGCAGAGCAGGAATGTATCGAGACCCTGCCGGAAGATTTACGCGAGCGTTTCTCCGGACTGATCATTCAGAAGAATGTCGACCCACGTTATAAAGCCATCGTCAAAGCGGCTGATATCCTGTCGGCCTATATCAAGGCACTGAATGAGCTTCGTTTTCACAATGATGAATTCATCCACGTCAAAGAAGGTCTGGAATCTCGCATCAGCGAATTACGCAGAGAGATGCCGGAGGTGGATGACTTTATGGAAATATTTTGTGCCAGCTGCACCACGACGCTGGATAAAATTTCTGAACACTATCAGTAACCGATCCACGCAGGCGGGTCGTCAGGAACCGGCGGATATATCGGTGAACGAATGCCCCCGGGCCGGTCGACCAATTTAGCCTTTTGCTTAAAAAGAGAGCGTCGATGCTCTGTCACAATATCAATGTGACCACCATTATCGACAGGGCTTCATTTAACGCATCAGCGTCTGTCCCTGTTATTGGATGATTCCCTGAACAACCCATTGATGTCGTTGCAGCGGCAAAAAGAAGGGCCTATAAGAGCGGACTCTCAGGATGACCGGATATCTGGCCCGGACAGGTCAGAGATCGTCCAGGAAGGTCTTATCCAGCTGACGAAACGCCCGTTTCAGTAAATCGGCCAGCGACTGATAGGTCGGCTCGCCTTCAGGGATCGCGGTCGGTTGTCCGGCCTGCTCAAGTTTAGTGCGTACGGAATAATACCATTGCAGCAATGTCGGCGGCAGCGGCTTCATCGCACGTTTGCCCATCCACCATAGCCCCTGAATCGGCAGGCTACAGGCAAAGAGCGCACTGGCAACCGCGGGACCGGTTTGTGCATGGAGAGCAATCTGCCAGCACAGGGTGAATACAGCGACGGGCGGCATAAAGCGGATGCCAAAACGAATGGCTTTTCCGACCCGATGCTCCGGAAACACCGGACTCAGGCGCTTGTCATCGGGCCAGGTATTCATATAGTGTTGTCCGCGCTTAAGCACGCCGAACCAGTTAACATTGCCCGTATTATTCATCCCGGTACCTCAGATTGCAGTCGAACGTACAAAAAATTTTAATCCCAAACAGATTAAGGGTAAAATTTAGCATAATTTTCAATAAGACAGGGTCTTATTAACGTCTTGTGATAGATTTTAACCTTTTAAGCATGACGGGCAGCGTCGGCGCCTGCTCAAAAAAACAAGTAAAAATAACTAATTTTTTTGAGTAGGGACAATTTTTTAATTCAGCAGGCTGTTTATCATGAACATGTCAGCTTTCATGGGTTACATTAACGTCTTATCGCGTTGTTCATCACCACTTTAAACAAATAGGTGCTTCCATGTCGAGTAAGTTAGTTCTGGTTCTCAACTGCGGCAGTTCTTCCCTCAAGTTCGCTATCATAAATCCGGAGAATGGTGATGAATATCTTTCCGGATTAGCGGAATGTTTTAACCTGCCTGAAGCCCGCATTAAATGGAAACAGGAAAGCGGTAAACAGGAGGCGGCGCTGGGGGTGGGAGCGGCGCACAGTGAAGCGCTGAATTTTATCGTCGGAAACATCCTTAGCCAGCAACCGGAACTCTCTGAGCAAATCGTGGCAATTGGCCACCGCATTGTTCATGGCGGGGAGCGACTGACTCAGTCAATTTTAATTGATGACCAGGTCATCGAAGAAATAAAAAATGCGTCCTGTTTTGCGCCGCTGCACAATCCGGCCCACCTTATCGGTATCGCCGAAGCGTTAAAGAACTTCCCGCACCTGGCCACTAAAAACGTGGCTGTCTTCGATACGGCATTCCACCAGACCATGCCCGAATCCTCTTATCTGTATGCACTGCCCTATCAGCTCTATACAGAGCGCGGGGTGAGGCGTTACGGTGCCCATGGCACCAGTCATTATTACGTTTCTCTGGAAGCGGCAAAAATGCTGGAAACTCCGCCGGAATCCCTGAATGTCATTACCTGCCATCTGGGCAATGGCGGTTCGGTTACCGCTATCCGCGGCGGAAAGAGTGTGGATACATCGATGGGGCTGACCCCCCTCGAAGGGCTGGTCATGGGCACCCGCAGCGGAGATATCGACCCCGCGATTATTTTCTTCCTGCATGACAGCCTGGGAATGAGCACCGATAAGATCAATACCCTGCTGACCAAAGAGTCCGGGTTACTGGGACTGACCGGGGTCACCAACGATTTCCGCTATGTGGAAGAAAATTACCAGCATCAGGAAGACGCCCGACGCGCGATGGAAGTCTTCTGCCATCGACTGGCAAAATACATCGGTGCTTATACTTCACTGATGGAAGGCCGTCTGGATGCAGTGGTCTTTACCGGCGGTATTGGTGAAAATGCCGCTACAGTCCGTGAACTGACCCTGCAAAAACTGGCGCTGCTTAACTTCGAGGTCGACCATGACCGTAACCTGGAGGCGCGTTTTGGTCAGGCCGGGTTTATCAACAAGCCCGGCACGCGCCCGGTCCTGGTCATCCCGACCAATGAAGAACTTGTCATTGCCCGTGATGCCGCACGGCTTACCGCCTGAATAAATTCGTCTACCGCCAGCACAGCCTGGCGTTTTTTTTTACAGATCTGATAAAAGCAGAGAGGCCGCAAGTGTCCCGCACAATTATGCTTATTCCGACCGGCACCAGTGTCGGCCTGACCAGTGTCAGCCTGGGAGTCATTCGTGCGATGGAGCGTAAAGGAATGCGTCTTAGCATTTTTAAACCCATCGCCCAGCCCCGTTCAAACGCTGATGCAGAAGATCATACCACGGCGATTGTCCGTCATAACTTCGCCATACCTGCCGCCGAACCCCTGAATATGTCTTACGTCGAAAATCTGCTGGGAGCGGACCAGCAGGATGTTTTGATGGAAGAAATTATTGCCCGCTTTCATGACAATACCCGGGATGCTGAAGTGGTACTGGTCGAAGGACTGGTCCCTGTGCGTAAGCACGAGTTTGCCAACGCACTGAACTTTGAAATTGCCCGCACGCTGAACGCCGAGATTATTTTTGTCATGTCGCCCGGTAATGATTCTCCGGCACAACTGAAAGAACGTCTGGAGTTTATTCAGAACAGTTTCGGTGGCAAAAAAAATAAGCAAATCAAAGGAGTTATCTTTAATAAACTCCATGCCCCGCTGGATGAACAGGGCCGCACACGTCCGGACCTGTCAGAGTTTTTTGAAGATTCGACCGAAGCCACCATTGCCCCTATCGATATTGATGAACTGAAGGCACAGAGTCCGTTGCCGGTAATGGGTGTGATCCCCTGGAATTTCGAGCTGATTGCGACCCGTGCGATCGACATGTGCCGTCATCTGAATGCCCGGATCGTCAATGAAGGAGATATCAGCACGCGGCGTATTAAGTCGGTCACCTTCTGTGCCCGCAGCCTGCCACATATGCTCGAACTTTTCCGTCCGGGATCATTACTGGTCACCTCTGCAGACCGCCCGGATGTGCTGGTGTCGGCATGTCTGGCGGCGATGAACGGGGTGGAACTCGGGGCTATCCTGCTGACCGGCGGCTATGAAATCGACCCCGGCATCAGTAAACTTTGCTCACGGGCGCTGCAGACCGGGCTGCCGGTCTTTACGGTCAACACCAACACCTGGCAAACGTCGCTGAATCTGCAAAGTTTCAATCTGGAAGTCCCGGTGGATGACAGACAGCGGGTGGAGAAAATTCAGGAATACGTCGCCAGTCACATCAGCACGGACTGGGTCGATTCACTGAGTAATGCGGCAGTCAGCAACCGTCTGCTCTCTCCTCCGGCTTTCCGTTATCAGCTGACAGAACTGGCCCGTCAGGCCGCTAAGCGGATTGTGTTACCTGAAGGCGATGAACCCAGAACAATCAAAGCCGCCGCAATCTGTGCAGCACGCGGGATCGCCCGCTGCGTATTACTGGGTGACCCGGACGAAATACACCGCGTTGCTGCCCTGCAGGATGTGACTCTGGGCGAGGGTATCGAAATCGTCGACCCGCAACAGGCGCGTGAAAACTATGTCAGCCGCCTGGTGGAACTGCGAAAAAACAAAGGGATGACCGATATTGTTGCCAGAGAGCAACTGGAAGATAACGTCGTGCTGGGCACACTGATGCTGGAAAAAGGCGAAGTCGATGGACTGGTCTCCGGGGCGGTACACACCACCGCGAATACCATTCGCCCGCCACTGCAATTGATTAAGACAGCACCGAACAGCTCGCTGGTCTCCTCGGTCTTCTTTATGCTATTGCCGGAACAGGTGCTGGTCTACGGTGACTGTGCCATTAACCCGGATCCCAGTGCAGAGCAGCTGGCGGAAATTGCTATCCAGTCGGCCGATTCAGCAAAAGCCTTTGGGATTGAACCACGGGTAGCGATGATTTCCTACTCTACCGGAAATTCCGGCGCCGGCAGCGATGTCGAAAAAGTGCGGGAAGCCACACGTCTGGCGCAGGAAAAACGTCCTGATTTAGTCATTGACGGGCCGCTGCAATATGATGCCGCCATTATGGAAGATGTTGCGAAGTCTAAAGCACCGGATTCTGCGGTTGCCGGCCGGGCGACGGTGTTTATCTTCCCGGATCTGAATACCGGGAATACTACCTATAAAGCCGTACAGCGTTCTGCGAATCTGGTCTCTATCGGCCCGATGTTGCAGGGAATGCGCAAACCGGTCAACGACCTGTCACGCGGAGCATTGGTGGACGATATTGTCTATACCATTGCCTTAACGGCAATTCAGTCAGAACAGGCAGAAGGACAGCACTAACCGGACCCCGCAGGCGGCTGAAACCGCTGCCTGCGGGAAGCGTTAGCACGGATGATTAGGACTGTAACTCGTTTGAGGCGCGACGGCCCTCACTGTTACGGCTCATCCATAACGACAGCGCTTTAAGAGAGTCATCAGTAAACTCATCACAACGTACCGTGATCTCTTCAGGGGTCATCCAGAAAATCTCAGCGATCTCACTTTCCTGCATGGCAAACGGGCCATGACAGACACAACTGAACAGCGCACCCCAGACACGGCAGTGACTGTCTTCAAAATAAAATTTTCCGTGCTCTGCAAAAGGGACGGCAGCGATCCCCAGTTCCTCTTCGGCTTCACGCCGTGCGGATGCCAGGATGTCTTCACCGCTTTGCACGACGCCGCCCGCTGTCGCATCGAGTTTACCCGGCATAAAATCTTTATTTTCAGTACGGCGCTGAACCAGTATCTCACCCATACCGTTATGGACCACAATATAGGTTGCCCGGTGACGGAGACATTCGGCCCGCATTTGTGCACGACTGGCCGTCGTGATGACTTCATCATTTTCATCAACAATATCGACCCACTCGATATCATCTTCAGGAATTTGCTCCACCATCCGTAACCCTTTTTCTCGCAGATTCACATAACATCTGATTTTATCAGACAATGATAATAATGGGAGTTAAGAAATTGTTAAATGTTACCCATTGATGACTTTATATTTTTTCTCTGAAGCCGTGCTTTTCTCAGATACTGAACTACAGGCTGCGGATACCGTGACAGCGACGGCTTTCGCGGTCTGTCCGGAAGACTATCGGCGACCTTTACCCGTAACTTTAGTATCAATAATTCACGATCATTACGCACAGAGACCGCACATATTGTCCTGCCCGGGGCATGGCTGACCCGTCCTCTGGCAGACACCGAACTCATCGTTCCGGGGCCTGTGGCCGGTATTCGCCACCGGTAGTCATCCCGGGTCGTCTTCTTTGGCACTTTTCACCGCGATGCATCGCCCGGACTACCGGTTTCACGTCGTTCTGCGAATACAGGCCGGCACAGGTAACCCCGGGAAGACCCCGTGGCGTACCGGTCGGGAGGTGACAACGACTGGTTATTCGCCCTGAAAACAACGAGGCTCTCTCCCCCGGGATAACGATAAAGCCCGGGGCAATCTCAGGGCAGTGAATGAAGCTATCCGGTCCGGCAACAGACTGAGCGGACGACATCCGTTATTAGCCCTGTTGAACAGGCAGATGAACCACCGGTTATCAGACGACTGCGGACATTATTAAGACAGGCTTCGTGAATTGACGGTGCCGGAAAGGCAACGGTCAGAAATATAATCTCTCTCCCGCCGGGTGCCGGCACCCGGTGGGAGTACAGCTTACTTCAATGCACCGGATAAAAATTGCTGCAGGCGCGGACTCTCCGGGTTACCGAACAGTTTCTCAGGGGAACCCTGCTCTTCAATTTTCCCCTGATGCAGGAAAATCACCTGGCTTGAGACATGGCGGGCAAATTCCATTTCATGGGTGACCACGACCATGGTTTTTCCTTCTTCTGCCAGCTGCTGCATGATACGTAATACCTCAGCCACCAGTTCCGGATCCAGCGCCGAAGTCGGTTCGTCAAACAGCAACACTTCCGGCTCCATCGCCAGTGCCCGCGCGATTGAGACACGCTGCTGCTGCCCCCCCGAAAGATGAACCGGATATTTATCACGGGCCCGGGCATCAATACCGACTTTATCAAGGTATTTAATCGCACGCGTCCGCGCTTCCTGCTTACTGATACCCAGTACCTGGACCGGCGCTTCCATCACGTTATCCAGCACCGTCATATGGCTCCACAGGTTAAAGTGCTGAAATACCATGGTCAGGCGGGTGCGTAATTTACGCAGTTGCTCTTTATCTGCCACTTTCAGCTGACCATCTTTATCCCTGACCAGATGAATATTTTCATTATTCAACGATATAGAGCCTTCGCTTGGTTTTTCCAGAAAATTAATACAACGCAGAAACGTACTTTTTCCTGAGCCTGAAGAACCGATAATACTGATAACATCACCTGCCGCAGCCTGTAATGAAACACCCTTCAGGACTTCATGATCCCCATAACGTTTATGGAGCTCTGTCACACTTAATTTTAATTCAGACATAGTTATACTCAGCGGGATCAGGATTTAACGTGGGGCAGCCAGCGGCGCTCCGCTTTGCGGAACAGCGATATCAGGCAGTAAGAGATGACCAGATAGATCACCGCGGCAATACCAAAGGCCGTGAAAGGCTCGTAGGTCGCGGCATTAATATCCCTGGCGATTTTCAGCACGTCCGGCACGGTCGCAGTAAACGCCAGAGACGTGGAGTGTAGCATCAGGATCACTTCATTACTGTAAGCCGGTAAAGCAATACGCAAGGCGGCTGGCAGAATAATGCAACGGTACAGCTTGAAGGTGGAAAACCCGTAGGCTCTGGCGGCTTCGATTTCCCCGTGAGGTACGGAACGGATAGCACCGGCAAAAAGTTCGGTGGTATACGCACAGGTATTCAGGGTAAACGCCAGCACCGCACAGTTCATACCGCTGCGGAAAAAGGCATTCAGTAACTCGTTACCTTTCACAATTTCCAGCGTATACATCCCGGTATAGAACACCAGTAACTGTACATACAGCGGTGTTCCGCGAAAAACATAGGTGAACAGCCAGACCGGCGTACTGATAAAACGGTTAGGTGATACTCTGGCAATAGCCAGGAACAGGGCCAGCACACCGCCGATAGCCACCGACAGCACCAGCAGCCATAACGTAATAGCGACCCCGGTAATATGGTATCCGTCGGTCCATAACAGAGACTTCCAGTAGTCGTGAATAATATCAATCATAATTCAGCCTTTTTCACTCCCACTGAATAGCGGCGTTCCAGCCACCACAACACGCCATTGGAAACCGTGGTAAAAAACAGATAGATCGCACCTGCGACCAGAGAAAAATAGAAAGGCTGCCAGGTACTCTTACCTGCCAGTGAGGTGGCCTTAATCACATCTTCCAGACCCAGTAAGGAAACCAGCGCCGTGGCTTTTAAAATTACCTGCCAGTTATTACCGATCGCCGGTAGCGCAAAACGCATCATCAGCGGAAACTGTATCCGCCGGAAAACCTGAGACGGCGTCATGCCAAAAGCCGTCGCGGATTCAATCTGGCCCTTAGGCACAGACAGGAAAGCCCCGCGAAAGGTTTCAGTGAAGTATGCGCCGTAAATAAACCCGATAGTGGTGATCCCTGCCATCATAGGATCAATATCAAACTGCGCCATCCCCAGCAGATCAGTAAATTCATTCAGGGCAATCTGCAGGCCATAATAAATCAGCAGCATTAATACCAGGTCCGGGATACCACGGATAATGGTGGTATAGGCGCCAAAAATCGTAGTCAGCACGCGATTTTTAGATAACTTTGCCCCGGCACCTATCAGCCCTATTATCACCGCCAGCACCACAGAGCTTAAGGCCAGTTCAATCGTGACCAGCGCGCCTTTCATAATGACGTCGGTATATCCGTAGAGCATCAACAAATTCCTGCAAAAAATAGATAACTGCTACCCGCCGGCGGCGGGTAGCGGATGACACATTAGCCACCGTACACATTAAAATCGAAATATTTCTTCGCCAGCTTATCGTAAGTCCCGTCTTTGCGCATCGCCTCAAAGGCTTTATCCACGGCGGTTTTCAGCTCAGTATTGCCCTTCGGCAGTCCCATCCCGGTACCTACACCGAAGATTTTCTCATCTTTCACCGCCGGACCGGCAAAGGCATACCCTTTACCGACCGGGCTCTTCAGGAAGCCTTCACCGGCCTGAACTTCATCCTGGAAAGCGGCATCGATACGACCGGCATTCAGATCCTGATAAGCCTGATCCTGCGTGGCGTAAGAGACAACGTTCACGCCTTTCGGACGCCAGTATTGATTCGCATAAGTTTCCTGCGTGGTCCCCTGTTCTACCCCGATGCTCTTCCCTTTCAGGGACGCCACCGTAGGTTGCAGCGAAGAGCCTTTCACCGCAACCAGACGGGCATTGGCGGCGTAAAGTTTATCTGAAAATGCAATCTGCTCTTCCCGCTTCGGTGTAATCGACAGGGCTGAGACGATGGCATCGATCTTTTGCGCTTTCAGCGATGGGATCAGACTGTCAAAATCCCCTTCCACAAAGACGCATTTGGTATGAATACGCTGACAAATGTTGTTCGCCAGGTCGATATCAAATCCCACTATCTGTCCGTCAGAATTTTTGGACTCAAAGGGCGGGTATGTCGGATCAGTGCCGATACGCAGTGTTTGCGGGATAGCAGCGAATACGCTGCCAACACTGGAAAATGCCAATACAAGCGAAAGAGCCAAAACACGCTTTTTCATAGATTGCCCTCTGGTTAATTTTTTTATAGTGATAAATATTACTGTCATGTGTGCAGAGGTAGTTTTGCACATTTCATGCCAGAATGCGCGGCTATTGCAGGAACCGCCGACAATCACGGAAATCGTATTTTTTTCGTACAGTGCGAGGCGATACAGCAGAAGACAAGCTGCCCGGAGGGAAATCTATGCACCGGAACAGGGAAACATGAGCACCGCATCGGTGCTCATGAAGAAAAATGCACTATAAAGGGTCATTTGGCCTTAGCTTTTGCCCTGCCAGCGGGCAAAGAGGTCTTCAGATAAGGTAATATCGAACTGATCGATCACCCGGTTGACGGTCTGATCGACGATATCCATGACATTTTGTGGCCGGTGATAAAATGCAGGCATCGGAGGCATAATAATCGCGCCCATTTCTGCAGCCGTCGTCATCATCCGCAGATGTCCGAGATGCAGAGGGGTTTCACGTACACCGAGCACCAGCTTACGCCGCTCTTTCAGGACGACATCTGCCGCCCGGATCAGCAGATTATCACTGTAGCTGTGAACAATGCCGGACAGCGTCTTCATTGAACAGGGCAGCAGCGCCATGCCATCCGTTTTATAGGATCCCGAAGAAATACTGGCACCAATATCACGGATATCGTGAACCACATCCGCCAGTGACTGAACATCCCGCACAGAATAGTCACTTTCCAGTGCCAGCGTCTGACGGGCTGACTGACTCATGACCAAATGGGTTTCCACCTCAGGCACGTTTTTTAAAACTTCCAGTAAACGTATACCGTAGATAACGCCACTGGCCCCTGATAACCCAACAATCAGCCTCTTCATATCCTGCCCTGCACTCCGGTAAAACGCCTATGATACCGCGGGAGTACTCTGTGAGCGAATGGATTTCCCAAAAAGCACAGGGCGGAAATCCGCCCTGTGCTTTATTTTGGTCACGCCGGTGATTAACCTTCGTTATGCAGTTCCAGATTTTCGGTTTCCGTCTGCCGGGCTATCGCCATCGCATCGTCATTACGCAGCGACTGCAGATAATCAAGATAGCCCTGATCCACGTCTTTGGTCACATAAATGCCATCAAACACCGAACAGTCGAACTGCGTGATTTCCGGGTTTTCTTCCCGTACTGCGGCGACCAGATCTTTAAGGTCCTGGAAAATCAGCGCATCCGCTTTAATCAGCTGACAAATTTCATTCACTTCACGTCCGTGAGCAATCAGCTCAGTGACACTGGGCATGTCAATCCCATAAACATTCGGGAAGCGCACCTCAGGTGCCGCCGATGCCAGATACACTTTCTTCGCCCCGGCTTCACGAGCCATTTCGATAATCTGCTCTGAGGTGGTGCCACGTACAATTGAATCATCGACCAGTAGCACGTTTTTATCACGGAATTCGGCACGGTTAGCGTTCAGTTTACGACGGACCGCACTGCGGCGCATCTGCTGTCCTGGCATGATAAATGTCCGGCCCACATAGCGGTTTTTTACAAACCCCTGGCGGTAAGGTTTATCAAGGATACGGGCAATTTCCAGCGCCACATCGGTCGAGGTTTCCGGGATAGGAATAACCACATCGATATCCAGGTCTTCCCATTCCCGGGCAATTTTTTCGCCCAGTTTTGTTCCCATGCGCACACGGGCACTGTAGACCGAAATTTTGTCCAGGAAGGAGTCCGGACGGGCAAAGTAAACATATTCAAACAGGCACGGATTACACTTCGGATTTTCGGCACACTGGCGGGTAGAAAGCTGCCCTTTTTCGGTGATATAGACCGCTTCACCGGGGGCGACATCGCGAATAAATTCGAAGCCCAAAGTATCCAGCGCAACGCTCTCGGACGCCACCATATACTCAACACGTTGATCCGGCAGCACGCGTTTACCCAGCACCAGCGGACGAATACCGTTGGGATCGCGGAATGCCACCATGCCATGACCGATGATCATGGAAACGACGGCATAGGCGCCTCTCACTTGTTTGTGTAAGGACTCTACCGCCGCAAAGATATTGTCCGCCGACAGCGGATAATCCTGAAAACGGTCCAGTTCCTGGGCAAAGATATTCAGCAGCACCTCAGAGTCCGAGGTGGTATTTACATGGCGACGACCGTGCTCAAACAGGCGGGAACGTAATTCATGGGCGTTTGTCAGGTTACCGTTATGCGCCAATGTAATACCGTAAGGGGAGTTTACATAAAAGGGCTGGGCTTCAGAGGCACTTGAGCTACCTGCTGTCGGGTAACGAACATGACCAATGCCCATGTTTCCCTGGAGGCGCTGCATATGACGTGCTTCAAACACATCGCTCACCAGTCCGTTTGCTTTGCGCAGGCGAAAGCAATTCATGCTATCGATGGTACAGATACCTGCTGCATCCTGACCGCGATGCTGTAACACAGTTAAAGCATCATAAATAGACTGGTTAACCGGCAGAAATCCGGTGATACCGACAATACCGCACATGTTGTCATTTCCTCATTAAGCCGCATCCCCCCGACCTTATGACCGGGGTAAAAAACTCGACGTGCTCTGTAAATAATCAAAAAACCATCTGATGATACCGCTGAATTGAGGGATCAATTGTGACTGTGTCCAGTCCGTGCTTTTGGAAAATCCGGTAAAGGTATCCAGAAAAAAGAGGATGGCCGAAACAATCAGCACGCCTCTTAATGCGCCAAAACAGACACCTAACACACGGTCCGTCCCGGACAAACCGGTTTTTTCCACCAGCGTTCCAATCACATAATTTACTATGGCCCCGACAATCAGCGTCGCAATAAAAAGTACGGCTATTGCTACACCATTTCGTACCAGGGGTTCTTCAAACCCGGTAAACCAGACGGCCAGATAGGAAAAATAATGACTCGCGACAAAAAACGCACATCCCCAGGTGACTAAAGATAAAGCTTCACGGACAAAGCCCCTGATCAGACTCACAAAGGCTGAGAATCCGATAATCCCTATAATGACGTAATCAATCCAGTTCATGTATGTTTCCGGCGCACTATGATCCTTTCTGCCATCTGTTCGCGGCGCATTTTAACAGAAAAAGAAAACGTTTGCGTAGCGTTTTCCCGGACGACAGAGAAAAAGGGTAATGAAATTTTTTATTCATTACCCTGAGATTAAAAATATTTATCTATATGAATTATATAACAATTCACCGTAACCGACCTGGCCCCCGTTCCCGGGGGCCGGTTCAGCGGGCTGAATATGGCCGTATCACGCCGCTCAGGCCGGTTTTACTCTTCAGTTCAGCCACCTGAGACTGCAAATGACTTTTCGAGCTGTCCGGACCGACCAGAATGCGGTTAATTTCTCCCTGAACCGGTTCTGCCGGCAGAGAATAGGCCCTGAACCCGGCACTGCGTAGCTGCGCCACAATTTCACTGACCCTGGCTGCATTTTTCAATGCTCCCAGCTGAATAACCCAGGCCTGTCCTGACGGAGTTTCCGGTTTACTCTGAGGCTGTGGTGCTGAAGACTGATCATTGAGTGCCTGTAATGCTCTCGCGCGTTCGCGTTCCTGCTGTGCCTGTCGGGCCTTAGCCTTCGTGGCAGCATCGGCCGCCTGCTGACGGGCACGCTCTTCCGCCTGACGCTCACGGGCTAACTGCGCCTGCTTCTGACGCTCAGCCTGCTGTTGCTGTTGCTGTTGCTGTTGCTGTTGCTGTTGCTGTTGCTGTTGCTGTTGCTGTTGTTGCTGTTGCTGGCGAAGTTTCTCCGCCTGTGATGACGCCGACGGACTGACTACCGTTGAAGAGTCAGTCACCGGTGACTGACGGTCCGGTGCCGGCGGAACTGAATCACCGTGGCTGCTGTCAGGTGTCACTGTGCCGGCATTCGCCGCAGCACTGGCTGCACTCCCCGCAGCGGCTGACGCGGCAGGTGCCGCCGTCAACGGCTGAGTCACCGGCGGCACCAGATCATTATCCTGCTGGTCGCCGGGCTTAGGCACCAGAGGAATGGCCGCGAACTCTTCCTGGTAATGCTTTTTCTTACCGTCCAGCAATCCCGGTAATACAATCACACCAATCGCGACCAGGATAACCGTCCCGACTAAACGATTCTGAAATTTACTCGCCACTTCCCTTCTCCCCTGAGACAGACGTCATCACATGAGCGACCGTATGGAAGGAACCACAAACCAGAATAATGTCCTGTGCCCCGGCCTGCTGTCGTGCCGCTTTCCACGCGTCTTCCACCGTAGCAAAACATTCTGCCTGCGGCAAATGGGCCATCAGTTCTTCAGCACGGGCTCCCCGCGGGCCTTCGAGCGGCGCGCAATACCAGTTATCGACCTGAGGACGGAGTTCGGCCAGCGTACCGGCGATATCTTTATCATGCAGCATACCGACCACGGCTCTGACTTTACCCACGCGCGGCAGTGCGGCGAGTTGTGAGGCCAGAAAAGCGGCTGCATGCGGATTATGAGCCACATCCAGGATCACCCGCGGAGATTCACTGATCGTCTGGAAACGCCCCGGCAGGACAATGCCCGGCAGATTTTCACGAATACAGGCTTCGCTGACCTGTAAACCGGACACCCTCAGGGCAGCCAGCGCGGTCGCAGCATTCGGGAGGGGGACCCGGGGCAGAGGCAGGCCGCGCAGCTCACCCTGAATATCCCGGAAATCCCATGCCTGAGCATCCGTCTGATAAGACCACTGCTGATTACGTTGCAACAGTATCGCGCCTTTATCCGCCGCGACCTGACCCATCGATGCCGGCATATCCGGCTCCCCCACGACGGCAGGTTTGCCGCTGCGGAAAACGCCAGCTTTCTCACGCCCGATGCTTTCGCGATCCGGGCCCAGCCAGTCAGTATGGTCGAGGGCAATACTGGTGATCACCGCCACATCCGCATCCACGATATTGGTCGCATCCAGCCGGCCACCCAGCCCGACTTCCAGGATCACAACATCCAGATCCGCCTGACGGAACAACTGCAATGCAGACAAGGTGCTGTACTCGAAATACGTCAGCGACGTATCCCCGCGGCCCTGTTCGATGACCGAGAAGCTTTGCGTATGCTCTGCTTCACTCAGTTCCTGTGACTGAATACGGACCCGTTCCGTATACCGGACCAGATGCGGTGAACTGTAGACCCCGACACGATAACCTGCAGCAATCAGCAGCGCTTCGAGCGTCCGGCAGGTTGTCCCCTTACCATTGGTTCCGGCGACGGTGAAGACAAAGGGGGCGGGCCTCAACAGGTTTAGCTGAGCCGCAACACGACGCACACGCTCAAGCCCTAAGTCGATGGCCTGGCTGTGCAGATTTTCGAGATAAGTAAGCCACGTGGCAAGGGGCGACGTGGCTTGAGGTAGGTGAAGATTTTCCATGTGTCCCGTTGAGGTTATTACGGTGCATAGGTAAAAGACGCTATAAAAGCGTCTTTTTCATACCTGTCAGGCCTCGTCATGTTCCGCGTCAGTCTTCACATCCGACTGATGGGTTTCATGAAGTGGCGCCGGCAGATTCATCATTTTTGCCAGTAGACTCGCCAGCTTAAAGCGCATGTTCGGGCGACGGACAATCATATCAATCGCACCTTTTTCGATCAGAAACTCACTGCGCTGGAAGCCCGGTGGCAGTTTTTCACGGACCGTCTGTTCGATAACTCGTGGACCGGCGAAACCGATCAGCGCTTTCGGTTCTGCGATATTCAGGTCACCCAGCATCGCAAAGCTCGCCGAAACCCCGCCCATTGTCGGGTCAGTCAGTACCGAGATATAAGGCAATCCGCGTTCACGCATTTTCGCCAGGGCTGCACTGGTTTTCGCCATTTGCATCAGTGACATCAGCGCTTCCTGCATACGCGCCCCGCCGCTGGCAGAGAAACAGATAAACGGACAGTTTTCTTCCAGAGCCTGCTCAACACCACGAATAAAACGAGCACCGACCACAGATCCCATAGAGCCGCCCATAAAGGCGAACTCAAAGGCAGCGGCCACCACCGGCATACCGTGCAGTTCACCTTTCATGACCACCAGCGCATCTTTCTCACCGGTGCTCTTTTGTGCTGCCAGAATACGGTCTTTATATTTCTTTGAGTCGCGGAACTTCAGAACATCTCTCGGTTCCAGTTCGCTACCCAGCTCGACCAGGGTGTCCTGATCCATAAAAGAGGTCAGGCGATCACGTGCGTGCATACGCATGTGATGATCACATTTCGGACACACTTCCAGGTTACGCTCCAGTTCTGCACGGTACAGCACCTGGTCGCAGCTATCACATTTTGTCCAGACCCCTTCAGGAATACTCGCTTTACGCGTCGGGGTTACATTACTCTTACTAAGAATTCGTTCAATCCAGCTCATTGATGACCTTTCTGTTTGAACCTGGGTTTTCCAGTTGTATTGTTTCTGCTGAATTTTTATTCAACAGCCGCTAAATGACGCCCATTAAACCACAACCTGTCGAGACTGTGGATAAAAATCTGGTGGACGTGTCCGGGTCCTGCAGAAAAAACTAGCTCTTCCGCGCTGCCTGCCGGCGTTGCCGCCAGAATTCGATCAGTCCGGGCAAGACAGAAACGATAATAATCGCAACAATCAGCAGATTAAGATTTTTCTGTACGACCGGCAGATCGCCAAACAGATAACCGGCATAGCTGAACAGCAGCACCCACGCCAGCGCCCCGGCAATATTAAACATCCCGAAACGTCGATAAGACATCTTGCCCATACCGGCCACGAAAGGCGCAAAGGTACGGATGATCGGGATGAAACGTGCCAGTATAATCGTTTTTCCGCCATGCTTCTCGTAGAAACCGTGGGTTTTCTCCAGGTGACTGCGACGGAAGATTTTAGACTGCGGACGACTGAACAACTTATCGCCGAACAGACGACCTATCGTATAGTTAACCGCATCGCCGGCAATCGCTGCGACCACCATCACCAGGGCCAGCAGATGAATATTCAACTCATTACCCGGTAATGCCGCCAGCGCGCCCCCCACAAACAATAGCGAGTCTCCTGGCAGGAAAGGTGTGACCACCAGCCCGGTTTCGCAGAAAATAATCAGAAACAGAATGGCATAAATCCATGTGCCATATTCCGCGACCAGTTGCGCCAGATGCACATCAATGTGCAGGATGAAATCGATAATAAGATGGATATATTCCATGACGTGTTAATCCTTCTGAAATGTCATCTGATCCTGCATCAGAAACAACGGGCCGGGCTCCGGCTCGGGTAATGCAAACTCACGGGGGTAATCCACCGCCACCAGGTAAAGACCTTCCGCTCTTGCCGTGGCAGCCGCCAGTTTTCGATCTCTGGCCGCCAGCAAATCGGCCATCCAGGACTCCGGCTGATTACCGCATCCGACTTCCATCAGACTACCGACGATATTACGCACCATATGGTGAACAAAGGCGTTGGCTTTGATGTCGACGATCACAAATGCCCCCTGACGCCAGACATGCACATGGTGAATATTTCGCCAGGGCGTTTTTGACTGGCAATGGACGGCGCGAAAAGACGTAAAGTCATTTTCACCCAGCAGGCTTTGCGCGGCACGATGCATCGATGCCGCATCCAGCGGATGATAAAAGTGCGTTATCCCCTGCCCGAGGATCGCCGGCCGTAAACGCTGGTTATAAATAATGTAGCGGTAACGCCGTGCGGTGGCGCTGAAGCGGGCATGAAAATCCTCTGAAACGCTCTTCACCCAGCGAACGGCAATATCTTTCGGCAGATTCGCATTCACCCCCAGTGTCCAGGCGCTGTCTGCGCGCTGAACCGTGGTTTCAAAATGGACAACCTGTCCCGTACCATGCACACCGGCATCGGTACGTCCGGCACAGAACACATTGATCGGCTGATCGGCCACCTTAGATAAGGCTTTTTCCAGCGCACCCTGAACACTGCGAACTTCCGGCTGACGTTGCCAGCCATAATAACGGCTGCCATCGTACTCAATACCCAATGCCAGTTTATATGTCTTAACGTCAGACATGCTTACAGATACTCCTGCACCAGACGCTCAGCCACTTTCACCGCCATCAATGCCCCGCCGAAGCGGACATTATCGGCGACAGACCAGAACTGCAGTTGCTCCGGGATCCCGTAATCATTATGAACGGCACCGATGCAAAGCTGACCATGACCACTGGCATCCCCGACCGGAGTCGGATAGTCGCCTTCATCGCTCAGTACGATATCGCTGTTCATTGCCAGGTCATTACGTGCCTCGTCCGCCGAGTAGGGACGTAAGGTTTCCATCAGCACACTCTGGGCATTGCCGTAGAAAACCGGGGCCTGAATGGCACTGACCGATACCGGCAATCCTTCATCCTGCAGAATTTTGCGGATCTGGTCGACCATACGGCGGTTGACAGCCACACTGCCCTGCTCATCCGGCACCAGAGGTAACAGGTTAAAGGCCAGCTGGCGGCCAAAATAGTACTCTTCCGGCGGAATACCGTTCAGCAGACGGGCACTCTCTCCCGCCAGACCATCCACGGCGGCTTTACCGTGGGCAGAAGCGGAAATCAGCGTTGTCACCTGCAGACGCCCCAGGCCGGCAGTATCCGCCAGCGGTTTAATGGCACATAACAACTGGCTGACCAGACTGTCGGCTACCGACACAATGTTGCGGTTACGGTAGTCCGCCAGTACGTGCGGGTTAACATCCGCAATGACCAAAGGAACATCCGGGGAGAGTGCAAACAGCGGACTGCTGTCGATAACCAGACAGCCGGCATTTGCCGCCAGTTCGGCGTAACGGGCCGAGGCTTCGGTACCGGCCACAAAGAAAGCCAGCTGAGCCTGCGACCAGTCAAAATCAGCGGCATCACTCACCTGATGATTTTTATTATCAACACGTACCGTTTCTCCGGCACTGCTTTCGCTGGCTAATAAAAATAGTTCGCCAACCGGGAACTGACGCTCCGTCAGCAATTCCAGTACAGCGCTTCCTACTGCACCGGTTGCTCCTAAAAGCGCGATATTCCAGCCGTCAGACATGTGGGTTTACTCCAGAAAACAAAAAAGAAAGCGGTGTCACACACCGCCTGTACAGATAATGGTTACCGCTGAAAGGTCAGCAGCTACCGGTAAATTTTGCGGTGAAGCCAAGCTGCTGCAGTTTTTCGGCCGTGGCGGCCGTATCACAGTTCACCTGCAACGAAGACCATTCGCGTCGCTCCTGATAGTGTTTGCGCAGACGATCAAATTCCCCGGGCTTACCGGCCACGGCACGCAGCAGTGCGTCATCACGGCGCACATCATACACCAGATGTGCCAGACGTTTTAGCATTGCCTGAGAGCACTCGCCGTTCAGGCTGATCTGCCTGATATCCGGCGCGGGTAACAATTCAGATAATGGAACCTGACGGGGCTGACCGATAAACGCTGACCAGGCTTCGAATACCTGCGTGGTGCCGCGGGCTTTGCCTTCCAGGGTATACCCGGCAATATGGGCCGTGGCAATGTCCGTCTTCGCCAGCAACGCTAAAGAGAGATCCGGCTCCGGCTCCCACACATCCAGCACCACCGAGAGATCGTTTCGCTGGTTCAGCACCGTCAACAGCGCCGCGTTATCCACCACCGGGCCGCGGCAGGCGTTAATCAGAATCGAGCCAGGCTTCAGGGCTTCCAGCAGTTTCTGATCCGCCAGATGCCATGTTTTATAAGGCCCTTCTTTATACAGTGGTGTGTGGAAGGTCAGAATATCCGCTTCACGCACCAGGGTTTCCAGTGAATGGAATTCACCCGGCTCGCCCTTATCTGCCCGCGGCGGGTCACAAATCAGTGTTTTTATCCCCAGCGCCTCAAAACGGCGTTGCAGCCTGCCACCGACATTCCCTGCCCCGACGATACCGACCGTCCGGTCCGTTAGCAGGAAGCCATCACGCTCAGCCAGCGCCAGCAGTGCGGAGAAAACATATTCGACAACGGCGATAGCATTACATCCGGGCGCCGCCGAATAAGCTACGCCGGCAGCCTGCAGGTCGGCGGTATTCAGATGATCCATTCCGGCGGTTGCCGTACCGACAAAACGTACCGCCGTATTCTCCAGCAGGGCCTGATTCACCCGGGTGACAGAACGCACCATCAGTCCATCGGCTGCGGCCAGTTGCTCACAGGAAAGTGAGCGGCCTGGCGCACTTTCAACCTCTGCCAGCTGACTGAATAATTCACGGGCATACGGCATATTTTCATCGACAACAATTTTCACTGCATCTGTCCTGTTTCTCACCGGAAATATCCGGTTATTCTGGCATAAACCCTGAGGGAAAACATCCGTCGATTATTTCGGATTTGCGCTTGCTATGCGCTGCCGGCTCAGTCATCTTAATTGGCCGGGATATCCTCCCTGACTTCCCCCGCAGGCGTTACTGTTTCAGGTAGCGCAGACTATGTGTTGAAGGACCTGCTATGAACTTTCTTTTTCCGCTGGGAGCGGTGCTGATTTGGGCCATCAACTCCGTCGTCAGTAAACTCACGGTCGGGCTGATCACTCCTGAGGCCATCTCTTTTTATCGCTGGAGCATGGCTTTGCTGGTACTGAGCCCTTTTGTGCTGCCCGGGGTGATTCGTAACCGGCATGCCTTATGGCGTCACGGCTGGCGTCTGCTTATCCTGGGCGCACTGGGCATGGTACTGTACCAGAGCCTGGCCTATTTTGCGGCACGGACGGTCAGTGCTTTGTTTATCGGCATCATGGTCGCCAGCATCCCGCTGATGACGGTTATTTTTAGTCTGTTTATTTTACGGCTGGCACCGACGGTGGGGATTGTTATCGGTACAGTGCTATCGTTTACCGGGCTAAGCTGGCTTATCAGTGCCGGTCATCCTCTGCAACTCCTCCACCAGGGATTAGGCAGCGGTGAGCTGATGATGGTGATCGCGGCGGCAGCCTATGCCCTTTATGGCGTACTGACCAAACGCTGGGCCATGGATTTGCCCCAGTGGCAGAGTCTGTATGTGCAGATCATCTTTGCCATTATTTTATTACTGCCAGGCTTCCTGCTGACGCCGGACATTGCCCTGACCCGGGAAAATATCCCGCTGGTCTTATATGCCGCAATTCCGGCCTCGATTCTGGCGCCGTACCTGTGGATCCAGGGCGTGATGCGGCTGGGGGCCAACACTGCCAGTATTTTCCTTAATCTGTCACCGGTCTTTACCGCTATCATTGCTATTCTTTTTCTGCACGAAAAAATGCACAGCTGGCACTGGATTGGTGGCGGGCTGACACTGATCGGGGTGATACTGGCTCAGCGGCTGCGTACACCGCTTTCGCGCGCACGACGGTAATGGCAGCTCTGACGCACAACGACTGCGGCGTGTTTAACCAATAATCCCCCCTTATTACTTGGGATTTCCCGGGGGGATTGGTATCATAGAGAGATCCACTCCGGCTTACCCCGGCCTGAATTCTCTTTTGCTGGAATGTTTGTCATGCAACCACTCCGCGGCCCTTCTGAGGTCTCGGGTGACAGAAATTCGTCTGTTCATCCGAAAAATGCATCTCCTTCAGTTTCTTCTGCCCCGTTGACGTCGGCGCAGCGGACGACGCTGGAACGCATTATCGTTAAAATCATGGCCATCAGCTCGCTGAAATCTGCGGAGCTTTGGGCTGGTATCCGCCATCAGGCCGGAGTCAGCAACGATAGCGAGTTACTCGCCAGTCATTATCCGGCTGCCGAACACTGGCTGTCAGAGAAACTGACTCAGGAACAAAACAGTCATTCGATCCGCCTGCTGTTACAACAACTGACGGCCCTGTTACCGCGTGGAAATAATCGCCAGGCGGTCAGTGACTTTATCCGTCAGCAATTTGGTCAGACCGTACTGAGTGCGCTGACCCGCGCCCAGCTGCAGCAGGTACTCACCATGTTACAGAACGGGCAAATGGATATCCCTCAGCCGCAGCAGCTGCGGGTGACCGACCGGACTCTGCTGCCGGCGGAACATCAGAACTTACAGCAGCAGGTGATCCGGCTATCCATTTCCGGCGGCGGAACCCATGCCTCTGTCTGGCAAAATATCTTCAGCCTGATCTCGCTGAAAAACGGCGACCCCATCCCCTCACGCTATTATCCGTTGCTGACGCAGTATCTGAACGCACGTATTACCCTGAGTACCCAGACAAGCCCGGTCACCCTGCAGGCGTTACTGGCGTCATTAAAGCAACCGCCGACAGAGGAAGAGATCCGGCACCTTCATCACGACGGTGAGCCGAATCTTTCCCCGTCACAGCCCCTGACCGTGGTACGGGCCGAGGATATGCTACATAAACTGTTTCGTTTCCGGGCTGAAAGACTGAGACAGGGATCCCGTAAGGAGACGTATACCGGCCCGCGTCCGGAAACTGCGACATCCGTGCCTCTCCCCGCCTCCTCCGCCGGCTCACGCATACCGCTGGTCGGCTGGCTGTTAGTGCTGGCTGCTATTGTCGCTCTGGCGGTATGGCTGTTTTAACAACCACAGCCTTCTCCCGCATCTGCAACGGGCCACTGGCCCGTTGTCACACCGGAGGACACCGGCAGGTTGTCACGCAGCCAGAAATCCAGCCCGCCACTCAGTTCCCGCACATAAAACCCTGCACGGGCCAGTTTCAGCGCACCTTTGGTTGATCCATTACAGCCGATACCATCACAATAGGTAATGTAGAGTTTCTGCGGGTCCAGCGCAGCCAGTGTCTCCCCGGTCATTGTCCGGTGCGGGAAACTCACTGCGCCGGGAATATGTCCCTGCTCATAGAGCGGCAATGCCCGGACATCCAGTACCACAATTTGCGGATTCTGCTGCCGCAGATCTTCGGCCAGGTCCGCAGCATCGGTATAAAATGCCAGTTTCTTCGCCAGATAATCGGCTGATTCCTGCGGACTGACGTCCGGAAATAAATGATAGTGATCCATAATTTTACTCCTTGCCTGTTTCTGTCAGAGTACTGCATGATAACGTCCACTATAAGACCACTTTCAGTCATGGATTAAGACCACTTAATGACTCCCTCTCCCTGGCTGGTACTCTTTCAGGATCTCAGCGGACGCCCCCGCCGGGAACGGCTGTGCGAAGCCATGCGGCAGGCTATCCACCAGGGTCACCTGACGCCTGGTCAGAAGATGCCGTCTACCCGTCAGCTGGCGGCAGATCTCGCTTTGTCCCGGGTCACCACCGAGGCCGCTTACAGTCAGCTGGAAAGCGAAGGTTATCTGACCCGTTATCAGGGCAAAGGCAGCTTTGTCAGCGATACCCCGCGACGGATCCCTCGTCCTGCTGTGCCGGCCTCCGCTTTTCCGGCCCGCGCTCTGTCGCTCCGGGGGCAGCAAATAGCCGATACCGGCGGTTGTCAGGACCCGGCATTTCCGCTGCCTTTTGCGGCGGGATCCCCGGATTTACGCGAGTTTCCACTGGATCTGTGGCGAAAAATATATACCGGAGTGCTGAATGAACGCGGTGACTCGCTGATGGGTTACGGGGATCCACAGGGGTTACCTGAACTGCGGGCAGTTATCAGTGATTATCTGGCACTTTCACGGCAGGTCCGTTGTTCCCCGGAACAGATAGTGATCCTGAGCAGTTCACAGCAGGCCCTGCAACTGCTCAGCCTTCTGCTGCTCGACCCCGGAGACAGGGTACTGACAGAGCAGGCCTGCTATCCTGGTGCCCGCAATGCCTTTTTATCCGCCGGTGCGCAGCTGATCCCGCTACACCTGGATGCCGAAGGCGCTCAGGTGCCTGACAGGCCAGCCCGGCTGGCCTGTCTGACTGCCGCCCATCAGTACCCGCTCGGAATGTCGCTGAGCGCAGCACGGCGTAATGACTGGCTGGCGTGGGCAAAACAGCATAACAGCTGGCTGATTGAAGATGATTATGACGGCGAGTTTCATTATCAGGGTGCACCGTTACCCGCTCTGCAATCGGCTGATCGCCACGGACGGGTCATTTATCTCGGGACCTTTTCAAAA
Organism: Tatumella sp. JGM118; assembly: GCF_018257515.1. GTDB lineage: Bacteria > Pseudomonadota > Gammaproteobacteria > Enterobacterales > Enterobacteriaceae > Tatumella > Tatumella terrea. Next base: position 127,240 of record NZ_JAERJR010000008.1, read on the forward strand.
AGCCTGTTTCCGTCTCTGCGTCTCGCCTGGATGGTCCTTCCACCGGCGCTGGTCAGTGCCGTTGTCCGCGCCCGTACGGTCAGTGATGGCCACACTCCTCAGCTGTCACAGGCGGTCACCGCGGAATTTATCCGGCAGGGACATTTTGCTCACCATCTTCGCCGGATGCGGATGCTCTATGCTGCCAGGCGACAGTTACTGATTTCCGGGCTGGATGAGCACCTGTCGACACGGTTACGTCTGATGCCGGGCGAAGGCGGGTTGCAGTTAGCCGTCGAGTTACTGCACGGTGATGAACAACGGCTGACCCGGCAGGCACGACAGCGAGGACTGATTCTGCCCCCCCTGTCACCGCTTTATATGACTCAGGAAAAGAAGTACGGCTGGATCCTGGGCTATTCGGCCCTGCAACGGGCCGAAATTCTGCAGGCCTGTCAGGCGTTACGGGATGTCCTGGGATAAAACAGCCACCGGGCACTGATAGCCAGTCCCGTTAAGGCGGCCACTGCGCCGGCCAGATAGACCGAGCGATAGCCAAAGCCGCTGGCCAGTAATCCGGCCAGCGGACCGCTGATCCCGTAGGCAATATCCTGAAACGCAGAGAAGCAACCGAGTGCCGTCCCTCTGACCCGCGCATCCACACTTTTAACCACTTCCACGCCCATCGCCGGGAAGATCAGGGAACATCCGCAGCCGGTCAGTGCCGCACCGGCAAATGCCATCCACTCCTGGCCACCCAGGCAAAGTAATAATAACCCTGCTGCTTCCACTAACAGTGAGATGACTGAGACCCGTACACCGCCGATTTTATCGGGCAGCTTTCCGAAAATAAGCCGGATAATCACATAGGCCAGCCCGAACACGGTCAGCGTATACCCGGCATTCCCCCAGTGACGTTCCGCAAAATAGAGTGACGTAAAGGTGCCAATGACGGCAAAACCGACGCCCTGCAGTGCCAGAACCGCACCGGGTGTCAGTACCTGCTTTATCACACTGAGCAACGGGATCCGCTCACCCGGCTTTGCAGGTACCGCACGGATACGGCTGCTGCACAGTAATGCCAGCCCCGGACAACAGATCGCGACTGCGCTGACCCCGGTAAAGCCATAATGGTGCTGGATCAGTAATCCCAGCGGCGCCCCGGCAGCCAGTGCGCCGTAAATGGCCATCCCGTTCCAGGACATCACAATGCCCGAACGCTTCGGGCCGATCAGCCCCAATCCCCAGGTCAGGTTACCGGTAAAGAGCAGGCTTTCTCCGACTCCCAGTAACACCCGCCCCAGCAGCAATAACCCGAACTGCAGAAACAGCATTCCGGATAACAAGGCCGAACAGAGATAAGCAACACCGACAAAAAGGATCACCACCATGCCGGTTAAGGTGGTGCGTTTTGCGCCCTGCTGATCGGCTTTGATCCCTGCGAAACCGCGGGACACTAGGGTGGCAAAAAACTGAATACCCACGGCCAGCCCGACCATAACATCGTTCATCCCCAGTTGCTGGTGTACATACAACGGGATCACAGGCAGCGCCAGACCGGCGGTCAGATAGGTGAGAAATACCGAAAATGAAGTGAGTGCGACAGGGAAGGTCCCGGACGTCGCCTCTGCAGACGGGGATACAGATTCAGTCATCGATGAAACTCCATTGACTTCAGGCGACGGGTCCGCCTGGCGGCACATCCTGGCCTGATACCCTTAAAGGAAAAATTGTGACACAGTGACGCCTGTTGTCAAAAAAGAGCGCCCGAATCGTCAAATGACACCGTCTATGCGGTGCCCTGTTCGGCCGCTGCCAGCCCGCAGCCGCAGGCTCACCGTCGTTATACTGACGCCGGCAGCCAGCTGTGGGACTGTTTTGCCTGCCCGCTGTTCCTGAGCCACTGGCGGGCAGATCTCCGGCAAGGGGTAAAGCTGGCACGGCATTTCTGCCGCTATCCGGCAGGCGCAGGCTGCGCGTCCCTTTTCCGCAGACAAAATAAATATCCTCCGGCATAGCCGGAGGTTTTTCAAATGCGCCTGTAAGGCTCTCCTGCCAGCAGCGCCCTAACAGGCGCATCGCAATCTGACATTTGCATTTTGGATTACTTACGGCCCGTAAACGGGCTTCCCGGATAAGGGATCGACAACTGCTCTCCCATTTTATCCGCTTCAAGTTGGTGCTTTATATATTCCTGTATCTTTTTCGTGTTCTTGCCTACCGTGTCTACATAGTATCCACGGCACCAGAACTCCCTGTTTCTATACTTAAATTTCAAATCCCCGAACTGTTCATACAGCATCTGACTGCTTTTGCCCTTCAGATATCCCATAAAGCCCGATACACTCATCTTCGGCGGGATCTCCAAAAGCATATGAATATGATCAGCACAACATTCTGCTTCCAGGATATTCATATTTTTCCATTCACACAGCTTTCTTAAAATGCCCCCTATTGCCCTTCGCCGCTCTCCATAAAAGACCTGCCTTCGGTACTTAGGTGCGAAAACTATGTGATATTTACAGTTCCATCGGGTATGCGCTAAGCTCTTTTCGTCCCTCATTGGGACCCCCTTTTGATTTCCTGTTGAACCTTTGCAGTTGCCAGACCGCAAGGTGTTTTAACAAATCAAAAGGGGTTTTTATATACGGCCCAAAGCTGAAAGCTTTACTGAACCCCCAGCCTAGCTGGGGGTTTTCTGGATACAAAAAAAACGGCCGCAATCGCGACCGTTTCATTATCACACGCTGATTATGCCTGATATTTACGCATAGTCAGGGTGGCATTGGTTCCGCCGAAACCGAAGCTGTTAGACATCACCGTCGTCAGCTGTTTTTCGGTCGCCCGGGTCACAATGTTCATGCCTTCCGCCGCCGGATCACGCTCTTCAATGTTAATGCTCGGTGCAACGAAACCGTGCTCCAGCATCAGCAGGCTATAGATCGCTTCCTGCACCCCGGCAGCCCCTAATGAGTGACCGGTCATCGCTTTGGTCGCGGACAGCAGCGGCGTGTTATCACCGAATACTTCGCGGATAGCACCCAGCTCCTTCACATCTCCTACCGGAGTGGAAGTACCGTGTGTATTCAGATAATCGATAGGAGTATCCACACCTGCCATTGCCATCTTCATACAACGCACCGCACCTTCACCGGAAGGCGCAACCATATCCGCACCATCTGAAGTCGCACCGTAACCCACGATTTCGGCATAGATATGGGCACCACGTGCCAGGGCGTGTTCCAGTTCTTCCACCACGACCATACCGCCACCACCGGCGATGACGAAGCCATCGCGCTGTGAGTCATAAGTCCGTGATGCTTTTTCCGGAGTTTCATTGTATTTGGTAGACAGGGCACCCATCGCGTCAAACTCACACGCCATTTCCCAGCTCAGTTCTTCACCGCCGCCGGCGAAAACGATGTCCTGCTTACCTAACTGGATCTGCTCCACAGCATTACCGATACAGTGAGCTGAGGTCGCACAAGCGGAACTGATGGAGTAGTTCACACCGTGGATCTTAAACGGAGTCGCCAGGCAGGCAGACACACCGGATGCCATGGCTTTGGTGACCACATAAGGGCCGACCGCTTTCAGGCCTCTCGGGCCACGCATTGCATCAGCACCGAATACCTGGAAACGCGGGGAACCGCCACCGGAACCGGCAATCAGGCCAACACGCGGGTTGTTCTGGTAGAGTTCAGTTTCCAGTCCTGCATCTTTAACGGCTTCTTCCATCGAGAGGAAAGCATAGATAGACGCATCGCTCATAAAACGCACAACTTTGCGATCGATAAGGCCGGTGGTATCAAGTTTAACTTTACCCCAGACATGACTGCGCATGCCTGCATCTTTCATCTCTTCTGAGAAGGTAATGCCTGAACGCCCTTCCCGCAGGGATTCCAGAACCTCCTGCTGATTATTACCAATGCTGGAAACAATCCCCAGGCCAGTGATCACTGCACGTTTCATTCAAAAGTCCTCTTCCACATCTCTTCGATTGACGATGCACTTTAGCGTACACTTGTAAGCCGAACAAGTCCGATCAGCAAATATCGGTGTAAATTTGCGTCATCCGGACGATATCGATAAAATTAGCCTATTGCCTGACCAATGAGCCCCCTACAGTGAATGCCTCCCGAATTGCCCATGCCTCCTTACGCTGGAATGAACAGGGTACACCTGTTTCCGAATTGTTTGATGATGTCTATTTCTCAAATGACAACGGTGCGGAAGAAACCCGCTATGTCTTTCTGGAGGGAAACCGGCTGCCGGCGCGCTTTGAAAGCCATTCAGGGCCGGTTTTTATCACGGCTGAGACCGGTTTTGGCACAGGACTGAATTTTCTGACACTCTGGCAGGCTTTTGATCAGGCCATCGCCGCCGCTCCTGAGGGGCCGCTGAAACGCCTGCACTTTATCAGTTGCGAAAAATTTTTACTGACCCGCGAGGATTTAATTGCTGCCCATCAGCACTGGCCGGCGCTGGCCGGGTATGCGCAACAGTTGCAGCAGCAGTGGCCGGAAGCCCTGTCAGGCTGCCAGCGTCTGTTGTTCAGCCAGGGGCAGGTGACACTGGATCTCTGGCTGGGAGATATTAATCAGCTGACAGAGACGTTTGATGACAGCATGAACGGTCAGGTCGATGCCTGGTTTCTGGACGGATTTGCCCCCTCAAAAAACCCGGAGATGTGGAACGAGCGGCTGTTTCAGGCGATGGCCCGGCTTTCCCGTCAGGATGGAACCTTTGCAACATTCACTGCTGCAGGCTTTGTCCGGCGTGGCCTGCAACAGGCAGGCTTTGCGGTAGAACGCCGCAAGGGCTTTGGCCATAAACGGGAGATGCTGTGCGGTACGCTGCCCCGTTCAGTCACCCCGCCCCCTGTGCGCCCGTGGTTTGCCAGGAATGCCGCCATCAGTCAGGATATCGCGATTATCGGCGGCGGTATCGCCAGCGCCTGTCTGGCACTGGCATTACTGCGCCGGGGCTATCAGGTCAGCCTCTATTGTGCCGATGCCCGGCCGGCAGAGAATGCCTCCGGTAACCGCCAGGGAGCACTTTATCCTTTACTGAACAGCCATGACCCGGCACTGGCCCGCTTTTTCCCGACGGCATTCAGCTTTGCCCGGCGATTCTACGATACCCTGCCCTGTAGTTATGAACATCAATGGAGCGGTGTGTTGCAGCTTGGCTGGGATGAAAAAAGTCAGCAAAAAATCCGGCAAATGCTGGCGATGGATTTGCCCGCGACTATTGCGATCGGCGTCGATGCAGAAGAAGCGACAATGCTCGCCGGTGTCGATATCCCCTGTGCCGGACTTTTTTATCCGCAGGGAGGCTGGCTGAATCCCGGGGAGCTTACCCGTGAGATGATTGCGCTGGCAGAGCAGCAGGGGCTGCGCTGTTACTGGCAGCATGACCTAAAGGAATGTGTGCGTGATACGGACCACTGGCAACTCCGTTTCGGGGACCTGCCGGCACGCCGGCATCAGACGGTGGTGCTGGCGAACGGGCATCGTCTTCCCGGCTTCAGCCAGACCCGGGAATTACCCTTGTATGCCGTCTCAGGCCAGGTCAGCCATGTGCCGTCAACCCCGCAACTCTCCGCCCTGAAAACGGTGCTGTGTTACGACGGGTATCTTACGCCGGTCAGTAACACACATCATACCCATTGCATCGGAGCCAGTTACCATCGTGGAGAAAGTGAGGCGGTCTACCGTGAGGATGACCAGCGGGAAAATCGCCAGCGGCTGATCGATTGTCTGCCGGAGAGTCAGTGGCCCACCGAAGTGGATATCACAGATCAGCAGGCCAGAAGTGGCGTGCGTTGCGCTATCCGCGATCATCTGCCGATGGCAGGTTCAGTCCCGGACTATGCGGGTTTACTGACCGCCTATGCCCGGCTTTCCGGACAACGCCATCAGCCTGAGGCCGTGCCTGACGCTCCGGTCTGGCCGGAGATGTTCATGCTCGGCGCACTGGGTTCGCGCGGATTATGCAGTGCCCCGCTGGCCGCGGAAATCCTGGCGGCACAGATCAGCGGGGAACCTCAGCCGCTGGATGCAGAGACACTGGATGCCCTGCAACCGAACCGTTTCTGGGTGAGAAAGTTACTGAAAGGACGCCCGGTCACCTGACCGGGAGAATACCGCCGGCTCAGGCGGCACTGCTGGCTTTCAGGTAGAGTTCCTGCCATAGATCCAGCACCAGCACCTGGTCCGGCGGCGAGAGTTCCTGCTGGCGGATCGCCTGCTGCAGGCTCTCTTCCACCTGCTGTTTCAGCGCTGCCGCACTGGTCTTCCCCTGCAGTTCCAGCTCGGCTACCGACTGGGTAAGATGACCGCGGATATACCCGCCAGCGAATAACTGATCATCGGTGGCGTCTTCGACCATATCATCGATCATCGTCAGTATTTTTGTTTCAATCTCAATAATCAAACAGCATTCCTCTCACTCGTTTCATACAGGTTTCACCCTGCCAAAGGCCGGGTTGTGCGGACCCGTGTCAGACGTTTACTCACACCCGTTACCGCTTGATGCCGCCTCCGCTGCCCAAGGTATCAGGTGCCAGTGATTGTATAACAAAACGAGGCAGTCCCTGACTCTTTCGCGGTGAAGTTGAGAATTAACTTATGGGGTGTTTATGCTGCCGGGATTAGGGCTATAGGCCTGAGGGGCTAAGGAGCAGGCAGGAGACTTCCCCGAAAAACTATATGACTGAGACGAGCATTTTTATCTTTTCAGCCTTCTCAAAATGGTCCAGCTTCATTTCCATAATCCACCAGTGAGCAACTTCCATCAGCAACTCTGGGTCATCATTTTTGTTGGCAAAAAAAGCGTAGAATGACAGCCCAACGTTACTCCCCTTGGCTATTATCTTTGCTTCACAGACACTGATCATCTTTTCCTTCATTTCTTCCCGCACATAATCTCCTTGCCGGTATTTCTGTAAGTCGGAGGATTGACTATAACACCGTCTTGCTCTTACCACAGAAACAACCTCAGGGCCCTATTCAACCCACTCTAAAAACACCTCAGAATGGCTCAGATAATCCTGAGTGTATATCCCCCACTAAGTGGCGTGATCCTGTCAGGATCTTACAGATAACTCACTCATCACTTCCCCCGGAGACCTGACGGCTGCAGGTGAAAGTTGCGTATCTCATAACCGATTACGACATACAAAATATTTGGGTTCAATCCTGAACCATATATGGCGGGAAATGTTTAATCAGCCTGGCGGACATAAATGTATCGACAGATAACACAACAGTGGCCTGCCTGAGCCACGAAATGAAGTAAAAAAGGTTTCAGTGGTCATTCGCTACTGTGCTGGCTGGAGTTGCATTTTATGGACGAAAATAATCACCTGACTTCTGGTATTACGGTTACAGGCGCAAAATATCCTGCAGCGTTTCTCTGTACTGAGCCTGCCGACCAACGGCACCCGAACTCTCTCTGCATCAGTATCAAAATCTCTTATAATAATCATCCGGAGAACAGTAAAAGCGGATAAAAAACCAACCAGCCATACCCTGTTACCTGCCAGGGTACGCCTGAAGTAAGTATGATTATTGATTTATCCATTTAGGTATCATATAAATAAAAATCACCACTTATATATATCTGGGCATTCCTCTTAGTATATATTTCAATTTCACCATCACTATCCACCACTCCAAACTCAGAAATCCCTGAGAAATGTTTTACTCTCACATCAGCATTACAATAAATTTGAGAAGCAACGGTATTACTTATATAGCAGGCATAGCTTAAGCATGCACCTCCGGAAACGGCTATTGAATTATGTATCTCTTTGGGGGTTAAATAAAACGCAGAAATATCATACCCGTCCCCTCCCTGACTGATTAGCGATATTTTTGGAACCGTTATTGACTCCCTTATTTCATCTTCTGTCATATTCGCTCCTGACTTGTTCTTTATCCCCATCAGGACTCCGGCCTTTACCCTTATCTCTTCAATCTCATTAAGTACCCTGTGCTTTTCCGACATTTCAGTTTTACTCTCCATGCCAGATAAACCAAAATCCTCTGCTCTCATAATAACCATTGGGATTACGGCATCAATGCAGGTAATACTTTTCCCATTAATATTATCAGTTTTTTTTCCTGTCGGGAAAAGAGCGTTTGTCGTGCTTGCTTCCGGATTTTTAAAGGAAATATCAATCTCCGGGTAACGATGATAAACCCCGGGTATTTTACACAACTTATTTTCCCCGCCATTTTTTGGAAGTGAGCAGTAAATTATCTTATTGGTATTTGTGTTATGGATTGTTATTTTTTCATTATGATTAATGACGTCCATTAACCCCAGATCATCTAAAACTAAGGGGATTGCAGTTGTCATATTCCCACAGTTGACATCCCACGAAACACGGCTGCTTATATTTTCCAACTGAATAAATGTACTGCAGACCATTTTATCTTCAATATTTACATCAATAATAAAGAGCTTATTGCTGGTACTTTTACCTTTACCTATGCCTTCTATCTGGTACTCATCGGGTGGCTGGCAACTACTCCTGGGAACACCGAATATTTCCCTTGCGATACGTTCTATACTTTCCCTGTCCTCAGGCAAATCTTTTTTTTGAATGATGACGCCTGATGAGGTTCCGCCCCTGACATAATATAACTTTATTTTTTTCATTTTCCACCATCCTTCGATAATGGTTTAATTAAAGACTTTATGGCATCGACATCTCTTGAATATGAGAGGCAAAAATCCCATTCTTTTTTAAATGTATCTTGATGATAAGTTGAAAACATATAATCCCATACAGGAAATATAAAGGCATAGTTACTTTGATTGTTCTCAATATTAACATCATGATGTGGCTCATGGAATCCAGGAGTAGTCACAAGTAATGATAATTTACTTTCAATATTCAATGGTAGTTTGAATCGGGAATGATGATATGTGGCAAATAAAAAAGATATTAATGCATGAGCGGCTATACATTCCTGACTGATCCCAAATGCATAGATGAATAATACATTTAACAACGCGTGAGAAACTGCTTCTAAAAAATGGTCCCTTAGTGATGTGCTGACATCTAACACCTCATCTAAGTGGTGAATTTCATGGAACCGCCAAAAAAACTCAAGTTCATGGCTCAACCGATGAAATATATAACCAGATAAATCTAAGAGTACAACCCCAATGGGAATTGAAATCCAGTAAGGTAATGAGCTAATGAAGTGAGAACTATTATCAGATGAAATGGATAGCAGAGGGACGATGAGTAATATACTGACTAACTTTGTCGCAATAAAATTTAAAACATTTACCCCCCAGTGTTTTTTTGTTTTTCCTGTAAGGATAATATCCTTATAGATTAAAATCTCTAAAAAAAACAATAAGAAAAACCAGGCAACCAACCAATTTTCAGTAATGAAATGCATGACATTCCCCTCCTTTCTTTCGGTTCTTCAATATAGCGTAGCAAATTAGTATTAAAATTATTTTTTATCGATATTTTGTTTCTATTAATTTCCGGATGTGTGGTTTTAATGAGAGCAATTACGACCCGATAAGTATCAGGCCAGCTGGCAGTTCCTCCACGGCAAAAACGGATTCGCGATTAAATGAACAAACTATCTATCAGAAGTAACTCAGATGAAAAAATCTCTGCCAACATTAAGAAGCCCGGAAAGCAGAGGCGCTGAAGCCGCGCCGAAACCGGTACCCGCCGTAGGTAAAATCTGCAAAAAGATGACTGTTTCTGAGGCTATTTTTCATAAATTCTTGGGAACCCTGCCTTATCGGTAATAGCCGGAGGATAAAAATCAGCGACTGAAGAAGCAGGTCGCTGATATAAGTCTGGTTTATATCCTGCCGGGGAAATAAACGCCGAATGCCCCATGGCGGATATCTATAAAATCACGGGGAGCATCACGACTTTATTTTATTAACCGGCTGTCAGCACAGATCTTCCGGCCAGGGAAACTGTGATAACGTCAGCGGCGGGGTCCCATAAAACCGGTTCAGAGCTTTAATAAAACGCTGCGGACGTTCGGGAATGCCCTGCTGCAGGTAACTGGCGACTTTCTGATGCACCTTGCGCTGGAAGGCGATTCGGTCCGGCTCATAATCCCCGTTCAGGTTATCGCAACTGACATTAAAGGGAAATCCGGCCGCCACAGAGAACATCCACTCCAGGGACTGCGGCGTGACCTCAACAGATTCAAACTGCTGTTGTGTCTGCATGTCACGTCCGTCCGGACAGTACCAGTAACCGAAATCCACTAACTGACGACGGGCTTCACCGGCCACACACCAGTGAGAGATCTCATGTAAGGCACTGGCGAAATAGCCGTGGGCGAAAATAATCCGATGATGATCACAACCGGCATCGGCCGGCAGGTAAACAGGCTCATCGTCACCTTTCACCAGCCGGGTATTAAAATCCGTAAAAAAACACTGGTCAAAAATGACCGTTAAATCCTGATAACGATGCTTTGTCATTCACTTACTCATTACTCAAAATGCGACAACGTGGCCGCTGAACCCTGCGGCCACGCACCCTGCAGGAGGCTGTTTCAGTGGAATAACAGCGCCATAATGGCCTGACCGTGGCTGTCCCACAAAAGTTTCAGGCTCATGGTCATAGAGACAATAACCACCATCGGACGGATCAGTTTCTGCCCCCGGCTCAGAACCAGCCTGGCACCCAGTCTGGCACCGCAAAAAGCCCCGAGAAGCATCACCAGCCCCAGTCCCCACAGGACTTTGCCTCCGAACATAAAAAATACCAGACCGGCAAAGTTAGAGGTGAAGTTCAGCAGTTTGGCATGTGCCGTCGCTTTCGCCAGATTAAAACCAGCCAGCACAACGAACGCCAGGGCATAGAAAGACCCCGCTCCCGGGCCCAGAAAGCCATCGTAAAAACCTACGCAGCCGCCGCCAATCAGCGCATAAGGTAACCCCTTCAAGCGGGCAGCCCGATCATTTTCGCCAAGCTTCGGCATCAGTAAAAACCATAAACCGATACCAATCAGAAACGCAGGCAGGATCTGGCGCAGCAAATTAGGCTGCAAATGCTGAATAAGGATGGCACCGCACATCGCGCCGAAAAATGTCATGGCGATATTCAGCCGCTGTTCAGCGATGTTTATCGCCCCGCGCCGGATAAAGTACAGCGTGGCCGAAAACGAGCCGCCCACAGACTGAAGTTTATTGGTCGCCAGTGCCTGCGCCGGTGACAGTCCGGCCGCCAGTAAGGCAGGGACCGTCAGTAATCCCCCGCCCCCGGCAATCGAATCAATAAAAGCGGCTGCCACCGCCACACAAAACAGTACCGCGACCGTCATGGGGCTGACGAAAAACCATTCCATAGCGTTCCTTACAAAACGTGATTATCGAGCAGTGCCTGGCAGGCCGGCGGCAGCGGAGGTGTCCGCTTCACCGGAGAGCTGGCTGAGGGTTTCGCTGGCAGGAACCAACTGGCAAGTTCGGCACCGCAGCCATCACCCGGCGGCGGAGCTGGCTGATCCTGACATTGTGTGCTGCCTGCCGGGCAACGTAACCGGACATGCATATGCGCCCGATGCGCAAACCACGGCCGCACTTTCTGTAGCCAGTCCCTGTCACTGCCGGCCTGCAGACACAGCTGTTGCTTGATCGCCGGATTAACAAAGATCCGGGTCACTTCAGGGTCTTCCGCTGCCAGTTTAATCATCTGCATCACCCCCGGTGACCAGTGTCTGGCAACAACATGTTTACCATCGGCACTGACCAGGTCGAGAGGTTGCGGGTGAAGGAGTTGTTGCGCCGTCCAGCGACGGACAGGTAACTGGAGCCAGATATCCACATCCAGACCGGTCTGGTGACTGGCATGGCCGCTACTGAAACGGCCTCCCGCCGCCATTCCCATATCGCCGATCAACACTTCCCCCTCATGCTCTGCAGCAACACGCGCAGAAAAACGCTGGATAAAGCTGATCAGTTCCGGATGACCAAAATAGCGCCGCTGATCCTGACGCATTACCTGATAATCAGCCGCATCCAGGGGCAGTGGCTGTGCCCCAATAATGCAGCCGTTCGCAAAACTGCCTATCGATTGCGGCGCACCACTGACAGGGTGCTGAATACTCTGCCAGGGCGTCGCCGCCGCCATGGCAGGAGCCTTAAGAAGTAACATCAGAACAGCCAGCGCATATTTTTTCATGGTGTTACCAGCGTGGTATCGGGGTCGTGACATCGGCGCACTGGGCGCGGTGACGTAACAGATGGTCCATCAGGGTAATGGCCATCATCGCTTCCGCAATAGGGACCGCACGGATGCCGACGCAAGGGTCATGACGCCCTTTAGTGATCATCTCCACTTCTTCACCCGTCCGGGTGATAGTTTTACCCGGCACCGTAATGCTGGACGTCGGTTTCAGCGCCAGATTCGCCAGAATGGTTTGCCCGCTGCTGATGCCGCCCAGAACACCACCGGCATGGTTACTCTGGAAACCATCATGACGAATTTCATCACGATGTTCGCTTCCGCGCTGAGCCACCACGGCAAAGCCGTCACCGATTTCGACGCCTTTGACGGCATTAATGCTCATCAGTGCATGGGCCAGGTCGGCATCCAGACGGTCAAAAACAGGTTCACCCAGTCCCGGCGGCACGCCTTCCGCCACCACGGTGACTTTCGCGCCGATAGAATCACCCTCTTTCTTCAGACCGCGTAACAGTTCATCCAGGGCCTCCAGTGAGGTTACATCCGGGGAGAAAAACGGGTTCTGGCTAACCTGCTGCCAGTCGCGAAGTTCACATTTCACCTCACCCATCTGCGCCAGATACCCGCGAACCACGATGCCGTGTTTCATTTGCAGGTATTTCTTTGCAATTGCCCCGGCAGCGACACGCATCGCCGTTTCACGGGCAGAAGAACGTCCGCCTCCGCGATAATCACGCAGTCCGTATTTTTGCTCATAGGTATAGTCAGCATGCCCCGGGCGGAACAGATCTTTTATCGCACCATAATCCTGCGAACGCTGATCGGTATTTTCAATCAGCAGCCCGATAGAGGTCCCGGTCGTGACGCCTTCAAAGACCCCGGACAGGATACGGACCTGATCCGGCTCACGGCGCTGAGTGGTATAACGGGATGTGCCGGGACGACGGCGGTCCAGATCCTGCTGAATGTCTTCTTCGGTCAACGGAATGCCGGGAGGGACGCCATCAACGATGCACCCTAATGCGATTCCATGAGATTCACCAAAGGTGGTGACTTTAAAAAGCTGCCCTATGCTGTTTCCGGCCATGGTAGTTCCTTGTATCAAAAAACACAGGCCGCCTGGCAGCGGCCCGTCCGGGAATTAAAACTGATATTGTCTGAAGTACGGAAGTGCCTCAACCAGTTGCTGTCTGTCGAGCATAAATACCCCGTCCCCGCCATGCTCAAACTCAAGCCAGGTAAAGGGAACATCCGGATACTGGTCCATCATATGCACCATGCTGTTACCCACTTCACAGATCAGTACGCCGTCTTCACTCAGATAATCTGCCGCATTCGCCAGAATACGCTGCACCAGTACCAGACCATCGCTGCCGGCAGCCAGTCCCAGCTCCGGTTCGTGACGGTATTCGTTGGGCAGATCATCCATATCCTCCGCATCCACATACGGCGGATTGGTGACGATAAGATCATATTTTACCGGAGGTATCTCGCGGAAAAGATCTGAACGCAAGGGGGTGACCTGATGCATCAGCCCGTGTGACTCAATATTCTGCTCCGTCACTGCCAGCGCATCCGCAGAAATATCGGCGGCATCCACTTCGGCTTCCGGGAACTCATAAGCACAGGCAATCGCAATACAGCCACTGCCGGTACACATATCGAGAATACGCTCCGGGGTATGGTTGATAAGCCCGGCAAACCGCTGACTGATAAGCTCACCAATCGGTGAACGGGGAACCAGCACCCGCTCATCGACATAAAATTCATGCCCGCAAAACCAGGCTTTATTGGTCAGATAGGCGACCGGAACCCGATCATTGACCCGGCGGATCACACGCTCGACAATCCGGTTTTTTTCACTGCGGGTCAGTCGCGCCAGATACATTTCTTCAGGAAATTCCGGTGGCAGGTACAGGGTGGGTAATACCAGCTGAATTGCCTCGTCCCAGGGATTGTCGGTACCGTGTCCGTACCAGATATCAGCCGCAGAAAAACGGCTCACCGCCCAGCGCAGCATATCCTGAATGGTGTGCAGTTCGTTTACTGCTTCATCAACGAAAATTTTGTCCACTTTGTCCTCCGGGGACGAGATCTGAATACGGGCGATAGTTTGCCATGAAGTGACTCAGAATTCAGCGGTGTATTAATAAAAAGCCCGCTTTTATCTCTTATCCGTTAGCAGAAGGACCTGACCCCAAAAAAATGGTCTTTTCGACAGATAAAAAACCGTCTGTCCACAGGTCTGATAACGAAAATATGCCCCGGAAGCGCAGAAAGGCATTTGCTTTTTCCCTTTAAGCCAGGAAAAATACGAGACTCTCCCCCATCATTAAGCCAGTTATCTTATGAACCCGAAGAAAACGCTCAGTCAGGAGGATCAGTTACTGTTCCGGCAGTTAATGTCTGATACACGTAAACTGAAGCAGGATACCGTACAGCATGCACCGGTACGTCCGCAAAGCAGAGCAATTCCTGAAAAGCGCCTGCAATCGGAACAGGCGGATAACAGTCATTATTTTTCAGATGAATTTCAGCCGTTGCTGGCAGAAGACGGACCGGTAAGATATGTACGTGCCGATGTCAGTCATTATGAGCTCAAAAAATTACGCCGGGGGGATTATACGCCGGAGATTTTCCTCGACCTTCACGGACTGACACAGCAGCAGGCAAAAAAAGAACTGGGGGCATTACTGGCAGCCTGCCGGAGAGAACATCTGTTCTGCGCCAGCGTGATGCACGGGCACGGAAAACATATCCTCAAACAACAGACTCCGTTATGGCTGGCACAGCATCCTTATGTGATGGCGTTTCATCAGGCACCAAAACTGTTCGGGGGAGATGCTGCGATCCTGGTATTGATAGAAACTGAAGAGTGGCAACCCCCTGAGCTTCCCTGAATCACCGGCAGCGTCCTGCCGCGGTAATTCAACACAGATCAGATAGCCTTATCGAGCCGGGACGGGCTGACCTGCCATTTCAGCTGGCCTGTTGCCGTTTGTTCGTCATAGTCGACCAGTGCGATACCGGAAGTGGCGAACATCGGGGGGGCTTCCTGCGGACAAAGTTCTGACACCAGATAACCGACCAGCGGCAAATGTGAGAGCACCAGAACAGAGCTAACGCCTTCATGTGCAAGCGCTTCGATGTATCGGGCCACCCTGCCGGCATCGCCTGAAGGGGTCAGCTCCGGTAAAACATCACTTTCCTGCGGCAAAAGCATACTTTCACGAACAACTTTCAGGGTCTGTTCCGCCCGAAGATAAGGGCTGACCAGCACCCGCTCTATATCCACGACCTGATTATCGAGCCAGTGTGCCATTTGTCTTGATTCATCGCATCCGCAATGGGTCAGAGGTCTGGCTGCATCGCTATCCGCTTCGAGCGCCGCTTCACCGTGACGCATGATATAAACTTGCATAGTGCACCGCTGTAAATTGAAAAAAGAACGGTTTCATGAACTGCAGCATGCTGCATAGCGTTATGAAGCAGGTGTTGTACCTAAAGGCCGGCTTGCAGTCAACCGAATGGCCATTTTATGTACAATAAATTTCCGGTTAAATTGATACGGCGCAATTCCGCCTGCAGGTCACGGCGATATCAAATATCGGTTAACTCACAATCTGCAGATTATCAGAGTCTGCGGGCGGGGTGCATAGGATATTTGCATAAGTCCGCCGTTGACTCATCATAGCAGCAAATGAGCGGAGAAGGACTCATTGTATAATACAGAGTAAAATCAGATAGTTGATTTATTTCACTGGGGGGGGGGTTGACCGCAGATATGGCCGGGAGAGAGATGGCGCTAGCTGAGCAGGAAATCACTCCGACTGAGGCAGTGATGGCGTATAACGGAAAACCCTCCGCGCAACCGGTATCAGGCTCCGCGCGAAGGACAGGTCAACATTCGGACATTCAGCCAAAACGTAACAAAGATTGAATTCAGCGAAATACTCCCCGCCAGAAACGCAGGAAGGCCGCTAACGCAGTCCGAGCTGAAAGATCATACTCTCAGCCTGACAGCTGAACGTAAAATTCACCTGTAAACGTACCCCGCCGGCAGCGTCACAGATCTCGCTCTCGATCCGGCAGGGGTCCGATTCCACCGCCCGTGCATTACCCGTGAGTTGCGCGAGCGCTGCCTCCGCAGCGGCCCTGTCGGGATAAACCTCTGACCAGTTGGCTGTACAGTCACTGTTATCTATCACCGTGCCGACATCCATACAGCAACAGGCGGCGGTTTCATTCGCACTGCATTTTTTAATCGCATCAGTCATTGTGCGCTCCGGTAGAGTTAATAATCATTCGCCACAGTGTACGCCCTGAAAGAGTCCCCCTGCCAGACGAAAACCCGCTTGTGCCGCAAAGAGCACCCAAACTTTGATCCATCTCAAGCCCTATGGCTGACTGCCTGCACCAGTCCCTGCCCGGTACGGTAAAGGGCATTTCCCCGAACGGCCGGATCCGAAACACAGACAGAGTTCAGGGGTTCAGGGGTTCAGGGTCAGGTTCAGGCTTGGGGTTGGGTTGGGTTGGGTTG
>NZ_JAERJR010000009.1 GCF_018257515.1 Tatumella sp. JGM118
ATCGCTTTTACCGGCATCCTAATCTGCTGAAATCCGGCTCTGACCAGGTTACCGCCCTTGAGCCAGAGCAGGTCTGGGTCGCTGATATAACTTACCTTCCACTACGCAGCGGCACGGCTTATCTGAGCCTGGTCACCGATGCCTGCTCCAGAAAAATCGTGGGTTACCATGTCGGGGAAAACCTGCGGACAGAAAGCGTGGTAAAAGCGTTCAGGCAGGCTCTGAGGCAGAGAAAAACCACAGGTCCGCTGGTACATCACTCTGACAGAGGGCTGCAATACTGTTCTGTACTTTATCAGTCAGTTCATGAGCGAAATGGAATAACCTGTTCAATGACTGATGGTTACGACTGCTACCAGAATGCGCTGGCTGAGAGAATAAACGGGATACTGAAAAATGAGTTTTTACTCTCGCGCCCGGTGGATCTTGCACAGGCCCGGATGATGGTAAAAGAGTCCGTGGAAATTTATAACCATGAACGGCCGCATCTGGCCCTGAAATACAAAACGCCCGATGATGTTCATCAGGCGTTTTACAGACAAAAAACTGTCAACCTATATCAGGACTAGTCACCAAAAAAGCGGTTCTGTCCGTCCAGCCTTTTGCCGGAGATACTGCGGTCACCCGCCGGGTTTAAGACAGATGCCCGCGGATCACCACTTCCAGGTCTTCAGGGACCTCGTTATAAGACAGCACAAACAGCTCACGTGAAAATGAACGGGCATAGCGTGCCAGCAGTGGCCGCAATGCCGGCGGGACGATCAGTACCGGAGGCAGATTTTCGGCTTTCATCTGTTCGGTGATCAGCGGCATATTGGTTTGTAACTGCGTTAACAGATGCGGATCCAGCGGCACGTTATCCAGCTCTTTATTGCCTGCCGCCTGCTGGGCGCGTAGCAGTAACTCTTCTAAGGCATCACTGAGGGTAAATACCGCAAACTGCCGGCGATCCTTATTGATCCCGTGGACTATCTGACGACGAAGGGCGTAGCGGACATCGGCGGATAACAGCAGCGGATCTTTGGTGATCTGGTGCCCGGCGAGCAGTGCCGTCGCAATGGTGACAATATCCTTCAGGCTGACATTGTCGGTCAGTAACTGACGATAAATACGTAACTGTTGGGTGTAATTCAGTGCTGCATTTAAGTCTTCACTTAACCGGGGCGCGGGCTGAGCTAACCGGCGATGCAGTGCCGTAATATCATCGTACTGAAAAAGCTCAGGCAGATACTGCTTCACCACTTTATTCACATGCGTTGCAATCACGCTGGCGCAATCGACTACCTGATATCCGAAGCGTAGTGCCTGGCTTTTCTGTGCCGGATCAATCCAGATAGCGGACATGCCATAGGCGGGATCGGTCCCGAGGATCCCATCCAGTTCGCCATAGACTTCACTGCTGGCGAGCGCCATCAGCTTATCGGCATGAACTTCTCCCAGCGCGGCACGGACACCATGGATCATAATACTGTACTGCGTAGGTTTCAGGCGGAAGTTTTCCCGCACCTGAATTTCCGGCAGCAGCATCCCGCTACTCTCGGAAAGGACCTGCCGGACGCCGGTGATGCGCTGAGACAGTAAGCCGCCCTGGTGTTTGTCGATCAGGCTGACCAGCCGGTAGCCCAGGTTAAGCCCGACCGGCTCGGTCACGGAGAGGCTTTCCCAGTGCAGCCGAGGGACTTCCGGCTCCAGCGCCTTCTCCACCACATCCGTCGCGGACTGGCTGGCTGCCAGAACACGTTTTGACTGACGCCATCCGGCAAAACTCAGTAAAAGCGCAAAGCTCAGGAAGGCGATATGCGGCATGCCGGGAACGAGGGCCATGGCCAGCATAATGCCGGCGACGGTATACAGGATCGCGGGCTGGGCCAGCAGCTGTTGACGCACTTCGTGGCGGATATCCTGACCATCACTGACCCGGGTCACGATGATCGCGGCCGCCGTTGACAGCAGTAACGAAGGCAATTGCGCGACCAGACCATCGCCGATCGTCAGCAGGGCATACTGCTGAAAGGCATGACCGGCATCCAGATGGTGTTTAAATATGCCGATCGCCACGCCGCCGACCATATTGATCACCAGAATCAACATACCGGCGATCGCATCACCCCGCACAAACTTCGAGGCACCATCCATCGACCCATAGAAGTCAGCCTCGCGGGTCACTTCAGAACGTCGTTCGCGGGCCTGGGCCTGAGTAATGATCCCGGCGTTAAGGTCGGCATCGATGGCCATTTGTTTGCCTGGCATGGCATCCAGCGTAAAGCGCGCGGAGACCTCGGAAATACGTTCCGCGCCTTTGGTGATCACCACGAAGTTAACGATCATCAGGATCACAAAAACGACAAATCCGACCAGGAAGTCTCCGCCAATCACGACCTGACCGAAGGCTTCTATCACTTTCCCTGCCGCCCCTTCGCCTTCCTGTCCATGCAGCAGCACAACCCGCGTTGAGGCGACATTCATGGACAGTCTCAGCAGCGTGGTGATCAGCAGCAGTGTCGGAAAGATACTGAAATCGAGGGGCCGTTGCGCATTGACGGAGACCAGCAGGATCAATATTGCCAGCACAATATTAAAGGTGAACAGGCAGTCCAGTATCAGCGGATCTAACGGCAAAATGATCATGGCCAGCACTGCCATTATCAGCAGTGGCAGGCCCAGCGGCAGCGCTTTGCCGCGCCGGAGCCAGTGAGTCAATGGCAATTTATTCACGGAATTGTCCTTCTGAAGGCATCGGGATTTTTCGATTGATGGTCGGTTTTTGCTGAGATTTATCCTGCCGCCAGCGCCGTAATTGCATGACATAGGTCAGTACATGGGCAATGGCCTGATAAAGCTGATTCGGGATCTGCTGATTCACACGTGTCGAGGCATAGACAGCCCGGGCGAGCGGCGCGAACTCAACGATTTCTATCTGATGTTCTTCACCAATCTGCCGGATAAAAAGCGCCAGATCATCGGCTCCTTTCGCGACTACATACGGAGCGGCGGCCGCCTGCGGATCGTATTTCAGTGCCACTGCATAGTGGGTCGGGTTCGTGATAATGACATTGGCCTGAGGGACGGTTTTTCTGAGTTGTCCCTGAGCCAACTGGCGCTGTAACTGGCGTAAACGCCCCTTAATCTGCGGGTTCCCTTCGCTGTGTTTAAATTCATCTTTGACTTCCTGTCGCGTCATTCGCATTTTACGCCGGAACTGATAACGACTCAGCGGCCATTCAAGCAGGGCAAACCCCAGCATCAGCAGTACAAAATAGCCAAACAGGCGGGCTACCAGGGCCAGCCCTTCACTCATCGCCACAGGCCAGCCCAGCTGTGATAACAGCATGATGTCCTGCAATGAATGGCGTAATAACAGGCTTAACATCAGTAAAATAAGCCCGGCTTTCAGTATCACTTTCGCTAATTCGATAAAATTGTCGGCGGCAAACAAGCGGGTAAAACCGGTTAACGGATTCAGTCGCTTACCGTCCGGCATAATTTTTTTCAGGCTGAATATCCATCCACCGCTGAACAGCGTAGCAATACCGGCGGCCAGCGGAACCGTACAAAAGCTGAGCGTGATGGTTAATAACAACCCCAGCGCCTTACCTGTCAGCAGGACTAACCGTGCGCCCGGATCAGAGGTGTGTACCCCCTCTGACGCTTGCCGGAAAAAATCGCCAATCAGGTGCCAGTACCAGGGTAATAATCCGGTCAGCGTCATAAAGGCGACCGCCAGTGAAATCGCCGATGAAAACTCTTTGGCCCGGCCGGTATCGCCTTTTTCGCGGGCTTTTTTGAGCTTTGCCGGTGTCGCCTTCTCACTTTTATCACTGGCCTGAGACATGGGGTGTCCTCAGCAGGTCAAACTGATGGATCACCTGATCCGTCAGTGAGAGATAGTGTCCGGATAGCGTCGGGATCAGTAAGGCAATACTGATAATTCCGGCCAGTGCCGCCAGCGGGAAACCCAGCGAAAATAAATTCAGTGTCGGTGATATCTTATTGAGTAAGCCAAATACCCCCTGAATCAATAACATGATCACCGTTGAGGGCAGGGCGATGATCACCGCCGCAGAAATTATCCAGCCAAAACTGATAATCAGGGTATTTACCGATGGCCAGTTAAGTGCCGTGCCGACCGGCCAGTAGATAAATCCCTGATACAACACCGTCACCAGTAATAAGTGACCGTTGGCCGCAAAAAAGATCAGCACCATGGTTAAATTAAACAACTGTGAGACCAGGGTATTACTGGTGCCATTGATCGGGTCGTTCTGTACCGCCATCGAGAGGCCCATATTCATGGCGATGATCTGGCCCGCTGTCTGCAATGCCGAAAAGGCGAGTTGTAACAGCTGTCCGAAAATAAGCCCCCAGGCAATTTGTTCGGCGACCTGGGTAAGCAGGGTGACCGATAAAAATGCCGGGGGAGAGGTCAGTGGCAGAAGGGGGGCAATTAACGCCGTCAGCACCAGAGAGAGGACTATCCTGACTTTTCGCGGAATTAATGTACTGTCTGCCAGCGGACTGAATTGCAGAAACGACACTATCCTGACCCAGGGTAATAGCAGGGTTAACAGATGGCTGTAAAATCCTGAAAGATCGAGCATGCCGGTTAACCTGAAATATTTCCGGCCTGGTGAAACAGCAACTGAGTGAAGTCGATAAGTTTAATCAGTATCCATTTTCCGGCCACAATCAGTACCAGCAGGGTCACGACCAGCCGGGGCAGGAAGCTGAGGGTCTGTTCATTAATCTGGGTAGCCGCCTGGAAGATACTGACACAGAGACCGACCAGTAATCCGGGCAGAATAATGACGGCAGAAATCAGCAGCACTAGCTGGATTGCGCCACCCATTTGGTCACTGATGCTATCTAACGTGAACATGATTAAAAACCCTGAATACTTTGGGTCAGTGTTCCGGTGATCAGTGACCAGCCATCACATAAGACAAACAGCAGTAATTTGAACGGCAGAGACACCACCATCGGTGAAAGCATCATCATGCCCATGGCCATCAATATGCTGGAGACAATTAAGTCGATGACCAGAAACGGCAGATAGATCATAAAACCAATCTGAAAGGCCGTCTTTAACTCACTGAGTAAATACGCAGGCGTAATGATGGTCAGGTCCTGGTCTGCGGGGTCGCCGGTGACGTGCGCAATCGTCATGATCTGACTCATGGCTGTTTTACTGGTCTGCGCCAGCATAAATTTTTTCAGTGGCTGGCTGGCCTGGATCAGGGCCTCATTCAGCGAGATTTTCCCTGACTGATAGGGGATCAGCGCCTCCTGATTCATCGTCATCCATACCGGACGCATCACCAGCAGCGTCAGACAGAGCGCAATCCCGGTCAGCACTTTATTGGGTGGGGTTTGTTGTAACCCCAGCGCCTGACGCAATATGGCTAATACAATAATAAAGCGGGTGAAACTCGTCATCATCAGTACCATTACCGGCAGTAAACCGAGTAAGGTCATCAGGATCAGTATTTCAATATTGACGCTATAGCTCTGCCCGCCCTGCTCAGTGCGGGTACTGAATAATGTCAGACCCGGCTCCGCCGCCGTCAGACAAGGCGTCACTATCATCAGTAAACCGGCGCAGAATTGTCGCCAGTAACGGCAGATATTCATGAGGTCAGGTCGCTTAACTGCTGGCCGGTAAATTCGATAATACGTAAACCATATTTATCATTCACCACGACAACTTCTGCTTTTCCAAACAACACACCGTTAACTTTTAAATCCAGTGGCTCACCGGCCATTTTATTCAATTCAATGACCGTATTTTTATCCACCGCTAACAGGTCGGCCAGAGAGACGCTGACCGAAGCCACTTCCAGCGTCAGGGTCAACGGAATACGGTTAAATAACTGGCGCTTACGGTTTTCTTCCTGCCGCTGCTGCGGGTCTGCCGCGACGTTCTGCTCCGTCGCCGTGGCGGATAACTCATCGAAATTAAGATCATCCAGAGAAAAAGCCGACGGTGTTTTATTATCTTCGTAATTCATTATTTATCCGGTGTAATGATCAATAAATTCTGACAGGACGAGTTGCCCCTGATGTTCAGAGACTTTGGCATGAAATAACACTTCATCGCCGAGTGTGACGGGAACGGAGTCATTAAGGAAAACGGGTAACACATCATCCACTTGCAGATGTAATAATTTTTCCAGGGTGGTTTCCATACACACTAACTGAGCGTTTAGCGTGAAAGGAAGACGACGTAACTGCTGCTCCAGGCGGGCTTCAGAAAAAGGATTCGCCTCCCCCGGCTCAGGTTCATTACGTAATGTGCTCAGTATCTGATCGATCAGGGAATGGTCAAAACGTAAGGTGATGGCACCCTGTTGATAACCCCGTAACCGGAACGAAAGACACCAGGCCCAATGACTGTGCTGCTGATTATGTACGGGTTTGACCGACAGATCGTGACCGGTCACTTCCGGCGTCAGAAATATTTTGCAGATCTCATCACCGAGACGTTCCTGTAAGCGTTTCTCGGTCTGAGTGATTTCGGTGTCATTGTCTGTCGCGGGGGTGTCGCTGACCCCATAAAAGTCATGTAATAAATTCAGTAACAGGACACGATCAATTTCAAAGGCTATTTTTCCCGCAGTACAGGAATATATTTGATGGCATTTTTTATTCTCTTCAATAGTGAAGTTAATATTAGCCAGCGAAGTATTTACCCTGAACTTATTCAGAAAATAACGGCTTAAGGCAGCATCGAAATTATCATAATTTTTATTAATGTGTTCAGCCAGCTTATGCCAGGGTTTTCCCAACTGACTCACCCCTAAAGGCAGAATAGTATCCTTCGGGTCGATGTTAAGTTTTTTTAAAATGTTTTTGCAAAGAACCATGGGTTGCCCAGTGTCTGCATGCAGTATTTGATTAATTATACTTAGCATTAGGCCGGAAATTTTTGGAATCTTATGAGATATTGGTTGCCAGTTGCAAGGGATTTGTTTAGATTTAAATGAGAATTTTCCGTTTATTTCTCTGAGGGATGGGCGTCTCTGTTTTCTGAGTGACCTGTAACCAATAATCTATAGATATATCAGGGGTTTAAGAAATTCCACCGATAGGTTAGATTAAATAAAAACAAGAGTTATCTGAGCATTGCTTATTAGCGATGTTAATGGAACTGGTGTCATGACGCCGGTTTTTTAAAAAAATTTAAATAAAAATTCACATTACTTCCGGGAAATATCAATGAGTACTTATTCTTCAGGGATAAATACTGCTGATGCTGATCTTATTTCATACTCTGCCAGGAGTATGGAAACTCTGCGCATGGCCGAAAAAATGGCCAGAGTCTCTGTACCCGTATTAATTTATGGTGAATCAGGCACAGGAAAAGAGTGTATTGCGCGTTATATTCATCGCCAGCAATTCGGAACGCTTAACTCAGCGCCCTATATTGGTGTTAACTGCGCCGCTATTCCTGACAGCCTGCTGGAGGCGACCTTATTCGGCTATGAAAAAGGGGCATTCACCGGGGCAGTACAATCGATGCCCGGTAAATTTGAGCAGGCAAACGGCGGCATATTATTACTGGATGAAATTGGTGATATGCCTCTCTCATTACAGGCCAAATTATTACGGGTATTGCAGGAACAGGAAGTTGAACGTCTGGGAAGTACCCGCCGTATTAAATTATCGGTCAGGATTATTGCGGCCACTCATCAGCATTTACCCACCGCCGTGGCTGAAGGACGTTTCAGACAGGACCTGTTCTACCGGCTGGCGGTATTACCTCTGACCATTGCTCCGTTACGTGAGCGACGGGAAGATATCCTGCCCCTCGTCACCTGCTTTTTAAAAAAATATCGCGCTTTTTCAGCCGCTGAAGCCGAGTTGTCACCTCAGGTACGTCAGGCGTTACTGGACTACGACTGGCCCGGAAATGTCCGTGAGCTGGAAAATAAAATTCAATGCGGGTTAATTCTGTGTCAGCAGGGAAAATTAACGCTGGCTGATCTCGGCCTGCCGACTCCCGCGACCTCCCCGGTGAGGGGATTGCAGCCACAGAATACTCCCTCAATCCGCCAGATGGGTAAACAGGTAGAGCAGCAATATATCCTCGATCTGCTGGAGCAGTGTGAAGGAAATAAAACACTGACCGCCAAAAAACTGGGGATCACCCCGCGGGCATTACGTTATCGTCTGACGTCAATGCGTCAGGCCGGATTAAGTATATAAGTATCAGGAATGACGAGATCATGGTTTTAGATCCTTTCGTATCGTTGTCGACAGCGGTACCGGCCTCAGGCCTTAGTGATGTTGCGCCGGTGATTGCTGCAGATGAGGGGGCGTTCCTTCCGGCAATGTCTCAGGAAAACAGTTTTCAGTCGGTATTGTCGCAATCAGTTTCACAGGTGAACCAACTGCAACTGGATGCCGCGTCCCGACAGCAGGCCTTAAATGCCGGGCAAAGTGATGATCTGGCCGGTGCGATGGTCGCCAGCCAGAAAGCGAATATCAGTTTTTCCGCCCTCCTGCAGGTACGGAACAAGCTGACGAGTGCGCTGGATGATCTGCTAAATACCCCTCTTTAATTCGGAGCCATCGTGCTTAATTCGTTACAAAGCTGGTTTTCCCGGCGTCAGTTTCCCATCGATACCATTAAAAAGCCCTGGGTACTCGCGACCCTGGGCGCAGTGCTCAGTCTACTGATTGTTGCTGTTCTCTGGCGTGGTCAGTCCCACTATGTCCCCTTATATGGCGTTCATCAGAAAGTCCCTGCGGATGCCGTCGCCAGCGCGCTGGCCAGCGAACATATTGATTTCCGTATTAACCCGGATAACGGACAGATTCTGGTGGCCGATGATCTGCTGGCCCGCGCCCGGATGGTACTGGCCGGTAAAAATATTCAGCCTGTGGTCGCCCCGGGGTTCGAACTGATGGATAAGGATGAAATCCTTGGCGCCAGTCAGTATATCCAGAATATCCGTTATCAGCGGGGACTGGAGGGGGAGCTGGCCCGCAGTATCATGTCCATTGAGGGGGTCGAAGAGGCCCGTGTGCATCTGGGGATCCAGGCGGAAAGCGGCTTTGTACTCTCCAGCCAACCTCCTAGCAGCGCCTCGGTGGTGCTCACGCTGTCCGCAGGTATCCGCTTAACCGCGGCCCAGGTGCGTGCGATCACCCAGCTCGTGGCGGGAAGTGTTCCGGGGTTACTCGCAGCCAATGTCCATGTGGTCGATCAAACCGGTGCCTTGCTGAATGAGGCCGGTAATGATCAGGCGGTGTCGGATGACTTGCTGCAGGCGGTCGCCCGGCCCGTCACCCGAAACCTGACGCAACTGCTCGACTCTGCGGTGGGTCATGATAATTATCGTGTCACCGTGATGCCGGCCCTCGATTTACGCAAATCGGAAGAGACGGATGAAGTATTACAGGGAGAGCCGAGGGTACTGGAAGAGCAGGTCAATAACGACAGCAGTGCCCTGAGCACCGCCTCCGGGGTGCCGGGAACCTTAAGTAACCGTCCGCCAGCAGAGAGTAAGCCTGACGATAATTCTAAAACGAATCAGATGCACAGCCAGACGCAACGTAAATATGCGTATGACCGGCAAATCAGACACATTAAATACCCTGATCAGCAACTGGCGCGCTTACAGGTGGCGGTTGCACTGAATGCCGCCGCCGGGAATATTGCGGGCATGTCTGAGGCGCAGCTGGGTCAGTTAAAGAGCCTGTTAGAGAATGCTGCGGGTATTGATAGCGCACGTGGCGATACGTTATCACTGGATAAGCTCAGTTTTGTGGCTCCGCCTGCGGTTTCCGTCCCTGTGATTGCCTGGTGGCAGCAACCGGATATTCAGTTCTGGGTCACCCGGGGAGGCATAGGCCTGTTAGCCCTGTTGATGATAGTGCTGGTGATCCGGCCCCGCGTCATCGCACGAAACCGGCAATTACAGGCCAGTTCTGACGGCACAGCACCTGCAGCGGGTGAAATCAATGACAGTGCATCTGCCAGCGGACATCAGTTTGAGAATGAAGCTGAGCTGCCGCCACGCGCCTCGGGCATTGAAGATAAAGTGGCTTATTTACAGCAGCTTGCTGAGAATGAGACCGACCGGATCGCTGAAGTGATTAAACAATGGATAAATAGTAATGACCGATCCCGCGACAACGTCTAACGTCTCTTTGCTGACCCGGCAACGAAACAGTCTCGAGCAGGCGGCCATCCTTTTGCTGAGCATTGGTGAAAATGCGGCGTCAAAAGTGATGCAGAAGCTCTCCCGCGAAGAGGTGATCCTGCTGAGCGAAACCATGGCACGCTTACAGGGTGTTAAAGTTTCGCAGGCACATCAGGCATTTAATCACTTCTTTGATGATTATCGCCAGCAAAGCGGTATCCATGGCGGGTCCCGGATTTACCTGCAAAACATTCTGCAGAAGTCACTGGGGCCGGAAATTGCCATGAGCGTGATGAACCATATTTATGGTGATGCTATCCGTTACCGGATGGCGCGCCTGCAATGGGTGGATACGTCGCAACTCTCTGCGCTGATCTGCCAGGAACACGTTCAGCTGCAGGCCATCTTCCTGGCTTTTCTGCCGCCCGATGTGGCGGCCGGTGTGCTGGCGATGCAACCCGCGCCCCGTCAGGATGAAATCCTGCTAAGGATAGCCCGTCTGGATGACATTAACCGCGATGTGATTGATGAACTGGATAAGCTCATTGAGCGGGGCATTGCTATTATTTCTGAACATGGCTCCCGTATTACCGGGGCAAAACATGCTGCCAATATTATCAACCGCCTGCCTGAGCAGCAGAATCAGTTACTGGAGCAGCTGAAACAGCAGGATGCTTCACTGGTGAAAGCGCTGGAAGATCAGATGTATGAATTCTTCATCCTGAGCCGGCAGAGTGAAGAAACATTACAGCGTCTGTTTGATGAAATTCCGCTGGAAGAGTGGGCGATTGCCCTGAAAGGTGCCGAGCCGGTATTACGTGATGCCATCTTCAGCATTATGCCAAAACGGCAAATCGGCCAGCTGGAACAGACCTCTGCGCGGCTGGGGCCGGTGCCGGTGAGCCGTATCGAGCAGGTTCGTCGTGACATTATGGGGACTCTCCGTCAGCTGGCCGAAGAGGGTGAAATCAGAATCCAGATGTACGCTGAACGTACCGTCGAATAACAGGAGCACCGGATGGATCACTCTTTCCGCCGTTATCGTTTTCCGGCGCTGTGCCCTGAAGAGGTCACTGCCGTCACCCCTGTGACCGAAACAGCCTCTCTGGCCGCCCGGGAAACCGCTTTTGAACAGGCGAAAGCCGACGGCTACCGTCAGGGGCTGGAGGAAGGCAAGGTACAGGGGATTTCTCTGGGGATGGCCGAAGGGAAAGCGCAGGGCCTTGCCGAAGGCAGGGCACAGGGACTGGCAGAAAGTCAGGCCCTTTTTCAGCAGGCCAGTGCCCCGCTGGATGCGGCCGCAGAGCAGCTGACGGCCTGGTATGCCCGCGTTGAAAAGCAACAAAATGAAGCCACGCTCGCGCTGGTCACCCGGATTGCGGGTCTGGTGATCCGCCATGAAATTACCAGTCGTCCGGAACTGTTACTCTCACTGATCGAAGACAAACTGGCTTCTGAGCAACTCAGTGAACAATCCTTCGCGGTACGGGTGGCTGAAGCCGATTTTGACGCCATCGTAAAACTGGCCCCTGAAAAACAAGCGACCTGGAATTTACAGGCGGTTGCGGATCTGGCCCGTGGCGAATGTCTTATCGATACGGCGGAACAGCAGATTGACCTCGGTTGCCAGCAACGTCTGAACACCTGCCTGGCGACGCTGGAAAAAAGCCTGCAAGAGCCGAATTCGTGAAGGGGCTGGAACACGCGTTAGCCTCACTGGCGGCCGTTCCCCTGAGCCTGGATGCCGGCAAACTCTGCCGGGTCACGGGGCCGCTGATGGAAGTCAGTGGCTGCCCGTTAGCCATTGGTCAGCGCTGTGAAGTCGAAACCGCTCATCAGCAGAGAGTGATTGCGGAAGTGGTGGGTTTCAACCGTGAGCTGACCTATCTGATGCCGTTACAGAATCCTTCGGGGTTACGCAGTGGTGCCCGCGTCTTTCCTGCCGGAAATTCCGCCGGTCTGCCGATCGGTGAGGAGTGGTTAGGCCGGGTCTTCAACGGACTGGGCGAACCGGTCGATGAGTCCGGCCCTGCCGGCGGTGGCTTTATATTACCCCGTCAGCTTCCCGCCGTGCCGGCACTGAAGCGTGCCCCGGTCAGCGCCCCGCTGGATGTCGGGGTCCGGACGATCAATGGTTTCCTGACCCTGGGGCGTGGTCAGCGCGTCGGCCTGATGGCCGGGAGCGGGGTCGGGAAAAGTGTTTTGCTGGGCATGATGGCCCGGGCAACAGAAGCAGAAATCGTGGTGGTCGGCCTGATCGGTGAACGGGGTCGTGAAGTGAATGAATTCCTGACCCATACCCTGGGTGAACAGGGGCGGAAGAAAGCCATTGTCATTGTTGCGCCTGCCGACGAAAGCCCGTTAATGCGTTTGAAAGCGACAGAACTTTGTCACTCAGTGGCGGCTTTTTTCCGTGATCAGGGCTTTCATGTATTGCTGATGATTGACTCTTTAACACGTTACGCCATGGCACAGCGTGAAATCGCCTTATCGCTGGGGGAAGCCCCGGCAACCAAAGGGTATCCGGCATCGGTCTTTTCGTTGATCCCGCGGCTGGTGGAGGCCGCCGGTAACGGTGAAGGGACCGGGAGCCTGACGGCCATTTATACCGTCCTTGCCGAAGGCGATGATCAGCAGGATCCGATCGTCGATGCGGCGCGCGCCGTACTCGACGGACATATTGTGTTATCACGTACGCTGGCAGAAGCCGGACATTTCCCTGCCATTGATATCAGTCAGTCCGTCAGTCGCTGTATGAGTCTGGTGACATCTGAAGAGCACCGCCGTGCCGCCAGGCAACTTAAGCAGCAATATGCCCGCTTCAGAGAGATTAAGCCGATGATGGCTCTGGGGGGCTATGTGGCAGGGGCCGATCCTGAGGTGGATCTGGCGGTAGAGCTATCACCGGCTCTCCATCGGTTTTTACAACAGGAAGAGCAGCAACTGAGTTCATTCTCTGACAGCCGGCAGCAATTACTGACGCTGGCCCACAGGAAGGCAGGGGAATGAGCCTGACGGATCCGCTGAAGACGCTGGAACGCCTCCGCCGCCAGCAGTTACAACAGTGCCAGCAGCGGGTCAATGAACAGCAGGCCATGCTCCGGGGCATGCAGTCCAAAATCCATACCCTGCAGTCGTTTCTGCAGTCGCCTATGACACCGGTGACGCAGGGCTTAGCCCTGCGGAATCAGGATAATTATGCCCGGGAACTGCGTCACCTGCTCCGCTGGCAGCAGCAGCAGCACCTTGCGGCAGAGCAGGAGTTAGCCCGGCGTCAAACGGCGTTACTGGAGAGTCATTTGCAGTATAAGCGGCTGGAAAGCTATGGCCATGAACTGGCCCGCAGCGAATTGCAGCAGCAACGCCGGCAGGAGCAAAAGAGTACGGATGCCTTAGCCGCCCTCCGCTTTGCCCGAAAATCCTAAGCGTGCTGGCCCGGCTGATAAAGCCAGGACGGTCCCTCTCCGGAAACCGGGAGACTGTTTTGCAGAATATCATACTGCATTTCAATGAGTTGCTGATTGTGGTGGTTAGTCTGCTGACACTGCTGCAGTTGTTCTGTTATTTCCTGCCAGGCGGATTGCAACGGGTGCCGGGCAGCTTCCGGCAGTCCTGCCAGTAATTGCGTCATGCCCTGCGGGGCTGCCGGTAAACCCAGTTGCTGCAGACCGGCCATGCGCTGCCGGGCATGCTGGTGTAACTGCCGGTAGTGTTGCATCAGCTGCTGATTCAGTTGGTCAAGATCCGCTTGTGCATAGGTCAGGATCGCCTGACGCTGGGCCGATAATATCGCGTTGATCGCGTGCAGATGTTGCCTGTCTGCCAGCAGCTCAGTGCACAGCGTGCGCACCAGGTCAGCCTTACTCATTCAGACCTCTGGTAAAAACTCAGCATAGACCGGGCCAGTCCTTCACTGTCCGCAGTGAGTTCACCACGGCTTAAGGCGGCTTTCACTTCAGCGACCTTCGCGCTATCCACCTCCGGCATGGCTGCTAATGCCTGCCGTGCTTCCATCATTGTCTGCCCGGTCGAGGCGGACATGACTTTCGGGGCTGAGGTTTTAATCGCCTTTTCATTGTCTTGTGAAGCAACAACGGGGGTATTAATCCTGTCGTTATGCGTCACAGATGTCAGCTTTATCATAAATAATCTCCGTTTCCTGCTTATAACGACGCGGACCGGCCGTAAATTAAGGGTAAATACGACATTTATTCGGCCGCTCTGACGCTGACCTGTTGTTCATTGATCACCTTGCCGACAATCACTCTGCCGCTGCTGCTGTTTTTCACCTTAATAAGCGCCCCCCTGACACCATTTTGCAGGGCAATCCCCGGGGCGGAAAGTTCCAGATCGGGCTGGCGGATCAGTAATGTGATCGGCTGCTCGCGGCGGATCAGTAAAGGGGCTTTAAGCAGATTGAGCGTCACCGGTTGTCCCGCGGCCAGCGGACGTTTCAGCGCCATCTGCATCATATCCTCCGGGCGTGTCAGGATATCGGGCCGTTGCCCGGGCTGCAGCTGTATCTGCGTGGTTTGTGTATTGTCCGGGCTCAGCACCGTTCCGGCCGGCAGGTTGTCTGAGGGGGTAATGGCCTGCAGGGTAATACTGGCGGTGGCTTCGGCCCTGACCTTCCAGTTGCCTGCCGGGTCGGAACAGCTAATCAGCAGCGGGAAACGGGTGACCGGAGCACTTTCCACCGGCGCACTAAAGCTGAGTCCGGAAAGACAGGGGCGTAACCGGTTCTCTGCGGTAAAAAAAGTGACCTTTGGCCGGACGGTGACCTGCTGCCAGCCTTGCTGCCGGGCATACGCCCGGACGTGCTGTCCGACCCACTGCGTCGCCTGTGTTTCCGGCAGGGTGGCACTGTAAGCCGTTTGCTGTAACAGCACCGTCAGTGTCGCCATCAACAGACAGGAAAATCCCCGGACGCCCGGGCGGAAGTTTCCTTTCCTCTGCAGCCTCTGCATTCTTTTAACCTTATGAATTTTATGTTGAAAATATTTTTTACTGACTGGCACGTAAATTGCATTCAGACTGCCAACGTTTCTGAATAACACAGGCGGGATTCTGATGAGTATCTCTTTCGAACGGGCGTTGGGTAATAGCCCCCGGGCTATCGATCTACGGTTACAACGCGCCGAAATCTTAAGTGCAAACTTAGCGAATGCTGATACGCCCGATTTCCAGGCTAAAGATATTGATTTTGCCGCAGAGATGCAACGTCAGCAAAGCAGTACCTTTCCACAGGTTGCTGAGACCCTGTACCGGATCCCGCAGCAAGCGAGTGCAGACGGGAATACGGTCGAATTACATAACGAGCAAACGGCCTTTGCCAGCAATAGCCAAAGCTTCCAGATGAGTCTCACCTTTTTAAACATGCAATTCGGCAACCTGAAGAGTGCAATTGAAGGTAAGTAACGGCCAGGAGAGCAGGTCATGGGATTTAATGCCATCTATCAGATAGCGGGCTCTGCAATGAATGCGCAGATGATCCGTCTGAACACGGTAGCCAGCAATCTGGCCAATGCCGATACTGCGGCGGGGTCCGCAGAGAGTGCTTATAAAGCACGCCAGCCGGTCTTCAGCGCGGTGCTTGACCAGTCAATGACGTCAGACGGGGCCTCTGCCAGTGTGGCTGTGACGGCCATCACCGAACGGCCGGGGGCCATTGCCCGCTATGAACCTCATCATCCGCTGGCGGATGCGAAGGGCTATGTCTATTACCCCGACGTCAATACGGTGGATGAGATGGCCGATATGATGTCGGCAAGCCGGAGTTTTGAAACCAACGTGGATGTGCTGAGTAACATTAAAAGTATGCAGCAAAGCCTGCTCAGACTGGGAGAAGGTAACTCATGAATATTAATACCAGCACGACGACGGCCAGCACCACCGGCAGCACAACGGCTTCGACGTCCGGGGCCGGGAGTCAGATCAGCGATATGTTTTTACAGCTGCTGGTGGCTCAGATTCAGAACCAGGATCCGACCAATCCTACGGATGGTAAAGAATATGTCAGTCAGCTGGCGCAACTGAGCCAGGTGCAATCCATGGACAGCATGACCAGCCTGATGACCAGCACGTCCCGGCAGGTCAGTTCTCTGCAAAAACAAAGCATCGGGGCGCTGACCGGACAATCCGTGATGGTTCAGGCTGCCACGCTGACGACGGACGGGAAAACGGCCATCAGCGGCCGGACCACGCTCAGCCATGCCGCTTCGCAGGTCACACTGACCCTGACAGACAGCAACGGTAAGACGTATCCCGTCTCTCTGGGATCTGCGGCGGCCGGTGATGTCAGTTTTACCCTCGATCCCGCGGCGGCCGGCTTACCTGCGGGGAACTATAGCCTGAGTGTCACCACGGATAACGACCAGAGCGGATTAACCACTGAACTGGCGGGGACGGTCAAATCCGTGCGTTTCCCGTTATCCGGCAGTGATCCCATCCTGACGCTTCAGGGGCTGGGGGATGTCAGTTACAGCGCAATCACACAATTCAGCATGGCTTAACGCAGTTTATCGACGATCAGAGGAAAACAGATCATGAGTTTTAATATCGCTATTCGTGGATTAAATGCGGTCAGTGCCCAGTTAAACACGATTTCTAACAATATCGCCAATGCCGATACCGTCGGTTTTAAATCCGGACGGGAGAACTTTTCTGCACTCTATGTGAATGGCACCGGTAACGGTGTACTGGATCAGGGCGCCCAGCAAAGTGTTGATGCGAACGGGTCATTAGTGAGCAGTTCCAGCAGCCTGGATATGGCGATCAGCGGTAAGGGCTTCTTTGTATTGCATGATTCCAATGGCAGCCAGAAATTCAGCCGCGCGGGTTACGTCCAGGTCGATAAAGACGGTTATCTGGTCAATAACACCGGCTTACAGTATGAGGGGTACCAGGGCGGAGCGACAACGGGCAACGTCACCCCCCTACAGGTGGCACAGACGAATAATGGCAGTGAACTGAGTGGCGTCAGTCTGGATGAGCAGGGAAATGTTCAGGCGACCTATACGGATGGTTCAAAACTCACCGCAGGTCAGGTGGCACTGGCGAGTTTTCCGAATGAAGATCAACTGCAGGCGGAAGACGGCACCACCTGGAGCGCCACCGGGGGGTCCGGCGCAGCACGGTTTGGTATCGCACAAAGCGGTGTGCTGGGCAGCCTGCATAACGGTTCATTAGAATCCTCCAACGTGGATCTGACCGGTGAACTGGTCAACCTGATGAGTGCTCAGCGTAACTATCAGGCCAATACCAAAGTGATCAGCACCGATAGCAGCATGTTCACCGCTTTATTCCAGGCCATCTGATGGACCGGTTATTGTACACCGCGCTCAGCGGGGCCAGTGTGGCTCAGCAACAGCAGCAGATCCATGCCAATAACCTGGCGAATGCTAACACCGAAGGTTTTCGCGCTGATCTGGCGTTAGCACAGCAGCAGGCCTTATCGGCCAGTCCCGGCGAAACACGGGTGATGAACAGCGAAAGGCCGTCCGGGGTCGATCTGTCTGCCGGTGCCATTCAGGCCACCGGCCGGAACCTGGATGTGGCTATTCAGGGACAGGGCTATCTGACGGTGCTGACGGAAAAAGGCGAGGCCTATACCCGCGACGGACAACTGACGATTGATGCTCAGGGGCAGATGTATGCTCACGGGTATCCTGTCGCCGGGGATAACGGGCCGGTGATCCTGCCGCCGTTTTCGTCGGTCAGTATCGGTCAGGACGGTATTATCTCCATTGTCCCGCAGGAAAGCGGTAACACCACCCCCGTCGATGTCGATCGTCTCAAACTGGTGGATCCCCCGGCCCCGTCGTTATCTAAAAATGAACAAGGGCTGCTGGTCAGCACTCAGCGTAATAATCCTGCAGATGAAGGTGTCCGTGTTGTCTCCGGACACCTCGAAGGTTCTAACGTTTCGGCCATCGGTGAAATGCTCGCCAGTATGTCGGTGAACCGGCAGTTTGAGGCGCAAATTAAAATGATGAAAACCGCCGATGACTTAGCGTCGGCGGGCAATCAGCTGTTGAGAAACAGCTAATCTGCAGCGTTAACATGAGAAGCGATAATGAATCCTGCATTGTGGATCAGTAAAACCGGATTAAGTGCACAGGATGCACGTCTGACGACCATTTCCAATAACCTGGCCAACGTCAATACCACGGCGTTTAAAAAGGATCGCACCCTGTTTGCCGATCTTTTCTATCAGAACCAGCGTTCTGCCGGCAGTCCGCTGGATCAGCAGAACACGACACCGACCGGCACACAGTACGGTACCGGGGTAAAGATAGTCGGCACGCAGAAAGAGTTCAGTGTCGGCAATATCCAGAACACGGGACAGAAATTAGATGTGGCGATCACCGGGGACGGGTTCTTCCAGGTGCAGTTAGCCAATGGCGACATCGGGTATACCCGCGCGGGGAACTTCCAGCGTAATCAGGACGGCGTCCTGACCACGGCGGAAGGCTTACCGTTACAGCCACAAATTGAGATCCCCGCGAATACAACAGATATCCAGATCGGTAAAGACGGCACCGTCAGGGCAACCGTCGCCGGTGAAACGGATCCGCAGGAGCTGGGGCAACTGACACTGGTGAATTTTATGAACCCGGCCGGGCTGGAAGCCGAGGGCGATAACCTGTATCAGGCAACGGCGGCCAGTGGTGAAGCGACGGAAGGCACCCCGGGAGAAGATGGCCTGGGTCAGCTTGAGCAGGGGGCGCTGGAAGGCTCGAACGTACAGGTCGTTGAGGAGATGGTGGACATGATCACTGTGCAACGGGCGTATGAGATGAATGCCAAGATGGTCTCTGCGGCGGATGACATGCTGAAATTTGTGACCCAGACGCTATAGGAACGACGGATGCGCTATTCATTACTTATTTTCTGGGGGCTCTGTTGCTTACTGACGGGTTGTGAAAGCTCACCCTATTTAGTGAAAAAAGATGATGCAGCCTATGCTCCGCCGGATGAAATTATGGCCCCGGAGCCGGCGGTTCATGGGGGTGGGTTATATAGCTCAGGGTTTAACTGGTCGCTGACCCAGGATCGCCGGGCCTATCGTGTCGGGGATATTCTGACGGTTAAGCTGGATGAGGCGACACAGGCGAGTAAACAGGCGAAAACCGGATTTGATAAGAAGAATGATACGACATTCGGGATCCCGAATGTGTTCGGACATTCGGTAAACAGCCTGTCGGCCTCTGTCGACGGAGACCGGACGTTTAACGGTAACGGCAGTTCTCAACAGCAGAACAGCCTGAAAGGCTATATTACGGTCGCGGTCTATCGTGTGCTGCCGAATGGCGTATTAGTGATCCGTGGCGAGAAATGGCTGACCCTGAACCAGGGGGATGAATATATCCGCGTCACCGGCCTGGTCCGGGCGGATGATATCGATCGCGATAATTCGGTGAATTCACAACGTATTGCCAATGCCCGTATTTCTTATGCGGGACGGGGTGCGCTGAGTGATGCGAACAGCGCCGGCTGGTTAACCCGTTTCTTTAACCATCCCCTCTTCCCGATGTAAGGAGTCAGCGATGCGTATCCTGCTGAGTATGATGCTGTTTTTTACCGGACTGAATGCCGCCTGTGCGGCACGGTTAGGCGATTTAGTGGATGTTGAAGGTATCCGCGGAAATCAGCTGATCGGCTATAGCTTAGTCGTCGGTCTGGACGGCACCGGCGATAAAAACCAGGTGCGATTTACCAGCCAGTCAGTAACGAATATGTTGCGCCAGTTCGGTGTGCAGCTGCCGGCGAAGGTCGATCCTAAAGTCAAAAATGTGGCAGCGGTAGCGGTGAGCGCTGTATTACCTCCCGGATATAGCCGGGGGCAGGCGATTGATGTCACCGTCTCTTCCATCGGGGATGCTAAAAGCCTGCGGGGCGGCACGCTGCTTCTGGCGCAGTTACGGGGGGCTGATGGCGAAATTTACGCGCTGGCTCAGGGAAATGTCGTTGTTGGCGGCACCCAGGCACAGGGGAATAGCGGTTCGAGTATTACGGTCAATACCCCCACGGCGGGGCTGATCCCTAACGGAGCCACGGTGGAACGTGAGATACCGACTGACTTCCAGAGTAATGACAAGGTGTATCTGAGCCTTCATCTTCCGGAATTTAAGACGGCTAATAATATTGTGAATGCGCTGAACGGGACCTTTGGTGAGGGAACCGCCACGGCGGAAAGTGCGACCCGCATCGCGGTGAATGCCCCCCGAAGTCCCGGTGCCCGCGTGGCGTTTATGTCTGCGCTTGAAGATGTTTCGGTCACCCCGGGGCGGATGTCACCGCGGGTGGTCTTTAATTCACGTACCGGCACGGTAGTGATCGGCGAAAATGTGGTGGTACACGCCGCGGCGGTCTCTCACGGTAACCTGACGGTGACTATCCGTGAGTCGGCGAATGTCAGCCAGCCGTCGGCCCTCAGTGGCGGCCGGACGGCGGTGACCCCGCAAAGCGAATTACGGGTCAGCCAGGGCAGCGGCCACAGTGTGGTGATCCCGACCGCGACCACACTGAGAAGTATTGTGAATGCCTTAAATGGACTAGGAGCCTCCCCGGACGACATTATGTCAATACTGCAGGCGCTTCACGAAGCAGGGGCTCTCGATGCCGAGCTGGTGGTGATATGAAGTTAATGCCGGCTTCCGGTCCGGGGCTGACTGAGGCGCTGTTACCCGGCGATATCGGGACACAGCGTAAGCCTCAGAACCTGTCTCAGGCCGCAGAGCAATTTGAGAATCAGTTTCTGCGGCAGATGATTAAAGAGATGCGGCAAGCGACGCAGGCACTGGTCCCTGACTCCCCGCTGGACAGTAAGCAGCAAGGGATGTGGCGGGATTTTTATGATGATCAGCTCAGTGCTGAATTAGCGGCAACGCATTCGACCGGGCTGGCTGAAATGATCGTAAAACAGCTATCACCTGCCGTCGCCCCTTCAGATAAGGTAGCGCCGGGTCGTTCTGTCATTACAGAGACGACTACGGCGGATAAAGACGCATGATGAACCTATTCACTATTGCTTCCCAGGGAGCACAGGCAGCACAGAATCAACTGTCGGTCGCGGCAGGGAATATTGCCAACCAGCAGACGGCAGGGTATTCACGTCAGCAGGTAAGCCAGAGTGCAACGGTGGTTTCTCAGACCGGCAGCGGGGTGAAAACCAGTGATGCCGCGCGGGTCACGGACCAGCACATCAATCAGGCACTGTGGCAGAGCCAGACGGCGGCAGGATATTATCAGTCGATGAATAGCTGGGGGACCTCCCTGGAGCAGGTGATATCGACGGACAGTACACAACCCGGCACGCTGCTGACGACCTTTTTTAACTCATTGAGTGCGCTGACCAGTCAGCCCGACTCCACGGCGTATCGCCAGCAGTTACTGAGCAGTGCCGCCGGTGTAGCCTCCGGGTTGTCACAGACGGCAGAAACCCTGGCCGGGCAGCAAACCAGCCTCACTGACCAGCAGAGTGCGGCAACGCAACAAATTACACAGATTTCTGCAGAGATAGCCGCGCTTAATAAGCAAATTCAGCGGGCTGGCTCCGGTGCGGAGAGTAATACTCTGCAGGACCAGCGGGATCAGCAAGTCAAATCACTCAGTAGCCTGATGTCAGTTTCTGTTGAGAAGACAGCGGAAGGAAGTTATCGCCTGACGGCGGCCAATGGTGCCACGCTGGTGGACGGGGACCAGGCGGCGACCGCGACTTCTGTGCAGAATGACCAGGGCGTCCGGCAACTCCGGCTCACTATCGGCCAGCAGACCTCCACCGTGACGGAGAATGTCGGCGGGCAACTGGGCGCGCTCTATGACTATCAACAGCAGGTCCTTTCACCGTTGCAAACCCGGGTCTCGGGATTAATGCAGTCAGTCAGCGACCAGGTGAACAGTACCCTGGCCAAAGGGTATGACCTGAACGGCCAATCCGGGGGCGCACTGTTCTCGGTGGAAACCAGTGACAGCGGTGTGATGAGTTTAAAAACAACGGCGTTACAGGCCAGCGAACTCGGGCTGTCGGCGGGCAAAGACAGCCCGGCAAATGGCGATAATCTGCAGGCGTTACTGGCTCTGCAGACAGCGACCGGGCAGGCACAGAGCAGCAGCTTAGCGGATCAGGCCAGCGGCATCACCAGTAGCCTGGCACTGGCCAACAGTCAGAGCAGCAGTCAGCTGACCGCCGCCACCGCCGTGAATGACCAGTGGCAGCAGCAACGGGACAATCTGAGCGGGGTGAATAAGGACGAAGAGGCGGTTAATCTGCAAACGTACTTACAATCTTACCAGGCCAATATGAAAGTGATGACGGTGGGTAATCAATTGTTTGCTGATTTACTGAACGCCTTCAGTTAACGGAGACCTATCGTATGAGAATCAGTAGCCTCAGTCAGCCACAGTGGATGTTATCTGCCCTGGAGAACGGGAACAGCCAGATCCAGAAACTCTCAGATCAGTTATCTACCCAGCAGAAGCAGTCACTCCCTTCAGAGGACCCGCTGAATGCATCGCGTACCGCGGCATTAACACAGCAGCAAGCGGTGACCGCCCAGTATCAGCAGAATATTACCGCCGTCACGGGCTCACTGAGCAGTCAGGAAACCTTGCTGACCAGCATCAATAACCAGGTTCTGGCACTGCAGGATCAGTTCCGCAGCATGAATAATGCCTCGCATACCGGTGCCGAAAATCCGGGATATGCGGCACAGATTAGCAGTCTGACGGACGGCATTGTCAGCCTGTTAAACAGCCAGGATGCCAACGGGCATTATCTGTTCGCCGGGAGCAATAATACGCAGCCGCCGGTGGTGAAGGTGGATGGTCAGTATCAGTGGCAGGGCAATGATCAGGCTCAGTCTGTTCAGGTAGGTCAGCAACAATGGATCGCCGGTAATACCACGGCCGGCACACTGTTTTCTTCCGGGGAGGATGGGATGGGTTTCCTTAATCAGCTTTCCGCCTTACAAAACTCGCTCACTCAGACCGGCAGTGACGCGTCGCCGGACAGCGAAACACTCGGCGATTTGATCCAGCAAAGCAGTGATATCTCGGACAGGGTCAGCAGTGCGGTGGCCTCCATTGGTTCCCGGCAGAATCAGCTCACCCGGCTGACGAATGTCTATACCGATCTGACTACGGCCAATAGCGGAGTATTAAGTAGCTTACAGAGTACCGATACGGCACAGACGACTTTACAGCTGCAATCCTGGTTACAGACCGTGGAATACAGCAGTAAAGCGTACAGTCTGATGAATCAGTTCTCTTTATTTGACGAAATGTAATCATGTTATCCCCCATTATCTCCGGCGCCCCGGGGCGTCTTCGTAGCGGTGATATCGGTACCCGTCCGGGCAGCGTCCCGGCGACACCGACGACAAATGTTATCGACGAACTCCCGCCGTCACACCCGGGGCGCCGTTTCCCGGATGAACTGCTGATCAGCCGGGATCCGCAACGCTTCAATACCTTACTGAACCAGCAAATTACGGCAGTACAGCGCGCCAGTGATTATCTCGGGGAAACGGAGGTGGCGCTGCGCCAGCTGGCCAGACCGCTGGACAGTGAAAAACGATACCGGCAATTACAGCGGGCAAGGCAGTGGGTGGCCCGACGTACTCTGCTGACGGGAGGCACGATTGACCGGAATTTCCAGCCGTGCCTCGACAGGCCGGCGCGGGTGATTTTCCAGTGCCCGCCATTACAGGCGTTACTGTTTACGGAGCAACGGGAAATCATTACGTTCGCGCTGGGCGAAGGGACTTTCCGGCACTGGTCCTCGCTGGTGATTGAGCCAGAGATGCCGCTGACACAACGTATTTTCGCACTCAACAGAGTGCTGGGTCAGTCGCACATCTGGTGCCACTATGAGCTTGCTGAGCAACGCCTGCTGTTTACGGTCCCGGAAGACCGCTGGGCGTTGTTAAGCCATTGGGCGGTCAGGGGAGGTGGTGTCTGTTTTCCTGCAGACAGTTTAACCCTGCTGCAACCGCAACCGCTGCTCAGTTTTGAACAGCAGCTACAGGCATTACTGACCGGCGAACCCGGTGCGATCACGCTGACGGCAGAACAGGCCGTGCGGCACCTGCAGTATGAACGACAGAAACTGTATGCTTCACGCCAGCAGGTGGACAATCAGCTGGAACAGCGCCCGGCGCGACTGGATGCGGCAAAAGCACAATCACTGGCTGAACATTTACGTGTGCAGCTTGCAGGTTACCGTGGAGAGTATCGTGGCTTAAATCAGGCACTGGCCTGTCAGGCAAATCTGCCGCTGGCACTGGTCTGTCAGCTGGTGGACAGCCGGTAAAATAATTTTTTTTCATTCCCCCTTTATTTCCGGGATCATGCGGTCGTTTTTACTCAGTGTTATCAGGTTACTACTACTTTTAAAGGAGCCATCAGATGGCCATTACACTGTTTACAAACTCATCCGCGATGTCAGCCAGTAATGCATTGCAAAAAGCCAACTCCACGCTGTCCAGTGCCATGGAGCGTTTAGGCACCGGTAAGCGTATCAACTCGGCATCTGATGATGCGGCAGGCCTGCAGGTAGCGACCCGTTTACAGGGTCAGACCAACGGAATGGCGGTGGCTCAGCGTAATATCTCTGATGCGTCCACCATGCTGCAAACCGGTGAAGGTGCGATGGATGAAGTCAGCAACATCATGTATCGCATGAAAGACCTGGCGACTCAGGGCGCGAGTGATACCAACACCGCAGAAAGCCGTAAAGCCATCGATGCCGAGATGACCAGTCTGAATACCGAGCTGGGCAGCATTATGGGCAACACCTCGTATGCGGGTGACAATTTGTTTACCGCTAAGGCCGATGGTACCAAGGCGAAAATGACTCAGGCGATGACCTTCCAGACCGGTTCTGAGCAAGGGGAAACCACCAGTGTCGATGTCAGCAGCCAGCTGAGTGCGGTCCAGACCAGCATCACCGGCTTATCGACCGCGTCGGTTTCCGGCGACGATGGTACCAAGAATGCAAATGCCCTGATCGATACCCTGAACACCGCGCTGGATAACGTTTCCAGCTTACGCTCTGCGTTCGGTGCTTCTATTAACGGGTTAAGCCATGCCTCGGCGAACCTGACCAACATGAAAGATAATACCGACCAGGCGTTAGGTAACATCCAGGATGCGGACTTTGCTTCTGAAGCTTCAACCATGACCCGCAGCCAGATGCTGGCACAGACCAGTACTTCCATGCTGAAACAATCCAACAGCATGTCCAGCCTGGTGATGAGTATCCTGGGCTAAGTGATCGCCGGTGGATCCCCGCGGGATTGACCGGAATCCTTCCTCCTGACAGGTAAAGCGGAAAGTTTCTTTCCGCTTTGTTGTTCTCTCATCGACCGGTAGCGCGGTGTTAATTGTTGGCATGTTTATTGCTTAGCTGGTTGCCCTGCGTTGATGAGTCTCTTAGCGGATGTAGCCACAATGACCGATATCAGTTCCCTTGACCCGACAACACTGGCTACTCAGATGGCTGGTTACGATATCCAGGCGGCGAAGAATGCGGCGACAGCCCAACAGACGACGCTGACGACGCAGACCACGAATCTGAGTAAATTAAAGACAGCCTTAACGACGTTTCGCAGCAGCCTTGCCAGTCTGAACACTTCGACGCAGGGGATGCTGAACAATAGCGCGACCCTCAGCCAGTCGTCGGTGGCTACCGTGACCACCACCTCACAGGCCAACCGGGGAACCTATAACCTGACCGTGAGCCAGCTGGCCTCGGCTCAGCAAACGGCTTATACCGGGCTGACCGATGACATGATGAAGCAGGCCACAGGGACACTGTCTCTGTCCGTTCAGGGGAAAAGTATGTCAGTCGATATGAGCAGTGTCTCATCGCTGGCCGACTTTGCCGATGCCGTGAATCAGTCTTCCGATAATCCGGGCGTGACGGCATCCCTGATAAAAACTGACGGCAAAGTGCAGCTGATGTTAAGCAGCGATGAAAGCGGTACCGCCAACGAAATCCAGCTGGATACTCAGCAACTGGATAGCCAGAGTGCCGGGGCATTCGGTCAGGGGACGCAAATCTCGGCGGCGCAGGATGCCAAAGTGAGCATCGGATCGCTGGCGCTGACCAGCAGCTCCAATAAACTGGACTCTTTGATTCAGGGAGTGACCATTAATCTGCAGTCGGTCACCGCGGCAGATACTCCGCTGACCCTCACCGTCGGCACAGATACCAGCGGTACACAAAGTAACCTGCAAAGTTTTGTGGATGCCTATAACACGCTGCGCAGCGTGCTGGATACCCAGGGATCGGCCAGTGGCGGTAATGACGGCTTAGTGTCGTCACTGACCACCACGCTGAACAGCCAGATCCGTACTCAGGTCAACGGACTCGATATGACCAGCTTCGGGATCACGTCGGACAAAGATGGCAAGCTGACCTTAAACAGTGACACCCTGAAAACACAACTGGCGAAGAACCCGCAATCGATCAACACCTTTTTTAATAGCCAGGGGTTACTGAATACCCTCGATAAAACGATGAACAGCTACCTGAGCACCAGCCAGGGCGTATTACAGAGCCGGCAGGCGGTACTGGATCGTCAGCAATCGGAGTTAACCGATCGGCAGGACAAAATTACCACACGTTATAACGATGCTTACAATCGCTATTTATCACAGTTCACCCGGCTGAAAAGTTCGATGCAGGAGATGAACAGTACGTTAAGCAGCCTTTTAAGCTGATGAGAATTCACTATGTATGATAACGACACTCACGGCAGTTACGATTACCAGTCTGCGGATTTAGAAAGGCAGGTTGCCACCGCGACGCCGCATCAGCTGGTACTCATTATGTTTAACGGGCTGATGGATGAGTTAATCAGGGCTAAGAGCCATATCCAGGCAAAACGTTATGCGCAAAAGGCGCAGAGTATCAATCGTTGCATCGATATTCTTAATGCGTTAAGCAGCGCGCTGAATTATGAACAGGGCGGAGAGCTGGCCAAAACACTCGCCGGGTTATATGACTACTGCGTGCGTTGCTTATACGAAGCCAGCCACCAGTTGTCCGTGGATAAGATCACTGAAGCTGAACGTTTATTAGCTGAGATTGAAGCCGGATGGCGGGAAATGGCGCAGTAAGATGGATAATCAGTCCCCGTCAGACACCGCGCTGGACACACTGTTAAAAACATTGTCTGCGGCTATCCGCCGCCAGGACTGGCAGGCGTTGTCGCGCATTAATCGCCAGATTGCGGACAGCTTCCCGCGGGGCAGCCTTTCTGTCACTCAGCAGCAGCAGTTGCAGACGGCCTATCAGGCCGGGCTGGCCCAATGTCAGCGTGACGCCGACGACCTGTGGCACAAAATACAACAAACGCTGGCAGAGCGTGAAGCGATGGCAGCCTATGCCTGCTTTGCGGATCAGGACAGTTTTGCAGGATGAACCCATGATGCCATTTCCTGTCAGCCGTCAGAGTGTTACTGCAACACAGAGCACAGGATCGGATATTTCCGTTCCTGCCGATCCCCGTACCGGAAACATGGCATTTTCTGCGGTGATGACACCGTCGTCCGGGCAGACAAAGCGCGGGGAGAAGGCCGCCGCCGTCAGTGATACCCCGGCCGGATCGGCACCGGTAACGCCGTCAGTCAGCCCGTCCGATCAGCAGTCCTTATTTAACAGTTTACAGGCGCAGGCTGACTATCCGGCACGCGGGCTACCTGTGACAACCGCGGCCTGCGGCAAGACCGTGGAAACCGCGGCTGAAGAAGGGCAAGCGCAGAATATATCGCCGGCGACCGCTCTGCCGGTGTGGCTGCCGGTCAATGGCGGGAGTCGCGGGGAGAAAACCGGAAAGGCTCTCCCGGCAGAAAAACAATCGCAGGACACGTCACAGGATCCTTCCGGTGTGGTGCCGATCTTTCTGCAACCTGTC
The DNA here is from genome assembly GCF_018257515.1 of Tatumella sp. JGM118. Lineage (GTDB taxonomy): Bacteria > Pseudomonadota > Gammaproteobacteria > Enterobacterales > Enterobacteriaceae > Tatumella > Tatumella terrea. The sequence goes on from NZ_JAERJR010000009.1 coordinate 28,070, forward strand.
CTGCCCTCCGGGATCCCGCGCTCCCGCGAGCCATCACCGGCAGCGTCTTCATCGTTATTAACCGGCGGCGCAGTCCCGTTGCCTGCTTCAGGCGTAACAATGGATCGCCCGCATCACACTGATCCGGCGGTCACGGCTTCTGTTGCCAGCCCCTTAGCGGCGCTGATGCCTTCCACCGTTTCAGATACCACAGAGCCTGCGCCGGTAAAAGGCGCAGAAGCGGCTATCGCATCACCGACGGACAGCAGTCTGTTACCGGTGTTTCACAGACTTGATGAACATGCCGCCGGGCCGGAGCCTGCGGTCCCGGTCGCGGCGGAAAAGCCGGCACAGGCGACGACATCGGCGGCCACTCAACTGTTTAGTCTGTCGGTCGGTCATGAAGATCCGCGTCAGCAACAACTGACCCGCGCATTAGGTGAGCATTTACAGTGGCAGGTCAGTCAGCAGATACAGAGCGCGGAAGTGCGTCTGCACCCGGCTGAACTGGGTTCCATTGCGATCACTTTACATCTGGAGCCTGGAAAAACCGCCGTGCATCTCAGTGCCGAAATACCGGAAACTCAGCAACTTTTGCAGCAAACCGCCAGTGATCTGAAAGAAAAACTGGTCGTGACGCAGGGCGGGCAGGTACAGGTTGATGTCTCCGCTCAGGGAGATCAGCAACGCCGGCAGGCTCGACGGGAACAGCAGGAAAAACGGGGCATCAGTGTGGCAGGAAATTATTCGTTTTCTGCGGCGGCGGAAGCCCCGACCGATCAGTCCATTTTAATGACGTTATAAGAGCACCTTAATGAAAAAGTCCGTGGTTATTGTATCCCTTGTATTGCTACTGGTCCTGGCAGGGCTCGGTGGCGGGTGGTGGTTAACCGCCAGGCAGAGTCCGGAGGGCGCAGGCGGGTTAAGCAAGTTATTTGAGAGTGCCCCACCGGAGGCCAGCTTTATTGATGTCAAAGATCTGATCATTACCCTGCAGGGAGAAAACGGCCGCGAACGTTATCTGTTACTCGATCTGGTGCTGGTGGTGAGAGGGGAGGCACAATCTGCGCGGGCCATGGCCTTCGAACCTGCTGTCCGCAGTGCCACGGTCGGTCTGCTCAACAATCAGCCGTATGCTGCGCTTCGCGCACGCCAGATCCCCGAATTACATGACCAACTGCTTAAAAAATACCGGGAAGATGCGGCGCGGCTGGGGGTGACCCCGCTGCCGTTTGAGGATGTGATGATCAGTAAGATGGTTTTTCAGTGAAGTGCTGCGATGTCAGTTACTGAATATTCTCTCGACGAGACCTTCAGTGCGGAACAGGAAGCGGCCTGTATTCGTCAGTATTTACCGTTGGTCCATAAAATCCTGCGCCAAATCGCTCATCACGCCAGTGTGGTGATGGATTATCAGGATTTACAACAGATTGCGCTGATGGGGTTGCTGACCGCACTGAGACGCTATGGCGTTCCGGATGAGGCTTTTCCGGGCTATGCAAAGTACCGGATCCGTGGGGCGATTCTGGATGAATTACGCCAGGCGGACTGGCGGCCGCGTACGGTCAGACAACAAACCCATGATATTGCCAGACAAATCCGCCAGCTGGCAAAACAGATCGGTCGTGAGCCGGAGTGGCCGGAGATCCGGCAGGCACTGCAGATAGATGCTCAGACCTATCATGATTATCTGCAAAGTGAGTATCTGGCCAGCATCGAAAGCCTGGATGCGGTGATGGAAAGTGAGGGCGAAGGCCGTTTCGGGTCCGAACGGGATAATCCGGAACGTTACTACGCGCGTCAGCAACAGCTTTCACAGGCCATCGCCGTACTGGATAAGCGGGAACAGCTGATCCTGACCCTCTATTATCAGCATGATATGAACCTGAAAGAGATAGCGCTGGTACTGGAAATCAGTGAAGCCCGGGTCTGTCAGCTGAATAAACGGTTGAACGATAAATTAGTCGCGTATTTAAAGCAAAGTGAGTCAGTATGTTGAAGATTGGTGGGATCCTGATTGTATTTATCTGTCTGATTTGGGGATATATGCATTCAGGCGGACGTTTAGCGGCTTTCTGGCAGCCCGGAGAGATTGTCATTATTCTTGGGTGTGGCCTGGGGACATTGATCCTGGCTAACTCCGCCACGGTACTGAAGCAGATCCTTGCCCAGTTAAAAGGCGTCATGCGTAAAAACAGTTACTCCGCTGATTACTCACAGCAGCTATTACTGCTGATGTATGAATTGCTGGACAGTGTACAGAATGGCGGACTCCGCAGCCTGGATAATCATATTGAGAACCCTACCGACAGTGAGGTGTTTCAGCGCTATCCGTTGATCGCCAGCGATTCAGAGCTGTGTACCTTTATTGCCGATAATTTTCGTATGATGGCGATGGGCAAGATCAATGAACATGAACTGGAAGGGCTGCTGGAACAGGAGCTTCATTCGGTTGAAGAGAATCTGTTGCAGGCCTCCCGTTCGTTACAGCGTACCGGGGAGGCGATGCCTGGCTTCGGGATCTGTGCCGCCGTGCTGGGTATTGTGATTACCATGCAGTCTATCGATGGCTCTATTGCCGTGATCGGTGTCAAAGTGGCAGCCGCACTGATCGGCACTTTTCTGGGGGTGTTCATCTGTTATTGCCTGATTGACCCGCTGGCGAATGCGATGGAACAGCTGGTGAAGAAAAAAATGACCGCTTTTGAATGCCTGCGGACCATCATGGTCAATCAGGTCGCAGGCAAACCGCCTCTGCTGGCAGTGGATGCCGGCAGGAAAATGTTACCCGTGGAAATTAAGCCCTCGTTTTCTCAGTTAGAGGCCTGGGTAGATAACCGCCAGGAGCCTGATTCGCGATGAGCGGGCGCCAGAAGAATTCGACGACAATTATTAAACGTAATATCCGCCGGGCCCATGCCGGCGGGCATGGCGGTGCCTGGAAGGTGGCCTTTGCCGATTTTATGCTGGCGCTGATGTCACTTTTTATGGTGATGTGGATCATGGGGCAGGTCTCTGAAAAAGACCGGAAAGCGATCATGTATACCTTAAATAATCAGTCGGTGTTTGAGAGCCACTCCTTCAGCCCTATCTCTTTTTCAGGACAGGATCCGGCACCTTCGGTTTCACCCGATATTTCACCTCAGGCAGCGTCACATGACGCCAGGCCGCAGAGCGCTCAGCCCTCACAGGCCACGCAGACCGCACAGGAAGCAATGTCAGAAACCGCACCTGTTGCTGCTCAGGATAAAAATGCCGCGTCGCAGGATAGCCTGCAAACCGCCCTGCAGACCTTTGTGGCAGGTCAGAAGGCGCAGAACAATATGCGGATTGAGAAGCTGGCAACGGGGCTGCGGGTGGTGGTAAATGATGATCCCCATCGGGCCATGTTTGAACGCGGCAGCGCCCGGGTCACGCCTTATTTTCAGCAATTGCTTACCGGGCTGGTACCGGTACTGGATAAAAGCCGCGATCATATGATCATTATTGGTCATACGGATGCGACCCCTTATCCGCAGAATCCTTACTACGATAACTGGAGTTTGTCGGTGGATCGGGCACAGTCTGCCCGCCAGGTGATGATCCATGCCGGTTTCTCCGCAGATAAAATCGTTCAGCTCTCCGGCGTTGCAGATCAGAAGCCCCTGGATCGTCATCAGCCGACCAATCCGATTAACCGGCGGATTGAGTTTATTATCCTATCTGAGCAGGGACTGGCGCAATGGGAAGAAACATTTTCGTCTCAGGCCCGTTCGCTGTCGCCGCATGATCAAATGACCGATGTCCGTTGATGAGCAGGCTGTGTACCCGGACATGCCTGTGGGGAGTGTTGCTCAGCGCTCTGTTACTGCCCCTGCACGGAGAGGCAGCGAAGCCTGCTGACCACCAGGCGCGGATGGCGAAAATTGAACGGGAGCGTAACCGTCAACGCCTGTGGCATCAGTCCGTACTATCGGCAGGTATCGCGGCGACAGCGGCGTCCACGCATTCGCGGGCGTTGCGTCAGAAAAAACAGCGACAAGCCACGCTGGCCTTACTGCGGCGGGGCATTATTCCGGGCGATAGCGGCCTTGGGTGGGCACCGTTAGCCACCGATGAATTACTGAGAGAAACCGGGTCTCCGCAATTACTTTCTGCGCTGGCAAAGGTACTGGATACGCTGGACGCTCAGATTGGCCGCCCCTATCGCTGGGGCGGTCAGACACCGGGGCAGGGGTTCGATTGCAGCGGACTCGTCTGGTTTGCGTTCCGTGACGCAATTAACTGGCCCATTCCGCGGACGGCGCGGGCGCTGTTCACGGAACCCCGCATGGCGACGGTCTTTACGACTGAACTCCGGCGGGGTGATCTCGTCTTCTTCTACATTCACCGGCGGGATGTGCCTGACCATGTGGGGGTTTACCTGGGAAATCATCAGTTTATCGAAGCTCCCCGCACAGGACTGTCCATCCGTATCAGCCAGCTGGACCAGCCCTTCTGGCAACAGCATTATGCCGGCGCGCGTCGTGTACTCACAGAACATAACCTGCGCCACTGAGAGGGCCGCGCATTCCGGGAATATCGGCAGATCGCCACTGTCGCGACAGATGTTCCCGGGCAGGTACTCCGGAGAGAGACACTATCCGGACATTTCCACCGACAGGGGAGGCGTTTTACTGCTCAGAAAAGAGATTTTTTTATACCGGCACACCCGCCAGGAACGCCATGGGTGCCACAGGCTGGCACGCGGCTCAGGAGGGAACGCCACCGATCTGTCGGCAGAAATTCCGGCGGATAAAAAGATGTAACCGATACCATTCATTTCAGTATATTTTTTAAACAATTTCGGTCGGTTTTTTTTATTCCTATTTTTCATCTAAGCTTTGTTTTATTTAACTTTTTGCTATATATGGCAGATAAGTAAAATTCCTAATTTTGCAGCTAACATATAGTTTTTTTTCAGGAAATTGTTCAGATAAATGAGAAAAATTGTTGGTGCATTGTCATGAGAAATATTAACAAATGTTATTGTCAATGTGCTCCGGTCACAAAAAACGATACTAATAGACAGAAAAAAGGAATACCCTATTGCAACTTTTACTTATGTATACAGTTGTTAACTTAAAGGTTAATTAAATGTCACGGCAATCCCGAGGTTTACGCCTCATCACTCTACTTATATCGGTATTCTGTACCCTTTGGTTGATCATCGGCGGTGGCTGGTTGCTCTCCCTGGGCGGCAGTGCTTACTATCTGATCAGCGGCATCGCGATGGCGGTGTTTACTGTCATGCTGTTAAAGAAAAGAAGCTGTGCTTTTTATCTTTACGCACTCATCCTGTTAGCGACCGCTATCTGGTCCTACTACGAAGCCGGTCTTGACTTCTGGGCATTGGCACCACGTCTGGATATCTGGGTACTGTTTGGTATCTGGATGATTCTGCCGTTTGTCTACCGCCAGCTGGCAGCGCCTAACAAGAAATCAACCGCTCTGATGGTGATCGCGATTGTGATTAACCTGGCGATGGTGGTGACGGCGTTCTTCGGTAAGGATCCTCAGTCAGTCTACGGGACGCTGAACCTTCAGAACTCCGGTGTTGAGCAGCCAGGCGCGAATATGCCGGCAGCAAACTGGGAAGCTTACGGGCGTACTCAGGCCGGTGACCGTTATTCTCCGCTGAGCCAGATCAACGACACTAACGTTAAAAACCTGCAGGTTGCCTGGGAGTATCAGTCGGGCGACCTGAAGCGTGCGGATGATCCGGGTGAAATCACCAACGAAGCGACGCCACTGAAAGTCGGTAACCTGCTGTATACCTGTACTGCGCACCAGATCCTGGTGGCTATTGATGCAGCGACCGGTAAAGAAAAATGGCGTTTTGATCCGAAGATCAAATATAACCCGACCTTCCAGCACATGACCTGTCGTGGTGTTGCTTACCATGAAATTCAGCCAGCCGTTGCTCCGGGTAATGCCCCTGCAACTCCGGCAATGTGTTCACGTCGTATCTATCTGCCAGTCAACGATGGTCGTCTGATTGCTGTTGATGCAGAAAGCGGACAGCTGTGTAAGGATTTCGGTGATAACGGTACGCTGGACCTGCAGCATCAGCAGCCGAACGCTTATCCGGGTGGCTATGAGCCGACTTCACCGCCGGTTATCACGAATAACGTGATTGTTATTGCCGGTGCAGTGACAGATAACTACTCAACCCGTGAGCCTTCCGGTGTTATCCGTGGTTTCGATGTGAATACCGGTAAACTGGTATGGGCATTTGACCCGGGTGCGAAAGATCCTAATGCTATTCCGGCAGACGGTCAGCACTATACGCCTAACTCACCTAACTCCTGGGCACCTGCAGCTTATGATGCCAAACTGGATTTAGTCTACCTGCCTATGGGTGTGACCACACCGGATATCTGGGGTGGCGATCGTACTCCTGAGCAGGAACGTTATGCGAGTGGTATTCTGGCGTTACACGCCTCGACCGGTAAAGAAGCCTGGTTCTACCAGACGGTCCACCACGACCTGTGGGATATGGATATTCCGGCACAGCCTTCACTGGCGAATATCACCGATAAAGACGGTAAAACCATTCCGGTCATCTATGTACCGACCAAAGTGGGTAACATCTTTGTCCTGAACCGTGAAACGGGTGAACTGGTGGTTCCTGCCACCGAACGTCCGGTACCACAAGGACCTGCAAAAGGCGACCACCTGTCTCCGACTCAGCCATTCTCGGACCTGACTTTCCGTCCTGAGGCCAAGCTGACCGGTAAGCAGATGTGGGGCGGCACCATGTTCGACCAGATGGTATGTCGTATCATGTTCCATCGCCTGCGTTACGAAGGTACCTTTACTCCGCCTTCAGAGCAGGGAACCCTGGTATTCCCGGGTAACCTGGGCATGTTCGAGTGGGGCGGTATTTCAGTGAACGGTAACGACCAGTTCGCGATTGCTAACCCGATGCAGCTGCCATTCGTTTCTAAACTGATCCCTCGTGGTCCGAACAACCCGGAAGAACCTGGTGAAGGTGCCGCAGGAGGTTCAGGTTCAGAAGCCGGTCTGCAGCATATGTACGGTGTTCCTTATGGTGTTGAGCTGAGTGCATTCCTGTCACCATTAGGTCTGCCTTGTATGGAACCATCATGGGGCTTCGTTTCAGCGATTGACCTGAAAACCAACAAAATTGTGTGGAAAAAACGTATCGGTACTATCCGTGACAGCGGCGGTCCGATCCCATTACCACCAATGACTGTCGGTACCCCGATGCTGGGTGCACCAATCACGACGGCCGGTAACGTGTTCTTCATCGGTGCAACGCTTGATAACTACATCCGTGCGTACAGCGTACGTGACGGTAAACTGCTGTGGCAGGCTCGTCTGCCAGCAGGTGGTCAGGCAACACCGATGACCTATGAAGTAGACGGTAAGCAGTATCTGGTAATTGTTGCTGGCGGCCACGGCTCGTTCGGTACCAAACTGGGTGACTACATCGTTGCTTATAAATTACCTTAAGTGTTAATGAGGCGGACCCCACAGGGTGTCCGCTGTCAGAGACCAGGTAAGCCATCCCCGCCGGCATGCAAATGTCAGCGGGGATTTTTTTTACCCTTTTCAGCGTGGCAGGCCCGGCAGCCCGGTCAGTCACTGTACGGCAGCGCATTCTGGCAGGAACGGGTGCATATTTCAGGACACGGGTGGAGATTTTTAGCATGTCTGCGCTTTTCAGCGTGGCGGGCCCGGCGGCCCGGTAAGTACCGCACCTGTACGGCAGTGCCCTCTGGTATGTGCGGGTTGAGATTTCAGGATACGGGCAGAGGTTTTTTGCATGTCTGTGCTTTCCAGCGCGGCAGGCCCGGCGGCCCGACGATCAGTCACTGTACGGCAGCGCATTCTGGCAGGAACGGGTGCATATTTCAGGACACAGGCGGAGGTTTTTTGCATGTCTGCACTTTCCCCGCGAGTGATCGCCCGTGGTTATAAGGCCGGGACGTTATTCTGTTGTCATTACTACTCAGATAAAACGAGGCGTCTCTTCTGCGTCCTTAATGCCCCCCTAATCCTTCACTTTTCAGGCTGTGGCTGACACGTTCTGCATTCGGGATATTCCGGCCGTTTGCTGTTTGGCTCAACCTCTGCATCATTCGTATTGCCGCTTCGTTTGCTGATCTGCGGGGCTGTGGTATTGCGTCTCCGGATTGCGGGTGGAAACACTACCCGACTGATCCACGCCATTTCCGGCGCCTTTTACGTCATTCCGCTGTCTGCTTGTTGTGGTTTAACAGATTCTGACCGGCGACAGGTGGTCTTATTAATGCGGTCCGTCTTTCCTGACCCTGCATATATTCTTAGCGTCATCGCTCGCCAGGGGCCTCCAGCCTGAGGCAGAGAGGCTCGTCGTGCGGCAGACGCCGGGGAAGCCATCACGTTATCACAGGTCGGTATCGGGAAAATGCAGTGGCAGTGGCCGTAACAGGAGTGTGGCGTGTGACGGAGGGCCGCATAAACCGTCAGGACACCAGAGTACCGGTAGCCCATCTTTCGCAGTAGTGCGCGGTGGACCAGCGAAACAACCCGCCGACCACTGACCTGCCGGATGTGCCTGAGCAGGCCGGGGAAGAGAAGTTAAGAGGATAACCCGCAGATACCCCGGGGGAGAGAGTATCCCGGCGTCTGCATTGCCGCAGTACGGCTAAGACAGGGGCAGCTCCGGGATCACATGATCCCGGAGGCTGACGGGGAATGCCGCTCGCTACGTGAGGTGTCATGGCGGGCAGAAGAGGCTCCTCTCAGGGCCTGACAACGCATGGCCTGGCGGTAGGCGGTCGGAGTCTGATCAAACTGCCGGCGAAACACGCGTGAAAAGGTTTGCTGCGAATCGTAGCCAAACTGTAAGGCGATATCGAACACCGGCCGCCGTGTTTTACACAGGGCGTCTGCCGCCATTTCCAGACGCCTTTCACGGATATAGTCCCCGAGTGTCTGCTGTGTCACTGCACGGAACATACGTTGCAGGTGCCATTTCGAATACCCTGATTTGGCGGCGACTTCATCGATCGATAACTGTTTACCCAGATTCTGGTTAATCCACTGGGTGAGCGAATGAATGATCTCTTCTTGCATCATAGTCCTGTCCTTACGGCGATATCTGTACCCGGGTCGGGGGTTCGAAATATTCAACGGTCTGAAGTATAATTCCTCAAGTTAACTTGAGGTAAAGCATCAAATGAAAAAAGAGAGAAATTATCCTAAGCCGGTACTGACCCCCGGCGATGTGGCCAGGCGAAGCGGGGTGGCCGTCTCTGCGCTGCATTTCTATGAAAGCAAAGGGCTGATTTCCAGTACCCGAAACAGCGGAAATCAGCGCCGTTACAGCCGCGATGTACTGCGCCGGGTGGCGATTATTAAGGTGGCACAGCGCATCGGCCTGCCGTTATCCGAGGTCAGCGATAACCTGGCACTGCTGCCGGCAGATAAACGTATGTCCGCCAGTGAGTGGGAAACGCTGACAGGTTACTGGCGCGAGGAACTGGACAAACGGATAGAGTCACTGACGCGCCTGCGCGATGATTTGAATGGCTGTATCGGTTGTGGCTGTTTATCGATGCGGGATTGTCCGTTACGTAACCCGGGGGATCATTTAGCTGACAGTGGGCAGGGGGCGGTCCTGCTGGAACGCGGGCAGGAAGCGCACGCCGGGGGCCATTCCGCACCGCTGCCAGGCCGGCAAAAGAAGCAATTCCAAAACAAAGGTTGAAAGTCGCTCTTATAACCGGATAATCACCGACCTTTCAGGGCCGGTGACGAGTATTGCTCCTGCTCCGGCGACATCCGTCGCCATCCCAATAACACGCTGCTCTGACGACAGACGCATCACTAATAAATAATAATACATATACCAGAGGACTTTTTATGTCTTACGACCCGCGGCTATCTTCAGGACGGCTGGACAGGTGGTTTAAAATTTCTCAGCGAGGCAGCAGCCTGCGTCAGGAAGTGATTGCCGGGCTCACCACATTTCTGGCCATGGTCTATTCAGTGATTGTTGTTCCGGAGATGCTGGGGGCCGCCGGATTCCCGCCATCGGCGACCTTTGTGGCGACCTGCCTGGTGGCCTGTTTTGGCTCTTTACTGATGGGATTGTGGGCAAACCTGCCACTGGCGATAGGTTGTGCTATCTCGCTGACGGCGTTTACGGCATTCAGTCTGGTGATTGGTAAGCATATCTCTGTCCCTGTGGCGACCGGGGCGGTGTTTCTGATGGGGGTACTGTTTACCCTGGTCTCTGTCACCGGCATTCGTGGGTGGATCTTACGTAATCTCCCCGCAGGCATCGCTCACGGGACCGGCGTCGGGATCGGGTTATTTCTGCTATTGATCGCCGCCAATGGGGTCGGGCTGGTGGTGAAAAATCCGGAAGCGGGTTTACCGGTCGCGCTGGGCCACTTTACCTCGCTTCAGGCCCTGATGGCACTTGGCGGACTCGCCGCCATTATCGGTCTCGAAAAACGTCGCGTCCCGGGCAGCATTGTCTGGGTGATCATTGCCATTTCGCTGGCGGGATTGTGGCTCGATCCCTCCCTCCACTATCAGGGCATTTTTGCGTTCCCTCACCTGCAGGATGCTCAGGGGCATTCGCAGTGGTTTAGCCTGGACATTGCCGGGGCATTACACCCGGCCGTTTTACCGGTGGTACTGGCACTGGTGATGACCGCGGTCTTTGATGCCAGCGGAACCATCCGTGCTGTGGCGGGTCAGGCCGATCTGCTGGATGACGATGGACAAATCATCAATGGCGGAAAAGCACTGACCAGTGATTCGGTAACCAGCCTGTTTGCTGCGGTGGTCGGGGCTTCTCCGGCCGCGGTCTATATCGAGTCAGCGGCCGGGACGGCGGCGGGCGGAAAAACCGGGCTGACGGCGGTGGTGGTCGGGTTACTGTTTTTAATGGTGCTGTTTATGTCGCCGCTGGCCGGGCTGGTTCCGGCGTATGCCACGGCTCCGGCGCTGATGTATGTCGGCCTGCTGATGTTAAAAAATGTCGCCAGGGTCGTTTCCGGTGACACTGTGGATACGATGTCGGGGCTGGTTACCGCGGTCTTTATTGTACTGACCTGTAACATCGTGACCGGCATTATGCTGGGCTTTGTCACCCTGGTCATCGGACGACTGTTTGCAGGAGAGTGGCGGAAGCTGAACTCTGCCATCGTCATTATTGCTGCCGCGCTGGCGATATTTTATGCCGGGGGCTGGGCGCTATAGCGCCCGTACTGACCGGGGATTAATCTGTAAACCGCTGGCAACGATGAGATTTCGCACATCAGGATGCGGGGTTTGTGGCTATTTTGTTTTACACTACCGGCATCCCGGAGATGTGATTTCAACATTTATCGCCGCAGAAGAGGCTAGAAAGCAAGCATGGAAATCTTCTTTACTATACTGATTATGACCCTGGTGGTCTCCCTGTCCGGGGTAGCCAGCCGGTTACTCCCTTTCCATATTCCTCTGCCACTGATGCAGATTATTGCCGGGGCCTTCCTTGCATGGCCCTCTATCGGCTTGCATGTAAATTTTGACCCGGATCTCTTCCTGGTGCTGTTTATCCCGCCATTGTTATTTGCCGATGGCTGGAAAACCCCGACCAGCGAATTCCTGCATCATGGCCGCGAAATTATCGGGCTGGCGCTGGTGCTGGTATTGATCACGGTGGTGGGGATCGGTTATCTGATTTACTGGACCGTCCCGGGGATCCCGCTGATCCCGGCTTTTGCACTGGCCGCCGTGCTTTCCCCGACGGATGCGGTTGCACTGTCCGGTATTGTCGGTGAGGGCAGGATCCCTAAGAAAATTATGTCGATAGTCCAGGGGGAGGCATTGATGAACGATGCTTCCGGTCTGGTGTCACTGAAATTTGCGGTGGCGGTTGCGATGGGAACGATGGTGTTTACCTGGTCCGGTGCCACCCTCGAATTTCTGAAAGTGGCGGCGGGCGGACTGCTGGCCGGTGTCGCGATTTGCTGGCTGTACGGTAAGTCCTTACGCTTACTGAGCCGCTGGAGCGGGGATGACCCGGCGACCCAGACCGTCCTGTTACTGTTACTGCCTTTCGCCTCTTATCTGATTGCCGAACACTTTGGCTTTTCGGGGATCCTGGCGGCTGTTGCGGCGGGGATGACCATTGCCCGTTCCGGAATTATCCGTCAGGCACCGCTGGCGATGCGCTTACGTGCCAACAGTGTCTGGCAGATGCTCGAGTTTGTCTTCAACGGTATGGTCTTCCTGATGCTCGGACTGCAATTGCCGAGTATTCTGGAGACCTCTATCGTACAGGCCAATGCTGACCAGAATGTCAGTATCTGGATCCTGTTTATGGATGTCGGCATGATTTACATCGCGTTACTGGCCGTGCGGTTTGGCTGGCTGTATATCATGCAACGTTTCAGCCTGCGTCTGCTGAAGAAGAGCCCGCTGGAATTCAGCAACTATTCCCTCCGTGAATTATTAATTGCCACCTTTGCCGGTGTCCGCGGGGCGGTGACCCTGGCCGGTGTGCTTTCCATTCCGCTGTATATGGTGAATGGCGATGCTTTCCCTGCCCGTTATGAACTGGTGTTCCTGGCCACCGGAGTGATTATGTTCTCACTGCTGGCCGGGGTGGTTATTTTGCCCATGTTGCTGCGGGGGATCCCGGGCATGGATAAAAGTGAGAATGCCCGCGAACTCAGGACGGCCAGAGCGGTGATGGCAAAAGTGGCTATCGACAGTTTGTATAAAATGGAAGAACGGCTGGCAAAAGACAGTGAAGAAAATATCGATCCGGATCTTCTGAAGGAAGTCAGTTCACGGGTGACCGGTAACCTGCGACGCAGGATCGACGGAAAGGAAGATCCTGAACGGGTACTGTTTGCGGAGAATCTGGAACGGCGTTTCCGCCTTACCGCGTTACGTTCTGAAAGGGCGGAGGTGTATCATATGCGCGCCACCCAGCAGATCAGCAATGAGTCGATGCAAAAACTGTTGCGTGATCTGGACCTGCTCGAAGCCTTGCTGATAGAGAAAGAAGAGTAAGACAGATGGCCGGGGAACGGTGTTCCCCGGCCGGAGATCAGAGCCTTAACAGCGCAGAGCTGTCCGGCCAGTAGTCACGACAGCACTGGATCCATGCCCGGGTGCTGCTTGAAATGTAGTTACCTTCCCGCCAGACCAGGCCCAGTGTCCAGGTCAGTTCCGACTCCAGAGGCAGCCAGAGCAACGATGCCGGGTCGAGTCGATCACAAATAGGTTCCGGCAGGATGGCTACGCCCATCCCGGCCTGCACCATCGTCGCCAGAAAATCCCATTGCCCGCTCTGGATGGCAATATCCGGCGTCAGCCCCTGACGCTGGAACGATTTACTGATTTGACGGTTAAGCGAAAACTCTTCGTTGAATACCAGCAGCGGGTAGCGGGCCACCTCTTCCAGCGTCAGTCGCTCGCGCGCCAGCCACTCCTCGGTGCGCGGAACCAGTACACATAACCGGTGTTCTAACAGAGGCAGAACCTGCAGAGGGAATTCATTTTCTGCCGGCAGCGCGGTCATGGCAATATCCAGCCGTCCCTGCAGTACGGCTTGTTGTGCCGCCAGCCCGCCGAATTCGGAAATTTTAAGTTCCACCCCCGGGTAACGCTTATGGAAGGCAGAAATAGAGCCGACAATCTGCATACCGACCATCGGCGGAATACCCAGCCTGAGCTCACCGGTTTTTAACTGATTGATATCGCCAATTTCGGCTTCCAGCTGGCGGAACTCCTGCAGTATGGTTAGCCCGCGCTGGTAAACCGCTTTACCGCTATCGGTCAGGTAGAGTTTACGTCCCTCCCTTAAAAGCAGGGTGCATCCCAGTTCTTCTTCCAGCTGACGCAGCATCTTACTGATGGTCGGCTGAGTGACATATAACTTCTCTGCCGCACGGGTAAAACTCTGCTGACGGACCACTTCAGTAAAGTAGCGAATCGCCTTTACATCCATAAGTATTCCTAAATGGCATGGTTAAGATAATTTTAGTTCATTTTATTCACCCGGTGACCAGGTTGTATACTTCCTGTATCAATTATTCATGAGGAGTTCACCATGCTTGCAGCCCTTCGTTCACAGCGGCTGACAAAATTACCCCATTTGTTGCAGTTGCCTGTGCAGGTACTGATTTATATTGGTCTGTTCTTATTTTCTGAACAATTGGTGGTCTGGCTACATATTCCCCTGCCGGCGAATATCGTAGGCATGGTACTTCTGCTGTTTCTTATTGTGAGCCGCATCCTGCCGCTGAAATGGGTAAAAGCAGGGTCAAACTGGCTACTGGCCGAAATGTTACTGTTTTTTATCCCTGCCGTGGTGGCCGTGATTAACTACGGTCCGTTGTTACGTCAGGACGGTGTGCGTATCTGCCTGGTGATCGCTATCAGTACCATGCTGGTACTGGCGGCGACTTCGCTGGTGGTACAACGTATCTACCAGTATGAAATCGCCCGTGCAGAGCGTAAGCTGGCTCGTCATGAGTGATTTTATCGTAAGCGTTCTCTGTTTTGTGCTGACGTTACTGGTCTATTACGTGAACAAGCGGCTCTATACCCGCTGGCGTACTCTGATCCTGATGCCGCTGGTGATGACTCCGATGGTACTGGTGGTGATGTTGCTCATTACACATATTACCTGGAAAGATTATATCGCCGACAGCCACTGGCTGATCTGGTTACTGGGTCCCGCCACACTGGCGTTTGCGGTGCCGGTGTATGAGAACATGGCGATTATCAAACGTCACTGGATGTCACTGACCGCGGGGGTGATCACGGCAACCCTGGTCGCCGTCTGTACTTCTGTCTGGCTGGCACGGTTATTTACCCTGCCGGTGGAAATCCAGCGGAGCCTGGCGGTACGCTCAATTACCACGCCTTTCGCGTTGGCGGCCGCCAAGCCGGTGGGAGGACAGCCGGATCTGGTCGCACTGTTTGTGGTGCTGACCGGGGTGTTTGGTATGGCAATGGGGGATTTTCTGTTTCTGCGTATTGCGATCAAACAGGGGATGGCGAAAGGTGCCGGCCTGGGGGCCGCATCACACGGTGCCGGTACGGCCAGAGCTTATCAGATAGGCCCTCAGGAAGGCGTGGTCTCCAGTCTGGTGATGATGCTGGCGGGGGTGGTTACGGTACTGGCTGCACCGATCATTGGTCATGTGATGTGGACGTTAAAAAGCTAAGGCATTTCAGAATATGACGAAAGTTACTTCCGTTAACTTATAAACCTGTTGCCGGTAGTTTTCCTTGCTGTTCAAATACTCGCGTAGCACGTCTTTTAATTTTTCGGGAGTAATATAATGAAAAAAACAATCCTGGCCCTCGGGCTGGCCGGTCTGGTGACCAGTGGTATGGCACAAGCCGTCGAAGGAAGTGTGGATGTCGGAGAGCACAGTACTAACCTGAGTGTGGGGCTTGGCAGCCAGTCTCCGGGACTGTTCCTGAAAGGAAACTGGTTACGCAGTAATGATGATGGCAGCGTCAGTGGTGCCACATTAGGTTATAACCTGTCTGTGGGTCCGTTTAACGTCTCTCCGGCCGCGAAAGCACTGTATACCCATCCGTCAGATGGTAAAGATGGCTTCACCGTTGCTGTCGGCTCCGGTGTCAGCTATCAGCTGAACAGCATGTGGGGCGTGTACGGTGAATATTACTACGCACCAAAATCATTCTCTGACCACCTGGAACGTTACCAGCAAGCCGGTGGCGGAATCAGCTTCAGCCCGATTTCTCTGGTGAGCTTACGTGCCGGGTATCAGTATGTGGGTCTGAAGAACACCAACAATAATAAGGATAACGTACTGGTCGACGGTCCTTATATCAGCGCTTCCGTCAGCTTCTGATGAATGTCCCGCGGAAAGCTATTCCGCGGGATGTGCGCAGGGACGCCACTGGCGTCCCCGCAGTCAGCCCTTTCTGGGCATGTTAATCGTCTGTTGTTCTTCCAGTAATCTCTCAACGACCCCCGGGTCTGCCAGTGTCGAGGTATCGCCCAGTCCTGAGGTTTCTCCGGCCGCAATCTTACGCAGGATCCTGCGCATAATTTTCCCTGACCGGGTTTTCGGTAACATCTCTGCCCAATGTAAAACGTCCGGAGTCGCTATCGGGCCGATTTCTTTACGCACCCAATGGCGGACTTCGGTATAGAGTTCCGGTGTCGGTTCCTCGCCGGCATTGAGCGTTACATACGCATAGATGGCCTGGCCCTTAATGGCATGAGGAATGCCGACGACCGCGGCTTCGGCAATTTTAGGATGTGACACCAGGGCGGACTCGATCTCAGCAGTGCCCAGACGGTGCCCGGAAACATTTAAGACATCATCCACCCGGCCGGTGATCCAGTAGTCTCCGTCGGCATCACGGCGTGCACCGTCGCCACTGAAGTAACAGTTTCTGAACGTCGAGAAATAGGTTTGTTCAAAGCGTGCGTGGTCCCCGAACAGGGTCCGGGCCTGACCCGGCCAGGAATCGGTGATCACCAGGTTCCCTTCACAGGCCCCTTCCAGCGTTATACCGTCGTTGTCCAGTAAGGCGGGCTGCACCCCAAAAAACGGACGTGTCGCCGACCCGGCTTTCAGTTCGGTAGCCCCCGGCAGCGGGGTAATCATTAAGCCGCCGGTTTCTGTCTGCCACCAGGTGTCGACAATCGGGCAATGGCTGTTGCCGATGGTGCGGTAATACCATTCCCAGGCTTCCGGGTTAATCGGTTCACCGACGGAGCCCAGAATGCGCAGACTGTCACGCCGGGTACCGGCAATGGCGCTGTCCCCTTCAGCCATCAGCGCACGGATTGCCGTGGGGGCCGTGTAGAGGATGGACACCTGGTGTTTGTCGACCACCTGTGCCATCCGGGCCGGTGTCGGCCAGTTAGGGACACCTTCAAAAATAAGGGTGGTCGCGCCACAGGCCAGCGGGCCATAGACCAGATAGCTGTGTCCGGTGATCCAGCCGACATCTGCGGTACACCAGTAGATATCTTCAGGATGATAATCAAAGACATATTTGAAGGTGGTTGCGGCGTAGACCAGGTATCCGCCGGTCGTATGCAGTACGCCTTTAGGCTTACCTGTGGACCCCGAGGTGTAGAGGATGAAGAGCGGGTCTTCCGCATTGACCGGCACCGGTGTGTGTTCTGTACCTGCAGAGGCCATCAGCTCATGCCACCAGAGGTCACGGCCGTCCTGCCATTCGCCAGGTGTTCCGGTGCGTCTGAAGACAACGACCTTTTCGGCGCTGGTGACCGTCGGGTTCTTCAGGGCTTCGTCGACATTTTTCTTCAGCGGAATAGGGCGTCCGGCCCGGAGACCTTCGTCGGCAGTGATGACGATTTTGGCGGCGCAGTCTGTAATACGACCGGCCACGGCATCCGGCGAAAAACCGCCAAAAATAACAGTATGAACGGCACCGATACGGGCGCAGGCCAGCATCGCGATGGCGGCTTCCGGGACCATCGGCATATAAATGGCGACCACATCGCCTTTTTTCACGTTCAGCGCCGTCAGCATATTTGCTGCGCGGCAGACCTGCTCATGCAGCTGACGGTAAGTCAGTTGCTGGCTCTGGCTGGCATCGTCGCCTTCCCAGAGGATAGCGATTTTGTCGGGATGAGTGGCCAGATGACGGTCAATGCAGTTAGCCGCAAGATTGAGTGTCCCGTCTTCGTACCAACGGATGCGTATATCACCGGGGACAAACGAAGTATTTTTTACTGTCTGATAAGGCGTGATCCAGTCGAGGATTTTTCCCTGCTGGCCCCAAAAAATATCCGGTTGTTCCACGGACTGCTGATACATCTCAGTATATTGCCCGGCGTTAATCAGCGCATTTTCAGCAATTCCCGGCGGGATGGGGTGTTTATAATTGTGGCTCATAGCAGGTTTCCACGTTTATTTGTTGGTTTTATGTTTATACAATGTTATTTAAAAGATGTTAAAAGAATGTATTGCATTTGAGTGACTGATCACGCAGAGGAGAAAAGTCATATTATCAGGCGGTAAATCCCTAAACTGTAAATTAACGATTGAAAGTAACAGTTATTAGCCGTTCCCGGGAATCACTCTGTAAATCTATAAGATTTATGAATTTTATTGTTAAGATGTCTGGCCGCTGAGACGGGAATA
This sequence comes from Tatumella sp. JGM118, assembly GCF_018257515.1. Lineage (GTDB taxonomy): Bacteria > Pseudomonadota > Gammaproteobacteria > Enterobacterales > Enterobacteriaceae > Tatumella > Tatumella terrea. Next base: position 46,201 of record NZ_JAERJR010000009.1, read on the forward strand.
CGTAGTCTGTTATCCCTTTTCATAACAGATACTTATATCAATCCGCGGGATCCTGAATGGCCTGTCCGTGTTAAGTTATCTTTTTACAGACTTCGGAATAAGGTTGCCAGAACCGGGGTGAAAATGGTACTTATCTCAATCTTATGCAGGGTGTTATGAGTTTTTTTCCTCGGAGAAGATCTGTTTTACCCGGTGTTTGTTCACTTCCCTGAGTAGTTTTTTGCTGAAAAGCGAAAAGGAAGTCTGACTAAGGAATTAAAAATGAAAAAAGGCAAAAAGGTTAGTCTTGCCTGGCAAATACTGATTGCGCTGATTTTAGGTATTGTAGCGGGTACCGTTTTGCATAATCAGCCTGAACACCGTGACTGGTTAATCCTCAATATCCTGAAACCGGCCGGTGATATATTTATTCATCTGATTAAGATGATTGTTGTGCCGATCGTGATCTCTTCGCTGATTATTGGTATTGCCGGGGTCGGTGATGCTAAAAAGCTGGGCCGGATCGGCGTCAAAACTATCCTCTATTTTGAGATAATCACCACGATCGCCATTATCCTGGGGATTACGCTGGCGAATGTGTTCCATCCGGGAGCGGGCATTGATATGTCCACGCTGACCACTACGGATATCTCTAAATACGAGGCGACCACGCAACAGGTAGAGAGTGGCCCGCACAGTCTGGTCAGTACTATCTTATCCATTATCCCGCAGAACATTTTTGTATCGCTGGTGAATGGCGATATGCTGGCCATTATTTTCTTCTCTGTACTGTTTGGTATGGGGCTGTCTGCGCTGCCTGCGGAACAACGTGATCCGCTGGTCTCCGTGTTCCGTGGTGTCTCAGAAACCATGTTCAAAGTGACGCATATGATCATGCGTTATGCACCGATCGGTGTGTTTGCCCTGATCACCGTCACGCTGGCGAACTTTGGTTTTGCCTCTCTGCTTCCGCTGGCGAAACTGGTCGGTCTGGTGTATGCGGCGATTTTACTGTTCGCCTTCGTGGTACTGGGGATTGTCGCCAGAATTTGCGGGCTGCGTATTATCACCATTATGCGCATCCTGAAAGATGAACTGATCCTCGCCTACTCAACCTCCAGTTCAGAGACCGTCTTGCCACGGATCATGGAAAAGATGGAGGCCTATGGTGCGCCGAAGTCAATTACCAGCTTTGTGGTACCGACAGGGTATTCCTTTAACCTCGATGGTTCGACGCTGTATCAGAGTATTGCCGCCATCTTTATCGCGCAGTTGTACGGTATCGACTTATCGCTGACCAGCGAAATTGTCCTGGTCCTGACATTGATGGTGACCTCGAAAGGGATTGCCGGTGTGCCAGGCGTCTCCTTTGTGGTGCTGCTGGCGACTCTGGGCAGTGTCGGTATCCCGCTCGAGGGGCTGGCCTTTATTGCCGGGGTTGACCGTATTATGGATATGGCTCGTACCGCACTCAATGTCGTGGGGAATGCGCTGGCCGTCTTAGTCATTTCCCGCTGGGAAGGGCAGTTCGATACGGCGAAAGCCTTAGCCTATGAGCAAAAAATGAAGACGCATCAGCTGGCTAACGACTAAGTACGATGTGTTGACCCTGCTCTCTGCCCGGCGCTGCCGGTGCAGAGAGCCGCTTTTCTGAATTTCCCCCGCGTTGATCTCCCTGCTGAACGGCACTTTTCCCTCTGCGATGCATGTTTTATGATGCGGGCTGTCCTGATCTCATTCCGGAGTCATTATGACCCTCAACCTGAACGCCCTGATTACGGAAGGTCGTAATCCTGCCAGTGAAAATATTGACCAGCTATCGACCGAAGAGATGCTGGCCGTGATCAACCGGGAAGATAAAAAAGTCGCACTGGCCGTGGAGGCCATATTGCCGCAGATTGCCCGGGCCGTTGATGCCATTACACAGGCATTCTCCCGTGGGGGACGGTTAATTTACTGCGGTGCCGGGACGTCAGGCCGGTTAGGTATTCTTGATGCAAGTGAGTGCCCGCCAACTTTCGGGACCCCGCACGAACAGGTGGTGGGACTGATTGCGGGCGGGAAAACCGCTATCCTGAAAGCGGTAGAGAATGCGGAAGATAACGACGGGCAGGGTCGCGCAGATTTAGAAGCTATCCGTTTTACTGCCAGTGATATTCTGGTGGGTATCGCCGCCAGCGGCAGAACACCTTATGTTCTCGGGGCCATGGCGTATGCGACCGGCTGCGGCGCGACAACCGTGGCATTGAGCTGTAATCCTGACAGCGAGATGGCAGCGCGGGCAGATATCGCTCTGACGCCGGTGGTGGGGCCGGAAGTCGTTACCGGCTCGTCACGAATGAAAGCCGGCACGGCACAGAAGCTGGTCCTGAATATGCTGACCACCGGCGCGATGATCCGCAGGGGAAAGGTATTCGGTAACCTGATGGTGGATGTCGAGGCGACAAATGCCAAACTGGTCAGACGGCAGGTCAACATTGTCATGCAGGCCACTGATTGCAGCGAATCAGAAGCGAAGCAGGCACTCACTGACTGTCATGGTCATTGCAAAACCGCCATCCTGATGATCCTCGCCGGTCTGACAGCAGCGCAGGCGGCAGAGCTGCTGGTAACTCATCAGGGATTTATACGCCCCGCACTGATGGCGGCGACAGGAAAACAGTGAGATTCCCCGCCACACTGAAGGCGGCGGCCGGAAAATAGTGAGATTCCCCGCCGCACTGATGGCGGCGACAGGAAAACACTGAGATTCCCCGCCACACTGAAGGCGGCGGCCGGAAAATAGTGAGATTCCCCGCCGCACTGATGGCGACGGCAGGAAAACACAGAGATTTACCCCCACACTTACCGGCAAAAGGAACTGACGGTAAGTGACTATTCACTTTCACCTCTTATTACTTGTCATATCCTGAGGGTCTCCGGCTGCCGGATAAAAAGCTGTTCATTTTAAATGTAAATGATTATTCTTATCATAAAGAAAATCATTTATTCTATCGGCCGCGCAAAGGGCAGTATCCGCATAAGCCGGGAATACGCCGTTCATTACTCTGGAGATACTTACAACATGATGACTCATCAGACGTTTTTCCGTCCTCTGGTGCTGGTGGCAGCACTGTTTTCAGCGGGCAGCTTTGCTTCTCAACCGGCATCAACCCTGCATCAGCCGGTCGGAAAAGGACTCTATGAACTGGTCTATAACCAGACAGGTAATTCGCTCTACGTTTCAGGTGCTCAGGGACGTGACGAACAGGGCGGCGTAGTCTACCGGCTTGACCCGCAGGATTTAAAAACGACCCAAACTCTGAAAAGCCCGTATAAACCTTTTGGTATGGCACTGGATGCACGCACCGGCATCCTCTACCTCGGTAACAGCCGCGAAAGCTCTCTGACCTCCATCGATACCCGAAGTGGCGAGCAACTGAAACACCTGGTGCTGGATAGCCGTCAGCGCAGCGAAACGGTCAGACCGCTGCAGATCCGTGAAATCGCGATTGATCCGGAGAATGACCGTCTTTATATCCCGGGCGTGGGGGCGGACAGTGTGGTCTGGGTGGTTGATGCGAAGAACCTGACACTGCTGAATACCATTGAACATACCGGAAAACTGGGGGCAGGTGTGGCTCTGGACAGTGCCCATCATACGCTCTACATCTCTAATGGTGACGGGGAACTGGTCGTGATTAACACGACGACTCAGCGTATTGAAAAGAAAGTGAAGCTCGTGGAAAAGGGCGACAGTGCGCTGCTGAACATTGCGTCAGATCCGGTGGGACATCGTCTGTTTATTTCTGATTATAAGCAACCCGGGGTGCTGGTGGTGGATACCCGTACCGATAAAGTGATCAATAAAATTAATGTCCCGGAATCACTGTCTGTTCTGTATAACCCGCAGCGTCATCAGCTGTATGTGACTCACCGTCAGGCCGGGACGGTCAGTATTATCAATACCCAAAATTACCAGTTGGAACAGACCGTGAAAGCCCCGGGACTGCCTAACAGTCTGGCGCTGTCCGCCGACGGCAAGAGCGTTTTTGTCACCGTGAAACAGCCGGCTTCCCGTGAGAAACCGGCAACGGCCCCGGATGAAGTGATGCGCATTACGCTGTAATCGCCTGAACAGGGGGCGGGTCCCCCTGTTTTTCCTCTCAGGATGCCGCCCCCTCCCCGAACAACACCGACAGTTTCCCGCCTTTCTCACTCAGCTTATCGAGTTTTTTCACATTAACTTTATCCAGCTTACCCAACTGACCGAGCGTCGGTGAGTCCGGGGAGGCTGTCGTGTGTTCCGATCCGCTGGCATTCACCAATGCATTGGCGGCCCGGGCAAGGGAGGCGGCATAACCGGCTTTGGTTTTCAGCGCACCTAAGGTCACCGGCTGATGATGGCGTAGCCAGTCACCTAAGTAAAATTCCAGGAACGGCGGGGCATTCTCCGGTTTCTTATACGCGACAGCACGGAGAAAATAGACCACGGAGCGGTAAGTATCGTCCGCCATAAATTTCATGCCAACCTGTGCCGGTAAATCCGCGGGCTTAACAGGCTTTCCTGCCGGATCGTTCAGCCAGGCCTGGTTATGCTGTTCCATCCATTGCCAGAAGGCCGCCATATCCGGTAGCTGACTGAGATCGTTGGTGATTCGGACACTGAAGGTAAAGTTCTGATCACCTGCAATATCACGGAAAATACTGATCGTATGATGCCCGTCGGTCAGATAGATCTGATGATCCGGGGCAATAACCGCACTCTTCACCGCATCCGGGTGAGTGCCATACGGCGACTGGCAGGTGAAACTGTCGGGGCGGATGATCGCCGAGTGAGCGTTGTATTGACTGACGCGGCCTGCCCCATTGTTCTCACAAAACTCAGTAAATAATCTGCCAGGGTCGGCTTTATCAACGGCAATTTTATAATGTATTTCATCATAACCGACGGCGGGCTGGGTAGGATGGATCTCATTAACCGGAAGTTGTTTTATCGTGTTCCCGGCCGCCATGCTTTGTACGGACAGGACGCTGGTCAGCAGTCCTGACAGACAGACGAAGATGACTCGATTCATTCGGAGGTCCTCAGTAAAAACGCAGGATGATAAACGGGTAACCGCCGGGGAATATCAGCGGTATGAAAGCATTACTCTTTCCACTCTCTCGTGGCCTGGCCGGCCGCCGGGATTATGACACTTTACTGAGCAGGTTTTTATGATGATATGGCGAAATGTGCGCGATACGACGTTAACCGCGTCTCCGTCCCCCGGGGGTAACGGAGACGCGGCCTGCCGTTATTCTGCGGCGTCCTGCATCATTTCATCATGCGGTTTGTTCTGCAGGATCTGTTCAAAACTCCGCAGACGTTTATAGATAGACATCAGCTCTACCAGCGTTGACCAGGAATTGATCAGATACTGGAATGAAGATCGCACCTGGTCAAAGACATTAGAAACCTGGTTCATGATCCCGAGCGTTATGGTCCCGGCAACAATGGACGGGAACAGCACAAACAGCCCGAATACATTATCGACCTGCAGATACAGAATACGGGTGATATTAAAATACAGGTAATGGAAGTAGAGCCGGAAGTAATTGTAGCGGACCTGGCTGAACAGCTCATGGACGGTTGGCGGCGTCGCCCGGTCGGCATGGTCTTCCCCGTAGACCAGTTCTTTACGATAGGCCGCTTCCACCCGCTGGTTACGGAATTCCAGCCCCGGTAATTTAATCCCCACCACAGCCAGTAAACCGGTGCCGAACAGCGACCACAGCAGGGCAATGATGACCAGTGCATACGGGATATTGCCAAGGAACGGGATATCTTTGACGTAGTGTGACAGACCCACCAGCACCGGCAGGAAGGCGATAAGCGTCATAATGGCCTGGATAAAGCTGACGCCCCAGCTTTCAAGTGTGCTTGCAAAACGCATGGTATCTTCCTGCACACGCTGAGCGGCACCTTCGACCTGGCGCAGATGCTGCCAGTTAGCAATGTAATAGTTGTTCATTGCGGTACGCCAGCGAAACACCCAGTGACTGATAAAGAAGGAGTTCATCACGCCGATCACCACCGCCACCAGGGCGATCCCCAGGAAGGCAATCACCTGATCATAAAACACGGTAATCGGCACCGAGCCTGCCTTGGTCAGTGCTTTCTGGATCAAATCACCGAAAGGGCCATACCAGGCATTGATAGCCACACCGACCTGAACGCCAAACCAGGTTGAAAAGATGATCAGTGCCGAGCCCCAGACTGACCAGAGCTGCCAGGGGTGGTTATCAATAGCGCGCCAGACCAGGGCAAAGAGTGCAGTGGCTATCCAGAAATAGAGATAGAACCAGACCTGGCTGAGATGCACGAAGCGAAAAACGGTATTCGGGAGCGGGCTGGCCGCTACCTTCGCCAGCGCGGGGAAATGCATTAGCGCAGTTTCACCGAACAGGAACCAGCAGACGATGGTGATCAGACTCCAGATAGCTGCACTGGTGAAAAAGGGACCCGGTCGGGGAAAGAAACATTTAAACATAACCACTCCATTATTAGTCTCATCCTGTTATAGCGCGAAACCCTGTTAACTGTCTGTTGGGGGATGTTTCTGACAGTGACAAACAGGATGGCCTGTCACCGCTGATGTAAAACATACCCGCCCGTTATGTTAAAAAAATAGAAAATTAATGTTTTTATCTACTGGAGCTTATGAATAACGAGTGTAGAATGTCTAAACTTGTTACCGGTAACACTAATTAGTAACCGTTATTGATAATTTCAAAACATCACTAAAATTTTAACATTTCATGCTGCATTATATGCGGTACTGAGGCAATGTCATGTCAGAACATAAGAATGGTCAATCACGCAGGGATTTTTTGTTAAGAACAATTACTCTTGCGCCGGCGATGGCAGTGGGAAGCACAGCCATTGGTTCACTTGCATTAAGTCCTGCCGCGCAGGCGGCTGAGAGTGCCGCAAACGGGCAGCACTCTCCCCGCGACTATCAACCCGGCTGGTTTACCGCGGAAGAATATGCATTTATCAAAGCGGCGGTCGCTCACCTGATTCCGGCGGATGATCGTGGCCCGGGCGCCCTGGAAGCCGGCGTCCCGGAATACATCGACCGTCAGATGAATACCCCGTATGCCACCGGGGCTAACTGGTATATGCAGGGACCGTTTGCGCCGGACGCGCCGAAAGAACTGGGGTATCAGTTACCGCTGGTACCGCGCCAGATCTATCGTCTGGGTCTGGCGGATGCGGACGCCTACAGTCAGCAACAGCACCAGAAAGTCTTTGCCGACTTACCGGCAGACCAGCAGATCAGCCTGCTGAAAGCCTTTGAAAGCGGGCAGGCAGAATTCAGCCACCTGCCAAGTAAGCTCTTTTTCTCCTACCTGTTACAAAACACCCGTGAAGGATTCTTCAGTGACCCTATCCATGGCGGTAATCAGGGAATGACGGGCTGGAAACTGATTGGTTTCCCGGGCGCCCGTGCTGATTTTATGGACTGGGTAGAACGCGGAGAACATTATCCCTTCCCGCCGGTATCAATTCGTGGAGAAAGAGCGTAATCATGGCGAACGAAATGAAAAAAACAGATGTCGTTATTGTCGGTTTCGGCTGGGCCGGGGCGATTATGGCGAAAGAACTGACCGAAGCCGGACTGAATGTGGTCGCGCTGGAACGTGGCCCGCAGCGAGATACCTATCCGGACGGTGCGTATCCGCAGTCCATCGATGAACTGACGTATAATGTGCGTAAGAAACTGTTCCAGGATCTCTCGAAGAGCACCGTTACCGTCCGGCATAACGCCTCGCAGACCGCCTTGCCTTACCGTCAGTTAAATGCGTTCCTGCCTGGAACCGGTACCGGAGGCGCAGGGCTGCACTGGTCGGGGGTTCATTTCCGTGTCGATCCGGCGGAATTACGTCTGCGCAGCCATTATGAAGAGCGTTACGGTAAAAACTTTATTCCGGACGGGATGACGATTCAGGATTTCGGTGTCAGCTACGATGAACTGGAACCGTTTTTCGATAAAGCCGAGAAAGTGTTCGGTACTTCGGGTAACGCCTGGACCATCAAAGGCCAGGTGGTGGGGAAAGGAAAAGGGGGAAACCCGTTTGCCCCGGATCGTTCAGATGACTTCCCGCTGAAAGCACAGAAACGGACCTATTCCGCCCAGCTGTTTGCGGCCGCCGCCGAGTCGGTGGGGTATCATCCTTATGATATGCCGTCGGCCAATACCTCAGGCCCGTATACCAACACCTATGGCGCGCAGATGGGCCCATGTAACTTCTGCGGTTATTGCAGTGGCTACGCCTGTTATATGTATTCAAAAGCCTCGCCTAACGTCAACATTCTACCGGCCCTGCGTCAGGAACCTAAGTTTGAGTTACGTAATGACTCTTATGTCTTACGCGTCAATCTGACCGACGATAAGAAAAAAGCGACCGGGGTGACTTATCTGGATGCCAGCGGCCGTGAACAAATCCAGCCGGCGGATCTGGTGATCCTGTCAGCGTTCCAGTTCCATAACGTTCACCTGATGCTCCTGTCAGGGATCGGCAAGCCGTATAACCCGATCACTAATGAAGGGGTCGTGGGTCGTAACTTTGCCTATCAGAATATTTCTACGCTGAAAGCGCTGTTTGATAAAAACACCACCACTAACCCGTTTATCGGCGCGGGCGGTGCGGGTGTGGCGGTAGATGATTTTAATGCAGATAACTTTGACCATGCGCCTTATGGTTTTGTCGGTGGTTCCCCGCTATGGGTAAACCAGGCGGGCACTAAGCCGATTTCCGGGTTACCGACCCCGACGGGAACGCCGGCCTGGGGCAGCGAATGGAAAGCGGCGGTTGCGGATACTTACACGCATCACGTTTCGATGGATGCTCATGGCGCGCACCAGTCGTACCGGGTGAACTATCTGGATCTTGATCCGAATTATAAAGATGCCTACGGACAACCTTTGCTGCGCATGACGTTCGACTGGCAGGAGAATGACATCAAAATGTCACAGTTTATGGTTGCTAAAATGCACAACATCGCCAGCGCCATGAACCCTAAACTGATCATGGGTGGCCCGAAAACGCCAGGTACGCATTTTGATACCACGGTGTATCAGACGACCCATATGAATGGTGGAGCGATTATGGGTGAAGACCCGAAAACCAGCGCCATTAACCGTTATCTGCAGAGCTGGGATGTGCCGAATGTCTTTGTCCCGGGCGCGTCAGCCTTTCCTCAGGGGCTGGGTTATAACCCGACAGGAATGGTTGCTGCACTGACTTACTGGTCGGCGAAAGCGATCCGCGAAGTCTATCTGAAAAATCCGGGTCCGTTGGTACAGGCATAAGAGGCACAGACGATGAAAAAAAGACTATTAGCGCTGGTGCTGAGTTCGCTGGCCTTTTCTGCCATGGCTGCCGGGGAAAGCGGACAGGACCTGGTGAAACGCGGTGAGTATCTGGCACGGGCCGGGGACTGTACGGCATGCCATACGAGCGAAGGCGGTCAGCCTTTTGCCGGCGGTTTGCCGATGAAGACACCGATCGGCACGATTTATTCCAGCAATATTACGCCGGATAAGACGTACGGTATCGGTAACTACACCTATGATGATTTCCAGAAAGCTGTGCGTCAGGGGATTGCGAAAAACGGTGAAACGCTCTATCCCGCGATGCCTTACCCGTCCTATGCGGTGGTGAGCGATGATGATATGCATGCTCTGTACGCCTATTTTATGCAGGGTGTCCAGCCGGTGAGTGAACCGGACAAGGCGAGTGATATCCCCTGGCCACTCTCTATGCGCTGGCCACTGGCCATCTGGCGGCATATGTTTGCACCTGACGTCAAACCTGCCGTCGCAGCAGCGGGTGAAGACCCGGAGCTAGCCCGCGGGCGTTATCTGGTGGAAGGACTGGGGCACTGTGGTGCCTGCCATACCCCACGGGCCATCACCATGCAGGAAAAAGCGCTGAATAACAGTGACGGTAATCTCTTCCTGTCGGGCAGTAGTTCCCCGATTGATGGCTGGGATGCCAGTGATTTACGCGGAGATAACCGTGAAGGCCTGGGCCGCTGGAGTACCGACGATATTGCTCAGTTCCTGCGTTATGGCCGCAATGATCATACCGCGGCCTTCGGCGGGATGACCGACGTGGTACAGCACAGTCTGCAATATATGAGTAATGACGATATTCAGGCGATAGCCCGTTATCTGAAGTCTCTCAGCCCGCAGGATCCTAAGCAGCCGGCATTCACTGCGGATGATTCGGTCTCCCGGGCGCTCCTGAAGGGCGATGACTCCATGACCGGGGCCGCTTCCTATGTGGACAGCTGTGCCGCCTGCCATAAAACAGACGGGACCGGCTATCAGCGTTTCTACCCGGCCCTGAAAGGGAACCCGGTGGTATTAGCGAAGGATCCGACATCGCTTATTCATATCATTCTTACCGGAGATACGCTGCCGGGTGTACAGGGTGCCCCTTCGGCCATCACTATGCCAGCGTTCGGCTGGCGTCTGAATGATCAGAAAGTCGCGGATGTGGTTAACTTTATCCGTAGCAGCTGGGGAAATAATGCCTCTTCCGGCGTGACGGCAAGCCAGGTGGCGGATATCAGGAACTCGGAGTTTGTCCGCGGCCATCAGGGCGGGGCGACGATCAAAGACCTGGAAAAACAACAGTAACTTCGCGGTAAGAGAGTGAGGAAAAAACGGGTGGCAGCGATGCCGCCCGTTTTTTATGGGGAATGTTATGCCATCCCTGTCAGATATTTTCCAGGTCCAGCCCGCGGGTTTTCGGTCCGAACAGACCCACAGAGAGCATTACCATCAGCATGCTGAGGATAATAAAGAGGATGACGCCCTGGCTGCCGGCGTAGGCCAGAATAGAACCTATCATGACACTACTGAAAACGGTCGATAAGCGGCTGAAGGAGTAGCAGAATCCGACCGCACGTGCGCGGATATGGGTAGGGAAAATCTCGGTCTGGTAAGAGTGGTAGCTGAAAGTCAGCCAGGCATTGGAATAGGTGATCATAAATCCGCAAAGGATCAGCAGTACCGGCTGAGTTACCAGCGCAAACAGTGTGCCGAAGACAACCGTCATCAGTGAAGAGATAACGATCTGCCACTTATTTTCTATTTTGTCGGCATAGCGACTGCACAGCAACGACCCCAGCGGGTAAGCCAGAGTAATAAAGAAAGAGTAAAGCAGGCTATGGGTCAGCGTAGTGCCTTTGCCGGAAAGCAGGGCCGGTAGCCAGTTGCCGAAACCGAAGAAGCCAATCGACTGGAAGAAGTTCATCACCACCAGCATCAGGGTCCTTTTACGCCATTGCGGGGCCCAGATCTCGCGGAATTTCCCCTGAACCGGGGCTTTTACGCCGGAAGTGTCCACCCGGAAGTCGGTGACCGGAGTCATTCCGCAACGTTTTTCCATGTCACTGAGTACCTGATGAGCCTCCTGATAGCGTCCCTGCTGTGCCAGCCAGCGGGCCGATTCCGGCAGGTTACGCCGGATGCTCCAGATAATCAGCGAACAGACGGCCCCGGCAATGATGACCCACCGCCAGCCTTCCAGTGTCAGAAGAGTTTGCGGAATAAGCCACCAGGACATGATGGCCACGACAGGGACAGAAAGAAACTGGATAAAGAAAGAGAAAGCAAAAGCCCGGCTGCGTAAATGTGCCGGCATCCATTCCGAGAGATAGGTATCAATCGTGACCAGTTCGACCCCCAGACCCACCCCGACCAGAAAACGGCAAAGAATGATGCCTTCTGCACTGTTCTGAAAGGCCATCAGCAGAGAAAACACCCCGTACCAGGCAAGTGCACACATAAAGGTCAGCCGGCGGCCAAATCTGTCTGCATATTTGGCCAGTAAACTGGCACCGAAAAATAAACCGAGGAAGGTGACCGAAGCGAAAGCTGCCTGATCAGAAATGCCAAAAACACCTTTATTCCCCGTATGAAATATCTTAGCTGCCAGTAAACCTGAACTAATATATCCTGTTTCAAAGAGATCGTAGAGTTCAAAAAATCCGCCGAGGGCTAACAGAGAAATAAAACACCAGAGGCTTTTACTTGCCGGTAATGCATCAATGCGTCCGGCGATTGTCGTATTATTTCGATTGGGAGTAGCAGATATCTCTGCTGTAATACAAGACGATGACATAAATAACTTAACCCCGGGCTTACTGTATTTGCAATTCTGCTGATCCACAATTTTTATTGGAAAGGTAAGATAAGCAGTGAACGAGAATGCAGAATAGTCGAAGGAAATAAAAAAGACGAGGGTAAATTTTTAGTCATTAACCGTAATAATAGCGGGGGGATGTTCCGCGAAATATTTTCCCGCGGAACAATACCGTTAATAATAATAACGGAGAGCGGAATTAATCAGAAACTATATCCGACCACCGCATAGTAGCCCCATCCGGTATTTCGGGTAGAAAAATCACCCTGACCAAAGTTAAGGGTTGATCCATCGGCCCACTGTCCGCCGTTATGGAAGTAACGGGCGACCAGAGAGTAATGCCAGTGATCATAGGACAGAGACAGGATATGGCTGGAGGCGATAGAGTTACCGGTACGCACAGGGCCAGCTTTCTCACCCAGATCAGAATCCCAGTCTACGTTAGTAAAACCAATATAGGCGAGGTTACCGCCCCACAGGGTGGTCAGTGGTAACATATATTTAATTTTAAAACGGTAACCGTCCCAGCTATTTTCATTGGCGGCACCGTAGTTCTGCCATTGATATTTAGCGTAAACGTTCATGGATAATGCCAGTTTTGTGCCGGTATCAATATCGGTCCCCAGCCCCATATACCAGGTGTTCTGGCGGTTAGCATTATTCGGGCCCATATCGTAAATATAGTTATTGGCAAAATACCATTCTTTAAAAGGACCAAAGCCCAGGTCAGTGCCGGTCAGCTTATCAATCGAGAAGCGGGGTTCAATTTCCATAAACATGGGTGAACCTTTGTGTCTGTCCCAGATCCCGTTGTCATTCCCGTTGCCGGTCCCGAAGAATTTCGGTAAATCGAGGTACCCATAAAAATCAAACCAGTCTTTATGAGCAAAGGCTTCATATTCCAGGTAGAGATCATTATTTAACTGAGGTCCGAAACGGGTGTGATAACTGCCAACGACATTCACACTCTGATGCCACCAGTCAGAGACATACTCCGGGGAGGAGTCTGCCGCATAGGTATGGCCCGCCACAGAGCCTGCCAGAAGTGTTGCTGCCATCATTATTTTATATTTCATTTTATAGCCACCATTTGCTGAAAACTGAAAGAGCGCATCTGAAGACAGACGCAAAGAAAATGGAGTCAAACCAGATGCATAAGACAGATAAACCGTTGGGTATCCGGAATGATCATGCCGGATATCATACGACAGGAAAGGGAGAATCCTCACAATTGTTATAATCTGTTTCATTTTTTAGCAAAACTAATGTGATCCAGATCACATTAGTATCATTTTTCTTAAGTCTGATGAGGTGGCCTGCGGGAATAGTTTGCCAGAAAACGCTATTTGCCGCGGGCGGGAGCCGGAGACGGAGCGGCGGGAAAGCCTCCCGGGAATGCCTTAAAAGTGAACACGGAGAAATGACTACCCGGAAAAATACATAACAAAGTATGATGATTTACTCCTGGCAGCGTCGATCAGAGGTTGTCGCCGGAAATAAAACCTACGGGGAAGATTATGGCCGCAAGACAGCATCATTATCGTGTGACAGTTCGCTGGACGGGAAACCGTGGCGAAGGAACATCGTCTTATCAGGCCTATGGGCGTGAAGGGGAGTTGCAGGCTGAAGGGCGACAGCCGATTGCACTGAGTGCAGACCCCGCTTTCCGGGGCGACAATACCCGCTGGAATCCTGAACAGCTCCTGCTGGCATCGGTCTCTGCCTGCCATAAATTATGGTATCTGCATTTATGTGCAGATGCCGGTATCGTGGTGGAAGAGTATCAGGATGAGGCCGAAGGGACGATGGTGGAAGGGGTGAAAGGCTATTTTACCGGCATCATACTTAAGCCGCGTATCCGCCTGCAGAATGATCATGACAGGGATCGGGCCACGGCCCTCCATCACAACGCGCATGATGCCTGTTTTATCGCAAATTCGGTTAATTTCCCGGTGGAATGCCGGCCGGAATTTGTGACCAGCGGCGGATAATTTCTTATAGCTCCGGACGACCGGTAACAGGATAACGAATGCAACAGGGTGAAAACCTGCAGGCGATGTATATTTTTGCCCGGGTGGTGGAACAACAAAGTTTCAGTCTGGCCGCAGGGTTACTGGGCGTATCCACCGCTACCGTCAGCCGTGAAATCGCCGCACTGGAAAACCGCCTGGCGATGAAATTATTACACCGCACCACCCGCAAGGTAACCGTCACCGAATGCGGCCTGCTTTATTACCGCTATTGTGAAAGCCTTAGCCGGCAGGTGTCAGCGGCGGACGATTTTATTCACCGCATGCACAGTCAGCCGGCGGGGCAGGTCAGGCTGGTGGCTCCGGTCACTTACGGGTGTCAATGCATCGTCCCGCTACTGCAACCCTTTATGCAGCAAAATATTCATGTGCGTGTCGATCTTGATCTGAGCGACAGAGAACCGGACATGATGCATGATGATATTGATGTGGCGATCGTGGTTCGTCAGCGGCCCCCGGATCAGGGGATATCGCAGCCGCTCTCGGTGATCCATTGGGGACTGTATGCCGCGGAGAGTTATCTGGACAGGCACCCCGGGCTGACGTCACCGGAACAGCTTGGTCGTCACCAGCTACTCACCTTCCACGGACCGGCCCATCAGGCGGCCCTCAGTTTCCGGAAAGAAAAAAAACGCATAGAAGTGAATGCGGTCAGCCGGTTTCGTGCCAATAACAGCATGGCCTTACTTACCGCGGCCTGCGCCGGGGCGGGCATTGCCTGTCTGCCTTCCTATATGGTCCATCAGGCCCTGGCAGAGGGCACCTTACGTCCGGTATTACCTGACTGGCAGCTACCCGGCTATCGCAGCTATCTGCTGCGTAAGATGCAGGATACGCTCTCTTCGCCGGTTACACGGTTATGTGATTTACTGACAGAAAAACTCAGAGACGCCTGATTATTACACCTGCGTAATAATCAGGGAGCAGCCGGTAAATATCTTCCGGCTGCTATGTTTTCCCGCGGCCAGGCATTACGCTTTCTTTTTCTCTTAGCAAAGCAGGTGATTGAAATGGCAGACAACTCCGGGAATATTTCAGAAGAAAACCCCCACTGGCAACGTAATCTCTGGGTTTGTACCCTGGGGTCATTCAGCACATTGATTGCCATGAGTCTGCTGCTGCCTTTTCTTCCCCTTTATCTGCAGTCCTTAGGTGTTAAAGGCACGAGCAGTATTGCCCACTGGTCTGCCGTGGCCTACGGGGCAACCTTTCTGACGGCGGCCCTGACGGCACCGTTATGGGGACGGCTGGCAGATACCTATGGCCGTAAACTGATGCTGATCAGGGCCAGTCTGGGGATGGCTATTGCCATGTCACTGATGGGGATGGCAACAGCGCCGTGGCAGCTGGTCGCTTTACGCTTACTGGCCGGCTTACTGGGGGGTTATGCTTCCGGTTCAATGATTCTGGTGGCAGCACAAACCCCGAAAAAGAAAACAGGGTATGCCATCGGTATCCTGTCCGGCGGGATCATGGCCGGCAATATTGTCGGTCCGCTGGCCGGAGGCGTGCTTCCCGGTCTTATCGGGATCCGCGAAACCTTCCTGCTGACCGGGGGGATTATTTTTCTGGCTTTTCTGGGCACGCTGTTCTTTCTTAAAGAGGAACGCCAGCCGGCCAGACATTCCCCGTCGTCGTCTGCGGTACGACAACCGGCCCCTGTCGCGGTGAAGGTGATGTGGGTCTCTGCGATGTTACTGATTTTCGCCACGATGTCTGTGGAACCGATTATTACCCTGTATGTTGCCAGCCTGATGTCTGATCTGACGCAGGCGACGTTGTTTACCGGCGTTATCATGGCATCCACAGCCTTAGGCAGCATTATCTCCGCTCCGCGTATCGGCGCACTGGCTGACCGGACAGGCCACTGGCGTGTGCTGTGCGTCGGTTTACTGGTCTGTGGTGTTTTACTGATCCCGCAGGCCTTTGTAACCGCGGTCTGGCAGTTGCTGGTATTACGTTTCCTGATGGGGCTGGCGTTAGGCGGGATGTTACCCTGTATCACGGCGATTATCCGGCATCATGCACCGGCCGGACACACCGGTCACTTACTCGGGTATTCCACCTCGGCACAATATATCGGGCAGGTTTGCGGACCGCTGTTTGGCGGAGTGGTGGCTGGTCAGGCCGGGATGCCGGCAGTTTTCCTTGGCACGGCGATAATCATGCTGTCAGCCGCAGGGATCAACCGGGTCTGGTACAGGAAAATGGCATAAAAGAAGACCCCGGCGGACGCCGGGGCCGGAAACACTCAGGCCTCAGCACGGACCTGCGGGGTGATCATGCGGCGCAATAACGGGATAAGCACGGCGATCACGACAGCGGTAATCACCGAACCCCAGCCCAGCAGATTAAAGATATGGCTGTAGCCCGGGTTGGTGGCGACAGGCGTTGTGTTACTGTTATCCGGCATCATGCCAGAGAAATAGTCTGCCAGTACCGAGGCCACTCCGGTCACCATCATCCAGCTACCCATCATCAATCCCTGATGCTGTTTCGGCGCCAGTTTCCCGATCATGGCATAGCCAATCGGCGAGATCAGCAGTTCACCGATACTCTGCAGAATATAACTGATGACTATCCATTTGAAGGCCATCAGACCATTACTGCCCGCCAGTGAGATCCCTACCGGTAAGACCAGCATGCCGAGACCGATAAACACCAGTGAAGAGGCGAACTGCATCGGAATATCAATCCGGTAACCTTTTTTACGCAGGTGGTTAAAGTACATCGCCATTAACGGACCACCGATCACAATGACGATGGTATTAATATTCTGGATCCACTGCGGGGCAACCTGCCAGCCATACACATTCAGGTCGATATTATGTTCGGAGAACAGCATCAGACCCATAGGTGCCAGCTGATAGAGTGACCAGAAGACCAGAGAACCCAGCATCAGGATCAGGTAGGCACCCATACGTGAACGTTCATCTGCCACCGGGTGTTTCAGTGTCATCAGGCACAGCAGGATAAAGATCAGGCTACCGATAGCGATAACAAAATAGCTACTGATGGCGGCATAGGTCAGCATCACACGAATGATCGGTAGCAACACAAGCAGGATTGCAATCCCGGCCACCAGACGCTGACGGTAGGTCGAGGGGCTGACCTGAGTCAGCGGCGTGTTTTTATCTTTCAGGTGACCCCAGAACATGAACGCTGCGATGATAGCGATGATGTTGCCCAGAGAAGCAAACATAAACAGAGCTTTATAATTTTCGCTAAGCTGGTAATAGCCCGCGACAGTAAACCCGATAAAAAAGCCCAGGTTCATCCCGGCATAATTCCACAGGAAAGCGCTTTCACGGCGGTCATCTTCCGGTGCGAAACGCTGAGTCAGCATCATATTGAGGCAGGTAACATTCAGCCCGCTTCCGGTCAGGAACATGGCGAGTCCCCAATAGAGCCCGGTGACTCCGGCGCTGGCAATCAGGTAACAACCGATAACCTGCAACACCATCCCGAGCACAAACAGGTTACGGTTACTCAGATAGCGCCCGCCCAGGTATCCGCCAAACAGGTGGAGCCCATAGTTAAACGCGCCAAATACGCCCATGATGGCATTCGCTGAATCTTCGCTGAAGCCCAGTTTTTTGGTGGCGTACAGTACCAGTGTGGAATAAAGCACGGCAAAGCCGAGTGTGGAAAAGGTCTGGATGAAAAACAGAATGGCTGAGCCACTGATTTTCTCCGGTGTGGTTTTGACTGAAGCGTTCAACGCTTTCCCCTTATTATGCGGATGTTGTGTAAATCTCTGACCGGCACCGTCGTCGCGATGCATTGGAGTTTTGTCAGGATTGTAAAAAAATGCCATCTTTCTGTAAAACTAACAACTGTTAAATCTGATTATTTATGCATTAAATCCGGTCTGATGTTCAAAAAGCCCTTGCCAGCGACGGCTATTGGTAAATAACCAGAATAAAATTCCGCTGATTTTTCCTTCGTTTTTTTATGCAGGGCGTCAGGGCCAGGCGTGACGATACCGGACGTCGGGGGCGAAAGTTTCTGTCTGAAGAAGATGAAAAAATTTAATTGTTTTTACCTATCCGAATGATGTTTTTGATAGTTTATTCCTCGAATAAAGGGCGAGGACCCGGCCAATTCAGCGTTATACTTTCCTGAGTAAACAAAGAGTTGAGTCTTTCATCTATGCCTGGCATGCCGTGCTGGAGATTCTGACCGCTAACCATTTTCATCTCAGGTGTGTTATGTCCCCTTTACAGCTTGCTAATTTTTCAATCAATTTTGTTTTCCAGCCGATGTTTGGTAAAACCGGAGAGTTGTTAGCGGTTGAATGTTTATCGAGGATCACCGCCAACCACCAGGGGACAGCAATCTCTCCGGAATTTTTTTTCCAGAACGTCACACCTGCGATGAGCATTGACATACTTAAAGCACAGATTGCTTTAATTGAGTCTTACCGTGACTGGTTTATCCGCCACAATGTGATTGTGACGGTGAATATCGATGATAAGTCACTGGACTTTGTGAATGCACATTACCTGTCAGAAGGTCACTCCTTTGCCGGTTTCATCCATTTTGAAGTCAATGAGTCTTCAGACAGTCTGGTGCCTGAGCCAAACCATACTCCGGTATTCCATAAGCAGCGGACATTCTGGCTGGATGATTTTGGTTCCGGGCTTTCCGGATTCTCAGCTTTTTTCGATAATCAATTTCGCTATATCAAAATAGACCGATTTTTGTTCTGGAACTTTATGAGTAAGCCTGGCGGAAGCCAGTTGATGGGAGCGTTACTGAACTTCTTTTCATTAAATAATTGTAATGTTGTCGTCGAAGGTATCGAAACCGATCAGCATGAAAAATGGCTGTCTGAAATGCCTTATTATGCGTTACAAGGGAAGCTCTGGAAGGAGCTGACCATTGAAGAGTTGTGCTGTGCCGCCTGATACCGCAGCGTTATGACGTCTGTGGCGCCACAGGCGGTGGAGCCCTGTCTGCTATGCCATAAAGAGAGCAAGCCTTGTGAACATTTCCCTATTTTTATATGTTATTTTACAGGTTCTCTTAAGTAAGAAGGCTTATCTGCTATGGCTGGTGTTAATACTGATCTGCGGACGCTCAGAAATGATCGTTTTGAACTGGTCGCTATCCTGCGTACTCTGCTGAAAGAAAAACATCGTTTGAGCCTCAGTTCGGAAGAGGGACACGATTTCGAATTGTTACGTGTTGAATCCAGCCGTGTTTATCTGAGCCTGCCGCAGGCTGACTTTACGTTACCCGCAACACTTGAGCTCAGTGCAGAAGGGCGTGAAGCAAAAATTATTTTTACCCTGAATGCCGTGCGTGAGGA
This sequence comes from Tatumella sp. JGM118, assembly GCF_018257515.1. Lineage (GTDB taxonomy): Bacteria > Pseudomonadota > Gammaproteobacteria > Enterobacterales > Enterobacteriaceae > Tatumella > Tatumella terrea. The sequence continues at coordinate 65,707 of NZ_JAERJR010000009.1, forward strand.
ACAGACCGCCGCGGGGACGATACTGACCGGTGACCTCGGTGATGAGTTTAATTATTTTCAACGGCGCATTAATCTGCGGGTGCCACTGCCACTCTGGAAGAATTTTACCCTGACGTTGCCGTTATCAGGATTCAGTGCCCCCCAACCGTTCATCATCTATGACTTTTCGGTGGGCGGATTAGGCGTCTATACCCCGAATCCGTTGTCACAAAAAATCAAAGTCGGGTCGGTATTTAAGAAAGCATTATTGTCACTGGGTGAATACGGTGAATTTAAAGCCAATATAGAGATCATCGCGCTCAACGAACTGGAAGAAGAACTGCCGGAATATCCGGGATATCAGCAACGTATGTCGGTCAGGTTTACCAATCTGTCACTGATAAATCAGCGTAACTTCCAGAAAATTGCGTATGCGTTTGAAGTTAACTTCAAGCGTAAGCGATAACACTGCCCTGACTTCCTTCCTGTGGCCGGCGTTTTCTTCGGTACTCTTACACCCTGCTGATTCACGATATTCCGCGTGGTTCCTGTCTCAGATGACAGGCTGCGAACGGCCCCGTTACGGGGCCGCGGAAAGGCTTATTTGAACGTAATATTGACGGTGGCAGTGGTACTGAAGGTGCCTACCGTTGGCGTATTGGTAAGCCATTTCAGATATGCGTTGTAACCCACCGGGATGGTTGTCGTAGAGCTGCTGGTAATGGCGGTGGTGGTAAAGGGATTCACCTGACCAAAGACAATCGGTGTACTGGTATTACTCTGAGTCGTCAGATAAATGCCGATGCCGGGTTTGGTGGACGGGATAAGCAGTGTGGAATCACTGGTACTCACATCATTACTGCTGAAACTGGCCACCAGCTGCTGACCGACACAGCCACCGCCAGCGACATTCGCGGTAACCGTAAAGGGTATGGTTTTGGCTATTTTTCCGACCGCAGAGGTTTCACGCATTACGCTACCAAAATTAATATTCGACGGCGAAATGGTGACGGTCGGAGTACACTGTATTACATTGATATTATTGAAGTTGGTCAGGTTGGCGACATAGTTACTGTTGGGGGTGCTGTTAATGCCTAACTCACCATCCACCTGGAAAACTCTGGCCGTACCGATATCAGTAAAGCTGGTCGGCGGGGCAACCCCGGTCGCTTTCAGATAAATAGAGAAGGTAAAACTGATGGTCAGCGGTCTGGCTTGCCCGTAACGACTGTAATACTGAGAATCAGCCACCGTTCCCCGCCCGACATCCAGTGCTTTGGAGGCGACCGCGGTATTGATCGAATCATAATCTTTACCGTTAATTGTCACCCCGACACTCAGGGATGAGTTTACTTTACTCAGGTCGCCCTGAGGGTTCCAGTAGAGCCAGGCATCCTCCCCCTGGGGATGGCTTTGCATATCCCAGCAGGTAAAAGTGGCGGTATAGGTGGAGGAACGCCACAGTACTCTGCCAGCGGTGAAGTCGGATTTAGCGAACGAGACCGAACCAATGGGAAAGTTTTGTGAAATAGAGCCGGTCGGTGAAGGCGTTCCGGCATTACTGCCCTGACGGCAGGAAAGCGCGTAGCTTTGCTGGCTGACGAAGATCGCGCAGAGCACCAGCAGAGAGCCCAATAGTTTTTTTAGGGTGTGCAATGTCATTGCCTGGCTCCTCAGGGGCGTTGGCAGGTCAGTGTAATTTCCTGATATCCGATCGTTTTGGTCTGTTTAGCCAGATTATCGGGAATGAGTAATGAACATTTATCTGTCGGGCCTTCACCCCATTTGACGGTCAGTTTCTCTCCGGAGGCAACACCGGAAACAAAGAGATCACCATTCGTACCCACCGTACCACTATTGCGTCCCTGAGCGTTAAAGACTCCGGCACCAATCTGCGGATAGCTGTGATCCGGCAGGGAAGAGTGGATCAACAGGCTGTGGCCATAGAAGGTATTAAAGTTAACCCGTACAATGGCTTTCTGCGTCGGGACGGTCTGGATGATCGATTGCGGGATATCCAGTCCCGGGCGCATATCTTCGGTATTCAGTGCGATAGTATTGTATCTGTACGGTGTCACGTTATTGATAATGGCGTAACCAAAACGGTCAATTTTAACGCCCGGCGCATTCAGAATGCCGACGCCTTCAGCGTTTTTCGCTTTGACAATAGCAAAGGTATCTCCCAGCGGCTGCGACAGCGTGACGCCGCCGGAGTGAACCACAACCCCGCCACTGGCACCCAATGAAGTCTGGGTATAATTGTTACTGTAGCTATAGCTACCGTTAAGATTACCCATACTGCCCTGATAACCCATGTTAGCGCCGCTGTTTTGTCCGCCGGATTCGGTATGTCCGGTGCTGACGCCGTAGCTCAGACGGTTATCATCCAGCAAGGTTCCGGAAACGCCGGTGTTATAACTGTCACCCGATTTCTGATCATGGGCCAGCTGAGTGGTAGAGACAATCACGTTGTTATGGTTGTTCCAGACCAGCGGGATAGAAAGCGTCATGTTGACGCTGTTGTCCGAATAACCGTACTGGGATCGGGTCGATTGCCAGTAGACACCATAGCTGACACCCTTCCAGGAGTTTGAGTACCCCAATTGCACGGTGCGGGTTTTCTCGCTGGTGCCCCAGTAACGTTGCTGGTTAGCGTTGACGTAGACACTGCCATAACCTTTAAGGTTCTGGTTAATCGACAGTTCCATGCGCTCACGTTTGTTGGCATAGATGTTCGAGTAATAGGTAGCGTTATTAGTCTGAGCCCAGCCGGGGGTACCGATAGCCGTATCATTCGGGTCGATATAGTCGCTTTCGTACTGTCCGTCTCTCCAGTCGCGTCGTTCCTGCACGGCATCACTGAAATCATAATATCCGGAGGTCGAATACCGGTAACCGGCCAGCCTGAAATCGGTCCCCATGCTATCCAGTGATTTAGCATACAGAATACGATAGCTTTGACCTTGTTTAGTATCACCAGAGGCCAGATTGGTTTTGGCATAACTGCCATCCAGGGAGACGGCCCCCAGGTTTCCGAGGCCGGTTCCCATGCCCATCACGGCCGACTGATAGTTATCAGCGACGATGACGCCACCGTAAGGGGTCAGGTTATGGCTGATCCCGCGGGCCACGGTGCCCTGAATAAATTGCGGCTGATATCCACTGATGCCATCGTGATAGCGACCGGCGGTGACTTCATAATTCCACAGTCCGTCACGCAACATATTGGTGACAGACGAATAGGCCACGGTAAAGTTTTTCTGTGTCCCGTCGGCTTCCGTCACGGTGACATACAACGTACCGCTGGTATTCGGGTAGAGATCATGGATTGCAAACGGGCCTGGCGGCACCGTTGTACTGTAGACCAGATAACCGTTCTGACGGATAGTCACCCGCGCATTGGAGGAGGCCACCCCACGGACGACAGGCGCGTAGTTACGCATACTGTCCGGAAGCATGTCATCAACACTACTGAGTTTTACGCCGCGAAACTGGATGCTATCAAAAACACTGTTGCTGGTGGAGGACTGCCCTATCAGCAACCGGCTACGCATGGCGATAATATCGGTCTCTGCCCAGCTGGAGATATTATTCCAGTGGGAACCGCTGACATTATCGTGGGTATAGTTACCGTTCTGACGTAAACGCCAGCGTCCCAGGTTAATTCCGTTATTCAGCGACAAGAAACTGTACTCACTGTCTTCAGAGGAGTAGTTTCCATGATAATTATTTTTATCATAGTTCGCTGTGTAATTAATAAAACCGGCATTCACCCCCTGATCCCAGATACGGGTCGGGATGGTTCCTAACGGCACGGTTTTCAGATGGGTTTGCGGGACGGTCAGATCGATACGCTGTTGGGTAATATCCGGGTCAACCTTACCGTCGGGGATATATTTCCTGAGGTCGACGCATTGCTGACCCGCCAGGGGGGCCGGCAGAATAATGCCATAGCCGTATAGTTGCTCAGTACTGAAACAGGGACGGACACCGTCCGGTGAACGAATAAAGGTCACCGGCAGGCTATCGACTTTCTGTGAATTAAGGTAAATATCAAACGGATAGGTGCCAGGCTGAATACTGTCACCGACCGATACCTCGCGTGCAGAATTGAGGTTGGCCGCACCATGAACAAATTGCATATTAAACTCTTCAGCGCTTGCGCCTGACACTGCCAGCAGACCCGGTAATGCAACGACAAGCGTCAGAGTGTAATTTGTCTTTTTTTTCATGGTAAGCCGTTTCCGAAGTCTATTTATTTTACCGGAAAGTCATTCACTTCAGAGGTACCACCAAAATCATTGACGTAACTGAATGAGACGGTAGATCCGATCTGAGTATTTGCCGGAAGAGTGAACGTTCTGTCAGAAAATGGCGATACCATATCCAGATAAATATCCTGAGCGCTACCCTTTTTCAGGTGCAGGCGGTTCAATGAGATATACATCGGACCTTTATTGGTCACCACTAATTTATTCCCGGTTTGTTTCCACACCAGTTTCAGGACTTCCTTATCCAGCGTCGTATTCAGCCCCTGTGGGCGATAAAAAAGTTTTAAACGACTGTGGACTGCAATTTGCAAGGTATTTGCTTCTTTTGCCGCGGGAGGAATTTCCTGAAGATTAATCCAGAATAATGACTCGCGGTCTGCCGGTAATCCATGACCGGCATAAATAAAGCGGAGTGTCGCTTCTTTACCCGCATCGATACGCATGATGGGTGGGATCACCTGCATCGGAATCGTTGCGGTACTGCTACGATCTTCATTTTCCAGCCAGCTTTGCAACATGTAATTCTGGTCGCTCTCGTTTTTCAAAGAGAGCGAAGCAGAACTGCTGTCTGAATTATAAATGACTCTGGTAGCTTCCAGTTGTATTGCTGCAAACGATGAGACTGAAAACAGCTGGATCAGTGCAAAAAAGATAAATTTCTTCATCATTACTTCCTGTTTTGCCACCAGAGTCTTGGCGATTACTGATATTCAATAGAGAAGTCAGTGGTCGCGTTAGCTGCACCGCTTGGCGTTGCGGTGGCGAATGCATGGTATCTGGCCGCCAGTTTAATATTTAATGCGCCGGTAGAGTCAGTTGCCTGGAATGGGACTGCGCTACTGGTATCACCGATAGTATAAGCTGCGCCGCTTGCTAAATCTGTAATTTTAATACCTACAGAAGACGATGGATCGGTAGTGGTACCGGTCGGAGTCAGTTTCAGTAAGGTAGGGAAGCCAGAGACGGCGGTACCATCAAAACGGACTTTGATTGAACCGGTCGCACACTTGGTCAGGTCGATTTCAAAAGGACGTGGACCTGCTTCCTGGTTAGCCGTGGAAAGCGCTGAACTTGAGTAGTTCCCCATGGCAACGGTAATCGTTTTGTTTGTGGCGTTAGTCACAGAACAACCTGACTGCGTGATGTTTCCGGTAAAGGAAACGGTTCCATCCGCAGCAAATGTCTGAACTGATGCCAGAGTTAAGGTCAGAGCTGCAATTGGTAACAGAACTTTTTTCATTTTACTACCCCATGACTGATTAAAAATAATTATGAAATGTAAGGCGGAGTTCCTCAGAGAACCGATAAAGGCTCTGCCATTCTGATAACCAGCCTTGAGGGCAAACACATCAGGGAGCATCTCCGTGAAAAAAATATATCACTTCAGATGTTCTTCATTGATAGATGGAGGTAATGGATAAATGTTCTTTGATAGTTAAAGATGCGTTTACTTTTAACTGTGGATGAACGTTAAGTTTTTAACATATGTTGCTAAATATTTTTACAACTTGCAGGGCATAGCACTGCAGGCAAATATCTTGCTGAAATACTGAATGTTATTGCTTTTCCTCTGCCGGCATCCGTCCGGAGATCATTTCCCTCCCGCTTCGGGGGGAAAAGATGAAATAAAACGAGGGGCGACAGTGAGATCTGGAAAAAAAAATCAGATTGCGGTGAAAATTTTTATCAGAGAAGGGAAAAGGGAGAGAAATGCTTCACGGGCATAAGGCGTGGGGACGTAAATTCACCTGAAACAGCCCCCGGTAACGGGGGCTGTAAAATCACTTCAGGGTAAAGGTATAAGACCCGGTAGTTCTGTGACCATCGACAGACAGTGCATGCCAGGCTACCTGATATTTTCCCGCGGACAGCGGCGTATCAAGCGGGAGCACCAGCGTATTTTTCCCCTGGCTGCTGAGTGAAGCCTTACCGGTACTGACCGTTTTATCGCCCTGATGTGTCAAAGTGGCGCCACTGAAGGACGGCTCCAGATCTTCCGAAAAATGCAGGGTTAACTGTGCAGGTGCGACGGTGATCTGGCTCTGTGGTGCCGGTTCGGCGGAAGTCAGGTGCGCATGGGCCAGTACGCCCGTGCTGGTCAACGCAGAGACAAGCAGGGTTGCTGCGACGGTCAACGTTTTTACTGAAAAAGACATGGTTAATTTCCTTGTAATAATGTCAGCGTGTTCCGGAGCCTGATGACGGGAGCGACATCAAAGGGGTGACTCCGGAACCCGTATGCTGCTTTTGCAGGGAAAATCCCTGGTCTGCCGGTAGTCCCTGAACAAGCGCAGGGCATCTGGCTGTGAAGGGGGTTCCGGCAGGAAAACACTTCCCCCGACGCCGGAACCGGGCCTTAACGGTGACCGGCCCCGGAGATTTTTCGGGGGATGGCGTATCAGCCTGCTACTGACAAGAAGGAGGCGCCCGTGGCTGCAGTTCACCGGCAAAAAAAAGACCGGCAGGCATCGGTAACGTCCGGCGCACTCTGGCCGGTGGTCGTAACAAGGCTAACCCGCAGAGACTGAGCTGAACGACTAACAGCAGTGGCATGTGCACAAGCAGAGCGCAATACCCACAAACGGCGGTCTCCATTCCGTCGCCCTGTGTATGAGGCGTTACCGTGGCTGCCGTAGCGGAAGTGATATCTCCGTCCGGCATCGTGTGCATATTTCCGCTGGCGAGGGCGGGCGGCAGATGAGCTGGCTGAGACTGCAGATGACGGGACAGATCGGGCGCAATAAACATCATCAGTATTGCCAGTAAGGCAATCACTGCAGGAGATTTAGCCTGTGAGAAGCGGATAATAAATGCCAAAAGAAGTCATCCATCATTGACCATTCGCGCTATTGTAATAACTTTTCCGCAGGCATGTTAATTATTATTCCTTTTAATTTACATTATTTTAGCACTTGCATTGCACGAAAAGTCATTAGGGGCATCCCTGTCCTGCCTCCGGCTGAGATCCTCCCGATAACCTGATGTCCCGGTAGCGGGGGACGCACTGTCTGGTCTGGTCCGTGACGCTTTCCCGGAGTTCCCTGCCCTCTGGCGTAAACGTTGCAGATAAACCGTCTGACGGGCGTCGTACATTATATTTCAGGTATCGTCAGACACAGAGCCAGCGGCTTTGGCGTGCCGCGGCCTCCATCATCCCGGTTGTGACAGAAAACAGGGTCCAGGGCTGGCCGACTCTTTACCCTTCCTGCCGCTGAGGATAACGGGCAATCAATGTGCTCTGTCCTGCAAAATGGTGGCAGCAGATAACTCGCTTACTCAGGCAGCCGCCGGAACCTCGCTGATCACCTCACTTTCAATGACTCACCGTCCGCGCGGGGTATCGCTGCCGCCTTCGGAAAAACAGAGGCGCGGTGGATTTATCCGCAGCGGTCCCCGGCTATTTTCTGCTGGCAAAACGAATCAGATATGGGATTCTCCTGAATAAGCCGCGCTTTCGTCCGTCGGCGCAGGCGCAGCGACGGGGCGGGTCCGGCGGGGCAGGATCAGGTTAAGCAGGATCGCCAGCATACCTCCGCTGGTAACCGCACTCTGGAACATATTGCGTATCATCGCAGGGAAGGCCTTCAGCACTTCCGGTTGCGATTCAATCCCCAGCCCGACGCCAAAAGCAATGGCAATAATTAACATGCCCCGGCTATCAATCGGTTCACGGGTCATGATCCGGATCCCGGCAGCAACGACATTGCCGAACATGACCAGTGTGGCACCGCCGAGGACAGGTTTGGGTAACTGCTCCAGTACATGGCTGAACATAGGAAAGAGCCCCAGCAGCACAAAAATACCGCCAATCCAGAAACCGGCATAGCGACTGGCGACCTGGGTCATCTGGATGACACCGTTGTTCTGGGCAAAGGTGGTGTTCGGAAACGATGAAAATGTCGCCGCCAGCAGACAGCTCACGCCATCCCCCAGGATGCCGCCTTGAATACGTTTTTCGAATTCCGGACCTTCAACCGGTTGTTTTGACAACATACAGTTCGCCGTCAGATCCCCGACGGCCTCGATAATAGAGATAAGCGAGACCAGAGCCACCGGGATAAACAGAGACGGTGTAAAGTCCAGACCGAACCGGAAAGGGATCGGCAGGGTCATCAGTGATCCCGGAGTGCTGAATTGCGGGTGAAAAGTGCCGGTAAGCCAGGCTACCAGACTGCCGGCCACAATACCGGTAACAATGCCGGAAAGCCGCAGCCAGGGGAAGCGGCTGCAATTCATCAGTACAATCACCAGCACCGTCAGGGCACCGAGCCCCAGGTTTGCGGGGGCACCAAAGTCGGCCGCACCGAAACCGCCGCCCCAGTCACTGATACTGACGTTAATCAGACTGATACCGATCAGGACAATGACACTGCCGGTGACCAGCGGGGTCAGTAAACGTGAAAACGTATGAATAAACCGGCTGACAATCAGCGGGATGATCGCTGCCGCCAGATTGCAGCCAAAGATCATCGCTAACATCTGTTCAGGGCTGGCCCCCTGGCCCTTGAGCATTAATCCGCCAGAGATAATGACCCCCAGAAAGGCAAAGCTGGTGCCCTGCAGGCAGATCATACCGGCACCTATCGAGAAAAAGCGACCTGCCTGCACCAGGGTGCCCAGGCCTGAGGCGAAGAGCGACATACTGATAAGCCAGGGCAGGTATGAATTCAGCCCGAGTGTGGACCCGATGATCAATGGCGGAGTAATGACACCCACAATGCTGGCCAGCATATGCTGGATGGCAGCAAACAGTGCAGGCACTGCCGGGATCTTCTCATTCAGGCCATACAACAGCTCGGTATCATGCTTATCATTCATCGGGTGCACTCCGGGAAGAAACAAAAGTTTTATTTCTCAAGCAATATTCAGGCCATATCACGGGGGAGTGAGCCTCTCCGCTCAGGGGATCCCTTTTAACATATAGAAATTAAAGGGAATTAACCCGCAGAGGCTGAACCGGAAGGTAACAGGATGCCCACGGGACTCTGGAACGATTGTCTCAGGATCCTCCGCCGGATGACCCTTTTTTGTGCAACCACCGTGGTAACTTTACGCCGCAGTGCATGAGGGGAAACGGAAATCGCCGTTCTGACGGACAGGAGAAAGCGATCAGGCCGATGACTGACCGCAGTACAGAAATATTGCTTCTGCTGAATGTAAATTTGCCAGAGGAAAATCTGTGACGGTCAGCGGCAGGAAAACCCTTGCGGCAGTATCGAAGGGAAATCCTTCAGAGCGTTATGCTATGCACTTGGCGGTCTGGCTGGCAGTGGCGGGTGAGTCAGGCAGGGGAGTATCGTGCTCAGACTGCGGGGGAGACTCTGTTGACAGGGCGGCCCGGGGGAAAGTGCCCGGAGAAAGCACGACACTGACGAAAAAACACCCCCTCCGGACGAGGGGGCAGAGGGATTAGTAATGAATAACCGTACGGATAGATTTGCCTTCGTGCATCAGGTCAAAGGCTTCATTAATCTTGTTCAGCCCCATGGTATGAGTGACAAACGGTGCCAGTTCAATATCACCTTTCATCGCGTCTTCTACCATACCCGGTAACTGAGAGCGGCCTTTCACGCCACCGAACGCTGAGCCTTTCCAGACGCGACCGGTCACCAGCTGGAACGGACGGGTAGAAATTTCCTGACCGGCTCCGGCAACCCCGATAATGACCGACTGACCCCAGCCACGGTGCGCACTTTCCAGCGCAGCGCGCATCACATTGACATTACCGATACATTCAAAGGTGTGATCAACACCCCATTTGGTCAGTTCAACGATGACCTGCTGGATAGGTTTATCGTAGTCGTTCGGGTTCAGGAAATCCGTCGCACCAAACTGTTTAGCCAGTTCGAATTTTTCCGGGTTGGTATCAATGGCAAAGATGCGGCCGGCTTTTGCCTGACGGGCCCCCTGAACCACTGCAAGACCAATACCTCCCAGTCCGAAAACGGCGACAGAATCGCCAGGCTGAACTTTTGCTGTGTTATGAACGGCACCGATACCGGTAGTCACACCGCAGCCTAACAGACAGACCTGTTCAGGGTTCGCTTCCGGGTTAATTTTTGCCAGTGAGACTTCTGATACTACCGTGTATTCACTGAAGGTTGAGCAGCCCATATAGTGGTAGAGAGGCTGTCCCTGATAGGAAAAACGGGATGTGCCGTCCGGCATGACGCCTTTCCCCTGTGTTTCACGGACAGCGACGCACAGGTTAGTTTTGCCGGACTTACAGAAGTCACACTCCCCGCATTCCGCCGTGTACAGTGGGATCACATGGTCACCCACCTCGACACTGGTCACACCTTCTCCCAGTTCGACGACCACACCCGCCCCTTCATGGCCCAGTACCACAGGGAACAGCCCTTCAGGGTCATTACCGGACAGGGTAAATGCATCGGTATGGCAGACACCGCTATGGGTAATTTTAATCAGCACTTCACCTTTTTTGGGGGGAGCGACATCGATTTCTACAATTTCCAGGGGTTTGCCCGGGCCAAAGGCGACGGCAGCACGTGATTTCATAACATTATTCCTGTGACTGAGGGCAGATACGGCTATTTAAGGTAAGCGCGAACCAGCCCGATGGTATCGTTAACTGACGTATTGAGTGACCGGCTATCGGTCTCAGTACCGTCAAAGGTTTCTCTGATATGGCTTTCCAGCACTTCGGCCATCAGTCCATTGACTGCGCCCCGCACGGCGGCGATTTGCTGCAGAATAGCCCGACACTCTTCCCCTTCATCCAGTGCTCTTTCCAGGGCATCGATTTGCCCGCGGATACGCCGGACCCGGGTCAGGGTCTTCTTTTTTGCTTCCGGAGTGGATGGCATGTTGAATACTCTCACTGAGATTACCGGCACAAATATACTATATGGGAGTATAGTATGTGAAGTGTGATCCGTAATTTTTCCTTCTGTTTTGGTTGTCAGAAACGTATGTGCCTGATAATTCAGGAAGGAAAAATAATCTTTACCAGGATGCTTCGTCAGTCGACCTGCACCGGATTCATCCGGGAAAACTCAGTAAAATGATATATGATTTTTAACAGGTCAGGGCGGGGGGATCACAGGAATAAAAAATTAAGGAAGTCGTCCGAAGCTGCGTTGATACCGTGAACGTTTAAATAATTATTTTATTTTTTATGATGCTGTCGTCTGCATATTATTAAAGCAAAGCCCGGAGGAGAATTACGGGCTTTACCTGAATTATCGTAGCTCTTTAGAATAGGTCATTAAATTACAGAATAAACATCCTGTTTTGAAAATTAACTTTCCTGCTCAGTATGATTCACGGAGATTTCAATATCCTGAATAACTGATTCCAGTTCATCAAGCAGTTTTCCTTGCTGGTTTAATAACGTGTCAATACGTTGTGCAAATTGCTTATTCTTATACTCACCGGCATCGAAGGCCAGCCATTGTGCTGACAAGGTTTCACTGTTTGTCTGTGCATAATGACGCATTTCTTTTAGCTGTGACGTAACGTCCTGCAGAAATTCCACCTGTGTTTTCTGAACCTGATGATCACTCATTGATGCACCTCTGTTTTAATGATGAATAATGATTCACTATTAAGCGTAGCAGGGAGTTTTTCGTTATCATTAAGAATATTCGTATAACCCGAAAAATATAATAAATCACGTGATCATCAGTGCTTGAGAATATCTTAACATTAAGCGTGGCATCATTATTATTGGATGGGGGGTGGTGAGGCTAATCAGCAGTGCTGATGCCGGGGTGTTATATTTCCGGACGACTCACAGGTAATGGCAGCGTGTAAATCAATAGTCTCTGTTTAATATGTTCTGACGTTTATTCTTCTGCTGTGGACATGATATGGCAAAAGGGTACCAGCGGCCGGGCACAGACTTATTATCTTTTTTGCATATGGTCAGAAATATTAGTTGGTAGAGCCAGTAGATTGGCAATGGCATGATGCTCTGAGTTCCCAGTGGCAGGCCAGGCTTATGACATCTACAGACAAAATACGGTTACCGGTGATCGATCTCTCTCTGCTGCAGGGTGACCCCTGCCAGCAGAAACAGTTGTCTGAGCAATTACGAAAAGCAGCACGGGACATCGGTTTCTTCTATCTCCGCGGACACGGAATTTCTGACGAACTTATCCGGACTGTACAGCAAATAGCACGGCGTTTTTTTGAGTTACCTGAAGCCGATAAACTGACGGTCAGGATGGCGAATTCCCCTCATTTTCGCGGATATAACCGTGCCGGAGTAGAAATCACCCGTGGACACCCCGATTACCGTGAACAATTTGATATCGGCGCTGAACGGGTTGCCGTAAATACTCCCGACGGACCGGCATGGCAGCGACTGCAGGGGCCAAACCAGTGGCCGGTGATGTTACCGGCCTTAAGAGATGTGCTGACCCGCTGGCAGCATGAAATGACCGCAGTCGCCCTGAAATTATTACGCGCTCTGGCCGTGTCGTTATCGCTGCCGGAGCAGGCATTTGATGCGTTGTACGGTTCCCTGCCGAACGAGCATATTAAGCTCATCCGTTACCCCGGACAGCCGGTAACCGCTTCCGGACAGGGAGTGGGCGCACACAAGGATTCCGGATTTCTGACCTTATTGTTACAGGATCAGCAGGGGGGATTACAGGTTGAAGTCTCTCCGGGGGCCTGGACGGACGTCACCCCTATGGCCGGGACCTTTGTGGTCAATATCGGCGAATTACTCGAACTGGCCACTAACGGTTATCTGCGTGCCACCGTACATCGTGTTGTTTCACCCGCAGAGGCCCGGGAAAGGTTGTCGGTCGCCTTTTTCCTGGGAGCACAACTGGATACCACGGTACCGGTTTACCCGCTTCCCGATGCGCTGGCACAACAGGCCAGGGGAGCTGCCAGTGACCCTCTGAACCCACTGTTACGGGATGTCGGCTGGAATTACCTGAAAGGTCGTCTGCGCTCACATCCGGAAGTCGCTAAACGCTTTTATCCCGAATTTAACACTGAATAACTTTTGTCTGTCAGGAGAGTGCCAACAATGATCAAAAAAACCAGTATCACGCTTGCCGGGTTAGCTTTACTGCTGTCCCAAAACCTGTACGCCGCGCCTTTACGGGTGGCTGCGGATCCGGTTCCTCACGCCGAAATACTGGCTTATGTGAAAAAAATTGATCCGAAATTAGATCTGAGCATTGTTCAGATGAGTGGCGGAGGGATTAACCCGAATGAATTACTGGCCTCCGGCGATGTGGATGCTAACTATTTTCAGCACCTTCCTTATCTGAAAGATCAGGAAAAAGCACTGGGGAAAAAATTTGCGGTGGTGGCGGCTGTTCATATCGAACCGCTGGGGATCTACTCTCATAAGTATAAATCCCTGGCGGAACTTCCGGTCGGCGCCACCATCGCTGTTCCTGATAACGCTTCTAACCTCAGCCGTGCGCTGCGGTTGTTGCAGGATAAGGGAGTGCTGAAACTTAACGCCACCGGTGACAGCACATCAACCCTGCTGACACAGGCCGATATTATTGATAACACGAAGAAAATTAAAATTATCCCGGTAGACTCACCGCAGATCCCTCGCTCACTGGATGACGTGGATGCGGCGGTCATCAATGGTAATTATGCGCTGGAAGCCGGGCTTGTACCTGCCCGGGATGCGCTGGGATTGGAATCGGCGAAAAATAATCCCTATGCCAATCTGCTGGTCACCCGTCCGGAACTGGTGAATGACCCGCGAATTCAGGAACTGGCAAAAGATCTGACCTCACCTCAGGTCGCCGAATTTATCAGAAAAACGTACCAGGGATCGGTGATCCCGGTGGCGGGTCCATCGCATGATTAGTTTTCAACAGGTCACCAAACACTATCCCGGTGCAGACCAGCCTGCGCTGAATAATGTGTCGCTGGAGATCGGCAAGGGGACGATTTTTGGCATTCTCGGACGCAGTGGTGCCGGTAAAAGCACACTATTGCGGTGTATCAATCGCCTGGAATCTCCCGGCTCGGGACGTGTGCTGATTGACGGGCAGGATATTGCGGCGTTCAGCCCGGCCGCCCTGCGGCAGTATCGGCAGCAGACGGGGATGGTGTTTCAGCATTTTAATCTGCTTCATTCTCGTACGGTCAGTCAGAATATTGAACTGGCTCTGAAGATTGCCGGGATGGATAAGGTGAGGCGGAAACAGCGGGTCACAGAGTTATTGCAACTGGTAGGGTTGGAAGACTTTGCCGGCAGCTGGCCTGCGCGTCTTTCCGGGGGACAAAAACAGCGGGTGGGGATTGCCCGTGCGCTGGCCGCCAACCCCGGATATCTGCTGTGTGACGAGGCAACCAGTGCGCTCGATCAGGAAACTACCTGCTCGGTACTGGATCTGCTGGCGGAAATTCATCGAAAACTGAATATCACTATCGTGCTGATCACCCATGAATTAATGGTCGTTAAACGCATCTGTCACGAGGTGGCGTTACTGGAACAGGGGGTATTGCAGGAGAGCGGTTCGCTGCCGCAGATCATGGCGCGCCCTGACGGAAAACTCCGTCACCTGTTATTGCAGGACGGTGAAACGGATCGGGCATTCCGTGCCAGATACCTCAGTGAGGGAGAAACGAGATGCGTAGCGTAGACTGGCCGCAGTTTCAGGCGCTGATGCTTAGTGGTACCTGGGAAACGGTCTATATGGTGATGGTGGCTGCGCTGTTTACGGTCGCGATCGGCTTACCGGTCGGGGTCCTGCTGTTTCTGACCCGTCAGCACGGGCTGCTGGCGAATCGTTTTATTTCTCTGCTGCTTAACTGGATAGTCAATATTGGCCGGGCCTTACCGTTTATTATTTTACTTATTGCAGTGATACCGGTGACACGCTTTATTGTCGGAACCACTCTGGGGACGACTGCCGCGATCGTGCCGGTAACCCTGGGGGCTTTTCCTTTTTTTGCGCGAATTGTGGAAAATGCCTTAGCCGACGTCGATGCCGGGCCTGTTGAAGCGGTCGAATCGATGGGCGGAAATCTCTGGCATATTGTCAGCCGTGTTCTGTTGCCTGAGGCGCTGCCTGCGCTGGTTGCAGGGATCACACTGACCATCGTGATGCTGATCGGTTTTTCAGCCATGGCAGGGGTTGTCGGAGGCGGGGGACTCGGTGATCTTGCTATCCGGTATGGGTATCAGCGTTTCGATCATAATATCATGGCAGGGACGGTTGTTATGCTGCTGCTGATGGTCCTGGGAGTGCAGAAAGCCGGAGATTCCGCGGTACGGTTTCTGGCCCGCTGGCGCTGATGCCTGGCTCAGTGACCAGGGCATCCTTGTTCTGCCGGGCAGCAGGATAGGGTGCCAGGTACACGTTGGTCCCGTTCCGATCACCGCAAGGTAAAATGATGCCTGGCGCCTGAAGACCACCGGTTGACTGATGGTAACAGCCCATGGCTGAGTCTGCCTGTCTCCTGACTCGCGCCGATGTATATCATCGCGAGCGACAGAATAAAGACTGTCCTGCAATAAGCGTTCTGTTCTACAGTGGTATCAGGAGTAACACTACGTAAATAACTCACGGGGAACTTATGATCAGACTGACAGGCCGGCTGATAGCGAAAACAGCGGAGGATTCTGCGATTATTCGTCGTTATCTTCCGGAACATCAACGATTATCACGTGCAGAGGACGGATGTCTGCTGTTTGAAGTGGTTGAAAGTGACGATCCGTTGATCTGGCAGGTGGAAGAGCTGTATACGGATCAGCGGTCGTTCGACGGTCATCAGACCAGAACACGCAACTCTGAGTGGTGGGAGAAAACAGCTGCTATTTCAAGAGAATACAGTATTCATGAAGAATCTGACATCCCGGTGACTCCGGCGCTCTGATATAACGGTGTCACTGCCTCTCATCTGACAGGCCATTGGCCTCTCAGATGAGCTTACCCCGCTGTGCTGTATTACTGCCATTCCCCTTACGCCCCGCAGTTGTTGTCCGTCAGGCGATTTCTCCCGTTACCAGAGGGGCTGCGGGCAGACAAAACCGTGACATCTTCGTCGTATCTGCTCTACAAAACAGTGGGTTGCATAGCATATTGGTGTAAAGCATCAACGTAAATCGGGGCGGACGGTGCAACGTATCGGCCCGTCTGACGGTATTTTTGGCTGCAAAACGTCGCAAAATCACTATGAATATAAAAATCAGAAGTACAGAGGCAGGAGATGCGGCGCGGTACCTGACGATCGCTTGTCAGCAAAGTGTTCAGGAAAATACCCTGGCGATGCCCTGTCAGTCACTGAATGACTGGAATGAACGATTAGCCGGTAACGGCCGTGATGGGATTTATCATTTTGCTGCCGAAGCGGACGGAGAATTAGCCGGCATTATTACTGTGCGTAATCCTCAGCATCCCCGGCTCAGGCACACCACGAATCTGGGCATGTTTGTTGATGAAAAGCATACAGGTAAAGGCGTAGGTTCTGCATTAATTGAATTTGCTCTCCGGTATTCTTTTCACTGGCTGGGGGCGGTAAAAGTTGAACTGGAAGTTTTTACCGATAACCAGCCGGCCATCGGGTTATATAAAAAATATGGATTCCGGGAAGAAGGGGTCAGAACGAAGTCTGCGCTGAGAAACGGCCAGTATGTCGATGTCCTGATGATGGGGCTGGAAGTTCAGGAGGCCGGGGGCCTGCCGGTAAGTAGTCACGAGTGATCTGTCAGTAAGCTGTTTCAGCGGGCGGTTATGCCATGCGGGGAAGGGCCAAACACCCACCCACAGACACAGGATTCGACATTACAGCGGGTGCGGCAGGGGGATAAGCTGCCTGCCTCAGGGGGCCGGGACGGACCCGGCTTCAAATCATCTGCTGGTCTCCCTGCTTACAGCTTATCCTGCGGGCGCCGCTTTACCGATGCGCCTTCTAAGACCTTTCTGCCGGGGTTGTAGCAAAACAGACGTTATGCCCTGACGATAAACGATGCCGGGGCGGATCCCTCTGCGGAACAGGCCGGTACGACAACCGAAAATACCGGAAACCCCTGTCCGCCGGGAGATCCATGTTCGGCTCCGCCTGTTTTCTTTTGCCGGCGCCGGCTGAGCAGACAACTTCTGACGGCTAACTTCTTACGACTAACCCCTAACCCCTAACCCCTAACCCCTAACCCCTTCAGTGTTGCTGGTACTACGAAAGAGGATGATGTTCTGTGTCACGCTCAACATAAATGGCCCTGTGTTATGATCCTTTTTACTGTCAAAGGGATAATATCATTATGGGGTTGGTTTTCAGGGCCGCCCTCAGGTGAACACGAAGTGTCATAGATAATGATTATTATTTTACCTGGTAAAGGTATCTTATTGAAAAATCGCAGCACGCTGGTTTACTTTTTTCGGTCAATAATGTTGCAGTGATCTGCAGATATTGGGTAAATCATCCCATTATTGTAACAGAAGATTCAGGATGTTTGCTTTACGCAGTAATACTGCGGGTGTTATGATTCTGTTTTTCCTGGTATTTGTTTCCGGTAACGAGAGCGGGAACTTTCCATTCTGACCTGATGTCAAATCCTCATCTTAATAACTATTTTTAGTACCAGGGGTGTGAGGATTACTCGATGTTTCTACAGGAACTTATTGAAAATGAGATGTAATTCAGCAGTGATGACTAAGATGTCTTTAGCCGCTTTCCTATTACTGTTATTAACCAGCGTCACTTTTTTTGTTGATGGAAAGTTAAGCAGGTATTTTTTTTATTTTTGTGGCTATGTTTCTGTTCCGGGGTTTATCTTATTTACTTTCAGTCAGGGAATAAAGAAAAGTCTTAATAATCTTTCTCTGCCTTTCCTGATCATGGGAGTCTTATTTCTTCTCTGGTCATTGTGGTGCGCTGTTTCCGGCGAGGGCGATTATCTGCTTTATACGCCGGCAAAAAGAATGATTCTTTCCTTCTTTATTATCAGCTTTATCTTATCGACCTACCGAAACGCATTATTATCAAAAGAGAAACTGCAACGTTATTCCTTAGTTGCCCTATGGATAACTTTCCTGGCAGCGTCACTGTCAGGTATTCATCAGGCGCTGAACTCCAGCGACAGAGTTCTGTTAGGGATTGACCGGCCTACAATGAGTGCTTATGCCTATTCTTTTGTTTCTCTGACGTTAATGATGGCGCTGGCCTATGATAAAAACCGGTTGAGAAAAAATATTACTTTTTTCTGTACGATTATTATTTCTACTTACGTTATTTTCCATACCCAGACCCGCGCGGCGATGGGGATTCATACTTTTCTTATCGCAGTGATTACTTTTCATCTTTTCCAGGTAAGGAAGGAACCCCTGTCCTGTCTGGCTTCGTTACTGCTTCTGGCTATTTCTGTCTCATCTAACCACCATATTATTGATCATCGCACCGATGAAGCTATCAGAGATGTTCAGTTCTATAAAAACGATAATGACCGTACATCGCTCGGCGCCCGATTCAGTATGTGGAAAGTCGGATTACTCTCGTTTGAGCAACGTCCGTTTGGTGAGACACTCCATCAAAGAAACGATTTTATACGCGGCTACCTGCGCTCATCCGGAGAGGAAGACTCGGATGTGAACAGATATCTGGATGTGCATTTGCATAATGAAGTGATTCAGTATTTATCAGTGTTTGGGATTTTCGGACTCCTGGTGCTGTTATATTTTTATTATGTATTTACCCTCGGGGTCAGAAAACAATTCGGTTTAATGAATGGTATCTCTGTACCAATGGTTGCAATGATATTTTACGGATTAACAGACGTACTCTTTATTGCTGATGAAATAATTTTACTCTCTTCAGTCGTCATAGTACTAAGTGCTGTCATTATGTCAGGTAAAGAGATATCCCGGGTGAGGGGGGACTAATGAACCCTGTATTAAGTATTGTTGTCACTGCACACAATGCAGAAAAGACATTAGAGCGCACGCTGGACAGTATCGTGAAGGCTATCTCTCCGGGGGAGGACGCCTGCGAGATTGTTATTATCAATGATGCCTCTGAAGATGGGACATCCCGTATTATCAGCGAGTTCGCGGCTAAAAATGTCGCATCCACCCGCTACTATGAAGTCAGTTTCCGCAATATCGGGCTGGTCAGGAATTTTGCGGTCCGCCATTGTCTCGGTGATTATATTACCATGGTCGATTCCGATGATATCGTCTCCGGACAGGCATTTTTTAACGCGCTGACGCTGTTAAAAGAAGAAGCACCGGATGTCTTTCTGACCCGCCTGCTGGAGGTGTATGAGGGGGATGAACCCCCGGCCGGGCCGGTTGTGTTCGAACCAAAAAGGATCAGCAGAGAGAAACTGATCAAAAAGTATCTGGTTCACAAAGAAATCCAGGCCCATTTTATCGGTCAGTTTATCCGTCGGGATCTCCTGTCAGCGATCCACTTCCCGGATTTCACCTGTTATGAGGATTCATTTACCTTTCCGGAGGTGATGGCAAATGCAGAGAAGATCCTCTATTCCCGTGTGGGCTTCTATCAGTACCTGAAGAATCATAACAGTCTGTCTAATTCCATGAGTGCAGAGAAGCTGGGCTGTCTGATTGAGGCCACAAAAAAACTCGATACGCTGTTTTATAAAGCCTATAAAAATCTGGTGATATGTCACTGGATAGACATCCTTGTCAGATACGGCGACCGGATTAAAGACACCGATACCCTGACATTGCTCAGAAAGCATATTGCGCGGGTGAGCTATTTCTCATTTATTACCGACCCCGGGATCCGGGTGAGCTATAAACGAAAACTACTGACCCTCGACAGGGTCAGGCAGTAACGTGGCGGTCACAGAGTCTGTACTTTGTGGCCCTCACTGTATTCAGAGTGCCACGGGTGTCACGCTATGGCTGCCGGAAGCCAGCCCGCGGCACAGATAAGGCTCCGCGTGGCCGGATACCGTCAGCGGCCTCTGCGTCAATGATAAAGCGATGCACTGTGGCTGCAATGAGTCTCAGCCTGAGGAGCTGACCCTGATTGCCGTGCCGCCTGACTGAGCTTATCAATACGGGTAATCCCTCCCCGCGGATCATGGTGTACCCGCAACATCCTGTGATGATTCAATATTTCAAGTTCGTTAACCGTAATACTGAAACTCTGTGCCAGGGTTCGTTCATCCGGAACCTTCTTTCTCTGACGGCGTTCTTTAGTGAAAAAATGCTGGTTATATTGCGCCCACAGAATAAATATCGCGATATAGAGAAACGCAAAAAAACCGTAATACAGCAGGATCACCGGACCGGATGATGTCGGGGATGAACCGTCACTGACGTCCGAGAATAAGACGTAATATTCCCGATAAATCAGATAGATAAATCCTACCCAGGCGAGCAGGGTCAGTAAGGCATCCATCATACGCGGAACCGGCCGGGGTTCTGTAATAATAACAGGTTGTGGATTCATTTTGATGACCTCTCCAGTCCACGATCTGATCCATTCCAGCGGGCGCGCTGGCGTTGACGTCTGAGCATCACTTTCGGGAAAGCGACAAGCGTGGTAAACAGGCTCAGCATCCAGTAAATCACCGGGAACCAGATCACCCAGAAAAGTGAGCGAAAGATATTCTTCTCATAACGGTGTTCAATCATCACACTGACCATAAACTGGATCAGGCATACGATAGCCAGTGTGAGTCCGGTAAAGTGCGGGGGAAAAATACTTTCTACCTGTAAGTTTTTCGGTAACGTAAAGAGGAGCCCGAGCAGGAACAACAGAACGCTCATGGCGTAGGAAAAAGCCCACAGGGTGGAAAGCATAAACTCGGCGAAGAGTACCCACATCCGCTTATACTCCAGTGACCAGATATGCTTCATATTTTTCACAAAGACTTCCGCGCCTCCCTGAGCCCAGCGCAGACGCTGTCGCCATAAGCCCTTGATCGTCTCCGGCATCAGGATCCAGCATACCGCGCGGGGTTCAAAAAACACCGACCAGTGCTGTAGCTGTAACTTCCAGCTGATATCAATATCTTCGGTGATCATATCCGGACTCCAGTAACCCACCTCTTCCAGCGCGGTACGACGGAATGCGGTGATCACCCCGGAAACAGTGAAGACATGGCCATAGATCCGCTGGGTCCGTTTAATAAGCCCGATAATGGAAGAGAATTCACCGACCTGAATACGACCGACCAGAGTGGAACGCGTTCTGATCCTGGGGTTACCGGTGACAGCGCCGACTCTGGGGTAGCGGATAAGCGGAGCCACCAGAAACGCGGCCATATCGGGCGCGGGCAACGCATCTCCGTCAATACAGACCAGAAAGTCGCTCCTTGCCGCTGCGGCGCCGGTCCGTAATGCGATAGCTTTTCCCTGGTTTTCTGCCAGATGGATGACCCTGAGTTGCAGATACTCAGAAGCGAGTTCATCCAGCACCTCCGCGGTATCATCGGATGAACCATCATTAATAGCGATAACCTCAATGTTCTGATAGTTCTGCTGCAGGGCGGCGGTAATGGTTTCTCTGACATTCGGACCCTCGTTATAGCAAGGGATCAGCATCGAGATAAGCGGCGGAGGCTCCTGACCGTTGCTGAGATCTTCCGGTATCGCGGACCAATGCCTTTCACGATGCAGCCAGAAATAGATCCCTCCGGTTATCCAGAGTGCTGCCATAAAAAGCGGCCACAGAAAAACAAAATTCAGCATGATTTCGCCGGTAAATGTGGCAGCAAATCCCAGCGGAAAACTCAGCACCAGGCAAAGAATAACGAAAGTAATAATGCGATCAGTCATGAGCAGGGTACCAGGCCGAGGAAATATAAGGTCGAATCACTGACATCCCGGGTTGATTACGCAAAAAGTTGTCCGGGTAATAGCCATAATTTTTTACGCCCAAAAGCTGTAGCTGTTTCATCCAGTCCGCCAGGGTCTGATCAGTGAGCGTTTGTTTCTGCGGAGGCTGACGCCAGTCAACGCTTTGCAACTCGATAATCGTTTTATCTTTAGCCCCGGGAATGGACTGGACTTTTTCCACCAGTCGCTGCAACCAGAGTGATTGCTGGTCAACCGGAATATTTTCCATCGCCGGCATGGCCATCGGAACCGTCCAGCGATAAGC
The DNA here is from genome assembly GCF_018257515.1 of Tatumella sp. JGM118. Taxonomy (GTDB): domain Bacteria; phylum Pseudomonadota; class Gammaproteobacteria; order Enterobacterales; family Enterobacteriaceae; genus Tatumella; species Tatumella terrea. The sequence continues at coordinate 87,990 of NZ_JAERJR010000009.1, forward strand.
CGCTAAAAATTGAGATAAATTTTGTGCATACCAGCTTTCACTTTGCGGATTCAGTACCGGTTCCGCGTAAATATTACGGGCAGATTCAATTTGCGGCCCGCGTATTGCTCTGACGGCCTGAAGCAGAGATAAGGTGAAGTCGGTCAGCGTGCGGCTTTTATATTCAGTCCAGCGTTGGAATTCGACCGGAGACTGACGGATGGCCGGAATATCCCGACCAAAACCAGCGTTCTGATAGGCGGCAAGTGCGGGCGGGCTGGCATCTTCATAATCTGAGAGCAGGGCATCATCGTGGAATAAAATACCGCTGAAAGAGGCATGTGCAGCGAGGTCCTGATAAATTTCGGTGATCTGTTGCCGTGCGGCCGGACTCCACGGAGACAGGCGCTGGTACTGATCCGCCTCCGTTTTTGCCAGTCCTTTTTTATCGGACCAGGCAGTGACCCGCGGGATCGTTTTATCTAAATCAAAGGACAGTACCGGCATCCAGGCATACACTTTGACATTCGCCCGGTTCTGAAGCTGCCATGAGACAAAATTAAATAAATCCGCACGGACCGGCAGGTGGCGGTTGGGGAAATAGAGGGAGCGGACCAGACCATCCCCTTTGGGGTCGGCGAAGGCCTGCAAAAAAACATGACTGACCCGCATGTCGTAGATCCGCTGGATCAATTGATCGATATTCTTTTGCTGCTGGGCCGGGTTCGGATCATAAATATAATCAAGATCGACCTGCACCATCCGGACGGCGGACTGGTTGCGGGTTTCCGAGATAGCCGATACAAAGCTTTGCAGTGAAGGGTTACCGGAGATCAGCACCCGCGGGATACTGTTCAGTCTGGCAGCATTCCCCAGCCCCTCAGACAGGGTAAAAGCCATTTTATAACCTTGCTGCTGAGCCAGACGAAAGCTCATGCCGCTTTCAGCCCCGTAAGGCCAGACCAGAACTTCGGGAGTCTTACCGGTTACCTGACGAATCTTACGGGTCACTTTATCAATATCGAGACTGATACGCTGTTGAAACTGAGCTTCAGTTTCATAGGTTTTAGTTTGCGGATGATAACGGCGGGTCGTCATGGCCGGCTCAAGGCTGCCTTCAGGATTGGCGGTTAACCCGAAATGTGCATCCCAGGTATGGGACCCGATGTCTACCAGTCCGGAGTCGCTGACTTCTTTCACCATCTGCCAGGTGGCGAATTTCTCCCGGGGTGTTTTCAGTCCGCCAAAGTCGATGGCTTTATCCGCAGGCGTACTGATCCAGCTCCCTACCGGAGCCCATAACGCCGGCCAGTTCCAGGCCTTAAGGAGTGGCCAGACGCGATCATAGAAACTCCGGTAACCGTCATCGAAACTCAGGAGTACAGCTTTCGGAGGAAGGGGGCGCTTATTGTCATGGGCATCAAGGATCTGCCGGATACTGACCGGATGGTAACCGTTATCGCGTAACCAGTTCATCTGTTCAATCAGTGCGCTGGTTCTGACGGCCAGATAGCGCTGATCCGCCCCGCCATCCTCCACATCATGGTAGGCAATCGTCAGAAAACTATTGGCAGGCCAGGGCTGTTGTGATTCGGGATGGCTACGTTCTGACGGTGGGGTAAATTGCACCGGCGCGGCAGTCGCACTACCGCCGAGGAGGGCACTGCTCACGGTGAGTAATAACAAAAACTTTTTAACGTTAATCATCCTTAAAACCTCAGAGTCATATCAAACTGTGCAGAAAGCGTATTTTCATACTGACCGTCCCAGGGCTGACGTCCCCAGGTCAGCATGGCACCTGTTTCAAAACGCTGATTCCATTGCACACGCTGCCCGTAGCCCAGACGGAGCAGGGTTCCGCGGCCGTAGTGGTCTTGCTGATAAACGCCGGCCCCGGCGACGATCTGCTGGGTCCATTCGGTGTCGTAGTGCTGATAAATCTGATGGTTTAAACTCAGTCCGGGAAGTACGGCCAGGTCTGCATCAGGGCTGTGATAGGCAACCTCCTGTTGACTGTTCCGGCTGGCGCTTACCTCCGGCGTAAAATCCAGACTGAAACGGGGGGCGGTCCATAACCGTTCTTTCCCTGCCAGCTGAAACTCCAGACGACGGTTGCCGTCAGAGAATTCGGAGGGCTGTAGTGAAAACTGATATTCACGTCGTTCATTCTGGTACCAGCGCAGGGCGAGGCCGGCACTGTTGGCAGTCACGTTATTCCGTCGGGCGCGCAGAGGAGCTTCGGTGGAGAAACGGGCGGCCTGTGCAGACAAACGCCAGTGATCATCAAAATCATGCCAGCCATACAGGCGAAAGCCGGTGCGCGACGGGACTTTTCCGGTCTGATGGTTTAGTTCCGCCTCCAGGTGATTATCCCGTCCCCGCCACTCCAGCCCCAGTAGCGGGGTTTGCGCGCGACCTTTTCCTTCTTCAAAACGGCTCTGTTCCGTCTGCACGCCGGTAAAGAGACGGTAGTTGGTGGCGATGGGCGGCGTATAGAGCCGTGCGCTGACGGTAAGGTCATGACTGCCGGTCACAGGGTTATCAGAATGCAAACCTTTCCCTGTCTCTGCCCGCAATTCCCAGAGGTGGTGCAACTGACGATACTGATCCAGCTGCCGGACGGCTGTGGCGCGTGGGGCACGGGAAAGGACATCATCGGTCAGGCTTTCCATCTGTGACCACTCCTGAAGGCTGCTGGCGTTGTAAGCCTGCGCGGTTTCCAGAGAAAGATTATCCGGGCTTAAACTTTCAGCCCGCTTAAGCACCTGTTCGGCATGACGATCCAGGCCGCGTGCAGAGAGGACTGTGGCATAACGGATGGCTAAATCCTGATTCCCCGGGGCACTTTCCGCCCTGCGGCGACTGGTGTTCAGAGCCGCGGGATAATCGCCGGTGGCTAACAGATAATCGATATTGAGCGCCTGCAGACTCAGCCAGGCATCGTTGGGCTCCTGCACGGGCAGGCCCCAGACATTTTTTTTCCATGGCGTATGGGCTGACTGCCTGGCCAGTAATTGTTCTGCGGCCGGATAATCGCTGTTTTCTGTCATCGAATAAAACAGTGTTTCTACCTGATCATCCGCGACCGGGTCCGGTAATATCCGCGGATATAAGGCCCTGGCATGGGCAGGTTGCTGGCGGGCAAGCAGGGCAGAAGCGACCCAGGGCTTCGCGTAATCCGGAATGGTGTGGCCCTGGCCGATGATTTCGCGGTAGTCGCGGATCACCTCGTCATATTGCTCCCGGGCCAGAAACGCACCCAGCCGGTCGATCCTGGCCCGTAATCGCTGCTCCCTCGCGGCGGGCAGGTCACGCCATGCGGTCAGTCGTTGGTGATAATACTGCAGTGCATAGTCTGCAGTCCGGAAACGATTTTTTTCATCAGAGGCAGGGATTAATGCATTACGCACCAGTCCGGCGGCATAATCGAGTTCTTTCTCCCGCAGGACAGCCGGAGGTAACGCGAGTTGTTCAGCATTTTGTAACGCAGGGAGCGCAAGGCGAGTGGCAGAGTACAGACCGGTCAGGTTTTTTTTGATCTCCGGATCCTCCGGCGCCAGTTGTTCTGCCTGAGTTGTGTAGAACAACGCATCATAAGGTTTTTGTTCACGGGTCCGGAGATACGCTAAGGCTAACGGGTACGGTATCTGAGAGGGCTGATGACGTAACAGCGAAGCGGTCTCTGCTGCTGAACGGTACTGACCGGCATCCGCTTCTGTCATTGATTTTGCTTTAAGGTAATCGGCATTACCCGGGGATTGACGCAGGGCGAGATCCCAGTAGTGAATTGCCCTCGCCCACTGTTTCCTGTTACGTTCGGCCGAAGCGATAGCCGCATAGGCACGGGCAGGGAGATCGCTGCGTAAAGAATATTTATCACGTATCTGTTGTACCAGAAGATCATTATTATTCCATCCGGCGACCTGCAGCCAGTCGGCAATTTCATTGGCCGTCAGTGTCCGTTGTGTGGAATATTCAGCCAGGTAGTTCAGGAGTTCGGTAGAATTACCTTCCCGGGCCTGAATGACCATCCTGTCATAATTATCAGCCTGGCCGGTCAGCGGGAAAAATAGCGGTAAAGAGCAAAGGTAAATCACCCGTTTTTTATTTTTCATCATCAGCAGTGCTGATCGGATTTGACTATCCATCCTGGCTTTTTTCCCTGAAGTCGGCATGCTCAGGTTGTCTCCGGATTATTTGTGAATGGCTATTAAAAGCCAGTCATATTCTCTTTTTATGCAGGCTGTCTGATTAGAAATAGTTTTATTGATAGGTGAAAACGATGATTTAATGTTTTTATAAATCCGGAAATAATTTTTTACTTTTGTAAAACAGTCGCTTATTCGGATTTTTTCAAACAGTAAATAAAGACATGACACTCCCTCCTCCCGCCGGTTTTATTCCGGAAATTAAGACAACTCTTATCTGATGGCAGATAAATGATGTCATCGGAAATATTAAGCTGGCTATGTAGTTTTATTTAATATTGATCGGAGGTTAATCGTAAGAATAATACGTTCCGGTCAGGAGATAACAGAACGAAGGCGATAGGGGACTTTCAGCAGACAGAGCGTGATGACATCGCATAATAACAGGTTGCTATGGCGGTTGAACCGTAACTTCAGACCTGAGAGTCTTATTTTTTCCTGAACGTCATACTGGCGAATATCCCGGAAAAGGAAGGAAGATTGATAAATATTAATAACAGATACCAGAATTACTTACTGAATAATAAGACCGGGGGAATTCACGACTGTTGTACAAAACGGAAGCCCGAAAAACCGTATGTGACGCGGTCATTTATCGCCTGCCTGGCCCGCGCGGATCACTATCCGGCCGACAGACGGGGCCGGGTAAGGAGCCTGGCAGGGGAACGCCTCAGTACCATGCTCCTGCGGAGAGACCAGTGAAGGGCGGACGGTTGCTTATCCTGCCCCACTTACCCCACGGGTGTCCGCAGCGCCCCCGGGGATTCAGGATGCTCTGTCTATGCTCCCTGGCGTATAACGCTCCCTGACGTATAACGTATTGCCATTCGTCACAGAAGATTTTTTCTGGCGTAGAGGGCGTATCACAAAATGATCAATAGACTCTCTGTCGTATAGAGCAGTGACAGTGAGGACGGCGCAGGTAAAAAATTAAAAAACACACATAAACAATTCCCCGGAAGATTACCTGTGGTTAATTATTGATCATTTGTAAACAATGTGTATTGTGTATGTAAAACTTGAGTTGCTTAAGGAGGGGTTATGCGCTTTCCGGTGAGTGTCAGAGAGTGGGAAGGGGTTGCACAAAGAAAACTCACCGCCGATGTTTACGATTTTTTCACCGGCGCAGCAGGTGACGAAGCAGGAAAACAAGCTAACTCCGACGCTTTAAGCGCAATTAAGTTGATCTCACGTATATTACGAGGGGTGCAGAAACCTGATATTTCAAGTCATACCTTCTCAGCGCTGACCGGGCATACCCCACTTCCGGCGCCGATTTTTATCGCTCCCACGGCCCATCATACCCTGGCCCATCCTGAGGGAGAGTTAGCGACAGCACGGGCCAGTGCGGCGCTCACTATTCCTTATATTCTTAGCAGCATGAGTGACTTTTCAGTCACTGACGTTGCCTGTGAAACACACGCAATCCTGTGGCAACAACTGTATATTCAGCAGGACAGAGAGAAAACACTGGAAAAAATACGGCAAGCGGAGAGTTCAGGTGCCTCTGCATTCGTATTAACCGTCGATATGCCTGTCATGGGAAACAGATTACGTGACAGGAAGAATAATTTTCTTCCCCATCGTTATCCTTCTGTCGGGGATGAGCCTTCACAACTTGCGGGGTTTGTTGCAGGTACACTCGATCCCTCTCTATGCTGGCGCGATATTCAATGGGTAAGAGACCATACTGCCTTACCTTTGGTGCTGAAGGGTATCATACACCCTGAGGATGCCGCGTTAGCTCTCGAATACGGAATAGACGCACTCTATCTTTCAAACCATGGCGGACGGCAATTAGATTATCACCTGTCGCCTTTTACCACCTTACCAGCAGTAGCAGAAATTATTCAGCAGCGAGTGCCGTTAATCATCGACGGAAGTATCGCCACGGGTGTGGATATTTTTAAGGCTCTGGCCTTAGGGGCTGATGCTGTCGCTATCGGACGGCCGGTTCTTTGGGCACTTAGTGCTTATGGTCAGCAAGGAGTACAGGAACTTCTGAGTCAGCTGATGGATGATTTACAACGAACCATGCATATCTGTGGATGTCCGGCACTGAAGGATATCAATCGTGATTATCTGTGGCTGGCACCTCATATTTTTCTTAACCCCAGGCAGGGAGAGTTTAATCAATGAATAACTCTGAAAATGTCATTCCCGGTAATATTCCACAGGGGATCGCTGGATATGCACGTAAAATTGATCATGTTGCCATTGCCGTCCGTGAACTGGAGAAGAGTATTATTTTTTATACTGACCTGGGGTTTGAACTGACTGAACGTATGACCACAAAGGGAAGTGAGAGCGGAATGGTTTCTGCGGTAATGATGGCGGGGCCGGTGAAGTTTGTGCTGCTACAGGGAACCGATGAAAACTCCCAAATAACCCGTTTTATCAACGAATTTGGTCCCGGGGCACAGCATATCGCGATTGAAGTCGAAAATTGTGAAGCCGTATGTGAGTCACTGGAAAATAACGGCTTACGTTTTAATACGAAAATTATAAAAGGACCCGGATTAACCCAGCGCTTCACTCAGCGTTGTCCGGAATCAGGCGTGATGCTGGAATTTATTGAAAGAAATGAAACGACAGACGGTTTTTCAGAACAAAATGTCTCAGATTTATTTAAACAGCTGGAAGATAACGATACTTTTTAAACGCTATTCAGGAGGGAAATATTATGCCTGTGATTACTATTCAGCAGTCACCCCGTTCAGTTGATTTAAAAAGAAGATTAGCGAAAGAACTCACCGCGGTTTTTGTCTCGGTCTATGACATCCCCCCGGAGGCGGTGCAAATATTTTTTTCCGAAGCGAGCCATGAAAACTGGGCTAAAGGTGGGTTCCTCGCCGCAGATAATCACAAGAAATAATGCCTGTCGGGCGACTCATGTCGGAGGGAGATGATGATCCGGAATGTCTATGTGCTCACTGAAGAAGAAATATCGCTATTACCCACGGATGAAGAGGTAAAGCATTATAAAAAACATGGATGGTATATCAGTAAGCCGCTATTGACCGAAGAGGAAATCACACAACTGAAAAATGCGAGTGATTATTTTTATCGACGGGGACCGGACAGGTTGCTTCCTTCACGCCCGGGCAACCTGGCTTACTGGGAGAAAAAAGATGGCGATGTGCAACGTCACCATGACTATATTGCTTATGAAAGTCACAGTATCGGCAGAATATTAAAAAAGCCACTGATAGGTGCGGTTGCAGCAAAACTTTCGGGTAGTAAAGAGATTCGTATATATCAAAGTACGATGATCTACAAACCGGCTAATGCGCAGGAACTGAGTAACATTGTTCCGTGGCATTTCGATAAACATTACTGGAGCACAAGCTCATCTTCAGAGATGCTCACGGCATTTATCACTTTCCATGATTGTACTGAGGAAAATGGCACCATCACTATGATTGACGGTAGCCATTTATGGGAAGAACTCCCCCATGACAGTAGTGTGAATAACCATTTTGCGAAGAGGGAAATTGCTGAACTTGAAGAGATCCTGCGGGCGAATGCCGAACATAATCATGCTCAGATTAAAAAAATCCCTATGAATATCAAAAAAGGACAGATGAGTTTTCACCATTGCAGAATTTATCATGGCAGCGGGGCTAACCTGGCGGAGTATCCCCGGCGGGCTATTTCATTACACTTACAACCCGGAGATAACCACTGGGTGGAATCCTATAACGCAGATGGGGATCTGAATAGTTACAACCATGATTTTGTCGTTGCAAAAGATAGTCATGGCCGTCCGGATTATGCCGATCCGGAATTTTGCCCGACAATCTGGAAGGAGTAATCATGCGGGATTCCTCCATTAAGCATTATCAATTATTTGATGCACTGCATCATGATTCACTGCTGGCCATGAGTTTTTTAAATGAGATCTGCGGTAGGTACCCGGAGGCTATATCGTTTGCACCAGGGCGGCCTCTTGAGGATGATTTCAATCATGAATTACTCAGTCAGTATCTTGAGACTTATATTGATTATCTTCGCCGGAAGTTGAATTACAGCGAGCGTGAAATTGCGCGCGTTTTATTTCAGTATGGTAAAACCAGCGGGATTATCCAACCGCTTATTGCCCGGCATTTAGCGAACGATGAAGGGATAATTGCGGATCCGGATGATATTGTGGTCACGGTAGGTGCACAGGAAGCTATGTTAATTACCCTGCGAGTGTTCTGTACTTCAACGCGGGATGTTGTGCTGGTACCGGAACCCTGTTATGTGGGTATTGTGGGGGCAGCCAGACTCCTGGATATTACTATCGTCCCCGTGAAAGAAACTCATGGTACCCTGGAGGTGAAGAGCGTAGCAGAAGCCTGCGAGTCTGCCCGAAAAGAGGGGTTAAATCCGGTTCTGCTTTATCTGGTGCCGGGGTATGCCAACCCCTCAGGCGTCTGTCTGTCGCTGGAAGCAAGGCTGGCACTATTACGCTATGTCAGTGAGCATAAGTTATATATTTTAGAAGATAATCCCTATGGTTTATTTGCCCGTGAAGGCTCTGCCACCGTTGCCACCCTGAAATCGCTGGATAGTGAAAAACGAGTCATTTATGTCGGGTCTTTTTCTAAAACCTGTTTTCCGGGGGCCCGTATCGGCTATTTATATGCAGATCAGCACGTCGAAGGTTTTGCCGGTGGCAAGCGTATCAGCGATGTATTCTCTTCCGTTAAAAGTATGCTGACAGTTAACACTCCCCCCATAGCGCAGGCAGTCATCGGCGGCATGTTACTTCAATCCGATTGCAGACTGACGACGCGTAATCGCCGCAACATTAAACGTTACAGTGATAATCTTTTGACCTTAGCGAAGGCGCTGCATGACAATTTTTCTGATGCTTCTGACCTTTCCCGTGAAGTGAACTGGAATCTGCCTGACGGGGGATTTTTTACGGTGGTGAATGTGCCATTTTTGGCTAATGCTGCAGCTCTTGAGCGCAGTGCGCAAAGGTTTGGCATCTTATGGACCCCGATGCAGGACTTCTACCTTGAAAAGGGCGGAGAACGTTCTCTGCGGCTTTCCTCGAGCCTGTTGAGTGGAGAAGAGATTCAGCAAGGGATTAAACGTTTCAAAGAATTCGTGATCAGTGAAGTTGCCTTGCAGCAACACCAGTGAATGAAACTATTAACCCGGCGTAATCCGGTCATGAGGGTTTTCTCATTCAGACACAAATTTCGGGTATGAATTTCAGATGTGAATTTCATTCAGGTGTGAAGAGTCACGGATATTACCGGTCATGTTTTGGCATCGCCAGGTGTGCGGTGCCGCAGTCTCACGAGGATAAGCTGATCGTCGTACAGAGGGTGGCTGGCACCGGCATCGATTACGGCTTATCCGCTGTGTCGTCACGCAATGTACCGGGCGTGGGCAGCGATGATCCGGGTCATGCTCGCTGAGGTTGCTGATAAGGTATGTCAGCAGGGAGATGTCTGGCAAAGAAAATCAGGCAGAGAGCGATATCACCGGCGCAGGGGCCGATACCGCAGAAAAGGACAACAGGGAGCTGGCGTCAAAAGGGGCGTTATCCGCCCGCATAGCGAAGGGCAGAAACGAAAAAGCCCCGCTTTTCAGCGAGGCCTTAGAAAGAGTGGTGCCCGAACTCGGAATCGAACCAAGGACACGGGGATTTTCAATCCCCTGCTCTACCGACTGAGCTATTCGGGCAACGGGGCGCATTAAACCGTAATGGCCCTGAGACGTCAACTCTTTTTACCTGACAAACACAGAAAAAGGCACTGACTGTCTGCTTAATAGACAAAATGCACAGGATTGCTGTTTTTTACGCCGGGTCGCGGGTCTGCTCACCCGTTACCGCTATCAATTTATGCCCGGCCGGTCATCGCGTTGATACGGCGTCAACGCTTGCTGTCTTTCAGCGATGAGCTGCCTGAAAAGATCATCTCATCAACGTCAGCCGGGGCAGGGGCTGGCTACCATTAGCTTCTGCCGGTTACGCTGTTATCCCAGCGCGCCGTTTTTACGGCACAGCGCGACCTGCAAAATATCCTCAGCCAGACGGCGGGCGATGGCGATGTCCTGTAAATTTCGTTTCACCAGAAGTTTGCTCAGACAACCCTCCAGTATCAGTTCCAGCTGGTCGGTGACCATGGTCGGGTTATCGGTTTCCAGGGACAAAAGGTACTGATGCGTATACTGCCATGATGCCTGTTTTTGTTTTTCGGCCTCCTGATGGATAGGATGGTGCGGCGCAGGAAAAGCACTGCAAGCCGCAATAAACAGGCATCCCGGGAAGCGACCGCGCTGGACGTGTTCTGATAACAGATCGTAACGCTTAAGTATTTTTTGGCCGGTGGTCAGTGAACTGTCCTGGCGGATGCTCTGACGCCACCCGCTAATTTGCTGCCCGTGGAATGCGAGGGCATCGCGCATCAGCTGCTCCTCATCGGTATCCCCGACTGTTATCCCGCGTTCACTCAGTTGCTGCTTCAGAGTCCCTGCGGCAGCGAAGCCCTGCTGTTCGAGCAAATGTAATACCTGTTCAGATATGTTTTCCGGTGACACACGAACCTCCAAAAAAGCGATACCGGCTTGTGCCGGTATCGTCAGAGTAATCAGGGTTGAAGTTTTTGTAAATGCGCCGCGAACTCCCGGCCATTCATATATCCGGTGACGCGTGAGCCCGGGATTTCCTGACCTTCGGCATCGAAAAAGAGCAATGTGGGCAGCCCCAGCACTTTCAGATGGCTGAGCAGGGCATTATCCTGTGCGCTGTTAGCCGTCACATTGGCCCGCAGCAGTTGATACTGTGTCAGGCGCTGCGCGACCTCCGGGGCAGTGAAGGTATATTTGGCAAACTCTTTACAGGCTACACACCAGTCAGCATAGAGATCCACCATAGTGATCTTCCCCTGAGACTGCTGCAGACGCTGGTCGAGTCGGGCAATCGTGCTGACATCGTCGAAAGGCAGTTCACGGCTGTCTGCGCTCAGGGCCCCCGGCGATGCAGAAGGGAATACCCAGTCCTGAAGCGGACGTGCGGCGATTATCGCCACCCCTAACCAGACTATCTGCAGGACACGCATACCCTTCTTGTGACTTTTGAGGCTCAGACTAAAGGCCCAGCCACAAAATGCGACAGCGAGCAGACTCCAGAGACGCAGTCCCCATAAATCCCCAGCCACACGTTCAATAAGAAACACCGGCAGTGCCAGGATGACAAACCCGAACCCCTCTTTGACGGCCTGCATCCAGGGACCACTTTTCGGCAGTAACCGGTTGCCGAACAGTGTGACCAGTATAAGCGGCAGGCCCATCCCCAGAGCGTACAGATAGAGCGTTCCACCGCCGGCCAGCAGATTACCGCTTTGGGCAATATAGAGCAGGATGGCACTCAGCGGCGCCGTGGTGCAGGGGGAGCAGATTAATCCAGCCACCGCTCCCATCAGAAAGACCCCGGCCAGCGAGCCGCTTTTTTGCCGGTTGCTCCACAGAGTGAGCCGGGTTTGTAACGCGGACGGCAATTGCAGTGTAAACGCCCCGAACATGGAGAGCGCCAGCAGGATAAAAACCCCGGCCAGCGTCAGCAAAACTGCAGGGCTTTGCAGGGCGGCCTGAAAACGTAAACCCGCGGCCGCCACGACCATGCCCATCAGCGTATAGGTCAGCGCCATCCCCTGGACGTAAATAAACGCCAGCAGAAAGATACGTGAGCTGCGAATAGTACGCCGGTCCCCCAGAATAATCGCCGAGATCAGCGGATACATAGGGAGGACACAGGGAGTAAAGGCCACGCCGATACCAATCAGCAGCGCCCAGAGGGGGGAAAAAGGCAGATGTGTTGCCTGTCGGGCCGGTTCACTCAGTGTGCCGGCCGTGACGGCTGGCGTAACTGTCGTGGCGACGGCACCGGAAGGGCTGGTCTGAGAGAGCGGGACATTCCGGGTTTCCGGAGGATAACAGAATCCTGCCGCCGCACATCCCTGGTAACTGACGGTCAGGCTGGCTGCAGGCCCGATATCATGCAGTGAAACCGGCACCCGGAGATCCTGAGTGTAAATCTGGCTTTTACCAAAAAATTCATCTTCGTGGGGCTGACCGGCGGGCATCGCGATATGAGTGATACCGGCCTGGCTGGCGGTCAGAGTGATTTTTTGCTGATAAAGATAGTACCCGGGTTTGATGTTCCATTTCAGCAGTAACTGATTGCCGTTCTGACTGAAGTCGAAACCGAAGGCCTGATCCACCGTCACAAAATGGGGGGATGTGGCGGGGCCACTGAATAATGAAGCCTGAGTTTGCAGACTGAATAATGTCAGTGCCAGAACAATCAGGCGAGCGATGCGTGCAACCATGACAGGTACTCATTCTCTCCGTGTTGGACAGGGATCACCAGCAATTCAGGGACATCATAGGGATGAGCCTGTTTGAGCAGTGACAGTAAGGCGTGTTGATGTTCGGTATTACTTTTCAGGATAAGCTGGCACTCTTCGGCGCATTCAAGCTTATCCTGCCAGAGATAATAAGATGTCATCCCGGGGAGGATATTCACGCAGGCCGCCAACTGGCTACGGATAGCGCATTCAGCCAGAGTGGTTGCGGAAGCTTTATCGGGTGTGGTGCATAACACAATGACAGCGTCTGATGTTTTCATGACTCACTCCTGAAACGGTCAGGCATGATAGCACTATTTTTCATCAGTACAGAACCGCGTAGCCACAGAATGGCACGGGCAGGGAAAAGACAGGGCCTGTGCAGGCCCTGATAGTATTACTCGCTATCTTCGGTATAGCGTTTTGCTTTGTAAACCGGATGCATCAGGTTTTCAACCGAGAAAATATCATCCAGCTGGGCTTCGCTGAGCAGTCCCCGTTCCAGAACGACTTCCCGGACACTTTTACCCGTTTCAGCACAGATTTTACCGACGATATCGCCATTATGGTGGCCGATATACGGGTTCAGGTAGGTCACGATCCCGATAGAGTTAAAGACATAGGATTCACAAATTTGCTGGTTTGCGGTGATCCCGCCGACACATTTTTCCAGCAGATTAAAGCAGGCATTACTGAGGATAGAGACCGATTCAAACAGTGCCTGTCCAATCACCGGTTCCATCACGTTGAGCTGCAATTGCCCGGCTTCTGCCGCCATCGTGACGGTAATATCATTACCAATGACTTTAAAACAGACCTGGTTGACGACTTCAGGGACTACCGGGTTGACCTTGGCGGGCATAATGGAAGAACCGGCCTGAAGCTGTGGCAGGTTAATTTCGTTTAATCCCGCGCGGGGGCCGGAAGAGAGCAGACGCAGATCATTACAGATCTTCGACATTTTAACCGCCAGCCGCTTAAGGGAGGAATGTACCATCACGTAAGCGCCACAGTCGGAGGTCGCTTCAATCAGATCTTCAGCGGCAACGACCGGCAGGCGACTGACCTGGGCCAGATACTTTACTGCCAGCGGCTGATAGCCGTCCGGGGTATTCAGCCGGGTCCCGATAGCGGTCGCCCCGAGGTTAACCTCAAGCAGCAGTTCAGCGGTACGCAGAATGCTGCGGGTTTCTTCTTTCAGCAGAATACTGAAGGCATTAAATTCCTGACCGAGGGTCATCGGAACGGCATCCTGAAGCTGCGTGCGCCCCATTTTCAGGATACTTTTAAATTCAATCGCTTTACGTTGAAAGCCGTCAGCCAGTGCGTTAATGGCATCGACCAGTTTCAGCACAGAGTTGTAGACGGCAATACGAAATCCGGTCGGATAGGCATCGTTGGTTGACTGACACATATTGACGTGGTCATTAGGGTTAAGATACTGATATTCCCCTTTATTATGCCCCATCAGCTCAAGGCCGATATTCGCCAGTACCTCATTCGTATTCATATTCACCGAGGTCCCGGCCCCTCCCTGATAGACATCGACAGGGAACTGATCCATACAGGTTCCGTTATTCAGGACCTCATCACAGGCCTGGATAATGTGGTCGGCAATGTGGCGTGGAATGGTTTGCAGCTCTTTGTTGGCCAGGGCCGCGGCTTTTTTCACCATCACCATTCCGCGAACAAACTCGGGGATGTCACTGATTTTACTGCTGCTGATATAAAAATTTTCTATCGCCCGTAGCGTATGAATTCCGTAATAAGCATCCGCAGGAACTTCACGCATGCCGAGCAGGTCTTCTTCGATACGAATGTTGTTAACCATGGTAACCTTCTTAGAGTGACTGTCTTGCCGGAGGCAATGAACACAGGTGACGTGATCGTGTGTGTTAAGAGTGCCTGGTCCCGGAATTTTATCCGTATATGATCCGTGCTGCACGATCATATCCGGTTTATGTTATAAATAAGCAACACAGGTCACTTATTTTTTACATGGTGGCAAAAAAATGTTCTGCATTAGACGCAAACTTTAACGTTAATGACGTTCCGGCAGAATCAGGGGTTAGTTATAACGAATTTCTGCCTGCTGGTTGAAATCACTTTTTATTATACCCATCTTCATTATTCCATCTTTGTGATGTTATCTATTTTCGTCGTCCTGCCCGGGAGCAGGAGGCCAACTGACAGGAGACCGCCGTGCGCTGGTTACCGTTTATTGCTTTTTTCTTACTCGCCTGGATTGAAATTTCATTATTTATTCAGGTCGCTCACGTGGTGGGCGTGTTAATGACCATGGTACTGGTGATTTTTACTTCCGCTATCGGTATTTCGCTGGTGAAGCATCAGGGGATGAAGAATTTCAGACTATTACAGGAAAAAATGTTGCGGCAGGAAAATCCGGCGGCTGAAATGACGAAAAGTGTTTCGTTGCTGATTGCCGGTATCCTGTTAGTTCTGCCTGGCTTTTTTACTGACTTCCTCGGTCTGCTGCTGTTATTGCCTCCGGTACAAAAGCATCTGACCCTGAAGCTAATGCCTTACCTGAAGGTCAGACGTGGCGGAACTGCTGAACCGAATGGCTTTACCATGGAAGGGGAATTTGAGCGTAAAGAGTACGACGTTATCGAACATAAAGACGATTCATCCTCTCACCCCCGTTAAGTCCCGGAAAGCAGGGGGCTGTGTGTCTGAATAGCCCCCGTATCCACCCCCTTACATCTTCTTTCGTTTTCCGCCCTCTGCTCAGTGTTTTGTTTTATGTAACTGGCTGAAAATCCGGATATCCTGCTGCTGTACACCCGGAATGTGGCGACTGCCGACAAAATAAAAAATATTTTTTTTTACCACTTGAAAGCCCTCCTTTAAGGCCTTATCTCTGAATGCACGAAGCCGATGCCCCCGGGCCGGTATTCAACCCTAAACAACCTGTGACTGAGCATTTCGAAGGAGAGCTATCAAATGACTATTCGTCCATTGCATGATCGCGTTATCGTCAAGCGTAAAGAAGTAGAAGCTAAATCTGCTGGCGGCATCGTTCTGACCGGTTCTGCTGCGGGTAAATCTACGCGTGGTGAAGTTCTGGCCGTAGGCAATGGCCGCATCCTTGAAAGCGGTGAAGTGAAACCTTTGGATGTGAAAGTGGGTGATGTTGTCATTTTTAACGAAGGCTACGGCGCTAAAACTGAGAAGATTGATAATCAGGAAGTCCTGATCATTTCAGAAAACGATATCCTGGCCGTTGTTACTGAGTAACCGGGCAACCCATTCCACTAACTTAAATAAATTTAAGGGAAATCTCAAATGGCAGCTAAAGACGTAAAATTTGGTAATGACGCGCGCGTAAAAATGCTGCGCGGTGTTAACGTACTGGCAGATGCAGTAAAAGTTACCCTGGGCCCGAAAGGCCGTAACGTGGTCCTGGATAAATCTTTTGGTGCACCGACTATCACTAAAGACGGTGTTTCTGTTGCCCGCGAAATCGAACTGGAAGATAAGTTCGAGAACATGGGTGCGCAGATGGTAAAAGAAGTTGCCTCTAAAGCAAACGATGCTGCCGGTGATGGCACAACCACTGCGACCGTTCTGGCTCAGGCTATCGTTAATGAAGGTCTGAAAGCTGTTGCCGCGGGTATGAACCCGATGGACCTGAAGCGCGGTATCGATAAAGCAGTTATCTCTGCCGTCGAAAAACTGAAAGCGCTGTCTGTGCCTTGTTCAGATTCTAAAGCGGTTGCTCAGGTAGGGACTATCTCTGCAAACTCTGATGAAAGCGTCGGTACCCTGATCGCACAGGCGATGGAAAAAGTGGGTAAAGAAGGCGTTATCACCGTTGAAGAAGGTACCGGTCTGCAGGACGAACTGGACGTGGTTGAAGGTATGCAGTTCGACCGTGGTTACCTGTCTCCTTACTTCATCAACAAGCCGGAAACCGGTGCCGTTGAACTGGAAAGCCCGTTCATCCTGTTAGCTGATAAGAAAATCTCTAACATCCGTGAACTGCTGCCGGTACTGGAAGCCGTTGCTAAAGCCGGTAAGCCTCTGCTGATCATCGCTGAAGATGTCGAAGGTGAAGCACTGGCAACGCTGGTGGTTAACACCATGCGTGGTATCGTGAAAGTGGCTGCGGTTAAAGCCCCTGGTTTTGGTGACCGTCGTAAAGCCATGCTGCAGGATATCGCTATCCTGACCGGAGGTACTGTTATCTCCGAAGAAATCGGTATGGAACTGGAAAAAGCTGTCCTGGAAGACATGGGTCAGGCTAAGCGTGTTGTTATCAATAAAGATACCACCACCATTATCGATGGTGTAGGCGAAGAAACCGCTATCGGCGGTCGTGTTTCCCAGATCCGTCAGCAGATCGAAGAAGCCACTTCTGACTACGATAAAGAAAAACTTCAGGAACGTGTGGCTAAACTGGCAGGCGGTGTTGCCGTACTGAAAGTCGGAGCCGCGACTGAAGTTGAAATGAAAGAGAAAAAAGCACGCGTTGAAGATGCGCTGCACGCGACCCGTGCTGCTGTAGAAGAAGGCGTTGTTGCTGGTGGTGGTGTGGCTCTGGTACGTGTAGCTGCACAGATCGCTGACCTGACCGGGCAGAACGAAGACCAGAACGTAGGTATCCGTGTTGCACTGCGTGCGATGGAAGCTCCTCTGCGTCAGATCGTCGCCAACGCCGGTGAAGAGCCATCAGTTATCGCTGATAAAGTGAAACACGGTGAAGGTAACTTTGGTTACAACGCTGCGACTGAAGAATACGGCAACATGATCGACTTCGGTATCCTGGACCCAACCAAAGTCACCCGTTCAGCGCTGCAGTTCGCTGCATCTGTTGCTGGTCTGATGATCACCACCGAATGTATGGTGACTGACCTGCCAAAAGAAGAAAAAGCTGACTTAGGTGCTGCCGGCGGTATGGGTGGCATGGGCGGAATGGGCGGAATGATGTAATTCCCCCGGACGGCAGGATTAACCTCTGCCGTTTGCTCGTAGTCTGCAGACCCGGCTCTAAGGAGCCGGGTTTTTTTTTAGTCTGCAGACAGTAAATACGAAGAGAAATCCTGGGGATGGAAACACTTCCGGCAGAGCGCATCTGCCGCCAGGTTTTTTAATTTAGCCGATGCTATGGTGTAATATGTCTTTGCAGATTATATTTCACTCTCTTCGGACAGATAGTTGCCACCTGAGCGGTGACTGGCATGATGAATAATAATGAGGAAGAATAATGCGTTTACAAATCTCTGCGGCACTCTTTTTTGCGGCTGCAATACTGACGGGATGCAGTACTGCCGGTAATCAATTGACATCAGGCGGCCAGGATGTGCGGTTTGTTGATGAACAACCTGCCGCGCAGTGTCAGTTCCTGGGCACCTTAACCGGTGAACAAAGTAACTGGTTATCGAATCAGGGAACGGAAGGAGGGAGTTCTATGCGGGGTGCCGCGAACGATCTCCGTAACAGAGCGGCGGCAATGGGCGGTAACGTTATCTATGGTGCCAGCACACCGGGCCTTTCAGTGATCTCTAATTTTGTCCCTCTGGCGACGAAAATGTCGGGTCAGATCTACAAATGCCCTTAATCCCTTCCTGAGGTCTCCGGACAGAAGCCAAAGGATCAGGCAGAGCTATCAGGCTCTGCCTGCGGGAGAAGGCTTATTTCAGTGCCGATAAGTCAGTACGGCTTTGGTCCAGCTGGCGGTTAAGGGTGCGGAGATCCTGTTTTTTCTCAGCCACTTTATCCTGATATTTCCTGATCTTATCTTTATTACCCCGGCTGATCGCCTGCTGTAATTTCTGTTCTGCCTGTTTGAGATCATCCTGCTTTTCAGACTGCTTTTTCTGCAGCTTTTCGATCTGTGCATGGATATCCTGGCGAACCGATTCCGGAGAGCAATGGCGATTCACCTGATCTAATGCCTTTTCTAATCCCGCCAGTTTGCCGGGATTATTGTGCTGGCGCGCGTATCCTATCTCTTTTTCAATCGCAACGCGTTTGTCGTTACAGGTTTCAGCGGCTAACGCATTCATTGTCAGTAATGAGAGAACTGACAGGCTCAGTACGGTCATGACTCTTTTCATAAAAGCTCCTTGTAGATCGGGCTGTGCCCGGATGACTCATAGAAAGCTACCCTGAATGCCCGGTACGCCTCCGGGGGGCTGGACTGCTGAAACACGCAGTACACGCACTCCCCATGTGGCGTGCCGGGCAGTATCCTGAATCCTTTCACTGCCAGTCATGCTGAACCTGATCAGCGAGTGATTATCTCAGTCCTGCCGGAGCTGTAAATCGAGGGGGGTCTTACTGGGCTCACCGCCAATTTCGCGGGCCAGTTTCGGTACCAGATAGCCGGAGATCATCGCCAGCAGCTCGCGCATAATTTTTCGGGCTTCCTCATCAGACACGTAGAAATGAGCCGCTCCCTGCACTTTATCCAGCACATGCAAATAATAGGGCAGGATCCCTGCGTTAAACAGTGCATTACTAAGGGCGGCAAGGGTGGCTGCGTTATCATTAATCCCTTTCAGCAGCACCCCCTGATTGAGCAGCAGAACCCCGGCACGTTTCAGCCTGGCCATCGCTTCCGTTAAGTCCGCGTCAATCTCATTGGCGTGGTTGATGTGAGTTACCATAATGACCTGTAACCGCGACAGGGATAACCGCTGACATAATCCCGGAGTGATCCTGTCCGGGATCACGACCGGTAACCGGCTATGGATACGCAACCGGAGAATATGAGGGATAGCCTCAAGCTCACTGATCAGCCAGTCCAGTTCATGGTCTTTTGCCATCAACGGATCCCCGCCGGAAAAGATAATTTCATCCAGTTCGGGATGCTGGCGAATATAGTCGAGGGCGGCCTGCCAGTTCCGTTTATTTCCCTGATTATCCTGGTAAGGGAAATGCCGGCGGAAGCAATAGCGACAGTTCACCGCACAGCCTCCTTTTACCAGTAATAACGCACGGTTACGGTACTTATGCAGCAACCCCGGCACAGCACTTTGCTGTTCTTCCAGCGGGTCGGTACTGTAGCCTGGCGTGGAAATAAACTCTTCCTGTTGGGTGATCACCTGCAGCAGCAGCGGGTCCTGTGGATTGCCTTTTTCCATTTTACGGATAAATGCCCGCGGGACGCGCAGGGCAAATAACCGGCGTGCGCCGGCTCCGGCCTGTAATGCCGGCAGATGCTCCAGATCTAAAAGCTTCAGTAATTCATCAGGTTCGGTGACAACTTCCGTAAGTTGTTGCAACCAATCTTCTCTGGAGGGGGTATTTAGGGTTACAATGTTTGCCATTTTTTTGGCTTTGTCCAGTATCCATATTTGTCGAGGGCCTTCATGGCAACATATTCTAGCAACGATTTTCGTAACGGTCTTAAAATTATGATTGATGGCGAGCCTTACGCCATTGAAGCCAGTGAGTTCGTAAAACCAGGAAAAGGGCAGGCATTCGCACGCGTTAAAATGCGTCGCCTGCTGACCGGCAAGCTGATCGAGAAGACCTTCAAGTCTACCGACTCTGCTGAAGGTGCGGATGTTGTTGATGTGACTCTGACTTACCTGTACAACGACGGTGAGTTCTGGCATTTCATGAATAACAACACCTTTGAACAGCTGGCGGCTGACGAGAAGGCGGTCGGTGATACTGCGAAATGGCTGCAGGACCAGGCGGAATGTATCGTCACTTTATGGAACGGTAACCCGATTGCGATCACTCCTCCAAACTTCATTGAAGCTGAAATCACCGAAACTGACCCGGGTCTGAAAGGTGATACCGCCGGTACCGGTGGTAAACCAGCAACTCTGAGCACTGGCGCTGTGGTTAAAGTTCCGTTGTTCGTTCAGATTGGCGAAGTCATCAAAGTTGATACCCGTTCCGGTGAATACGTTTCACGCGTGAAGTAAGTGATATCAGGCACCTCCTTCCCCGGGGGGTGCCCTCAAAGAGTGTGATGGTGCAAAACCGTCTGCTCCCCGTCTTTATCCCGTGCGCGGTCACGTCACTTCCTGGCGGATGTAATGCCTGTCGTGGTTTTGGCGACGATATTTCGCACCCCGGCCATGTCCTCTCCTGCGTGGCAAGCTAATCAGTTAATTATGTGAGCTTCTTCACTGTCCGGCCTGCTGCACTATCAAATAAACGACTATGCTTACAGTGTTGTCTCCCTGGTGCCGTGACTTTGATGAGGACCTCCCTATGCGATATAAAAGCGTGTTAGCTCTTATCCCGATAATTGTGCTTTCTACCGTTCTGACAGCCTGTAATACCACCCGCGGTGTCGGTGAAGATGTTGAGGCTGGAGGGAAGGCCATTCAGCGTACAGCACAGTAACCTGCCACTCGCCTTTATTCAGGGGGATGAGTCTGTTGGCTGTCTCCCTGTCCTGTATTCTCCTGGCCCGCCATGCCTGCTTCCCCGTTGAAACTTCGTATCTTTTTCTGCCGGACAGGGTAACCGACACGGACAACAAAAATTATCCTCTGCCTTAAGGACAGTATTGTCCCTGCATGACGTCATTGTTTGTCGGTGATGTTGCATGTAGACTGCACCACTTTTGTCATCCTGGGAGTACGACAATGAACGAAACCACACACTGGCAGCCGAGTGCACCGATTGCCAATCTACTGAAACGTGCGGCGATAGTGGCAGATATCCGGCGTTTTTTTGCAGATCGTGGTGTCCTTGAAGTAGATACTCCTGCGATGAGCCAGGCAACCGTCACCGATATCCATCTTGTGCCGTTCAAAACACGGTTTGTCGGGCCGGGCGCGTCTCAGGGGCTGGATTTATGGTTAATGACCAGCCCTGAGTATCATATGAAACGCCTGCTCGCTGCCGGTAGCGGTCCGATTTACCAGATGAATCGCAGTTTCCGTAATGAAGAAGCAGGACGACACCATAATCCTGAGTTCACCATGCTGGAATGGTACCGGCCGCATTATGATATGTACCGGTTAATCAACGAAGTTGATGATCTGCTGCAACAGATCCTGGAATGTGGTGAAGCGGAGACATTATCTTATCAGCAGGCATTTTTACGTTGCCTGAATATCGACCCCCTGACCGCAGAAAAAGAGGCACTGGTTGCCGTGGCCGCGACACTGGGGGTGGGGGATTTAGCCGCATCCGAGGATGATCGCGACACTTTGCTGCAACTGCTGTTTATGCTGGGTGTGGAGCCTAAAATTGGTCAGGAGAGACCTGCTTTTGTCTATCACTTCCCAGCGTCTCAGGCTTCGCTGGCAGAAATCAGCACCGAAGATCATCGGGTTGCGGAGCGCTTTGAGGTTTACTACCGCGGAATTGAGCTCGCGAATGGCTTCCGTGAACTGACCGATGCCAGAGAGCAGCGTCAGCGCTTTGAACAGGATAATCGTCGTCGTGCAGAAAAAGGATTACCTGAACAGCCTATCGATCAGTTACTGCTGGCAGCACTGGAGCATGGTCTGCCTGATTGCTCCGGGGTCGCGTTAGGCATCGATCGTCTGATTATGCTGGCGTTAAAAGCCGACTCTCTGAGTGATGTGATTGCTTTCCCTGTCGAACGCTGCTGATCCTGCCCGGCCCTGTGCGGTACAGGGCCGCACAGAGCCACCTTTCTTACAGCCCTCCGGACTTATAAACTTTCGCCTGCGGCGTACCCTGCGCGCCCGGTAATGGCGTGCTGACTTTCTCCATACGGACCTGGAAAGGCGGGAAAGGCATTTCGATATTATTATCTTTGAAGCCTTTCAGTATCAGCTGATGGAGCTCATGACGTAGCGGCATCCGATGGCCCATTTCTGCGGCGTAAATCCGTAATTCGAAGAGCTGAATACCTTGCTGCAGATCCACCAGGAAAGCTTCAGGCAGCGGGGTTTTCAGCACGTAGCTGCAGCGATCTGCCGCTTGCTTCAGGACCCCGGTGACCAGTTCACTGTTGATATGTGCCGGGGCCGGGATGGTCAGTACGACACGGGTGACAGCATCAGAAAGTGACCAGTTAACAAACTGTTCGGTGATAAACGCCTTATTTGGCACAATAATTTCTTTACGGTCCCAGTCTGTAATGGTGGTGGCGCGGGTATTGATTTTTGAAATCGTGCCGGTCAGCTCACGAATAGTCACCGTATCCCCGATACGTATCGGTTTTTCGAACAGAATGATCAGGCCGGAAATAAAGTTTGCGAAGATCTCCTGTAACCCGAAGCCCAATCCGACGCCCAGTGCGGCGACCAGCCATTGCAGTTTAGCCCAGTCAATGCCCAGCATTGAGAAGGCCGTCATTACCCCGATAATCATCAGGACATATTTGGTTAAGGTGGTTATCGCATATCCTGTGCCTGGTGCCAGACTCAGATGCTGTAATAAGGCCAGTTCCAGCAGGGCAGGCATATTTCTGACCAGTTGCAGGGTGATAATCAGTACCAGAATAGCGATCAGCACCGCGCCGAGAGTTACCGGCTGGATATTTTCCCCGCTCGTCGAAGAGGCATCCCATAACGGAATATTTTCCAGAAATGCGAAGGCAGAATGCAGCTCTGACCACAGTAAGATCAGTGATACCAAAGCAACCAGCGTCAGTAAGGAGCGCACCAGCCGCAGAGACTGGGCACTGATGGTATCGAGGTCGATGACGGGCTCTTCAACTTCATAAGACTCGGTACTGAAGCCGCTATGTTCTTTTTCCTCTTCACCGCTACGGGCCCGGCTGGCAAGCATATCTGCGCGTTTCTGACGTGCGCGGTCAAACTCAATTCTGCGTCGCTGGATAAGCATCCAGCGACGTATAATATGATAAATCACTAACAGCACAAACCAGATGGCCAGCGAGCTCTCCAGGCGTGCCAGCAGGGCCTGCGCCGTCGCCAGATAGCCGATACAGGACGCAAGCGCAGCAATCAGAGGGATTGCCATCATCACATCCCAGAGAATGGTATTGGTCATGTTGTTACTGTTGCCCTGACGATCGAAATATAACGGCAGGCCGGCCCGTTTCAGGGCATTTGTCACGACGGTCAGAGAGATACAGATAAGAATGAAGCACAGTCTGCCCAGCGATGCAGAAAACTGTCGGTCTTCAAGGTTATCAAAGGTAATCAATACCATAATAAGCGGCACAATGACTCCCACCGTCAGGGAGTAGTAGCGCATCGCTTTGGCGACACTGGCCTGCGGCCAGCGGAAGTGCGTAATAAACAGCCCATGCGGTCTGGCAAAGGCGGCACTGATCATAAATGCCCATAATACCGGCAGGGTCGCGGTGACTCCGTCGCCAATCGCCACGGCGATAGGATAGGGCCAGGCATTCTGCAACCCATAGCCGAGGGCCGCCCATAACACCGGCAGAGGAAGGGCCACCAGAATCGACCAGAAGACGGTGCGCACGGTAAGGCTGAACTTATCCAGGGTCACTTTGCCGACCTTGCCGGCCGAACGCTCGAGGAAAGCCTGGTAGTGACGGCGTGAACTGATACTGATGACGACCAGGAAGAATGCCCCCAGGATCGGGATAATCGTCTCTCTGCTGGTAAACATCATAATACTGGCTTTACCCAGCTGTCCGAAGGTATCCAGAGAAATCAGGCGTGACAGATCCTGGACGACCTGTAGCGGGTAATGGAAGGTGATTGGGCCAACATCCGCCGTCCAGAACAGATAGCGGTGGGTGGCATCTTTTACGTCATCCAGCGCATCCTGCAGCTGGGTATTAGCCACTTTAAGTTTGGTGATCTCCAGAATCAGCGAATCACAGCCGGAGATCAGCGAACCGAGTAATTCACGCTGAGTACGTAGCTGCGCATCCAGAATACGTATCTGACTGGCGGTCAGGGGAGTGCCATCCTCCTGAGTCAGTGAGTGCAAACTGCCTTGTCTGCTCAGCAGATCTTCATAATGCAGTCGCTGCACCCGCAGTTCACCCATTTCACTGTCAATCTGCTGCTGTTTCGGCACTTCCGGCAGGCGGGCAACCTGAGCACGTAGTGCTTCTCCCAGCAGATTAGATTCACCAAGCCATTGGGATTGCTCACGCAGTGTGCTGAGCGCCTGTCTGACCTGCAAGGTCTGTCCGGCGGCAAGCCGTTGCTGGGAAGCCACCAGATCCATCCGCTGAGCCTGCTGATTCAAATCGTTGGAAAGATCGCGGTTGATACGGAACTGTTCACTGATACCGGGCGGGAGTTCGCCACTGTTTTCAGCCAGTTGCTCGGTACGCTCCAGAGCCTGTTGCGCTTCCTGCTGACGCAGGGTGTTGAGCTGGTTTCTCAGTGCCTGCAGATAATTGTCCAGCTGAGTCATGGTCTTCTGGTGTAACTCAGCCCGTAAGCGCGCCAGTTCCTGGCGGTTGCTCGCGGACAGCTGAGCCAGTTCCAGTTCATTGACGCGGGCCTTGCTGGCGGCGTTGCCGGTTTCCCGTGCCCAGGCACTGGCCTGTCCACGGGCGGTGGCGGAGGCGGAAAGACTTTGCAGACGGCGATCGCTGTCAGTCAGTGCCCGTCTGGCCTCGGTTTGCTGCTGGGGTAATTGCGTGATGGAATCACTGATTTCACGGACCCTGTCCTGTTCCTGCTGGGCCTGACGGCCTTCTTCCAGTAACTGACTGCTGACCCGTAAAATCTCCTGCTCCAGCTCATTGCTGCTCAGTGACGGATTGACCGTTTTCGGGGTATCCGCCACCGACACAATTTGCTGCTGTAATTCCCGGGATAATTTCGGGAAATTATCGATAACAGACTGATACTGACGTGCCTGTTCGATCGATGCGTTACGCTGATCGATAAAATCCAGGGCAGTCTGTAACGTCTGAACCAGTTCTGCCTGCGCCGGGCTGGCTTTACTGCTCTTAGCCGTTTCCAGCGCCTGTTTTATCTGTGCGGCATCCGGAGGCGTGGCCGCATACAGTGAGAAGCTGAGCCCGAGGCTCAGCAGTAAAGCCACAATCACGCGCACGTCATCGTTCTCCGGGCTTACTCAGTGACAGGACTGACTGACGGAGTGTCAGAGAAGATACTGGCCAGAGGCTGACCCAGACGGGTTTTTGCTTCAGCTTCCAGAGATTCACTCAGCATGACTTTATTTTTTGCAAACAGGTTTATGACCGTGGAACCGAGTTTGAAACGGCCCATTTCGTCACCTTTCAGCAGTACCACTGCACCATCCGTCTCAGCGGCAGGGTAGTGCCAGCGCTTGATCACCCCTTCGCGAGGTGGCGTAATGGTGCCGGCCCAGACCGTTTCGATACTGCCGACAATGGTCGCTCCGACCAGTATCTGGACCATCGGTCCGAAATCGGTATCAAAGTAGCAGATTACGCGTTCGTTACGGGCAAACAGGTTGGGGATATTACGCGCAGTCAGCGGATTCACTGAGTACAGGTCTCCCGGCACGTAGACCATTTCGCGCAGGATACCATTACACGGCATATGCACACGGTGATAATCACGCGGAGCCAGGTAAGTGGTTACAAACTGTCCGTTGTAAAAGTCTGCGGCACGGCGCTCATCCCCGGCGAGTAACGCCTCCAGGGTGTACTGGTGACCTTTGGCCTGAAAGATCTGATTTTCTTCGATACGTCCGGCCTGACTCACGGCCCCGTCTGCGGGCTGAATCAGCAGATTAGGATCATTATCTATCGGGCGGGCACCCTCTTTTAACGGACGAACGAAGAAGTCGTTAAAAGTCGGGTAGGCCGACGTTTCTTTCTTCACCGCTTCAGACATATCCACTTTGTAGTACCAGACAAACAGATCTATCACCGAGCGGGTCAGCCAGCCCCCGCGACGGCTGGCAGCCCAGCCCGCCAGTTCTGTTAACGCTTTTTTCGGTAAAACTGCATTGATGCCAAGTTTGAATTTTTCGAGCATGTTGCCTCCTGGCATTATCACGAGATAGAGATAAAAAACGGGCGCAACTCAGGCGACCCTGGTAAATTGGCGATCCCGCCAGTATGTCAGTTAGTCCTCACTGACAGAAAAGTTTTTCCGGACTTTGACCTGTGCCATGCTTTCCAGAATACGGTGGTAACTTTCGAAACGTACTTCGTCAATCCTGCCGTCTTCTACGGCCTGACGTATTGCACACCCCGGATCGTTATCATGTTTGCAGTCGCGGAATTTACAGTGACCAAGATAGTCCGCAAATTCGACAAATCCGCGGGTAATTTGTTCCGGTTCCAGATGCCAGAGACCAAACTCCCTGACCCCCGGGGAGTCGATCACATCTCCGCCATGCGGGAAGTGATACAACCGGGCGGCGGTGGTGGTGTGCTGGCCCAGACCGGAGTTATCTGACACATCGTTGGTCAGAATTTCCTCTTCACTGGCCGCATCCAGCCCTAACAGCCGGTTAAGCAGGCTGGATTTACCCACCCCTGACTGGCCGGCAAAAATACTGATCCTGTCAGTCAGTGCCTGCTCCAGAGGGGCCAGCCCCTGACGTTCGTGGCTTGATACCATTAATACCGGATAGCCGATCCTGCGGTAGATATCCATTTGTTCGTCCACAAAGGCCCGCGCAGCATCATCCAGCAGATCGGTCTTATTCAGCACCAGCAGTGGCGCTATTCCCAGTGTTTCGCAGGCCACCAGATAGCGGTCGATAATATTCAGCGACAACTCCGGTAAAATTGCGGACACAATGACAATCTGATTAATGTTAGCGGCAATCGGCTTCAGACCGTCGTAATAATCGGGGCGGGTCAGCATCGATGTTCTTTCGTGAACGGCTTCGACAATGCCTTTCCCGGCGCCACTCTGCGGGGCGCGCCAGACCACACGGTCACCGGTTACCAGCGAACGGATCGTCCGGCGGATATTACACCGCAAAATATTCCCCGTGCTGTCTTCCACATCGGCATGCATACCAAAGCGGCTGATCACAATACCTTCTTCCGGCTCGCCAAAGAGGCTGTCATCAGGCTCTGCTTTTTCCGGTCGTGTTTTCAGGCGTCGCTGATGGTTAGCATTAACACGACGCTGCTGACCTTTTGACAGTTTATTTTTGCTCACACTTCCTCTCATGATTTGCCAGACTTCGCCCGGCGGGACAAAACGTCTATGATACCATTATTAGTCATCAATAGACGATTTTAGCAACGGTGAGAGAGTGTATGGCAACTGCAAGTGAAAACAATCTGATTTGGATTGACCTCGAAATGACTGGCCTGGACCCGGAAAGGGATCGGATCATAGAAATCGCAACGCTGGTGACCGATGCGGACCTGAATATTCTTGCCGAAGGGCCAGTGATTGCGGTTCACCAGTCCGCCGAACAACTGTCTCTGATGGATGACTGGAATGTTCGTACCCATACCGGCAGCGGCCTGGTGGACCGGGTTAAACAGAGCCAGTACGACGACCGTGCAGCAGAACTTGCCACGCTGGAGTTCTTAAAACAATGGGTACCCGCCAATGCCTCACCGATCTGCGGGAACAGTATCGGTCAGGACCGCCGTTTCCTCTACAAGTATATGCCTGAGCTGGAAGCATGGTTCCATTATCGGGCTCTGGATGTGAGTACATTAAAAGAGCTGGCCCGCCGCTGGAAACCGGAAATTCTGCCAGGTTTCCGTAAAGCAGGAACGCACCAGGCACTGGATGATATTCGTGAGTCAGTAGCCGAATTACGCTACTACCGGGAAAATTTCCTCAGCCTTTAAGTAAAATTGTCTAATCTGACAACAAGATGATGCTTTAATCGTCAGTCAGACGAAAAGCTGCAAAAATATTGGTAACGGGGCTTGCGTAGCGGAATTATTCTCGTATAATTCGCACCCCGTAACGATGAAGAATTTATGTCGTTGCCGGCGCGGGAATAGCTCAGTTGGTAGAGCACGACCTTGCCAAGGTCGGGGTCGCGAGTTCGAGTCTCGTTTCCCGCTCCAG